>CAWCAL010000001.1:0-147299 GCA_963793475.1 uncultured Acidimicrobiales bacterium
CGACACTGGCGGGCGCCGCCATGGGGTTGTTCGAGATGGCCAACGTGGCCGCTGCCATCCCGGCGCAGGAGGATTTCCGGGGGCAGGGCCTGATCGGTGAGACCCTCGCCATCACAGCGTTGCTGTTCTGGGTGGGTTCGTACACGATGAGTCGCGAGAGCCAGCGGTCGAGAAGAAGCTGGGAGTCGGGACACGATGAGCGACGCAACCACCGAGGTCTTCGCCGACGCCACCAAGGCGGCTGGTACCGGCGAGGCCATCATCGAGATCGAGGCCATGGACAAGTGGTTCGACGACTTCCAGGCGCTGTCCGACATCAACATGGTCGTCGGCCGCCAGGAGGTGGTGGTGGTGATCGGGCCGTCGGGCTCGGGAAAGTCCACCCTCATCCGCTGCATCAACCGGCTCGAGGAGCACGATGCCGGCCGCATCGTGGTCGACGGCATCGAACTGAGTCGCGACATCCGGAACATCCAGGAGATCCGCCGCGAGACCGGCATGGTCTTCCAGAGCTTCAACCTGTTCCCCCACCTGTCGGTGCTCGACAACGTCATGCTGGCGCCCCGCAACGTCCGGAAGATCCCCAAGGCCGAGGCCGAGCAGCAGGCGCTCGACCTGCTCGAGCACGTCCAGATCCTCGATCAGGCGTCGAAGTACCCGGGTCAGCTCTCCGGCGGGCAGCAGCAGCGGGTGGCCATCGCCCGCGCCCTGGCGATGGAGCCCAAGCTCATGCTCTTCGACGAGGTCACCTCCGCGCTGGACCCGGAGCTGGTCAGCGAGGTGCTGGACGTGATGAAGGACCTGGCCAGGAGGGGATGACGATGATCGTGGTCACCCACGAGATGGGCTTCGCCCGCGAGGTGGGCGACCGGATGATCTTCATGGACGAGGGCCTGATCATCGAGGTCGGGACACCCGAGCACTTCTTCGAGAACCCCGGTGAGGAACGCACCAAGCTGTTCCTCAGCCAGATCCTCTGAAACCTGAACCCTCTCGGGGTCAGGCACCGAGAGGGTTCAGGTTCGACGGCGGCGGGGAGCGGCGTCAGGGTGAACCCTCCGGGTGCCTGACCCCCAGAGGGTTCAGTAGGTGGCGAGGTCGGTGAGGGCGGCGGCGATGTCGTCGACCTGGGGCAGCACGGCGTTCTCGAGCACCGGGGCGTACGGCACGTGGGTGTCGAGCGCGCCGATGCGGCGGACGGGCGCGTCCAGTTCGGAGAACAGCTCCTCGGCGATCCAGGCCGCGATCTCGGCGCCGAACCCACCGGTGACCACGTCCTCGTGCACGACGAGCACCCGGTTGGTGCGTGCCACCGACTCGGCCACCAGCTCGTGGTCCCACGGGGCGAGCGTGCGCAGATCGATCACCTCGGCGGACGGGGCGCCGTCCCGACCGGCGGCGGCCAGCGACTTCTCCACCGTGGCGCCCCAGGACACGACCGTGACGTCGGAGCCGGGCGGCGGATCTCGCCCCGGCCGAACGGCAGGACCCAGTCGATCGGCGGGTAGGGGTCCCTCGCGTAGGGCTGTCGCAGCAGGTGCTTGTGTTCGAGGAACAGGACCGGGTCCTGGTGGAGAAACGCGGCCCGCAACAGGCCGGCGGCATCGCGGGCGCAGGACGGGAACGCCACGAGCAGCCCCGGGACGTGGGTGAAGATCGCCTCGCCACACTGCGAGTGCCAGATCGACCCACCCTGGAGGTACCCGCCGATGGGCACACGGATCACCATGGGGCAGTGGAACCGACCGTTGGACCGCCACCGCATGGTGGCCGCCTCGGTCTTGATCTGCTGCATGGCGGTCCAGATGTAGTCGAAGAACTGGATCTCGGGGCAGGGCCGCAGGCCCCGGACGGCCTGGCCGATCGCCCGGCCGATGATGTTCGCCTCGGCCAGGGGCGTGTTGTAGCACCGGGCCACGCCGAAGGTCCGCTGCAGGCCCTTGGTCGTCCCGAAGACCCCACCCTTGCCCTCGAGGTCGGCCATGAGCGCCTCCCGGGCGTCGGCCACGTCTTCCCCGAACACGCGAATGCGCTCGTCGGACTCCATCAGCTCGTGGAGGCAGCGGGAGATCGATTCGCCCAGCGTGACCGGATCCTCGTCCGGGTCGGCCGGCGGTGGTGGCTCGGCCCGGTAGGGCAGGTCGGGAAGGGCCACCACGTGGCGGGTCACGTCGGCCGGATCGGGCCGACGGGCCTCCAGCGCCCGGGTGGCCGCTTCGGAGACGGTCTGGCTCGCTTCGGCGTGGATCTCGTCGATACCGGTCTGGTCGAGGATGCCGGCGGTGAGCAGCTCGCGCTCCATGCGCACGATGGGGCCGCGCTCGGCCTCTTCGGCCAGCTCCTCGGGGAGCCGGTACTTGCTCTGGGTGTCGGCGCCCGAATGGCTGTAGGGCCGGGTCACGTCGGCGTGGATCAACGCGGGACCGACGCCGGCGCGGATGTGGGCGACGATCTCCGCCCCTCGCTCCCTGACCTCCATGTAGTCGGTGCCGTCCAGCCGGTGGACCTCGAGGCCCGCAAACCCGCGCACCAGCTCGGAGATCGGGGCGGGGGCCTGGTCGCTGGACGGCACCGAGATGGCGTAGCCGTTGTCGGCCACCAGATACAGCACTGGCAGGTGCAGGGTGCACGCGGTGTTGAGGCTCTCCCAGAACTCGCCCTGCGAGGTGGCGCCTTCGCCCAACGACACGTAGGTGAGCTCGTCGCCGTGGGCCCGCGTGCCCGGGAGGCCACGCCGGGAGATGTACCGGGCCGCCTCGGCGCAGCCCACGGCGGGGAGACACTGGCTGCCCGTCGCACTGGTCTGGGTGACGACGTTGAGGGTCGGGTACCCCCAGTGGGCGGGCATCTGGCGTCCGCCCGAGGCCGGATCGTCGGCCGAACCCACCGCCTGCAGCATGATCTCGTACGGGGACACGCCCAGTCCGAGCATCAGCGCCTGATCGCGGTAGTACGGGAAGAACCAGTCGAAGCCGGGTCGCAGCGATCGGGCCAGGCCCAGCAACACGGCCTCGTGCCCGGCTCCCGAGATCTGGAAGAACACGTGGCTCTGCTTCTGCATCGCGAGCTGGCGATCGTCGAGCGATCGGGAGACGCACATGCGCCGGAAGTCCTCGATCAGTTCGGTGACGGGGACGCCCCGGTGGGTTTCGGTCACGTCCCGACCTCGGCGGCCCAGTCCCGGTCCTGCAGGACCTCGCGGACCCGGGCCATGAAGGCCGACGCGTAGGCACCATCGAAGGCCCGATGGTCGAACGACAGCGCGAGGTTGCCCAGCGGATGGACGGCCAGCCCCCAGGCCCCGCCCTCTTGGCGGACGGCCGCCGGGCGCATGGCGATGCCGTCGGTGCTCAGGATGGCCACCTGGGGTTGGGCGATGATGGGCGTGGTCAGCAGGGTGCCGTAGCCGCCGGCGTTGGTGATGGTGAAGGTGCCGCCGGTGACGTCGTCGGGGGAGAGGGCCCCGGCACGAGCCTTGGCGGCCTGATCGGCCATCGCTCGGGTCAGCGCCGCCAGACGGAGATGGTGGGCCCGGCGGACGACCGGCACGATCAGCCCGTCGAAGTCGAGGTCGACGGCGATGCCGAGGTTGATGTAGTGGTGGACGACGAGCTCGTCGTCACCGACCGAAGCATTGATCGCCGGGTACTCGCCGATGGCGTCCACGACCGCGCGGGCGATGAACGGGAGGTAGCTGAGTCCGACGCCTTCCCGCTCCCGGAACGCCTCCTTGTCCGCGGTCGGGTCTGTTCGACGCGGTGATAGTCGACCTCGACGGCGACGAGGGTGTGGGCCGACGTGGCCAGCGAGGTGACCATGTGGGCCGCGGTGCGTCGCCGGATGGACGAGAACGGGATGACCTCGTCGGTGTCGGCGGGAGGGGGCGAGTCGGCCCGCGGCGGCGAAGCGGTCGTCGGTCCGGAGCCCGGCGGCGCCGGCTCCGGCGCACGGGATGGCCCGCCGGACGGGGGTGGCGGAGCGTGGGCTCGGGCATGGGCCCGGACGTCGGCCGCGGTGAGGCGGCCACCCGCACCCGTGGCCTCGACGTCGGAGGGATCCAGATCGTGCTCCTCGAGCAACCGCCGCACGACCGGCGAGAGGAAGGTCGCCGACCCGGTGGCACGGGCCGGGCGGCTCGGGGCGGGGGCGTCGTCCCGCACGTCGACGACGGCCTCGGCAGCGGCCGGCTCGTCGACCGCGGCCGGCGGCCCATCGGCTGGATCGGGCCCCGAGTCGGCGCTCGTGGTCCGGTCGGTGCTCGCCACGGTGTCGGAGCCCGCCGCTCCCTCGGTCGCCGGTGCCCTCGGTGCCGTTGCCGATCCGGGCCAGCGCGGTGCCGACCGGGACCGTGTCGCCCTCGGCGATGAGGATCTCACGGAGGACGCCTGCCGCAGCGGACGGGATCTCGGTGTCGACCTTGTCGGTCGAGACCTCGAGGAGCGGTTCGTCGATCGCGACCCGTCACCGATGGTCTTCAGCCAGCGCGTGACCGTGCCCTCGGTGACGGTCTCGCCCAGCTGGGGCATGCTGATCGTCGCGATGGCCGTTCCCCCGTGCCGGTCGAGCTACCGTCCGCCCCGCACCACCGAGCGTCCGGTCGGGATCGTCGGGTGACGAGCGCCCGCGATACCGTCGTCGGCGTTTCCGGAACACCCCCAGGAGTCACCATGGCCGAGGCATACATCGTCGACGCGGTTCGCAGCCCGGTGGGCAAGCGCGGCGGCGGACTCAGCGAGGTCCATCCGGCCGACCTGGGCGCCCACTCGCTGAAGGCGCTCATGGACCGCACCCAGGTCGACCCCGGCGCCGTCGAGGACGTGGTCTTCGGCTGTGTCGACACCATCGGCCCCCAGGCCGGCGACATCGCCCGCACGTGCTGGCTGGCCGCCGGACTTCCCGATCACGTGCCCGGCACGACCGTCGATCGCCAGTGCGGCTCCAGCCAGCAGGCGGTCCACTTCGCGGCCCAAGCCGTCATGAGCGGGACCTCCGACCTGGTCGTCGCCGGCGGCGTCCAGCAGATGAGCAGCATCCCGATCAGCGCGGCGATGCTGGTGGGGGAGCAGTACGGCTTCACCGATCCGTTCTCCGGTTCCAGCGGCTGGCTCGAGCGGTACGGCGACCAGGAGATCAGCCAGTTCCGGTCGGCCGAGATGATCGCCGAGAAGTGGGATCTGACCCGCGACGCCATGGAGGCCTTCGCCTTCGAGAGCCACGAACGGGCCGTCCGGGCCATCGACGAGGGCCGTTTCGAGAACGAGATCGCACCGTTCGGCGAGGTCGTGGCCGACGAGGGCCCCCGGCGCGGCGGCTTGATCGAGAAGATGGCGCAGCTCCCCACGCTGGTCGACGGCGGTCGGCTGACCGCAGCGCTGGCCAGCCAGATCAGCGACGCATCGGCGGCGCTGCTGATCGCCTCCGAGCAGGCGGTGGCGCAGCACGGGCTCACCCCCCGGGCCCGCATCCACCATCTGAGCGTGCGGGGCGACGACCCGGTCTGGATGCTGACCGCACCCATCCCGGCCACCGCGTATGCGATGGAGAAGTCGGGCATGTCGCTCGACGACATCGACCTGGTCGAGATCAACGAGGCGTTCGCGTCGGTGGTCCTGGCCTGGCTGGCCGAGACCGGCTACCCGCACGAGCAGACCAACGTCAATGGCGGTGCCATCGCCCTGGGCCATCCGCTCGGGGCCACCGGGGCGCGCCTCATGACCACCCTGCTCAACGAGCTGGAGCGCACCGGCGGCCGCTATGGCATGCAGACCATGTGTGAGGGTGGCGGCCAGGCCAACGTCACGATCATCGAACGGCTCTAGCCGCCGGGCCCGACGAAACCGCGGACGACCGGTGTCTCACCCTGGCATCCTGATCGCGTGAGCTCGGCGTGGCGAGACATCTCATCGATGGCCAGCGATGGGTCGGTCTCGCCGCACCAGTACCTCCTGGACGGCGTTCCGACCGCGTACGCCGACGACGTCGACGCCGTGGTCGTGCATCTCGGACCCCGGCAGCACGAAGGGCGGAACGGTGACCGGCTCCGCGTGCCGGGGGGACCGATTCGGATCCCGACGCGTGTGTCCTTCGACGAGCGGGCGTTCGCACGGCTCGCGTCGCTCGATGGCCTCCAAGCGCTGATCGGCCGCTGCCTTCTCTCCCGCCACCACGACGGGTTTCTCCGTGCGCGGGTGCTGCCGGATCTCGCCCGGGAGGAGTTGCCCTGGGCGCTGGCCTACCTGCTCGCCCCGCTCGGGGAGCCGGTCATGGAGATCCACGACGTCGTCCTCGCTCAACTCCGCCTCGTGCCCGAGGACGACGTTCGTCGATCGGCGCTGGGCGGGCTCGTCGCAGCGAATCCGGGATGGTGGTCGCTGCAGCAGCAGCGCGTGGTGAGCTACTGGGCCGCATACCACCGGAGCGACCATCCGATGGAGCCCGTCGGCGGCTTTGCTCGACGCCTTCCCGATTCCTATCCCGCGGCCCGAGCCATGCGCTGGCTTGCGGCGCTCGACGGCGTACCGCAGCTGGACCGCCCGCTCAGATCGTCGTGACCAGCTCGGCCTGCTGCTCGAGGATGGGCATCACGGTGTCGCGGTCGGCCGAGGGCAGTCGGAACACCACCTCGGTCACGCCGATCCGCTCGAAGTGCTCGAGCTTCTCGGGGCTGGGGAGCGACCCGAACGGGACCACGTGGAGGTCACCGACGTCGCGGCCGGCGTCGGTCCACTGCTGCTGCAGCGTGGGGATCGCGGCGGTGAGTCCGGCACCGCCGATGGGGATCCATCCGTCGGTGTACTCGACGATGTGGGAGAACAGCTTGGGGCCGGCGCCCCCGCCCAGCAGCACGGTCGGTCCACCGGTCCGGTGGGGTTTGGGGTACTGCCAGCTGGGTTCGAACGAGATGAACTCGCCGTCGAAGCCGGCCACATCGTCGGACCAGAGCGTCCTCATCGCGAGCATCGTCTCGCGGACCACCGCCCGCCGGCGGCCGTAGTCGATCCCGTGGTCGGCCATCTCCTCGCGGTTCCAGCCGAAGCCGATGCCCAGGACGAATCGCCCGCCCGAGAGCCGGTCCAGCGTGGCCGCCGCTTTCGCCGTGGTGATGGCGTCGCGCTGGGCGACCAGCGCGATCCCGGTGCCGAGCGTCAGCGTCTCGGTCGCCTGGGCCGCGGCGGCGAGGACGACGAACGGGTCGAGCGTGCGCCGGTACTCGTCGGGGAGCTCGGCATCACCCGTCGGCGCGGGCGTGCGACGGCTCACCGGGATGTGGGTGTGCTCGGGCAGGTAGAGCGAGTCGAAGCCCCGCGCCTCGGCCTCGACGGCGAGCCCGACCGGGTCCATCGACCGGTCGGTGGCAAACATGGTCACCCCGTAGCGCACGCGGCGATCTTATGGTCGGGGCCGACGATCCGCGCTGACGTCGGTGGGACTAGATCTCGTAGAGGCTGCACCCGAGTTGGGCCACGACGGCTCGACCGTCGTCGGTCGTTCCGCTGAATTCGACGACCGCCGCGCTCTCCGATGGTTCGCCGACATAGGCGATGCCGTCGATCGTTCCCGACGAGCGGTCCGGGGTAGAGACGGAGAAGATGCCGCTGCTGCCGGTCAGGACGAAGTTCATCTCTTGGGCCGGGCCGGATGCGACGTTGTCCACGGCCACGACGAGATCGAGCTCCCCGGCTGAGACATCGCCCACCGGCTCTGCCCCGTTGGCCCGGGAGATCTCACATTCACCCTCGAACCCGGTGTTCTCGACGCCGTCGATGGTGACGGTCCCGGATCCGACCGCGACGGCCGCACCGGCATCGCCTTCGTCACCCGCGTCGTCGGGTTCGGACTCTCCGGTCGTCGTCTCGCCGGTGTCACCGGATGTCGTCTCGGCGTCGATGGACGACTCGGCCGGGTCGCTGGCTTCGGAGTCGTCCGAAGAGCCGCAGGCCGCGATGGTGAGGGCGAATGCCAACGCAAGGAGCGCGGCCGTGACGGGCCGTCGATGCCGCATCGCCGAAAGGTAGCAGGGACCCACCGTCGGGCCTGACCCCCCGGGTTCGGTCGGCTCGTCCGGGTCGAGACGAGCAGCAGGTCAGCTGACCAGCTCGGCCACCTTCAGGAGCCAGCGGCCACAGAAGTGGCAGCGCTCGGCTTTGCCCTGGCTCAGGCCCTCGCAGTGGCGGCACGGCGTGCGCTCGAGGGTGGAGGAGGTGCGGGTCGTCGCCGTTGACGTGTGCATTCGCACGATGATGACGATTCCGTGACGGATTCCCATGGGCCGTCTGGCTCAGCGGCCTGGGCCGTCCTACCCGGCTGGGGGGTGCTCACTCCGCCAGGCCGGGCCAGTCCTGATCGAGGTGGCCCTCCCGGGCCAGCCACCGCAGCGCGTCGTGGAGGGTGCTGCGAACCGGGCGGTACTCCAGGTCGAGTACCTCGGTCGCTCGGGTGCCGTCGGTGACGACGTTCTTCGTGGCGTAGGTCATGGCCTCGTGGGTGAGTGGGAAGGCCACGGGCTTCCCCAGTGCAGGAACGCGATCGACCGCCCGGCCCATCCCGCGCAGCACCGCTCCGGGGATGCGGACCCGCGGCACCTCACCCTGCACCAGCTCGTCGAGCAGGCCACCCATCTCCGCCCAGGGAACGAAGCCGGCCGACATCATCATGCGGTCGCCGACCACGTTGCGCTCGAGGCACCGCACGGCGGCGTCGGCCACGTCGCGCACGTCGACGACGTTGATACCGCTCGAGGTGTTGAGGGTGGCATCGTTGATCCAGTACGCCAGCGCCTCGTGGGTCTGATCGACCTCGACGGGGATCCCGCCGTAGATCCCGACCGGGTAGAGCAACGTGAGCGGTGCGCCGGCGGCCTGCATGCCGCGGACGAACCGCTCGATGGCCACCTTCGAGGCCGCGTAGCCGCCGGCGGCCCGGGTGAGGGGCGTGGCCTCGGTGATCGGCGCACCGTCGGCGAGCGAGAAGACCGCCGCAGAGGACAGGTGCACGACGACCTCGACCCCGGCCCGGGCGGCCTCGCCCAGGACGACCTCGGCACCGCGCTGGTTGGTGTCCGCAGCTGCGGCCGCTCCGGCCCGGTCCAGTGCGACGACCGCCGCGGTGTGAACGACGGCGTCGCAGCCGTCGATCGCCTCGGCGACTGCGGCGCGGTCGGTCATGTCACCCCGGACGACGTCGATCGCGGGGTTGCCGTGGCGGGCCAGGACGCGCCGGGTCTTCTCCGGACTGCGCACCAGGCCGCGCACCGGATGGCCGGAGGTGGCCAGGGCGGCGACGACGTGACTGCCGACGTACCCGGACGCTCCGGTCACCAGGACGCGCATCAGATGTGCGGGTCGATCAGGACAGGCGCTCGAAGATCATGGCCATTCCCTGACCGCCGCCGACGCACATGGTCTCGAGGCCGAACTGCTTGTCCTCGTCCTCCAGCGCGTGCAGCAGGGTGGTGGTGATGCGGGCGCCGGTCTGGCCGAACGGGTGCCCCAAAGCGATGGCCCCGCCCTTGACGTTGAGCTTCTCCCACGGGATGCCCAGCTCGTCCGCGCTGGGGATGACCTGGGCCGCGAACGCCTCGTTGATCTCGACCAGGTCGATGTCGTCGATCGTCATGCCGGCGCGTGCCAGCGCCTGCTTGCTGGCCTCGATGGGACCCAGGCCCATGATCTCGGGGTTCAGGCCGGAGACACCGCTGGACACGACGCGGGCCAGCGGGGTCAGACCCAGCTCCTTGGCCTTGGTGTCGCTCATGACGATGACGGCGGCGGCGCCGTCGTTGAGCGGGCACGCGTTGCCGGCGGTGATGACGCCGTCGGGCCGGAACACCGGGTTGAGCCCGGCCAGCTTCTCGGCCGTGGTGCCCTCTCGGGGGCCGTCGTCCTTGCTGACGACGGTGCCATCGGGGGTGGTGATGGGGGTGATCTCGCCGTCGAAGAACCCGTTCTGCTGGTTGGTCACGGCCCGCTGCTGGCTGAGCGCGGCGTACTCGTCCATGCGCTCCCGGGGGACCTGCTTGTACGAGGCCACGTTCTCGGCGGTCTGGCCCATGGCGATGTAGATGTCGGGCAGACCGGCGGGCGGCGTCCAGGCGCCGGCGCCGCCCTCGGCGGCCTTGGCGGTGCGATCACCGGCGTCGGCGAAGGCGGGGTTGGTGGGGCCGCCGTCGGCCATGCCGTGGATGTAGCGGCTCACCGTCTCGACGCCGGCCGAGAGGAAGACGTCACCCTCGCCGGCCTTGATGGCATGAGCGGCCATGCGGGTGGTCTGCAGCGACGACGAGCAGTACCGGTTGACGGTCACGCCCGGCACCTCGGGCATGTCGGCCATGACGGCGGCCACGCGGGCCAGGTTGTAGCCGGATTCGCCGGCGGGCTGGCCACAGCCGAGGATGAGGTCCTCGACCAGGTTGCGGTCCAGCGAGGGCACCTTCTCGAAGACGGCGTTGATGACGGTGGTCAGCAGGTCATCCGGCCGGACGTCGACCAGCGATCCCTTTTGGGCCCGCCCGATGGGGCTGCGGGCGGTCGAGACGATCACGGCTTCTGACATCGGGGGCTCCTCGAGGCTGGGGGGAATCGAGCCAGCGTAGATGGTGGAGTGGGTGGCTTCGCCATCCGCGGGTCGGGGTCCCCGTGCCCGCTATTCGTACATCTGGAAGGTGGGTGGTCGCTGCGCCAGGCGATCCTCGTTGGCGAGGGTGATGTGCTTGGCGTATGCGTCGTTGGTGGAGATGGCGAACCGACCGGCTTCGGCCTGCTCCAGGATGCGTTCGGCCACGACCCGGGGGTCGGCCCCGCCGGCGGCGGTCGCCTCCAAGGCCTGGCCCACGGTCCGCACCGACTCGGTCTCGGCCCGCTCGGCCAGATGGGCCGGCCGGTTGCGCTCGCTCTTGCCGATCCCGGTGTCGACGGCGGCGGGGACGACCACTGACGCTCCCACCTGGTGGTCCGGCTGCAGGGTCAGGTCGTGATGCAGCGCTTCGGTGAGTCCGACCGCCGCGAACTTCGAGGTCACGTAGACCCCCGACAGCGGCGCCGAGACCATCCCGGCCAACGATGCCGTGTTCAGGACGTGTCCGGGCCGGCCGCCGGCGAGCATCCGGGGCACGAAGGCCCTGATGCCATTGGCGATGCCGCGGACGTTCACGTCCATGACCCACTCCCAGTCGTCGTCGGTCGACTCCCAGACCAGTCCTCCTGCGAACACGCCGGCGTTGTTGCAGACCACGGCGACGGGCCCCAGGTCGTCGCCGAGCCGTGCGGCCAGCGCCTCGACCGCGGCGCCGTCGGTCACGTCGAGCGCGACTCCTTCGGCGCGGCCGCCGGACGCGACGATCTCGGCCGCCGTGGCCTCCGCGCTGGCCCCCTCGATGTCGGCCGTGATCACGATGGCGCCGCGACGGGCCAACGCGAGCGCCAGGCCGGCACCGATACCGGAACCGGCTCCGGTGACCACGGCGGGTCGGTCGGTCAGGTCGCCGATCATCGGACGCAGCTCGGTGATGGGGTCGTCATGGGGTGCAGCTCAGCAGCATCTCGCGGTTCGGCGACAATCCGGCGCCGTGAGCACCAGGGTCTGACCCTCTCGGGGTCTGACCCCCCGGGAGTTGAACCCTCTCGGTGCCTGACCCCGAGAGGGTGCACCCTTCGGGTCTACGGTGACAACGTGACGGAACGTGTGGTCGTGATCGGCGGCGGGATCGCCGGAATCAGTGCGGCGTACGCCCTGCTCGACCTCGCCCCCGAACTCGACGTGGTGCTGGTCGAGGCCGAGGCGCAGCTGGCCCAGCACACCACCGGACGCTCGGCCGCCCAATTGATCGAGAACTACGGGGCGGCCGCCATCCGCCCGCTGACCACGGCCAGCCTGGACTTCCTCCGCGCTCCGCCGGCCGACCTGGTCGACGGCGCGCTGCTGAGCCCCCGGCCGCTCCTCACGATCGGGCGGGCCGACCAGGACCAGTCCATCTCCCGCACGTTGGCCGAGGGGCGGAACGTGAGCGACACGATCACCGAAGTCGACCCGGCCGAAGCGTTCCGGCTCCTCCCTGCGCTCCGGCAGGACCGGGTGCACCGGGCCGTGCTCGAGCCCGACGCCGCCGACATCGACGTGGCCGGTCTCCACCAGGCGTTCGTCCGCGGGTTCCGGCGCCTCGGAGGGTCGATCCGCACCTCGGCGCGCATCGACACCGCCGTCGCCGACGGAACCGGGTGGCGCGTCGAGACCACCGACGCGCATCTGGGCGCCGACGTGATCGTGAACGCGGCAGGCGCGTGGGGCGACGTGGTCGCGGAACGGGCCGGTGTCGCTCCGATCGGCCTCGAGGCGCTCCGCCGCACCGCATGCATGGTGACCGGCCCCGACGGATCGGCCCGATGGCCCCTGCTGGCCGACGCCGATCACGAGTGGTACGTGAAACCCGACGGCCCGCAGCTCCTGTGCTCGCCCGGTGACGAGACGCCGTCGGAGCCCTGTGACGCGAAGCCCGAGGAGCTCGACGTGGCCTTGGCCATCGAGCGCGTCAACGAGCACACCACTCTCGGGATCCGGTCGGTCAACTCGGCCTGGGCCGGGCTCCGGACCTTCGCCCCGGACCGATCGATGGTGGTCGGCCCCGAGCCCGATCGACCCGCCTTCGTCTGGTGCGTCGGGCAGGGCGGGACGGGGATCCAGACCGCCCCGGGTACCGGCCGGCTGGTGGCCGACCTCGTGGTCGGCGGGCACCCCGATCCGACGTGCTTCGACCCCGTCGGCCTCGACCTCGCCGGACTGTTGCCCGACCGGTTCCGCTGACGGAGAGGTACTCGAACCAGGTCAGGCGACGGGTTCCAGGTCGGTGAGGAGCAGCGTCGTCGTCTCGCTGATCGACGCCGGCCCACTCAGGTCCATGCGACGCTCGATCCGCAGGGGGAGCAGGGTGGCCTCGTCCAACCAGTAGTGCTGGGTCCACGACCCGGCCATGCCCCCGTCCATGGTGTAGGTCATCTCGACCGGCAGGGCCGGACGGATCTCGTCATCGACGACCACGTCCTCGACCGAACCGACCTCGGCCACACCCGCCGCCTCACCGTCCGTCGCCACGACGGCGACCGAGACGTCCATGGCACACGTGAGGTCCCGACGGGTCCCCGGTGTGCGGTCGTCCACCACGACGGCGGGGTCGCACGTCATGTCGATGGTCGGGGAGAGCGGACCGAACTCCATCTCCTTGCGGTGCCGCTCCATCGACACGACGCCGCCCTCCTCGCACAGCGTGGTCCGTTCGACGTGCTGGTCCAACAGGTTGAGGGTGACCTCCATGCACCCACCGGCGGTTGCGTCGATTCCGACGTTCACCGTGTCGGGAATGACCCGATCCTCGTCGGTCATGCCGCCGAATCCCACCGACTGGTTGCCCGAAACCGTGTACTCGTAGACCCCGGTCGCCGGCGTCCGGGCCACGGCCTCGGTCGCCGCGGCGACGGCGTCGGCCTCCCGGCGCGCCTCGAGATCGGCGAGCGCCTCCTCGAGCGTGACCGGGGTGGACCCGCGCGGCCACACCAACCAGGCGGCGATCAGGGCGACGAGGATGACCACGACCCCCGCACCGATCGCGGCCGTGCGGGTCACCTCAGGCGCGCTGGCTGGACACGGGCACGATTTCGCCCGTCATGTACGACGAGAGGTCGCTGGCCAGGAAGACCATGACGTTGGCCACCTCCCAGGGCTCCGCGCCGCGTCCGTAGGCCTCGGCCGCCTCGAGTTCCTCGAGCAACCCGGGCGGCATGACCCTCTCCAGGAACGGATGTGTGGCCAGACTGGGCGCGACCGCGTTGACCCGCACGCCGTGTTCGGCCGCCTCGATCGCCGCGCATCGCGTCAGCGCCATCACGCCTGCCTTGGCGGCGGCGTAGTGGGCCTGGAGCTCCTGCGCCCTCCAGCCGAGGACCGAGGCGTTGTTCACGATCACGCCGGTCCCCTGGCCGTACATGACGCCGAGCGCGGCCCGGGTGCAGCGGAACGTGCCGTTCAGGGTCACGTCGAGGACGACGTTCCACTGGTCGTCGGTCATCTCGTGCAACGGCGCGTTGCCACCCAGCCCGGCGTTGTTCATCACCACGTCGATGCGGCCCAGCTGCTCCACCGCGCCCTGGAACAGGTCCTGCACGGTCGCCTCGTCGGTGACGTCGCACACGAGTGTGGCCGGGGTCGAGCCGGTCTCGGCCGCCAAACGCTCGGCCGCCTCGCCGAGACGGCGTTCGTGGAGATCGCTGATCAACACGGTCGCGCCCTCCTCGATGCAACGACGAGCGACGGCGTAGCCGATCCCCGTGCCTGCGGCGGCGGTCACGACCACGGTGCGGTCGGCGAGGAGGTCGCGACCCGGCGGATACGGCGGGGGCGGGAAGGCCATGGTGGGCTCCTTGGGTCGGTCAGCGGGGCTCTCGGGGCAGGCCGAGCGCCCGCTCCCCGATGATGTTGCGCTGGATCTCGTTGGATCCGCCGTAGATGGTGTCGGCCCGGGTGTAGAGGAAGAGTCGCTGATCGGCGTTGGGTTCGTACCCCTCCGCCTGCTCGGTGACCAGGCTCTGCGCTCCGGCCACCTCGACGGCCAGTTCACCCATCCTGCGATGCAGGCTGGCCCAGAAGAGCTTGCCGATCATCGCCTCGCGGTTCAGCTCGGCGTTCTCGTCCACCGACAGGGTGCGCAGGGTGTTCCAGCGCATCAGCTGCAGCTCGGTCCACACCGCCATCAGATCCTGGCGCAGCATCGGGTCGTCGATGGCGCCGTTCGTCTTCGCCGTCTCGACGATGGCTTCGTACTGGTTGAGGAACTCGAGCTGCTGACCGAGGGTGAGGGTGCTGCGCTCGAACGCCAGCGTGCCCATGGCCACCTTCCAGCCCCCGTCGACCTCGCCGACGACCAGATCGGCCGGCGTTCGCGCGTCGGTGTAGTACACCTCGCTGAACTCGCTGTGGCCGGTGATCTGCCGGATGGGGCGGATCTCGATGCCGTCGGTCTTCATGTCGATGAGCAGGTACGAGATGCCGCGGTGGCGGGGAGCCTCGCGGTTGGTCCGGCAGAGCACGAAACACCAGTCGGAGATGTGGGCCAGCGAGGTCCACACCTTCTGGCCGTTGATGACCCACTCGTCGCCGTCCCGTTCGGCGCGGGTGGACAGGTTGGCCAGGTCGCTCCCGGCGTCGGGTTCGCTGTAGCCCTGGCACCAGATCTCGGTCCCGGCCAGGATGCCCGGAAGGAACCGTTGCTGCTGCTCGGGGGTGGCGAAGTGCACCAGCGTGGGAGCGACCAGGCCCTCGCCCACGATGCCGACCCGACCCGGTCCGCCGGCCCGGGCGTACTCCTCGTGGAAGATCATCTGTTCGCTCAGGGTCAGACCCCGGCCGCCGAGCTCGGTGGGGATGGCGATGCCGATCCAGCCGGACTCACCCAGGCAGCGCTCCCACACCTTGCGTTCGTCGATGAACATGTGCTCGTCGCCGGGCCCGCCACGGTGGCGGATGTCGGCGAATCTTCCACTGAGTTGCTCGGAGAGCCAGGTGCGAAGCCCGGAACGGAACCCCTCGTCTTCGGGGGAGAAGCTCATGTCCACGGCCGGTCACGGTAGCTGACGACCCGTCAGATCCAGCAACGCCCGGGTGCGACGCCGAACCGGCCGACAGCGAGGCTGCTCGGTCGGTTCGACGCCGAAAGGTCCGGCGTCCACCCGCTGGAAGCCCCTCCGTCGGTCGCCGGCCCCCGCAGATGAGTCCGACCGCTTCGGGTCGCCGAAAATGGGTCCGATGACCTACGGGGTCCGGTCGGGAGTGGGCCGGAGGAAATAGTGTTCGACGTGATGGACGAGCTTCCGCTGACCGCCGAGGAGTGCCGGGTCCTGGGCAGCCTGATCGAGAAGGCGGCCACCACCCCGGAGCAGTATCCGCTGTCCTCCAACGGACTCCGCACGGCCTGCAACCAGAAGACGGCCCGGGATCCGGTGGTCGCCTACGACGAGCGGCTGGTCGATGCCACCGTGCTCTCGTTGCGCGACAAGGGCCTGGCCCGCACCATCCGCGGTGCCGGCCAGCGGGTCTTCAAGCACAAGCACTGTGTCGGCGAGGCGTGGGGACTCGATCCGAGCCAGCTGGCGGTGCTGGGCGTCCTCCTGTTGCGAGGCCCGCAGTCGGCGGGCGAGCTTCGTACCCGCACCGAGCGGGCGCACGGATTCGCCACCACCGACGGGGTCGACGCGGTGCTCGACGATCTGGCTCGTCGCGATCCTCCGCTGGTGCGAAGGGTCGGGCGCGGGCCGGGACAGAAGGAGGATCGGTGGGTCACCACGGCCGCTCCGGGCGGGCCTCCCGAGCCGACGGGCGCCGAGCTGGCCGATCCCGAGGGCGCCGAGATCCGGGGATCGGCGACTCGTCACGGTGACGCAAGGCGGTCGCCTGCCGCCTCGGTGACCCCGACCGAGCCGACCCACCGTTCGCAACCGGGTGTCGAGGAACTGCGCCGCGAGGTTGCCGAGCTGCGCCGGGTGATCGAGCGGGTCTGCTCCGAGCTGGGCATCTCGATCGACGAGGGTGCCGGGTAGCGTCGAGACCATGCAGTTCACCGATGAGCACGACATGTTCCGCCAGACCGTACGGAGCTTCGTCGACAACGAGATGAATCCCCAGGTCGAAGCGTGGGAGGAAGAAGGGACGTTTCCGGCCCACGAGGTGTTCGCTCGTATGGGCCAGTTGGGCATGCTGGGCCTGGAGTACGAACCGGCGTACGGCGGCCAGGGGGCCGACCACAGCTACACGGTGATTCTCGGTGAGGAGCTCGGTCGGATGCACTGTGGCGGCGTGCCGATGGCCATCAGCGTCCAGACCGACATGGCCACCCCTTCCCTCCACCGGTTCGGCACCGAGGAGCTCAAACAGCAGTATCTCGTTCCGGCGCTCACCGGCGAGCACGTGGCCGCCATCGCCGTCACCGAACCCGACGCCGGCTCCGACGTGGCCGCCATCCGCACCCGGGCCGTGCGGGACGGCGACGAGTGGGTCATCAACGGCACCAAGCTCTACATCACGAACGGCACGCAGGCTGACTGGCTGTGCCTGCTGTGCCGCACCAGCGACGAAGGCGGCTATCGCGGGATGTCGCAGATCCTGGTGCCCACCGATCTCGACGGCTTCCGCGTCAGCAAGAAACTCGACAAGCTCGGTCAGCGCTCGTCCGACACCGCCGAGCTGGTGTTCGACGACGTCCGGGTGCCGGCGGCCAACCTCATCGGGGGCGAGGGCAAGGGGTTCCAGCAGCAGATGATGCAGTTCCAGAACGAGCGCATGATCGCCAACTACCTCTCGGTCGGGTCGATGGAGGTCGCGCTCGAGCGCACCGTCGAGTACCTCCGCGAACGGAAGGTCTTCGATCAACCGCTGGCCGACTTCCAGCACATCCAGTTCGAGCTGGCCGACCTCCACGCCGACGTCGACATGGTCCGGCACTACAACTACGCGTGCTGCGACGCCTACCTGAGGGGCGAGGACACCACCTACTTCGCCACCGTCGCCAAGCTGAAAGCGGCTCGGGTCGCCCGTCGCGTCGCCGACACCTGCCTCCAGTTCCACGGCGGCGTCGGCTACATCGAGGAGACGTGGACGGCCCGCTACTTCCGCGACTCCCGGCTCTGGTCCATCGGTGGTGGCGCCGACGAGGTCATGTTGCGCACCATCGCCAAGATGAAGGGCATCGGTTCCTGAGCCGGAGGGCCGTGATCTGGAGTGGGGGTGAGGCGCTCGATCCGACGCGGCTCCGGGGTCTGGGGGCACACATCGGCGATCAGGGCGGCGGCGATCCCGCGCTCCACATCGCGGCCGATTCCGGATTGGACCATGCCCGGGCGGCGGGATGGACGGTCGACGTCGGGGTCGGCGATTTCGACTCGGTGTCGGTCGACGGCCTCCGCCGGGCCGAGGCGGACGGTGTCGAACTGATCCGTCACGATCCCGACAAGGACCGAACCGATCTGGAGCTCGCGCTGGAGCTGGCGCTCGACCGGAGGTCGGAGCCCGTGCTGGTCGTCGGGGGGTCCGGCGGCCGCCTCGACCACTTCGCGGGCAACCTCGGGGTGCTGGCGTCGCCCGAATACGCGGGTCTGCGGATCGAGGCGTGGATGGGAGCGGCGACGGTGTGGGTCGTGAGGGGCGAGCGCCGGCTGGACCTCCCGCCGGGCGGTCTCCTGTCCCTGATTCCCATGCACGGTCCGGCCGAGGATGTCGAGACCGACGGACTGCGGTGGCCGCTCCACCGTGAGACCCTGCCACCCGGAACCGGCCGCGGCATGTCCAACGTGGTCGGGGACGGCCCGGTCCGCATCGCCGTCGGTCATGGAGTGCTGCTGGCGGTCGCTCCGGGCGGTCGGGAAGATCCGGGCGTTCGGGAAGAGAGAAACCCTTGACGTTCTCGATGGGCGGGCCCGGAGGATACTGTGGCGAATTCACTCGCCGTGCCTCAACCCTCACGCCGCGTGGTCGATTGGCTTGCAGTTCAACGACTCGGTCAGCCCGAAGACCGAGTCAGCCCAGAGATTGGTCAGCATGAAGATCAGACGCAGAGCTCCGTGGGCGGCGCTCGGCGCAGTCGCGCTTGCGGCGGCGTCGATGTCGACGACTGCGGTCCACGCCCAGGACGACGGCTGCCTGCCGCCCCCCGATCCCGACGCGTCCACCCCCACGACCACCACGCTGGTCCCACCGACCACGTTGCCCGGATCCACGACGACGCTGCCGCCGTGTCCCACCACCACTCTTCCGCCCACCACCGTCCTCCCGCCGATCACGGCGCCTCCGCCACCACCCCCGCCCGGGCAACCGCTCCCGACGCCCGCCGACCCGAACCAACCCTCGGCTGCGCCCACGACGCTGGCTCCCACCACGACCGCACCCGTCGAGGAACCTCCCGTCCAACGCACGGGGTACTACGCCGATCAGCCCGAGTTCACCCGACGCACGACGCCCGACGGCGACGCACTCGGCCAGGCCCGCCGTCGTCGCAACGAGGCCGCGGTCGCAGTCGAGAACGCGACGCGCGACCTCACCCGGCTCGAGGCCGCGCTCGCCGTCGAGGAACGACAGCTCGGCGCGCTCGCAGCGGCCGAGAAGGCCAAGGCCGATGATCTCCTCACCGCCACCCGGGACTTCGAGACCCGGGTGGTCGACGCCTACGTCCGCGGGCGTCCCGTTCCGTTGGCGGTCCTGCAGGGATCCGAGGCGATCGCCGACGTCGTGAGCAAGATCGTCATGCTCGAGCAGGTGCTGGAGAAGGATCACGAAGCCGTGGCCGAGTACGAAGGCCTCCGCGAAGAGGTCGGTGCGGTGGTGGCCGCAGCGGTCGCCCGGCTCGACGATCTACAGGGTGAGCTCGACGTCGCCCGGGACTGGCTGCGCTTCAGCGAGCTGACCCTCGCCGAGGCCGAGTTCGAGATCGACGTGTGGGCCGCCAACTCCGACACGTACGTGCCCGGATTCGTCTTTCCGGTGGCGTCGGGGTACAGCTTCATCGACAGTTGGGGGTTCCCCCGGGGGCCGGGCACGCCATGGGAGCACTGGCACGAGGGCGCCGACATCTTCGCTCCCACCGGCACCGAGCTGCTGGCGGCGGAGTCCGGCATCATCAGCCGCCTGGCCGATGGCGGACGCGGCGGCCTGGCCCTCTACATCGAGGGACAGAGCGGGTCGAAGCACTACTACGCCCACCTCAACCGCTACGCCGACGGCATCGCCGAGGGCCGGCCGGTCACCGCCGGCCAGGTCGTCGGATACGTCGGCGACTCCGGCAATGCGGCCGGCGGGCTGCCGCACCTCCACTACGAGATCCACCCCGGCGATCGGCCGGTCAATCCCTACCCGCTGCTCGCCATGTCGTCGCGTCGGCAGACGGCACGACTGGCGTCGCTGACCGGGTCCGGTGACCTCCTCGCCAGCACTGCACCGGACGGCGCCGGATCGGGTGACTGACGACCCACGTGGCGGCACGGGCCGCCGGGTGATCGCCCGGTTCCGACCTCCCGACGTGGGTGACGGGCGCCAGCGGCTTCCCGCGCTACCTCCGGCGGAGGTGATCGAGGTGCCCGGGCGGGGCGAACTGGTGGTGCGGCGCCGGTCCGATCCCGAACGGCCGGGCCGGCCGACGGTTCTGTTGGTCCACGGCGCCGGCAACACCGGCGACACCATGTGGTTCCGGACCCACGGCCTCCTCGCCGACGTGGCCGACACCGTGTCGTTCGACCTGCGCGGCCATGGACGCGGCTTCCGTTCCGACACGGCTCCGTCGCTGGACCAGCTGGTCGACGACCTGGTGGCGGTCGCAGACCGGCTCGGACTGGAGCGCCCGACGCTGGTGGGGTACTCGCTCGGTGGTGTGGTCGCCGTGGCTGCGGCCGGGAGCGCGACCCGAACGCTACGGGGGACTGGTCGCCGCCGGCACACCGATGGCGGCCCCGGTCGGCCGACTGCTCCTCGGGCTCTTCTCGGCCCGTTCCATGGCGGTCGGGGCGTTGGATCTCGGGACGGGCGTCTCCGGGTACACCCGATTCCTGCGGACCGCGGCCGAGGCCGACCCACTCCTGCGGCCCCACGCGGCCTGGCTGGCCGGCGAGGCGAGCCGGACCGACGGCGCCTATCTCCACCGTCTCTTCCGCTCCATAGCGGGGTTCGACCTGACGGCGGCGGCCGGCCGGACGACGTGTCCGGCGGTCGTGGTCGTGACCGGCCGCGACGAGACCGTCGATCCTGACGAGCAACGCCGACTCGCCTCTGCGCTGGCGGCGGAGCGCGGGCCGGAAGCTGGGGTCCCGATCATGGAGGTCGATGCCGGCCACGGGGCGCCCATCACCGAGCCCGACCGATTCGATCCCGTCCTCCGGGCGGCCGTGCTGTCGGTGCTGGACCGCAGGCACTGATGTCGGACACTGGTTAGCGGGCGGGCGGCAGCGATCCGTTTGCGTCGGCATGGCACCACCAGCGCCCGGCTGCCGACCGGGCTCCCGGATGCCGGCCGACGGCCAGCGCGAGCCCGAAACAGTCGCTGAGGTGGTCGGCGGTGAGCACCTCCTCGACCGGGCCCGACGCAACGACCGCGGCGTTGCGCAGCAGGAGCGCGTGGGTGGCGGCCTCCGGCACCTCCTCCAGGTGGTGGGTGACGAGGACCAGCGGCGGGGCGTTGGGCTCGGTGGCCAGCCGGTCGAGCGTGCCGACCAGTTCCTCCCGTCCGGCCGGGTCCAGCCCGGCCGCGGGTTCGTCCAGCAGGAGGAGCTCGGGACGCCGGACGAGCGCCCGGGCCACGAGCGCCCGCTGTCGCTCGCCGCTCGAGAGGGTGCCGAAGGCGCGGTGCCCGTCGACGGCCAGTCCGACGCGCTCGCAGGCCTCGGCGGCCGCCTCGTGGGCCTCGTCGTCGTAGGTGTGCCACCAGGGAGCCAGCGCAGCGTGCCAACCGGTCACGACCACGTCGTGCAACGAGAGGCCGGGTTCGAGCTGTTGCGCCAGCCCCTCGGCGCCGTAGCCGATCCGCTCGCGGCAGGCGCCGGACATCGGTGGTGCCGAGCCGTTCGCCCAGGACGGTGACCGATCCGGTGGACGGGTGGGTGCGCAGCGCCGCCAACGCCAGCAGGGTCGACTTGCCCGAACCGTTGGCGCCCAGCACGACCCATCGTTCACCGGATGCGACCGACCAGTCGATCGGCCCCACCAGCGTCGTCGAGCCCCGGGTCACGGTGACGGCCTCGAACGACAGGACGGTCCCGTGGTCCGGCGGGGTGGTGGTGGGGACGGGGGGCACGGCGCCGAGCGTAGAAGACGGGTGGTATGGGGATTTCAACCCATACGAACGGGTCGGGTGGCTCATGTGACGGGGAGACGTCGGGAACAGACTGGTGATCGAGCGCACAACCAGTGCTCCACTCCCTGTCATGCGGTCCGTCCACTACCCCCGGGCGGGCCGCATGCAGCGTTTTCGCCCCTCACTCGTGCACTTCCGTGGCTCTCTCAGCGCGGAAAGCTCATGAGATCGGCTCTGCGCTAGAGGGCGGCGCGGACCAGGGCGGCCACGGCGGCGAGCGCCGACAGGCTCAGCACGGCGGTCCTGGTGTACCCCCGGTCGAGGAACCGGGCCACCCGTCCGGACAGCAGCAACCCGATCGCCGTTCCCGGCACCAGCGCCGCGCCGCGTCCGATGTCGGCCGTCCCCATCTCGCCGAACAGCGCCAGCGCGACGAACGAGAACCCGACACCCACCGCAAAGAATCGGGCCAGGGTCCGACGGACGACCGGCCCCTCGGACGATTGCATGACCAGCGCCATCGGGGGACCACCGACTGCGATCGACGTGGCGGTGAACCCCGACGCCAGCCCTCCCCCGAACAGGTTCGCCCGCGTGGGCGTGACGTGCAGGCCCGATGCCGAGATGGCGACGGCCACCAGGATCGACGAGGCGAAGAACCAGGTCAGCGCGTCGGTGCTCAGCGTCGCGACCAGCGCGGCTCCCATGAGCGAGCCGGGAACCCGGCCGACCAGCGCAGGGACGACGCGGGCCCAGTCGCCCTCCCCGGGTTCGCGGGCGATCATCATCAGGTTGAGGACGAGCGCACCGATCAGGGCGGGGCCCGGGATCAGCTCGGGCTCGATCAGGACCAGCACCGGCACGGCCAGCAGGTTGCCCCCGAACCCGACGCCACCCTGCACGATCGACCCCACCAGCATGGCGGCGTTGGCCAGGACCCACTCCAGGAGACTCACGGCCCGGCCCCGTCGGACGGGTCTATCGTCCCCGCGCCGTCCTCCCCCATTCGCCCGTCGTCAGCGTGGCCTTCCGCATGGGCGGTCCAGGTCGCGAACGACTCGGCGTAGCGGCCACCGCGGGCCACCAGCTCGGCGTGCGTGCCCAGTTCGGCGACGCCGCCCTCGTCGATCACCGCGATGCGGTCGGCTCGCATGGCCGTCGCCAGGCGATGGGCGATCACGATGGCGGTCCGACCCTCGAGCAGCACGTCCAGCGCCCGCTCGACCTTGGTCTCGCTCTTCAGGTCCAGGTTGGACGTCGCCTCGTCCAGGATCAGCACGCGGGGTCGGGCCAGGAAGGCCCGGGCCAGCGCCAGCAGCTGTCGTTCGCCGGCCGAGAACGATGCACCCCGTTCGTGCGCGGTCGAATCGACACCGTCGGGCAGCCGCTCGAGCAGATCGGTCAACCCGGTCAGATCGCAGGCCTCGGCGATCTCTTCGTCGGTCGCGTCGGGTCGGGCGAACGTCAGGTTGTCCCGGATCGTCCCGGCGAAGAGGAACGGTTCCTGGGGAACGATGCCCAGCTGCGACCGAAGCGAGGCCTTCGTCACGTCGCGCAGGTCGTGCCCATCGACCGTGATGCGACCGGCCTGCGGGTCGTAGAAGCGTCCGACCAGCTTGGCCATCGTGCTCTTGCCGGCGCCGGTGGGACCGACGAACGCGAACACCTCGCCCGGGCGCGATCCTCAGCTCCGCATCGGTGATGACGGGGCGGTCGGGCTCGTAGCCGAAGGACACGTGTTCGAACGCGATCTCTCCGCGCAGCTCGGGCAACACGAGCGCATCGGGGCGTTCGGCGACCGACGGCACCACGCCGAGCAGCCCTCGCAGCTTCGTCATCGCCGCCTGGCCCTGCTGGTACTGGTTGTAGAGCTGCACGAGTTGCTGGATCGGAGCGAAGAACGCGTTGAGGAAGAGGATGAAGGCCACCAGTTCACCCAGGGTCAGGGTGTCGTTCAGGACCATGGTCCCGCCGACGGCCAGCAGGATTCCCTGGGCGACGATGCCGAGGCCCTCGACCGTCGGTCCGTAGATGGCGCCGATGCGGGCCGTCTCGGCATTGGCGTCGAAGTGCTCGCCCACCAGGTTGTCGTGGGTGATCTGGTTGTGACGCCGCCGGTTGGTGGCGGCGATGACCCGGATCCCGGCCAGGTTCTCGCTCAGATCGCTGAGCACGGCGGCGATCCGATCGCGCACCTTGCCATAGGCACGATCCGACGCGGTGCGGAACCACAACGTCATCACGGTGGTGAAGGGCACCACGACCAGGAGCGTGATCGCCGCCAGGGTGGGGCTGTACAGGAACAGCACCACCGTGACCGTCACCAGCGTCAGCGCCTGGACCGCCATGCTGACCAGGCCCTCCTGGAACAGCACCGCCAGCGAATCGATGTCGCTGGTCATCCGGGTCATGATCACGCCGGCCTTCTCCTGCGTGTAGAAGGACAGCGACAACCGCTGGAGGTGGGAGAAGACCCGGATGCGCAGGGCCTTCATCAGGCGCTCGCCCAGTTGGGCGGTGAACGAGATGCGAGCGGCCCCGACCCCCGTGCTGAGGACCACCGTGCCCAGGTAGGCGCCGGCCGCGATCGCAACGGCGGAGAAGTCACCCGGGATGACGCCGCGGTCGATCCCCAGCTGGGTCAGGATCGGCCCGGCCTGGAGCGACAGGGTTTCGACGATCACCAGACGCGAGGGCCAGTACCAGGCCACCGCGGTACGGACGGAGGAAGGACCGGAGGGTGAACGGCGGCTCGTCGGGAACCGCCTGGCTGAAATCGATCTCCGGCTCCGGATGGTCCGGTTCGCGATCGAGGATCTTCTCGACCCGGCCCTGCAACTCCTCGGGCACCCCGGCGAACGGAAGGCCCGCGGCGGCGCTGGTCGCCGCGCCCGTGGGCCCCGCCATCGGCGATCCCGCCGGCGGTCCGAAGCTCATCCTTTGCGTTCCCCGGCCACGCAGGCCGCCCGTCGCACCTCGGTGCCGCGGCTCATGCTTGCGTCGCTGTGTTCCCCGGCCACGCAGGCCGCCCGTCGCACCTCGGTGCCGCGGCTCATGCTTGCGTCGCTGCGTTCCCCGGCCACGCAGGCCGCCCGTCGCTCCTCGTTGCCGCGGCTCATGCTTGCGTCGCTGTGTTCCCCGGCCACGCAGGCCGCCCGTCGCTCGTCGTTGCCGCGGCTCATGCTTGCGTCGCTGTGTTCCCCGGCCACGCAGGCCGCCCGTCGCTCGTCGTTGCCGCGGCTCATACCCGCGCCTCTTCGGCCTCGTCGTCGTCGACATGGGCCAGGACGTCCACATAGCGCGGTTCGGTGGCCATCAGCTCGGCGTGGGTTCCGGTGGCCACCGCCCGGCCGCCCTCCAGCAGGACGACCCGATCCGCCAGGGCGATCGTCGACAACCGGTGAGCGATCAGGATCGTCGTCCGATCGGCCAGCATGCCGTCGAGGGCGGCGTGGATCGCTTCTTCGACCTTGACGTCGATCGCGCTGGTGGCATCGTCGAAGACCAGGATCGGCGGGTTCACCAGGAGGGCGCGGGCGATGGCCAGTCGCTGGCGCTGGCCGCCCGACAGCGTGTAGCCGCGCTCGCCGATGACCGTGTCGTACCCGTCCTCCAGATCGCAGATGAACTCGTCGGCCTGCGCGGCCTGGGCGGCGGCCTCGATCTCCGACCGGGAGGCGTCCGGTCGCCCGTAGGCGATGTTGTCGGCCACCGAGACCGAGAAGAGGAACGGTTCGTCCAGCACCATGCCGACGCTGTGTCGCAGACTGGCCAGCGTCAGGTCCCTCACGTCGTGGCCGTCGACGGAGATCGCCCCCCTGGTCACGTCGTAGAAGCGATCCAACAGGCGCGTCACCGTGGTCTTGCCCGAACCCGACCGACCCACCAGCGCAACGGTCTCGCCGGGGGAGATCGTCCAGGTCCAGCCCGTCCAGGACCGGGTCATGGCCGGCGTAGGCGAACCCCACGTGGTCGAACCGGATGCGCCCCTCCGGCTGATCGAGCGAGACGGCGTCGGGCCGATCGACGATCTCGACCGGTTCGTCCAGGATCTCGTAGATGCGATCGGCCGAGGCGGCCGCCCGCTGGGCCAGCATCAGGAAGAAGCCGAGCAGACGGAACGGCGTCTGCAGCAACAGGATGTAGGCGTTGAAGGCGACGAGCGTGCCGACCGTGAGCTGCCCCTCGATGACCAGCCATCCGCCGTACAGCAGCACCAGGGCCAGACCCACCCGGGGCAGGTTCTCCATCACCGGCGCATACCGGGCCCGGGCCTTGGCGGTCTCGACCGTGCTCCACCGCAGCTTCTCGGCCGCCCGGGCCAGCGTCGGAGATCTGGCGCTCCTCGGCCGCGAACGACTTCACGACCCGAACCCCGCTGACGTTCTCGTCGACGATCGTGGCGACGTCGGCCATCCGAGCCTGGGTGATCCACGACAACGGGAAGACCTCGTTGCGCAGCTTGACGCCGACGACGTAGACGATGGGCAGGGTGGCCACGGCCACGATGGTGAGCCCGACGTGGATGGTCAGCATGTAGACGAGAGCGACCAGCGAAGCTGAGGATGGTCAGGCTCATCAGTGGAGCGAACGCCAGGATCATCTGCACCGACCGGATGTCGGAGTTGGCCCGGGAGATCAGCTGGCCCGACTGCACGCGGTCGTAGAACGAGAACGACAGGCCGCGACATGTGGCCGAACAGAATGGACCGGAGATCGGCCTCGATGTGGTACGCCAGCCGGAACAGGCCGTTCCGGTAGACGAACGACAGGACCGCTCGGGTCAGGCCCAGGCCGACCAGCATCCACACGTATGGGGCCAACGGCTCGGTCTGATCCTCGAGCGCGTTGTCGATCGCGGCCCGGAGAACGGCCGGCGCCACGACCGAGGTGCCCATCGCGACCAGAGCGGCCAGGATCGAGAACAGTGCCAACCACGGCCGGGCCAGCGCGACCGGCAGCACGCGCCGGATCCAGCCCTTGTCTGGAGTCGGGGTCGATCGTGCGGCGTGGAGGCGGGTAGTTGCGGTCCACCGAGACCGGCTCGAAGCGGTGCGAGCGGGATTCGTGGGAGTGGGCGAGAGGCGTCGGTCGTGATGGGAAGAGGTTGGCAGCGGTCGGATCGTTCCGGCGAATACGGCGGCGGCGGAGCTACGATCGGGCCGTCCATCTCAGCCCCGGTAGGTCTGCATCAGTACTGCTCTTGGCCTTCTGGCCGTTCTGATTCTCGTCGGGCTCAACGCGTTCTTCGTCGCCAGTGAGTTCGCGCTCGTGGCCGTCGATCGCGGGCGGGTCGAGCAGCGGTCCCGGGCCGGGAACCGCACGGCACGCGGTCGCGAGTCGCTGCTGAAGGAGCTGTCGTTCCATCTCTCGGGCGCGCAGCTCGGCATCTCGCTCTCGTCGCTGGTCCTCGGGCTTCGTCGCCGGACCGGCGGTGGCCGGCCTGCTCGAGTGGCCGCTCGAAAGATCTGGGCGTGAACGGGACGGGCCTCTCGGTGGCGCTGGCACTGGTCTTCGCAACCGGCTTCCAGATGGTGCTGGGCGAGTTGGTGCCCAAGATCCGTCGCCATCGCCCATCCCTTTCCCACCCGCCGCGGTCCTCGCCCACCACCCACTGGTTCGGGGTGGTGTTCGGGCCGCTCACGCCGTGCGCTCAACGGCCTGGCCAATTGGACGGTCCGCAAACTGGGGGTCGAACCGGTCGAGGAGCTCGCCTCGGTGCGATCGATCGAAGACCTCGAATTCCTGATCCGCTCGTCGGGCGAGGGCGGAGGCATCGATCTCAGCGACGTCCAGCTGCTGACCCGATCGATCCAGTTCGCCGAGAAGGACGCAGCCGAAGTGCTCATCCCGCGGGTCGACGTCACGGCGGTCGAGGCCGACGAGAGCGTGGCGGACCTGGTCGCCAAGGCGGGGGAGACCGGCTACAGCCGGTTCCCGGTGGTCGTGACGGACCTGGACGACGTCGTCGGCGTGGCACACGTCAAGGCCGCCTACGACGTCCCCCGCGACGGCGCTGGGCCGGCACGCCCGTCGAGACGATCATGTACGAGGTCCGGGCGGTGCCGGAGAGCCGCGGCCTCGAGTCGCTGCTGACCGATCTGCGCTCACGCGACGGGCAGCTCGCGGTGGTCGTCGACGAACACGGCGGGACCTCGGGCATCGTCACGCTCGAGGACGTGCTGGAGGAGATCGTCGGCGAGATCGATGACGAACACGATCCGCTCATGACACAGGCCCTGACGCCGGTGCGACCGGCAGGCGTCTACGAGCTCGAGGGCTCGCTGCACCGGGACGAGGTGGAGAGGCCGCCGGGTTCACGTATCCGGACGGTGACTACGAGACGATCGCCGGATTCCTGCTCGACCGCCTCGGCCACATTCCCGTCGTCGGGGAGCGGATCGATCAGGAGGGGTGGATCGTCGAGGTCGCAGCCATGGACCGACTGCGGATCGCGGCCGTCCGGCTCACCGAGCCGAAGGTTCGCCCCACCGAGGGTGACGACGGATGAGTGTCCTCGCCTCGTCCGGGCTCCCGGTCGCCCTGGCCCTGACCGATCGCGGTGGTGCTCCTCGCAGCGAACGCATTCTTCGTCGCGGTCGAGTTCGCTCTCGTCGCCGCCCGCCGGGGCACCCTCGAGGCCCGGGCCGCCGAGGGGAATCGGCGAGCGCAAGCGCCGCCCTGGCCGCCGTCCGCGACGTCAACCTCCAGCTGGCCGGGGCGCAGCTGGGGATCACCATGGCCAGCCTGGGCCTTGGGTTCGTGGCTGAGCCGGCGATCGAGTCCTGGATCGAGCCGATCCTCGACGCCACCGGACTGCCGCACGGCGCGGTGCCGGGGATCTCGCTGGCCATCACCCTCTTCCTGGTGACGACACTCCACATCGTGCTGGGCGAGATGGTGCCGAAGAACCTGGCCATCGCCGGGCCCGAGCGGACGCTGCTCGTGCTGGCCGGCCCCTACCGGATCTACGTCATGATCGCCCGTCCGCTGATCGCGCTCACCAACGGAGCGGCGCGAGCGGTGCTCTGGATGATCCGGGTCGTCCCCCGCGACGAGCTCAGCGAGGTGCACACCGCCGACGAGATCGCGTTGATGGTGGGGTTGTCGCGAGACGAGGGAATCATCGAGGACTTCGCACACTCGCTCATGGCGGGAGCGCTCGATCTGGGTCGACGCCCGGTCAGTTCGGTGATGATCCCGCACGCCGACGTCGTGACGGTGCACCGATGGCAGTCGGTCGAAGAGGTCGAGCGGACGGTCGTCTCCAGCGGCCACAGCCGGCTTCCGGTGATCGGACACTCGATCGACGACATCGACGGGTTCGTCCACGCCAAGGACATGCTGCAACTGCCCGAGGTGGCGCGCCAGCATCCCGTCCCTCTGTCGATCGTCCGGCGGATGCCGGTCGTGCCGGTCGACGCCGCACTCGAGGATGCCCTCCGGACCATGCGCCGGTCGCGTCGCCATCTGGCGGTGGTGCAGGGCCCGGGCGATGCCACGGTCGGCCTGCTCTCGCTCGAGGACGTGCTCGAGGCGCTGGTGGGAGACATCCAGGACGAGTCCGATCGGCCCCGGGCCCGTCGCCGCGGATGACGGCGAATCGACCCTGACAGGCGCGATCGGGGGTCGGGCTCGATACGCTTCACGCCCCGTGGCCCGTCTCCTACGCGTCGCCCTGTGCGCGATCGTGTTGGTGCCGCTGATGCAGGCGCCCGTTGCGGCTCAGTCAGAGCTGGAGTCGACACGCGCCCGCGCGGCCGACGCGGTCGATGAGTTCCACGAGTCGGAGGAGCGGCTCTACGACCTGGACCAGGAGATCTCGCAGCTCGAGACCGAGGTTGCCGAGACCCAAGCCGCTCAGAACGAGCTCAACGAGGTGGTCCAGGAACTGGCGCTCCGCCGTTACACCGGTGAACGTCGGCTCAACCTGGGCACCGTCGCAGCCGCCAATGACCAGGCGGTTGCGGACGCGCTGGTGGCGGCCGTGCTCGAGACCGACAACGACGTCCTCGACGACTTCCGCACCATCAACGAAGATCTCGCCTCCGCTCAGACGGCCCTGGACGATCGGCGGGCCGAAGCCGCAGCCGTTCGCTCGCAGCTGGCCGATCGGGTCGAGCGGCTGAACGAAGAGGTCGCACGGCTCGAGGAGCTCGAACGGATCCGCCTCGAAGAGGAGCGCAAGCGACGCGAGGAAGAGGCGCGCCGGAAGGCTGCCGAGGAAGCGGCCGCCGCCCGAGCGGCCGCCAACCGTTCGTCGTCGTCGTCGGGCTCGTCCGGGTCGTCGTCGAGCTCTTCCGGGTCGAGTTCGAGTTCGAGTTCGAGCTCCGGCTCCGGCGGATCGCCGGCCCGGTCGGCGGCACCGGCCCCGTCGGCGGCACCGGCCCCGTCAGGTCGGCGGCGTTCGTCTGCCCGGTTCCAGGGTCCAGCTTCAGCGACACGTGGGGTGCGTCCCGCTCCGGTGGTCGTCGCCACAAGGGCGTCGACATGATGGCGCCGTCGGGGACGCCGGTCTATGCGCCGGTGGGTGGCACGGTGACCCACCGCTCGAACCGGCTCGGCGGACTCTCGTTCCACCTCAACGGCAACGACGGGAACTACTACTACGGCACCCATCTCTCGGCTTACGGCAACGGCGGGCAGGTCAGCGCCGGCACCGTCGTCGGCTATGTGGGCAACAGCGGCAACGCCCGTTACACCGCCGCCCACCTGCACTTCGAGGTGCACCCCAACCACGGCGGCGCGGTCAACCCGTACCCCTACGTGCGACCCGTCTGCTGACCGGCAGCGTGGGTACTGCGGAGCTCGCCGACCTGCTCGCCGATCGCCTGAATGCCGAGATCCGGGACCTGCGCCGACTCTCCGGTGGGGCGTCTCGGCAGACCTGGTCGTTCGACGCGGTCGACGCAGAAGGGTCGGCGCAGGAGCTGATTCTGCAGCAGGAACGACCGGGCGCACTCCCGGTGGGCGGCGGGATGGCGACCGAGGTGGCGGTCCTGCAGGCGGCCACCCGAGCCGGAGTGCCGGTACCGACCGTCGTCGCCGACGCGACCAGCGACGGCTCTCTGGGTGCTGCGGGAATGGTGGTCGAGCGGCTGGAGGGCGAGGCCATCCCAAGGAGGATCCTGCGCGATGACGAGTTCACCGATGCCCGTCGTGCGCTCGTCGGCCAGTGCGGCGCCGCCCTCGCGACCGTCCACCGCATTCCGCATGACGAGGTCCCGCCGCTGACCGACGTGGATCAGCTCGAGTTCTATCGCGGGGTCATGGACGCGCTCGGCGAGCCGCACCCCACCCTGGAACTGGGCTTCGCCTGGCTGGAGGATCATCGACCGACCGCGGCGGAGTCGACCGTGGTGCACGGCGACTTTCGCCTGGGGAATCTCCTGGTGGACAAGCGCGGGCTGGTCGCGGCGCTGGACTGGGAACTGGTCCACCTGGGCGACCCGATGGAGGATCTGGCCTGGCTGGCGGTCCGAGCCTGGCGATTCGGCGCCGCGGGCGCCGTCGCGGGAATCGGAAGCCGGGAGGAGCTGGCGGCCGCATACGAGGAGGCGGGGGGAAGCCCGGTCGATCTCGACGCCATGCGGTGGTGGGAGGTCCTGGGCACGGTCAAGTGGGGAGTGATCTGCATGATGCAGACCTCGAGTCACCTCTCGGGCGCCAACCGGTCGGTGGAGTTGGCGGCCATCGGTCGGCGGACCTGCGAAGCCGAGTACGACCTTCTGCTGCTGTTGCGCGAGATAGGAGTTTTGGCATGACCGCACCGCACGACGCCCCCAGCGCCGCACAGTTGGTGGAGGCGGTGCGCGAGTTCCTGGAGCACGACGTCCGCGACGCCACCGAAGGAAGGGTCCGGTTCCACGCTCGGGTCGCCGCCAACGTGCTGGCGATGATCGAGCGGGAACTGGCCGATGGCGGCCGACAGCACACCGAGCATCGGGACCGGTTGCGCTCGGTGGGCGTGGCCGACGACGCCGAACTGGCCGCCGCCATCCGGTCCGGCGCCATCGAGCTCGGCTCCGTCGGGCTCGGTGAGGCGCTCTGGGAGGCGACCCTGGCCAAGGTGCGGGTCGCCAACCCCGACTACCTCGAGCCGACAGACCGGCGCTGAACCGAACTCACCCCGAGAAAGGGTCGCCCTCCGGACCCTGGGGACGGAATTTCGGTTGGGAGGGGTCAGGCGCCGATGGCGTGGTAGCCGCCGTCGACGTGGATCATCGAGCCGGTCGTCTGCGGGAACCAGTCCGACAGCAGCGCCACGCACGCCTTGGCCACGGCCGACGAGTCGGTGACGTCCCAGCCCAGCGGCGCCCGTTCGCCCCAGGCGTCCTCGAACTGGGCGAAGCCCGGGATCGACCTGGCCGCCATCGTCTTCACGGGCCCGGCCGCCACCAGATTGCAGCGGATCTGGCGAGGGCCCAGCTCCCGCGCCAGGTAGCGGTTGGTGGACTCGAGCGCGGCCTTGGCGACCCCCATCCAGTCGTAGGCCGGCCACGCAACCGTGGCATCGAAGTCCAAGCCCACCAGTGACCCACCGTCGGTCATGAGGGGTGCGGTCAGCTCGGCCAGGGTCTTCAGCGAGTAGGCCGAGATCTCCAGCGCGACCGACACGTCGGACCATTCGGCATCGAGGAAGTCCGCCGCCCAGGCAGGCCTCGGGGGCGAAGCCGATGGCGTGCAGCGCTCCGTCCAGGCCTCCCCACGTCTCGGCCAGGTGGTCCCGCACGGACGCGACGTGACCGGGTTCGGTCACGTCCAGCTCCAGGACCTCGGGTTCGGTGCGGGAGCTTGCGGGCGGTGCGCTGGGTCAGCCGAAGGCCGCGGCCCGCGCCGGTCAGGACGATCTCGGCGCCTTCCTCCTGGGCCAGCTCGCCACCCCGAAGGCCAGCGACGCGTCGGTCAGCACGCCCGTGATCAAGATGCGCTTGCCGTCCAGCAGTCCCATGTCCTGCTCCTTTAGGTGCCGATTCCGGCGAACGTTACCGAGCCCACGACTGCGCTGCGGCTGGGAACGGTCGCAGGCGGGTCGGTACGCTCGCCGTATGCACATTGGAGTCTTGGGAGGAACCGGTCCCGCCGGAAGCGGCCTCGCCGCCCGGCTGGCGTCCGTCGGATTCGAGGTCGTGATCGGCTCGCGGTCGAAGTACCGGGCCATGGAGAAGGTCGACACGCTCCTCGCCAAGTGGGAGGGGCGCGAGCTGCCCCTCGTTGGGGGTGACAACGAACAGGCCGGCCGCGTGCGACGTGGTCGTCATCGCCACGCCGTGGGATTCGGCCGCCTCGACCGCTCTGGGGCTCGAGCGCAGTCTCCGCGGCAAGGTCGTCATCTCGATGGCCAATGCCCTGGCCAAGGTCGGCGACGAGTTCCAGCCGCTGGTCCCGCCGCGCGGATCGGTGGCCGGCAACGTCCAGGCCGCAGTGCCCCGGTCGCGGGTTGCCGCTGCGTTCCACCACGTCCCGGCCCAGCGAGCTGGGCCAGATCGACGAACCGGTCGAGAGCGACGTACTCGTGTGCTCCGATCACCCGTCCGCCACCGAGGCCACCGCCGAGATCGTCGGCAAGATCCCCAACATGCGCCCCCTGGACTCGGGCGGCCTGTCCAACGCGGCACCCATCGAGGCGTTCGCCGCCGTCCTGCTCCAGCTGAACGTGCGCTACAAGACGCGCGGCTGCGGTGAAGTTCACCGGTCTCGACGACGTCTGAGCCGTCCGACCCGATCGGGCGCGCCGATAGGGTCGTGCCCCATGCGTCTGTTCGACACGGCACGTCAGGCCGTCGTCCCGTTCGAGCCGGGCCCCATCGTCACCATCTACACCTGCGGCATCACCCCGTACGACGCCACCCACATGGGTCACGCCGCGGTCTACCTGACCTACGACGTCCTGCAGCGGCGGCTGCGCGACCTGGGCCACGAGACCCGATGCGTCCGCAACGTCACCGACGTCGACGACGACCTGCTGCGCAAGGCCCGGGAGCTCGGCGTCCACTATCTCGATCTGGCTGCGGCCGAGACGGCGCGGTTCGATGACGACATGGCCGCGCTCGGCATGCTGCCGTCGTGGAGCGAACCGCGGGCCACCTCGGCCATCAGCGACATCCGGGGCTTCATCGGGATGGTGCTCGACCGGGGCCACGCCTACGAGTCCGGCGGTGGCGTCTACTTCGACGTCGGCAGCTTCGACTCGTTCGGCACGGTCAGCCATCTCGACCGAGCAACCATGCTCGCCCTCGCGGCCGAACACGGCGGCCATCCGGACGATCCGAACAAGCGGGATCCACTCGACTTCGTGCTGTGGCAGCCGTCGGCGCCCGACGAACCGTCGTGGGACTCGCTCTGGGGGCCGGGACGGCCGGGATGGCACATCGAGTGCTCCGCCCTGGCCATGCGCGAGCTGGACACCACGATCGACCTCCACGGCGGCGGAGCCGACCTGATCTTTCCCCACCACGAGTGTGAGCGGGCCCAGAGCGAGGCGGCCACCGGCGAGCCCTTCGTGCGGCACTGGATGCACCAGGCCATGGTGCGGATGGACGGGGAGAAGATGTCCAAGTCGTCGGGCAATCTGGTCTTCGTGTCCGACCTGCGGCTCGAGCACGATCCCAGGGCCATCCGGTTGGCGGCGGTCGCCCACCACTACCGCACCGAGTGGGAATGGACCGACGACGCCATGCCCGAGGCCGAAGCCAGGCTGCGAGCGTGGACCGCAGCCGGGGCCGGGGACGCCGCCCTCGACGCAGGTGCGCGCCGCGCTCGACGACGATCTCGACACCCCGACCGCGGTCGCGGCCATCGATGCCGCGGCCGCCGCCGGCCATGGCGTGGCCGCGGCCGCGGCACTGCTCGGCGTCGATACCCTGACCTGAACCCGCCGCCAGAAATTCGCCCGAACCACTCCCGCAGGTCGCTCGGTTCGGGCACAATGGGCGTGACGGGGAGACAGGCGCAAGGGGAGAGGGGGACAGACCGTGGGACGAGAGTACGGACGGCTCTACGGCGCGGCGAGGGCCACGCTGAAGCCGGTGTTCAACTTCTTCTGGCGCTTCCGGGTCGAAGGCTTGGAGAACGTTCCCGAGTCGGGGCCGGCCATCATGGCGCCCAACCACACGTCGGTGCTCGACTCGTTCTTCCTCCCGGCCGTGCTGCCCCGACGGATCACCTATGTCGGCAAGGCCGAGTACATGGACGACTGGAAGACGAAGCACCTCTTTCCGGCCCTCGGCATGATCCCCATCGATCGCGGCGGCGGCGACGCCGCCGAACGGGCGCTCTCGGCTGCCCAAGGTGTGCTCGAGAACGGCGAGCTGTTCGGCATCTACCCCGAGGGCACCCGGTCCCGCTCCGGCGACCTGCACGCGGGCACACCGGACCGGCCCGGTTGGCCCTGCGCACCGGTGCCCCCATCGTGCCGGTCGGACTCAGCGGCATGGTCGACATCCAACCGCCCGACGCCAAGCTGCCCCGACCCTTCCGCACCGCCCACATCAAGATCGGCAAGCCGATCGACGTCGAGCGGTACCGCGACCGTGCCGACGACCGACTCGTCCTGCGGCAGATCATCGACGAGGTCATGTTCTAGATTCGCGACCTCTCCGGTCAGGCCTACATCGACAGCTACGCCACCAAGAAGGCCGAGCCGGTGGCCACGCCGGTCGCAGCCGCGGCGGGGACGAACGGCGACGCCGGGCAGCCGCCGACCGAGCTGCGTGCTCGAGCCCGAGATCTCGGCCGAGGACTCGTCCGCCTCGGTGCTCGTCATGCGTCCGCTCGAACTGGCGGTCTGACGGCCCGGTCCATCCGGGTGAATTGCCACCGGGGCCGTGGCCCCGCACCGGTACGCTCGTCGACCTATGGCCGACATCACCGTGACGCTGCCCGACGGATCCGAGCGCTCTCTCCCCGCGGGCGCCACTGCGGGTGACCTGGCGGCCGAGATCGGGCCCGGCCTGGCCAGAGCAGCGCTGATCGCCGTCGTCGACGAGGAACAGGTCGACCTCGACCGGCCGCTCTCCGACGGCGCCGTGGTCGAGCTGGTCACCGACCGCAACGATCTGGGCGTCGAGACCCTGCGGCACTCCACGGCCCACGTGCTGGCCCAGGCCGTGCTCGACCTGTGGCCGGGCGCCGACTTCGCCATCGGACCCGCCATCGAGAACGGCTTCTACTACGACTTCGACCTGCCCGACGGCGCCACGTTCTCCGACGACGACCTGGAACGCATCGACGCCCGGATGCGCGAGATCATCCAGGCCGACCAGTCCTTCGAACGGGGTGAGGCCACGGCAGCCGAAGGGTTGGAGCTCTTCGCCGACCATCCTTACAAACGCGAGATCATCGAGAAGGTCGACGACTCCGAGGTGGGCGGCGACGGATCGGTGTCCTTCTACCGCAACGGCGACGGCTTCGTCGATCTGTGCCGGGGACCTCACGTTCCCTCGACGGGCCGCCTCGGTCACTTCGCCCTGCAGAAGGTGGCCGGCGCCGTACTGGCGCGGCGACGAGAAGCGCCCCATGCTCCAACGCATCTACGGCACGGCCTGGGCCACCAAGAAGGACCTGAAGGGCCACCTGCACCGGCTGGAAGAGGCCGAGAAGCGGGACCATCGGCGGTTGGTGTCGGAGCTCGACATGATCTCGTGGCCCGAAGAGCTGGGCCCCGGGCTGGCGGTGTGGCACCCCAAGGGGGCCATCGTCCGCCGCATCATCGAGGACTACGCACGCGATCGCCACGAGCACGGCGGGTACGAGTTCGTGTTCAGCCCGCACATCGCCAAGTCGGTCCTGTGGGAGACCAGCGGTCACCTCGACTTCTACGCCGACGGCATGTATCCGCCCATGGAGATGGACGGCGCCACCTACTACCCCAAGCCGATGAACTGCCCGTTCCACGTCATGGTCTACCGCAGCCACCAGCGGTCGTACCGGGACCTGCCGCTGCGCATGTTCGAGCTGGGGACCGTCTACCGCTACGAGCTCTCCGGGGCCGTGCACGGACTGCTGCGGGTCCGCGGATTCACCCAGGACGACAGCCACATCTTCTGCACCCGCGAGCAGATCGCCGACGAGCTCGCATCGTTGCTCGAGTTCGTCCTGTCCGTGTTGCGGGCCTTCGGGTTCGAGGAGTTCTACGCCCGCTTGGCCACCAAGCCGCCCGAGAAGTGTGTGGGTGACGACGCCCAGTGGGACGAGGCGATCGCCGGGCTGCGGCATGCGCTCGATGTCGCCGGTCTCGACTTCGAGCTGGACGAGGGCGGCGGCGCCTTCTACGGACCGAAGATCGACGTCGATGTGACCGACGCCATCGGACGGCGCTGGCAGCTCTCCACCCTTCAGCTCGACTTCAATCTGCCCGAGCGGTTCGGGATCGACTACGTCGGGGCCGACGGCGATCATCACCGTCCGGTGATGATCCACCGTGCGTTGCTGGGGTCGATCGAGCGGTTCTTCGGCGTGCTGATCGAGCACTACGCCGGCGCCCTGCCGACGTGGCTGGCCCCGGTGCAGGCGCGCGTCCTGCCGGTGGCGGCCGACCATCAGGGTTACGCCGAGCAGGTGGTGGCCCGGCTCCGGTCCGCCGGCATCCGGGTCGACGCGGCGGCGGCCACCGAGCCCCTGGGCAAGCGCATCCGAAACGCCAAGGTCGAGAAGCTCCCGTACGTGCTGGTCGTCGGCGACGACGATGTCGCCGCCACCACCCTCGGGGTGAATCCCCGCGGCGGCGAGGTGGAGCGCGACGTGCCGCTCGAGACCTTCGTCGAGCAGATCCTGACCGAGTCGCAGCCCGATCGGGTCTGACGTGCCCGATCCGTCCGAGCCGGCGGCCGGCGCCGGCATCCAGCGGCTCTGGGCCGGCTGGCGTATCCCCTACATCGAGGAGGGCGGCGCGACCGCCATCGATCGGCCCGACGGTATGACGCTGTTCGAGTCGATCCTCCACTCGGGGTTGCCCGACGACCAGACCTACATCGTCTGGCGGGGCGACCACTGTTTCGCCCTGCTCAACGCGTTCCCGTACACCAACGGCCACATGATGGTGTTGCCCCGACGCGGTGTGGCGGGGCTCGATGAGCTGACCGTCGAGGAGTCCGACGAGTTGTGGCTCGGGGTGCGCGACGGGGTGGCGGCACTCGAGGCTGCGTACGCTCCCGACGGGGTCAACGTCGGCTTGAACCTGGGCGAGGGCTCGGGGGCGGGGGTGCCCGACCATCTCCACGTCCACGTGCTCCCCCGTTGGCGGGGCGACACCAACTTCACCGTGACCGTCGCCGAGACGAAGGTGTTGCCCGAGGCGCTGGATGCCAGCTGGTCCCGGGTGTCCCGCTCTTGGCCCGGCCGGTAGCCTCGGCGCCGTGAGTCCGGAGCCCTTCTTCACCGACGACGACCGTGACGAGGCCGATCAGGACGCCGACGACAGGGTCGAGGACACCTTGGTCGAGGAGGGCGACGTTCTTCCCGCCGATCTCGATCCCCGGCAGGTCACCGAGCCGTACGAGTTCCCCGACAACAGCCGGCGTCGCATTCCCGGCCTGATCTATCTCGTCATGGCCGGGTTCTGCGCCATCCTCTGGCTGCTGGCCGACGGTGGTTCGCCCTTGGTCAACGACGGGATCCTGTGGGCGGCCGGCGCCCTCGCCGTGGTCGGTGGCTATCACCTGATCGCCGGATGGAAACTCGGTGTCGACGAAGGGGAGGCGCTCGTCGCCGCCACTCGCCGGGTGGGGTTTCCGGTGGGTCACACGTCGGCCCAGATGGGCTGGAGGGGCTATCTGTCGAGGCCCACCTGGCGGATCCTGCTCTACTCCGCCGACGAACCGCCCTCGCAGCGGGGCTTGGTGCTGGTCGACGGCCAGAACGGCGACGTCATCGACTGGATCGTCGAGGACAACCCCGAGGACTGGAGTGAATTCGTCACGTCAGACGACTGACGAGACTCGCCGCCTCAGCCGATCGATCGCAGTCGGTCCACCCCCGAGCGGATGGCCTCGCTGAGCAGCGCGGCGGCACTGATCGAGCTGCCACCGGCGACCGAGCCGGACTTCGCCCACTCCCTCGCATCGGCCGACTCGATGAGAGCGGCGTACCCGGTGGCTTCCTCCTCCAGCAGCGTGAGCGCGTCGTCGAGCGTCAGGCCGGGAGGTGTGTCCCAGTCCCGCGAGTGTCGGTCCACCACCGCCGGATGGAGTGGCGTGTCTGCCCCGCTGAGGACCTGGGTGGTCGCCCGGTGGAAGAGCGCGAGCTCAGCGGTGGTCGAGGCCACCTTCTCCAGGGGGCTGGCGCCGTCGGGTCCCAGGTGGTGGGCTCGGGCCTCGACCTCGTCGGTCGGCGGCTCGTCCGTTGACCCGCCGTCGGGTGGAGCGTCTCCTCCGGCCCGAGCGATGGCCTCGCGGTACCGGCGGGGGAGGGAACGAAGCGCCACGGCAGCGTCCGCCGGTGCGATGTCGGGCAGATCGGTCATGGACGGCCACGCTATCCGGGTTCCCGATCGCCCCGCCCAGCTGGGCCCGACAGCGTGGTGGGTCGTCGGTGTCCCTACACTGGGGGCCGCACCGCGCTATGCTCGCGAGAGTTAGCATTTGATCGCGACGACATCGCGGACATCCTCATCTGGAGACGACATGCTCGACGGCCGCTGGAAGACCAACATCGAGGACGGCCTCAAGCCGGTCGGTCGCAGCATCCGACGGGCCGGGATCCGAGCCGATCATCTGACCGGGCTGGGCATCGTCATGGCCGCCGCCGCCGCCGTGGTCATCGGCAACGGCTGGTTGACCCTCGGGTTCGTGCTGCTGGTGGCCACCGGGATCCCTGACGCACTGGACGGCGCCGTCGCCAAGGCATCGGGCAGCACGGGACCTCGCGGCGCGTTCTTCGACTCCGTGGCCGACCGCTTCACCGACGCCCTCCTGTTCGGCGGGGTGTCCTGGTATCTCCTCAGCAACTTCGACGGCCGGATCGGCCTGTTGCCCATGGCGGTGTACGCGGCCGCCAGCCTCGTCTCCTACCAGCGGGCCAAGGCCGAGGCGCTCGGGTTCGAAGCCAAGGGCGGCATCATGGAGCGGGCCGAACGGTTCGTCTTCCTGGGTTTCGGTCTCCTGTTCAACCACCTGCTCATCGCCACGCTGTGGGTGATGTTCGCCCTCACGCGCGTTCACCGCCGTCCAGCGATTCGTCAAGGTGTGGCGCCAGGCCGAGCGGCCTCCGGCACCACGCCCCGCCGGCCCGTCCCCGACCGGCGCGAGCGAGTGCCGCGGACGACCCGCCGCTGGACCGGGCCGGCAGAACCAGCAGCGTTCGTCCCAGGGCAGCTGACCACGGGCCATGGCCTCGCCGGTGTACTGGGCGTACCGGGGTGGCTCGGCGGTCATCCGGCGGCTCCCGGCCCCCGTCACCCAGGTGCTGGCCCGCGGGGCGGCGACCGGTGCAAAGTACGCATCACCCGATCGGCGGAGGATCGTCGAGCGCAACCTGCGGCGGGTCTACGGGGCTGACTACGGCGGCGTCGCCCTCGAGCGGTCGGTCCAGCAGACCTTCGAGTCCTACGCCCGCTACTGGGCCGAGTCGTTCCGTCTCCCGTCGCTCGACAAGTCGCAACTCGAGGCCGGCTTCACCTTCACGGGCTACGAACACATCGCCGCATGCCGTGATCGCGGGTTGGGTCCCATCCTGGCCCTCCCACACCTCGGTGGCTGGGAGTGGGCCGCGTTCTACGTCACCCACGTCCTCGGGATCCCCTGCACCGCCGTCGTCGAGCGGCTCGATCCGCCCGAGCTCTTCGAATGGTTCGCCGACTACCGACGCTCGATCGGGCTGAACGTGGTCCCGGTCGGTCCCAACGCGGCCGCCGAGGTCGCCCGGGCCGTCAAGGATCGCCACGTCGTGTGCCTGCTCAGTGACCGCGACGTCACCGAGCACGGCGTCGACGTGGAGTTCTTCGGCGAGCGCACGACCCTTCCTGCCGGTCCCGCCCTCCTGGCCTTGCGCACCGGAACCAGCCTCATGCCCTCCGCCATCTACTTCCGGGGCGCCCTCCGGCACGCCGAGCTGTGTGCTCCCCTCGACGTCGAGCGGCGCGGTCGACTGCGGGACGACGTGGCCCGGGTGACCCAGGATGTAGCCCACACGCTCGAGGACCTGATCCGCGCCGAACCCGAGCAGTGGCACCTCATGCAGCCCAACTGGCCGTCCGACCACGAGGCCCTGACCGCACGGGGGTAGGGCCCGGACCCGCAGGTTTCGGTAGTCTGGGCCCATGCGCATCGGGCTCGTCTGTCCCTACAGCCTGACCATTCCGGGCGGCGTCCAGGGACAGGTCCTGGGCATGGCCCGGGCCATGCGGGGCCTCGGCAACGACGTCCGGGTCCTGGCCCCGTGCGACGGCCCGCCCCCCGAGCCGGGCATCACCCCGCTGGGAAACTCCATTCCCACCGCCGCCAACGGATCGGTGGCCCCGCTCGCGCCGGACCCCGCCGCCCAGCTGCGGATCATCCGGGCCCTCAACGACGAACAGTTCGACGTCGTCCACATCCACGAACCCATGGCGCCCGGCCCGGGCATGACCTCGCTGTTCGTCAAGACGGCCCCCATCGTCGCCACGTTCCACGCCGCCGGCCGGATCGACCTCTACGACCGGGCCCGATCGGTGTTGCGTCGCATCGCCCGCGGGATCGATGTGCGGTGTGCCGTCTCGCCCGACGCCGAGAAGATGGCGAAGGCCGTGGTCGGTGGCGAGTTCCGGCTCGTGTTCAACGGCGTCGAGGTGGACCGGTACGCCAAGGCCACCCCCACCCCCACGGACGAGAAGACCATCTTCTTCATCGGCCGCCACGAGCCGCGCAAGGGGCTGCAGGTGCTGCTCGAGGCCATGACCCACCTGCCGGGTGACGTGCGGCTCTGGGTGGCCGGTTCCGGTCCCGATACTGCTGCGCTCCAGCGGCAATGGCGCCACGACCAGCGGATCGAGTGGCTCGGGTCAGGTCTCCGATGCCGAGAAGCGGGCTCGTCTCGCCGGTGCTCAGGTCTTCTGCGCTCCGTCCATCGGCGGCGAGTCGTTCGGTGTCGTGCTGCTCGAGGGCATGGCGGCCCGCACGCCCGTCGTGGCCAGCGACCTCGCCGGCTACCGCAACGTGGCCACCCACGGGACCGATGCCATCCTGGTCCCGCCCTCGGACCCCCGAGCGCTTGCGGCGGCCATCGACTCGGTCCTGCAGGACCCGTCGGTGGCGGCATCACTCATCGCCGGTGGCGAGCTCAGGGCGGCCGAGCTGTCCATGGAGAACCTGGCTCGGCTCTACCTCGACATCTACGCCGAGCTCGGCTGAGCGGCCTCCGGCCGGGACAGCCGCCCGGCGCTACGCGCCGCTGTGCGGGGTCCCGTAGACTCGCCCCCATGTGGATCTTCATCATCCTTCTGCTCGTCATCGTCCTGGTGGTCGGTGGCGGCATCCTGCTCTACAACGGTCTGGTAAGCCAGCGCAACAAGATCGAGGGTGCCTGGGCCCAGATCGACGTCCAGCTCAAGCGCCGCTACGACCTGATCCCCAACCTGGTCGAGACCGTCAAGGGGTATGCGTCACACGAGAAGGAGACGCTCGACGCGGTGATCACCGCCCGCAACGCCGGGATGACCGCCGAGGGCGCTCACGATCAGGCCGAGGCCGAGAACATGCTCACCGGAGCGCTCAAGTCGGTTTTCGCCCTCAGCGAGGCCTACCCCGACCTCAAGGCCAACCAGAACTTCCTGAATCTGCAGGAGGAGCTGACCGGCACCGAGGGCCGCATCGCCTACGCCCGGCAGTTCTACAACGATGCCGTACGGACCTATAACACCAAGATCGAGACCTTTCCGGGCAACCTCGTCGCCGGAAGCTTCAACTTCGGGCCGCGTGAGTACTTCGAGGTCGACGGCGATGCCCGGGGTCCCGTGAACGTCGAGTTCTAGGCTCGCCCGCTCCGGCGTCACTCCCCGAATCCCCCCGCCTCAGGAGGCTCTCCCTGTATCCCCAGGTTGCTCGCAACAAGCGCACTTCGATGCTGCTCGTCGTCGGGTTCTTCATCTTCACCTTCTTCGTGCTGCTGGTGGCGGCGTCGTTCTTCACGACCGGACCCAGCATCATCGTCATCGCCGTCGTGTTCGCGGTCGGGACCACGTGGATCAGCTACTGGAAGTCCGACGCCGTCGCGCTGCGCATCAGTCGGGCCCAGCCCGCCACGATCGAGGAGTATCCCCGCTACCACAACCTGGTCGAGGGGCTCTGCATCGCCTCCGGGCTGCCCAAGCCCCGGCTGTACGTCATCGACGACCCCGCGCCCAACGCCTTCGCCACGGGCCGCAATCCCAAGAACAGCGCGGTCGCCGTCACCACCGGCCTGCTGGAGAAGATGAACCGGATCGAGCTCGAGGGGGTGCTGGCCCACGAGCTGTCCCACATCCAGAACTACGACATCCTGATCAGCACCATCGCCGTCACCATGGTGGGCATCCTCACGGTCGTCGCGGATCTGACCTTCCGGACCATGTGGCTCAGCGGCCATCGACGGCGGGGGAGCAGCGACGCCCCGGGGGTCGGCGCGATCGTCGCTATCCTCGGCATCGTCATGCTGGTACTGGCGCCGCTGATCGCCCGCCTCATGCAGGCCACGGTCGGGCGCCGGCGCGAGCAGCTGGCCGACTTCTCGGCGGTCGAGATGACCCGCTACCCGCCCGGCCTCATCGGTGCGCTGGAGAAGCTCCAGGAGGACACGACGATCGTCCGGTCCGGCTCGCGGGCCACCGCCCACTTGTGGATCGAGGAACCGATGGCCCAGAACGCCAGGGACGGCAATCTGTCCCGGGTGAACCGCATGTTCGCCACCCACCCCCCGCTCGAAGAACGCATCGCCGCCCTCCGGGAGCTCTGACATCGTGACCCTCCGACGCCCCAGGCCGTTCCTGCGAACGGCCGCTCTCCTCTTGTGCGCCGCGCTGGCCGTCGCTGCGTGTGGCGGTGATGACGACGATGCTGCGCCCGCCACCACGACCACCTCGACGACCTCCTCCACCTCGACGACCAGTACGACGGTGGCGCTCGGCCCGGTCGCCCCGCTGACCGGGGCGCCCACCCTGGCCGAGTTTGCGGACAACCTGGACCGGCCGGCGATGGCGGTCAAGATCCACAACCAGGACGGGGCGTTCCCGCAGGCCGGACTGGAGTTCACGGATCTGATCTACGAGGAGCTCATCGCCAGCAGCGCCACCCGGCTCATCGCCGTCTACCACTCGCTCGACGCCCCGACCGTCGGGCCCATCCGTTCGGCCCGCACGTCGGACCCACCCATCCTGGCCAACCTGAACACCCCGGGGTTCGCCTACTCGGGCGCCAATCCCGGGACGCTGTCGCGCGCGTGCGCAACGCCGATCTGATCGGGATCATCGACACCCGGCCCCAGATGTACCGAGATCCGAATCGTCCGGCGGCGCCCGACAACCTCATGAGCAGCACCGAGGGCCTGTACGAGCTGCTCGGCGACCGGGGTGGTGTCCCCACCGCCATCCTGCCGTACGTCGAAGAGGGGGCCGCTGCCGGCGACCCCATCGACGGCGCCCAGGTGCAGATCAGCAACAGCTATCGGGTCCAGGTGGCCTGGGACGAGGAACGGGGCGAATGGCTCCGGTGGCAGCTGGGCGGTCCGCACACCGAGGTGATCGACGGCGGCGAGTTCGACGGCCCGGTCCAGCAGGTCGGCACCGCCAACGTGGTGGTGGCCGACATCCCCTACACCACCAGTACCGTCGACGAACGCACCCCCGAGGCCAATCCGACCGGCGAGGGCCCGGTCTGGATCCTGTCCGAAGGAAAGGTCGCGACCGGGCTGTGGCGTCGTCCCACCCAGAGCGACCCGTGGGAGTTCGTCGATGGCGACGGCGCCCCGCTGGGAGTCGCACCCGGGCGCACGTGGTTCGTCCTGGCCCGCACGGGTGAGGTCACGCCGCTGAGTCCCGACGAGATCGCGGAGCTCCCACCGCTCGAGCCATGAGTGTGTTCCCTGGCACGAAGTTCGTCGGTCCCGCTCGCGACCCTCTTAGAATCCCGGTATGAGTGACCCGAACCCCGCCGCCCCCGGGCGGAGCACCGGCTCCGACCTGGTCAAACGAGGCCTCGCCGAGATGCTGAAGGGCGGCGTCATCATGGACGTCGTCGACGCCGAGCAGGCCAAGATCGCCGAAGACGCCGGCGCGGTGGCCGTGATGGCACTGGAGCGGGTCCCCTCGGACATCCGCAGCCAGGGCGGGGTGGCCCGGATGAGCGACCCCGAGATGATCGAGGGCATCCAGGCCGTGGTCACCATCCCGGTCATGGCCAAGGCCCGCATCGGCCATTTCGCCGAGGCCCAGGTGCTGGAAGCGCTGGCGGTGGACTACATCGACGAGAGCGAAGTCCTCACCCCGGCCGACGAGGCCCACCACATCGACAAGTGGGCCTTCACCGTCCCGTTCGTGTGCGGAGCCACCAACCTGGGTGAGGCGCTGCGCCGCATCAGCGAGGGGGCGGCCATGATCCGCTCCAAGGGCGAGGCCGGCACGGGCAACATCGTCGAGGCGGTGCGCCACCTGCGGTCGATCATGGGCGACATGCGCAAGATCACCCAGGCCGACTCGGCCGAGGTCTACGACTGGGCCAAGCAGCTCCAGGCGCCGGTCCCGCTGGTGCAAGGAGATCGCCGAGACCGGCCGTCTGCCGGTACCCATGTTCTGTGCCGGAGGCATCGCCACCCCCTCCGATGCCGCGCTGGTCATGCAGCTCGGCGCCGATGCGGTCTTCGTCGGGTCGGGCATCTTCAAGAGCAGCGAGCCCACCGACCATGGCCAAGGCCATCGTCGAGGCCACGCTCAACTACACCGACCCGGCCATCCTGGCCAAGGTCAGTCGCGGACTGGGCTCCGCCATGCCCGGACTCGAGATCTCGCAGCTCGAGCAGACCTACGCCGATCGGGGCTGGTGATGCGTGCCGCCGCCCAACCCCCAGGATCCCGGCATGAAGATCGGCATCCTCGCGGTTCAGGGAGCGGTCGGACTCCACGCTGACGCGCTCGACCGGTGCGGCATTGCCGCCGTCCAGGTCCGCACCGCCCAGCATCTGGCCGACGTCGACGGGTTGGTCATGCCCGGGGGCGAGTCCACCACCATGTCGATGCTGCTGGAGCGCAGCGGGCTGTTCGATCCGTTGGCGCAACGGATCGACGAGGGGCTGCCGGTGTTCGGTACCTGCGCCGGGATGATCCTGCTGGCCGACGGGGTGCAGGGCGGCCGCGACGACCAGCGGTCGTTCGGCGCCATCGACCTCGATGTCGAGCGCAACGGCTACGGGCGGCAGCGAGAGTCGTTCGAGGCGCCGATCGATCTCGGCGACGGGTCGACCGCGTTTCCCGGCGTCTTCATCCGGGCGCCGCGGGTTCTGCGAGCCGGTCCCACCGTCGAGGTGCTGGCCCGCTTGGACGACACGCCGGTGCTGGCCCGTACGGGCTCGGTGATGGTGAGCTCGTTCCACCCGGAGCTGTCCGGGGATCTCCGCCTGCACCGGCGCTTCCTGGCGCTGGCTGAAGACCACCACCGCTGAGCATCAACGAAGGAGAGGCTGCATGTCAGGGCATTCCAAATGGGCGACGATCAAGCACAAGAAGGGCGCGGCCGACGCCAAGCGCGGGAAGCTGTTCGCCAAGTTGATCAAGCAGGTCGAGGTGGCCGCTCGCCAGGGCGGGGGCGATCCCGATTCCAATCCGACCCTGCGGACCATGTTCCAGAAGGCGCGGGACAGCTCGGTGCCCCTGGACACGATCGAGCGGGCGGTCAAGCGGGGGACCGGTGAGCTCGAGGGCGTCGAGTACGAGCAGGTGACCTACGAGGGCTACGCGCCCAATGGGGTCGCGCTCTACGTCGAGGTACTGACCGACAACCGCAATCGCTCGGGGTCGGAGATTCGGACGCTGCTCACCAAGAACGGCGGGTCGCTGGCCGAGCCGGGTGCCGTCGCCTGGCAGTTCGAGCGCAAGGGTGTGGTGATCGTGCCTCGAACCGTCGACGAGGACGACCTGATGATGGTGGCCCTCGAGGCGGGCGCCGAGGACCTGGCCGACGAGGGCGACACCTGGCGGGTCACCACCGGCCCGTCGGATCTCCCCGCGGTGCGGGAGGCACTCGAGGCCGGCGAGGTGCCGTTCGAAAGCGCTGACCTGACCATGCTGCCCAGCTCGACCGTCGAGCTCGCGTCCGCCGAGGACGCCAAGGCCGTGCTGCGGCTGATCGACCTGCTCGACGACCACGACGACGTCCAGGACGTTTACGCCAACTTCGACATCCCCGATGACGTGCTCCAAGCCGTCAGCGTCTGAGCGGGAGTCGGGTGGGGGTGGCCGCCCGCACCTTCACCCCGCGCCCGCGGGCGCGGGGTGCGCTCCAACGCGATCGCATCGCCTGACCGAGAGGCCGAGGCCGACCGACTGAGCTCCCGGAGCGAAGCTCGTCGGTAGGGTCGAACGTCGTTCGACCCTACTCCTGGGGTATGACAGTCGTCCGAGCGAGAACGGCCCCCCGCCCGCAGGTGTGGCCACGGTCGTCGTGCGCACGTGAGGTCGAGCTCTCGCAGAGAATGCGACTCACATCGGGATTGGGCACCGGGGTGCCGTCGGCGAGTGCGGCGGTGACCTCGCCGTCGTGGTGGCGCACGATGTGAATGAGAACCTCGGCGCTGACCGATCCACCGTCGGTGAGCAGATCGAGAAGGGCATCGATTCGGGATTGGGCCAAGGATGCGCTCGTCGGTGCGGTCGAGCGCATGACCTGCGTGTCGATCACCGACTGGATCTGACCTGACTCGATCGGCGGGACTCGCACGGTGTAGGTCGTCATCCCGTCGGGTTCGACGCGCCAGGACAGCGCACGAGCGTGGTGTTGGCGGCTGCCAGGGAGTGGGCCGACTCGTGGCGTTGTTGCCAGGCGGCGAGCAGGATGCCGAGGCGGCCGGCCGAGCACGGCTCGCTGAGCTCGATCAGCTCGGCGATCGTGTCGGGCTGGGCCAGACGGGAGACGACCTTGGCCTTGGTGTAAGACAGCCGGCCGGTCTCGACGGCATGGTCGAGGGCGGGGAGGGCGACGAGCGCCCGAGCGACCCGGAGCTGTTCACGGGCGGTGCTGCGCTCGATGCCAGACGTCGGCCCACCAGGCAGTACACGACGTCGCACCGTGGAGCACCCAGCCGCGACGGGCGTCGTATTCGGCCAGCAGGTGCAGTAGCCGGTGCTTCGAGTGATGGCGGTCCCTCGCCGTGGCGCAGAGCTCGGCCTCGCGCTCGGGCAGCGGAAGGTGAGAGAGATCGGACGTCCGTTCCGCTTCATCGGACACGACGACGGTCCCGGGGTTGAGGAGCTGCTTGGGGGGAAGTCGTCTTTGCTGATTGCCGACCGGTGCGTCCATAGGGTCGACCTACGGTCGACCCTACTCCGGGGGTGTGACAGTGGCCCCTGGGGTCGCGCCCACGGGCGCGGGTCGCAAGGACCGATGCGGCGCCGGCCGTCGGCGCTCGCGAATGGCTCCGGCGCGGACGAGCGTGTATCCCTGAGTCCGTGAATTCCGAGCCCATGAACACTCCGAGCCAATGAGCAAGGCCGACCTGCGCCGCCGGATCGACGAGATCGACTGGTTCCACAAGTACGAGATCGCGCCGGGCGTGGTTTCGCCCGGCGTGTACGAGCCGCAGATCCACCTCGAACGCGGGTGCCTGCCGGACGACCTGACCGGTCGCTCGGTGCTGGACATCGGGGCCTGGGACGGGTTTTTCAGTTTCGAGGCCGAACGGCGGGGAGCCTCGCGGGTGCTGGCCAGCGACTCGTGGGCGTGGCAGGGCCGCAGCCCGCTGCCACCGAAACCCGGATCATCCGGGCCGGCGTTCGGCTCCAAGCGGGGATTCGACCTGGTCCACGAGGTCCGCGACTCGAAGGTTGAGAGCACCGAGGTCGACGTGATGGACCTCGACCCGGCCGATGTCGGCACCTTCGACGTCGTGCTCTTCCTCGGCGTGCTCTACCACCTGCCCCATCCGTTGCTCGCGCTGGAGAAGGTGGCCAGCGTGGTGGCCCCCGGCGGCATGGTGATCATGGAGACCGTGATCGACCAGATGTTCACCCGCCGGCCGGCAGCGGCGTTCTATCCGGGCGACGATCTGGCCGGCGACGACACCAACTACTGGGGCACCAACCTGGCCTGCAACATCGGCATGATGCGCGTCGCCGGGTTCTCACGGGCCGAGACCCACTGGCACACCACGTTTCCCACCCGCGTCGGCCACTACGTCAAGCAGTTCGCCAAGGGGAACCGCCTGCCCTTCGTGCAGGCCATGAACACCGGCCGCGGCGTCTTCTACGGCTACAAGTAGGCGCGCTGTCACTCTGGCGCAGCGATAATCCGCTGCGCCGGCTTCGCCATCCGGCTCTCACGTGCGCTGCTGCTCCGCCTGGCGGCTGCGCAGCCTTCGAGCGGTCTCACTTCGCGCAGCGATAATGCGCTGCGCCGGCTTCGCCATCCGGCTCTCACGTGCGCTGCTGCTCCGCCTGGCGGCTGCGCAGCCTTCGAGCGGTCTCACTTCGCGCAGCGATAATGCGCTGCGCCGGCTTCGCCATCCGGCTCTCACGTGCGCTGCTGCTCCGCCTGGCGGCTGCGCAGCCTGGCCGGCTCAGACTTCGTTGGCGACGCCGAGGAGGCGGCCTCTCCGCACCGACCGGACACCTCGGGTCAGCGACACGCCCGCGATCACCCAGGCGACGGCACCGATCACCAGTGGTGAGGTCGACCCGCCGAAGAGTGCGCCCGACGACTGGCCGTAGGCCACCAGGATCAGCGGGAGGCTGACCAGGCCCGAGGCCTGCTGCGCCGCCGCGGTCGACTTCACCCGGGCCGACAGGCGCAGCACCAGCGACAGCGTGAAGGCCAGGAACGGCGGCACCACCCACAACATCAACATCCACCACTCCGCGGTGGGGAAGAACCAGCCGCCCACCTCCGGACCGACGATCAGGTTGACCATCAGCGAGTAGGCCCCGAAGCCGACGATCGTCGTGAAGTAGCCGGGCGTGAGGCTGGCGATGAGCTTGCCGACGTAGATCTCACGGGTCGAGGCGGGGGAGTGGGCCAGGAACTCGCCGGTGCCGCGCTCGCGCTCGCCGACGATGGTGGCGGCGCCGACCGCAGTGGAGATGGTCAGCGGCACGACGACGGCGATGGGGGCGAACAGGTACACGGCCAGCGCGTACGCCGATCGCGCCGAGGGCGTGTCGCCCTGGATGCGCTCCTGCGCGGTCTCGGGGAGCACCTCGAGCGCATCGCTGACGTTCTGGACCGCTTCGACGTCGCCCAGCGAGGTGATGCTGAGCAGCAGGATCGTCGGGATGATCAGGAAGAACAGTCCGCCCAGAATCCCCATCGGGATCCAGAAGTCCTTGGCTCCGGTCAACTGCTTCAGATCGGTCCTCGCGACCGTCCACGTGCGATGCCAGTTCATCGGGCCCCCGTTCCGCCGATATCGGGGGCGGTGACGCCCCGCTGGTCGCCGCGCACGGCGAAGTAGAGATCCTCGAGCGTCGGTTCGTGGGGATCGACCCGGGTGACCCGCACCCCGCGGGCCACGAGCAGTTCGACCAGCTCGGCCACCGAACCCGACTCGCGCAGGGTGACGGTGGCACGGTTCGACGTCGGATCGTCGCTGCGGTGGTAGGTGGACACGCCGGGGAGCCCGGCCAGGTAGTCCAGCTCGGCCGGCCTCTCGGCCGCGAAATGGACGACCGGCTCGGGCCAGTAGTGGCCGGTGAGGGCCGCGGGTGCACCCTCGACGAGGGCGTGGCCCTGGTCCAGGACGACGACGTGGTCGGCCAGGCCCTCGGCCTCGGCCAGGAGGTGGGTGCACATCACGACCGTGTGCCCTTCTTCGGTCATGTGTCGGATCATGTCCAGCACGGCAGCCGAGCTCTCGGGGTCCAGACCCGAGGTGGGTTCGTCGAAGAGGAGGAGCTCGGGCTCGTGCAGGATCGACCGGGCCAGAGCCAGGCGGGTCTTCATGCCGGTGGAGTAGCCCCCGACGTGGTGATCGAGAGCGTGGGCGATCCCGAATCGGCCGGCGGCCTCGGCGATGCGGGCGTCGAGGTCGCCCTCCACCTCGTAGAGCTGGCCCGAGTACCGGAGGTTGTCCCATCCCGACAGCCGGTCGTAGAGGGCGGGTTTGGCCGAGACGACCCCGCAACGACGGCGGACCTCCTCACCGTTCGCGCTCGGGTCTCGGTCGAAGGTCACGACCTCACCGCGGGCGGGCTTGAGTGCACCCGTCACGACCCGGATCGCGGTGGTCTTGCCGGCGCCGTTGGGGCCGAGCAGGACCGTGATCCGGCCGGACGGCACCTGGAAGCTGAGGTCGCGCAGGGCCTGGACGTCGCCGAAGTGGTGGCCGACCGCACGCAGCGCAACCGTGGTGGGTCCGCTGACGTCTTGTGGAGGGGGAGCGGCGGTTGCCGGGACGGCCGGACTGGCTGATGGCGCGCCGGGAGGAAGGGTGGCTGGAGTGGTCACGCATCTCCATCGGGCGCGGGTGGCGCCGACTTGAACTCGCCCGCGTCGTTCGCCGCACCGCGCCGGAGGTGTCCGGCGCCGGCCACGGGCCCGGCTAGTGTCGTACACATGTTCGTTCTCGGGATCGACCCCGGTCTCTCGCGCTGCGGCTACGCCGTCGTCGCGCCGGGCCGGCCGCGCCCCACGCCCCACGCGGTGGGCGTGCTGCGGACGTCGACGTCGGACGAGCGCGCCGTCCGCCTGGCCGAGCTCCAGGCCGAGATCCGTGCGCTGGTCACCGAGTTCTCGCCGTCGGTGGTGGCGGTCGAGCGCGTCCTGTTCCAGGTCAACGCCCGGACCGCCATGGGCGTGGCCCAGGCGGTCGGCGTCATCATGGCCGAGGCGGCGTCCGCCGGGCTCGCCGTGGCCGAGTACTCGCCCAACGAAGTCAAGCAGGTCGTTGCCGGCTGGGGCGGTGCGTCCAAACTCGAGGTGCAGCGCATGGTGCAGACCCAGCTCGGCCTGGCCGCGCTGCCCGAACCTGCCGACGCGGCTGACGCCGCCGCTGTTGCGCTGTGCCACCTGGCCCACGCTCCCATGGCGGCCCGGCTGGCGCGGAGCCGTCGGTGATCGGCTCGCTGCGCGGTTCGGTGGTCGACCGCGACCCCGCCGGTGAGTTGCTGGTCGACGTCGGCGGCGTCGGCTACCGGGTGGTGGTCACCCCCACGACGCTCACCGACCTGGGCGCGCCGAGCACCGAGGTCTTCCTGTGGGTCCATCACCACATCCGCGAGGACGCCCAGGTGCTCTACGGCTTCGCCGAACGCGACGAGCGCGTCGTGTTCTCCACGCTGCTGCAGGCGCACGGTGTGGGTCCATCGCTGGCGCTCAACATCCTGGCCGTGCACGATCCGGGCGGACTGCGCCGCATCGTGGCCGAGGAGGACGTCGGGGCCCTCTGCCTCGTCCCCGGGGTGGGCAAGAAGACGGCCACCCGCCTGCTCATCGAGCTGAAGGGTGTCCTGGACCTGCCCGATCTGGATCTCACCGCCACCGAGGTCCGCCGTTCCTCCGACGACGGCGACGCCGAGCCGCGCTCCACCGCCACCGCCGAGGTTCGTGAGGCCCTGCTCGGGCTGGGCTACGGCGGCGACGAGGTGGTGACGGTCCTCCGTGAGGTGCCCGCCGACCAGGATGCGGCCCAGATGCTCAAAGACGCTCTGCAGCGCCTGGCGACGTGGTAGGCCGAACGCATGCGTGACGAGATCCTGTCGGCCGACCCCGTGGTCGAGGAGGAGGTCGACGCCGGCGATCCGTTGTCCACCGAGGGTGGCCTCCGGCCCCGCTCGCTGGCCGACTTCGTGGGCCAGGCCGAGCTCAAGAACCACCTGCGCATCGTGCTCGAGGCCGCACGGCAGCGCAGCCAGGCGGTCGATCACCTGCTCTTCGCCGGTCCCCCCGGTCTGGGCAAGACCACGCTGGCGGGCATCGTGGCCGCCGAGATGGGAGTGGCCCTCCACGTCACGTCGGGCCCGGCCCTGGAGCGGGCCGGCGACCTGGCCGCCATCCTCAGCAAGCTCGAAGACGGCGATGTGCTCTTCATCGACGAGATCCACCGGCTCTCCCGGGCGGTCGAAGAGGTGCTGTACCCGGCCATGGAGGACTTCGAGCTGGACATCCTGGTGGGCAAGGGTCCGGCAGCCAGCTCGATCCGCATGTCGCTGGCCCGGTTCACCCTGGTGGGCGCCACCACCCGCACCGGACTCATCACCGGGCCGCTGCGGGACCGGTTCGGCCTGGTTGCCCGCCTCGAGTACTACGACGCCGTCGACCTGGAGTCCATCGTCATCCGCGCCGCGGGCATCCTGGGCGTCCCGGTCGACGCCGAGGGGGCCGGTGAGATCGCCCGCCGGGCCCGGGGAACGCCACGGATCGCCAACCGGCTCCTGCGACGGGTCCAGGACTATGCCGAGGTGGACGGCTCGGGCACCGTCGACCAGGCCACGGCCCAAGAGGGGCTCGCCATCTTCGGCGTCGACGACTTGGGCCTGGACAAGGTCGACCGGGCCATCCTCGACGCGCTCTGTCGCAGATTCCGTGGCGGCCCGGTGGGACTGTCCACGCTGGCCATCAGCGTCAGCGAACCCACCGAGACCGTCGAAGACGTCTACGAGCCCTTCCTGATCCAGCAGGGGTTGTTGATGCGCACGCCCCGGGGCCGGGTGGCCACCGAGGCGGCCTGGTCGCACCTGGGGCTCAGCGCGCCGGTGCGGGCGCCGGGCTCGGATCCCTCGCTCTTCGAGTGATGCGAACCGATCGGTTCGACTACCACCTGCCGCCCGACCGCATCGCCCAGGAGCCCGCGGCCGTGCGGGACCAGGCCCTGCTGCTGGTCGATCGCGGACCGGACCATGCTCCGCTGCACCGCCGGGTCAGCGACCTTCCCGGCCACCTGGCCGCCGGGGACCTCGTCGTCGTCAACGACACCAGGGTCCGCCACGCCCGGCTCCCGTTGCGCAAACCCACCGGCGGCGCGGTCGAGGTCCTGCTGCTCCGCCCGCTGGGCGATGGTCGGTGGGAGGCGTTGATCGGCGCCAACCGCCCGGTCCAGCCGGGCACTGTCCTGACCACCGATGACGACCCTTCCCTCGCGGTCGAGGCACTCGATGACCTCGGTGAGGGGCGCCGGCTGGTGCGGGTCGTCGGGCTCGGCACCGATCCCGAGCGCCGGCTGCAGAGCGTGGGCGAGCTGCCGCTGCCCCCGTACATCACCGGCCCGGTGGCCGACGACGAGCGGTACCAGACGGTGTACGCCCGCCATCCGGGCTCGGCGGCGGCGCCGACCGCCGGGTTGCATCTCACCCCGGATCTCCTCGACCGCATCGAGGACGCGGGCGCAACCGTGGTCCCGGTCCAGCTCGACGTCGGGCTGGCGACCTTCCGGCCCATCGCCGGCGACGACATCGCCGATCACACCATGCACACCGAGCGGTACCGGATCGACCCGAACGTGTGGGACCGGGTCGGCGCGGCGCGGCGGGTCGTGGCTGTCGGGACCACCACCGTCCGAGCGCTGGAGTCGGCGGCGGTGACCGGCGTGCTAGACGGAGAGAGCTCCCTGTTCATCACACCGGGCTACGACTGGCAGGTGGTCGAACTCATGATGACCAACTTCCACCTGCCGCGGTCGTCGCTCCTGGTCCTGGTCGAAGCGTTCGTCGGCCCCCGGTGGCGGTCGCTCTACGCACAGGCGCTGGAGCGCGACTACCGGTTCCTGTCGTTCGGCGACGCAATGCTGCTCGAGCGCACCTCGTGACGCTCTCCTACCGGTCGGAGGCGTCGGACGGAGCGGCCCGCGCCGGAGTCATCACCACGGCCCACAACGAGATCCCGACCCCCATGTTCATGCCGGTGGGGACCCGCGGGTCGGTGCGCACGGTGGACTCGGCCGACCTCGAGGGTCTCGACGCCCCGATCATCCTGGGGAACACGTACCACCTGATGTTGCGGCCGGGCGCCGACGTGATCGCCGACCTCGGGGGACTGCACGGTTTCATGGACTGGCGTGGGTCGGTGCTCACCGATTCGGGCGGCTACCAGATCTTCTCGCTCGAGCCCGAGATCACCGACGAAGGGGCCACCTTCCGCTCGACCTACGACGGCACCACGCATCTTCTCACCCCCGAATCGGCGGTCGACATCCAGGTGGCGCTGGGCAGCGACATCCAGATGGTCCTCGATGTCTGCTCGCCCCTTCCGGCACCACGCGCCGTGCTGGCCGACGCGGTGGATCAGACCGCCCGGTGGGCCCAGCGGGCTCGGCAGCGATTCCTGCATCACCGAGCCGAGGGCTTCGTCCACGGCGTCCCGCTCAACCAGTTCGGCATCGTGCAGGGGGGCGTCGACCCGGAACTGCGGCGCGACAGCGCCCGGCGGACCGTGGACCTGGGCTTCGAGGGATACGCCGTCGGAGGGCTCTCGGTGGGGGAGGAGCGCGGCGTGATGCTCGATGCGCTCGACGCCGCGCTGGACCATCTGCCGCCCGATCGGCCGCGCTATCTGATGGGCGTCGGCGATCCGGTCGGCATCATCGAGGCGGTGGCCCGCGGGGTCGACATCTTCGACTGCGTGCTCCCCACCCGCCTGGCCCGCCACGGAACGGCGCTGACCGATCGGGGTCGCCTCAACGTCAGCCGGGCCGAGTACCTCCGAAGCGACACCCGCTTGGCCCCCGATGGCCCCGCGGCCCGGTATTCGCTGGGCTATCTCCGCCACCTGTTCAAGGTCGGCGAGGCCAGTGCGTCGCGGTTGTTGACGCTGCACAACCTGTGGTGGCTGCTGGGCCTGGTGCGGCGGGCGCGCTCGGCGATCCAGGACGGGACGTTCGAGGCGCTACGCGGGGACATCCACGAGGTGTGGGATGCCGACTAACCTTCCCAGGTCCCACACCCGACCCCCCGCCCGGAATGACGCAACTCATCGTCTTCGCCGCATTGATCGGCCTCATGTACGTGATGCTGATCCTGCCGCAGCAGCGGCGGGTCAAGCGGCACCAGGAGTTGATCACGTCCCTCGAACCGGGTGACGAGGTCATGACCACGGCCGGGGTCTACGGCACGCTCACGTCGATCGAGGGGGAGACCGCCACCCTGCTCGTCGCCCCGTCGGTCGAGCTGACCATCGCCATCGGGTCGGTCGGCCAGCTCGTCGGCGACGAGCCCGACGAGGAGACCCCCGCCGACCTCGCGGCCGATGAGGACGACGCCGAGTGAGCACCGGGCAGGCCGATCACGGCCGCAAGCGCTTGATCTTCATCGTCGCGGCCACCGTGGTCGGCATCGTCATCACCCTGGTGGCGGGCTGGTCGCCGTTGCTGGGCCTTGACCTCCAGGGCGGCGCATCGGTGGTGCTGGAACCGGTCGTCCGCGAGGGCGAAGAAGGCGAGATCACCGACGAGGCGCTGGATCAGACCATCGAGATCATCCGCAACCGGGTCGACGGACTTGGCGTGGCCGAGCCCGAGATCCGCCGCCAGGGCGACGCCGTGCAGATCCAGCTCCCCGGCGTGGAGAACCAGGCTCGGGCGCTGGAGCTGGTGGGCACCACCGCCGAGCTGCGATTCCGACCCGTGCTGTCGGTGACCCAGACCGCCGGACTGGGCGAGCCGGTCCTGTTGGCCGATCTGTTCCCCGAGGACGGCACGCCGACGGGCTCGACGACCACGTCCACCACGTCCACCACGTCCACGACGTCGACGACCACCACGACGTCGGTCCCTGCGTCGGACACGACCGTGCCGCCCACCAGTACCACGCTGCCCGACGGCAACGAGCTCTCCGAGGCCGAGCTGCGCGAGCTGGATGACCAGCAGCTGTTCCAGCTGTCGCTCGAACAGGCCGAGACGCTCAGCGAGGACCAGTCCGCGCTGATCGAGGAGATCCTCGAGGAACGGGCCCAGGAGCAGATCGACGCCATCCTCGACGACGTCACCCGACCCGAGGACGATCAGGCCGATCAGAGGGTGCTCCTGCCCGAGGTGGTCGACGGTGAGGTCGTCGCGCTCTACACGCTCGGGCCCACCCTGCTCACGGGTGAGGCCCTGGAGACGGCCAGCTTCTCCCAGCAGGCGATCGGGTCGTGGCAGGTGAATCCGACCTTCAAGGGCGGCGACGACGGCATCGGGCTGTTCAACGCCGCCTCCGCCACCTGTTTCGGTGGCGCCAACCCCGAGTGCCCGGCCCAGCCCGGCGGCACCAACGGTCAGCTCGCCATCGTCCTCGACTCCGTCGTCGTCTCCGCCCCCGAGATCAACGCCGGTAGCTTCGACCGCGACCAGATCCAGATCTCGGGTAGCTTCGATCGCAACGCAGCCGACGATCTCGCCCTCCAGCTCCGCTACGGCGCCCTGCCCATCGAGCTGGCGCCCCAGAGCGTCGACTCGGTCTCGGCCTCCCTCGGCAGCGATGCACTGCGGGCCGGCATCATCGCCGGCATCGTCGGCCTGCTGGTGGTGGCGACCTACATGATCTCCTACTACCGGCTGCTCGGCGTGGTGGCCGTGACAAGCCTGATCATCTCCAGCACGTTGTTGTGGGTGATCATCTCGTTCCTGGGCAGTACGCAGGGCCTGGCGCTCACGCTGGCCGGCGTCACCGGCATCATCGTGTCCATCGGCGTCTCCCTGGACTCCAATGTCGTGTACTTCGAGCACCTCAAGGAAGACGTCCGCAACGGCCGGACCCTGCGCACGTCGGTCGACCGCAGCTTCACGTCGGCATTCAGCACGATCGTGAAGGCGGACATCGCGTCGCTGATCGCAGCGGGGGTGCTGTGGTTCCTCACCGTCGGTGCCGTCCGGGGATTCGCCTTCTACCTGGGTCTGGCCACGCTGCTCGACCTTCTGGTCTCGTACTTCTTCATGGGCCCGGCGGTGCAGTGGTTGGGCACCAACCCCAAGTACTTCGACCGCCCCAAGGTGTTCGGCATGCCCGAACCCCGATCCGAAGAGGCGGTGGCCTGATGTTCGCCAAGCTGTACCGGGGAGACGCCGACGTCGACTTCAGGAAGCTCTGGCCCAAGGCCATCGTGCTGTCGTTGGTCCTCGTCGCCATCAGCCTCGGTTCCCTCGCCACCCGCGGCCTCAACCTGGGCATCGACTTCGAGGGGGGCGGCGTCTGGGAGGTCCCCGACGAGACCAGCTCCGTGGCCGACGTGCGGGCTGCGCTGCCCAGTGACAAGAAGGACGCCAAGATCCAGGTCGTGACCGGCACCGAGGGCCGGCGCATCAGGGTGCAGTCCGACCTCGAGGAGCTGGGTCCCGAGTCCGAGTCGGTCACGTTGGCGCTCGCCGAACAGGCCGGGGTCGATCCGGGCGAGGTCAGCGTCAGCCTGGTGGGGCCGTCGTGGGGCGAGGAGATCACCCGCCGGACCATCCAGTCGCTGGTCGCGTTCTTCGTGCTCGTCGCCATCTACATCGCCTGGCGCCTGGAATGGAAGATGGCGGTCGGGGCACTCATCGCCGTCGCACACGACATCATCATCTCGGTCGGCGTGTACTCGATCCTCCAGCTCGAGGTCACGCCGGCCACGGCCATCGCGTTCCTGACCATCATGGGGTACTCGCTGTACGACACCATCGTGGTCTACGACAAGGTGCGCGTGAACGAGGCCAGGATCGGCCACAAGGGTCGCCACACCTACGCCGACCTGATGAGCCGGTCGATGAACCAGGTCATGATGCGATCGATCAATACGACGTTCACGTCCGTGATCCCGGTCCTGTCGATGTTGCTGGTCGGGTCGCTCCTGCTGGGTGCCGCGACGCTCCAGGAGTTCTCGGTCGCCCTGCTGATCGGTCTGATGGTCGGTGGATATTCGTCGATCTTCGTCGCCGCACCGGTCGTCGTCGCCCTCAAGGAGCGCGAACCCCGGTACCGGGATGCGAAGGCCAAGGCCAAGGCCACCGATGAAGCCGCACCGGTCGCGACGTCGGGCGTCGATGAGCCTGACGCTCCTGCTGCCGGCGGTGGAACGCTGATCCAGCCCCGGGCCCGCAAGAAGGGCCGCCGGAGGTAGTGCCCGACGCCGAGTGCTTCCGTTCCGGTCGCTCGGTGTCCCGCCCGCCTCGGTACGCTGAGCGGAACATGACGGTCGAGACCTCCTTCCCGGGCGAGCGCAGCGGCGACGGACGGGACGTCGCGTCCCGGCTGGCCGACGAAGTGGGCGGTGCCTGAGCGATGGCGACCGTCACCCGCGTCCTGCCGTGGCGCCGTACCGCTGACCCGGCGGCGGTCCAGGTCGCCCCGCTGGTGGGGGCCTTTCGCACCCATCACGGTCGCAAGCCCGACGACCGGATCGAGCGGGCCTACCGGCTGGCGTCCGAGGCGCACGAGGGCCAGTTCCGCAAGTCGGGTGAGCCGTACGTCCACCATCCGCTGGCCGTGGCCCACATCGTGGCCGAGCTGGGCCTCGATGAGACCACCATCGCGGCGGCACTGCTGCACGACTCGGTCGAGGACACCGGGATCGAGCTCGACGATCTGCGCCGTCAGTTCGGCGACGACCTGGCCGAGATCGTCGACGGGGTCACCAAGCTCGAGCGGGTCAAGTTCGACACGAAGGAGGCACAGCAGGCCGCCACCATGCGCAAGATGCTGGTGGCGATGGCCAAGGACCTCCGGGTCATCATCATCAAGTTGGCCGATCGGCTCCACAACCTGCGGACCATCGCCGCGCTGCCCGACTGGAAGCAGGCCCGGACCGCTCATGAGACTCTGGACGTGTACGCACCGCTGGCGCACCGGCTGGGGATGCAGGAGATGAAGACCCAGCTCGAGGATCTCTCGTTCGCCGCCCTGCACCCCAAGCGGTACGCCGAGATCGACCACATGATCCAGACCCGCTCACCCGAGCGCGACCTCTACGTCGAGCAGGTCGTGGGCATCGTCCAGGAGCGGCTGGCCCAGAGCGACGTCGAGGCCGAGGTGACCGGTCGGCCCAAACACCTCTGGAGCATCTACGAGAAGATGGTGGTGAAGGGACGGGCCTTCGACGACATCTTCGATCTGGTCGGTATCCGCATCATCGTCTCGAACCTGTACGGGTGCTACGGGGCGCTTGGAGCCATCCACGGCCTCTGGAAGCCGGTCCAGGGGCGGTTCAAGGACTACATCGCCCACCCCAAGTTCAACCTGTACCAGTCGCTCCACACCACGGTGGTCGGCCCGCAGGGGAAGCCGTTGGAGGTCCAGATCCGCACCTCCGAGATGCACGGCCGGGCCGAGTTCGGGGTGGCGTCCCACTACGCGTACAAGGACAGCGACGTCACCGCCGACGGGACCTGGTTCGACCGCATTCTCGAGTGGGAGTCCGAGACCGAGGACCCGGGCCACTTCATGGCCAACCTCAAGCTCGATCTGGACCAGGACGAGGTCTTCGTCTTCACCCCGAAGGGTGAGGTGGTCACCCTCCCGGTCGGATCCACGCCGATCGACTTCGCCTACACGATCCACACTGAAGTGGGTCACGCGTGCATCGGCGCCCGGGTCAACGGGAAGCTGGTGCCCCTGGCGACCACGCTGGTATCCGGCGACACCGTCGAGATCTTCACGGCCAAGGGGGACTCGGGCGGGGGACCGTCCCGGGACTGGCTCGACATGGTCGCCACCCACCGGGCGACCAACAAGATCAAGCAGTGGTTCTCGCGCGAGCGGCGCGAGGACATGGTGGCCCAGGGTCGCGACGACGTCATCAAGGCGATCCGTCGGGAGGGGTTGCCGGTCCAGCGGATCACCAAGGGCCCGATGATGGCCGAGCTGGCCGAAGGGCTGAACTACGCCGACGTCGAGGCGCTGTTCGCCGCGGTCGGCGAGCGGCACGTGTCGGCCGACTCGGTAGCGGCCCGCGCCGCGAAGGCACTACGCGGTGGTGAGGACGGCAGCGAGGAGCAGATCCCCACCACGGCCCGATCCCCCCGGAAGGGCCGCCGGACCCGAGCGACGACCCATGGGGTGCACGTCGAGGGTCTCGACGACCTGCTCGTGCGGTTGTCCAAGTGCTGCACGCCGGTTCCGGGAGACGAGATCATCGGATTCGTCACCCGCGGGCGGGGCGTCTCGGTGCACCGGGCCGACTGCGCCAACGCGGTTTCTCTCAGCGACGGGCAGGCCGATCGGGTCATCGACGTCGAGTGGGACGACGACAGCGAAGGCACCTTCGTGGCTTCGATCGAGATCAAGGCACTGGATCGTTCCGGTCTCCTGGGCGACGTCACGACCACGCTGACCGACCACCATGTCAACATCGTCGCCGCCAACACCGCCACCGGCGGCGACCGGGTGTCCACCATGCGATTCGAGTTCGAGCTGGGCGATCCCAGCCATCTCGACTCGCTGATCGCCGCCATCAAGGGCATCGAGAGCGTCTACGACGCATACCGCGTCGTCCCCGGCAAGGGTGGGTGAGCGGGACTCGTTGCGCCCCTAAGGGAGTCAGCCTCCCTTGGCTTCGGAAGAATCGAGCACAGCGCTCGTCGAGCCGATAGGTGGGATGGAGCCTGCTGAAGCACTCAGGTTGCTGCTGGTGCGCGGGCCGGCCCGTACCGATACGCCGGGAGGCGTGACGCACAGCACGAACCTGCCTCCTGGTCGCGCTGTGAGTTCTGTCATCCGGTGCCGGTGAGGCAAGGCATTTCGGGGGAGTAGTTCGGTTGTACCCTCAGCCCGTGTATTGCGCCTGGGCCTGGGTCGCCGGTTCAGGCTGAGCCGGGGCCAGGGTCGGGGCGGGGGCCGGTCCCTCTGGGGTGGGCTCAGGGGCCGGCTGCCGGGCCATCCACTCCTCGAACGCCGCGTACTCCTCCGCATCGCGGCACCCCATGAACAAGGCAAAGGTCCCGCCGTTGGCCTCGCACTCTTCCGGAGTGTCGTAGGGAAGCTCGGTCGGCTCCGTCGGCACGTCCTGGGCAAGAGCCACGCCGCCAAACAGGAGCCCTACCGCAGCCGCAGCCGTGACGACTGTTCGATTCAGGAGCTTCATGACTCATCCTTTCCCTCCATCACGAGTATCCGCGAGGGTGGTTGAGGGCCGGTTGCAGGTGGCTTGTGCCTCGAAGGGCACGCGAAGAAGGCGCTACATGACCGGCATCGTGGAGCGGGTCGTCGACCTGATGCCGACACCCGCTCCGTCACACGTCGACTGCAGGTTCGAGGCCGCTTCATGGAGTCTCCTCACCGCCTGGACGCGCCCGAGGCTGACGGCGCAACGAGGCGCTCGGTCATCGGACCGATCTGGACTGATCGTCGACCGTTGCGTCGATCGGCGCGCACCTCCTCAGCCGAATCAACCCAGGAGCAGGTCAGGGCGATGCGAACCGGCTGGCCATCGTCCAGACTGCTGCAGAAGGCGGGGCGTGGTGACGAAGACGACGGTCACGAAGAACGCCGACGGCCAGGTGACCGGCACGACCACGGTCACCGAAACGTTGCGACCGGTGTGGACCGCAGCGGCGTGGTGGCTCGAGCGCGAGCGGGGAACTGGACCATTCAACGGGGTCTGGTCACACCCATCAGGTCGATGGGAGATCCCAAGAGAAGGAACACTACCGAGTCTCATCGGCCGGCCTGGAGATCGAACCAGGCGTCGAGAGCAGTCATGTTCACAGCACCCCACGGCTCATGGTTCCGGTCGCTCATTGCTCCCGTATCCACATTGTCGTGCCACAACGCGACTCCCTTGGCCTTCAGGACGTCGCACGCCTCCAGAGATTCTGACGGGTGGCACACGTCGTCCGAGTCTGATCCGATGAGGTACGCATCAGGACCGTCCGTGGCGAACTCCACGTCGGCAGCCGCCACCGGTGTTCCCGACGGGTAGAACTGTCGATCGCGGGCTAGACCAGCGTTCGTCCAGTAGGCCCCACCCTCGTCCCCGAGACCTTGCCACCAATAGAACCCGTTGATCCCGACCCAGGGGACATCGTGATACTGCGCAGCATGCGCCGCATAGTGTGCGCCCGCCGAATGGCCGACATACACGACCGCCACACCCGGCCACTTCGCCGCCGCCCAATCATGAGCAGCGACGACATCGTCACGCCCGGCAGGCCATGGATTCGCCGGCCCGCCCTGATAGTCGATACCGACCACGACCCCACCGAGAGTGGCTTGACGGAGAATGTGCTGAGGGACACTGGCCGGGAAGATCGGTGACATGAACCCGAGCCCCTGCACATACAGCACGACGAGGTCCGGTGACCCGGCTTCCTTGTACCACCACGCCGAGTTCTCTGATTCGCCTGGGCGAGTGTACGTTTCGCTCCCCTCGCACGTCGCTCCGGCGTCGTAGGAATCGGGGAGCATGTCCGCTTCGCCAGGGTCAGCGACGGGGTGATAGTTGGCGATTGCTTCGATCATGCAGCCCCCCTGATACGGCGGTGGCGGTGGCGGTGGTGTCTCGCAAGCAAAGATCGGCAACGAACCGACCAAGAGGAAGAGAACCAGCCCAGCCGTGAGGATCTGTGGTCGTCGCATCACGCACCCCGTTTCTCCCCCTTTCTCCTCTGTGGCGAATGCCACCTGTCTTGATGATCCGTCCGATCGGATGGGACCGCCAGAGGCCAAGGGCACGATCATGAGAATGCCTGGAGCGCACGGGGCTGCGGCCTCTCGCGAAACAGCACCGGCAGAGCTCGAAATGACAACGCTGGCACGCTGTGGTTCGAGACCCAGCGAGGCTACGGAGCCGAGGGTTCGAGGGCGGCTACCCGACGGTGACCAGGGAGCCGCGCCGCATCCACCGACCTCAGTTCACCGCGGCGGATCGGGGGTCGGTGCCGATCCACACCGCCCCGGGTGACGAAGCCCAGTTCGACTTCTGCGACCCGGATGACGGGGCCCTTGTCTGGGGGCATCCGTTGCGGCGTTTTGGGATGATCAAGTGCTGGTCCCGTGAACGGATCTGGTGGATCACCACCGGCGGGGACCGGTAGCACATGTTCGAAGGCGCCTGCGCCCGTCTGGCCCGAATGACCAATCTGTGCAGCCATTCCGACGTGAACCTGCAGATCCGCCCTGATCGCCGTGAAGCGCGATCAGGTAAACGTCCCGTCGGGGGCGTTGACTATCGTCTCCCGCTCGTCATCGCCCACCGGACGCGCGGCCCAGCCGGTACGGGCGTCGAGAGGATAGCTGTGGGCACAGCGCTGGCTTCCGGTGGACGACGGTCACCGACCTACCGGCGAGACGTGACGCGGTCGTGCGGCTGGAGCACGGACGCAACCGACTCGTGGTCCACGAGGACGACACGTTCGCAGCCGAGGTGGCTGCGTGTGCCGGTCAGGTCGCCATGGGCATACTGGACGATAACGGCATCAACGCCGGCGCCGCGCTCCTGTTCAGGTGAGGCGCAGACCTGGTCTGCGTCGCCAACCTCGGCGCAGCAACGGAAGGCGCCTCCTGCGTGGGTCAGCGCTACTCGACGTAGAGGGTGTCGTCGCGTTCGACGACGCGGCCGCGCCCGAGGGGCCACACCGAGGTCAGCGATTTGAAGAAGAATCCGAGTCCGGGGATCTTGGCGAAGACACCCTGAGGGCCCTCGACCATCCTGCCGGTGCCGATGTCGTACGTGGCGCCGTGCCACGGGCAGGTGAGGCAACCCTCCTCGTCGATGCCGCCGTCGGCGAGATCGGCGTTCAGGTGACGGCAGCGGCACGTCAGCGCGAACAGGTCACCGTCGCTGTTGCCGACTGCATAGCGGCCGGCCCCCGTCACCGTCCCGACGCCGAGCTCCGAAACCTGTCCCACTTCGATGTCGTCAGTCATGTCGGACCGCTCGTTCCCGGCAGTTTTGTTGACAACCCGATGCTAGTCGTCGCTCACCAACCCCTCGTGCAGAAACCACGGCTCCTCGCCGAAGAGGTCGCCCGCTGGTCGTGACCTGGTGATGACACGGAGGTCGCCACGGAGGGAATCTCGCTCACCCGCCCTTGCCGGGGACCACCCGGTACGACGTCGTCTATCCAGGGGTGTGCGCTGTGCGCTCGTCCGACTCGCCTTGCCTGCGGCGGTTGCCGGCGAGGCCCGACTCACCGCTGTCCCACCCGCACACCAGTGCCGCTCCCACGGGATCATACGGAAAGCCAGGAGCCAGGCCGTGCCCGGGGTCAGCGTCGCTAGCGACGATGACTGCGTGCCGAATCGTGCCGGCGCTGAGGAATCCGTCGGCGATCTGCAACGCGGTGAGCACGCCGGCGGGTTCGATTCCGGCACCGGCCACCGCGTCGCGCACGGCGCGGTCGGCGAGCCTGCGAGCGCTGTGAGGCAGACTGCCGCCGGGAATCAGGGCGACGGACTCAAGCGTGGTTGCCATCGTTCCTCAACGCCTCACCCGCCGCGGTCGAGCGCACCGTCTGCCGGGGTTGGACGCAGTGGCCCTGCCAGCTCCTCATCCACGGTGAACCGAACGACACCGAGCTCGATGCCCGACGCCAACACGAGCATGGCGACGCGGTCACCCACGAGCGGGCGACCGGCACGCAACTCCTCGACGAGCGCCACCATCTGCGTCGTCGAGACCGGTCGAATCGACACGGCGCCGCCGGCATCGCCCAGAGTCAGTGCGGCGAGCTCGCGGCTGGCGATGGTGTGCACGAGGCCGGCCGCGTTTCGGCCGAGCTGCGAGATGTACTCGCCGCTCACCACGAGGTCGGGCTCGCAGTCAGAGCGAACGTCGAGATGACAACTCTGGGCACAGCGCTCCTGCGGCTCCGGCCGTAGGCCTGGCATGTCCGGGTTGAGCACAGCGCAAGTGCCCAGACAGACGACGCGTACAGGGTGGTGCTCGGCACGGGCGGGTGAGCGGGATCCGTTGTCCTGCTCGGTAGACGCCCGTGTGTGGGTCCGGTCGGGAGGAGCACAGTGCCCATCGGGCGGGCTGGGGCATCCCCTCGGCTGTCAGCGACCGTGGCGAGCCACGCCTTCCGCGATGATGGGTCCGTGACCTCGGTCGCCCCCACGCTCCGCCCCGCCCTCCCGACCTCCGACGAGGGAGTCGCGTTCCGCGCTACCTGAACACCGCGACCGACGGCTTCTTCCGGGCAATGCTGGGGCGGCAGGTCGAGCGGATCATTGCCGATGCCTATCTGGAGACCGGGCATGACCTCTCCTACGAACACGTCACATTCGCAGAGCGAGGCGGGGGCCGCTCACGCATCGCCCCACCGAGGTGAACCCGACGCCGGTTGGGCGAAGGATCGAGTTGGCTCAGCCGAGCGCTTCCAGGATGTGGGGAACGGCGTCTTCCACGGAGAGCATGACCTTGCTGTCGAACTCGATCCACTGGTTGTAGTGCAGGAGGTTCCGGTAGGCGTCCTCCGCGTTGTCGTTCTCCGAGATCACCACACCGTGGCTCCCGTCCGCTGCGACGTAGTGGGCGGTCGTGCCGGGGGCACTCCCTTGTTCGGCGAAGACCCCCATCATCTCCCGGGTCTCGTCCTGGGTCATGTACGGCTTGGTCTTGTAGGTCGTGATGAAGATCATCGTGCTCGTTCCCCTTGGTCGTGGTGACGAGACCGTACCCCTCAGCCCTGGGCGGCGTCGGGTGAATCGCCTACGGGTGAGAGCACTCCGGCACGAGGAGCAGAGTTCACACGGCGGAAACCAAGCTCTGCTCTGCGTTTCCTAGCATCGTCTCCACGAGCCCACCCGACGACCAAAGGGGAGAACATGTCTATTTACGAGTCGATCGGTGGCCCCACCGCAGTTGCCGAAGCGGTGGAGAAGTTCTACGCAACCTTCACGGCCGATCCCGAGATCGCTGCGTACTTCGAGGGCGTCGACCTGGATGAGGTCGCCACCCGTCAGAGGATGTTCCTCACGGCAGCACTCGGCGGTCCCGATGCCTACGAAGGCCGTGACATGAGGGCTGCTCATGCCCATCTCCACATCACGGACGCCGATTTCGACCTGTTCCTCGATTGCCTGGCCGGGGCACTCGCTGACCTCGGAGCCACGCCCGCCCGGCGGACCGAGGTGCTCGACGCGCTCGCACCCCTACGGCTCGAGATCGTGCACGCCCACGGCGATGGTGTCGATGAGTTCGGTTGTGGTGTGGATCCGCCTGGAGGCAGCGGCTGAGGGTGGTTCGGGTGGCCCCTGATCGCGGGACTGTGCAAGACTCACCTGGACTCAGCCCGGATCCGAGCATCGACCACAGGCTCCGGGCCATGCTGGGGAAGGTAGGGTGAACGGCCGTGGGTAATCGTCGCGTCGTGGTCGCTCCTTCGCGCAGAGTCAACCGACACGCTCGAGCGGTCGGCACGGGAGTGGCCGTCCTCGGTCTGATCATGGGCGCACTGGTACTGGCCGAAGGGCCGGCGACGGCGGCCGAGGTCGCTGCGGCCGCCCCGACCGTGACCGCGGCCGGCGATGTCGACATCACCACCGGCTACTCGCAGTCGGACTACGACAATCTCGCCTGGGTCCGCGATGCAAGGGCAAGACGCCCGAGCAGTTCACCAAGGAGGCGACGGCGATCATCGCGTACCTCGTGGCCATCTCCCACCCCTCCGAAGCGCGAAGGCTTCGACCGCTGCCCGTCACCGACGGACCGATCAAGGTGACGGTTCGCTGGTCGAGCGAGCGGATCCGGGGCGTGGATGGCATGGGTCGGTTCTTCTCACTGGACCGGCGCCAGTCGCAACGGGTGTCAGTCAACCTGTTCGTCTACCTCGGGCTGCTCGAGTGTGGCCCGCCGCCGAGGCCGGTGCCGCCGTCGCTCGGGAGGCCGGCTCTGCGGCAGACCCCGGCTGCGCCGAGGGTCTGGGACGCCTCGGATCCCGACGTTCTGATCGCGTCGAACGGCAACACCTACCTCTACGGGTCGAGCAACAACATGCGGCTTCCGGTGCGGCGGATCACCACGACGACGGGTTCGCTCTCGTCCAGCAGGGCCGAATGGGCAGCCAACCCGCGCAACGCCATGCCCAGTTTTCCTGCCTGGGTGAACCCGTCTCCGACGGGCGGGAAGAACCAGATCTGGGCCCCGTCGGCAATAGAGCTCGGCGGGCGCTACTGGGTGTACTTCGCCGCGCATCGCAAGGGGGCGACCGACGCGGCCAACGACCAGTGCATCGGTAGGGCGTCGGCCACGTCACCCTTGGGCCCGTTCACGCCCGAGAGCACCCCGATCTACTGCGGCCTGCCGCGCGAGAGCGGCTCCAACCCGTGGGGTAGGGGGGCACTCGATCCCGAGGTCCTGCGCAGCGCGACCGGCAAGCTCTACATGCTCGTCGCCCTCTCCCGCACACAGAGGAACATCGGGGTGGTCGCGCTGACGTCGAGCGGCCGACCGGCGGGCGGGGTCAACGCCTCGCCGGCCATTCTGGCGGCGCAGGGGTCCCCGTGGCACGACGGAGTGGACGACGCGACGCTGACCTCGCGGGCGTTCCTGGAGAATCCCTCGATGGTGTACGAGCCGCGGTCCCGGACCTACCTGCTGTTCTACAGTGCGGGGGAGTGGTATTCCAGCAGGTACAACACCGGCTTCGGCCGCTGCGCCACCCCCATCGGCCCCTGCACGCTCGACACGCGAGGCCCGTTCCTCAAGGGCCACACCACCCGCTCCGGGCCCGGCGGGCTGACGGCGTACGCCGATCGCCAGGGGACCCTGCGCGTCGCGGTACTCGACCTGGCGCTCCGGCTTCGAGGGTGAACTGAATCCGCCGAACCCCGACGGGACCTACTCACGCCATCTCAGTTTCGGACGGCTCGTGGTCGGCGGATCCGACCCTCGGACCCAGACGGTCGATCTGGGTTAGGAGATCCAACCGAGCGGCGCCGCACCCGGGTCGACGTCAGTCAGAGGCGAGCCAGGTGTCGCCCAGCTCGAACTCGTGGACCAGCTGCTTCTCGACGATCCCCTTGGAGAAGTCGGCCAGCTTGCCTCCCACCAGCGGCACCTTCACCTCGATCTCGACGGTGACCTCGTAGTGGGTCTGGTCCCCCTCGGGCGTGAGCAACGTCGTGCCGGAGATCTCCACCGGTGCACCCTTGGTGTCGAGGGTGAACTCGCCGCCGTAGGTCCCGTCGCCCCGGTCCTGCCAGAGATCGGTGGACACCACCGTGTTGCGGGGCTTCACGAACTTCTTGGCGAAGCCCGGGATGCCGTCGACATCGACCTCGCGCGTGACGACGATCCGCAGCTCGTCGTCGGTCTGTTCCTCCTCGAGCACGGTCACGTCGTGATGTCCCATCCCCTCGAACTTGGCCACGTGGCTGGCCGGGTCGTGGAACATCTCCCAGCACTGGGCGGCGGATGCCTCGAAGGTGTGGTGCATGACGGTGCGCATGAGGCGCATTCTTGCCGAAATCGATCGGGGTCGGTGGAGCGTTCCGATCGGCCTGCCGCTGACCCGGTACCGTCTCGTCCATGCCGAGCGACCTGTTCCTGAAGACCGCCAACACGGCCCACCGCGCCCTCCTGAAGGTCAGCGGTGGTCGGCTCGGCTGGACCGCTGGATCGATGCCCGTCGTCCAGGTGACCACCATCGGGCGAAAGAGCGGCGATCCCCGGACGGTGATGCTGACCTCACCCCACCAGGACGGGGAGACCATGGTGCTGGTGGCGTCCCGGGGTGGCGACGACCATCATCCGGCGTGGTTCCTCAATCTCCGCGATCATCCGCAGGTCGAGGTCGAGACCGAGGGGCGTCCCAAGCGCACGATGACCGCCCGGATCGCCGACTCGGCCGAACGTGCCGAACTCTGGCCCCAGGTCGTCGAGGCCTATTCGGGCTACGCCGAATACCAGGAGCGGACCGATCGCGAGATCCCACTGGTGCTCTTGGAGCCCTGAGCCGGGTTCGGGGGTGGGGGAGGGCCTATTCCACGCCCACGAGCTCGATCAGCAGCCAGAGGCCCCCGCAGTACAGGGCGAACATGACGGCGATCCCGATCGACATCCATCGCGCCAGGTCGGTCTTGTGCATCCCGAGGGCGAGGCCCAGGACCACCGAGGCCGTCACGCCCGGAAAGATCGGGCCGACCAGTCCGAGGCCGCGCGGTCCGTAGCGGTCGGCGAACTCGCGGACGCGGGACTCCTCGGCCGGAGGCTGACGGTCGGCCACCAGGCGGGCGCGGATCTTTTCGCCGGCAAGGAGGAACACCGCCAGCCCGGCGAGCGATCCCACGGTGGCCGCGAGGTACACCTCGATGGCCGAGAGCCCCAGCGCGAAGCCGATGGGGATGGCGAACCCGCCGGACACGAAGCTGACCCCGGCCACGATCAGCCACGCCACGACGGTCACCGGCGTCGCTTCGGTTCTGGGAGCGCCGGGCGGGGGTGACCATGGCCGACGACCGTAGGGCCATCGTCGGATCAGAAGGTGCATACTGGGCGGGTGGAAACCCGTCGCTCCGAAGTGGTGACGGCGACGATCGGGGCCAGGGATGTCGCCCGGCTCGAGCGGCTCGCCGCCACGAGCGGGCTCGACCGGTCCGAGCTGGTGGGCCGTGCCGTCGACGGCTTGCTCGCCTGCGATGACCTCGCCGGGGGTTTCGTGGGACCCGAGCACGGCCCGTCGAGCCAGATCCTCGCCACTGAGACGATCACCGCTCCGATCCGGTCCGATCACCTGCGCCGGCTCGACGACCTGGCGGCACGACGCGGCGTGCCCCGGTCCGTGCTGATCGGCCAAGCCATCGATGCGTTCCTGGCCCGGGAGGCCCTGATCGGAGCGTTCGGGGTGGCCGACACGGCGGCATGGTTCGCGCCGCCAACCGACTCGTCGATCTGGGCGACCATGCGGCCGTCCGTTTCGCGTCGGAAGGCGGAAGCGGAAGCCCCCGAGTCGACGAGGCCGGTCTGGTCAGGACGCTACCGGGGGCTGATTGGTCCGGCGGTCGGACTCGAGACGAAGGAAGAAACCTCGGTCTCGGGGTTGTGCTGGTGGCGTCCGGTCGGGCTAGTATCGAACATACGTACCCCTCCGAGCTGTTGAGGCTCCATCCGTCCAAGGAGGGGTGCACTCAGCCCTTTCGATGGGGCTCTTGGCACGGTGGAACCAAGTGTGAAGGACGGCGCATGGCAGTGACCATGGATGGTGACGTGATCAACGTGACCGAGTCCGACCCGGTCGCGGTCGCGGCCCGGTTGCGTCAGCTCGAGGATCGGATCCCGGGCATGGACGCCGAGCAGGTCAAGGCGGCCGGTGGGGAGATGCGTCAGGTCCAGTCCTGGCTGTCGGCCTATCTGGGCAAGCTCACCGTGCGAGCCTCCACATTGCAGGCCCAAGGCCACCGTGCCGACGCGAAGGACGTGGCGGCCAAGGCCGGACTGGCGCCCCGCGAGGCGACCAAGGCGGCCAAGCGGGGCAAGGCCATGCAGCAGATGCCCGAAGCCCTGGGTGCGCTCGAGGACGGCACCATCGGGGTCGGCCATGCCGATGTGTTGGCCCGCCACGCCGACCGCCTCTCGGGCCGAGAGAAGAAGCAGTTCGAGGACCAGTCCGACCGGCTGGTGGCCGAGGCCATCGCCGAGGGTCTCTCGGTGCAGGAGTTCGAGAAGCGCTGTCGCCAGCTCGCCGATCAGCTGATGGGTGATGACGGGATCAGCGAGCTGGAGCAGCAGCGGCGGAACTCGCGGGCCCGGCGGTTCGAGGACCCCGATACCGGCATGATGGGAATCACCGGTGTGTGGGACCCCATCCGGGGTGAGGCCGTGCACAAGGCCCACAAGGCCGAGATCGCGGCCCGGGTCGCAGCCGGCGCCAAGAACACCACCCCCCGCCAGCAGGCCCAACTCGCGGCCGAGGCATTGCACGCCCTGATCTGTGGGCAGCGGGTCTCTGGGATCGAGTCCGGGGCCGTGCTCTACCTCATCGACCACGACACCATGGTCAACGACACCCGAGCCCACCCCGAAGGCCGCAAGCGCATCGCGGAGACCGGCGGGGGCCGACCGGTCCCGGCCGAGACCATCCGACGGATCGCCTGCGACATCGGCATCATCCCCATCGTCCTCGGCGGCGCAGGCCAAGCATTGGATGTGGGCCGCGAACGCCGGCTCGCCACCAGGGCCCAACGCATGGCGCTGCGAGCCCAGTACCCGACCTGCGGGATGGACGAAGGCTGCAACGTCCCCTTCGACGACTGCCAGATCCACCACATCGACCCGTTCCGCCAAGGCGGACGGACCGACCTCGACCGCATGTGCCCCGGATGCGACACCCACCACCACCTTGTCCACGAAGGCGGCTGGACCCTCACCCGCAACAAAGACGGCACATGGCAACTCCAGCCACCCCAACGACCACCCCCATGAATCTGCCCGGCCCGCTGGGCCGAGCACGGTAGTGTCTCCCGGTGGCCGAATCCCCCCGATTCCGCGCGCCTGCGGCGACCCAGGACATCCTTCCTCCCGAGTCGGCTCGGTGGGAGGCACTCCTGGCGCAGTTCGCCGGTCAGATGTCCGATGCCGGCTACGGGTTGGTGCAGAGCCCCATGTTCGAGGAACTGGGCGTGTTCCAGCGGGTCGGCGAGGGGACCGACGTCGTCCGCAAGGAGATGTACGAGTTCACCGATCGGGGCGATCGCCGGATGGCGCTGCGGCCCGAGGGCACCGCGTCGATCGTGCGCGCCTTCAACCAGCACCGGCCGGCCGCACCGTGGAAGGTCTGGTACGCCGCTCCGAGCTTTCGCTACGAACGGCAAGCAGGCGGGCCGCTTTCGCCAGCACCACCAAGTGGGCATCGAAGCGCTGGGTTCCGATGACCCCGACCTCGACGTCGAAGTCATCGTCCTGCTCGCCGACTTCTACCGATCTCTCGGCCTGCGGCGGGTCGAGCTGTCGATCAACTCGATGGGAGCGCCCGAAGACCGAGCCGCCTACGTCGATGACCTGCGCTCCTGGCTCGGCCGACGCGAGGACCAGTTGGACCCGGCCGACCGCGACAAGGTGGCCGACAATCCCATGCGCGTCCTCGACTCCAAGCGCGAGCAGACCCGGGACGCCGTGGCCGACGCGCCGCGCATCGTCGACGCTCTGTCACCCGACGCCGCCAGAGCGATTCCAGCGGGTTCGCGAAGGACTCGACGCGGCCGGCATCGACTACCGGGTCGACCCCGGACTGGTCCGGGGCCTCGACTACTACACCCACACCACCTTCGAGTTCGCCGGACTGGCCCTGGAGTCGGCCCAGAACGCCCTCGGTGGCGGCGGCCGGTACGACGGCCTGGCCGAGGCCCTCGGAGGGCCGGCCACACCCGGGATCGGGTTCGGGTCCGGCATCGAGCGCACCCTCCTCGCCTGCGACGCCGAGGGTGTCTTCGGCGCCCCCGACCGCGCCCCGGACGTCTTCATCGTCGATGTCGCCGGCGGCGCCTGGGCCCGCGACCTCTCGGTCCAGCTGCGGCGAGCGGGGATCGGCGCCGACCGGGCGTTCGGCGGCCGCTCGATGAAGGCGCAGATGAAGCTGGCCGACCGCTCCGGCGCCCGCTGGGCCATCATCGTCGGCGAAGACGAGGTCGCCGCCGACCAGGTGTCGCTCCGCGACATGCAAGACGCTGACGGTGACCAGCAGCGCGTCGACCGCAACGCCCTGATCGACCATCTCGAATCCCGAGCCTGAGGACCCTCCCGTGAGCATGAGAACCGACTATTGCGGAGCACTCCGCGCCACCGACGCCGACCGTTCCGTGGTCCTGTGTGGCTGGGTCGACCGACGTCGCGAACACGGCGAGCACCTGGCGTTCATCGACGTGCGCGACCACACCGGCGTCGTCCAGTGTGTGGTCGACGGCGCCCACGACCTCCGAGCCGAGTTCGTCGTCCGTATCGAAGGCACGGTGCGCATCCGCCCGGAGGGCACCGAGAACCCCGAGCTCTCCACCGGCGAGATCGAGGTCGGCGACTGCACCGTCGAAGTCCTGTCGCAGGCCGAGCCACCGCCCTTCCCGCTCGACGAGCGGACCGAGGTCGACGAGACCATCCGGCTGCGCCACCGCTACGTCGATCTGCGCCGCGCCAGGCTCCAGCGCAACCTGCGGGTCCGATCCCGGGTCAACGCCGCCATCCGGGCCAGCATGCAGGACCAGGGGTTTACCGAGATCGAGACCCCCATGCTCATCGCGTCCACCCCCGAGGGAGCCCGCGACTTCGTCGTGCCTTCCCGGCAACACCCCGGCTCGTTCTACGCCCTCCCGCAGAGCCCCCAGCTGTTCAAACAGCTCTGCATGGTCGGTGGCATCGACCGCTACTACCAGATCGCCCGGTGCATGCGCGACGAGGACCTCCGAGCCGACCGCCAGTACGAGTTCATGCAGCTCGACGCCGAGGCCAGCTTCGTCGACCAGGACGACGTCCTGGAGTTCATCGGCGCCGCGGTCGCCGCAGCGGTCCACGAGGTCACCGGGGAGACCGTCGACGAGATCCCCCACATGACGTGGCTCGACGCCATGGAGCGGTACGGCTCGGACAAACCCGACGTCCGGTTCGGGATGGAGCTGGTCGAGCTCACCCCGCTGTTCGAGGCCACCGAGTTCAACGCCTTCAAGGCCGACTGTGTGAAGGGCATCTGCCTGCCGGGCGGCGCCGACCTGACCCGCAAGCAGCTCGACGCCCTCACCGAGAAGGCCCAGAGCTGGGGGGCCAAGGGCCTGGCCTGGCTGCGGGTCGAGGCCGAGGGCCTCAACTCACCGATCGCCAAGTTCCTCTCCGAGGACGAGCTGACCGGGCTGCGCCAGGCCACGGGGGCGGTCGAGGGTGACCTGATCCTGATCGTCGCCGATCGTCGCCGCCTGGCCCGTCACGTCCTGGGCCTGGTCCGCCTCGAACTGGGCCGCCCGCCGATCGACGAAGGGGGACTGCAGTTCCTCTGGGTCACCGAGTTCCCCCTCTTCGAGGACCTCGCACCCGACGGCAGCCCCATGCCGGCCCACCACCCGTTCACCATGCCCCACGACGACGACGTGCCTCTGCTGGACGGCACCGGTGACGCGCTGCTCGACGTTCGCTCGCAGGCCTACGACCTGGTCTGCAACGGCTGGGAGCTTGGCTCCGGCAGCGTCCGGATCCATCGCAGCGACGTCCAGCAGCGCATCTTCGCGCTGCTCGGGATCGACGAGGAACGGGCCCAGGAGCGATTCGGCTTCCTACTCGACGCGTTCCGCTACGGCGCACCGCCCCACGCCGGGTTCGCCTTCGGCATCGACCGGCTCGTCGCCCTGCTGGTGGGCGAGGAGAACATCCGCGAGGTCATTGCGTTCCCCAAGACCCAGTCGGGCGCCGATCCACTGACCAAGGCGCCCACCGCCATCGACGACGACCATCTCACCGAGCTGGGATTGCGGGTCAGGCCGGTCAGTTGAGCCCGATGGTCGGAGTGACCGGCGTCGGCGGATCCTTCGGCGGTACCTCGATCTCGACCAGCACGAAGGGCTGCGCGGTTCCGTCGTAGACGCCACCCTTCCGGGTGAGGTCGGTGTGCACGCTACGGAACGTGGCCTGCAGGACCACCGGACCACGGTGGGCCCGGATCCGCTCGGGGGACTGCGGTCGCACCACGAAGCCGCGGTGTTCGAAGTCCATCGTGACCAGGTCGATCACACCGTCGATTGTCACGCCGTCGACCGCGGAGCACACCGGCCCGGCACCCTCGCCGATGTCGGCGTCCCCGTCGAACAGCCGCCAGAACCGGACGGTGCCGGGGCGTTCCGATGTGGTGGACTTCGAGGAGGTCGGAGCCGAGCGCTCCGCCAGCGACCCGGCCGTCCGGAGGTCGGCCGTCGGGGCGGCGGTCGTGGCGCCCACCAGTGCGCCGGCCTCGGCCTCGACCGGCCGGCGGCGGCCACCGTTGGAGGCGGCAGCGGACTCCGGCTCGGCCTCGGATGGTCCGGCCGTCGCATCTTCCTGGTCGGCATCCTCCCGGTCGAAGAACGGCCGCTCGGCCGAGGGCGCGGCCGACCGGCGGCGCGACCAGCCGATCGCAAGCGCCGCGAGCAGCACGAGGGCCACCCCGGCCAGGACGAAAACCATTGGCTCCACCGCCATCCATGGTGCCGCCCGGCGTTCACCGATTGCAAGGGACCACCCTCGCAACCGGTTCGGGAGACCGGCAACCGGGCGGTCCCGTAGGCTCCCCGCATGCCCGAGGACCTGTTCGCGCACGCGGCCGAAGAGCGCCTGCGCAGAACGGCGCCCCTGGCCGACCGGCTGCGGCCCCACGACCTCGACGACGTACTCGGTCAGGATCACCTGCTCGGCGAGGAGAAGCCGCTGCGAGCGTTGATCGACCACGACCGACTCTCCTCGACGGTGCTCTGGGGTCCGCCCGGCACGGGGAAGACCACGCTGGCCCGCCTCATCGCCAGTCGTACGGCCAAGGCCTACGTGCAGCTCAGCGCCGTCTCGGCCTCGGTCAAGGATGTGCGCGCCGAGCTCGCCGCAGCCGAGCGACGCCTGGGCGAACGGGAGCAGGGCACGATCCTGTTCCTCGACGAGGTCCACCGTTTCAACAAGGCGCAGCAGGACGCCCTGCTCCCCGCGGTCGAGTCGGGGTTGCTGGTCCTGATCGGGGCGACCACCGAGAACCCCTACTTCGAGGTGAACCCGCCGCTGCTGTCCCGATCGACGATCTTCCGGCTCTTCCCACTGGACGACGACGCGGCACGCCAGCTGGTCCAACGAGGCCTGGAGGCCGAGGAGGCCACCGCCGACGACGACGCCGTGGACCACCTGGTCTCCCGCGCCGGTGGCGACGGACGGCACGTGCTGACGAGCCTCGAGGTGGCGGTCGCTCTGGCCGCGGCCCGTTCCCAGCCACCCCATCTGACGCTGACCGACGCCGAGAACGCCCTGGGGGCCAAGGCCCATCGGTACGGCCGCGACGAGCACTACGACGTGATCAGCGCCTTCATCAAGAGCATCCGGGGCAGCGATCCCGATGCCGCGCTCCACTGGATGGCCCGCATGCTGGAGGCGGGGGAGGACGCCCGCTTCGTCGCCCGCCGCCTGGTCATCGCCGCCTCCGAGGACATCGGGATGGCCGATCCCACCAGCCTGCTGATCGCCGACGCCGCCGCTCGCGCCGTCGAGTTCGTCGGGCTCCCCGAGGCGACGCACGCGCTGGCGCAGGCGGTCGTGCACCTGGCCACGGCGCCGAAGTCCAACCGGAGCACGGTCGCCTTCGGTCGGGCCCGCACCGACGTGCAGCACCTGCCGACCGGCGAGGTGCCGATGCACCTCCGCGACGCCAGCTACCGCGGCGCGGCCTCTCTGGGCCACGGTGAGGGCTACGACTATCCTCATGATCACCAGGACGGGTGGGTCGACCAGGACTATCGGCCCGTCGAAGTGGCCGATCGGGTCTACTACGAACCCACCGGCCGGGGGTACGAGGCGCAGATCGCCGAGTTCATGGACACACTGCAGAAGGAACGGGATCGCCGATGACGAAGAACGAGTTGCGGTTCGTTCTCATCGGCCTGGTCGTCCTCCTGCTGATCACCACCGTCTATCTGATGTGGGGATGAGCGCCTCCGACCTCGCCCTCGTGATCGCCGTGATCGCCCTGGTGGTCGCCGGATGCGCCCTGCTCGCGCTGGTGGCCCGGCTGATCCGCTCGGTGCGGCAGTTGGAGGTGGCTTCGGCCGAGCTCCGGGTCCGCGCCGACGAGCTCACCCAGTCGCTGGACCGCACTGCGGCGACGGCCCAAGCCGATCTCGATCGGGTCGACTCGCTGCTGGACGCGGCCGAGTCGGTCCAGCACGCCGTCGACGGGGTCGGCCAGCTCACCCGCGACTCGGTCGCCACACCACTGATCAAGGCCCGCGCCTTCGTCGCAGGAACGTCACAGGCGGCGCGACGTCTGGGCCGGCCGAAGGGCGCACGGGGCTGATGTTCAAACGGCTGCGCTGGATGCTGCTGGGTGCCATCGGCGGGGTCTCCTCGTCGGTCTACGTTCAGCGGCGGGTGCGTGAGCGCATGGACCGCCTGCAGCCCGATCACGTCGCCCGACGGGCGCTGGACGCTGCGCAGAACGCCGGACGCGAGGTGAAGGGTGCGGTGACCGAAGGCCGTCAGGTCATGCGGGCCAAGGAGATCGAGCTGCGCGACGGGTACCTGTCCGACCCGAACCTGAGCACGCCCGGGGTCTGGCCCCCAGTGGTCAGTGAATCGAGCACCCTCGGGTCCACCCCACGGTGTCACCCTCAGGATCGCGCCGTGCGGACCCAGCTGGTGTGCAATGCCGCGGTACCGGCCGCCGGCCGCCACCAGCTCGTCGTGCGAGCCCTGCTCGACCAGCCGGCCGTCGTCGAAGACGAGGATGAGATCGGCCCGCTCGGCGGTGGACAGCCGATGGGCGATGGCGACGGTGGTGCGATCGGCGGCCAGGCGGTCGATGGCCACCCCCAGCATCTGCTCGGTCTCCGGGTCGACCGAGCTGGTCGCCTCGTCCAGGACCAGGAGACCCGGATCGGCCAGCGCCGCTCGCGCCGCCGCCACCAACTGCCGCTCTCCGACCGAGAGCTGCTCGCCCCGTTCACCCACAGGCGTGTCCAGCCCCTCGCCCAGACCGTCGACCCACCCCTCGAGCCCCACCGAGGCCACCGTCGCCTCGATGTCCTCATCGGTGGCGTCGTGCCGTCCGTAGGAGATGTTGGTACGCACGCTTGTGTCGAACAGGAAGCCGTCCTGGGGCACCATGCGCACCGCGGCATGGCGGGCATCGGGGGAGACCTCGGGCAACGCAACGCCGTTCAACCGGATCTCACCCGAGGACGGATCGGTGAGGCGAACCAGCAGCCGGGCGAAGGTGGTCTTGCCGCTCCCGGTCTCGCCCACGACCGCCACCGAGGTCCCGGCCGGGATGGTCACCGACACCCCCTTCAGCACCGCCGGACCCTGCTGATAGGAGAACCAGACGTCGTCGACCACGATCTCCACCGGTCCACCGGGAAGCGGGCGTCCGTCCTCGGGCTCGGTCACGGTGGGCTCCTGATCGAGCAGGCCCAGGACCTTGTCCCACCCAGCCAACGCGGTCTGGGTCTGGTCCAGGACCTCGCTGAGCTCGGCGATGGGGCTCTGGGCCAGATTCAACAGGAGGAGCATGGCCACGACCTCGCCCAGCTCGAGTCCCCATCCCAGTCCCCATTGCAGCACCGAGCCCACGACCACGATGAGGGCGAAGGCGCCGAACAGGTCACCGACGGTGAACAGGATCGAGAAGAACTTCGCCGTGCCCAGAGCCGAGCGGTACTCCCGGCCCAACGCGCCGTCGAGCCGATCCGACGTCCGGTCGGACACGCCGTAGGCCCGGACGGTCTCGGCCCCGGCGACCACCTCGGCTGTCAGCCCGAGGACCCGGGCCACCCGCGTGCGCCGCAGGGCGTAGGCGGCCACCTGGCGTCGCTGGAGCCAGGCCAGGATCGGGATCATCAGGGCGTAGCAGACGACCGCGATCAGCATCAGCTGCCACGAGTAGAAGGCCATCACCGCCACGATCCCGATCAGCAGGGTGCCCTGCACGATCCACGCCAGCGCTCCCCAGTCGAGGAAGCGGGCGATCGTGTCGACGTCGCTGGTCACGCGTGACACCAGTTCGCCCCGTCGCTGCTCGTTCAGGTCGGTGAGGCTCAGCTGATGGGCCCGTCGGAAGGCCTGCACCCTGAGGTCGTAGAGGCTCTGCTCGGCCGCCCGGAGCATGCGGAACTTGGCGATCAGCCCGCTGACGCCGACCACCAGGATCACGCCGACGGCGGTCAGGACGGCGCGATGGACGAACGACCGATCGAGGCCGTCCGAGAAACCATGGTCGATCGTCTGCTGAACCAGGATCGGGATCACCAGGCGACCCGCCGCTTCGGCCAGGCCGAAGAGGGCCGACCACGCCAGACCGGCCCGGAGTACGGGGGTGCGTGCCAGGCCCCGCCGCAGGGTGTGCATGGCGGCGATTCGGCCGGACCCTGCGTCGTCCGGGGTGACCGGGTCGGTCGCGGCGGTCACGGAACCAGACCCCCCGCGGTTTCGTAGGCCTGCACCAGCGCGGCATAGTCGGCCCGGGCCAGGAGCTCGTCGTGGGTTCCCGTGGCCGCGACCCGCCCCCCGCTGAGGTACACGACCCGATCCGCCAGCCTGATGGTGGAGAGGCGCTGCGCCACGACCAGCACGGTGGCCCGGGTCGTGCTGAGTCGGTCGAGGATGGCAGTCTCGACCACCGGATCCACCGCGGAGGTGGCGTCGTCGAGCAGTAGGAGCCCCGGACGGCGGGCCAGCGCACGGGTCAGGGCGACGCGCTCGGCGCTGCCCGCCGGACAGGGTGACCCCCCGTTCGCCGACGACGGTGTCGAATCCGTGGGCCGTGGCGTTGATGAAGTGATCGGCACCGGCGGTGGCGGCGACCCGATCGCGGTCAGCCGGATCGATGGCCAGGCCGAGCCGCACGTTCTCGTCGATGGAGTCGGCGAACAGGAACGGTTCCTGCAGGGCGAGGGCGACCCGGCTCCGGAGCGAGGTGGTGTCGATGTCCTGGATCGGGCTCCCTCCGAGGAGGATCGTCCCCTCGGTCTCCACCAACCGGGCGATGGCGCGGACGAGCATGCTCTTGCCCGATCCGGTGCTTCCCACCAGCGCCACCGTCCGACCGGCCGGCACCTCGAGATCGATGCCGTCGAGGCGCACCGCGTCGCCGGCGCTGACCCGCAGGTCGCGCACCTCGACCGAGAGCGGACCGTGGGGCAGCACGACCGTGCCGGCGTCGAGCAGTGGATCGTCGGGTTCGGCGAAGAACCGCTCGAGCCGATCGCGGGCGACCGTGCCGGTCGGAACGCTGGAGAAGAAGTAGCCCAGGACCCGCACCGGGAAGGCGAGGATGCCGAAGAGGGCGACCGACTGGACCAGTTCGCCCGTCGTGATGGCACCCGAACCGATGCGATTGGCGCCGACCAGGAGCAGGACGACCACCCCCAGGTCGGGGAGCACCGACAGCGCCTGCTCGTAGACGGCTCGAACCTGCGACTGCAGCACGCGTGAGCCGCGGAGTCGGTCGGTGGCCGCGGCAAAACGCTCCTCCTCGGCTGCCTCGCGACCGAGCGTCTTGACGATGATGGCGCCGTCGAAGCTCTCGTGGGCGATCGACGAGACCCGACCGATGTCGTGGCGCACGCGAATGGCCGGCTCCTCGATGTAGTGGCCGAAGATGCGCTGCATCACGCCGATGACCGGGAGCAGCACCGCACCGACGGCGGCGAGGGCCGGGTCCACGACGAACAGAGCGATGAAGGCGAAGACCAGGATGGAGAGCGCTCCGATGCTGAGCGGAAGTGGCATCAGGGGCTCGGTGGACGCTTCGGCATCGCTGTCGACGTGGGCCAGGAGCTGGCCCGTCGGGGTCGACCGGAGTCGGTCCAGCGGGATGCGGAAGAGGCGGTCGCTGACCCGACGCTGGAGGATCCGTTTGGAGCGCGCGGTCCCCATGCCGCCGAAGAATCGCCTGGCGATCACCGCGGCCGACCGGATCACGGCGACCACCACGACCGCTGTCAGCACCGCCGCCGTCGTGCCATCCTCGGTCCCGGTGCCGTCGAAATAGGGAGCCAGAACGTCGTCGATGACCCGACCCAGCACCACCGTGGCCAGGACCGAGAACGCGGCGAACACGATGGAGCCGGTGATCGAGGCGCCGAGCACGACCGGCTCGGCTCGAAGGTACTCACCGACGTAGGAGAGCCCGCGACGGAGGAGGGTCCGGTCGCCGCTCACGCGGCCAACGTGCCGATCACACTCGCCATGACCCTGGTCCTGTTCGACGGGGTGGGCCCGGCGGTCGGGAGGTCCCACCGGATGAGCACCGCAACCTACCGGCCGGCCGGCTCGATCCCCGAGTGGGCAAATGGCTCCCCGCGGGCGCCCGGTAGGCTGGACCCTTCATGCACGCCAACGAGCTTCGCCGCGCCTTCACCGACTTCTTCGTCCAGCGCGGACACACCGCGGTGCCGTCGGCCAATCTGATCCCCCACGACGACAGCCTCCTGTTCGTCAATTCGGGCATGGTCCAGTTCAAGCCGTACTTCCAGGGGGCCGAGCCCGCACCGTGGCCCCGGGCGGTCAGCATCCAGAAGTGTGTGCGGGCCGGCGGGAAGCACAACGACCTCGAAGAGGTGGGTCGCACCTCGCGCCATCTGACCTTCTTCGAGATGATGGGCAACTTCAGCTTCGGCGACTACTTCAAGGAAGACGCCTGCGTCTGGGCGTGGGAGTTCTGCACCGAGGTCCTCGGGCTCGACGCAGGCCGCCTCTGGGCCACGGTGCACCACACCGACGACGAGGGGGCCGACATCTGGCGGGACCGGGTCGGGGTCCCGGGCGAACGGGTCCAACGCCTGGGCGACGAGGACAACTGGTGGCGGATGGCCGACACCGGCCCCAATGGCCCGTGTTCCGAGATCCACTACGACCGGGGTCCCCAGTTCGGCGACGACGGTGGCCCCCTGGGTGACCCGGCCGGCGAGCGATTCTTCGAGCTCTGGAACCTGGTCTTCATGCAGTTCGATCAGGCCCCCGACGGGACCCAGACGCCGCTTCCCCGGCCGTCCATCGACACCGGGGCCGGGCTCGAGCGCATCGTGTCGGTGCTGCAGGGGGTCGATTCGGTGTGGGAGACCTCCGAGTTCGTCCAGCTCCTCCGGTCCGCGGCGGCCGCCACCGGCGTCCAGCCGGGTTCGAGCCCCGAGCAGGACGTCTCGCTCCGCATCCTGGCCGACCACGCTCGATCCAGCGCCTTTCTCATCAGCGACGGCGTCTACCCGTCCAACGAGGACCGCGGGTACGTCCTGCGCCGCATCATGCGTCGGGCCATCCGTCACGCCTACCTCCTCGGGGTGACCGACGTCGTCACGCCGTCGATCATCGAGACGGTGGTCGAGATCATGGGCCCCGATTATCCCGGCCTGGTCGAGAACCAGTCGGTCGTGTGCGAGGTCGCCGAGCGCGAGGAGGTTCGCTTCCGCGAAACCCTCCGCACCGGCTCGAACATCCTCGACACCGAGCTCGAATCGGCCGGTGAGGGCCGGCTCAGCGGGTCGGTGGCCTTCCGGCTCCACGACACCTATGGCTTTCCGCTGGAGGTCACCCAGGAGATCGCTCGCGAGCGCGGCGTCGGCGTCGACACCGACGGGTTCGACGCCGAGATGACGGCCCAGCGACAGCGGGCCAAGGCGGCCCGCCACGATGCCATCGCCGATGCCGACGGTGAGGAGTTCGCCGCGCTCCTGGCCCGGCACGGGCCCACCGAGTTCCTCGGCCGAGATCAGGACCGGGTCGACGACGCCACCGTGCTCGCCGTGGTCGAGGCCGGCGAGGCCGGGTCGGTGCTGGTGCTCGACCGGACACCGTTCTACGCCGAGTCCGGCGGCCAGATCGGCGACACGGGCGTCATCGTCGGCCCCAACGGGCGGGCCGAGGTCACCGACACGACCCTGGTCGCCCCTGGCCTGCACGGCCATCACGCCCGGATCGGCGACGGTGTGATCGCCGTGGGGGACACGGTCAGCGCCGCCATCGACGACCGGCGGCGCACCCGGATCCGTCGCAACCACACCGCGACCCATCTCCTGCACTGGGCGCTGCGGTCGGTCCTGGGCGATCACGTGAAACAGCAGGGACAGCTACGTCGGGCCCGACCATCTGCGATTCGACTTCAGTCACTTCGAGGCGCTCGAACCCGAGCAGATCACCGCAGTGGAAGACCTGGCCAACGCCGAGATCCTGGGCAACGAGGGGGTCGAGCACTTCGAGACCACCATGGCCCAGGCGCAGGAGCTGGGCGCCATCGCCTTCTTCGGGGACAAGTACGGCGACGTCGTTCGGGTGTTGCGCGCCGGAGCCCATTCGATCGAGCTCTGCGGGGGCACCCACGTCGGCGCCCTGGGCGACATCGGCCCGGTCAAGATCGTCAGCGAGAGCAGCATCGGTTCCAACATGCGGCGGATCGAGGCCATCAGTGGCACCGGCCCCATCGAGCGCCTTCGGGCCGAGGAGGCGACCATCCAGCAGGCCGCCTCGTTGCTGGGGGTCCCGGTCGACGACATGGTCGGCGCCATCGAACGCCGGGCGGCCGAGGTCAAGGAGCTGCGCAACGAGATGAAGGCATTGCGACGGAGCGCGGCCCTCGGAGCCAGCCGCAGCCTCGCGGCGCAGGCGGTCGATGGAGCGGTCGTGGCGCGTGTCGACGACATCGAGCGCAACGAGCTGCGGGAGCTGGCGGTCGCCGTCCGAGATCTCGACGGGGTCGAGGTGGTCGTCCTGGGCGGGGCACCCGCCGCCGGGGGAGTGGCCCTGGTGGCGGCCGTCACCGAGGGATCCGGCCGCCACGCGTCGGAGCTGCTGTCCGAACCCGCCTCGATGGTGGGCGGGGGCGGCGGCAAGGATCCGCAGCTCGCCATGGCCGGGGGCAAGGACCCCGGCGCCATCGACGCCGCTCTCGACCACGTGCGGGCCCAGCTCGATCCCAGCGGGTGACCATGCGAGCCCTCGGAGTCGACCTGGGGACCAAACGGATCGGCCTGGCCATCGGCGACAGCGCCGGAACGGTCGCCACGCCGATCGGCGTGATCGCCCGGACCTCGGACCCCGCCGAGCATCGCGGCGCGATCGTGGCCGAGGTGGCCGAGTGGGAGGCCGAGATCGTCGTCGTGGGGCTTCCCACCAGCCTCGACGGCACCACCGGTCCGGCGGCCGAGGCGGCCCTGGCCGAGTGTGCGGCGCTGGATGACCACCTCCCGGTGCCGGTGGCCACCTACGATGAACGCCTGACCACGGTGGTCGCTCAACAGCACCTCCAAGCCCAGGGTGTATCGACGCGGGAGCAACGAACGATGGTGGATGCGGTTGCTGCTGCGGTCATGCTCCAGGGCTGGCTGGATCACCGCGAACCCCCCGAGCAGGAGTAGTCCGGTGGCGGACACCCACGACCCGATCCTCGATCTCCCCGAAGGCGAAGGCGACGACCACGATCTCCCGCCGATGGAGCCCGGCGACGAGATCCACATCGAGCCACCACGCTCGGCTCCGGTGTTCACCGCCGATCCCGACGCCGACGACTACCTGGACGACGACGAGTTCGTACGGATCCCGCGCACGGGAAGCCCGCTCCTCCGCGGCCTCCTCACGGTCGCGGTGCTGGTCCTCCTCGTCGGCGGTGCCTTCTACGCCGGGTGGAGCTGGTTCCGCACCCAGCTCGACGGGCAGGGGGTGACCGGCGAGACGGCGGTGGTGACCGTCGAGCCGGGTTCCACCGTCGGCGACGTCGCCGGCGTGCTCGAGGACAGCGGGGTCATCGAGAACGCCACCATGTTCCGCTACTGGCTGACCATCACCGGCAAGGATCCCGTGTTCCAGGCCGGCGACTATGACCTGCTCGTCGGAGGATCCTTCCAGGAGGCGCTCGATCAGCTCGGCGGCGGTCCTGCACCTCCCGACTTCGACACCGTCACCGTGCCCGAGGGCCTGCGAGCCGAGCGCGTGTACGAGGTCGTCGGCGACGGCTCCGAGGCGGTGACCACCAGCGACCTCGCCGCCGCCTCGGTGTCGGGCGAGGTCCAGGTCCAGTACAAACCCGACGGCGCCCCGCCGGGGCTCGAAGGATTCCTCTTCCCGGAGACGTACCAGTTCGACCGCGAGGGCGCCACGGCCACCAGCACCCTCCAGCGAATGGTCGCCCAGTTCGACGTCGTCGCCAACGACGTCGGCCTCGGCCAGTCCGCCGAACGGGTGCTGCTCGATCCGTACCAGACGGTCATCGCCGCCAGCCTGATCGAGAAGGAGACCGCCGCTGACGAGGAGCGCGGCAAGGTTGCGCGCGTCATCTACAACCGTCTGGCCCAGGGGATTCCCTTGGGCATCGACGCGTCGCTCATCTACGTGATCGAGCCGCTCCGCAGCTTCTCGGGCCAGCCGGGCTCACCCGAGGACCCCACGTTCGGCCTGACCGAGTCCGAGCTCGAGTTCGACACCCCCTACAACACCCGGATCTACGAGGGGCTGCCGCCCACGCCCATCGCATCACCGGGACGGGCCTCGCTCACGGCCGCCCTGAACCCCGAGGACGGGCCGTGGCTGTACTACGTGCTCAAGTCCTGCGACGGGACCCACCTGTTCACGGACAGCGCATCGGAGTTCGAGAACCAGAAGGCCGCCAGCCGCGACGCCGGGATTCTCGACGGCTCGGGCTGTTGACCCCCGGCGCCCGCACCCGCGTGGCGGCCGTCCTCGGCGATCCGGTCGATCACTCCCTCTCGCCGACCATCGTCAACGCGGCGTTCGCCGACATGGGCCTGGACTGGGCGTTCGTCGCCTTCCAGGTGGGAGCCGGCGGCGGGGCCGATGCGTTGGACGCCATGCGGACGCTGGGACTGCAGGGCTGCTCGGTGACCATGCCGCTCAAGGCGGAGGTCGCCGATGCGCTCGAACGCCTCGACCCACTGGCCCGAACGCTCCGGGCGGTCAACTGTGTCTACCGCGACGACGAGGGCCTGGCGGGCGCCAACACCGATGGCGCCGGGTTCTGCGCCGCACTGGCCGACGCCGGCGTCTCCGTCGTCGATCGTCGGGTTGCCATCCTGGGGGCGGGAGGCGCAGCCCGGTCGGTGATCGCCGCGCTCGCAGCGAACGGCGCCGCCGAAGTGGTCGTGGTGAACCGCTCGCAGGATCGGGCGGTGCAGGCGGCCGCTCTGGCCCCCGTGGCCCGACCCGGCGACGCCGACGACCTCGCCGGCGCCGACGTGGTGGTCAACGCCACCTCGGTGGGCATGCGCGATGGGGCGTTGCCCTGTGATCCCGAGCGGCTCGGCCCCCAGCAGGTCGTGGCCGATCTCGTGTACGAGCCGATCGAGACGCCGCTCCTGGCCGAGGCCCGCAGGCGAGGCCTCGTCGCCGTCGACGGGGTCGGCATGCTCGTGCACCAGGCGGCGCTGGCGATCCGGCTGTGGACCGGGCGCGACGCCCCGATCGCCGTCATGAACGGCGCGGCCCGCCGGGCCCTTGTTGAACGGGCCGCTGAAGAAATCTCCTGAAGTGCTGAAGTCGGGCCGGCCGATGCCGACGTGAACGGGGTCAAGCTCATTCCTTTTGGAGGCCCCTCGTGGCTCTGCACGGCTCTCTCGACAGTTTCACGATCCCCGAGGTGCTCAGGCTGCTGGCCGGCACCGAGAAGTCCGGCTTTCTCGCTCTGACCGGTGATCGCGGCAATGGCGGCACATGGCTGGACGACGGCCGGCTGATCGGTGGTCGCGCCGACACGGCGCAGGACGAGGCCGAAATGGTGGACATCCTGTTCGAGCTGCTCCGGTTCGAGGTGGGCGAGTTCTCGTTCGAAGAGGACCGCACGTGCACCACACCCGACGAGCCGGTCGACGTCGACGCACTCTTGGGTGCGGCCGAGACGATGCTCGCCGAGTTCCGTCGCCTCGAGAAGGTGGTGCCCTCCGTCGACCACACCGTCGCGTTGGTCGAGGAACTGCCCAAGGAGAAGGTCGAGATCAACCAGGGCCTCTGGAACTCGATCGTGGCCGCGGGCCGGTCGTGCACCATCCGGGACATCGGCACCGCGCTCGAGCTCGGTGATCTGGACCTGCTGCGAGCCATGAGAGATCTCGTCGAGGCCGACCTGGCCAGCCTGGAAGAGCCGACCGACATGGTCGAGGCGGTCGACGAGGTTGCCGACGTCGAGGAGGCCGAGACGCCCTTCGACCTGGCCGAGCCGAACTGGAAGGACAGCTCCGACGACGAGGTCGGCGAGTCGGACTCGTCGCTCGAGTCGCCGTTCGACGATGCGCCCATGGACGCCGAGGAAGGGACCGACGGATTCCGGATGCCCGAGCCGGAACCGGCCGTCGACGACGCCCCGCTCTTCGTCTCGCCGTTCGACGAGCCGGCCGAGTCGGTCGCCGACGATTCCGAGACGCACCCGCTCCAACCGATCGCCTACGAGGGTGCGACCGCCTTCGACAGCGCCCTCCCGCCGGCCAACGACGGCGCATGGGGCCCCGGCCTCGCCGCGCCGCCGGTTCCGGTTCCGGTCGACAGCGCATCAGAGGTCTCGGCCGAGCCGGTCGCGGTCCTGGACGAGTCGAACGCCGCCGCCGACATGGCCCGGCAGCTGGCCAGCTTGAGCCCCGACGCGGCCAAGGCCGTCGCAGCGGCTGCGGATGCATCGAACGACGAGGAGCGAGAGGCTGCGATGGACGCCCTCCGGGAGGCCAACGTGCCGCCGGAGAGTGTGGCCGAGTTCCTCGGTATCGCCGACGACTAGTGCCGCAACCGCCAACGTTTGCCGGTTGCCGGTCACGGCACGAGCCTTGATGGTCGACGTCATCCTGGCCGTCGTCCTCGCCATCGCGGGCGCCGTCGCGGCCCGCCTGGTCCTGATCCCCATGATCGAGCGATCGTGCGCCGACCTGGTGATGGACGAGGAGACGATCGAGGAGCTCAACGCGGAGCCGGGTGTCCCACCCGGCGCGACCGTCGGGCCTCGGGCCGGTCTGGCGATCCAGGTGGTCACGGCCCTGCTGAGTGCGTCCGTTGCGTTTCGCTTCGGGCTCTCGCCGGCGCTGGTTCCGTACCTGATCGTGGCCGGCCTGCTGGTGGCGCTCTCGACCGTCGACCTCTACCAACTGCGCATCCCCGACCGGATTCTCTTTCCCGGCCTCGGCGTCACCGCGCTGGCGCTCATCGGCGCTTCCCTGCTCGGTGAGGTCAAGCTGAGCTGGATCGGTGCGGCGATCGGCGCCCTTGCCTACTCCGGTGTCCTGGCCCTGACCTGGCTGATCTCACCCCGCGGGATGGGATTCGGCGACGTGAAGCTCGGGCTGCTCCTGGGCATGGCGGTCGGGTGGCTGTACGTGCCGCTCGTGCTGTTCGCCCTCGGAATCGGCTGTGCGATCGGTGCCCTCATCGGCGGTTGGCTGATGATCGTCCGTCGGCGCAGCCTGGCGTTCCCCTTCGGCCCCTCGCTGGCCGCGGGAGCGGTCGCGGTGATCCTGGCCAGCCAACCGCTGGTCGATTGGCTCCAGCGCGGAAGCTGACACGCTCTACCCTGGCGGCATGCCGACCGACCGCCACCTCGTCCTCGTCGGCGTCATGGGTTCGGGAAAGACCGCGACGGGTCGACGCCTGGCCGAACGGCTGGATCGGACCTTCGTCGACACCGATGCGCTGATCGAGTTCGAGGCGGGGACCACCGTCGCCGATTTGTTCCGGCGGGAAGGCGAGCCAGCCTTCCGTCAGGCCGAACGCCGTCTGGTGGCCGACGCTCTGCGGTCGGAGACCGCCTCGGTGATCGCCACCGGAGGCGGTGCGGTGCTGGACGCCGGGTCGCGCGCTGCCATGCGCGAGCGCGGCACCGTCGTGTGGCTCGACCCGCCCATCGCCAGGATCGTCGCCCGACTCGACGACGACGGCAGTCGCCCCCTCCTCAGCGGCCAGCCGATGGCGGAGCGCCTGACCCGGCTCCGCGACGAGCGATTCGCCTGCTACGAGGCGGCCGCCCACACCCGGGTGGCGATCGACGCCGACGTCGATGACGTGGCCGACGCCGTGGCGGCGGCCATCGAGACCCTCGAGGCCGCATGATCACGGTTCCGGTGCCGCTGGGCGATCGGTCCTACGACGTGCTGGTCGGGCGCGGGGTGCGCGACCGACTCTCCGCGACGCTCCCCGAGGGTGTCCGCCGGGCGGCCGTCATCACCCAGCGTGCCATCCCCTGGTGGGTCGACCCGGGAATCGAACACGAGACGTTTCTGATGCCCGAGGGCGAGGACGCCAAGACCCTCGGCACGGTCGAGGAGCTCTGCCGCCGGTTCAGCCGATGGGGCCTGACCCGATCGGACGTGGTGATCGGTGTCGGCGGCGGGGTGGTCACCGACGTGGCGGGGTTCGCCGCCGCGGTCTACCACCGGGGCCTCCCGGTCGTGCACGTCTCCACCACCCTGCTCGGTCAGATCGATGCCGCCATCGGAGGCAAGACCGGCGTCAACCTCCCCGAGGGCAAGAACCTGGTCGGTGCGTTCTGGCAGCCGCATGCCGTGTTGTGCGACACCGAGACGCTCGACACCCTGCCGCCGGCCGAGCTCCTCAGCGGGATGGGTGAGGTCGCCAAGTACCACTTCCTGGGAGACGCCGGTCCCGGATCGGGCGATCTGGCCGAGATGCCCCGGGACGAGCAGGTGGCGGCGTGCGTGCGGATCAAGGCCGCCACCGTGGCCGCCGACGAGCGCGAGGGGGGCCGGCGGGCGCTACTCAACTACGGACACACGCTGGCCCACGCCATCGAGACCGCAGGCCGCCACCGGCTTCGGCACGGTGAAGCGGTCGGGGTGGGGTTGGTCTTCGCTGCGGTCCTGGCCCGCCAGATCGGCCGGATCGACGACGACCGGGTCGCCGAGCACCGCCGGGTGGTGGCGCGGTTCGGCCTGCCCGACCGGATCCCCGAGGGGATGGCCGACGGCCGCCTCATCGATCTCATGCGGCGGGACAAGAAGGCCGCGTCGGGCCTGACGTTCATCCTCGACGGACCGGACGGCGTCGAGGTGGTTCCCGGTGTCCCCGAGGACGCCGTACGCAGCGCGTTGGCCGCCATGGAGACACCCGAGTGAGGAGCAGACCGTGACCACCATCCAAGCCATGAGCGGGCCGAACCTGGACCTGCTGGGCACCCGCGAGCCCGAGATCTACGGGGCCGAGCGGCTCGAGGATCACGTCCACGCCATGGTGCAGGCCGCCCATGGCCACCGACTCGAGGTGGTCCACCACCAGACCAACCACGAGGGGGAGATGGTCGAGCTCGTCCACGAGGCCATTCGGGTCGAATCGACCGCGATCATCATCAATCCCGGGGCGTTCACGCATTACTCCTGGTCGCTCCACGACGCGCTGGCCGCCTTTCCCGGTCCGGTGATCGAGGTGCACCTGTCCAACCCGGCGGCCCGCGACGCCTGGCGGAGCACGTCGGTGGTCGCGCCGGTGGCGACGGCGACCATCTCGGGCCTGGGCGGACGGGGGCTGATCATGGCGGTCGACGCGGTCGCCCATCTCCTGGCGTGACCGTCGACCCGCCGCCGGCTCCCGTAGCGGTGGACCTTCCGCCGATCGACCGCTCGATCCACCGCCGTCGGCTTCGAGCGACGCTCGGCGCCGGGCTCGACGCGATCGTGGTGTCGAGTGGGCCGAGCATCCGATGGCTCACCGGGTTCAGCGGAAGTGCCGGGACGGTCGTGGTCACCGACGACGAGCTGGTGTTGGTCACCGATGGCCGGTACCGGGAGCAGGCTCGGGACGAGGTCGACCTCGACGCGGTTTCGGTGGTGGTGACCAGGGAGCTCCAGGACCCGATGCGGGAGGTGCTGGGGTCCGCCGCCACCGTCGGCCTCGAGGCCGACGACGTGAGCTGGGACTTCCAGCGGACGCTCTCCGATCGGTGGCTGCCCGACGTCGAGGTGATGCCGGTCGATCCGTCGCTGCGGACGCTGCGTTCGGTCAAGCAGCCCGGCGAGGTCGACCGCATCCGTCGTGCCGCCGCCATCACCGATCGGGCGCTGGCCGAGGTGCTCACCGGCGGGCTCGTGGGACGAACCGAGGCCGATCTGGCCTGGGACCTGGAGGGACGCATGCGAGCCGGCGGTGCCGACCGGGCCGGCTACGACCTGATCGTGGCGTCCGGGCCCAACGGCGCCCGGCCGCACCACGGGGCGGGACCCCGGCGGGTGCAGGCCGGCGATCTGATCGTCGTCGACATCGGTGCCGAAGTCGACGGCTATCGGTCCGACATGACCCGGACCTACGTGACGGGGGCGCCGACCGACCGGCAGCAGTTCCTGCTCGATGCGGTGACCGGGGCGCAGGAAGCGGGCGTGGCGATGGCGCGGCCGGGTTCGATCGGCTCAGAGGTCGACCGGGCCTGCCGGGAGGTCCTGGCCGCCGAGGGGCTGGCCGACGCGTTCGTGCACGGCGTCGGCCACGGCGTCGGTCTGGAGATCCACGAGCCGCCCATGCTGGGACGGCAGTCCGACGCCGTCCTCGAAGCCGGCTGTGTCATCACCGTCGAGCCGGGCGTCTACTTCCCCGGCGAGGGTGGCGTGCGGGTCGAGGACACGGTGCTGGTCACCCCCGGCGGCGCCGAGCGGCTGACGGCCGCCCCGAAGGAACCCGCCGTCGGCTGACCGGCAAAGCCCGGCCCCCGGCCCGGGTCGGCACCCTCCTCGGTCCTGGCACTACCGTGGCGCCCCGACGCCGCGGGTCCTGCCGGCCCGTGCAGAGAGTGAGCCCCATGGCATCGGTATCCACGAACGACTTCAAGAACGGGATGACCCTCGAGATCGACGGCGGTCTGTGGAAGGTCATCGAGTTCCAGCACGTGAAACCGGGCAAGGGCCCGGCCTTCGTGCGCACCAAGATGAAGAACGTGCGGGCGGGGTCGGTCGTCGACCGGACCTTCCGGGCCGGCGAGTCGCTCGAGCGGGCCGTCATCGACAAGCGCGAGAAGCAGTACCTGTACCGGGACGGCGAGGGGTTCGTGTTCATGGACAACGAGACCTACGAGCAGGGCGCGGTCCCCGAGGCCCAGATCGACGATGCGGCCAACTACCTGGTCGAGGGCTCCACCGCCGTCCTCCAGATGTTCGGCGACGAGGTGGTCGGAGTGGATCTGCCTGCGGCGGTCGAGCTGGAGATCGCCGAGACCGAGCCGGGCATCCAGGGTGATCGCGTATCCGGGGCCCGCAAGCCGGCGACGCTGGTGACCGGGTTGATCGTCCAGGTGCCGCTGTTCGTCGAGCCGGGCGAGCGGGTCAAGGTGGACACGCGCTCGGGTGAGTACCTGTCACGGGCATGAGCCGCACGGCGCGCCGCAGGTGCCAGAAGGCGAGCGTGTCATGAGCCAGACGCGGCACACGGCCCGGGAGCGGGCGATGGGACTGCTCTACGAGGCCGAGCAGAAGGACCAGCCGGTGGCCGAGATCCTGACCGAGCTGCCCACCGATCCCGATCCGTTCGCCGTCGATCTGGCCACCGGCGCCGACGCACGACGCGACGCGATCGATCAGCTGCTGGGCCGCTACTCGAAAGGGTGGGCCGTCGACCGCATGCCCGCCACCGACCGCGCCATCCTCCGGATGGCCGTGTACGAGCTGGAGGAGCGTCCCGACGTGCCCACCGGCGCCATCATCAGCGAGGCGGTGGCACTGGCCGGTGAGTTCTCCACCGACGAGTCGAGCCGGTTCGTCAACGGCCTACTAGCGCGGATCGCAACCGAGGTCCGCCCGGCCGAATCTGGGGTCGAAAACGCACCGTGACGGTGCACTATGCCCTCCAGATCCAGCCTGGCTCGTAGCGGAGTGCACGGGGTCTGACCCCGGTGGGTTCCGGCACGTCGCGCGCTCGCGACAGAGGCTACGATCCTCCTCGACCGTGAAGCGGGTCCGGTGAGGCCCAGACGGATGAGGAGACTGCGTGGCCGAACGCGAACGGCGGATGACGCCCCCATTCGGGGGCGTTTTTCATGCGAAGAGCAAGGTGATGGACGGTGACGATCTCCATCGGGCCACCTGGCGGATGGCCCACGAGATCATCGAGCGCAACCACGGCGCCGACGAGCTCGTCCTGATCGGGCTCCAGACCGGCGGCGTGCCACTGGCGACGGATCTGCGCGCCGCGCTGCTCGACATCGACGCCACCGAGCCCCCGCTCGGGACCCTCGACGTGGTGTTGCACCGCGACGACATCGGGATCCGACCGGTCATGCCCGAGGCGGCCACCGAGATCGACTTCGACGTCGACGGGCAGATCGTCATCCTGGTCGATGACGTGCTGTTCACCGGTCGGACGATCCGCGCCGCGCTCGACGCGTTGCACGACTTCGGTCGACCTCGATCGATCCAGTTGGCCGTGATGGTCGACCGCGGCCACCGTGAGCTGCCGATCCGGCCCGACTTCGTCGGCAAGAACCTCCCCACCCGACGCGACGAGGTGGTCAACGTGACCGCCGACGGGGTCGAGCTGGGGGAGATGGTCAAGTGAACCATCTGCTCTCGATCGCCGATCTCGACGCCGACGACCTCGAGCAGATCCTCCGCCTCACCGACAGCTTCGTCGAGGTGTCACAGCGCGCCATCCCCCGGGCGCCAGCTCTGCGAGGCCGCACCGTCGCCTGGTTGTTCTACGAGGACTCCACCCGCACCCGGCTCTCGTTCGAGGCGGCGGCGCGTCGGCTGTCGGCCGACACGATGAACTTCTCGGTGTCGTCCTCGTCGGTCAAGAAGGGCGAGTCGCTGCGCGACACCGTGCAGACCATCTCGGCCATGGGCGTCGACGCCATCGTCGTCCGGCACTCGTCGGCGGGGGTCCCGGTGCAGGTCACCCAGTGGACCGAGGCGTCGGTGATCAACGCCGGCGATGGATGGCACGAGCATCCCACCCAGGCCCTGCTCGACTGCTACACGCTTCGCAGTCGCATCGGCAGCCTCGTAGGCAAACACATCGCCATCGTGGGCGACATCAAACACTCCCGGGTGGCGCGCTCCGACGTACTGGCGTTCACCACCCTGGGCGCCAGGGTGACGCTGGTGGCGCCGCCCACCCTGCTGCCGCCCTCGACCGAGGGATGGCCGGTCGAGACGACCGAAGACCTGGACGAGGTACTGCCCAAGCTCGACGCGATCTACCTGTTGCGGATGCAGAACGAGCGGATGACCGAGGCGCTCGTGCCGTCGCTGCGCGAGTACACGGCCCGGTTCGGGCTGACCCGCCGCCGGGTCGACGCGCTGGGTCCCGAGGCCGTGATCATGCACCCCGGCCCGATGAACCGGGGCGTCGAGATCGCCGGCGACGTGGCCGACCTGCCCCAGACCCTGGTGATCGACCAGGTCCGCAACGGCGTCGCCGTTCGCATGGCGGTGCTGTTCCTCGTGCTCAGCAGCGAACAACGAACCCGGCCTGGTGGCCGGGAAGGAGACGGATCGATGAGCATCGTGATCAAGGGCGGGCAGCTGATCGATGTGGACGGCGTCCGCGACGGTCTGGATCTGCTCGTCGACGACGGCGTGATCGTCGGCCGTCGGCGCCGACCTCGACGGCGATGTGGTCGTCGACGCCGGCGGCTGTGTGGTCGGGCCCGGTCTGGTCGACCTGCACGCCCATCTCCGCCAGCCCGGTCTGGAGGAGGCCGAGACCATCGAGTCCGGATCCCGCGCCGCGGCGCTGGGCGGGTTCACCGCCGTCGTCGCCATGCCCAACACCACGCCCGCCATCGACTGCGCCGCCGTCGTGCGAGAGGTCCAGGACCTCGGTCGCGACTCGCTGTGTGACATCGAGGTGTCCGGAGCGATCACCGTGGGGCGGGCCGGTGGGCAGCTGGCGCCCATGGCCGAGATGGTCGAGCTCGGCGTACGGATCTTCACCGACGACGGCACCGGGGTGCAGGATCCCGGACTGATGCGTCGGGCGATGGAGTACGCGTCCGGCCTGGGCGTGCGCCTGGCCCAGCACTGTGAGGACAGCGCGCTGGCCGGCGACGGCGTCATGCACGAGGGCGAGTGGTCCAGCCGGCTCGGGCTCCCGGGCCAGCCGGCCGAGGCCGAGGAGCTGATGGTGATGCGCGACATCGCGCTGGCCCGCCTCACCGGTTGTCCCATCCACTTCCAGCACCTGTCGACCCGGCGATCGGTGGCGATGGTCGAGGCGGCGCGCGCCGAAGGGCTCGACGTGACCGCCGAGGCCTGCCCGCATCACTTCACGCTCACCCACGCCGAGCTTGCCTCGTACGACCCGCTGTTCAAGGTCAACCCGCCGCTGCGTACCGACGACGACGTCACGGCGGTGATCGACGGCCTGCGCTCCGGTGTGGTCGACGCGGTCGCCACCGATCATGCGCCGCACACCCCCGAGAGCAAGGAACGACCGCTGGACGAGGCCCCACCCGGCATGCTGGGGCTGGAGACCGCCCTGCCGTTGGCGCTCGAGCGGCTCGAGCTGCCATTGGTCGACCTCCTGGCCCGGATGTCCTGGGTGCCGGCCGGGATCGGCGGGATCGGCGATCGCCATGGCGGCCCCCTGCGCGAAGGGCGGCCGGCCAACATCGTCGTCTTCGACCCGACCGCTCGGTGGACCGTCGATCCCGATGCGCTCGCCAGTCGGGCCCGCAACACCCCGTACGCGGGCCGCGAGGTGACCGGCAAGGTGCGGCATACGATCCGCAGCGGAGAACTGGTCGTCCACGATGGAGAGGCACAGCGATGAATCCCAAACCGCAACCGGCAGCGCTCGTCCTCGCCGACGGCACCACGTTCGAGGGTGAGGCCGTGGGAGCCACCCCGCCCGGTGGTCTGGTCACCGGCGAGGTGGTCTTCAACACGGTCATGGCGGGGTACCAGGAGGTCCTCAGCGACCCGTCGTACGCCGGCCAGATCATCACCTTCACGTATCCCCACCTGGGCAACTACGGCGTCAACGATGCCGATGACGAGTCTCGTCGCCCGTTCTGCCGGGGCGTCATCATGCGCGACCTCGTCCGCCGACCCAGCGGGGTCCGGAACCAGGGCGACCTCGACGCGTGGCTGGCCCGGCGCAACCTGGCGGGCATCAGCGGCATCGACACGCGCCGACTGACCCGCCACATCCGCGATGCCGGCGCCATGCCGGGAGCGTTCGGGACCGCCTCCGAGGTCGAGCTCAAGGCCGCTGCCGCGGCCGAACCGGGGACCGACGGCATCGACCTCGTCGCCACGGTCACGTGCGACGAGCCGTACGAGTTCGCGGCGGCGACCGACGCCCCGTCGCGTCGCATCGTCGCGCTGGACTTCGGCATCAAGACCACGATCCTGCGTCACCTCTCCCACCTCGGCTCGGTCCACGTGGTGCCCGCCACCGCCGGCGTCGACCAGATCATGGCCGCCGAGCCCGACGGCGTCTTCCTGTCGAACGGACCGGGGGACCCGTCCGCCGTCGCCGTTGCGGCCGACACCATCGGTGAGCTGCTCGGCGAGATCCCGATCTTCGGGATCTGCCTGGGCCACCAGCTGCTGTCCACCGCCCTCGGTGCGGCCACGTACAAGCTCCCGTTCGGCCACCACGGCGGCAACCACCCGGTCCGCGACCTGCCCACCGGCCGGATCGACATCACCAGCCAGAACCACAACTACTGCGTAGCCGACGCGCCGATCGACCGGGCCACCATCACCCACCGCAACCTCAACGACGGAACCGTCGAGGGCCTCGCCTGCCCCGATCTCCGGGCGTTCTCTGTCCAGTACCACCCCGAAGCCGGACCGGGCCCACACGATGCCGCCCACCTCTTCGATCGATTCGCCGACCTCATGGGAGCCACCGTCTGATGCCGCGCCGCACCGACATCGAGTCCATCCTGCTGATCGGCTCCGGACCGATCGTCATCGGGCAAGCGTGTGAGTTCGACTACTCGGGAACGCAGGCCTGCCGGGTGCTGCGCGACGAGGGCTATCGCACGATCCTGGCCAACTCGAATCCGGCGACGATCATGACCGACCCGGACTTCGCCGACGCCACCTACGTCGAGCCGCTCGACCCCGACGTCCTCACCGCCATCATCGAGCGGGAGCGTCCCGACGCGGTGTTGCCCACCCTGGGCGGCCAGACCGCGTTGAACCTGGCCATGGAGTTGGAGCGCCGCGGCGTGCTCGACCGCTACGGCGTCGAGTTGATCGGCGCCGACGCCGAGGCCATCGCCACGGCCGAGGACCGGGAGCAGTTCAAGGTCGCCATGACCGGGGTGGGACTGGACGTGCCCGAGTCCGGTGTGGCGCACACCCTCGAGGAGGCCTACGAGGTCGTCGAGACGATCGGTCTGCCGGTGGTCGTGCGGCCCGCCTACATCCTGGGAGGGCGGGGGACCGGGATCGCGTCGACGCCCGAGCAGTTCGAGCGCATCGCCACCGGTGGCCTCGACGCCAGTCCCATCACCGAGATCCTGATCGAGGAATCCATCGCCGGCTGGAAGGAGTACGAGCTCGAGGTCATGCGCGACCGGGCGGACAACTGCGTGATCATCTGCGCGATCGAGAACCTCGACCCGATGGGGGTGCACACCGGCGACTCCATCACCGTGGCGCCGGCCCAGACCCTCAGCGACGTCGAGTACCAGGTGATGCGCGACGCCGCGTTCACCTGCATCCGACGGGTGGGCGTCGAGACCGGCGGCTCCAACGTGCAGTTCGCCATCGACCCCGACTCGGGCAACATGGTGATCATCGAGATGAATCCCCGGGTCAGCCGATCCTCGGCGCTGGCCTCGAAGGCCACGGGGTTCCCGATCGCCAAGATCGCGGCGAAGCTGGCGGTGGGTTACACGCTCGACGAGATCCCCAACGACATCACCCGGGAGACCCCGGCCAGCTTCGAGCCCACGATCGACTACGTGGTGACGAAGGTGCCGCGGTGGGCCTTCGAGAAGTTCCCCGGCACCAGTGGCCAACTGGGAACGTCGATGCAGTCGGTCGGCGAGGCGATGGCGATCGGTCGGACCTTCCCCGAGTCGCTCCAGAAGGGCATGCGCTCGCTGGAGCAGGGGCGGATGGGGCTCAATGCCGATCCGGGCGAGAGCGAGTTCGATCACCTCGACGACGACGAGCTGCTGGCGGCCGCGGCGATCGGCACGCCCGACCGCCCCTTCCAGCTCGAGTCCGCCCTGCGACGGGGCCTCGGCGTGGAACGGGTCTACGAGGCCACCAAGGTGGACCCGTGGTTCCTCGATCAGATCCTCCAGATCGTCGAGCTTCGGGCCGAGGTGACCGAACGCGGCTTCGGGGCCATGGATCGTGCGCTGTGGCGCCGGGTCAAACGCATGGGATTCTCCGACGGCCAGCTCGGGTACCTCCTGGGTGAGGACGAGCGGACCATCCGGGCCGCCCGCGAAGCCGAGGGTGTGCTGCCCACCTTCAAGACCGTCGACACCTGCGGTGCCGAGTTCGACGCCGAGACCCCGTACCACTACTCGACCTACGAGGAGGAGAGCGAGGTCCGTCCCTCCGACCGGCGCAAGGTCATCATCCTGGGGTCGGGGCCCAACCGGATCGGGCAGGGAATCGAGTTCGACTACTGCTGCGTCCACGCCTCCTTCGCCCTGGGCGATGCGGGCTACGAGACCATCATGGTCAACTGCAATCCCGAGACGGTCTCGACCGACTACGACACCAGCGACCGGCTGTACTTCGAGCCGGTCACCTTCGAAGAGGTCAGCAACGTCATCGCGGCCGAGCAGGCCAGCGGCGAGGTGGTGGGCGTGATCGTGGCGTTGGGCGGCCAGACCCCGCTGAAGCTCGCCGACCAGCTTCCCGCCGACCTCATCCTCGGGACCCCGCCGGCCTCGATCGATCTGGCCGAGGACCGCGAGCAGTGGAACGCACTCTGTGCCCGCCTCGACGTCCCCCAGCCTCCCGGTGGCACCGCCTCGGGCCTGGACGAGGCGCTCGAGATCGTCGAGGACATCGGCTACCCCGCCCTGCTGCGCCCGTCCTACGTGCTCGGCGGGCGGGCGATGGAGATCGTGTACGACGATCAGCAGCTCGAACGGGCCATGGCCGAGCTGGCCGGGTTCGGCTCCCTGGGACGCGAGGGCGGCCTCAGCAGCGAGCGGCCGGTCCTGATCGACCGATTCCTCGAGGATGCCACCGAGGTCGACGTCGACGCCCTGCGCGACGCCACCGGCGAGGTGGTGATCGGCGCCGTGATGGAGCACGTGGAGGAAGCCGGGGTCCACAGCGGCGACAGCGCCTGCGTGATCCCGCCGCCGACGCTCTCCGACGACGTCCTGGCGACCATCGAGCGGCACGCTCGGCACATCGCGACCGAGCTGGACGTCAGGGGACTCATCAACGTCCAGTTCGCGGTCAAGGACGACGAGGTCTACGTGATCGAGGCCAATCCGAGGGCCTCACGCACCGTGCCGTTCGTCGCCAAGGCCACCGGGGTGCCGCTGGCCAACCTGGCGGCCCGCATCATGGTGGGCGCTACGCTCGAGGAGCTCCGCACCGAAGGGCTGCTCGTTCCCCACGTCGAAGGCGACCACGTGGCGGTGAAAGAAGCGGTCCTTCCGTTCAATCGGTTCCCCGAGGCCGACGCCGTGCTCGGTCCCGAGATGCGCTCGACCGGTGAGGTGATGGGGATCGATCTCACCTACGGGCTGGCGTTCGCCAAGAGCCAGATCGCCGCCGGTGAACGGCTTCCCGACGGCGGCACCGTGTTCCTGTCGTTGGCCGATCGCGACAAGGACGTGGGGATCGAGGTCGCCCGTCGGTTCCGCCAGCAGGGCTTCGGGCTGGCCGCCACCTCGGGCACCGCCGAGCGGCTGCAACTCGAGGGGATCGAGGTCGACACCGTCGTGGCCAAGCTGGGGGAGGGCACCGGGACCGACGCGGTCGAATTGATCTCGTCCGGCAAGATCGACCTGGTCATCAACAGCCCCCGAGGTCGCGGTCCCCGCGCCGACGGTGCCCACATCCGGTCGGCGGCCGGCGAGCACGGCGTCCCGCTGCTCACCACGGCCGCGGCCGGTCTCGCCGCGGCCATCGGGGTCGGCGACTGGAACAAGCACGCCCTTCAGGTACGCAGTCTCCAGGAGTTCCACCGAGGTGTGGGCGCCGATCAACTCGTGATCGAGCCGTGACGTCCGGCGCGGCCTCTCCGGTCCCGGCGACGGCGGTCGACGCGTCCGTGTCGGTCGGTGCGGTCACGCTGCCGGCCCCGATCATGACCGCGTCGGGAACGGGCGGCCACGCCACCGAGCTGTCGGTCGGGATGGATCTGTCCGTCCTCGGTGCGGTCGTCGTGAAGTCGCTGTCGGCCGAACCGTGGGCCGGCAACCCGGCGCCACGCCTGTTGCCGACGGTCGGCGGCATGATCAACAGCGTCGGCCTTCAGGGGCCGGGGATCCCCGCCTGGCGACGTGACGACCTGCCCTCCCTGGAGGCCTCCGGGGCGCGCATCGTGGTCAGCATCTGGGGTCGCACCGTCGACGAATACGCAGCCGCTGCGGCCGCGCTCGCCGACGCTCCCGCGTCGATCGTGGCGGTCGAGGTCAACGTGTCGTGCCCCAACCTCGAGGACCGCTCCCGCGTGTTCGCCCACGACCCGTCGACGACGGCCGCGGTGGTCGAGGCCACCGAAGCGGTCGGCCGGCCCCGGTGGGCCAAGCTCAGCCCCAACGTCACCGACCTGGTGCCGATCGCCAGGGCCGCTCGTGAGGCGGGTGCCGATGCGGTGACCCTCATCAACACGATGATGGGCATGGTGATCGACGTCGAGACCCGCCGGCCGGCGCTGGGGGGTGGTGGGGGAGGGCTGTCGGGCCCGGCCATCCACCCGATTGCCGTTCGGGCCGTCTATGACTGTTTCCAGGCAATTCCCGATCTGCCGATCGTCGGCGTGGGAGGGGTGGCGACAGCGCTCGACGCGGTGGAGCTGCTGCTGGCCGGAGCCGCTGCGGTGCAGGTCGGGACGGCGTCGTTCGCCGATCCGTCGGTGCCGCGACGGATTCAGGACGGCGTGATCGAATGGTGTGCGACGCATGGCGTCGCGCGAGTACAGGACCTGACCGGAGGATCCCATGTCCACTGAAGTAGCCACCGACGACGTCAAGGCGCGCCTGGCGCTCGCTCTCGATGTCGATGACCTCGTCGAGGCGACGCGGCTGGCCCGCCAGATGAAGGACTGGTTCGGCGTGGCCAAGGTCGGACTGGAGCTGTACACCGCCGCCGGGCCCGACGCCATCGGCAGTCTCATGGATCTGGGCTACGAGGTCTTCTGCGACCTGAAGCTCTACGACATCCCCAACACGGTCGAGCGCACCGCTCACGTGCTGGGAGCGCTGGGCGTCTCCTACCTCACCCTGCACGCCCACGGCGGCCAGGCGGTGCTCCAGGCCGGCGTCGAGGGCCTGGCCCGCGGCGCCGACAACGCCGGACTTCCCGCTCCGAAGGCGCTGGCGGTCACGGTGTTGACCAGCGACGCCGACGCGCCGCCGCACATCATGCCGAAACGGGCCGCGATGGCCGTCGAAGCCGGTTGCCAGGGGATCGTGTGTGCGTCCGAAGACCTCGGCGACGCTCGCCAGCTGGCCCCCCGCCTGATCCGGGTCGTTCCGGGGATCCGGCCCGAAGGCAGCGACCATCACGACCAGAGCCGGGCGGCGACGCCGGGCACCGCCGTCCGCGAGGGCGCGGATCTCCTGGTGATCGGTCGTCCGGTCACGCAGGCCGACGAACCGGCCGCTGCCGCCTCGGCCATCGCGGCCGAGGTCGCACAGGCACTCGACGGGTAGGCGTCCCGTGGTGTCGGACCCGGCCCGGGACGCAGCCCTGGCGAAGGCAGCCGAGATCCGATCCGTCCGCGCCGACGTCGTGGCGGCCGTCGCCGACGGATCGGCCGCGCTCGGCGGGGTGTTCGAGCGATCGGCGGACGAGTCGATGGTCTCCGACATCAAGATCCTGACCGTGCTCGAGGCGGTCCCGGGCGTCGGCAAGGTCCGGGCCCGTCGCCTGCTCGAGGCCGTCGGGATCCCCGAGTCGCACCGGATCGACCAGCTCGACGCAGATCGGCGTCGGAGCCTGATCGAGGAGCTGGAGCGATGACCGGTCGACCGGGGCAGGGATGATTATCGTGGTCAGCGGTCCGGGCGGGGTGGGCAAGGGCACCGTCGTCGAGCAGTTGATGGCCCGCGATCCCACCCTCTGGCTCAGCCGATCGTGGACCACCCGCCAGCGCCGTCCGGGTGAGGACCCCGACGCCTACCGCTTCGTGACCCGCGCCGAGTTCGACGCCCACGTGGAGCGCGGTGGGTTCCTCGAGTGGGTCGACTTCCTCGACTACCGCCAGGGCACCCCCCATCCCGAACCGCCCGAGGGCTGCGACGTCGTCCTCGAGATCGACATCGTGGGGGCCACCACCGTCTCTTCGTTGGTCGAGGATCCGCTCTGCATCTTCATCGACGCCCCGTCGCCCGAGGAGCAGCGCTCGCGGCTCGAGGGCCGGGGGGATCAGCCCGATCGGGTCGAGGCCCGGATGGCCAAGGCGGTCGAGGAGCGCCGGCTGGCCCGTGAGCTGGGGGCCGAGTTCGTCATCAACGACCGGGTCGATCAGGCGGTCAGCGATCTGGAGGCCCTCATCCGGCACCACCGCGCCGGGGGTCAGCCGCCCGGCGGCTCGCCCTCGGTGGACAGCGGCTCGCCGCACAGCTCGTAGGCGACGAAACCGGTCGGGAGCAGGTGGGTGGTCTCCAGCCTCAGTCCGGCGACCGAGAACAGGGCCTGATGCTGTCGCGGTCGTCCGTTCGCTCCGCCCGCCAGCGTCAACATCAGGAGATCGCTGGCGGCGGCGAAGGTGTCGTGGCCCCGATCGGGTCAGGGTCGTCTCGACCACCAGCGCTCGGCCGCCGTCGCCCAGAGCGGATGGAGGCGTCGAAGGATGGCGACGGCCTCCTCGTCGGCCCAATCGTGGACGATCGCCAACAGGAGGTAGCGGTCGTGGCCGGCCGGAATCGCTTCGAAGAAGTCGCCGCCCACGATCGAACACCGTGCCGCCAGCGGCTGCCCGGTCAGCGCCGGTCGGGCACCGTCGACCACCTCGGGGAGGTCGAACAGCGTCACCTCGACCGCCGGGAGATGCTGCAGGAGCAGGTGGCTGGTGGCGCCCGTGCCCCCGCCGACGTCACAGATCGACCCGACGCCGGTCCAGTCCAGCGAGGCGATCAGCGCCAGGGTCTGCAGGTTGGCCCCGGCTTCCATGGCGGCGTTGAAGCTGGCCCCGGCCTCCGGGTCCACCTGGTTGACGTACCGGAAGAAGTCGTGGCCGGTCGCGGCGACGATGCCCGGTTGCGGATCGTCGGGGCGAGAACGCCCGATCGGTGCGGCGGCAGGCATCCCAGAACCAGTCGCTGGAGAGGAACTCGACCCATGCCCGCCAGGACCCGGCGCCGGGGCGGAGCGCCGTCGTGGTTGCATTGGGGGCGAATCTGCCGTCCCGGCGGGCGGCGACGAACCCCCGGCTGGCGGCGAAGTGCAGGAGTCGGGCCATGGCTTCCGGATCGGCGTCGCACGACGAGGCGAGCTCGTCGGCGGACATCGGGCGGTCGAGCCGCTCGGGAACCTCGAGCTCGACCAGGAGGCCGAGCGCCCGGTTGTCGTACAGCGACAGCACCGACTCGAGGATGTGGACCGGTGGCGGCGCCATGGCCCTCGGAGCGGCCCGGAACCGGTCCCGAACCCGCCCGACCGCCCGAGTGGCGAGCGCCGGGGGAAGGAAGGGGAGGCCCAGGATCCGCTTCAGCTCGCTTCGCGCCGCCGCTCCGAGATCGGATTCGGCTCGATCAGCCATCGATCCAGCCTCGTCGTCGGGCCGGGCGACCGCAAGGGGTCCGGGCTACAGTCGCCGCATGGCACACGACCGATACCTGAACGATCTGGCGAAGGTTCCGCTCTTCGCCGAGTGCTCCAAGAAGGACCTCGCCGAGGTCGCCCGGCTGATGACCGAGCTGGAGCTCAGCGACGGACAGGAACTGATGCACGAAGGTGGCCGTGCCGGATCGTTCGTGATCATCGAGTCCGGCACCGCAGACATCGTCAAGGACGGTCAGGTGGTCAACAGCGTGGGTCCCGGTGACTTCGTCGGCGAGTTGTCCTTGATCCTGTCCCATCCGCCCAACGCCACGGTGCGTGCCACGTCGGACATGGTCGTCCACGTCGCGGACCGGTCCGGTTTCTCGCAACTGCTCGAAGAACCGGGTCTGGCCAAGCGGGTCCTGACCGTCGTCGCACAACGATTGGCCGAGGCCACCCCCGACGCTCACTGAGGTTTCTGCGGTAGACTTGCCGATTGTCCGCGCTGCTGCGCGCCCCTGCCGTCCTTTCCCTGGAGTCCCCCCGTGCCCGAGCGCCACGACACCATGATCAACCCGATGGTCGAGGAACTCCTCGACCGGTCCGGCTCGAAGTTCCGCCTGGTCGCGCTGGCTGCCCGCCGGGCCCGCCAGATCAACTCGTACTTCAACCATCTCGGCGAGGGTCTCGGCGCAGCCGTGCCGCCGCAGGTCACCTCGGTGGCCCGCAAGCCGCTCACCATCGCATTCGAGGAGATCGCGGCCGACAAGATCGTGCCCGTCGACCGGACGCCCGAGGAGATGGAGGCGGCGGCGCGGCCGAGCCGACGCCGAGTCCTCGGCGCTGGAAGCGGCCGAACGACAACCGCCGACGAGTAGACCGATGTTGACCGGCCGACGCCGTCGTCCTCGGCGTCACCGGCGGCATCGCCGCCTACAAGGCGGTCGAGGTGTGCCGCCGTCTCGTCGACGCCGGCGCGCACGTGGCGCCGGTCCTCACCGAGGGCGCCACCCGCTTCGTGGGCGAGGTCACCTTCTCGGCCCTGGCCTCCGCAGCCGGCCCAGACCGAGATCTTCGGCGGCGACGACCCCATCCCGCACACCCGGCTGGGCCAGACCGCCGACCTGGTCGTGGTCGCGCCCGGCCACCGCCCGGTCTGATCGGCTCCTACGCCGCCGGGATCTCCGACGACCTGCTGACCGCCACGCTGCTGGCCACCCGGGCGCCGGTGCTGGTCTGCCCGGCGATGCACACCGAGATGTGGGAGCACCCGGCCGTCCAGGAGAACCTCGACACCCTGCGGCGGCGGGGCGTGACGTCCTCCCGCCCGAGGCGGGGCGGCTGGCCGGCGGCGACATCGGAGCCGGTCGCCTGGCCGAGCCGGAGGCGATCGTGGCGGCCGCCGCCCGCATCCTCGGGTGCGACGGCGTCCCGCCTGGCCGGCACCAAGGTGTCGTCACCGCCGGCGGAACCCGAGAGCCCATCGACCCGGTCCGCTTCATCGGCAACCGCTGCTCGGGCAAGCAGGGGCACGCCGTCGCCGCCGAAGCGGCCGCCCGCGGAGCCGAGGTCACGCTCGTCACCACCACCGACCCCACCGCCGCCATCCCGGCGTCGAGGTGGTGCGGGTCGAGACCGCCGCCGAGATGGCGGCCGCCGTCGTTCGAGTCGGAGGCGATCGGCCGACGTGGTCGTCATGGCGGCCGCGGTCGCCGACTTCCGTCCGCTGCGCCGCGGCCGAGCAGAAGCTCAAGAAGCACGACGGGCTCCCCGAGGTCGTCCTCGAGCCCACCACCGACATCCTCGCCGAGCTCGGCGCGGCGCAAAGCCGGCAGGCCAGATCCTGGTGGGTTCGCCGCCGAGACCACCGACGTCGTCGAGCAACGCCGCGCGCAAGCTGGCGGCCAAGAACGCCGACCTCCTCGTGGCCAACGACGTGTCGGCGGCCGACGTCGGATTTGAGCACGACACCAATGAGGTGGTGATCTTGTCCGCGAGCGGATCGACGCCGGTCGCGCTCGCCGACAAACGAGCCATCGCCGCGGCGGTCCTCGATGCCGTCGAAGAAGTTCGCGCCGATTAGCGGCGATGCGCACAACCAGGAGCAGATACCTACGTGAAGAACTTCACATTCACCTCCGAGTCGGTGACCGAAGGCCATCCCGACAAGATGGCCGACCAGATCTCCGACGCCGTCCTCGACGCCCTGCTCGAGCAGGACCCGATGAGCCGGGTCGCCTGCGAGACGCTGGTCACGACCGGGCCTGGCCATCGTCGCCGGCGAGATCACCACCGAGGCCTACGTCGACATCCCCGGCGTCGTGCGCTCCACCATCAACCGCATCGGCTACGACAACGAGGCGTTCGGCTTCGACGGCAACACCTGTGGTGTGATGGTCACGCTCGACGAGCAGTCGCCCGACATCGCCCAGGGCGTCGACGACTCCGAAGAGGTCCGGGCCGGCACCGCCGGCGAAGAGGACGAGCTCGACAAGCAGGGCGCCGGCGACCAGGGCATGATGTTCGGGTACGCCTGCGACGAGACCGACGTGCTCATGCCGCTGCCGATCCACGTGGCGCACCGCATGGCCGAGCGCCACGCCGAGGTCCGTCGGGCCGGCACCATGCCCTACCTGCGCCCCGACGCCAAGACCCAGGTCACCTTCGACTACGAGGACGGCAAGCCGGTGCGCCTGCGGGCGGTGCTGGTCTCTACCCAGCACAACGACGGCATCGACCGCGACACGATGATCCGCCCGGATCTGATCGAGCACGTGATCCGGCCGGTCATTCCCGAGCAGTTCCTCGACGACGACTTCGAGGTCTACGTCAACCCGACCGGCCGGTTCGTCATCGGCGGTCCCGTCGGCGACGCCGGTCTCACCGGCCGCAAGATCATCGTCGACACCTACGGCGGCATGGGCCGCCACGGCGGCGGCGCCTTCTCCGGCAAGGACCCGTCCAAGGTCGATCGCTCGGCGGCCTACGCCACCCGCTGGGTCGCCAAGAACATCGTGGCCGCCGGCGCGGCGACCGCTGGCCGAGGTCCAGGTGGCCTACGCCATCGGTATGGCGTCGCCCGGTGTCGATCATGGTCGAGACCTTCGGGACCGAGAACGTCGACCCCGAAGCCATCGACCACGCGGTCCGCGAGGTCTTCGACCTGCGGCCCGCCGCCATCCTGCGCGACCTCGACCTGCGCCGCCCGATCTTCAAGCAGACCGCCGCCTACGGCCACTTCGGCCGCACCGGCGACGGGTTCACCTGGGAGCGCACCGACCGGGCCGACGCCCTCAAGCAGGCCCTGGGACTCTGACCTTCCGGCCCTGAGCACGCTGGGGGTCAGACCCCCAGCGTGCTCGGCTCGGCGCCGTGGGGGTGAGCACTCCACGTGCCTGACCCCGAGGGTGCTCACGTCGTGCGCGTCCTGCCGGACGTGTCCGCCCTCGACCGCACCTTCGACTACACGGTCACGGCCGAGGAACGGGCCCGGATCGACATCGGCACGATGGTTCGGGTCGAACTGCACGGCCGGCGGATCGGAGGGTGGATCGTCGAGCTCGGACGTCGAACCCGACACCGGCCTGCGGCTGTTGCCCGTCCGCAAGATCCGAGGGCTCGGGCCGACCGAGGACTTGATCGAACTGGCGGACTGGGCCGCATGGCGGTGGGCGGGGCGGCGGCGTCGGTTCCTCGGGCGGCGTCCCCGGAGCGGGCCGTCACGGGGCTGCCTCCGCCGCGACCGTCGCCGGCCACGGCGGGCCCGGACGCGAGCTGGCCTCGGAGGCGCTGGGGCACCCGCTGGCGGTGCTGCGGCTCCCGCCCGGCCGTCGACCGAGCGCCCGTGGCGCTGGCGGCGGCGGCCTGGGCAACGCCCTCCTGCTCACGCCGACGCAGGCCGATGCCGAGCGGCTGGCCGGGCGGCTGCGGCGGGCCGGCGCTGCAGCCGGCGCTGGCCCCGGATGGCTGGGCGCAGGGCCGGGCCGGGGCGACGCGTCGTGGGCACGCGCGCCGCCGCCTGGGCGCCGATGACCGATCTCGCTGCGGTCGTGGTCTTCGACGAGCACGACCCGGCGCTCAAGGAGCAGGCCACGCCCGCATGGAACGGGCGCGATGTGGCCGTCGAGAGGGCTCGCCGGGCCGGCGTGCCCTGCCTGCTCGTCTCGCCCACGCCGTCGCTGGAGGCGCTCGATCTCGGTCCGCTCGTGGCTCCGTCGCGGTCCGACGAGCGAGCCGGGTGGCCTGCGGTCGAGATCCTGGACCGCCGAAAGGACGACCCGTCCGCGGCGGGCCTCTTCGCCGAAGGGCTCACCCGGTCTGGTCCGCGGCGACCAGCGGGTCGTGTGCGTGCTCAACCGCACGGGACGGTCACGACTGCTGGCCTGCGCCGCATGCGGCACCCTGGCCCGTTGCGAGCCTGCGAGGCTGCCGTCCGGCAACTGGACGAGGCAGTACTGGTCTGCGGCCGTTGCGGCACCGAGCGGCCGGTCGTTTGCGCGGCCTGCGGGTCCGAGCGGCTGAAGAACCTCCGGCAGGGGGTGACCCGGGCCCGCGAGGAGCTCGAGGCGCTGGTCGGCGAACCCGTGGGGGAGGTGACCGGCAGCAGCGATCACGTGCCGGACACCCGGGTGGTGATCGGCACCGAGGCGGTGCTGCATCGGGTCGGCCACGCCGAGGTGGTCGTGTTCCTCGATATCGACCAGGAGCTCCTGGCGCCGCGGCCCCGGGCGGCCGAGGAGGCGATGACACTGGTCGCTCGGGCCGCTCGGCTGGTGCGGGGCCGCCGGGCCGAGGTGCTGGGGCGCTTGGTGTTCCAGACCCGGAACCCGGGACATGACGTGCTGCAGGCAGCGCTGTTGGCCGATCCGCAGCGGGTGGCCGACGGAGAGCGGCGCACCCGGGCCCTGCTGCGGTTCCCTCCGGTCACGGCGATGGCGCGGGTGTCGGGTGAGGCCGCGGCCGAGTTCATCGAGCGGCTGGCGTCTCCCCTGGGGCTCGAGGTGCTGGGACCTCGTGAAGACGCCTGGCTGGTCCGGGCGGAAGATCACCCCACACTGTGTGACGCGCTGGCCGCCGTGGAACGGCCCGGCGGGCGGTTGCGGCTCGAAGTGGATCCGCTGCGGTGGTGACACGGACCGAACTCGGGGCGTGGGAGAGCCGAGCGAGCGGCGGACCTCCCAGATTGCCATCGCTCCGGCGGTGGCCACGTTGAGCGAGCCCACCCGGCCCAGCTGGGGCAGGTAGATCACCCGGTCGCAGGCGGCAAGGTGCGGCCGACAGGCCGCGGTCCTCGTGGCCGAGCACCAGGCAGACGTCGCCGTCGAGGTCCGACTTCGTGGGCCGGGACGGCTTCGTGCGCCAGCTCGACGGCCACGACTCGTAGCCGTCGATCGCGGGCCAGTTCACGGCGGTGGCTCCGTCGGCGGCTTCGGACCAGGTCGAGGAAGCGGTCGGTTCCCATGGCGGTCCGGCCGACCTTGGGATCGTCCAGCGGCGGGGTCGGCGGTACGGTCCAGACCGCATCGGCCCGGTAGGCGGCGGCGGTACGTACCAGGCCGCCGACGTTGAAAGGGCCGGCGACACCGTCGAGGATGATGGCCAGGCGTGGGAGCGCCCGCTTGCGCCAGCTGCGGTGCAGCCGTTTCAGCTCGGTGCTCGATAGCGTGCTCATGGGCGTGAGCCCACTTCGAGGAGGCGGTAGCCGGACCGCGAAGGCGTCGATCGACGGGGAACCCGTCGTCGACGAGCTTGCCGGCGAACGAGTCGGCACCCAGGTTGCGGGCCACGACCAGGGTGGCCGTCCCGTCCGGGCTCCAGTCGTCCGAGCCATCCTCCAGCAGGGCGTGGAGCGGCGGATTTGCCCATCCGGATGGGAGGGTTGGACCAGATGGCGTCGAAGCGGAGCTCGGGATCGACGGCGTCGGGTTCGGCCACGACGATGTTGTCGAGTCCGAGCGCTGCGGCGTTCTGCTCGCAGAGATCCCGGGCTCGCCGGTTGACATCGACCGCCCACACCGTCGCGCCGAGGGGTACCGCAGCGCCATGACGCGGCGATCGGTCCGTACGCCGCACCCAGGTCGCAGAGCCGCCGAGGTGATGCGACCGGCACCCGGGCCTCGAGCAGCAGCAGCTTGGTGCCGGCATCGATCCGATCGGCCGGGAGAAGACGCCACGGTCGGTGGTGAGCGAGACGGTGGGATCCGGGAGGGTCAGCGACACGGTGGACGGGTCGGAGGCCGCACCGGGTCGTCGTCGGAAGTATGATCGGGGCCGATCGTCGGTCCTCGGCCGGCCTCGGAATGACTGCTCGGACGGTCACGCCGGATGCTGGCTCGGAGGAGCTGTGGCGGCCCCGGTGGCCGCGACTTCCGGCTCGGGCTCGGGCTCCGGATCGGGGTCGCCCAACCGGCGGTGGGCCTCGATCTCAGCGCCGATCAGGACCGAGAGGACGCTGAGCATGAGCCAGATCAACAGGATGATGAGACCGGCCAACGTGCCGTAGGTCTCGCCGTACGAGGCGAAGACCCGGGAGCCGAAGCGGCTCAGGATCACCGAGAGGCCCAGCCACATCGCAGTGGCGACGACCGCGCCGGGGACCACGAACCGCCAGTGCTCGGTGGGCAGATCAGGGCCGACCTGGTACAGCAGCGGATCGCGACCACGACGATCAGGATCAGGAGCGGCCATCGGACCAAGCAGGAAGACTGATCGAGCCGTCTTCAGACCGAACCACTCCAGAACCGGTCGGGAGGAGTCCGAAGCCCACCATCGTCAGGCCCACCACGATGATCGACCCGATGGTGATCAGCAACGCGAGGCCCCGGAAGACGAGAAGCCGCGCTCCTCCTCGGTCTCGTGCACGGCGCTGATGCCCTTCATCAGATTGCTGGTTGCACCGGAGGCCGACCAGAGGGCCAGCAGGAGGCCGAGCAGCGCCGAGAGGCCAAGGCCGGAGGAGTCGGTCAGGTTGGTGAGCTGATCGATGATGAAGTCGCCCGATCCCTCCGGCAGTTCTTCGGCTGCGTCCTGGATCTGCTGCTCGATCTCATCGGGGTCGGCGACCAGGCCGTAGATCGACACGGTGGCCAGAAGGGTCGGAACGATGGCGAGCATGACGTAGAACGCGATCCCGGCCGCGAGGATCGTGAGGTGGTGGCGCTTCATCCCGGCTTGGACGGCTTTCGCCGTCCGACGAAGGTGGCTCGCTTCTGGCATCGCTGTACTGTCCCTTGAGTGAGTGTTCGGCGCTGCACCGGCGACGGTAGCCTCAGACTGTGGCCGGCAACCCCATCCTCCCCGGACATCCGAACGGACCCAGCAAGATTCGTATCGTCGGTGATCCGGTGCTCATCAAGCGGGCCGACGAGGTCGACGACATCGACGGCTCACTGGTAGCGCTCACCTCCGAGATGCTCATCACCATGTATGAGGCGCCCGGCCTGGGCCTGGCCGCACCGCAGGTGGGTGTCAGCCGGCGGTTCTTCGTGTACGACGTGGGCGACGGGCCGGCCGTGCTCGTCAACCCGGAGATCACCGAGTTCGAAGGCGAGTGGGCGTACGCGGAAGGGTGCCTCTCGATTCCCGAGCTCACCTTCGAGGTGGTGCGACCCAAACGAGTCCACGTGACCGGGCGTGATCTCGATGGCAACGAAGTCTCGATCGAGGCCGATGAGCTGCTGGCCCGACTCGTTTCAGCACGAGCTCGACCATCTCGACGGGGTGCTGTTCCTCGAACACCTCGACGACGAGCAGTCACGCGAGGCCAAACGGTTCGTGCGCGATCTCCGGATGCGGGCGGCCCGACCGACCCCGTCCGGTGTCGGCGGCGGACTGCAGTTGCCGTGACCGGCCCGCTGGCCGCACCGTCGCGGGTGGCGTTCCTGGGGACGCCCGAGATCGCCGTGCCGCTGCTGCACACCGTGGTCGATGCGGGGGTCCAGGTGCCCCTCGTCGTCTCTCGTGCGGACGCCCGACGAGGTCGCCGAGCGCACGCCACGCCCAGCCCGGTGAAGGCGGCGGCGGTCCGGCTCGGACTCCCGGTCACCGACGACCTGGCCGCCGTGCTCGAGGCAGGCGTCGATCTGGCGATCGTGGTGGCGTACGGGCGGATCATCCCCGCGTCGCTGCTGGCCGAGGTGCCGATGGTCAACGTCCACTTCTCGCTGCTGCCTCGCTGGCGCGGCGCGGCGCCGGTCGAGCGAGCGATCCTGGCCGGCGATGACGTGACCGGCGTCTGCCTCATGGAGGTGGCCGAGGCCCTGGACGCCGGAGCGGTCTACAGCACCGCCGAGGTGGCGATCACGCCGTCGACCACCGCGGCCGGCCTACGGGACCAGCTGGTCCAGGCGAGTATCCCGCTCTTGCGTACCGCGCTGGCCGACGGGTTCCCCCAGCCCGAACCGCAGGAGGGCGAGCCGGTCTACGCCGACAAGATCACCACCGATGAGCTGCGCCTCGACTGGCGGCAGCCGGCGGTCGAGCTCGACCGGGTGGTGCGGGTGGGCGGCGCCTGGACGACGCTGGCCGGCAAGCGGTTCAAGATCTGGGCGGCGTCCCCGGCCGAGGCCGACCCTGCGGGCGCTGGGGCTGCCGCCGGCGCGCTGCACGGCACTCGGGTGACCTGTGGCGTGGGTGTGCTGGACCTGATCGTCGTACAGAGTGAAGGGAAAGGACGGACCGACGCTGCTGCCTGGCGGGCGGGCGCCCGACTCGGCGACGGCGTGGTCCTGGGTGACTGAGCGGTCCGGATCGGCCAAGCGGTCCGCCGCGGCGACCAACGAACCCGATGCCCGGTGGGTGGCCGCCGACCTCCTCGTCCGGGTCGACCGCGACCGGGCGTATGCCAACGTGCTGCTGCCCAAGACGCTGGACCGCAGCGGCCTCAGCGACCGGGATCGCGGCTTCGTGACCGAACTGGTCTACGGCACGCTCCGCCGGCAGCGCGCGTGCGACCATCTGGTCGACCGGTTTCTGCACCAGCCCGAGGTGGACCCCCCGGTGCGAGCGTTGCTCCGCCTGGGTGCCTACCAGCTGGTCTTCCTCGGAACACCGCCGCACGCCGCGGTCTCGGCCACGGTCGCGGTGGCACCGAAGAAGGTGCGAGGCCTGGTCAACGCCGTGTTGCGCCGCGTGGCCGACCACGAGCCCGGTTGGCCCGACGACGCCACCCGGTTGAGCTACCCGGACTGGATCCTGGGCCGATTGTCCGACGACCTGGGCGCTCAGGACGCGCTGGATGCACTCGAAGCGATGAATCAGCCGGTCGCGGCCCGGCCCCGCGCCGACGGCTACGTGCAGGACCCGGCGTCGGAGTGGGTCGCCGACGAGGTCGATGCGGGCCCGCAGCAGCGGGTGGTCGATCTGTGTGCCGCTCCCGGCGGCAAGGCGACCGCGCTGGCGGCCACCGGGGCGTCGGTCGTCGCCGTCGACCGTGGAGCGGGTCGGGTGCGGCTCCTCGCCGCCAACGCGGCCCGGTGGGGGCACGGCCGGACCGCCGTGGTGCGGGCCGATGCCGCGTCCGCTCCGCTGCGGGTGGGCGGCTTCTCGCGGGTGTTGGTCGACGCGCCGTGTTCGGGTCTCGGCGCCCTTGGGAGGCGCCCTGATGCGCGCTGGCGCATCGACGAACCCGGCGTCGAGCGCCTCGCCGCCCTGCAGCGCCGGATCCTCACCGAGGCGATCCGGTTGGTCGAACCCGACGGCCGGCTGGTCTACAGCGTGTGCACGATGACCACGGCCGAGACGCTGGACGTCGACCGATGGCTGGCTCAGGAGCATCCCGAACTGCAGGCGGTTGCGCCCGAAGGTGCGCGCTGGCGACCGTGGGGGAGGGGCGGCCTGGTGCTGCCGCAGGACCACGGCACCGACGGCATGGCGGTGTTCCGCTACCGCCGCTCGTAGGGGGGAGTGCCCGACACGTAGGGCAGAACCTCACCGATCGACTCCAGGACGGGCCAATGGGCATCCTCGTCATGGTGTTCGTGGGCCCAGGTCACCTCGTAGGGGATCTGGACGGCCTGCCCACCCAGCTCCAGCACCGGCAGGATGTCGGACCGGGCGGAGTTGCCGACCATCAGGAACCCGTCGGGATCGACGGCGAGCTCGCGCAGGACCCGTTGGTAGGTGGCGGGGTTCTTCTCGTGGACGACCTCGGTGCGCTCGAACCGGGGGCCCAGGCCGCTGGCCTCGATCTTGCACCACTGGTGGAAGAGGTCGCCCTTCGTGATGAGCACCAGGCGCACCCGGCCGGCCAGAGCGTCGAGCGTCTCGACCACGCCGTCGAGGAGGTCGACCGGATGGTCGAGCAGTTCCTTGGCCATGGTGAGGAGCTCGGCGATGGCGGGGCCGGGGAGATCGCCGTCGCTGGCGTCGAGCAGGACCTCCAGCGAGGAGAGGGCGAAGCTCTTGACCCCGTAGCCGTAGTGGGTCAGGTTCGCCCGTTCGGTGGCAAGGAGCCGGCGGTCCAGCTCGTCGGGGCCCAGCCAGGGCGCAGCCAGATCCCGGAGGCGATCCTGGACGGCCTGGAAGTGGACCTCGCTGTGCCAGAGGGTGTCGTCCCCATCGAATGCGATCACCTCGGGTCTGACGGGCTCGGTCATCGTGCGATTCTGGCAGGTCACACACCAGCTAGTGTGCCGCGATGGGCGAGCACGATCCCGGTCCGTGGCCGGCGAAGATCCTGACCGTGTCCGATGGTGTGGTGGCCGGCACCCGTGACGACCGGTCCGGCGAGGCGCTGGCCACCCGTCTGGACGATGCCGGCTTCGCTGTCGTCGAACGCCGGGTGGTCGCCGACGGAGTCGAGTCCGTGCGCGATGCGTTGGTCGAGCTCACCTCGGCCTTCGCCGGTCTGGTGGTCACCACCGGGGGGACCGGTTTCGGGCCTCGGGACCTCACCCCCGAAGGCACCCTGGCGGCCGTGGACCGACAGGCGCCCGGTCTGGCCGAGGCGATGCGGCTGGTCAGTCCGCTGGGCCGGCTCAGTCGGGCGGTCGCCGGGAGCCTCGGCACCGCCCTGGTGCTCAACACGCCCGGTTCGACCAAGGGGTGCGTCGAGACGCTCGATGCGGTCGTCGATGTCGTGCCCCACGCTCTCGACCTGCTGGCCGGCGGTCGCCCGCACTGACGGACCCGCTGACACGGGCCGGTTGAATTCGTCCACGGTCGTGGCTAGGATCGACCGGTGGCGGGACTCCCCCCCCACAGCACCCCGACCCGACAGCACCCCGACCCGACGAAATCCGGCCCGTGACCGCCGCCCCATGACTGCCTCCCGATGAGCGCCGACGCCCCTGAGATCACCTCGGTCGCCGACGACGAACGCGCCATGGCCACGGCGATCGCCCAGGCCGAACGGGCCCGCTTCTGGTCCCGGCCCAACCCGTGGGTCGGCGCGGTCGTCGTCGTGCCCTCCGGCGCCACCTTCACCGGATTCACCGAACCGCCCGGCCGCCGGCACGCCGAACGTGTCGCCCTCGATGCGGCCGGCGCCGAGAGCGCCGGAGCCACGGTCTACGTCACCCTGGAACCCTGTGCCCATCACGGCCGGACCCCGCCGTGCGCCGACGCCCTGATCGATGCTGGCGTGGCCCGGGTGGTGGTCGGCGTGTCCGACCCGGACCCTCACGTGGCCGGCCAGGGCATCGAGCGCCTCCGACGGGCCGGTATCCGTGTCGACGTCGGGGCGGGTCATGAGGCCGTGGCGGCCCGGCTCGCGCCCGTACCTGCACCACCGCCGCACCGGCCGGCCGCTCGTTGTGGTGAAGCTGGCCGCCACGATGGACGGCCGTACCGCCGCCGCCGACGGCTCCAGCCAGTGGATCACCGGCCCCGAGGCCCGCGCCGATGTGCATCGACTCCGGGCCGAGAGCGACGCCATCCTGGTCGGAGCCGGTACGGTCCGCGCCGACGATCCCGGCCTGACCGTGCGGGATTGGGCGCCCGCAGACGACGTGGCCTGCCCCGACGAGGGCCTCGATCCCCGCCGGATCGTTTTGGGCACCGCGCCGGACAGGCGCGGTCCATCCTGCCACCGAACGACTGGTGAGCTCGCCGACCTGCTGGACCGATGGGGGAGCCGAAGGGGTCCTCCAGCTCATGGTGGAGGGCGGCGCTGCCGTGGCGGGCGAGTTCCATCGTCGTGGCCTGGTGGACCGCTATGTGCTCTACCTGGCGCCGGCACTGGCCTGGGAGGCGACGACGGCACCCCTCTGCTCGGCGGTCCGGGAGCAGCTTCCATGGCCGACCTCTGGCGGGGTCGGATCCACTCGGTCACCACCTCGGCGGCGACCTGCGCGTCGAACTGACGGCCCACCGGCCCCCAGGAGGAGGCTGACATGTTCACCGGCATCGTCGAAGAGCTCGGCCGTCGGTGGCCGAGCGCGCGGGGTCCCAGGTCTTCGGATCGCCGCCACCAGGTGGTCGAGCGACGCCTCGATGGGCGCCTCGATCGCGGTCAACGGCTGCTGCCTGACCGTGGTGGCCTTCGACGCCCGGACGGCGCGGGTGGTGGGAGGCCGACGTCACCGACGAGACCTTCGCCCGCACCTACCTCGGCGCACTCGAGCCGGCGACCCGGTGAACCTCGAGCGTCCCGTCCGCCTCGCCGACCGGCTCGGCGGCCACCTGGTGCAGGGCCACGTCGACGCCGTCGGGCGGATCGTGCGGCCCAGCCCCGACCTCGCAGGTCCGCATCGCCCGCAGCTGTGCCGGTACGTGGTCGAGAAGGGGTCGGTCACCGTCGACGGGGTGAGCCTGACGGTCGTCGACGTGCTGCCGGACGGCTTCACCGTGGCGCTCATCCCCCACACCGCCGACGGTCACGACCCTGGGGCACAAGGGCCCGGGCGATCCGGTCAACCTCGAGGTGGACGTGATGGCCAAGTACGCCGAGCGGCTGCTCGGACTCACCGCGGGCACGCTGAGACGCCAGACCACCGGGACGCCATGGCGATCGCCTCGAAGCGTCCAGCAGCGACCCAGCGAGGGCTTCTCGCACCAATCCCGAAGAGCAGTGGCGGCCATCGGCCGAGGCGAGATCGTGGTGGTCGTCGACGACGAGGACCGCGAGAACGAGGGCGACCTCATCATGGCCGCCGAGTGCGGCCACCCCCGAGAAGATCGCCTTCTTCGTCCGGCACACCTCCGGGGTGATCTGTGCACCGCTCACCGGCGAGCGCCTCGACGAACTCGACGTCCCGCTGATGGTGCAGCGAGAACACCGAGGTCCCAGCGCACCGCCTTCACCTACTCGCGTCGACTACCGCCACGGCACCACCACCGGGATCTCCGCCGCCGACCGGGCCGCCACCATCCGAGGCGCTGATCGATCCCGGCCACCCGGCCCGGCGACCTGGCCCGTCCCGGCCACATCTTCCCGCTGCGCTACGCCGAGGGCGGCGTGCTCAAGCGGGCCGGCCACACCGAGGCCGCCGTCGACCTCGTCCCGCATGGCCGGGCTGTACCCGGCCGGGGTCCTGTGCGAGATCGTCAACGACGACGGCACCATGGCCCGGGTACCCGACCTGATCGAGTTCTGTCGCGAAGCACGAGCTGCTCCTGATCTCGCATCGCCGACGCTGATCCGCTACCGCCGCCAGACCGAGAAGCTGGTGCGAGCGCATGGCCGAGGCGCGGATCCCGACCGCAATGGGGAGACTTCACCTGCCACGTGTACGAGTCGTGCTCGACGGTGAGCAGCACGTGGCCTGGTCGCCACGGGCGCAGTCACGGGCGCCGACGACGTGCTGGTGCGGGTGCACTCGCGAGTGCCTCACCGGTGACATCTTCGGGTCGCTGCGCTGCGACTGCGGCGTCGCAGCTCGACGGCGTGCGCTCAAGCAGATCGCCGACGACGGCACTCGGGGTGCTGGTGTACCTGCGCGGCCACGAGGGCCGCGGCATCGGCATCGGTGCACAAGATCCGGGCCTACTCCCTGCAGGACGAGGGCCGCGACACCGTCGACGCCAACATCGAGCTGGGTCTGCCGGTGGACTGCCGCGAGTACGGCATCGGGGCGCAGATCCTGGTCGATCTCGGCATCACCACCATGCGGCTGATGACCAACAACCCCTCCAAGTACGGCGGCCTCGAGGGCTTCGGGCTCACCATCGCCGACCGGGTGCCGCTCGACACGGTGCCCAACCCCGAGAACATCGAGCTACCTGCGGACCAAGCGCGAGCGGATGGGTCACCTGCTCGAAGGGCTCGACGAGCGCAATAGAGGCCGATGGAGAGATCGCGCGTGACTCTGGAGGACCTGTGGCGTTGACGACCCACGAAGGGCAGATGGACGGTACCGGCATGCGGATCGGGATCGTGTGCGGTCGGTTCAACGACCTCATCACCACCCGGTTGCTCGACGGTGCGATCGACAGCCTGCGCCGGCACGGGGTCAAGAAGTCGACCATCACCGTGGCCTGGGTGCCGGAGCATTCGAGATTCCGCTGGCGGTCAAGACCATGGCCGGGTCGCGGCGACTTCGACGCCGTGATCGTCGCTGGGTGCGGTGATCGAGGGTTCGACCGACCACTACGAGCACGTCGCCGGCCAGTGCGCGGCCGGGATCCAGCGAGCGCAGCTCGACACCGGTGTGCCGTGCATCTTCGAGGTGCTGACCACCCACACGATCGAGCAGGCCATCGAGCGGGCCGGCACCAAGGCGGGCAACAAGGGCGCCGACGCCGCCATGACCGCCATCGAGATGGTCGATCTTCTTCGCAAGCTGAGCTGAGGCGGACCGGACTCCGGTCCGGGGGCGCCACGCCGCTACGGGTGGGGGTCGGGCTGGGTCGGTGTGGGGGTGGGTCGGTTGTCGAGGAGGTGGTGGAGGATGATGTCGCGGGCGTAGTGGGTGAGTTGGTCGCCGGCGTAGGCGCGGTGGTGGGGGGCGATGTGGGGTGGGTCGGCCGTGGTGGGTGGGGGTCGTTTGCCGGTCCAGGTGGTGCCGTCGGGGCGGTGGACGGCGATGGTGCCGTCGGGTTGGCGGGTGAGGGTTTCGTCGCGGTCGTGGACGATGTGGTGGTGGATCCAGCACAGCAGGACCAGCCCGTCGAGTCGGGTCTCGGGCTGCTGGGCGTAGGGGGTGAGGTGGTGGGCGTCGAGGTAGCCGAGGTTGGTGCACCCGGGGTAGGCGCAGTGGCGGTCGCGGGCTCGTAGCGCTCGGCGCATGGCCCGGTTGGCGGTGCGGATCTTGTGGGTGGTCCACAGCGGGATCCCCCGCAACGACACCAGCCACGAGAACGACGAGTCGCCCAGGATGGTCTTGAACTGGTCGATATCGACCGGCGTGTCATCGGTCAGGGTGACCTCGCCGTCGAGGCCGACGTGGATGCATGGTCAGGTACTTCTCGGCCCGCTCGACGGTGGTGCGTCGGGTCGAGGGCCCGTTCGGCCAGGCTGACCAGCGCGTCGGCCCGGGTCGGTTTCGCCGCATCGTCGCCGTTCGCGTCGTTCTGGTCGGCGCGGTGGTCGTCCCAGAGGCGGTCGAGTTCGGCTTGGAGGCCTTGTTTGACCCGGTCGCCGCCCAGGGCCGGGAGCCACCCACCCAGGCGGTAGCCGCCCGGTGCCCGGTGAACGACACCGCCGCCTCGGGCGGGTCGAGCGTGGCGTCGTCGGTGGCGTTGCGGTAGTCGGCACAGATCTTCGACACCTGCGGGCCGGTGGCATGCTTGGCCAACTCCACGACCTTCGATTCGTTGTCGGGGGTGGTGATATCGGCCACCATCGCCGCGGCCGCCAACGGGATCGACCCCTCCGCACACGCCGCGGCCAGCACCGGCCGGTCCGCCAGCGCGGCCGCGACCTTTCCCAGCCGGCGGGCCTCACCGGCGGGAAGGCCGAGATGCCAGCCCGCCCACGATGCGGCGACCGGTGCCCGGCACACCCACCGGCTGCGTCCAGTTCGGCCAGCGTGGCCGCCAGCCGGCCCTGCAACCCCGCGATCTGCGACCCCAACCCGATCGCCTCCTCGGCCAACACCCGCACCCGTTCCTCATCGGAACGAACCCGCTCCCGCAGACCGGCCAGCATCACGTCGTGCTCGGCCTCGTACCGATCCGTGACGCCCCGTGCATCGGGCTCCCCGGTCGAAGACTGATCGATCAACGTCACCCCACCATCATCGCAGGGGGTATGACACTCACCGGCGCCGCGGGGCGAGGTCAGGCGTCGGTGTCGACCAGGGTGCCGGCCAGGTTGATCAGACCGGCGTTGCTGTCGGCTGCGCCGGCCAGCAGGTTGAGCAGATCAGCGCCGCCCTCGTCGTTACCCAGCGCCTGGCGGGTGACCACCAGGCCGGTATCCGGGTCGACGCTGATGAACTGGCCGCCCAGGCCCAGCGCCGCGAAGGTGTCCGGTGAGCTGGGCCAGAGGGGCTGGACGGGATCGTGCCGCCACCAGAGGTAGCCGTAGCTCCCGTTGGTGGGAACCGGCTCCAGTGCCGCCTGGACGAACTCGCTCGAGATGATCTCCCGGCCGTCCCAGGTCCCGCCGGCCAGCCACAGCAGGCCGTAGCGGCCCATGTCCCGGCACGTCGACTCGATACCGATGAACGTCAGGGCGTTGCCGGCGTCGTCGGTGAGCCACGTCGAGTTGGCCATGCCGATGGGCTCGAGGAGGTTCTCCGTCCCCCAGGCGGCGATGTCGGGCTCGTCCAGCGCCCGCTCCAGCACGGTCTCCAGGGTTTGCACCGCGGCGTTGTTGTACGCCCAGACGGTGCTCGGCTCGTGGGCCTGGTCCAGGCCGATCGAGAAAGCGGACTTGTCCACCGCCTGCAACGCCATCCCGACGTAGTCGGTGGTGAAGTCCTGGAAACGACCCGAGTCGTTCTGGAGCAGGTCCTCGACCAGGACCGCCTCGCTGTCCGTGCCCTGCCACTCGGTGACGTAGTCCGATGCGGGGTCGGTGACGGCGAGCGCGCCCTCGTCGCCGGCGATTCCCACCAGCCCCGCGGTGAACGACTTGGCGGTCGAGAACGTCCGCCGCCGGTCGGTGGGCTCCCCGTCCCAGTACCACTCGCCGACCATACGGCCGTTGCGCGTGACCATCAGACAGTTGCTGCCGCTGGCCTCGGCTTCGGAGACCAGCGTTTCCAGCGCGGTCTCGTCGATGCCCATCTCGGTTGCGTCGGCGGTGTCCCACTCGGCCCCGGGGAACACCAGGTCGGGATCGGCGCCGCCCGGAACGGTCGTCGACGAGGGCGGCGTCGCAGCGGTGGTCGACGTGGGCGCAGTCGAGTCCGACGCTGCGTCGGCCACGTCCTCGTCCGAGGTCGAACACGATCCTGCGACGAACGCCAGGACGGCGGCGGCCAGCACGAGGCGGGTCGACCGGGGGGCGAGCATGCCGAGCAGGATGCCACCGACCGACTCCGGGATGCACGTCGTCCGCGTTCGGCCCGCCGTGTCCCCGGCGATACGGTGGTGCCGCCATGTTGCGCCTCGTCCTCCCCAAGGGTTCGCTGGAGAAGGCGACGATCGAGCTGTTCGAGGCGGCCGACCTTCCGGTCAGCCGCAGCTCCTAGGTCGACTACTCGGCCACGATCGACGATCCCCGGGTCGCCGAGGTCCGGATCCTGCGCCCCCAGGAGATCCCGAGCTACGTGGCCGAGGGCCTGTTCGACCTCGGCATCACCGGTCGGGACTGGGTCGAGGAGACCGGCGAGCGAGATCGTGTCGATGGGGGAGCTGCGTTATTCGAAGGCGACCTCCGATCCGGTCCGCCTCGTCGTCGCCGTGCCACAGCGACTCGCCCATCCAATCGGTCGCCGACCTGCCCGATGGGGTCAGGGTGTCGACCGAGTACCCGAACCTGACCGCCCGGTTCTTTGCCGACAAGGGCGTCGACGCCGACATCCGCCTCTCCTACGGCGCCACCGAGGCCAAGGTCCCCGACATCGTCGATGTCGCCGTCGACATCACCGAGACCGGCCGGGCCCTGCGGGCCGCCGGCCTGCGGATCATCGACACCATCCTCACCAGCTACACCGAGTTCGTGGCCAACCCGGTCTCCCATGCCGACCCGGAGAAGCGCCACGCCATGAACCAGCTGCTGACCCTGCTCCTCGGCGCCCTCGATGCCCGGGGCAAGGTGTTGGTCAAGCTCAACGTCGGCGGCTCGGTCGCCCTCGACAAGGTGATCGGCCTGCTGCCGTCCATGAAGGCGCCGACGGTGAACGAGCTGCACGGCGGAGCCGGTTTCGCCGTCGAGACCGTCGTGCCGAAGTCCCAGATCAACATCCTCATCCCGGATCTGCGTGACGTCGGGGCAACCGACATCCTCGAACTGCCGCTCGCCAAGATCGTCCCGTGAAGGACGCCGCGCGCGGGCTCCAGCCGGGGGGGACCGGTCGAGTGGCGTTCGACGACGACGTCGGTCTCGGGGTGATCGTCGATGCCGACGGCGGTCGCTGGACCGGCTTCCACTGCACCGCCATCGCCGACGGCACCCGAACCATCGACGTCGGGGTCCACGTGAGCTACGCAACGCGCGCTCGGCACTTGGGCCGATGGGAAGCCACCGACATCCGAGTCGACCCCGAGGAGTTCAGCGGATAGGGAGCGTGCGAAGCTCGAGTTCGCTGAACTCCCAAGCTGCCCGGCGGAGCGGGGCAGCCCCTCAGTCGAAGCTCCCGCCCCGACCCTTTCCTTCGAGGAACGGCACGACGCCCTCGATGAACTCGGGGGCGGTGATGGTGTCGAGCCCCAGGTCGGTCTCGTTGGCCAGCGCCGCGCCGAGGTCGAGGTCCCACTGGAGATAGGACGAGCGTCGATCGTTGCGGGTGCAGCGCTGCGGGAATGCGGCGATCTCCTGGGCCAGCTCGATCGCCTCGTCGAGCGCCTTTCCGGGTTCGGTGAGGCGATTGGCCAGCCCCATCCGCTGGGCCTCTTCGCCGGCCACGCCGCGGCCGGTCAGGATGAGGTCATTGGCGTTGCCCTGGCCGATCAGGCGCGGGCAGTCGGACGGTGCCGCCATCGACCAGGGGCACGCCCCAGCGCCGGCAGTAGACACCGAACACCGCGTCGGTGGCGGCGACCCGGAGATCGCACCACAGCGCCAGCTCGAGCCCACCGGCGACGGCGTGGCCCTCGACCGCGGCGATGACCGGCTTGGACAGCCGCATCCGGGTCGGCCCCATGGGCCCGACGGTGCCGATGATGGTCTTGGCCGATTCGGGGACCACCGCGTTGCCGTCGCCTTCGGCCATGGACTTCAGGTCGGCGCCGGAGCAGAAGGTCCCCTGCGTGCCGGTGAGGACGGCGACGTGCGCGTCGTCGTCGGCATCGAAGGCGAGAAACGCCTCGTGCGAGCGCGGCGGCGCTCTCCCGGTTCACGGCGTTGCGGACCTCGGGCCGATCGATCGTGACGATGGTGACGGGACCGTCGGAGGTGGTCTCGATGCTCACGCCTCGTCTGCTCCCGACTCCTCCTGGCCTCCCTCGGACGCCTCGGACGGGTTGGCCTCGGACAACTGGACGAACGCCATCTGGACCTGAGCCAGCGCCTCCTTGAGGGTGGGCTCGGCCTCGCCGAGCCGTCCGACGAGGGTCTCGACCACGGAGCGCATCGCGTCGATGCCCACCGCCGCCTGGGCCAGGTTGGGCGGCTGCTGGACAGATGGATGGCGGCCAGCTCGTAGAATCCCATCACGTGGTTGGCGATGACGTCGGCGGCGGGGGCGGCGGCGACGCGGCGTTGCACTTCGGCCATCTCGGCCGCGGCGGCCTCGAGTTGCTCGCGTTCCTCGTCCGACAGCTGCGAGGGGTCGATGCCGCCGGGCAGGCCCTCCGGGCGCTGACGGCGGGCTCGATGTCGGCTCCGGTGCGGGGGTGGACGGATCGCCGTCGCCACCTCGCGGGACTTCGTGTTCGCCGCCGGGGGTCCACAGGCTCATCGGGTTGGGCTCCTTTGTGCACGTCGTGCCGCCCAACGTGTTCGCCGGACCGCCGTGGTACTCTATTGGCCACAACTGAAAACGGAAGTGGGGGCGCCTCCGGTCCAACCGGAATCGCCTCCCACCTGGCCACAGGGTGGATCGATCGACCCGCCTTTGGTGCGTCCAGGTCGATCGATGAGTTCACCCCTCGGGGTGCGACGCGGATGTCGACTTCCTTCGATGTCCGCGTCTTCGCGTTCCGGCGGCGGGGTCATCGTTGTCAACCATCATCATCCAACCGACCAACAAGGAGCATGCGCTTTGGGGAGTGATCGGCCATAGCTGCGCCGTCGAACAACGAGCCGCGGATCAACGACCGTATTCGGGCCCGAGAGGTCCGACTGGTGGCACCCGACGGTGAGAAGCATCGGAGTCCGACCTCTTCCCGAGGCGCTCACGATGGCCCGGGAGATGGGACTCGACCTGGTCGAGGTGGCCGACAAGGCCAACCCGCCGGTCTGTCGCATCATGGACTACGGCAAGTACAAGTACGAGAGCGCGCAGCGGGCCAAAGAGTCCCGCAAGAAGAGCACCAACATCGTCGTCAAGGAGATGAAGTACCGACCGAAGATCGGCGAAGGGTGACTTCGACACCAAGACCCGCAAGGTCGAGAAGTTCCTCGGCGAGGGTCACAAGGTGAAGATGACGATCATGTTCCGGGGGCGGGAGATCCATCATCCCGAGCTCGGCAAGCCGCATCCTGGACAATGTGGCCGAGCGGGTCGAGGACGTAGGCGAAGGTCGAGGTCTACCCCAGGCTCGACGGCCGCAACATGACCATGGTCCTGGCGCCGGACAAGAAGTCCAGAAGGCCAAACGCGAGCCGGACTCGAACCGAGGTGGCGAGCAAGGTCGCCGTCCACCCAGCAGCAGCGGCCGGGGACCGGTCAGAGGCACCGAAGCCGATACGCCGGCTGACGAGCCGCCGGCGTCGGTCGACACCGGGGCCAGCTGGTCGACGACGGCCGCCGGTCGGGCCATAGCTGAGACGGACGGACTCCGAGCCAGATCTGCTCGCGACCAGCGGCGCTGCCGACGGAGGAGACGCCATGGCAAAGGCAAGATGAAGACCCACAGCGGCGCCGAAGAAGCGGTTCAAGCTGACCGGATCGGGCAGGCTGACGCGCCGCAAGGCAACCTGAATCACATCCTCGAGAAGAAGATCGAGCGCGCAAGCGTCGGCTCAGCGAGGAGCCTCGGGTCGCCAGCGCCGACGACCGCCGCGTCCGTAAGAAGTTGGGCATCTGACCGAACGCCACCGAGTTCTCCAGCTGAGGGTCGACCTTGCCCCAGTCGACGCGGTCACCGCACCAGTCCGCCGACAGACACGATCGGAATGAGACGAGGAGCAACCATGGCACGAGTCAAGCGCGCTGTTCACAGCGAAGAAGCGCCGTCGCACCACGCTGGAGCGGGCCAAGGGGTACTACGGCAACAAGAGCCGCAGCTTCCGGGCCGCAAACGAGCAGGTCATGCATTCGTGCAAGTACGCCTTCCGCGATCGCCGGGCCCGCAAGGGCGAGTTCCGTCGGCTGTGGATCCAGCGCATCAACGCGGCGTGCCGCCAGAACGGCACCACCTACAGCCGGTTCATGAACGGATTGAAGGAACGCCGACGTCGAGGTCGACCGCAAGATCCTCGCCGATCTGGCCGTCACGCCGACGAGCATTCGCCGCGCTGGTCAAGGTGGCCGATGTCGGCCGACGGCGCAGCGCAGGACTGATCGCCGCCACATGACCCGGCTGGCGGCCGGAAACGACGCGTCAAGCGGCTGCGGAAGCTGTGCCGGCGTCGCTCGGTGCGTCGGGACGAGGGGCTCTTCGTCCTGCACGGGCCCACCCTGGTCGCCGAGGCGCTTGCCGTGGGCGAGGTGGAGCTGGTCGAGGTCTTCCTCAGCGAGCCGCCCGAGCCGGCGCTGGCCGCACGGTTGGATGCGTCGGGCGTCGACGTGTTCGAGGTCGACCAGAGTGTGTTGCAGAAGACGGTCGACGTCGTCACGCCGCAGCCGGTGGTGGCCACGGCCCGGCTCCCCGAGGACTCCCTCGACCGGGTGCTGGCGCCCGCCGAGGGCCTGGTGCTGGGGTTGTTGGATGTGGGCGATCCGGGCAACGTCGGCACGCTGATCCGTGCGTGCGAGGCCGCCGGGGTGCGCGGGGTCCTGATCGGGTCCGGAACGGCCGATCCCTACGGGCCGAAGACGGTGCGGGCGTCGGCCGGTTCGGTGCTCCGGGTACCGGTGGCGAGCATCGCCGACGACGACGTCGAGGAGCTCGGAGCGCTGGGCTGGAGCGTCGTGGCCACGGTGGGTGACGGGGGCGAGCCGCTCGATGCGCACGAATGGGCCGCGGCCACCGTGGTCCTGGTGGGGAACGAGGCGGCCGGACTGTCCCGCGAAACGGTGGCCCGGGCCGACGGTGCGGTGACCATCGACCACGAGCGGTCGGTCGAGTCCCTCAACGTCGCCATCGCCGGCGCGCTGGTCATGTTCGACTGGCGCCGCCGAGCCCGCCCCCCAACCTGAGCACTCTGGGGGCCAGGCACCGAGAGTGCTCAGGTTCTCGGCGCCTCGGCCGAGGCTCAGCTCTCGGCGTGCTCGAGCAGGCCCAGATAGACCATCAGGTAGGTGGCGGTTCGCACCGCCTCGGCCCGATTGACCGAGAAGTGGTCGGCGGCGATGTCGACCACGTTCATCCCCGAGCCGGGGAACTCGGTCACGAACTCGTACGGACCGTCGACGGCGGGAACCGGGTCGAGCTGGCGCTTCTTGGCGTCCCCCTCCAGGGCGGAGAGATACCCCAGGATGAGCGCTGCGTTCCGCGAGAACTCCTCCGGAGTCCAGCCGAAGTACTGGGCGGCCCACTCGACCGACGCGTAGTCGTTGTTCGTGTAGCCGACGGCGACCGAAGGCCGGGCGCGTGGGGCATCGGGTCCGAGAGCGATCCTGGGCGGCTGGAGCCCGTCGATGAAGTCGTAGAGCGATCCGCCGGGGCAGTCGGTGGACCCCACGTCGCGATGGCCGATGACGCGGTTCAATCTGACCCTGGTGCCCTCGGGGATGGTCGGTGATCCGCCCGACGTGTAGCTGACGGTCGAACTCGGGTCGACGTCCTCGAAGGCGAGCTTCCAGCTGGCGAGCTGAGAGACGGCCGAGCCGCGCGGCGGACGTCGGCGTGGCCGAGTCGAAGTGCCCGAGCAGGGCGATGCCGACGCTGCCGGTGTTGAACCCGCCGGCGTGCGCTCCGATCACGGGAAGCTCGATGCCGCCACCGCGCCCTTCCCAGATTCGCCCGAAGCGGTCGACGACGAAGTTGTAGCCGATGTCGTTCCAGCCCCGGGCGTCCATGTGGTACGACTGGATGCCGCGCAGGATCCGCGGCACCTCGCCGGAGTTGTAGCTGTTGTGGCTGGTGCTGCCGGTGTGGTGCACGATGGCGAACTGCACGCCCGATGGTGCGGTGCGAGCCGGTGAGGCGGCCGTACGCGCTCCCCACTCGGACCGGAGCCTCACCGCGGGCCCGCCGGTGGCCGCCTCGGCGCCGGGTGTGGAGTCGGTCAATGAGACCGAGCTGGTGGTCTCCCGCACCAGGTGGAGCCGGGGATCGTGGGCATCGGCAGGGAGGACGAGCTGGATCTCGCTGGCGCCATCGACCCAGACCGGTTGGCTGGTGAGTCGCGTGGACGTTGGCTGGTCGGGGCCGTCCTCCATGCGGTCGACGGGTGCCCATGCGCTCCAGGCCCCGTCTTCCATCGAGCGGATCCAGTAGGCGGCGTGGGCGGACGTGTCCTCGTGGTCGTCGTCGTGCGCGTCCTCGTGGTCGTGGGCGTCGTGGTCGTCGTCGAGGTCCGTCCCGGCCTCGCCGACGTGCGAGACCCCGACCATGACGACCGACCCGTCGATCGACCGGTGGATCACCTGACCATCGGCGATGGGAAGCACTTCGGCATCGGCCTCGGTCAGGGCAAGGGGCGTGATGCCGAGGGTCTCGGTGCTCATCTCCTTGGCCTCGGCGACGTCGATGTCGGGTCCGACGATCAGGGTGGCGGCGATGAGGACAGCGATGAGGACCGGACCCAGACGGCGATGACGACCGGGGCGGGAGGCGGGGCGACGGGAAAGGTTCATGGTCTCCGGTGACGAGGAGCTCGCCGATCGATGGTCGCCCGCCGGGCCATGGTACCGGAACGCCCGGCCCACCCGAACCCGGGGCGGTTGAGCACGCTCGGTGCCAGGCACCGAGCGTGCTCAACCCTCGAGCTCCGACCTCAAGCTGCGGACCATCAGGCGCTGGTAGAGACCCGGCACGACGAAGCTCAGGAGTGCGCTGGTCTTGCCCACCGGGGTGAGCACCAGGCGCCGCCGGCCCGATCGGGCCGCCTTCACGACGGCGGCGGCCACCTCATCGGGTTGGCGGAGGTTCCCGACCTTCGAGCGCGGTCGGTCGATGCGCTCCCCGTCGGCGCCCAGTGTCGATGCCTCCAGGCCGGACTCGACGAAGGAGGGGCAGACCATCAGCACCCCGACGCCGGTGCCCGCCAGTTCGGCGCCCAGGCTCTCGAACAGGCCGTGCAGGGCGTGCTTCGACGCCGAGTAGCCCGTGCGGCCGTACAGAGGCGCCACCCCGGCGATGCTCGACACGGTGACGATGAGCCCCCGGCGAGCGATCAGGTCGTCGAGGCACGCCCGCGTCACGTGCAGTGCGCCGAACAGGTTGACCTCCATGACCCGCCGGAACACCTCGGGCCGGGTCTCGGCGAACGCACTGCGGTGGGTGACGCCTGCATTGTTGATCAGCACGCCGACCGGCCCGAGCCCGTCGCGGACTCGATCCATGGTGGCGGCCACCTGCCCGGGGTCGGTGATGTCGCACGGGAAGGCCACCGCTTCGATGCCGGCCCGGCCGAGCTCGTCGCGCGCTTCGTCCAGCGGGCTCGACGGCAGGTCGACGACGGCGACGCGGGCGCCTTCGGCGCCGAAGGCGTGCGCGAGGGCACGGCCGATGCCCCCGGCCCCGCCGGTGACGACCACCGTGCGACCGCCGAACTCACGCCTCGGCAAGGAGGCCTCTCGATCGGGCGTAGAGCTCGAACGCCTCCCGGCTCGTCAACCGGGGGGTGTAACCGAACTCCTCCTTCAGGCGGCGGTTGGAGAGCACGGGTCGGTAGCGGAGGAAGGCGACCCGTTCGGGACCGTTGTCGGTGAGCCCGAGGCGCTTCAGGACCCACAGCGCACCCTTCACCGCGGGGGCCGGTAGCGGGACGTACGGTTTGCCCATGATCCGAGCGATCTCGCGCGGTGAGCGCACCGTCGCCCGCCTGGTTGTAGATACCGATGGCGTCGGAGAAGACGGCGTCGACCAGGCAGGTGACCAGATCCTGGTCCCAGACGAACACGAACGGCGCCGAGGAACCGGCGATCCCCAGCACGACCGGCTTCTCGAACAGATCGGTGACGGGACTGTGGACGTCCGTCCCCACGATGGTCCCCGGCCTGAAGACCACCTGGCGCAGTTCGGGATGGTCGGCCCGGTGCCGAGCCAGCAGCGTCTCGACCAGCCTTTTGTGCCTGGCGTAGGCGAACTCCTCGTTGCCCCTGAGGGGATCGTCCTCGTCGAGCCACTCGGGATTGTCGGCGTGATAGCCGTAGGCGGCGCCACTGGAGGTGACGACGAGCCGTGTCGCCCCGGTCTCGAGGCACGCGTCGAGGACGTTGCGGGTGCCGTCGACATCGACCCGGTACGCCAGGTCGGCGGGTGCGCCGTCGGGGGTGCGCACGATCGAGGCCAGATGGACGACGGTGTCGATGCCATGGCGGCGGAGCAGGTCGGGCAGCGCGGGATCGCAGATGTCGCCCTGCTCGTAGGTGACCCCGTCGAGCCGATCGGTCGGCGCAACCGCGGACCAGTCCAGGGCCACCAGGGCCGAGAGCTCGTCACGCCGCTCGACCAGCGCTGCGACGCAGAGGTGGCCGATGTAGCCGGCCGCCCCGGTCACCAGGACCGCGGGACCGGCCGCCATCAGGCCCCGGGCTCCTGGTGCATCGCCTTGAAGGCCTCCAGACCCGGGGCGAACAGGTGGAGCTCCGGGTCGACGTCGACGTGGACCACGGATGGCAGGCCCGAGTCGATGCAGCGCCGGAGGGTCGCGTCCAGTTCGTAGGGGTCGGCGACCCGCTCGCCGTGGCACCCCATCGCCCGAGCGACCTCGTCGAACGCGATCTCCTCGAAGTCGGCGTTGATGGTGCCGTCCTGGTCGGTCCCGATGGTGGACCGCAGGTCGTCCATCCCGACCGCCTGGGTCAGCTTCACCATGCCCCATTGCCGATCGCACAGCACGACGTAGGTCACGGGCAGGTGGTTGCGCAGTGCCGTCTCCAGCTCCTGCAGATGGAACCCCATCGCCCCGTCGCCGATGATGCACACCACCCGGGCGTCGGGTCGGGCCACCTGACCGCCCAGCGCCTGCGCCACCCCGGCGCCGAGCATCCCGAACTTGAACGTCGACAGCAGTGCGTCGGGGCGGTTGATCTCGGTGAAGAAGTTGGCCCACACCGCAGCGTTCCCGCCGTCGAACACGTAGACGGCGTCATCGCCGAACACCCGCAGACAGGATGTGGGGACGTGGGAGCTGTGCATGGGGCTGTCGGCGCTCAGGAGGGCCAGATCCAGCTCGGCGCGCACCCGGGCTGCGGCGTCGCCGAGGTCCGCCGTCCGGTCCCGGTGGGCCTGGAGCTTCTCGCCGGTGGGTGGAGTGGCTCGGAGCTCTGCTGCGAGCGCGGTCAGGAAGGTGTCGGCGTCGGCCTGGACGGCAAGATCGGCGGGCTTGTTGAGGCCGAGGATCTCCTCGTCGATGTCCACCTGGATCATCTGTTGATCGTCGGGTGAGCCCCAGTAGGGCGGCTTCCCCCACCAGTCGGTCTCGCCCAGTCGTGAGCCCACGACGAGGACGACATCGGCCTCACCGCGTGCCGTGTTGACCGGTTCCATGGCCCAGATGGGCAGGAGCTGCGGGTGGTCGTCGGCCAGCGCACCGCGACCGGCCCAGCTGGTCGTCACGCTTGCTCCGAGGGCTTCGGCCACGGCTCGGAGCGGCTCGACGGCACCGGCGTGCAGCACCCCGCTCCCGGCGTGCACGTGCGGTCGGTCCGCCGACCGGAGCAGGTCGGCCGCCCGCCGGACCTGGTCGGCCGAAGGGGTGACCGGTTCGGTGCGCCGGTACGTCGGCGGCGGGCGTACCTCCAAGCCGTCATCGGGGAAGACGCCGTTCATGATGGCCTCGGAGACATCCAGGTGGACGACCCCCGGCCGTCCGCTCCAGCTGATGCGGGCCGCCCGGCGGACCAGCTCGGGCAGCCGTTCGAACGACGGTACCGACCCGCTCCACTTGGTCATCGCCCGGGTGACGCCGGTCTGGTCGAAGTACTGGTAGGTGCCGCCGCGGTCGGGATAGGCGATGGGGGAGCGCCGGCTGGAGGTGATGAGCAGGACCCGGTTGCCCTCGCCGTTCTCCACGGCCACGCCGGGCAGGATGTTGGCCACCCCGGGACCGTTCGATGCCATGCAGACGCCCAGCCTCCCGGTGAGACGGGCGTAGGCGCCGGCCATGTGGGCTGCGGAGGTCTCGTGCCGGGGGGAGACCAGCCGGATGCCGTGCTTCTCGAAGCTGCCGAAGAAGCCCATGTAGGTGCCGTCGACGATGCCGAACACGACCTCGACGCCCTCGGCCGCCAGCATCCGGGCCAGGACTTCTCCACCGACCGCATCCGACATGTCGTCCCTCCTGTGCCCCCGATCCTCGACCGGTGTGGTCCGAATCTAGACCGCGGCGATCCCCCCGGCCCGGGTCGGCTACCTGAGCACGCTGGGGGCCAGGCACCGAGCGTGCTCAGGACGGCGGCTCCGAACCGATCTCCACCAGTTTCTCCAGGAAATTCCGGGCGACCGGCGCAGCATCGCCGCCACCGGTACCGCCTCCTTCGATCACGACCGCGAACGCCACCTTCTGCGGGATTCCTTCGCCCTCGGCGAACCCGATGAACCACGCGTGGGTGTCGAGCTCGCCACCGGTCCCGAACTCGGCGGTGCCGGTCTTGCCGCCGACGGTGAGCCCGTCGACCGCCGCCGCCGTGCCGGTTCCGCTCGCCACGACCTCGAGCATCAGCTGGCGGACCTCGGGCGGGATGGCGTCGGGTACCGCGATCGGCTCGACGGAGTCGTCGCGGATGAGTCGGGGAGCGTTCCACGTGCCGGACTCGGTCGCCGCGGCGACGCTCGCCATGTGCAGCGGGCTGGCCAGGACCTGGGCCTGGCCGATCGATGCGGCGCCCAGCTCGACGCGACCGGTCGGCAGCGGGAACACCCCGCCGACGGAAGCAGTCCCGATGTCGTACTCGACGTCGAACCCGGCGTCGGAGGCAGCTGCGTCGAGCGCTTCGGCGCCCAGGTCCTGCGCCAGGGCGATGAACCCGGTGTTGCAGGAATTGACGAAGACCTCGGAGAACGGCACGTCACCCAGCGACTGGCCCTCGAAGTTGCTGATGGTGTTGCCGTTGATCTCGATCTCGGACGGGCACGAGACGATCTGATCCGTGGTCACGCCGTTGTCGAGCAGCCCGGCGCTGGTGACCACCTTGAACGTCGAGCCGGGCGGGTACTGGCCCGACAAGGCCCGGTTGAAACCGTCGGTCGGCGTGTTCGACACGGCCAGGATCTCGCCGGTGGCGGGATCGACCGCCACCAACGCGGCCGGCTCCGGGGCCTCGGCCAGGGCGGCGTCGGCGGCCAGCTGGACCGGAACCGAGAACGTGGTGGTCACCGGTTGGGGATCGGCCCCTTCGCTGGACAGCAGGGTGTCGACGATGGTGTCGCCCTCCAGCAGCTCGATGGTGTGGTCGACCCCACCGGCCAGCGTGGCCTCGTACTCGGCCTCGAGCCCGCTGCGCCCGACGAGGTCGCCGGCCGCGTACCGGTCGCCCAGCTCGTCCAGCTGTTCGGCCGTGATCTCGCCGATGTCGCCGATCGTCTGAGCGGCGAACGTCGACGTGGGCAGCTGCGGCTCGCTCCGGTCGGCGAAGACCAGCCCGGGGACCGGGTAGAGGACGTCGCGGTGGACCTCCTCGTACTCCTGCACCGGTACCACCGCGATGGGTACCCGACTGTCGGCGGTGACCCACGGCTGGCTCAGGGCGGCCTGGGTCTCGGCCGGCGGGATCCCCAGCTGGGACTCGAGCGTGGCTTCCACCACGGACTGGTCGGTCATGCGCGACGGCTGGATCGCCACCTCGATCACGTCGCTCCCGGCGCGCAGCGGTTGGCCGTCGCGGTCGAGGAGTGACGCCCGCTCACCCGTGATGCGGACCCGGCGGACGGTCCGGGCGTCGGTCAGTTCGGGGTGGATGACGGCCGGCGCGTAGTCGAGCTTCCACTCGTCGTCCTCGGTCAGGGTCCAGGGAAGGGTCACCACGTAGTTCCAGGGCCCCATGTCCTGTACGTCGAGTTGGATGCCGAGCCGCGAGACGGCCGTCGTGGAGGTCTGGAGGACGGGCGGGACCACGGTCACCTCGATCCCGTCGACCTCGGCCGTGGTGAAGAAGTCGGCTGCCGCCTCGCTCGCTCCGGGTTGGTCGCTGATGGCATCGAGGTCGCCGAAGCGCTGGTCGCCCAGCGCCGAGGCCCACGCCCGGGTCTCGGCCAGCGGGCGGGAGGGCTCGGGCTCGCTACGCAGGAGGAAGTACCACGCTGCGATCCCGGCCCCGACGACGAGCAGCGCCAGTCCACCCAGGACGAGCGGCATCGTGGATCGTTGCGGGGGACGTGAACGGGCCACAGTGGTCCGACGCTACCGGAGTCGATGTGACGTCGGGTGCCGGTAGCGGGCGGCCTGCGTGGCCGGGGAACGCAGAGACTGCGTGGCCGGGGAACGCGGCGCTGTGCGTGACGAGGGCGGCCTGCGTGGCCGGGGAACGCAGCGACCGAGTTGACCGAGCGGGAGATGGCGACGCAGGCTTGGCCGTTCATGACTGACCAATCCGCTTCCCCGGGGACGGACGCCTACCGGGACGAGGTGGCGGCCCGAATCGCCGCCGCCGACGACCTGGCCGCGCTCGACGAGATCGAACGCTCGGTCCTGGGTCGCAAGGGCGAGTTGGTGGTCAGGAAGAAGGCCATCGGCGAGCTCCCGCCCGATCAGCGCAAGGCGGCCGGTCAGGCCCTCGGCGGGTTGAAGGCCGCGCTGACCGGGGCCGTCGAGGAACGTCGCACCGCGCTGGAGGCGGGGTGGCAGGACGCCCAGGACGAGGCGGAACGCATCGATCTGACCGAGCTCCGCCCGTCGGGGCGCCTGGGACACCTGCACCTGGTCACCCAGGCCATGCGCGACCTCGAGGACACCTTCGTCGCCATGGGGTTCGAGGTCTACGGCGGTCCCGAGCTGGACACCGACTGGTACAACTTCGAAGCGCTCAACATCCCGTCGTGGCATCCCGCCCGGTCCAACTTCGACACGCTGTTCGTCGACGTGGGCGACGAGGAGACCACGATGTTGCGGCCGCACACCTCGAACCTCCAGATCCACCTGATGGAGAACCGGACGCCGCCCATCTACGCGGTCATGCCGGGGCGGACCTATCGGCGCGACACCGCCGACGCCACCCACATGCCGGTGTTCCACCAGATCGAGGCCCTCGTCATCGACCGGCACATCACCTTCGGCGACCTGGCCGGCACCATCGATGCGTTCACCAAGGCGTTCTTCGGCGAGGATCGCACCACCCGGCTGCGACCGTCGTACTTCCCGTTCACCGAGCCGTCGGCCGAGTTCGACGTCAGTACGCCGTCGGGTGACTGGCTCGAGCTGGGTGGCTGCGGGATGGTGCACCCCAACGTCTTCCGCAACGTCGGCATCGACCCCGACGAGTGGTCGGGCTTCGCCTTCGGGTTCGGCATCGACCGCCTGGCCAAGGAGCGCCACGGGGTCGAGGACCTCCGCGAGCTCTTCACCAACGACGTCCGCTTCCTCTCCCAGTTCTGACCCGGATCGCCCCACCATGACCCCAGGCACCCCCATGCACGCACCCACACCCGCTCCATCCATCGGGTCGACCCGATGAAGGTCACCCTGCGCTGGCTCCAGGACTTCGCTCCGTTCGATCAGTCCGTCGACGTGCTGGGCGACACCATGTCCGACCTCGGGATGGCGGTCGAGGAGCGGTGGACCGTGGGCGAGGGCCTGGACGGCATCGTGGTCGCCGAGGTGCTGGACCTGCGACCCCACCCCAACGCCGATCGCATCCAGCTCGTCGACGTCGACCGCGGTGACGGGCAGCCGCTCCAGATCGCCTGCGGCGCCTTCAACATGGCGGTGGGCGACCAGGTGCCGCTGGCCACCGTGGGCACCGTGATGCCCAACGGGATGGAGATCGCCGCCCGCAAGATGCGGGGCGAGATGTCCAACGGCATGTTGTGCTCGGCCGTCGAGCTGGGCATGGGTGAGGACGCGGCCGGGATCATGGTCCTGTCGGGTCATGAGCTGGGTGCGCCGCTGACCGAGGCCATGGGCATCGAGCAGGACGTGGCGTGGGACCTCGAGGTCAACGCCAACCGGCCCGACGCCATGTCGGTGGCCGGCGTGGCGCGTGACGTCGCCGCTCGCCTGGGCGTCCCGTTCACCCTGCCCGATCCGGAGATTCCCGAGACCGGTCCCTCCGCCGACACCCTGGCCTCGGTCGAGATCCTCGATCCGGTCCTGTGCGGCCGCTTCCTGGTGCGGGTGCTCCAGAACGTCACCGTCGGACCCGGCCCGCAGTGGATGGCCAACCGGCTCGCCGCGGTGGGCATGCGGTCGATCAGCAACGTGGTCGACGTGTCCAACTACGTCATGGCCGAGCTGGGCCAGCCCAACCACACCTACGACCTGGGCGCGGTCCCGGGCGGCGCCCTGCGCGTGCGCCGAGCCGTCGCAGGGGAGACGCTGGTCACCCTCGACGGCGTCGAGCGCTCGCTGATCGAGGCCGACGGCGTCATCGCCGACGGGACCGATGCCGCCATCGGCCTGGCGGGCGTGATGGGTGGCGCGTCCACCGAGATCACCGACGCGACCACCGACGTCCTGGTGGAGATGGCCTGGTGGCGGCCCGAGGACATCGCTCGCACCAGCACGCGACTCCAGCTGCGCAGCGAGGCCTCGTTGCGGTTCGAGCGGGGGACCGATCCCGATGGGGTCGAGCGGGCCGCCCGTCGGTTCTGTCACCTGCTGGCCGAGTCCGGGGCCACCACCGTGCCCGGTGTGGTCGACGAGCACGGCGAGCTCCCGGACCGCGAGGTCATCCGGGTCCGGTCCGATCGGGTCAACCGGGTGCTCGGCACCGAGCTCCCCGCCGACGAGATGGCCACCATCCTGGGGTCGATCGAGTTCGATGTCGCCGAGGTGAGCGGTGCGGCCGGCGACCTCGACGTCCTGCCTCCCAGCTTCCGGCCCGACACCACCGTCGAGATCGACGTCGTCGAGGAGGTGGCGCGCCACTACGGCTACGAGCGGGTCGCCCGGACGATGCCGCGCTCGGCGCATTCGGGCGGGCTGTCGCCGCACCATGCGCTGAAGCGCCGGGTCCAGGACACGTTGGTGGGAGCGGGTCTGGACGAGGCCATGCCCATTCCGTTCCTCGGACCGGGTGATCTGGAGCGGGTGGGCCTGCCGCCCGACGCCGTCGAGCTCACCAACCCACTGGTCTCCGAGGAATCCCGCATGCGCACCTCGCTGCGACCCGGCCTCCTGGCCGCGGTGGCCCACAACGAGCGCCACCGTCAGCCCGGCGCAGGCTTGTTCGAGATCGGGCGGACCTTCGTCCCCGCGCCCGAGCAACGCCTGCCCCACCAGCCCACCATGCTCGGCGTCGTCCGGGCCGGTGACGGCGTCGCCGCGGCCGTCGATGACTGGTTCCGCCTCCAGGAGGCGCTGCGCATCCCGGATCCGTCGATGGTGAACGCCCCGATCACCGGCCTGCACGGTGGTCGCTCGGGCGAGCTGCGTTCCGGCGAGACGGTGATCGGCGATATCGGCGAGGTGCCCCGTTCGGTGCTCGACGGTCTCGGCATCGAGCAGGAGGTCGCGTGGCTGGGTCTGGATCTCGACGTGATCGAGGCGCTCGAGCGCCCCGCGGCGGCGTACCGGCTGGTGAGTCGCCACCCCTCCAGTGACGTCGATCTGGCCTTCGACGTGGCCGCCACCGTGCCCGCCTCCGATGTGGACGCAGTACTGCACGAGGCGGGCGGTGCCTTGCTGGTCGATCTGTGGCTCTTCGACGTGTTCCGCGGCGAGTCGTTGGGGGAGGGGCGCCGCAGCCTGGCCTACGGCCTGCGCTTCCAGGCCCCGGACCGGACCCTCACCGCCGACGATGTCGCCCTGGCGAGACAGGCGTGCATCGACGCCGTCGAGTCGGCCTTCGACGCCCGCCTCCGCGCCTGACGAGCACATCGGGGGTCAGGCACCCCGGTTGCTCGTTTCCCGTTCCGGCGTCCTGAGCACGCTTGGTGCCTGACCCCCATCGTGCTCGTTTGCATGACTATGCGAAACGGTGTATAGTTCTCGAATGTCTTCCCTCGGGTCACCTCCGGCGACGCCGGCCACGGTCGGGCTGATCGGCGGCGTCGGGGTTCACCGGCGCCGAGCTCCTGCGCCTACTGGCCGTCCACCCCGGATTCTCGCTCGAGGTGGCCACCGGCGACACGCAGGTCGGACGGCGGGTCGCCGATCTGCATCCGGCGCTCGGCGGCGCCTATCCCGACCTGGCGTTCGCCGCGGTCGACATCGACCAGTTGGCGGACCTCGACGTGGTTTTCGCCTGCCTACCGCACGGGGCCTCGCAGGAGATCCTGGCCCAGCTGGTCGACCGCGGACCCCACCTCATCGATCTGGGCGCCGACTTCCGGCTGGACGAGCCGGGCCTCTACGACGACTGGTACGGCGAGGCCCACACCCGCCCCGACCTCCTCGACCGGTTCGGCTACGGCCTGCCCGAGCTGTTCGCCGAGGAGCTGGCCGCCCGGCACCACGTGGCCGTGCCCGGTTGCTACCCGACGGCCGCCGTGCTCGGCTTGGTGCCGCTGGTCCGTGCCGGGCAGATCGAGCCGACCGGCATCATCGTCGATGCCGCCAGCGGGCTGTCCGGCGCCGGCCGGGCCCCGAGGGAGAACACCACGTTCTGCGCTGCCGACGAGAACTACAGCGCCTACGGCCTGCTCACCCACCGGCACACCCCCGAGATCGAGCAGTCGATCGGCCGGGCGGCCGGGCGGGCAGCCTCGGTGCTGTTCACCCCCCACCTCGCCCCGATGAGCCGGGGCATCCTTGCCACCTCGTACGCCACGCCGATCGGGTCGCCCACCACCGACGAGGTGCTCGACACGCTGGCCAAGACCTACGCCGATCACCCCTTCATCGTCGTGCGGGACGACCCACCGGGCACCAAGGACACGCTGGGATCGAACGCAGCCCACGTGACGGCTCGGGTCGATCCTCGGACCGGCCACGCCGTGGTGATCTGCGCCATCGACAACCTGGGGAAGGGTGCGTCCGGCCAGGCCCTCCAGTGCGCCAATCTCCTGATGAACTACCCCGAGACCGCCGGCTTGGCCACCGTCGGCGTCACCCCGTGAGCCACGAGCGGGGTCGCTCGGCCCCGTACGTCGGCGCGCAGGGGCGAGCGGGATGAGCGTCACCGCAGCTCAGGGGTTCGTCGCCTCCGGGACGGCCGCCGGCATCAAGGAGGGTGGCGCCGCCGATCTGGCCGTGGTCGCCACCGCCGACGGCGCGCCCGTCGCTGCCGCGGCCGTGACCACCGGCAACGAGATGACCGCCGCGCCGGTCCAGGTCACCCTCCAACACCTGGACGCGACCGGCGGGCAGGCCGCCGCCGTCGTGCTCAACAGCGGCAACGCCAACGCCGGGACGGGCGAACCGGGCCGGGTCGACGCCCGTGAGATGTGTGCCCTGACCTCCCAAACGCTGGGGTGCGAGACCGAACAGGTGCTGGTCTGCTCGACCGGGTTGATCGGCTACCGGCTGCCGATGGACTCGCTCCGCTCGGGGATTCCGGCGGCCGTGGCCGCGTGTCGCCCCGACCGAGGTCCGCAGGCCGCTCACGCCATCCTCACCACCGACACGGTGGCCAAGCAGTCCGTCCACCGAGCGGGTCCGGCCGTGGTGGGCGGCATGGCCAAGGGCGCCGCCATGTTGCGCCCCGACATGGCCACGATGCTGGCCGTCGTCACCACCGATGCCCGGATCGAGCCCGACCCTCTGCGCCAGGCGCTTCGTACGGCCGTGTCGGGCAGTTTCAACGCCCTGTCGATCGACGGGGCCCAGTCCACCAACGACACCGTGATCGTCCTGGCCAACGGGCTGGCCGGACCGGTCGACCTCGACGAGTTCACCACCGCGCTCAGCGAGGTGTGTGCCGATCTGGCACTGGCCATGTGCGACGACGCCGAGGGGTCCACCAAGACGGTGCGACTCACCGTGACCGGTGCCGCCACCGAGGCCGAGGCCGAGCAGGCGGCCCGCCGGATCGGCGAGAGCCAGCTGGTGAAGTGCTCGTGGTACGGCAAGGACCCGTACTGGGGCCGACTGGCCAGCGAGGCCGGGAGCGCCGGCGTCACCTTCGACCAGTCCCGAGTCGCGGTGTCCTACGGCGACATCGAGGTCGCCAGGGGCGGCGTCTCGCTGGAGCTGAATGCCGAGACCCGAGCGGCGCTCACCGACTACATGGAGCGGCGCCACATCGAGCCGATGGTCGATCTGGGCGTCGGCGATGCCCGCTGGACCCTGCTGACCAACGACCTGACCCACGCCTACGTCGACGAGAACATGGGGACGAGCTGACCGATGACGGAAGCGGCAATGACGGGTGCCGTCGAGCGTCCGGTCGTGAGCCCGGGGAGCGCGCCGCGCTCCTGGCCGAGACCCTGCCTTACCTGAAGCGCTGGCGGGACAAGGTCGTCGTCGTGAAGTACGGCGGCAACGCCATGACCTCGCCGGAGCTGGCCACGCGGTTCGCCGGGGACATCGCGCTCATGCACTCGGTTGGACTCCGGCCGGTCGTCGTCCACGGCGGCGGGCCCCAGATCGGCGACCTGATGGCTCGGTTGGGCAAGGTGAGCGAGTTCCGTGACGGCCTCCGCGTCACCGACGCCGAGACGCTCGACATCGCCCGGATGGTCCTGGTCGGCAAGGTCAACCGCGAGATCGTCGCCGAGCTGAATCAGCACGGCTCCATCGCCGTGGGGCTCTCGGGCGAGGACGCCGGGCTGATCGAGGCGTCCGCCCAACACCCCGACCTCGGGTTCGTCGGCCAGGTCGAACAGATCAGGCCGGCGATCGTCGAGCGCCTCCTGGCCGAGGATCTGGTCCCGGTCATCTCCACCATCGGGGTCGATCTCGGCGGCCAGGCCTACAACATCAACGCCGACGTGGTGGCGGCCCACGTCGCCGAGGCGCTCGGGGCCGAGAAGCTGGTCTACCTCACCGACGTCGAGGGCCTGCGTCGCGATGTCGACGACGCCGACTCGCTGATCCGGCGGGCCACGGTCGGCCAGCTGGCTGCCATGGTCGCCGACGGCGCGTTGGCCGGGGGCATGATCCCCAAGATCGAGGCATGCATCCATGCCGTGTCGACCGGCGTGGGCGCAGCCCACATCCTGGACGGACGCGTGCCCCACGTCGTCCTCCTCGAGCTGTTCACCGATTCGGGAATCGGCACGATGATCGTGTCCGACGAGCTGGCCCGTCTGGCCGAGGAGCGTGCGTCGACATGACCCAGACCCATCACCAGCTGATGGAGGCGCCCGACGATCTGGTCCGGTGCCCGTACATGCCCACCTACGGCGCTCCGACCGTCCTGTTCGACCGCGGCCGCGGCACCGAGCTCTGGGACCGGCAGGGCAAGCGGTACCTCGACTTCCTGTGCGGCCTGGCGGTGACGAGCCTCGGGCACGCCCATCCGGCCGTGACCGCGGCGGTCACCGAGCAGGTGGCCACGCTCACGCACACCTCCAACTTCTTCGCCACCCAGCCCGCCACCGATGTGGCCGTCACCCTGAACCAGCTCCACGGCGGCGGTGGCCAGGTTTTCTTCTGCAGCACCGGCACCGAGGCCAACGAGGCGGCGATCAAGCTGGCCCGCAAGTGGGGAGGACCGGGCAAGTTCGGCATCGTGTCCGCCTACGGCAGCTTCCACGGCCGCACGATGGGATCGCTGGCCGCCACCGGCCAGCCCGAGAAGCAAGAGCCGTTCCAGCCCCTTCCCGAGGGCTTCCGGCACGTCGCCTGGAACGATGTCGAGGCCCTGACCAACGCCATCGACCCCTCGGTCGCCGCGATCCTGCTCGAGCCCATCCAGGGCGAGGCCGGCGTCCAGCCCGCCACCCAGGAGTTCATGACCGCGGCCCGCACGCTGTGCGACGAACGCGACCTGCTGCTCATCATCGACGAGGTCCAGACCGGACTGGCTCGCACCGGCACCTGGTGGGGCTACGAGCACTACGGAATCCGGCCCGACGTGGTCACCATGGCGAAGGCGTTGGGCAACGGGCTTCCGATCGGCGCAATGTGGGCGCCCGCCGACGTGGCGTCGGTCTGGGCGCGGGGCGATCACGGCACCACCTTCGGCGCCGGACCGGTGCCCGCCGCGGCGGCCCGTGCGGTGCTGGCGGAGATGCAGGCGATCGACGCCCCCGCGCTCGCAACTCGAGCGGGTGAACGGCTCACGGCGGCGCTGAGCGCCCTGCCGCAGGTCTCCGCCGTGCGCGGCCATGGCTGCCTACTGGCCGCCGAGCTCGACGGGATCGAGTCCAAGGACGTGTACGCCGGCGCGCTCGGGCGGGCCTGGTCATCAACGCGCCGACCCCCAGCTCGCTGCGGCTCGCGCCGCCCCTCAACATCAGCGACGATCACATCGACGAGGGCGTCGCCATCCTGGCTGGCATTCTGGACGGAATCGAGCCGACGGCATGAGGCACCTGCTCGAGATCGACGACCTGCAGACCGACGAGGTTCGGGAGATCCTGGGGATGGCCACCCAGCGTCACCCGGCGCAGGTGCTGGAGCGGCAGGGGATCGCCCTGCTGTTCGAGAAGCCGTCCGCTCGCACCCGCAACTCATCCGAGGTCGCGGCGGTGCAGTTGGGCGGTCACCCGGTCTACATCACCCCCGACGAGGTCGGTCTCGACCGGCGCGAATCGGTCGAGGACGTCACCCGGACGCTGGGCTGCTACCACGAGCTGGTGGGCGCCCGCGTCGACGACCATCGCACCCTCGAACGGATGGCCGTGCTCGACGCGGTACCCATCGTGAACCTGCTGAGCGACCAGGCCCATCCGCTGCAGGCCCTCGCCGACCTGCTGACGATGCAGGACGAGTTCGGTCGCCTCGAAGGGCTGACCGTGGCCTACGTGGGCGATGCCAACAACGTCGCCCGGTCGCTGGCGCTGGCGGCCGGGGCGGTGGGGATCGAGATGCGGCTCGGTTGCCCGCCCGGCTACAGCCTCTCGGACACCGATCGCGATCGGCTCCTGGCCTACGGCGTGAGCCTGTTCGAGACCGACCGGCCCGATGAGGCCGTCAAGGGGGCCGATGTCGTCTACACCGACGTGTGGATCTCGATGGGTCAGGAGGCCGAGGCCGAGGAGCGGCGTCGGGCCTTCGAGGGGTTCAGCGTCGACTCGGCGTTGCTGGATCAGGCGGCGTCCCACGCGGTGCTGCTCCACTGCCTGCCCGCCCACCGGGGCGAAGAGGTCAGCGCCGAGGCGGTCGACGGGCCACGAAGCCGCATCTGGCCCCAGGCCACCAACCGCATGTACTCGGCGCGGGCCGCGTTCGCGTGGCTGGTGCAACGGGCGGACCGGTGAAGCTCAGCAAGGCCCAGCGCCAGCACCGGATCGCCCAGCTCCTGGCCGAGCACGAGGTCACCAGTCAGGATCAGCTGGTCGACCTGCTGGCCGAGCTCGACATCGAGGCCACCCAGGCCACGGTCAGCCGGGACCTGGACGACCTGGCGGCGATCAAGGTCCGGGTGCCCGGCGGCAGTACGGCGTACGCCGTGCCGGCGCTCCCGTCGGACCGGCTCGCCCCGATGGACCACCTGCGCCGGGTGCTGGGCGAGTGGGTCGTCGAGGTGGCCAGCTCGGCCAATCTCGTCGTGCTGCGCACACCGCCCGGATCGGCCCACGTGGTGGGTTCGGCCATCGACCGATCGGGCCACGACGCCCTCATCGGTTCGGTGGCCGGAGACGACACCGTGCTGGTGGTGGTGCTCGAAGAGATCGGCGGCAAGGCGGTGGCGGCCGAGCTGGCCGAGCTGGCGGGACTGGTTCGAGACTGATGGAAGTCGCAACGCACAGGAGACGGCCGTGACGAAGAAAGTGGTACTGGCGTACAGCGGAGGACTCGACACCTCGGTGTGCGTCCGCTGGATGATCGAGGAGTGGGGCGTCGAGGTGGTCACGCTGTCCGCCGACGTCGGCCAGGAGGACACCGACTGGGAGGCGATTCAGGCGCGCGCCCTGGCCGCCGGAGCGACCGACGCCCGTGTGGTGGACTGTCGCCAAGAGTTCGCTGACGACTATTGCGCCCCGGCGCTCACGGCCAACGCGCTGTACGAGAACGTCTACCCGCTGGTTTCGGCGCTGTCGCGCCCGGTCATCGTCAAGCACATGGTGCAGATGGCACGGGATGTCGGGGCCGGGGCGGTGGCGCACGGCTGTACCGGCAAGGGCAACGATCAGATTCGCTTCGAGGTCTCGACCCGGTCGCTGGCCCCCGACCTCGAGGTGATGGCGCCCGTGCGTGAGTGGGGCATGACCCGCGAGCAGTCCATCGACTACGCCGAGCGGTTCGACATCCCGCTCACCGCCAGCAAGGAGAAGATCTACTCGATCGACGACAATCTCTGGGGCCGGGCCATCGAGTGCGGCGAGATGGAGGATCCGTGGGCTCGACCGCCCGAGGGGGTCTGGTCGATGACGACCGTCCGGTCCAGTGAGGCCAGGGAGATCACCATCGGGTTCGAAGCCGGGGTGCCGGTCAGCCTGGACGGCGAGACGCTGGGGCTGAGCGATCTGATCCAACGGCTCAACGGCATCGTCGGCGGCTACGGCTGGGGCCGGATGGACCTGGTCGAGAACCGGAGGGTCGGGATCAAGAGTCGCGAGACCTATGAAGCCCCGGGAGCGCTGGCGCTCATCACGGCCCACCGCGACCTGGAGGGCATCTGCCTGGAGCGCGACGTGCAGCGGGAGAAGATCCGGCTCGAGCACCGGTACGCCGAGCTGGCGTACGACGGCATGTGGTTCTCGCCCCTCCGACAGGCGCTCGACGCCTTCATCGTCGAGTCGCAACGGTTCGTGACCGGCGATGTCCGGCTGCGGCTCGAGCCCGGTCGCTGCTTCGTGGTGGGCCGCCAGAGCCCGCACAGCCTGTACGACTACGGCCTGGCCACCTACGACGAGGCCGACTCGTTCGAGCACGCCGACAGCGAGGGATTCAGCAAGTTGTGGGGCCTGGGGCTCCAGACCTGGTCGGCGGTCCAGGGCCAGCATGGCTGAACCCGATCAGGAGGCGGGCGGTCGGCCGCTGTGGCACGGGCGCTTCGAGGGCGGCGGTCCGGCCGAGGCCCTGATGGCCTACACGGTCAGCCTCCCGTTCGATCGGGTCCTGGCGGCGGACGACATCGACGGATCGCGCGCCCATGTGGCCGGGCTGGTCGAGGCCGGGATCTACACGCGGGCGGAAGCGGACGACGTGCTGGCCGCGCTGGACACCGTCGACGCCGAGCTGGCCGAGGGCCGGTTCACCTTCGCCGAGAGCGACGAGGACATCCATACCGCGGTCGAACGGCGGGTGACCGAGCTGGCAGGCGACCTCGGGGCGCGGCTGCACACGGGCCGCAGCCGCAACGATCAGGTGGCCACCGATCTGCGACTGTGGTGCCGGCGAGAGCTGGGCACGGTGACCGACGGCGTCCTCGCCCTGGCCGGCACGCTGTTGGAGCGCGCGAGCGAGGCCGGCGACGCCTACCTTCCCGGCTACACCCACCTGCAGCAGGCGCAGCCGGTCCTGCTGTCGCACCACCTGCTGGCCCACGGCTGGGCGTTGCTGCGCGACGCCGACCGTCTGGCCGACTGCCGGGACCGTCTCGACGTCAGCCCGTTGGGCGCCGGAGCGCTCGCCGGCACCTCACTGCCGCTCCAGCCCGGCGTGGCCGCCGAGCAGCTGGGATTCGGGGCGGTGTTCGAGAACTCGCTCGACGCGGTCAGCGACCGTGACTTCGTGGCCGAGTCGTTGTTCGTGCTGTCGCTGATCGGCGTGCACCTGTCGCGCCTGGGCGAGGAGATCGTGCTCTGGTCCAGTCAGGAGTTCGGCTTCTGCCGGCTGGACGACGCCTACGCCACCGGCAGCTCGATGCTGCCGCAGAAGAAGAACCCCGACATCGCCGAGCTGGCCCGGGGCAAGGCCGGTCGGCTCATCGGCAACCTCACCGGGCTGCTGGCCACGCTCAAGGCGCTGCCGCTGGCGTACAACCGGGACCTGCAGGAGGACAAGGAGCCGCTCTTCGATTCGGTGCGGCAGGTCGTGCTGGCCCTCGAAGCGATGCGGGGGCTGTACGCCTCCCTGACCTTCGAGACCGACCGTATGGCGCAGGCTGCCGACCAGCCGATCGCGGCAGCCACCGATCTGGCCGAGTACCTGGTCCGAGCCGGGACGCCGTTCCGCCGGGCGCATGCCGTCGTGGGCGATCTGGTCCGGCGGTCGCTGGACGGTGAGGGCGCGTTGGTCGATCTGGTCGGCGCACATCCCGAGTTGGGGCCGGACGCAGCAGCACTGGTGCAGCCCGGCGTGTCCGTCCGCCAGCGGACCAGCCCGGGCGGTGCCGGCCCGCAGCCGGTGGCCCAGCAGCTCCAGCGGTTCGAGGCGGCGCTCGACGCCGCCCGCTCGGCCGCGAAGGCGTGACCGCCCGCCCCCTGCCATTGCGCTCCCTCGCCCGAGACCCGCTCGAGGTGGCGCCGGAGCTGCTCAACAAGCTGATCGTGCATGACCGCCGGGTCGGTCGGATCGTCGAGGTCGAGGCCTACCGTGGGGCCGATGATCCTGCCAGCCACGCCTTCCGGGGGCCGACCCCGCGCAACGAGGTGATGTTCGGCCCGGCCGGGCGGCTCTACGTCTACCGCAGCTACGGCATCCACTGGTGTGCCAACGTCGTGTGCCGAACCGATGGGGTGGCCGGCGCCGTGTTGCTCCGTGCCGTGGAGCCGGTCCGCGGGCTGCCCGCCATGCGTCGGGATCGTCCGAAGGCGAAGGACGATGCCGATCTCGGGGCCGGGCCGGGCAAGCTCTGCGCCGCGCTCGGGGATCACCGGCCGCCACGATGGTGTCGACCTGCGCAGGGGGCCGGTGCGGCTCCTCGATGATGGTGTGGCACCCCCGGAGCGGCCGGTCCAGGGGGTGCGCATCGGTATCAGCAGGGCCGTCGACCACCCGTGGCGCTATGGCGTGGCGAACAGCCCAGCGCTGAGCCGGCGCTTCGTCGAGGCGACCGTGTGAGGCTCCTCGTTCCCGGAGATCCCGAACTTGCCCCGTCCAGCTCCCGGGCGGTGGCGCGGGCGCAGGTCGTGGCGGCCCGTACGGTCGACGGGGCACGCCAGCACCAGCGGGAGGTCCTGGCGGCCGTCGACGCCGACCTGCAGATCCTGGTCCGCTCGGCCCGACCCGGACATCTGACCGGTTCGGGTCTGGTGGTGGACGCCGCCGGCGAACAGTTCGTGCTGATCCATCATCGAAAGCTGCAGATCTGGGTGCAGCCGGGCGGGCATGCGGACGGCGAGGCCAACCTGGCCCGGGTCGCCCTCGACGAATGCACCGAGGAGACGGGCATCGAAGGCCTGCGGGTCGCGGCGCCGGCCATCGACGTCGACATCCATCGGGTGGAACCGCCGCACGAGGATCCCCACCTGCACTACGACGTCAGGTTTCTGGTGGTTGCGCCACCGGGAGCGGCCCTGCAACTCAACCACGAGTCGACCGACGGCCGGTGGGTGCCATGGGGCGAGGCCGACTCGGTCCCCATC
>CAWCAL010000002.1:0-192817 GCA_963793475.1 uncultured Acidimicrobiales bacterium
ATGCCGTCCATGGCCGCTGTGTCTACCACTTCGTAGCCGCCGACACATGGAACTCGGGTTGGCAACCGGAGTCGGGAAGACCCCAACGTCAGCCGACCGGGCGCAGCGTTCACGACGCTGATAGGCCGACGATCACAGCGAGCCGATACTCGACCACGATTCGTGCCTACAACGTGCCTAGAACAACGGGGAACAGGGGTCTCCAACGGGGGCTAGCGGTCGGTCGGGGAACCGTCGCTATCCTGTTGTTTGCAGTGGAATCCCTACTCCACCAGCGATCGCGCCGGACCGGTCCGGCAACTTCCCAAGCTGAGAACGGGGTTTCGATTACCCTCACCCGCTCTTGAGTCCTGGCCCGGGATCGCAGCGATTTCGCCCGCCCGGGCCGGGTCCGTTTTGGCCCTCCATCGCACGCGTCCATCGCGCGGTCGGATCGGGCCCTGCTCGAGAAACCGACGGGCTATCCCGGATCCGGCTCGAACGCTCAGCCGGTTTCCGCAACGCCAAGACCGAGGTCGAGCGCTGCGGCAGCGAGCTCGCGGTCCCCGGTGATGAGGACGAGATCGTCATCGGCAACCGACCGTGCGGCCGCGAGGTGCACTGCGTCGTACCCGCGAAGGGCGTGGTCCTGAGCGAGCCGACCTGCCGCTCGCACGAGGTGATCGGTCACCTCGACGTAGTCGACGGAGTCGAGGAGCGCGTCGAGCTCGGCGATCGCCCCGTCCAGCTGCCGGTCGTCCACACGCCCCATACGCTCGGCTCGAGCGAGCGCGGCTCGGGCCTCGGCGTAGAGAAGGCGCACGCCGACCACCCGGGCTGCTTCGTTCCACACACGCTCGCAAACGACCGAAACGGGCTCGTCGATGATGAGCGGGATGATCGCCGAAGTGTCGAAGTAGGCGATCATTGCCGCTGCTCGGCCACCAGATCGCTCACGGCCCCGTTCGCCTTGATGCGTTTTCCCGAGCGCTTGGGCTTCGGCCCCCACGCGGGAGTGACCAAGCCCTCGGCGATGAGGCGATCGAGCGGGCGGGGTTGCTCGAGGGGGACGAGTCGGGCCACGGCCTTGCCGTGATCGGTGACGGTCACCTCCTCACCCTCCCGAACCGCAGTCAGATACCGGCTGAGGTGATCGCGCAGTTCTCGAATACCTACATCCATGATCCCATTGTGGCGCTTTTTGTTTTCCATATCTAGCCATATCTTCAACCGCCATCGCGCGCCCATCGCGCGACCGCTTGGATCCGCCATGGTTCGCCCCGGTCCGGCAACTTCCCGAGCTGAGAACGGGGTTTCGATTACCCTCACCCGCTACACGCAGAACCGTTGCAAGTGAGCCGATCTGAGGCTCTCACCCTGGATCGCCGCTCGGCTTTCGTGCCACAGTGTGCCGAGAACATCGGGCAACAGTGGGCACGTGTGGGCAAGAGCAGGCCGGTCGGCAACATCCGGAAGCTCAGGAGCGGGCGCTATCAGGCGCGCTCTTGGCACCTCGGCAAGCAGGTCCCCGCCGACACGACCTTCGCCACCAAGGCTGACGCTCGAGCGTGGCTGGCGACGATGGAGACCGACCTGCTCGGCGGGCGGCACGTCAATCCATCGAGCGGACGGGAGCGGTTCGGCGACTTCGCCGCTCGGTGGCTCGAGGCTCGTGATCTGCGTCCTCGGACCCGGCGAACCACAACGGCAAGACGTCCGAGGTTCCGAAGTGGCGAGTCAGCGTCGGGGCGTCCGAGCCCTGCCTCCGATCCCCAGCGTCATGGTCCTTGGCAGTCGGTCTGGGCATCGATCACCCCCTCTTCGTGGCCAGCGTAGGCTCGGAGGTCGAGCAAGGCCTGACCCGTTCTTTCGGCCGAGGCAACACCGCCCCGACGACCGATGACGCCGAGCGTCGAGCTCACTAGGTTGAGCCCATGACGTCGGAGACCCCTGAGACCAAGGCCCCGTTCCTCCCACCACGCTGGATCGTCACCACGGCATGGAAGATCCATCGATCCCTCTACCGGCTCACCGGTGGCCGCTTCGGCCTTCGCTCACCTCGGCCGGACCGCTACGGACTGGCAAGCCTGACCACCACGGGTCGCCGCACCGGCCAACCCCGCTCGGTGATGATCGGCTACTACGTCGACGACGGCGACATCGTCACCATGGCGATGAACGGTTGGGGAGCGCCCGAACCGGCCTGGTGGCTCAACCTCCAGGCCGAGCCTTCGGCGCGGCTGACGCTGCCCGGCGAATCCGTCGACGTCACCGGCCGCGCCGCCGTCGGTCCCGAACGGGAACGCCTCTGGCAACGGTGGCGAGACCTCGACAAGGGACTCGACGACTACGCGGCGCGTCGTCCGGACGAGACGTCGGTGGTGGTGCTCACGCCGACGCCGGAACCCTGAAGCGAACGACGCCGTCCATCAACTCGTCATCGACGTCCCGGCGCGGCGACCCACCCCTCGACCAGATCGCCGATCAGCTCCACCAGCTCTGCCGATGACCTTCGCCTCTGGCGGCCCGCGCCCGACACGACGACGGTACGAGCAAAGGCCACACAAGAAGGGCGGTGATCACCGTGACGGTGCACCCCAGCTCCTCGCCGCGACGCCGTGTCGCACTCCGAGCGGCATGGCTCTACGACGGCACGACACCCGCGCTGCGACCTCGTCCGATGGTGCTGCTCGACGGCGAGCGCATCGTCGCCGTGGCGGAGGGGGTCGATCCTCCGGAAGATGTCGAGGTCATCGACCTGGAGGGAGCCACGCTCCTGCCCGGTCTCGTCGACTCCCACGTCCACCTGGTCTTCGACGCCTCGGCCGATCCCGTCGCCGCGCTCGACGCGAGGGACAACGACGCCACCCGAGAGGCCATCGTCGCGGCGGCACGGACCGCTGCGCTCGGAGGCGTCACGACGGTGCGCGACCTCGGTGACCGCGGGTACCTGACGCTGGCGGTGCGGGGCACGCCGGGGCTCCCCACCATCGTGTGCGCCGGCACACCGCTCACCACGCCGGGCGGGCACTGCCACTACCTGGGCGGCGTGACCGACCGTGGGCCCGACGCGGTGCGGCACGCCGTGCGCACCCACGCCGAACGCGGCGTCGACGTGATCAAGGTCATGGCCAGCGGTGGCGTGCTGACGCCGGGCACCAGGGAGACGCTGAGCCAGTTCACGCCCGAGGAGCTCGGGGCGATCGTCGACGAGACCCACCGTCTCGGTCTGCCCGTCACCGCCCACGCTCACGGCACGCCGGCCATCGTCGACGCCCTCGCCGCCGACGTCGACGGCTTGGAGCACGCCTCGTTCTGGACCGACGAGGGCATCGAGAGCCCCGAGGAGGTCATCGCCGAGATCGGGGCGCGACACCTCCCGATCGGCGCGACTGCAGGCTTCGCCCCTGCACCCGACGCGCCGCTCGACGAGGCAACATCCGCCCGCATACCGGCCTATGTCGAGAACCTGTTCCGCCTCCGCGACGCCGGCGCCACGGTCGTCCCTGCCACCGACGCCGGCATCCACCCGTCGAAGCCGCACGACGTGGAGCGCTACGCCGTGGAGCAGGAGGTGCTCCTCGGGATGCCCGCCGACGAGGCGCTGCACGGAGCGACCTCGGCGAGCGCCGTGGTGTGCGGGCTCGGCGACCGCAAGGGCCGCATCGCCGAGGGGTACGACGCCGACGTGCTCGCCATCGACGGCGACCCCCTGACCGACCCGAGTGCGCTGCACGCCATCCGTGCCGTCTTCCTCCGCGGCGAACGTGTGCGCTGAGCCCAACCATCGCCACGCCTGGTAGCGGAAGGCCGACGGGCCGGAGACGCCGGCCACCTCCCGACCGGATCGTCGGACCATTCCGGTCGCGAATAGATTCCGAGGGTGGACCCATGCCGAGCGTGAATGACGAGACGATCGGAGACCTACCGGCTCCCGTGCGACGCAGTCTCCGTCGGTCGGGGGTCGTAGGACGGCAGGTTCCGGGCCGGGTGACGCTGCGCCAGCGGGGGGAGATCCTGCTGCGGGACAAGTGGTTTCCGTTCACCGCGGGCGAGAGCTACACCGTCGACCCGGTCGGCTTCGAGTGGAAGGCGATGGTGAAGCTGGGCGGGCTGCCCCTGGCCCGTGCTGAGGACTCGTTCTCGGATGGGCAAGGGAGGATGCATGTTCGGCTTCTCGGCGCGTTCACCGTCGTCGACGAGACGGGGCCCGAGATGGATCAGGGCGCATTGATGCGTTGGCTCAACGAGACCATGTGGTTCCCCCATGTGTGGGCGACCGACACGATCTCGTGGACGCCGATCGACGAGACGTCGGCGGTCGGCAGGATGTCAGCCGGCGACCTGACGGTGGAAGCCGAGTTTCGCTTCGACGGTGATGGTCGCCTGGTCGACTTCCGCGCCGATCGGTACCGCATCGAGGGCTCGAGCTCCGAGCTCGCCCCGTGGGCGACCCCCCTCAGCGAGCACACCCGCTTCGACGGGGTCGAAGTGCCCTCGTACGGATGCGCCGTGTGGGCACCGGAGGACGAGGATCACGAATACATCAGGATCGGCATCACCGGCATCGGATACGAAGGGTGACCCCGTGAACGTCTCGATGCTCCTGGACATGACCGCCGGGGGCGCAGCTGATCGAATTGCCGTCGGGTCCCACCGCAGCGGCCTCACCTACGGCACTCTGCTCGATCGGTCCGGACGGCTGGCCGGGCTGCTGGCCGAGCGGGGGGTCGAACGCGTCGGCCTCGTCGACCTCAACTCCGAGGCCGTGCCACTCTGCCTGTACGGCGCAGGCCTGGCCGGTGTTCCGTTCGCACCGGTCAACTACCGGCTCCCCGACGATCAGCTCCGCCGGATCCTCGCACGACTTGCGCCCGGTCTGGTGATCGTCGGCGACGGCGTTGCCGAGCGGACCGGGCCCGTCGCGGGCATCGAGATGATGGCTCGCGACGAGCTGCTCACCAAGGTCGCCGACGATCTGCCGGTCCCCGACGATCTGCCTTTCGTCGACCCGGAAGCCGTCGCCGTGCTCCTGTTCACGAGCGGCACCACCGGCGATCCCAAGGCGGCCGTGCTCCGGCACCGTCATCTCACTTCGTACATCCTCGAGAGTGTCGAGTTCCTGAGCGCCTCCGAGGACGACGCCCAACTGGTGAGCGTTCCGCCTTATCACATCGCAGGGATCTCGGCGGTCCTCAGTTCGACCTTCGCCGGGCGACGCCTCGTCCACCTCCCGGGGTTCGATGCGGCGGACTGGGTCCGGACCGTCGCCGACGAGCAGATCACGCAGGCCATGGTGGTGCCGACGATGCTCGGGCGGGTGCTCGACGTGATCGGCGAGACCGGGGCGAACGTCGACCAACTGCGCCATCTCGCCTACGGCGGCGGCCGGATGCCGCTCGAGCTCATCAAACGTGCCATGAACGAACTCCCCCATGTCTCCTTCGTCAACGCGTACGGGCTCACCGAGACGAGTTCGACCGTGGCAGTCCTCGGGCCCGACGATCACCTCGACGCCATGGCGAGCGACGACCCGCTGGTGCAGCGCCGACTCACCTCGGTCGGCAGGCCGCTGCCGTCGGTCGAGGTCGAGATCCGCGACCCCGACGGCAACCCACTTCCCGCAGGTGAACGCGGCGAGATCCACGTCCGCGGAGAGCAGGTCGCCGGCGAGTACCTGGGACGAAGCCTTCTGACCGACGACGGCTGGTTTCCCACCAACGATGCCGGCTCCTTCGACGAGGGCGGCTACCTGTACCTCGACGGCCGCCTCGACGACATCATCGTCCGCGGCGCCGAGAACCTCTCCCCCGGTGAGATCGAGGACGTGCTGCGCTCCCACGAAGCCGTTGCGGACGCAGCCGTGTTCGGCCTCCCCGATCCCGAATGGGGTGAGCGCGTCGCGGCCGCAGTGGTCCTGCGCCCCGACCACGCCGACGTCCCAGCGGACGAGCTCCGCTCCTACGTCCACGACCGCCTTCGATCGACCAAGACCCCCGAGGACATCCGCTTCCTCCCCGAGCTCCCCTACAACGAGACGGGCAAGCTGCTGCGCCGCGTGCTGCGCGACGGATTCATCGACGCCGGCTGACGCCAGCCACGTTCGGGCGCCTAGAGACGGGGACCGCTCAGGACGCCCGGATGTGATCGACCAGCCCGAGGCGCAGGGCTTCCTCGGCGTCGATCTCCTCGCCGAGCAGCGCCAAGCGGGCGGTGGCCTGCCGTCCGATCCGCCCGGTCAGGCTGACCGTGCCACCGGCACCCGGGATCAGGCCCATGGCCACCTCCGGCAGGCGGAATGTGGCGTCGGGTCGGGCGATCACCGTGTCGGCAAAAGCCGGCAGCTCCACTCCTGCCCCGACGCACGGGCCGTGCACGACTGCCTCGACGGAGGCCGTCAGGCCCGACAGGACGGCACCGATGCTGCGCCGGACCCGGACGTCGTGTGCGGCGACGACGTCGAGGGCGGTCCCGAACTGCTCGAGGTCACCGCCGCTGCAGAAGTTGGGTCCGTCGGCATCGAGTCGGACCCGCCGTACGGATTCGTCGACCGCCACGAACGACAACGCTTCGAACAACGCGTCGCGAAGCTCGGCGCTGAACGCGTTGCGGCGTGACGGGCGAGCGAGGGTGATCATCACGCCATCACCGCTGCGCTCGAGACGGATGACATCCCCGGCTGGCGACGCGGGCGGCCCAGCCGGCCACGATGCGAGCCACCTCGAGAACTCGGGACCGGCCAGGAGCATCGAGTACGCGAAGGACTCGATCGCGGAGTCCCGACATCGGATCGAGTCCATCCACGACGCGCAGCTCCTGCACCAAGGTGCGTGACGCCGACGGGTTCCGTCCGATCGCCCGACGGACCCCCTCGATCGTCGCCTCGTCACCCTCGGCCACGATCAGGTCCGGGTCGGTCGGTGCCACTCCACCTTCAGGAGGAACGGCCACGACGATGGTCGGGGCGCGGCGACACCAGTCGAGCCCCTCGTCGTCGTCCGCCGTCACACCGTCGAGGATCAGAACGTCCCGATCACCCAGCACATCGATCTGCAGCGGGTCGGTCAGTGCAACGGCACGATCACGATTCCAACGCTCCATCGTCACGGAGCTGATCGTAGGGTGGAGCCGATGTCAGCGGCCGCCACCACGTCGCCGCAGGCCGACGTCGCCCGGTGGGCCACGTCGGGTGCGATGGCACTCACCGGCCGTTCGGGCGGGCGGCCACTCGGACCTCCGGAGCCCCTGGTCGGCCGGCTCGAAGCGATCGCCCGGAGGTTCGGCGCCGACAGCGACCGCCTCGGGAACCGGACCGGTCTGGACCCGTTGGCCATGCTGACCTGGCGCGCCGCCATCACCGAACTCAGCCGCCACGGCGATCGGTCCTGCGGAGGTGCGACACGACTCCTGCCGACCGGCGACGACTGGATCGCCGTCTCGCTGCCCCGCCGCGACGACATCGAGCTCGTTCCCGCATGGCTCGAGATCCCCGCGCAGGAGCGCGGCGATCCGTGGTCCGACGTCACCCGCGAGGTACGCCATCGGCACGGCGCCGACCTCGTCGACCGGGCCGGGTTGCTGGGCCTGGCGGTGGCGGCCCTGGGAGAGCGGACGCCGATGCCGGGAGGGCGGACCGGGCCGTTCGAGGGGTTGCCGGTCAGGGCCGAGGCGCTCGGATCCGGTTCCCCCGTCGGGAACCTCTCCGCCATCCGGGTCCTCGACCTGAGCTCCCTCTGGGCCGGGCCCTGGTGCGGCACCCTGCTGGCCCGGGCCGGAGCCGACGTGGTGAAGATCGAGTCCTTCGGTCGACCCGACGGAGCTCGCCTCGGACCCGCCCCGTTCTTCGACACCGTCAACACCGGCAAACGCAGTGTCGCCCTCGATCTCGACCGCGAGGTCGGCCGGCGCCGGCTCCGCTCGCTCGTCGAGTGCGCCGACGTGGTGATCGAAGGGTCACGACCCAGAGCGCTCGAGCAGATGGGAATCGACGCACGCCGGCTCCTGGCCACCGAGTCCGGTCGCCTCCGCGTGTGGATCTCCGTCACCGGCCACGGCCGCAGTGGCGAGGCGGCGCAGCGGATCGGATTCGGCGACGATGCCGCGGTTGCCGGTGGGCTCGTCGCACATGACGAGCGGGGCCCGTGCTTCTGCGTCGACGCCATCGCCGATCCGTGCGCCGGACTCGTTGCGGCGACCGCGACGCTGGCCGCGCTGCGTCAGGGAGATCGTTGGCTCGTCGACATCTCCCTCGCTGGGGTCGCCGCCCATCTCGCGGGTCCGACCCTCGTCGTCCCCGATGGCGTCACCGCACGCGCCCCCGCCCGCCACCGAGCGCCGATCCGGCGCCGCCCCTCGGCGCCCACACCGACGAGGTGCTCGCCGAGTACGGCGTCAGCTCGTGACCGGCCGCGCTCGCCCGATCGACCGGGGTCGACGTCGGTGTTAGTTTCGCCGGCGTGGAGCCGACAGGGACGCCGGTGTGGGGCGATGCGTCGGACCTGATCGACCTCCTCGATCTGCGACCGGCCGGCGAGCGGCGCTACGTCAGCGTCGTCCGCGGCGATCCGCACCGCCCGGTGCTCGAGGGGAGCCAGATGCTCGGACAGGCGATCGTGGCCGCCGGCCGTCATGCCTCCGGCCGGCGCGTCGTCTCCGCCCACATGATGTTCATGCGCCCCGCCGACGCCCGTGAACCGCTCGTCTTCGAGATCGAGGAACTGCAATCGGGGCGGACGTTCACCGCCCTCCTCGTCCACGTGAGCCAGGGCGACCGGCAACGAGCGTCCGCCACGATGCTCCTCGACGTCATGGCCGACGATGTCATCCGTCACGAGGTGCCGGCTCCCCGCACCGCCGGCCCCCTCGAGAGCGAACCGCTCGACCTGGGCATGACCGGGCGTGAGATCCGCGTCGTTGGCGGCGCCTACACCAGCGACGCCGACGCACCGGTCGGCCCTCCCGTCCTCGACGCCTGGGTTCGCTTCGCCGCCGTCCCGGAGGACCCGCTTCTCCACGCCGGACTCCTCGCCGAGTTCACCGGCCGCCTCTCGATCGCGGCGGCGATGCGCCCCCACGCCGGGGTCGGTGAGTCGGAGGCCCACCGCACGCTCTCGACGGCCGTCAATGCGATCGCCCTGTCCCTCCACGCGGACGTTCGAGCCGACGAATGGATGCTCTACCACCACCACGCCACGTTCGCCGGCGACGGCATGACGCACTCGGGGTGCCGGGTTCACACCGAAGCAGGAAGCCTGGTCGCGTCGTTCACGGTCGACGCGATGGTCCGGGGACTCCCATCCACGACTGCGAGTAGCACGCGTCCCGTACTGTGATCCGCCGAGTCGGCCACGACGATCAGCCGCGCAGTGCCTCGAGGCGGCGGCGATGCTCATCGGATCGCATCGTGCCGAGCTCGGCCGCGAAGCCCGCCGGCACCGCTCCGGCCAGAGCGCTCGACAGATGCAGGTTCAGCACCTTCTTGGTGCCACGGACCGCATCGGGCGGCTGATCGGCGATCCGCCGGGCGACCCGCCACGCCTCGTCCATCAGCTCGTCGGCCGGGACCGACCGGGTGGCCAAACCGAGCTCGACTGCGACGTCCGCGGTGATCCGGTCACCGGTGAACAGGTACTCACGGGTCCGCATGATGTGCGTCAGCAAGGGCCAGAACGCCGCGCCGCCATCGCCGGCGACCAGTCCGACCGACACGTGGGGGTCGGCGAGGTGGGCGGTCTCGGAGAGGAGCACGACATCGCAGAGCGCGGTGATGCTGCAGCCCAGTCCGACGGCCGCGCCGTTGACCGCGGCAACCACCGGCAGGGGGAAGCGGAGCATCTCCTCGATGATCTCCGCCCCCTCGCGCAGGCTCTCGTCGCGTCCGGCCGGGTCGTCGAGAAACGAGGTGATCCACTCCAGGTCACCTCCGGCGCAGAACGTCCGACCCCGTCCGGTGAGGATCACGACCCGGGCATCGGGATCGTCGGCCAGCCGGCGCCACACGTTGGCCAGGGCCCAGTGGAGAGGCTGGTTCACGGCGTTGAACGAGTCGGGTCGATCGATCGTGACGAGGCGCACGGCGCCCTCCGACTCGACGGTCAGCTCGGGCGGTAGGTCGGCGGTCATCGCCGGATGGTCGCACGCCGTGGCCCTGCGCTCAACCACCCGGTTGGTCGCGACCGCTCCGGGTCGGTCAGTCCGAGGCGGGAAGTGGCTTGGCTCCCTTGACCGACAACGGTCGTCCGTCGACCGTCAGCGTCCCCTCGCCGGCCTGCGTGCACAGCAACTCCAGCCCGAGCTCCTCGTCGGCATATCGCTTTCCGACCGCCAGGCCCTCGACGAGGTCACCGGCGGGTTGCGCGGTCGGCTGCTGCTCTTCCTCGCCCATCGGATGCCCGCCGCAGGCGATCTCCACGACCTCCGACGGGGCGCGCACGACCACCACCTGCACCTCGGACACCGCGCTGAACAGCTTGCGACCCGGTCTGAGCTCCATGGGGCCGACGGTAGTCGATGAGCGGCCGAACCTGACACTGTCGTCAGGTTCGGCTCACCTCCTGCCGCGACCGGCAATGTTGGCGGTCACGGCACCGGTCAGGGCGTGCCGGCGAACCGCTCCGCCAGCCGCCGACGATAAGCCGCCGGCGACCCGAGCAGGGCCCGGTCCAGGACGGCCCGCTTCAGGTAGCGATGGATGCCGCTCTCCCATGTGTACCCGATGCCACCGTGGAGCTGCATCGCCGTCCCGACCACGTCGACGACGGTGGCGCCCAGGAAGGACTTCGCCCGCGCCGCGGCGATCGGGAGCTCGTGCGCGTCGGTAGCGACCGCGGCAACCGCGTCGTCGAGCAACTCACGACCCAGGCGCAGCTGGACCAGCATGTCGGCGCACTGGTGCTTGACCGCTTGGAACGACCCGACGGGACGGTCGAACTGATGCCGGACGCCGACATAGTCGACGGTGGCCTCGAGCATGGCGGTGGCCACGCCCATGGCATCGACGGCCAGCGCCACCGCGCCGCGGTCGAGCAGCCGCTGACCCGCACCGACCGGTTCATCGACGAACGACCACACGTCCTCGGCCGCCACGGCGACGCCGTCGGCGGTGACGGAGCCGAGCGAGCGGGTGGCATCGAGGACGGGCTCGGGCGTCACGTCGACCTGCGACGGGGTGACGCGGACCAGGGCGGGCCCGCGTTCACCGGTATCGGCGAGCAGGAGGAGGTGGTGGGCACCGGGGGCATCGACCACCTGATCGGCCCGCCCCCGGAGCCGGCCGGACTCGAACGTGAACGGCGGCAGCGCGGTCGCAGCGTCGCCGTTGGGGGCGATCGCCACGGCCACCCGGTCCGCGCCCGAAGCGATGCCGCGCAACAGCTGATCCCGCGCCGGGCTCGCCTCGGTCTCGAGGGCGGCGGCGACGCCCAGGACCGCGGTGCCCACGTACACGCTCGGCGTCGCCGCCCGCCCCAGCTCCTCGAGCACCACCGCCGTCTCGGCGAAGGTCGCGCCGGCGCCATCGAGCGACTCGGGCACCTCGAGGCCCAGCCAACCGGCGTCGCCGATCTGCCACCAGGTCGTGTCGTCGGCGGCGTCCTCTCCCAGAAGGCCGCGGGCGACACTGCGCAGCTCGTCATGGAGCTCGGCGAACCCGCTCATGTCGCGGGCCTCGGCTCGCGTGGGAGACCGAGGCCGCGCTCACCGATGATGTTGCGCTGGATCTCGCTGGAGCCGCCGGGGATGGTCCATTCCCAGGAGCTGATGAAGTCGAGGACCCACGCGCCGGACTCCCACCCGCTCGAGATCGGCTTCTCCAGCACCGTGTGACCGGCGACGCCCACCACCTCGGTGGCGAAGTCGGTGAGCCGTTGGAGCAGCTCGCTGTAGGAGAGCTTCACGATCGACGCGTCGGCCGGTCCCTCCCGACCCCCGGCGGCCTCGGTCACGAAGGTGCGGCACAGCGAGCGCAGCCCGGCCACCTCGGTGTCCAACTCGACGAGCCGATCCGCCACGACCGGGTCGTCGATGGGCCTGGCGCCGTCCGGTCGGCGGCGCCGGCACGCCTCCACCAGCCACCCCATCCCGGCGTGGCCGAGGCGCTCGGCCAGTTCGAGCATGGTCATCCCCCGCTCGGCGCTGAGCGTCGCCTGGGCGACCCGCCAGCCCTGGTGCTCGGCCCCGATCAGGTGCTCGGCCGGCACCACCACGTCGTCGAGGAAGATCTCGCAGAAGTGTGACTCCCCCGTCGCTTGGCGGATCGGTCGCACCTCGATACCGGGGGTGCGCATGTCCATCAGGAAGTAGGAGATGCCGTGTCGCTTCGGCACGTCAGGGTCGGTCCGGGCCAGGAGGAGGCACCAGTCGGCATGGGCGGCCCCGCTGGCCCAGACCTTCTGCCCGTTGACCACGTAGCCGTCCCCGGCGCGCCGGGCCGTCGTGGAGAGCGCGGCCAGGTCGGACCCGGCGTCGGGCTCGGAGAACCCCTGGCACCAGATCTCGCCGTCGAGGATGGCCGGAAGATGGCGCCGGCGTTGCTCGTCGGTCCCGGCGTGGAGCAGGGTCGAGGCGGCGTGGTGGACCGAGACGAAGGCGAGCACCAGTCGGGGTGCGTCGTGACGGGCCAGCTCCTGGTACAGGACGACCTGCTCGGGAACCGACATGCCACCGCCCCACTCCTCGGGCCAGTGGGGCACGGCGTACCCGGCCGCCCGCAGGTCCTGGAACCAGTCCTTCTGGAAGGTGACGAACTCGTCGTCGGACACTCCGGTCTGCCGAGCCCGCCAGTCCTCGGGAATGTGGCCGCCGCACCACTCCCGGACCGCAGCGCGGAAGTCGCCGAGATCCTCGCTCACGGGGCGGAGAAGATCCCGGTCAGGCCCTGTCGACCCAGGCGGCGGGTGAGCTCGGCCCGCGTGCCCGACAGCGGCAGCGGCAGCCGGCGCACCGGCCGGCTGTACCGGGAGATCCACGAGATCGTCGTCTCGTCGCAGAAGCCGATCGCCCCGTGGAGCTGGTGGCCGATCCGGAAGACGGCGTCGGCCGCCTGGACGGCTGCGAGGCGGAGGGCGAGCGCGTCGACGAGGGCCTCGGGGCGCCGGGTGGCGATGCTCCAGAGTGCGTACTTGGCCAGCTCCTCGACGCCGGCCCGCTCGACCTCGGCCTCGGTCAACTGGAACTGCACCGCCTGGAACGCGGCCAGCGGTCTGCCGAACTGCTGACGGTCCTGGACGTACTCGATCGTGAGCGCGATGGTGCGGTCGAGCATGCCGAGAAGGGTCCAGCAGGGAAGGACCAGGCCCAACGGCACGTCGTCGGCGCCGGCCCCGTCGATCGGCGCCAGGTCGACATCGGTCACGAACGCGACCTTACGGGGCGTGGTGGCGATCGGGAGGGCCGTCACCGCACTGCGACGACCGTCGAGGCCGACGGCGACCCACCGGAGGGGCGAGGCGTGGACCGCAGCGGCGGGACGGGGACCGCCGACGACGCAGAGCGCGTCGGCGTCCAGGTCGACCGGGCGGCTCAGGCGTTCGGCCACGGCGCCGGGAGCGGCCCACCAGCCGGCGGCCCGACAGACGGCGGCGGCGGCCTCGAGCTCGTCGCCGCTCCCGCGGACGTCGAGGTCCCAGGTGCCCACGCCCTCGAGCACGCCGCCCACGGCCTCGTCCCCTCCACCATGCTCGGCCTCGGCGCGCTGGACCAGGAGGTCGCCGCCGGCGGATGCGAGGGCGTCGCGCACGACCCCGCCGAACGCCAGCGCTTCGTCGTTGAGCTCGATCCTCATGCCGCCCACCTCATGACCGGCCCAGCAGGGTTCGGGAGAGCAGGATCCGCTGTACCTCGGTGCTTCCGGAGGCCACCGTGGCGGACACCGCGTAGCGCACATGGTCCTCGACGGCGCGAGCCCAGCGGGACTGGTCGTCGTTCTCGAGGACCGAGAGGGCGAGGATGTCGCCGAGCACGTCGGCGGTGGTCTGGTCGTTCTCGGTCACGGCGATGCGGTAGGCCGCCGAGTCGGCCGGCGTGATCCTCCCCTGCTGCTGGAGGTCGACGACCCGGTATGCGAGCAGACGGGCTCGCCGGCAGTGGACCAGGCTCTCGGCCCAACGGCCCCTGAGCTCGTCGGGCAGGTCGTCCCACTGCGGACCGAGGACCTCCGGGGCGGCCTGGAGCAGGCGCTCGCACCGGGCGTAACGGGCGATGCCGACCCGCTCGAACGACAGCACCTCCTGTACCACGGCCCAGCCGTCGTCGACGGGGCCGAGCACGTCGGCGTCGGTGGCCCGCACGTCGTCGAAGAACACCTCGTTGAGGTGGTGGGGACCCATCATCGTGTCGATGGGCCGCACCTCGATGCCCTCGCGGTCCATGGGGAGCAGGAAGATCGTCAGGCCCTGCTGCCGCTTCTCGAGCTTCGATGTGCGGGCCAGCAGGAAACACCACTGCGCCATCGTGGCGTACGAGGTCCAGATCTTCTGGCCGTTGATGCACCACTCGTCCCCGTCACGCACCGCCGCGGTCGTGAGCGAGGCCAGGTCGGAGCCGGCGTCGGGCTCGCTGAACCCCTGACACCAGATCACCTCCCCGTCGGAGATCGGCGGGAGGTGGAGCCGCTGCTGCTCCTCGGTGCCGTGCCGCATGATCGTCGGCCCCACCCAGTTCACCCCCATGTACTGCGCGCCGCGCGGTTCGTGCAGGGCCCACATCTCCTCGCGCACCGCGGTCTGTGCCCACGGTGACGCGTCGCGCCCGCCGAACGCCTCGGGCCAGGCCAGGCACAGGAGGCCCCGATCGGCGAGGACGCGGCAGAAGTCCTGCGCGATGGCGAGGTCGGCCGGGTCGTCGGTGAAGGCCCCGAGGTAGCCGGCGGGCACGTGGTCGGCCACGAGTTGCCGCAGCTCGCGGCGCAGCGCAGCGACCTCCTCGCCCATGTCGAAGTCCATCATCCGATCGTCCCTCCTCTCCAGCCGGTCGAGCGCGCGGTCCAGCCGCCGTCGACCGCGATCGTCTGCCCGGTCACGAAGCGCCCGGCGTCTCCGGCCAGCCACAGAATCGCTCCCACCACGTCGTCGGCCGTGCCCTCGTCGGGCCAGGGGGTGTTCCGCTCCAGCCAGGCGCGACCCGGCTCGCTGTCGAAGAGCGATGCCGTGATCTCGCTTCGGAAGAACCCGGGTGCCACCGTGTTCACGCGGATGCGGTGCCGGGCCCACTGCACCGCGAGCTCGACGGTCAGACCGGACAACCCCGCCTTGCTCGCCGCGTAGGACGCCTGCGGGATGCCCGGGATGCCCACGAGCCCACTGACCGACGACACGTTCACGATCGAGCCGCCGCCGGCGTCGACCATCGACGGGAATACAGCCTGGGCGAGGAGGAACGGAGCGACGAGGTTGAGCCGCAAGGTCTGCTCGATCACCTCGGGTGACTCGTCCTCGGCCCGGCTTCCCTCCTCGAAACCGCCGGCTGCGTTGACCAGCACGGTCGGCGCACCGTGCTGGTCGACCACGGACGGCACCAACGAGGCGATCTGCTCCCGATCGAGCAGATCACAGGGACGGGCATGCCCGTCGATCTCGCCGGCCAGCGAGTCGAGCCTGTCCGCCCGGCGGGCGACGACGACGACCCGCGCTCCCGCTGCGGCCAGGGCGCGGGCCGCGGCCGCGCCCAGACCCGACGATGCGCCCGTCACGACCGCGAACGCGGCCGTCGAGCCGGAATCGCTCGGGCATCGGCCGGCCGTCGGCGGTGGTCATCGGGCGATCACGCGACGACCGTGCGACACCGGCTACCGCGACCGCCACTCGATGCGAGGCTTGTTGGCGAAGTCGTCCTGCCCGGCGTGGAGCGCCTCGGGATCGGTGCCGATCCGGGTGTAGAGCGAGCACAGCTCGATCGCCTGGGCTCGGGGGACCTCGTTGGCCATCCAGATGGCGCGCAGTGTCCCTTGGATGTTGAGGGGAGGCGCAGACGCAATGGCGTTCGCCGCCCACTCGGTCGCGCTCTCCAGCTCCTCGTCGTCGACGACCTGCGAGACCAGCCCCACCTCATAGGCCCGCTGTGCCGTCATGCGCTCGTGGGCCCCCAGGAGCGCCATGCGCAAGACCTCCTGCAACGGCATCTTCTGGAGCAGCTGGACCGGTTCGTAGGCCGCCGTCATCTGGTAGGTGACGTGCGGATCGAAGAAGGTGGCCCCGCGCCCGGCGATGATGAAGTCCACCTCGCCGAGAAGGTAGAACGCGCCGCCGCAGGCCAGACCCTGGACCATGCCGATGACCGGCTTCCAGAACGCATTGGCCTTCGGACCCAGTCGCTGGCCCGGGTCGTCGAACACCCACGGGGTCGAATAGCCGAGGTGGCCATCGCTCGCACTCGCCGCGCCGATGGTCTCGTCGCGATCGAGGCCGACCGTGAAGGCACGATCGCCGCCACCCCGCAGGACCACGCACCGTACGTCGTCGTCCTGCTGCATCTCCGACCAGAGCTGAGCCAACTCTCGCTCCATCGTCGGGTTGAAGGCGTTGAGCACCTGGGGTCGATTCAGGGTCACCCAGGCGACGCCGTCACGCAGTTCGTACAGAAGGGTCTCGAGTTCCATCACGCCGTGACACTACGACCCACTCCTCGCCGTCGTCACCTGCGAGGCAACATGGTCCCATCATGACGAGGCCGATGAAGCACTGGTTCACCTACCCGCTGATCTCCCATCCCTACGATCCAGCGTTCGTCTCGAAAGACGCCGTGCGCCGCATCTCCCGTGCGGCCGAGGACGCCGGCTTCGACGGGATCGGGTTCACCGACCACCCGGCGCCATCCCACCGGTGGTTGACGGCGGGCGGCCACGACGCCCTGGATCCCTTCGCGGTCCTGTCCTTCGTTGCGGCCGTCACCGATCGCCTCCGGCTGATCCCCAACATCGTCGTGCTGCCGTACCGGAATCCCTTCCTCGTGGCAAAGGCCGTCGCCACGATCGACGCGCTGTCCGACGGACGGTTCACCCTCGCCACCGCGGTCGGCTACCAGCGGGCCGAGTACCAGGCCCTCGGCGTGGACTACGACGAGCGCAACGACCTGTTCGACGAGGCCATCGAGGTGCTGCGGGGTATCTGGACCACCGACGACTTCACCTACGACGGACGCAACTTCCACGCTCGAGGCCAGACCGCCAACCCGAAACCGGCCCGGGTGCCGATCTGGATCGGAGGCAACAGCCGGCGGTCCCGACAGCGGGTGGCCGACGTGGGCGACGGGTGGAATCCCTTCCCCTCACCGGCCGCACTGTCGCGCACGACGAAGACGCCCCCGCTGGAGACCGTGGACGATCTGGCCCGGCTGCTCGACGACCTCTGGCGCCGGGTGGACGGCGCCGGCCGCGACCGCAGCGACATCGACGTCTCGTTCGTCAACTCGGCGGGGGGCGCACCGGGGTCGGACGGGTTCGCAGCCGACGAACACCTCGAGGGACTGGCCGAGCTCTCGTCGCTCGGGGTGACGTGGACCATCATCGGCATCCCCGGCGACTCGGTCGACCATGCCGTCGAGACGCTCCACCGGTACGGCGAGGACGTGATCGGCGCCGCCTGAGGCCGACCGCGCAGCTTCCAGGAGTTCAGCGCCTTGGCACAGAGCGACGCTCGAATTCGCTGAACTCCCAAGGTGCGCCCCGGCGCGAAGCGCCTCTCCGCGCAGCCACTAACGTCGACGTCACCCAGAAACCCCCATCGCGGCGAGCCCGAGAACGAGGAGCCATGACCGGACAGATCCCACTCGTCGACTACCTCCGGCTCGGGGACGAACCGCATCTGGTCGCCCAGGAATGCACCCGGTGCCACGCCCGCTACTTCGGGCGACGCAACGCCTGCGCCTCCTGTTTCGCCACCGACTTCCGCGAGGTCGGCATCGCCACCGAGGGCGAGCTGCGGACCTTCACGGTCGTGTCGTTCGCCGCGCCGGGGATCGACGTCCCCTACGTGGCCGGCGTCGTGGACTGCGACGGCACCAGCGTGAGCACCAACATCATCAACGTCGATCCCACCCCCGAGGCGGTCCGGACCGGGATGAAGGTCCGACTGGCCACCTACTCCCTCGGCGCCGACACCGCCGGGACCGAGGCCATCGGCTTCGGCTACGAACCCATCACCTGAGATCGAGACGGAGAAGATCATGAGTGACAGCGTGTGGATCCTCGGAATCACGATGACCAAGTTCGGCAAGCACCCCGACCTCGACACGGTCGACCTCGCGTCCGAGGCGACGATGGGGGCACTGGCCGACGCCGGCGTGACGATGGCCGACATCGGGATCATCGCCGCCGGCAGCCTGATGAAGGCCGGGCAGGGGATCGGCCAGCAGATCCAGAAACAGGTCGGCCAGACGGGTATCCCGGTTTTCAACGTGTCCAACGCGTGCGCGACCGGTGCGACGGCATTGCGCACCGCGATCATGGCGATCAAGGCCGGCGAGTGCGACACGGGACTGGCCATCGGCGTCGAGAAGCTGGCGGGCGCTGGTCTGCTGGCGGGTGGGTCCCGCAAGGAGGATGACGGCACATGGACACCGCAGGGCCGACAGGGCGCGGTGATGGGGACCGACGGACGGATCAACACCGCGATCATGCCCGGCGTGTTCGCTCAGATCGGCAACGAGTACGGCCACCGGTACGGCGGCACCAGCTTCGAGCTGTTCGCCCGCATCTCCGAGAAGAACCACTCGCACTCGACCCTCAACCCGCTGGCCGCCTACACCAAGGCGATGTCGCTGGAGGAGATCATGAACGACCTCATGATCGCCTACCCGAACACCCGACCGATGTGCTCGGCCAACTGCGACGGGGCGGCGGCTGCCGTCGTCGTGAGCGACGCGAAGCTCAAGACCCTGTCGAAGGAGCAGCAGCGCCGGGCGGTCAAGGTGTCGGCCTCGATCCTCACCAGCGACCCGTGGGACGAGGCCTGCCAGATCCTTCCCGACGTCAACACCCTCACCCGCAACGCGGCGCAGCAGGCCTACGAACAGGCGGGCGTGGGCCCGGAGGACCTCGACCTGGTCGAGCTCCACGACTGCTTCGCCACGGCCGAGCTGGTCCACTACGACAACCTCATGCTCTGCGAGGAGGGTGGCGCCGCCGACTTCTTCGAATCCGGCGCGCCATGGCGGGACGGATCGAAGCCGGTCAACGTCTCGGGCGGCCTCCAGTCCAAGGGCCATCCCATCGCCGCGACCGGCATCGCCAACATCTGGGAGGTGTGTCACCACCTCCGCGGCGAGGCCGGCCCCCGGCAGATCGAAGGGGCCAAGGTGGGATTGGCGCACGTGATCGGGCTCGGCTCGGCCTGCGGGGTGCACATCCTCGAGCGGGCGGCGGCCTGACGGGCACAGCGGGGTCTGAACCCGCGGTGCTCGTCAGAGCTGGTCGGTGAACTGGGCGGCCTGGAAGGCCGCATCGACGTGGAACGCCTCACCGGCCACGTAGGAGGACCGGGGGCTGTTGAGGAAGAGCAGCGGCCAGGCCTGCTCCTCGGGCGTCGACCGACGGCCGGACGGACCGACGAAGGCGTCGATCATCTCCTTGCCGGCGAACGCCTCGAACGCCGGCATCATGGCGGTGTCGGTGGGGCCGGGGTTGGTGTTGTTGAGCCGGATGCCCTGCTCGGCGAGCATCGACGGTGCCCGCCACGCCACCCAGGCGTTCATGACTTTCTTCGAGTAGAGGTAGCCCATGTTGGCCGCGAGCGGACCGGGGTTGGCCTCGACCCAGGCCAGTGCCCCGTCGAAGCCCTCGCTGGTCACGAGCGGTTCGAGCGACTCGTACTCGTTCTGCCATCCGAGGCCCGCGTTGGACGCCACACAGGCCACGGCCGAGCCGGCCGGCATGGTCGCCGCCACGGACTCGACCAGGTGGCGGGCTCCGACGAAGTTGACGGTGAGCACGTCGAGGTCGGAGAAGGGCGGACCCGGGAGACCGGCAACGCTGAACAGCGCGTCGACGGGGCCGTCGACCCGGCCCACCGCCTCGTCGATCGACGCACGGTCCAGAAGGTCGACGGCGACGGGCTCGACGCCGTCGAGCTCGACGGGTGCCAGATCCATCGCGGTCACACGAGCGCCGAGCTCCACCAGCAGGGACGCGGTCGCTGCGCCCATGCCCGAGGCCGCCCCCGTCACCAGCGCGTGCTCGCCGTCGTAGCCGAGGACGTCGTCCACGTTCCGCTCTCCCATCGACCCAGCAGGAATGAAGGCGCCGAACCTAGCATCTGTCCACAACCAACGAGGGAGGAGGGGCACCGGCATGGCATGGGACTTCGAGACCGAGCCCGAGTTCCAGGAACAGCTCGACTGGATCGAGGCCTTCGTACGCGATGAGGTCGAACCGCTCGACACGCTCTTCTCCGGGCTGGAGTTCACCCCGCTCGACGACACGCTCCGGCCGATCGTCGAACCCCTGAAGCAGCGGGTACGGGACCGAGGTCTGTGGGCCTGCCACCTGGGCCCCGAGCTCGGCGGGCAGGGCTTCGGCCAGCTGAAGCTGTCGCTGATGAACGAGATCCTCGGCAGGTCGGGATGGGCGCCGCTGGTGTTCGGCACCCAGGCCCCCGACACCGGCAACGCGGAGATCATCGCCCACTACGGCACCGACGAACAGAAGGACCGGTACCTCGAGCCCCTGCTGAACGGCGAGGTCTTCTCCTGCTATTCGATGACCGAACCGCAGGGTGGCTCGGACCCTCAGACGTTCGCGACCGCCGCCACCCGCGACGGCGACGAGTGGATTCTCGACGGCTGGAAGTTCTTCTCGTCGAATGCGCGCACCGCGTCGTTCCTCATCGTCATGGCCGTCACCGATCCCGAGGTGAGCGCGTACCAGGGCATGTCGATGTTCCTGGTACCGACGACGACGCCGGGGGTGGAGATCGTGCGCAACGTCGGGCTCGGCACCGAACCCGACGGCGAAGGCAGCCATGCGCTGATCCACTACGACCAGGTGCGCCTGCCCTCGGATGCGCTGCTGGGCGAGGAGGGTCAGGCGTTCGCCATCGCCCAGACCCGCCTCGGCGGCGGCCGCATCCACCACGCCATGCGCACCATCGGCATCTGCAACCGGGCGTTCGACATGATGTGCGAGCGGGCGCTCAGCCGGGAGACGCAGGGCGGCCTGCTCGCGGACAAGCAGTTCGTGCAGGGCCACATCGCCGACTCCTACGCGCAGATCAAGCAGTTCCGCCTGCTGGTTCTCAACACCGCGTGGGCCATCGACCGGCACCAGGACTACCGGAAGGTCCGCAAGGACATCGCTGCGGTCAAGGTCCTCATGCCAGGGGTGATCACCGACGTCGTCCAGCGCAGTATGCAGGTGCACGGCGCGCTCGGCGTGTCGAACGAGCTCCCGCTGGCCCGCATGTGGCTGACGGGCCCGATCCTGGCGCTGGCCGACGGACCGACCGAGGTCCACAAGGTCACCGTCGCGCGGCAGGTGCTGCGCGAGCACCGGCCCAGCGACGACCTCTGGCCGACCGAGCACCGCCCCAAACGGGTGGCCGCGGCTCGGGCCAGGTTCGCCGAGCACCTCGAGCACGTGGTGGGCAATCTGTGACGGCTGAGGGTGGCGTCGGGGACACGCACGCGCCGGCCATCGACGTCCTCCGGCTCGCCCGGTGGCTCGACACCACCGACACCCCCGGTGCCGGTGCACCCCTCACCGCCACCCACATCTCCGGGGGCAGCCAGAACGAGATCTACGAGATCCAGCGGGGCGGGCTCCGCGCTGCCCTCCGGATCCCTCCCCCTGCTGCTCCGGCTTCGCGAGACGACGGCATCCTTCGCGAGTGGCGGATCATCGAGGCCCTCGACGGCACCGACGTCCCTCACACGCCGGCGATCGCGGTCTGTCCGGACCGCTCCGTCCTGGGCCGCGCGTTCTATCTGATGGGGTTCGTCGACGGATGGTCGCCGATCGGTGAGCCGGAGTGGCCCGAACCGTTCCTCTCCGACCTCGAACAGCGACGGACCCTGGCCCTGGAGCTGGTCGACGGGATCGCTCGCCTGTCGAGGGTCGACTGGCGAGCCAGGGGTCTCGAGGGTCTCGGACGGCCCGACGGGTTCCACGACCGCCAGGTCGAGCGATGGAGCCGGTTCCTCGATCGGATCAAGGGGCGCGATCTGCCCGGATTCGACGAGACCGCGTCGTGGCTCCGAGTCCATCGCCCGATCGACTACCAGCCCGGGATCATGCACGGCGACTACCAGTTCGCCAACGTCATGTTCCACCACGGTGGACCCGCCCGCCTGGCAGCAATCGTCGACTGGGAGATGGGGACCGTGGGCGACCCGAAGCTCGATCTCGGCTGGGTGCTCCAGGGCTGGCCCCACCGCCGGGGCGACGGCGACGGGCCGGCCAGCTCGGGCTATGTCGATCTGCGGGGCATGCCCGGGACCGATGAGCTCCTCGACCACTACCGCGTCCGATCGGGTCGGCAGGTCGACGACATCGACTACTACGTGGTGCTCGCCCGGTGGAAGCTGGCCATCGTGCTCGAACAGGGCTTCCAACGCGCAGGCGACGACCCGAAGCTCAGCGCGTTCGGCGACGTGGTCCTCGATCTCATGCGCCGCGCCGCCGACCTGGCCGAGTCCACCGACTACCACTGATCGGACCCCGGCGTGCGCTGAGGACCCGGCCCGGGCGCTAGTCTGACACCGGCGTCAGGTACCAGCATGGCTCGGTGCCGTTCGTCCGAGATCCGAGCGCCAGGGGAGGGCCGGTGTCCGACTACGACTTCATCAGCTACCGCACGATCGACGACGGACGGATCGCACGGATCATGCTCGACCGTCCCGAGGCCAGGAACGCGCAGAACCGCGGCATGCTCGTCGAGCTGGACCACGCCTTCCTGCGCGCCGAGGCCGACGACGACGTCCGGGTGGTCATCCTCGGCGGTGAGGGCAAGCTGTTCTCCTCCGGTCACGACATGGGGTCAGCCCAGGCCCGGGACGAGTACGCCAACCACCCCACCTCGAAGATCAACGGCGCGACGCGAAGCGGCGCCGAAGCCCGCATGCTCCAGGAGTGGCACTACTACTTCGAGAACACCCGTCGATGGCGCAACCTCCGGAAGATCACCATCGCCCAGGTCCACGGCAAGGTCTACGGCGCCGGCCTGATGCTGATGTGGTGCTGTGACCTCATCGTCGGCGCCGACGACGTGACCTTCGCCGACGTCGTGGGGACCCGACTCGGCATGTGCGGCCTCGAGTACTTCGCGCACCCGTGGGAGTTCGGCCCCCGCAAGACCAAGGAGCTCCTCCTCACCGGCGACAGCATCGACATCGACGAGGCCCATCGGCTCGGCATGGTGTCGAAGGTCTTCCCGGCGGACGAGCTGACCGAGCGGACGACCGAGCTGGCCCAACGCATCGCCGACCTCCCCACCATGACGGCGCTCATGATCAAGGAGTCCGTCAACCAGACCCTCGACAACCAGGGGTTCACCAACGCCCTCAACGCCTGCTTCAGCCTCCACCAGCTGAACCACGCACACTGGGCCGAGATCCACGACGACGGATTCCCCGCGGCCACGACCGCGGACGGCGTCCCCGACTGGCGCGAGGCACCGCCGATCGTGCCTGCGGAGAAGGACTCGGTGCGGGCAAGGTGAGCTACGACGACGGCGACCCGATGAGTGGGGCGGGGCTCGACGCCCACGCTTGGGCCAACCCGCAGGAGTTGTACGCCGGGCTGCGGCAGGTCGGGTCGGTGACCGTGATGGACGGCCATGCGCTCGTCGCCAGCGATGAGGCCGTGCGCCACGTGCTCCAGCATCCCGACGTCTTCTCGTCCGGTGTCGATGCGGTGCACATCGGCCAGATCCGCCCCCTGATCCCGCTCCAGATCGACCCGCCCGAGCACAAGACCTTCCGGCGCATCCTCGACCCGCTGTTCTCGCCGAAACAGGTTGCCCTGCTGGAGGACAACACCCGCGCCCTGGTGCGCGAGTACATCGACGCGGTCGCCGACCAGGGCGGATGCAATTTCCACGAGGCCGTCGCCGAACCCCTCCCCACCACGGTGTTCCTCCGCCTCCTCGGGTTGCCCGAGTCCCGGTTGCAGGAGTTCCTGGTCCTGAAGGACGGGATCATCCGTCCGGACACGACCGATCCCGACGAGCGGATCCGCATGGTCGACGAGACCGGGGCGCAGATCTACGCCATCCTCCAGGACGTGCTCGACGCACGCGTGGAAGAACCCCGGGACGACTTCATGTCCCTCTTCCTCCAGGCCGAGGTCGACGGCCACACCCTGACCCACGACCAGATCCTCGACATCGGGTATCTGTTCTTCCTGGCCGGGCTCGACACCGTCACCGCATCGCTCGACTGCATCATCGCCTTCCTGGCCCAGCACCCGGAGCACCGCCGGCGCCTGGTCGACGACCCCGCCGTCATCCCCCACGCCGTCGAGGAGATCCTGCGGTGGGAGACACCGGTGCCGGGTGTGGTCCGGATCGCCACCGAGGACACTGAGCTGAAGGGCTGCCCGATCGCGACCGGGACACCCGTCTACGTCCTCCTCGGATCGGCCAACGCCGACGAGACCGCATGGGACCGACCCGACTCCATCGACTTCGACCGCACTGGCAACAAGCACCTCGCGTTCGGCGGCGGCGCGCACCGCTGTCTGGGCTCCCACCTGGCTCGGATGGAGCTCCGCGTTGCGCTGGAGGAGTGGCACGCCGCGGTTCCGGAGTACACGGTGGCCGAGGGGACCGAGCTGCTCTACTCGCCCCGACTGCGCACCGTCGAGAACCTCGAGCTGGTGTGGTGAGCCGCTCCGAGCAACGAAAGGACCGGGACATGACAGGACCGCTGGACGGCATCAAGGTCGTCGAGGTGTCGAGTTGGATGTTCGTCCCGTCGGCAGGCGCCGTCCTGGTCGATTGGGGCGCCGACGTGATCAAGGTCGAGCCTCCCGACACGGGCGATCCCCAGCGGGGCCTGGTCACGTCCGGGCTCATCCCCGGCGGTCCCGAGGGCGTGAACTTCATGATGGAGCAGCCCAACCACGGCAAGCGGTCGGCCGCCATCGACATCAGCCATCCCGACGGCCGTGAGGCGCTGCTGACGCTGGTCGAGACGGCCGACGTGTTTCTCACCAACTACATGCCCGCCGTGCGCCGCAAACTGCGGATCGACACCGAGGACATCCGCGAGCGCAATCCCGACATCATCATCGCTCGGGGGACGGGTCAGGGCACCAGGGGCCCCGACGCCGAGAAGGGCGGGTTCGACGGTGCGTCCTTCTGGGCCCGGGGCGGCGTCGCTTCGGTCATGCCCGAGCGCGAGGGGTGGCCACCCGGGCAGCCCGCGCCGGCGTTCGGCGACGTCATGGGCGGGCTCTCGGTCGCCGGCGCCATCGGCGCAGCGCTGTTCAAACGCGAGCGAACCGGCGAGACGAGCATGGTCGACGTGTCACTCCTCGGTACCGCCATGTGGCAGGTCTCGCCGCTGGTGGTGGCCTCCAAGCTCTTCGGCTTCTCGAAGATCCCCCAGGGCGACCGCACCCAGGCCCCGAACCCCGGGGTGGGCACCTACCGCACCAGCGACGATCGCTTCATCAGCCTGATCCTTCTGCAGAGCGACAAGTTCTGGTCCGACCTGGTCACCCGGCTCGGAGTGCCCGAGATGGCCGACGATCCGCGCTTCGCCGACTCGGCGGCCCGAACCGAGCACAAGGTCGAGTGCATCGCCGCCCTGGACGAGGCGTTCGGCGCCCATCCCCTGGACCACTGGAAGGAGGTCCTCGACGACTTCGCCGGGGTGTGGACGCCCTTCCAGACCCTCGACGAGCTCTACGAGGACCCCCAGGTCGTCGCCAACGGATACCTTCCGACGATCACCGCCAGCAACGGCCAGGAGGTCCAGCTGGTGGCCAGCCCGGCCCAGTTCGACGAGACGCCGGCGGAGATGACCCGCTGTCCCGAGCACGGGGAGCACACCGAGCTCGCCTTGATCGACGCCGGCTACGACTGGGATCGGATCGCCGAGCTCAAGGAGTCGGGCGCCATCCTCTGACGACCAGCCGGCCGAATCTGGGGTCGATCACCGACCGCAGCGGTGGACAGGTGACCCCAGAACGCCGGCGCTCAGGCGCGTACCCGGGGTTCGCGGGGCAGCTGCAGCACGCGCTCGGCGATGATGTTCTTGTTCACCTCGGTGGTGCCGCCCGCGATCGACAGGGCCCTCGACGAGAGCAGGGTGTCGGCCCACCGGCCGCTCATCGCTCCCGGACCGAGCACCGCGACGGCCGTCTCGGCCACCCGCTTGCCCGTCTCGGACCAGGCCAGCTTCATGACACTGCCCTCCGCCCCGGGCGGTCGACCGCTCATCGCCGCTCCGAGCATCCGCCGGGCCAGGAACTCCAGGTTGCGAACGTCCTGGTAACAGGCCATCAGCCGATCGCGCCGGACCGGGTCGTCGATCGGGCGGGAGCCGCTGGGCCCCGGCTCGGTGGCCACGGCGAGCAACCGATCGAAGGTCCGGCGGGTCTGGAGGTAGAGCGCGGCGACGCCGGCGCGCTCGTTGCTCAAGGTACGGGTCGCCACGGCCCAGCCACCGTCGATCTCGCCGAGCAGCGCGTCCAGCGGCACGCTGACATCGGAGAGGAACAACTCGCTGAACCCGCGGTCGCCGGCCATCGAGGTGATCGGACGCGCCTCGATGCCGGGGGTGCCCATGTCGACCAGCAGGCACGTGATCCCCTCGTGCTTGGGGGCGTCGGGGTCCGTGCGAACGTAGAGCTGGCACCAGTCGGCCCGGTCGCCGTTCGAGTTCCACGTCTTCTGCCCGTTGACGAGGACCCGGTCGCCGTCGACGACCCCACGGCATCGCAGCGATGCCAGGTCCGACCCCGCCTCGGGCTCGGACATCCCCTGGCTCCAGATCTCGTCGCCGCGCAGCATCGGACGGAGGAAGCGCTCCTTCTGGTCCTGGCTCCCGAAGGTCATGATGGCCGGGGCGATGTTGGCCACACCGATCGCATTGACCGGGCCGGGCGCACCCACCCGCGCCATCTCCTCGTGACCGGCCAGCTGTTGGCGGATGCCTGCGTCTCGTCCGCCGTAGCGCTCCGGCCACGCCACGGCCCCGTGGCCTGCGTCGAACAACCGGGCGTTCCACTCACAATGCGCTCCGAACCGGTGCTCGTCGGCAGGACCCTCCAGCACGGCGGCCAGGTCCGCGGTGAAGCTCCGCTCCAACCAGGATCGCAGTTCACGCCGGTAGTCGTCGGCCCGGTCCCGGTCGGTGGTCATGTCCCCCTCCTGCCAACGTCGGACCGAGCGCAGCCTACTGACACTCGCGTCATGTACTGTCGCACGCACGCCTGACGATCCGGGGGGACCGATGCGCACGAAGACGTGGCTGGCGACGTTGGTGATGGTCGGCCTCGTCGCCGTGTCGTGTGGCAACTCGGGCGATTCCTCCGCGGACGACCCCGCGGTCGACGACACTGCGGTCGACGAGACGGTCGTGGACGGAACGGCAGCGCCCACCACCGAGGCGGCCGACGGCGAGACCGACCCGGACGAGGGCGACGACGAACGCGACACCTTCGTCGCCATCTCGGGCGTGCCCGGCGTGACCGACGACGAGATCTCCTTCTCCGTGATCGCCACCAAGGCCAACAACCCCCTGGGGACCTGCATCCTCGACTGCTACGTCGACGGCATCCAGGCCTACTTCGACTACCGCAACGACCAGGGCGGCATCTACGGCCGCGACCTGGTCGTGGGTGAGGTGCTCGACGACGAGCTGGGACAGAACCAGGTTCGGGCCATCGACGTGATCTCCGCCGACAACGCGTTCGGGGTGTTCGACGCATCGCTGCTCTCGGGCGGATTCGCCGACCTCGACGCCGCCGGCGTGCCGACCTTCATCTGGGCCATCCACTTCACCGATGTCGCCGGGAAGATGGGCATCTTCGGGAGCCTGGCGGCCCTCTGCAACGGCTGCACCCAGCGCACGATCCCCTATCTCGTCGGCGAGAGCGGCGCCACGAGGGTCGCCGCGCTCGGCTACGGGGTCAGCGAGAGCTCCAAGGTCTGCGCGCAGGGTCTGAAGGAGTCGATCGAGCTCTACGGCGACGACGTCGGCGGGGCCGAGATCGCCTACTTCAACGACGACCTCGGATTCGGCCTGCCCAACGGCATCGCGCCCGAGGTCACCGCAATGAAGGACGCTGGCGTCGAGTTCGTGACCACGTGCCTGGACCTCAACGGCATGAAGACCCTGGGCGAGGAGCTCCAGCGTCAGGGTATGGACGACGTGATCATGGCCCATCCGAACAGCTACAACCAGGACTTCATCGCCGAGTCGGGCGACATCTTCGAGGGCGACTACGTGGTCGCGCAGTTCCTGCCCTTCGAGGCGGACACCGGCAACGAGCTCCAGGCGGCCTTCGTCGAGTACATGGCCGCCCAGGGCAAGGAGCCGACCGAGCTGGCCATGGTCGGGTTCATCAACGCCGACCAGGCCTTCAGCGCCCTGGTGGCCGCCGGGCCGGACTTCGATCGTCAGTCCGTCATCGACGCGTTCAACACGGTCACCGGCTACGACGCCGCCGGGCTCATCGCCCCCATCGACTGGACCGGCCTCGGCCACGAGCCCCCGGCCAGAGGGGAGCCCGGTCCGCCCGGCTCGCTGCAGTGCTCGGCACCCGTACGGGTCGTGAACGGGCAGTTCGAGACCGTGCCCGACCCCTCCACCCCGTTCTTCTGCTGGGACAACTCGAGCCTGGAATGGTCCGAGGTGGAAGCGGTCGCCTTCGAGGATCGCTGAGCGGTCCGAGCGGGCTGGGTCGAACGACACCGTGGTCCTCGAGGACATCTTCCGGGCCATCCTCCAGGGTCTGCCGCCCGGCACCGTCTACGCCCTCATCGCGTTGGGGTTCGTCCTCACCTACAAGACCTCGGGAGTCTTCAACCTGGCCTTCGGTGCGCAGGCGTACATCTCGGCCGCCATGTTCTTCAAGGCCCGCACCGAGTGGGGCTGGTCGATCCTCCCCGCGCTCGTCCTGTCGGTGTTCATCCTCGCCCCGGTCATCGGCCTCCTGCTCGAACGGCTGATCTTCCGCCACCTCCGGACCGCGACGGCCGTCTCCAAGCTGGTCGTCGCGATCGGTCTCACCGTTGCACTCCCGGCGATCTTCGATCTGCTGGCCGACTTCAACCCCGTGGCCGGCGCCACCCCGGAGGGCATCGTTCCCGACGGGGCCAGTGTGTTCTACGACCCGTTCGGCGTGTACCCCTTCAGCCGGGACGAGCTGGCCCAGATGCTGATCGCGGTGATGGCCATGATCGGTCTGGGGCTGGTGTTCCGGTTCTCGTCGATCGGCCTTGCGATGCGCGCGGTGGTCGAGAGCCCCCGGATGGCTGAACTGAACCGGATCGACTCCAACCGGGTGTCGGCGGTCGCCTGGGCGCTTTCCAGCATGTTCGCCGGCCTGGCCGGCGTGCTCATCGCCCCGGGCTTCAACACCCTGGTCGCTCCCGATTTCTTCACCCTCGTGGTGGTTGCCGTGGCCGCCGCCGCGATCGGTCGCCTGGTGAGCCTGCGCGGCGCCCTGATCGGAGGCCTCGGACTGGGGATCTTCATCGCGCTCTTCAACACCTTCCTCCCGCGCTGGGCCGAGACGTACTCGTGGCTCGAACCGCTCCGGGACAACCTCACGCCGGCGATCCCCTTCCTGGTGCTCTTCGCCGTCTTCACCTTGTGGCCTGGAGTCGGCCGTTCGAGCGAGGCGGTCGACCCCATGGCCGGCATCGATCCGCCTCCACCCGGCTTGATCGCGGCGACGCGGAGCCCGGCGCTCACCGTCGCGACACGGATCTTCGGGATCACCTTCATCGGGGTCATCGGTGCGCTGGTCTTCCTTCGGGCCGATCAGCTCTGGGTCTTCCTCGTGACCCAGGCCGTCATCATGTCGATCATCTTCCTCTCGATCACCGTGATCACCGGATTCGCAGGGCAGATTTCCCTGGCCCAGGGCGCCTTCGCCGCGATCGGTGGGTTCGCCGTCTTCCAACTGGCCGACCGCTACGAGGTCTCGGTCCTGGCCGGCATGCTGATCGGCGCATGCATCGCCGCAGGCGTGGGGGCCTTGATCTCCCTTCCCGTGCTGCGACTGGGTGGCGTATGGCTGGCGATCGCCACCCTGGCCTTCGCGTTCTTCTTCGACGCGGTCCTGGTGAGGTTCTCCTGGGTCGGCGGCGGTGAGACGGCGCTGCTGTCGGGTACCCGGGTGCCGCGGCCCGTGCTCGGCCCCTGGGACTTCTCCGACGACAAGGCGTTCCTCGCCCTGGTGATCTTCGTCTTCGTGATGCTGTCCGCCGTCGTCGTTCAGCTCCGCGAGGGCACGACGGGTCGCACGCTCCGCGCCATCCGGGGCAGCGAGGTCGCCGCCCAGTCGATCGGAATCTCACCGGCACGGGCCCGCATCGTCGCCTTCTCCGTGTCGGCCTTCATCGCCGGCCTCGGCGGTGCGCTGCTCTCCATCCACCAGGAGAACGTCAACTACAGCAACAACTTCAGCCCGGTGGCCGCCCTGTTCTGGCTCGTGCTCGTCGTCAGTCTCAGCGTCCGGACCATCGAAGGGGCGGCCCAGGCCGGGGCGGCATTCTCGCTCTTCGACAACGTCATCCTGCGGGGCGCCTTGCTGGGCTGGATCCTGCGCAGCCCCGACCGGGTCCCCGACATCTTCCCCATCTCCCCGAAGTGGCGGCTCGTGTTGTTCGGTCTGACCGCAATCCAGTTCGCCCGCCATCCCGAGGGGATGCTGGAGTACGGGAAGCGGCGCGCCACGGCCCGGGTCGACGCACGGATCGCGCCGCGTTCGACGGCGGCCGCGGACGGCGATGACGGTGCGTCCTCCGACGCCGAGCCGGTCGGTCAGGTCGGAGCGGAGCCATGACCGGGATCCTGGACGTCGTCGGTGCCTCGAAGAGCTTCGACGGCATCAGCGCACTGACCGACGTCGACCTCACCGTCGACGAAGGTGAGCGGGTGGGGCTGATCGGACCCAACGGCGCCGGGAAGACGACACTCTTCAACTGCATCCTCGGGGTCATCCCTCTGACCGCAGGTGCGATCACCTTCGACGGGCGTGACATCAGCACCCTGCCCGTGCACCGCCGAGCCCGCGCCGGCATCGGGAGAACCTTCCAGCGGATCGAGCTCTTCTCGGACACCACCGTTCGGGAGCACCTCCTGATCGCGGAGAGGATCCGCAACGGCACCGGCTCCTTCTGGAGGGACCTGGCCGGGCGGGGCCGACCGACCGCGGAGGAGATCGAGAGCGCCGACGACGTCCTCGACCTCCTCGGCCTGGGCGACCTGGGCGACGCCCCGATCGAGAGCCTGAGCCTCGGCAAGGGCCGCCTGGTCGAGGTCGGCCGAGCGCTGATGACCGAACCCATGCTGCTCCTGCTCGACGAGCCCTCCTCCGGACTCGATCGGTCCGAGACCCGAGCGCTGGTGGCGACCCTGCAGTCGGTGCAGGAGGACCGCGGGATTCGCGATCCTGCTCGTGGAGCACGATGTGGAGCTGGTGACCGACTTCACCCAGCGGAGCTACGTCCTCGATTTCGGACAACGCATCGCCGCCGGCCCGACCCGGCAGGTCCTCGACGACCCCGTGGTCCGACGGGCCTATCTCGGCGACGTGGGCGGGGAACGAGGAGGCGCGGACCGTTGACACCGCCGATGCTCGAACTGCAGGATGTCCACGCCTCGTACGGCCCGTTCCGCGCCCTCTTCGGCGTGTCGCTCGCCGTCGGGCAGGGTGAGGCGGTCGCCCTGCTCGGCCCGAACGGCGTCGGCAAGACGACGGTGGCGAGGGTCGCCTCCGGTCTCGTCGAGCCGACGGCGGGATCGGTCCTGATCGACGGCGAGGACTTCACCCACCGGCCGACCCATGCCCACGCCCGGGCCGGCGTGGCACACGCTCCCGAGGGTCGCTCGGTGTTCGCCACCTTCACCGTCGAGGAGAATCTCGTCCTGTCCTTCCGCGAGGCCTTGGGCCGGGGTGGAGTGGCGTCCGGCCTCGAGCAGGCGTTCGACCTGTTCCCCATCCTGGGGAAGCGCCGGTCCCAGCTCGCCGGCACCCTGTCGGGCGGAGAACAGCGGATCCTCTCCCTGGCCCGTGTGCTGGTCGAGACCCCGAAGGTGCTGATCGCCGACGAGCTCTCATTGGGGCTCGCACCCCTCATCGTCGACGAGGTCTACACCACCCTCGGGACCATCCGGGCGGCGGGCACCGCCCTGTTGATCGTCGAGCAGCACGTGGGGCCGGCGCTGGCGCTGTGCGATCGCGCCGTCCTCCTCGATCACGGCTCGGTGACCTGGGAGGGTCCTGCCGACGACGCCACCGATGTCGTCGTCGACCGTCTGTTCGACACCGGTTGACCGCCTTCACGCCCGTCTCCCGGGAGGGACACCATGGAGTTCGATCCGTTCAGCGCCGAGTACTTCGAGAATCCCCTCGAGATCTACCGGTGGCTCCTCGAGGAGGCGCCCGTCCACCACAACGAGCGACTCGGATTCTGGGCCGTCTCGCGTTACGAGGACTGCCTCGAGGTCCACCGTGACGTCTCGACCTACACCAGCACGCACGGCCTCACCATCGACCAGCTCACCAGCACGGACTTCCACGACACCGTCGGCACCGCCAACCTGATGATCATGATGGATCCGCCGATGCACGACCGCATGCGGAAGCTGGTCAGCCGGGCGTTCACCCCCCGCCGTATCGCCGAGTGGGAACCGGTCGTACGCGGGGTCGTCACGGACTTCCTGGACCCCTTGCCGGCGCGAGACGGGTTCGACGCGGTGCAGGACTTCGCCGCGCCGTTCCCGGTGGAGGTGATCTGCTCGATCGTCGGCGTTCCCGCCGGGGATCGCCAGCAGATCCGGCACTGGACCGATGCCATGCTCGAACGCGAGGTCGGCAACCCGTTCCCGTCGGCCGAGGGCATCCAGGCTGCGGTCGATTTCAATCGGTTCCTCCGCGAGCTGGTGGCCGAACGCCGTCGCAAACCGGGCGACGAGATGATCGATGACCTCATCTCCGCCGAGATCGAGCGAGAGGACGGTTCGATCGACCGGCTGAGCGACGTGGAGATCGCCGGCTTCCTGAACCTCCTGACCGCGGCCGGCAGCGAGACGGTGACGAAGCTGGTCGGCAACGGCGTGCTGCTGCTCGACGAGCACCCCCGACAGCGCGACGCCATGGTCTCCGACCCCTCGAAGATCCCCGGCGCGGTCGAGGAGATGCTCCGCTACCGGGCACCCTCGCAGTACCAGGGCCGGTTCTCGCGGGGCGAGCGAGAGTTCAGCGGCGTGACGATCCCCGCCGGTCAGCCCGTGCTCATCGTCACCGGCGCGGCCAACCACGATCCTCGCGCCTACGAGCATCCCGAGCGGTTCGACATCGAGCGTGAGGGTCCGCTCGGCATCTCGTTCGGGCATGGTGTCCACTACTGCATCGGTGCCCATCTGGCCCGGCTCGAGGCGTGGGTCACCTTCGAGGAGCTCTACCGTCGGTGGCCGTCGCCGAGCATCGACCACGAGGGCATCGAATGGGTCCAGATGTCCAACGTCGCCGGCCCGGCGAAGGTGCCGGTCACGGTCTGAACCCGCCTCTGATCGCGCCGGATCAGGAGTGCCGGGTGAGCAACATCGCACCGGCGACCGGGCCGCCCCCGTTGCCAACGGCGACGACCTCGGCTCCCGGGACCTGGCGTTCGCCGGCCTCGCCCCGGAGCTGCACGCAGGCCTCGTGCACGAATCCGAATCCGTGGAGCCGACCGCCGGAGAGCTGACCTCCGTTGGTGTTGATGGGCAGCTCACCCTCCAGGGCGATGCGGTGGCCCCCTTCCACGAACGCGCCGCCCTCGCCTCGGCCACAGAACCCGAACGCTTCGATCCAGGCCATGGTCAGGAAGCTGAATCCGTCGTACAGCTCGGCCACATCGACGTCGGTCGGGGTGAGATCGGTCCGCGACCACAGGTGGGCGGCGGCATCGCGGGCCGGCATCGTGGTGAGGTCGTCCCACTGGTCCCACGACGGCCGGCCGCGCAGAGCGGTACCGACCGCTTCGACCCGGGCCACCGGATGATCGACGTCGGGGGCGTGGTCGGCTCGGGAGACGACGAGGGCGGTGGATCCGTCGACCGGCGCGTCACAGTCGAAGAGGCCGAAGGGGGTGGAGATCATCCGGGCCGCCAGGTAGTCCTCGAGCGTCATCGGGTCGCGATAGATGGCCTTCGGATTCAGCCCTGCGTTGCGGCGGGCCGTGACGGGGATCATGCCGAGCTGCTCGCGGGTCGTCCCGTACTCGTGGAAGTGTCGCTGCGCGTACATGGCGAGCCAGTTGGCCGCCGAGTAGGCGCGGAAGGGGATCGTCCACTGCATCGACCCACCGATCCCACCGCCGCCGGTCCCGATCCCCTGTCGGCCCCCGGAACCCTGTCCGGTTGCCTCGGTGACGGTGCGGTACACGAGCACGTGGTTGGCCAGCCCGGCACCGACGGCCATGACCGCGTTGACGATCGCGGCCAGCTGGGCTGCCCCCTCGATGCCGCCGGTGTGCCAGTTCACCTCGAGCCGCAGCGCGTCCTGCACCTCGGGGGTACCCGGACCGGTGAAGTCGGCTCCGGCCAGCGAGCCGGCGCCCGGGTAGGTGGCGATTCCGTCGATCTCGTCCAGGGTCAGTCCGGCGTCGGCGACCGCGTCGAGCGCGGCCTCGACGGTGAGGTCGAGCCCGGTGCGGTGGAGTCGACGACCGACGGCCGACTGACCGATACCGGAGATGATCGAACGGTTCTCGAAGTCACCCATGATCAGCACCATCGACCGGCCGGAACAGCGGCCACCAGATGCCGTCGTTCTCCTCGAAGACCACCTCGACGGGCAGGCCGATGGTGACCTCGTCGATCTCGCCGTCGACGATGTTGGTCGTGAGTCGCAGATCCTCCTGCTCGGCGAGCGCGACGATGCCGATGACGTACGGATCGGGGCTCCCGTCCCACGGCTGGTGGTTCACGGTGAAAGTGAAGACCTCGCCCGTTCCGCTCACCGCCTCGGGCGCGAGATTCGACCCGCCGCACTCGGGACATCGCGGTCCGGGCGGGTGGAGGAAGTAGCCGCACTCTGCGCAGCGCAGGAACCGGAGGGTCCCGTCGGCACCGGACGTCCAGAAGAACCGGTTGGTGTCGTCGAGCGCCGGACGGACCCGGAAGGGCTGGCTGCTCATGTGGCCGTCACGCTGTCGCGTCTACTTGCCCATCCGTTCGGCGAGGGTCATCGCCGTGACGAGACCCTCGTCCTGGAACTTGCCGGTGCCGTAGCTGACCGGTGTGGTGTCGACGTCGGTGGCCTGGGCCCGCAGCGCTCCCACGGTGGCCTGCTCCCGCGGGATGTGGGAGAAGGCGTCGAACGAGAAGTTCCGCATGGCGTTGAGGTGGGTGATCTTGTCGATCTCGTCGTCGTCCAGGCCGTCGAGATACTTCATGGCCATCTCGGGAGCCTGCGGCCAGGTGGAATCGGAGTGGGGATAGTCGCATTCCCAGTGGATGTGATCCGGGTTCAGATGGCTGCGGACCTCCATCCCGACGGCGTCGTCGATGAAGCACGTGAGAATGTGCTCGTTGAACACGTCGCTGGGCAACCGGTCGCCGAAGTCCTGGTTGGTCCACTGGTGGTGGTGTTTGTACACGTAGTCGATCCGCTCGAGGAAGTAGGGCACCCAGCCGATGCCTCCCTCGGAGAGCGCGAACCGCAGGTCCGGGAACTTGCGCAGGACGGGCGACCAGACCAGGTCGGCGGCACACTTGCACGATGTTCATCGGCTGGAGCGTGATCATGGTGTCGATCGGGGCGTCCATCGCGGTGATGACCGTCTCCGACGAGGAGCCGATGTGCAGGCAGATCGACCGTGCCGTGTCTCGTCGCACGCCTGGAGGAAGGGATCCCAGTAGTCGCTGTGCAAGCTGGGCACGCCCCAGCTTCTCGGGGTTCTCGGAGAAGGTCACCGCGTGACACCCCTTGTCGGCCATGCGTCGCACCTCGGCGGCCATCAGCTCGGCGTCCCAGATGGGAGGCGACGGCCAGCGGGATCAACCGGCCGGGATGGGTGCCGCACCATTCCTCGACGTGCCAGTCGTTGTAGGCCTGGAGCAGCTCGAGGGCGATCGCCTTGTCCTCGCAGGTGTCGAAGAGTTGTCCGGCAGAAGCCGGCAAGGCGGGGAAGTACAGCGATCCGAGCACGCCGCTGACGTTCATGTCGTCGATCCGGGCGTCGATGTCGTAGCACCCGGGTCGGATCTGCTCGAAGGCCAGCGGCTCGATGCCGTACTCCTCGGGAACGCGTCCCGCGACGGCGTTGAGCCCGAAGTTGGGGATGGCCGACCCCTCGAACATCCACAGGTCCCGGCCCTCGTCGGTGCGCGGTCACGTGCGGCGCTCGTTCGGCGGCCCGCTTCGAGCAGGCGGCCCTCGAACATGTCGGGGGGCTCGACCACATGGTCGTCGACGCTGACGAGAATCAGGTCATCGATCTTCACGCGCAACCTCCCCGGCCCCGTATCTGACGGCGATGTTAGATTAGTCCTCGACGCCCATCGCGCAAGCCGAAGGCCGAAGGGAGGCCGAGCTACCGTGGCCGACGTGGCTCGCCCGACATCACCCGTCGCTCGCCCTTCGGCGACAACCCGACGGTGGGCCGCCGGGGAGCCGACACGCAGCGACGCATCCTGAGCGCTGCGCTCGATGTCTTCGCCGAGCACGGCTACCACGACACGCGCGTCGAACTGATCACCGCCGCGGCCGGGTGTTCCCGTCCGGCCTTCTACCAGTACTTCCCGAGCAAGGAAGACCTCTTCTGGACTCTCGCCGGGCACCTCGCCAACGCCATGGGCGAGCTGGCCGAGGAGATCGGAGCCATTCCGCCCGACGCCGCCGGTGTCGGCCGGCTGGAGGAATGGCTCGACGCGTTGATCGACCTCCAGGACGAGTACGACCCCGTGCTCTCGGGATTCCAGGCCGCAACCCAGCGACCGGCGACCCGACCGCACCACCTTCCGGGGCATCGGCGGGCGGGTGGGCGACGCCCTCATCGACAGTGCCGCAGCACCACGGCCGCGGCCCCACCTTCCGGCGCTCCCCAACACGATGGTGGGAGTGCTCCTTCGCTCGATCCACTACTGGCATCGCGGTTTGGGCGAGCTGCCGCGGCAGCGGTTCGTCAGGGGCCTGGCCCAGACGACCCACCGACTCCTCCACGGCCCGATCGAGGGTGTCAACGTCACCCGCAGGAAGGGGTCGCCACCACGTCGACCCCCCGCATGGCCGGAATTCCCGGACGTGCCGCGCAACGGCGCGTCCCGACCGCGCGGCCGAGAGGACGCGCCGGAACCTGCTCGACGCCGGCACGGTCGTGCTCCCCCGCCGCGGCTACAACGACGCGCGGGTCGACGACATCGTGGAGGTCGCCGGCGTGTCCCACGGCACCTTCTACCGGTACTTCTCGAACAAGGACGAGTTGTTCCACGAGCTGGCCCAGCTCGCCGCCCGGACCATGGTCGACCTGATCGACGGCTTTCCCACCGAGGACCGGCTGGACACGGTCCGCCCCTGGCTCGACGAGTGGTTCGCCGCCTACCGCGCCAACGGCGGTGTGATCAGTGCCTGGCAGGAGATCCAGTACGAGGATCCCGTGCTGGTGGCGTTCTCGCTCGACGTCGCCCTGGTCACCTTCGATCGGCTCACCCGGATCGTCCATGGCCGCGGGTTCGGCGACGCGACGGTCGACGCCATCGCCCTCCTGGCCGTGATCGAGCGGATTCCCTACAACGTGCTGGTCCTGGGCCACCTCGACGAGGCCGAGGCCCTCGACGCGTCGGCCTACCTCGTACGGCGCGGCCTGTTCGGCATCGGGGACTGACCCTCAGTCCGCCAGGATGCGGATGGCGCCCTCCGGGCAGCTCTCGGCACCGATGCGTGCCGCCTGCTCCAATCCCGGCGGGACCTCGCCGGCCGGATCCTCGCAGTAGCCATCGTCGTCCGGCGTGAACAGCTGCGGCGCGAGGGTGTAGCAGCGGCCGTGTCCGGTGCACCGCTCCCGGTCGAGTTCGATTCGCATCACCCCGTTCTACCGCACGACGGACCTTGTGATCTAACAGCGCCGTCAGGTAGGCTGCGGCGATGCCCTCACGGTCGCTCGTCTTTCCCGTCTTCGACGCCGACAACCACATGTACGAGACGACGGAGGCGCTGACCAGGTTCCTTCCCGACGAGTACGCAGGGGTCATCGACTACGTCGAGGTCCGGGGCCGCACCAAGATCACGGTCAAGGGCCAGATCAGCGACTACATCCCCAACCCCACGTTCGACCGGGTGGCCGCGCCGGGGGCACAGGAGGAGTACTTCCGGGTGGGCAATCCGGACGGGAAGTCGCGTCGGGAGATCATGGGCAAGGCGATCGAATCGCCACCCGCGTTCCGCGAGCCCGGGCCCCGACTCGAGCTCATGGACGAGCTTGGGATCGACCGCGCCCTCATGTGGCCCACGCTCGCCAGCCTCGTCGAGGAGCGACTGCGGGACGATCCCCTCGCCACCCACGCCGTCGTGCACGCCCTGAACCAGTGGATGCACGAGCAGTGGACCTTCGACTACGAGGACCGCATCTTCGCCACGCCGGTCGTCACGCTCCCAATCGTCGAACGGGCGATCGCCGAGCTGGAGTGGGTGCTCGAGCGAGGCGCCCGGATCATCCTCGTCCGCCCCGCTCCCGTGCACGGATTCCGGGGGCCCCGCTCGTTCGCGCTTCCCGAGTTCGATCCGTTCTGGGCCCGGGTCGAGGAGGCGGGCGTCCTGGTCGGCATGCACGCCAGCGACAGCGGTTACCAGCGCTACACCAACGAGTGGGAAGGCTTGAAGGAGGGCGAGTTCAAGCCCTTCGCCGGGCCATCCGGATTCGCGGCGATCGCGCACGGCACGTCCCGCGCCATCATGGACACCGTCGCCTCGGCGATCGGGCACGGCATGCTGAGCCGCTTCCCCGGGGTCAGGATCGCTCTGGTCGAGAACGGATCCGGATGGGTGCGACCGGCGATCGACTCGATGCGGCACGCCTACAAGCTCAACCCCCGAGCATTCGACGAGGACCCCGTCGAGGTCTTCAAACGCAGCATCTTCGTCCACCCCTTCCACGAGGACGACCCCAGGGGACTGGCCGATCTCATCGGCATCGACAACGTGATCTTCGGATCGGACTATCCCCACCCCGAGGGCCTGGCCGATCCTCTCTCGTTCGTGGACGACCTCGGCGAGTTCGACGAGGACGAAACGGCAAAGATCATGGGCGGCAACCTGGCTCGGCTGATGGGCGTCGACGACCGCGTCGCGGTCTGACGGGAGCCCGCGCCGCGGGCGCGGGTCGTGCAGACTGGCCGGACTGGTGAGCCACATCGCGAGTGCGGCGTGCCGTAGAACTCGCGAACGGCGTTTCGCTGTTCCGCTCATTCCTGGATGAGGAGCCGAGTAGCGCGGCGACTGGGAACCACCAGCCGAAGGCGAGCGCCACGAGGGCGAACCAGAATCCGGTTCCTCCAACCAAGAAGCGCTTCAGCCAGTCTTCGGCCTTTTCGGTGAGCGTGGGGCCATGTTCGTCTGCTTCTTCGGCCCGGCGGTCAGCCCGATCGACCGCGGCGGTCAACTTGTCGTAGATCCGGTCAATCTCGTCGAGGCTCAGAGCGGCCTCACCGAGCTCCGAGAGGGCTCTCAGGAGGTGATCGCCGGCAATGATGTTGACGCCATCGGCAAAGGGAATGGTCCCACGGTCCGAGCCGACCGCGTTCAGCTTCCGGCGGGTCCCTTCGGGACCTCCCGGAAGGGAACGTCCTTGTCCAGCGTCCGTTCGCGGGGCATCCCGAGCAGCCGCTCACTGATGTTGTTGCGCGCCATCTCGACGGTGCCCCCGGCGATGCTGGCCGACTGGCGCATCAGGAACTCGGTCCCGGGCCCACCCGTGGGCTCGTCGTCGAGATCCCAGGCCGCAGCAGTGTCGCCCGCCAGGTCGAACCGGATCGTCGTGACGCGGGAGGAGACGGCGGCGCTCATCAGCCGGGCCACAGCCGCGGCAGTGTCGGGGACCGTTCCGGACTGGATACCGGAGCCGATCCTGCGGCTCAGTTCGGTCCCCGCCCGCTGGAGGACCCGCGCCTCGCCGATCAGATCCCGGACGCGAGGATCGTCGAGCCGACCGCAACGACGGGCCAGAGCGACGAGCGGGTTGCCCTCGTCGGGGTCGGTCGCCTGACCGGGGGCAGGTCCACTGGTGTAGGGCGATCCACCGCCCATGGCGGTGCGCTCGTGGAACATCCAGCGGCGACCGATCGTCCACCCGTCGTCGACCGTGCCGACCCGATCGTCGTCGGAGACGCGCAGGTCGGTCATGAACTCCTGGCAGAACTCCCTCGAACCGTTGATCATCTCGATCCGCTGGACCTCGATGTCGGGCTGGCGGATCCGGATGATGAAGACCGAGAGGCCCCGATGTTTCGGAACGTCCCAGTTGGTACGGAGCAGGCAGAGGCCGTAGTCGGACCACCACGCCCCCGTGGTCCACACCTTCGACCCGTTGACGACCCACTCCTCACCGTCCCGGACGGCGGTGGTGACGGCCCCGGCGACATCGGAGCCACCTCCGGGCTCGGACAGGAACTGCATCCAGAGCTCCTCGCCCCTGAGCATCGCCGGGATGTGCCGGGCCTTCTGCGCCTCGGTGCCGAACTCGAGCAGCACGGCACCACAGGGCACGAACGTCGGCACGTTGATCATCGTCGGCATCTCGTACCCGGCGCATTCGATGTCGAAGGCGCGCTGGTAGGCCGGGGGCAGGCCCTGACCCCCGTACTCGGCCGGGAAGCAGATGCCGGCGAACCCGCCGTCGAAGAGGGTCCGCTGAATCCCTCGCATGCGCTCGACCGCGGCCAGCTCCTCCTCGTCGGAGCCGAACCCGGTGGTCCGGCGGGTCGGATCGCGGCGGGGCAGGTGCTCGGGCAACCAGGCTCGCGCCCGGGCCGCGAACTCCTCCACGCTCTCGGCGGGATCGGGCCGATCCTCGGGCGGGCTCGGGTCGGCGTCGGTCATGCGGCCTGCACCGCCGCGACCCGCTGGCGATGATCCGCCGGCGTTCCATGGAGCACCCGGTCGGCGGTCAGACGTCGAAGGTAGAGGTGGAGGTCGTGATCCGACGTCAGGCCGATGCCCCCGTGGATCTGCAGACAGTCCTGGGCGAGCTCCACCAGGTACTCGCCCAGATAGGCCTTGGCCACGCTGGCGGTCTCGGCCGCCGAGGGCGCCTCGTCCTCCACCTCACGGGCGAGGGCCGAGGCCAGGGCATGGCTCGCCTCCAGCCACATCTTCATGTCGGCGAAGCGGTGCTTCAGCTCTTGGTAGGAGGCCAGCGGTCGGCCGAAGGAATACCGGTCGAAGGCCCATTCGACCGTGAAGTCGAACACCCGCTCGGCGGCTCCGACCATCTCGGCCGCCTGCATGACCAGGGCCAGCTGGAGCTGGCGCTCGACGGTCTCGGGGGTCGAGGCCGCCGTCCCCACCTGCGCCGTCGACGGCACCCGCACGCGGTCGAATTCGACGCGAGCGAACCGGCGCACGACGTCGAGGCTGCGCAACGGGGTGATCGTCACGCCCGCCGCTGCGGCGGGCACGAGGAGCTGGACCAACCCGGCGCCGCCGTGAGCCGTCACCAGGAGATGATCGGCCTGAGCGGCCGCCTCGACCACCGCCGAGCTACCGGTCAGCAGGAAGCCTCCGTCCGCGGTGTCGGCGACGGGGCCGGCTCCCCGGTCCGGTCCGATCGCCAGCTCGGCGCCGCACCAGGCGGCGCTCGTGTCGCCCGACAGGAGGCCGCGCAGCACCTCGCTTCGCTGCTCGTCGGACCCGGACGAGGCCAGGGCGAATGCGACGACGTTGGCCGGCACCAAGGGTCCCGGTGCGACCGCGCGTCCGAACGCGTCCGCCACGATGGTCAGGTCGACCACCCCGGCCCCGCTGATGCTGCCGCCGCCCGCCGATTCCGGCACGAGCAGCGAGGTCCACCCCAGCTGTGCCCCCCGTCGCCAGAACTCGTCGGTGTATCCGGCGGTCGACGACGTCAGCGCCCGCACCTCGGTCAGAGGACACTCGTTCGCCAGGAACCGGGTGGTCGTCTCGCGGAAGACGTCCTGGTCGTCGGTGAGCGTCAGCTCCATGGGTGCCTCTGCGGTGCCGGGTGATCGGGTGGATCGATGCGGTGCCGACGCAACCGCCCACCGAACCTAACAGGTGCGTCAGGTAGGCTCGAAGCTCGCGTGAGCGGGACGAGGGGCGAGCGATGACCACCATCTTCCACGAATCCGACGGTGACCGCTCGGCCCTGCGGGACCGCAGCGTGGCGGTGGTGGGCTACGGCAACCAGGGACGGTCCTGGGCTCTGAACCTGAGCGATTCGGGCCTCGATCCGACCGTATGCGTCCGGGCGGATGAGACCCGCGACCGGGCTCGAGCCGATGGATTCGAAGCGGCGCCGGTGTCGGCCGCATCCGACGCCGACGTGATCTGCGTCCTGGTCCCCGATGACGTCATCCCCTCGCTCGGCCTGTCGCCTCGTCCCGATGCCTGCACCGTGGTCGCCAGCGGCTACACGCTCGCCTTCGATCGGTTCGCCCCAACGGGCGACATCGTCATGGTGGCTCCCCGGATGTTGGGCCCCGAGGTGCGGGCCTGCTACGAGGAAGGCGTCGGCTTCATCACCGCAGTAGGCGTGCATCAGGACGCCACCGGTCGGGCGCAGGCGACGATGCTGGCGTTGGCCGACGCCATCGGTGGGCTCCGCCAGGGGGGCATCGAGATGACGGCGACGCAGGAGGCGGTGCTGGACCTGGCCGTCGAGCAGGTCCTGTCGCCGGCGCTGACCCACGTGACCACGGCGTTCGTCGGCGCGATGAGCGAGCAGGGCATCCCGTTCGAGGCGATCATGTGCGAGCTCTTCCTCTCCGGCGAGGTCGAGCGCACCTACGGGCGTCTCCGCGAAGAGGGCTTCTCCGGACAGATGGAGCACCACTCCCCCACCAGCCAATACGGGCAGCTGTCCCGGCGGGGCGAGTACGACGACCTGGACGTCCTGGCCCACATGCGACGCCTGACCGAGGACATCACCTCGGGCCGGTTCGCCGACGAGTGGGACGCCGAGCGCGACGCCGGCCATCCCCGTCTCGCCGCGCTCAAGGACCAGCACTGCGGTCCGGCGATCCAGGCCATGGAGGAGGGGTTGCGCACCCAGCTCGGATCGAACGCCATCAGCAAGTGAGCACGCTGGGGGTCAGGCACCTGGAGTGCTCACCATTCGGTCCTCCAGTCTGAGCACGCTGAGTGCCTGACCCCCAGCGTGCTCAGTCGCGGGGGAGGTCGAGGAGGCGCTCGGCGATCACGTTGCGCTGGATCTCGCTGGTCCCGCCGGCGATCGACAGGCTGCGGTTGCCGACGAATCCGCCGACCCAGAGGGCGGCCTCGCCGTCGCCGGACGCACCAGCGGCACCGAGGAGCTCGAGTCCCACCTCCTGCACCCGCTGATCGTGCTCGACGCCCAGTAGCTTCCGGACGCTGGCTTCGGGACCGGGCGCCGCCCCGGTCAGGGCCCGCAGCGTCATGCGCGTGCCCAGCGCGGCCAGGGTCTGGGCGGTGGCCACCACGCGACCCAATGTGTAGGCCACGACGGGTTCGTCGAACCCTCCGGTGGTGGCAGCCAGGGAGAGCAGCGCCTCGACTCCCGGGCCCATCGACGAGCCGGAGCCCATCGACACCCGCTCGTTTCCGAGCGTCGTGCGTGCCGCGTGCCACCCTCCGGTCGGGCTGCCCACGACACATTCGTCGGGGACGAACACGTCGTCCAGGAACACCTCGTTGAACATCTCGGCGCCGGTGATCTCGCGGAGGGGCCGCACGTCGATGCCGTCCGTGCCCATGTCGACGAGGAAACAGCCGATCCCGTCGTGTTTGGCCGCCTCGGGATCGGTCCGGGCCAGGCAGATACCCCAGTCGGCGAAGTGGGCCATCGTGGTCCAGACCTTCTGCCCGGTGAGCAGCCACCCGCCGTCGGTACGGGTCGCCCTCGTGGTCAACGAGGCCAGGTCAGAGCCCGCCTCGGGCTCGCTGAACATCTGGCACCAGGTCAGCTCGCCCCGCAGGGTGGCCGGGATGAACCGCTCCTGCTGCGCCTCGTCACCGTGCACGATGATCGTGGGCAACGCCCAGGCCCCCACGGCCAGGTGAGGCCGCCGCACCCGTGCCGCCCGGAACTCCTCGTCGACGACCAGCTGCTCGAGCGGTGGTGCGTCGCGCCCCCACGGCCGGGGCCAGTGCGGGACGAGGTACCCCGAGTCGGCGATGTGGCGGTTCCACTCGGCCTTGGGGTGGGTGACGAGACCGTCGAGAAAGGCCCGTACCTCGGTCCGGTGGCTCTCGGCCTCGGGCGGGAGCTCGATGGTCGGATCGTGGCGCACGCCGTCGCGAACCAGGGCGGCCGTCTCGGCCCGCCACCCCGCAGGCACCCCGATCAAGAGCCGGGTGGCCATCGCCCGCTTCAGGTAGAGATGGGCGTCGTGCTCCCACGTGAAACCGATACCGCCGAGCACCTGGATGCAGTCCTTGGCGCAGCGGTACGCCACGTCGGGGCCCGTTCCTGCGGCGACCGTCACGGCGAGCTCGGCGCCATCGTCCTGTCGGTCGATCGCTCCGGCGGCGTCCCAGGTGGCGGCTCGGGCCGCCTCGAGGGCGCACAACATGTCGGCGCAGCGGTGCTTGACGGCCTGGAACTGCCCGATCGGCCGGCCGAACTGCACCCGTTGTCGGGCGTGATCCGCAGCGGTCTCGACACACCAGGCGGCGATGCCGACCGATTCGGCCGCGGCGAGCACGCCGGCCAGCCCGAGGACGCCGGCGACGCCCGGGGGACACGTGAGGACGGACTCGGACGGCACGTGGAGCCCGGTGGCGCTGACCCGGGCGGGCCGACGGGTGCGATCGATTCCCGGGAGGGGGCCGACGGTCACGTCCTCGGGGTGCACGATCACCCAGCGCTCGCTCCGGTCGTCGGCCGCACCGACGGGCAGGACCAGGATGGTGGCGGTCACCGCGCCGAGGACGCCGTCCCAGGAGCCGTCGACGGTCAGACCGTCGGCAGTCGGCTCGGCGGTCACCGGCGGGCAACCCAGCGCGACGCCGGCCCGGCGCGTGCCGTCGGCGAGGCCGGCGAGACAGGCTCGGCCCGGGCCAGTGCCGAAGCGATCGACGGCGGCCGACGCGAGGACCGTGGGGAGAAGCGGCCCGGGTGCGCACGCCCGGCCGAGCTCCTCGAGGACGACGGCGAGCTCGGTCAGGCCGTAGCCGGAACCGCCGTCGGCCTCGGGCAGATGCAGGCCCAGCCAACCCATGTCGGCCACATCAGACCAGAACGGCGGCACCGATTCCTCGTCGGCGTCGAGCAGCGCACGGGGGACCGACGGCGGGCAGTGGGCGTCGGCCCAGCGCCGTGCCGTCTCGTGCAGTGCGAGGTGGTCCTCGCTGATCCCGATGCCGACGCCACGACGCATTGCGCCATCATCGCGGACCCCGACGTTCGTGTCCTGCTCGGGATAATGTCGCCGCGATCGGCCGGGGGGATCGACATGGAAGTCGCGGAGTTCGAGGGCAGGATCGCCCGCTACCACTGGGACGCCGAACCCCACTGGCCAGAAGAGCCCACGCCGCCGGCCGGCGCCCCGAACGTGGTCGTGGTCCTGCTCGACGACGTCGGCTTCGCCCAGTTCGGGTGTTTCGGTTCCGACATCGACACGCCCGCCTTCGATCGGCTGGCCGAGCGCGGTCTGCGCTACACGAACTTCCACACCACCGCGCTGTGCTCACCCACCCGGGCCTGCGTCCTTGCGGGACGCAACCACCACAGCGTCGGCATGGGTCGCATCATCCAACTGGCCACCGGGTTCCCCGGCTACGACGCCCGCATCCCCCGATCGGCCGGGTTCCTCCCCGAGACGCTCACCCCCCACGGGTATGCCGCGTACGGCGTCGGCAAATGGCACCTGACCCCCGAGGACGAGACCCATCTCGGCGGCCGCCGCGACCGGTGGCCCCTGGGCCGCGGCTTCGAGCGGTTCTACGGCTTCTTCGAGGGCGAGACCCACCAGAACGCTCCCGCCCTGATCCACGACAACCATCAGGTTCCGGCGCCGGCGTCGGTCGAGGACGGCTACCACCTCACCGAGGATCTCGTCGACCGCGCCATCGAACAGGTCGTCGACCTCCGCCACGTCGATCCCGACAAGCCGTTCTTCCTGTACGTGGCGCCGGGCGCCTGCCACTCACCCCACCAGGCGCCGGCCGAGTGGATCGAGCGCTACCGGGGCCGGTTCGACCGGGGGTGGGACGTCTGGCGCGAGGAGTGCCTGGCCCGCCAGATCGCCACCGGCATCGTGCCGGACACCACGGTGCTGTCGGAGCGGCCCGAATGGGTTCCTGCATGGGACGCGCTGTCGGATCGGACCCGCGCCGTCTCCGCCCGCTTCATGGAGGCGTTCGCCGGGTTTCTCTCGCACACCGACCACCAGATCGGGCGGCTGATCGACCATTTGGAAGAGACCGGTGAGCTCGACCACACGATCGTCATGGTCCTCTCGGACAACGGGGCGTCATCGGAGGGTGGGCCGATCGGGTCGCTCAACGACATCCGCACCTGGAACGCCGTGCCGCACTCGATGGACGAGGCGTGGGAGCGCATCGACGAGATCGGCGGGCCGAGGGTGCACAACAACTACCCGTGGGGCTGGACGGTGGCCGGCAACACGCCGTTCCGTCGCTGGAAGCGGGAGGTGCACGAGGGTGGCGTGGCCGATCCGCTGATCGTGTCCTGGCCCGACGGCATGGGAGCAGGACGAGGCTCGGGCCTGCGTCGCCAGTACGTCCACGCCATCGATCTCGTTCCGACCATCCTGGACGCGATCGGGATCGACCCACCGGACGAACTGCGGGGCGTCGCCCAGCAGCCGATCGAGGGCACGTCGTTTCTGGCCACCGTTGCCGACGAGGACGCGGCCGACGCTCACGTCACCCAGTACTACGAGATGTTCGGATGCCGGGCGCTCTATCACGACGGTTGGAAGGCGGTGGCCTACCACCCGATCCAGGACGACCGTCCCGGCATCGACACGGTCGAGTGGGAGCTGTACGACGTCCGAGTCGACCCGTCGGAAACGAACGATCTCGCCGCCAGCCACCCCGACCGGCTCGAGGCGATGATCGAGCGGTGGTGGGAGGAGGCCGAGCACTATCAGGTCCTGCCTCTCGACAACCGGCCGTTCTCCGAGCTGGTCCTGGATCGACCCACATCGGTCGCGCCGCGCGAGCGCTACGTCTACCGGCCCCATCGGGCGATGATCCCCGAACCCGTTGCGGTCAACGTCAAGAACCGGCCTCACACCGTCCACGCCACGCTCACCGTTCCCGAGGGCGGTTGCCGGGGCACGATCATCGGGCAGGGGTCGATCTTCGGCGGCTGGGCGATCTTCGTCGGGGACGACGGCCGGGTGCGCTACGTCCACAATCTCACCGGGCGCGACGAGCACCGCATCGAGGCCCCCGACCGCCTCGCACCGGGACCTCATGAGATCGAGTTCCGCTACGGCCGCGCGCCCGACGCCCCGAAGCTGGCCCAGCTGTTCGTCGACGGGGCAGTGGTGGGCGACGTCGAGATCCCCACCTTCACCTGGAACCGCTTCTCGATCTGTGGCCACGGACTGACCTGTGGGTGGGCCAACGCACCGGCGGTGTGCGACGACTTCGTCGCCCCGTTCTCGTTCGACGGCGACCTCGATCCCGTGGTGGTCGAGGTGGCGGGTGAGCCGGTGGTCGACCCGATCGCCGAGGCCGCCGACGCCATCGCCGGCCAGTGACCTCCCGCCGAGCGAGCACCCGGGGCCAGGCCCCCGGTTGCTCGCCACCACCCGCGAAACGAGCACATCGGGGCCTGACCCCATCGTGCTCGCTTCATTGGCTCACCGTCAGGCGGGTGGGACGGGGCCGGTCTCCTGGCGGAAGCGGTCGTAGCGTTCGGCGGCCGGACCGACCCAGGCCGGATCGGGGTCGACCCGGTGGCCGATCCGAGCCCAGCGGCGGGCGTCGGTCCCGCTCGCCTCCATCCCGGCCACGACCCGGGCCTGGAAGGCACTGCCCAACGCCGCTCCTTCGGGGACCGCGACGACGTCGACAGGGAGCTGGGTGGCGTCGGCGATGGCCTGCAGCCAACCGGGCGACCGGGTGCCGCCACCGCTGGCGACGATCCGAGTCGGCGACAGCCCGGCCAGGTCGAGTTGGTGCCGGATCACGAATCCGGCGGCCTCGTGGGCAGCACGGAGGACGGACCCGGGGCCGTGGGTCAGGTCCAGGCCGTGCACGCCGGCCCGACGGTCGGGATCGTGCAGCGGCACCCGCTCGCCGCGCGGGTAGGGCGTCCAGACCGGAACGGCGTGCGGGTCGACCGGCGGTGGCGCATCGCCTGCGATCCGGCGTACCCAGTCGAGGAACAGCCCTCCGGCGTTGCTGGGCCCACCGACCAACGACAGGCCCGGAGCGCTGTGCGGGATGGTCCACAATCCGTCGATCTCGGTCCACTCCGGCACCACGGCCCAGCAGATCAGCGTCGCCCCGAGAATGACCAGCACGTCCCCCTCGTGGTCCGCTCCGGCCACCATCTGCTCGGCGAGGGCGTCGACCGTGCCGCCGCCCAGGACGGCACCTTCGCCGGGATGACCCGCAGCGATCAGTGATGCCGCGTCGTCGCCCGGCACGATCCGGGGGAGCCGGTCGACCGAGGCACCGACCGAGTCCGCCACCACCGCGTCCCACCCGACGTAGTCGAAAAGCGGCACGGCCGTCATCGCCGTCGTCGTGTCCAGCACGGCCTCGCCCGACAGGGCATGGTTGGCCATGGCCTGGGCGGGCCAGAACCCGGCGGCGTCGGGCGCCTGCTCGGCACACCAGCGGACGAATCCCAGCAGCTCCGCGCTCTGGGTCGGGTCGGCGGTGACCGAGCGGCCGGCCCGGGCGTCGCCGTACAGCAGTCCCGGGGTCAGCGCTCGGCCGTCCGGTTCCACGGCACACATCGAGGGCACCATCGCCGCCACGTTCACCGCCACCACGTCGAGCCCGGTGGCGACGTCGGCCAGCGCCTCGACCGCGCCGGCGGACCAGGCCTGGTCGGGCCGGTGCTCGAGCCGGTCGGCGGCCGCGACCACGAGGTCGTGCGGCACCCGGGCGCGGGCGACGACCCGGCCCTCGTCGTCGGCGGCCACAGCCTTGACCGAGGTCGTTCCGATGTCGATGCCGACGGTCACGGGAACGGTCACGCGCGCAGTATGACACGCATGTCAGGAACCGGTAGCTTCTGGTCATGCCGGGGGGGACGATGCAGGCCGCGGTGCTCCACGGCGTAGGCGACCTGCGGGTCGAGGACCGCCCGACACCCCGACCCGGCCCCTTGGACGTCGTGGTCCAAGTGAGTCACTGCGGGGTCTGCGGCACCGATCTCCACATGGTGATCGAGGGGTGGGGCCGGCCCGGATCGGTCGGTGGCCACGAATGGTCGGGCCGGGTGGTCGCCGTCGGCTCGGAGGTCGACGACCTCGACGTCGGCGCCGCCGTGGTGGGTGGTCCGGCGGTCGCCTGCGGTGCCTGCACCGCCTGCCGGGCCGGGCGACCCTCGCTGTGCAGCGACCGCGGCGCCGCCGGCGACAGCCAGCGCGACGGGGCGTTCGCCGACCTCGTCTGCGTCGATCACCGCACCGTGGTCGCCGTCCCCGACGGCCTTGCCCTCCGGGCCGCCGCCCTGGCGGAACCGCTCGCCGTCTCGCTCCACGCCGTCACCCGGTCCGACGCCCGCCCGGGCGATCGGGTGCTCGTGACCGGGGCCGGTCCCATCGGACTCCTCACGGTGGCTGCACTCCGAGCCCGGGGGATCACCGACGTCGTCGTCAGCGAACCGTCCCCGCAACGGCGGGACCTGGCCGTCGCCCTCGGAGCCGAGGCGCTCGAACCGGCCGAGCTCGAGACCGTCTCGATCGCCGAGCCGTTCCGGATCGTCGCCGCGCCCTTCGACGCCGCGATCGAGTGCTCGGGCAAGCCGGCAGCGATGGAGGCGGCCTGCTGCCAGCTCCGCCGGGGCGGCACCCTGGTGCTGGTCGGCACCGGGATCGAGTCCCCCGACCTCGACCCGAACCGCATCCTCCTCAACGAGCTGGTGATCACCGGCGCCTACGAATACGACGCGGGCGGCTTCGACGAGGCGCTCTCGCTCCTGGCCTCCGGCCCGATCGACGTGGACCCGGTGCTCGCCGCCGACGACGTGCCGCTCGACGGGCTGCTCCGCGCCATGGAGGGCCTCGCCACCGGCCGGATCTCGGGCAAGGTCCTGGTCGCCCCCACGGGCCGCTCCGACGGTCAGCGGCCCCCGCGATGAGTCCCCGCTTCAACCACGTGGCGATGAGCGTGCCCTCGGCCCTGCTCGACGACCAGGGCCGGGCCGACATCCTGCGCTTCCACGGCGAAGTGTTCGGCTGGGAGGAGATGCCCACCATGACCGAACCGGGCCGGCGGTTGATCATGCAGGCCTACGCGTACGACCAGTTCGTGTTCCTCATCGCCGAGAACGAGCCGATGCAGTGTGCGCGGCTCGACCACTTCGGGATGGCGGTCGACACCCGCGAGGAGTTCGACACCTTCCTGAGCCGAGCCAGGGATTTCGCAGCTCGCGACGACCGGGTCGATCTCGTCGACGCCGAGGTCGAGGAGTTCGGGGACTTCCTCACGTTGCACAACTTCTACGTCCGGTTCCTGCTCCCGATGATGGTCGAAGTCCAGCTCTTCGAGTGGGCCGACGGCGTCGACCCCGCGGCAGCGGGCTGACCGGTGCCGTCCCGCCCGATCGCGCTCGTCACCGCTCCGTTCCGGGGTCCGGGGGTCGAACGGCTGGCTGCGGTCGCCGACCTGGTCCTCGACCCCTGGATCGACCAGACCCCGCTGCGGATCTACGGCGCCGACGATCTCGCGTCCCGGATCTCCGACGAACAGGCGACGATCGTCGTGTGCGAGGCCGACGAGGTCAAGGGGTCGGTCCTCGACCTCCCGCTGACCGCCATCGGCTCGGCGCGGGGTGACCCCACCAACGTGGACGTCGACGGCGCGACCGCAGCCGGGATTCCCGTGCTCCACGCTCCCGGTCGCAACGCCGACGCTGTGGCCGAACTGGCCGTCGGTCTCCTCCTGGCGGTCACCCGCCACCTCCCCACCGCCGACCGCGACGTCCGGGACGGTGAGATCTACCGGGACGGCACCATCCCCTATCAGCGGTTCCGGGCCTGGCAGCTGGCGGGCCGAACCGTCGGCATCGTCGGCCTGGGTGCGGTGGGACGGGCCGCCGCGTGGCGGTTCGGAGGACTCGGCATGCGTGTCATCAGCGCCGACCCCTTCGCGGCCGACGCCACCCACGACCTCGACGAGCTCCTGACCGAGGCCGACGTCGTCTCGATGCATGCCTCAGTCACGCCCGACACGATCGGCATGATCGGCACCGCCGCCATCGCCAAGATGCGGGACGGGGCCATCTACCTCAACACGGCCCGGGCCGGTCTCCACGACCTCGACGCCATCGGCGAGGCACTGGCCGACGGCAAGCTGGCCGGCGCCGGCCTCGACCACTTCGACGGTGAGTTCCTGGACCCGTCCCACCCGATCGCGTCGATGGACAACGTCGTGGTGAGCCCGCACATCGGTGGCGCCACCTATGACACCGAGACCAACCACACCGACCTGCTCAGCGACGATCTCGTCCGACTCCTGGCGGGCGAACGTCCGCGGCACATCGTCAACCCCGAGGTCCTCCCATGAACACCACCGGCCCGTGAGCGAGACCACCGCCGAGGCTCGCCGTGCCGTCCTGGACGCGGCGCACGAACTGAATCGCAAGGGTCTCGTCGAGGCCAGCTCGGGCAACGTCTCGGCCCGGGTCGACGACCGCCGGGTCTGCATGACCCCCTCGTCGGTGCTCTACGACGAGATGGTGCTGGACGACCTCGTCATCGTCGACCTGGACGGTTCCGTGCTCGAGGGCGAACGGGGCCCGACCAGCGAGAAGGCACTCCATCTGTCCTGCTACCGCTCGTATCCCGAGGTCGGGGGCGTCATCCACTCGCACGCAGTGTTCGCCACCATGTTCGCCGTCGCCCGCCAACCGATCCCGGTCGCGATCGAGGAGGTCGCCGTCTACGTCGGCGGCGAGATCCCGGTGTGCGAGTACACGATGACGGGCACCGACGAACTGGGCGACGAGGTCGCATCGAAGCTGGCCGACCGCGGGGCCGCTCTGCTGGCCAACCATGGCCTGGTCACCGTGGGTCGCGACGTGGGCGACGCGCTCAAGATCGCCGCGCTGGTGGAGCGCACGGCGCGGATCGTGTGGGGGGCGCGACAGCTGGGCGAGCTCGGCGTCGTGCCGCCCGAGAACAACGAGAACTTCGCCGGCGTGTACCGGATGATGCGCGGGATCTGATCGGGCGGGCAGGAGTTCAGGAAGGCCGGGGGGTGAGGAGATCCAGGACGTTGTCCCGCATGACGGCGCGCACCTCGTCGTCGGTGAAGGTGGGGATGTCTTTCACGAAGTCGGTCGGCTCGGGCAGACCCTCGGCGTGGGGGAAGTCGGACCCGAAGAGCAACCGCTCGACACCGAGGTGCTCCTTGAGCATCTCCATGTCGTCCTCGTAGTAGGGCGCGACCCAGGCCTGCTCCTTGAACTGCTCGACGGGGTGGCGCTCGAAGACCATCGGCATCTTCCCGTAGGCATCGCCCAGGTTGCGCAGCAGATCGGGCACCCACATGGCGCCGTTCTCGATCGACGCCACCCGCACGTTGGGGAAGCGCTCGAACACGCCGTGGCAGATCAGCGCGGCGAAGGTGTCGGAGATGCCCCGGTCCTGGAAGGCCACCAACGGGAACGTCGAGTGCTTGAACCCTTCGAACTGGCCGACCCGCTCGCCGGTCCGCCACAACGTCCCATACTGCGCCACCCCACTGAGGCCGGCGTGGATGGCCAGCGGGACCCCGGACTCGTCGAGAAGGGCCCAGAACGGATCGAGATCGGGATGGCCCGGCGACCGGTAGCCGTCACCGGTCGGCACCGGACCGGGGATCATCACCACGATGCGGGCGCCCGCAGCGAGGACCCGTTCGAGCTCGGCGGCGGCGAGCTCGGGGTCGGCCAGGGTCAACATCGGCGCCGCGTACAACCGCCCGTCGCCGCGGTCGAAGCCCCAGTCGTCGTCGAGCCAGCGGTTGAAAGCCTCGAACGCGGCGTGGAGGGCGGGCACGTCGCGCTTGAGCGCCTCCTGCATGCCGACGCCGAGGGTCGGATAGAGCACCGCGCCGTCGAGGCCCTGCTCGTCCAGCAACCTGAGCCGGGCGTCGCGGTCGCGGTATTCGGCGTGCTGCTCGAGGGGATCGAGCTCGCCGAACATCGTCTTCAGGTCGATGCCCTCGGTGTTGCGGCCCCGGAAGTAGTCCTCGAGGCTGCCCGGATGGGCGATGGGATCGAACGTCGGATTGGGGATGAACTTGTTGATGCGACCGCCGACGAGGAATCGCCGCTTCCCGTCGACCTCACCCCACTGCATACATCGCTTGGCCATCCGCCCGTCGATGTGGCGGATGAAGGCGTCCTCGGCCTCGTAGTAGTGGTTGTCGGCGTCGAAGGCGCGGAAACCGAGCTCAGCCATGGCCGCGATGGTAGTTGTTCTCTGACAGTCACGTCACCTACGGCGCCGGAGGTCCAGTACGCTGCCGCTCATGCCACAGGAAGCGCCGGTCGTCGATGCCTGGGTCAACATCTTCCCCGAACGATTCGCCGCCGCGTGGTCGTCGCAGCGCGAGAACGCCGATGTCGGCATGCTGTTCGGCGAGGACTTCAGCAGGGGTCGGACCGTCGACGAACTGGTCGAGGCCATGGACGGCGCCGGGGTCGACACCGGGATCCTGACCAGTGGGCTGCGCGATCCCGAACGTGCTCACGCCAAGGGGATGTACGCCCCCGAGGACTTCGTCGCCGTGGCCGAGGCGCACCCCGGCCGGTTCGCCGTGTCGATCACCGTCGAGAAGGCCGGCCGTCCCACGGACAACGTCCGCCGGATCCGGGAGCTGGCCCACCACGAGCACATCGTGATGGCCCGGGTCACGCCGCTGGTCGAGCAGTACGACCTCAATCACCGCCTGTACTACCCGGTCTACGCCGCGTGCGAGGAGGCGGGCCTACCGGTGTCGATCAACGTCGGTGTTCCCGGGCCCAAGGTCCGGTCGCAGTGCCAGCACCCCCAGCTGCTCGAGGACGTGCTGATCGACTTTCCGGACCTCACCGTCATCGGCGCCCACATGGGTCATCCGTACGAGGCCCTGCTCATCCAATACATGCTCAAGTTCGAGCGTCTCCACCTGATGACGTCGGCCTACCTGGCCAAGTACATGGACGGCGACCTGGTCCGGTTCATGGACAGCTCGCGGGGACGGGGCCGGGTCTGGTTCGCCTCCGATCACCCCGTCCTCCCGGTCGGCAAGGCCCTCGACGCGGCCCGGGCACTGCCGCTGGCCGACGACTCGATGGCCGAGTTCCTCGGCGCCTCGGCCGCCCGCGTCCTCGGGCTCCAGCAGGTCAGGCCCGAGTAACCAATCCGGCCGGTCCGACCGGCACGGGCTTCCGGCTCCGTGGGTCAGACGGACCGCACGCCGACGATGCCGTCGGCCCGCAGCTCCGCGATCTCGTCGTCGGTGAGGCCGGCTGACCGGAGCACCTGGTCGGTGTCCTCGCCGTGGAGGGGAACGCAGAGGCGCGGCTCGGCCGGGGTGGCCGAGAAGTGGGCGGCAGGGCCCGCTTGCCGGAGCGGTCCGGCGGTCGGGTGCTCCCAGTCGATCACGATGCCGTTGTGCGCCACCTGCTCGTGGTGGGGCACATCCTCGAGCGACAGCACCGGACCCACCGGGACATCGTGCTGCTGGAGCCGACGGATGGACTCGTCGACCGTGAGCGTGTCGAACGCGTCGGCGATCGCGGCCCCGAAGGCGGCCCAGTTCGCGGGTACCCGGCGGACCTCGGCGTCGGCCCAGCGCTCGTCGTGCTCCCACTCCGGGTGGCCGAGCGCACGAGCCAGGTTCCACAGGTCCGACTGCTGCACCACCCAGTAGACGAGGTACCCGTCGGAGCACTGGGTGAGCCGGTAGCTCGCAGCCATGGTTGGGCCCACCGGTGGCTCCTTCCAGCCGTCGCCCGCGATCACCGTGTGGGCCATCATCCCGTCGGGCCAGAAGAAGGCGATCGCGGCGTCGAGCATCGCGATCTCGACATGTTGCCCGACCCCGGTGCGCTCCCTGGCCAGGAGCGCGGCCGTCACGGCCTGGGCGGCCATCAGCGCGCTCGCCTTGTCGCACACCGTCGAGCGCACCATGTCGGGTATCGGGATGTCCGGGTTGACCTGGATCGCGACATGGCCGCTCATCGCCTGGATGATCGGGTCGTAGACCGGGCGCTGGGCCCACGGTCCGTCGGGCCCGAAGCCGGTGATGGCGCACGTGACCAGGCCCGGGTTGGTGGATCGGAGCTCGCTCGGCGAGAGGCCGAGCCGCTCGGCGACCCCGGGCCGGAAGTTCTGGACGACCACGTCGGCGGTGTCGACGAGCCGCCGCAGCGTCGCCACCCCCCGCTTCGAGCCGAGGTCGATCGCCAGCCCGAGCTTGCCCCGGTTGTTGTTGGCGATCAGCGAGTTGACACCGCCCCGACCGAAGTTGGGGATCGGACGGAGGACCTCGCCCCCGACGGGCGGCTCGACCTTGATCACCTCGGCGCCCTGATCCGCCAGCAGCATCGTGGCCCACGGGCCGCTCATCACCTGCGAGAGGTCGACGACCCTGATGCCCTCGAGCGGTCCGGTCACGCATGCCCCTGTGGAGTCGGTGGAGGGCGCCGCAGCGAACGACGATGCCCCTCCGATCTTGTCAGACGTCACGGCGTGGCGCGGTGCCCCGGACCGGTCGCGTTCGAACCGTCGTCTCCCCCGGGCGGAGCATGGCCCGGTTCCTGACGTGAGTGTTAGGTTCCCTGGACCGAGGGAGGAGCGCCGTGCGGTTCGATCCGGACACCGTCCATGCCAAGTACCTCGCCGAGCGCGACAAGCGGCTGGTACCCGGTCGGTCCGACGTACGCGACCTGCACAACGATCCCCACTTCGCCCGCTACTGCGAGGACCCCTTCACGGCCCGCACCGAACGCGATCCGGTCGACGACGACGTCGATGTTGCCATCATCGGCGGAGGGATGGCCGGCATCCTCGCCGGCGCCAACCTGCGCAAGGCCGGGCTCGATCGGATCCGGATCGTCGACCAGGCCGGCGGCATTGGCGGGACCTGGTACTGGAACCGCTATCCCGGCGTGATGTGCGACGTGGAGTCGTACATCTACATGCCGATGCTCGAGGAGCTCGACTACGTCCCGACCGAACGGTACGCGAGTGGCGAGGAGATCAGGCTCCACCTCCAGGCCCTGGCGGAGCGGTTCGACCTCGTGTCCGATGCCCTGTTCCACACCGGGGCGACCCGCTCGGCGTGGGACGACGAGACCGGGCGATGGCGGATCGAGACCGACCGGGACGACGCCTTCACGGCCCGGTACCTCGTGCTCGCCGTCGGGGTCCTCAACCTGTTGAAGATCCCGGTCATCCCGGGGATGGAGGACTTCCGGGGACACTCCTTCCACACGGCCCGGTGGGACTATGCGTACACCGGAGGCGCACCGGGCCGGCCACTGACCGAGCTCGGCGACAAGGTCGTGGGTCTGGTGGGCAACGGAGCGACCGGTATCCAGTGCGTGGCCCCGCTGGCCGAGGCGGCGAGACACCTCTATGTCTTCCAGCGCACGCCCTCCGCGATCGGTGTGCGCGGCAACCGGTCGACGGCACCCGACTTCGCCGAAGGGCTCGAACCCGGCTGGCAGCAGGCCCGGATGGACAACTTCCAGTCGATCATGCTGGGCCGTCGGGTCGAGGAGGACCTGGTCGACGACGGCTGGACCCACCACTACGCCGCGGTCCACAACCCGCCGCGTCGGAAGGGCATGCCCACCGAGGAGTACATCCGCGCCGCCGAAGAGCTCGACTTCGACATCATGGAGGAGCATCGGCGCCGGGTCGACGAGCTGATCGACGATCCGGCAACGGCCGAGGTGCTCAAGCCGTACTACCGCTACCTGTGCAAACGGCCCTGCTGGCACGACGGGTACCTCCCGGCCCTCAACCACGACAACGTCACCGTGGTCGACTGCCCGGCCGGTTGGGACCGGGTCGGCGAGCGGGGCCCGGTCATCGATGACCGGCAGTACGAGGTCGACTGCCTGATCTACGCCACCGGTTTCGAGGCCGAGGTCACGCCGCTGTACCGGCGGGCGGGCCACGAGATCGTCGGTCGCGGGGGCATCACCCTCGAAGAGAGGTTCCGGGACGGTTCGGCCACGCTGTTCGGGATGATGGTCCGCGGCCTTCCCAACGCCTTCGTCATGCCGGCCCCCGGCCAGCAGGCGGTCGTGACCGTGAACTACACCCAGCTCGCGGTGCTCGGTGGGGAGTTCATCGGCGACGCGGTACGTGCGCTCGAGGAGGCAGGGGCGCACTCGTTCGACGTGACCGCCGAGGCCGAGGAACGCTGGACCGAGGAGATCGTGTCGACGCACGTCGACGCCAGCGTGGTGATGGCGGCGTGTACGCCTTCACGACTCAACAACGAGGGCGACCCGCAGTCGATGAACCCACGGAACGGCAACTACGGCCGCGGCTTCGGCGACTACTTCGCCTACCGCGAGCTGCTCGACGACTGGCGGTCGAAGGGTGCGTTCGAGGGGCTCGACGTCGACGCTCGGACGGACTGACGGTGCCGGGGTCCCACACCGGAGGTCGACGGGTCGCAGTCGTCACCGGTGGGGCCGGGGGCATCGGGGCCGCCATCGCCGAGGCGCTCGGCGCCGAGGACGTCCACGTCGTCGTGATGGATCCCGTCGTCTCGCTCGACGGGTCGGAGCGGTTGCCCGAGCCCGAGGAGACCACCGCCCAGCGCATCATCGCCGCCGGAGGCTCGGCCCGGTCCTCGCCGGTGTCGGTCGCCGACGCCGACGGGGTGCGAGCGCTCTTCGACGAGCTCGTGCAGACCCACGGTGCGGTCGATGCGGTCGTGAACGTCGCCGGCATCTCCCGACCCACGGGGTACGGCAAGGGTGCCGAGCAGGACTGGAGCGACGTCGTCGACGTCCATCTGAACGGCTACCTCAACATGCTCGGCGCCGCCCTCCCCCACATGGCGGCGGCCGGCCACGGCCGCGTGCTCGGGGTGACGTCGGGCTCCGGGTGGCGGGCCGCCGACACGGGCGCGTACGGCTGCGCCAAGCGAGCGGTCGCCTCGCTCACCTGGCAGCTCGGCGCCGCCCCGCCCCGGGGCGTCACGGTCAACGCCCTCGCGCCGATCGCCGCAACCCGCATGGTGACCGCCGCGCTCGGGCGCCGGAGGCTGAAGGCGGGTGATCCCTCGTCCGCAGCCGGTTCGCCCTCGTCGAAGACCGGCGGTCTGTCCCTCGGCACCATGCCGACCGCGGACCGGATCGGCCCGATCGGCGCCTATCTGGTCGGCGACGCCTTCGGGTGGAGCAGCGGGCAGGTGGTCTTCTCCGGCGGGTCCGAAGCCGCGGTGATCGCCCCACCTTCGCTGGTCGAAGTCGTGCGGACGGCCGGTGTCACGTCGCTGCCGCACGCCCTGCGCTCCGTGACGGCACCGGCGTTGGTTGCGGCCGAGACGGCCCAGACGAGCAGCGGTGGCGGGAACGCCCGCTTCGGGCCGGTCTTCGACGAGGCCCCCACCGGGGACCCCGAGCGGGCGATCGAGTCCTGTCTGCTGGCCGTCGACAACCCGACCCTGGAGGCGACGATCGAGCGCGCCCTACGGTCCCGCGGGGTGACGTGCACGGTCGTCCGCGACGCCGGGGCGGCCGTCGACTTCGGTGCCGCAAGCGAGGCGCTGGGGGCCGCGACCGACGGTTGGCCACCGCCCGACGCCATCGTCGTCGCGATCGGATCCAGCCCGATCGCCGGTCGCGGCGACCCGTGGCAGCACATCCTGGACCAGCACGCCGGGATCAGCGGCGGTATCCACGCCGACGCGGCCTGGGCCCGGGCCACTGCCGATGCGGCGAGCTCGACCGGGCGGCCGATCCGCCTCCTCACCCTGGTCGACGCGTCGACGGCCGGCGGCCGGTCGCGGGCACAGGCGGCGGCGCAGCTGTCGCGTTCGGCCGCCTCCGCCACCGACGGTCGTGTCGCCCACTTGACGGTCAGCGTCGAGGTTCCGGCGGCCACGCACGGCGGGGAGCCCCTCGCCGAACTGTCCGCCCACCTGCTGTGCAGCCCCGAGACGGCGGCGCTGTCAGGAGCCGAGCTCGTCCTCGGGACCGGTTGGTGCGGACTGCGCCGCCACCCGCACCCGGCCGGGACCGTCACGTTCGGCGGCCCCCGGGTCCCCGACTGGGTCGACGCGGCGCTCCGCCAGATCGTGGGCCCGACTGCGGCACCGGGAGACGACCGCAAGGAAGATCGGCCGTGACCATCCGTCCCGCCCGCATCGTCGACGCCCACGTGCACCTGTGGGATCCGGCTCGCACCGACTGGTACCCGTACCTTTCCGGAGGCCGGGACCTGGGCATGGGCGACGTCACCGGGATGGCGCGGCGCTTCGACGTGGCGACCTACCGCGCCGAGGCGGCGGGCTGGAACGTCGAGAAGCTCGTCAACGTCGCCGCGGCCACGGGCCTCCACTCCGTCGACGAGACGATCGAGCTCGACCGCCGAGCCGACGCCGACGGCCATCCGGACGCCATCGTGGGTGGCCTCCCGCCCGCCGACACGGTGGACGAGGCCGTGTCGTTCATCGACCGTCAGACGGCGGCCAGTCGGTTCCGCGGCGTCCGGCCCATGGGTGGGTCCCGATCACCGCTCCCTCCCGCCGAGGTGCTGCGCGCCCTCGCCGAACGTGGACTGCTGTTCGAGCTCATGGCCCATCCCGACGCGTTGCGCGACGCCGCCGACGGCCTGGCGGTCGTCGACGACCTCGTCGTGGTCGTGGAACACACCGGCTGGCCGACCTCGGACGCCGACGCCGAGCGCGCGACCTGGCGCACCGGGATAGCGGCACTGGCCGACCTCGGCGACCGGGTGATCTGCAAGCTCTCCGGTCTCGCCATGCCACTCGGGTCGATGCAGGCCGCGGCGTTCGCCCCCTGGATCGAGCACGCCATCGCACTGTTCGGCGCCGATCGATGCATGTTCGCCAGCAACTTCCCCGTCGACGGCCTGCGCGGGACCTTCGATGAGCTGTACACCACCTACGCCGCCCTCACCGAGGGCATCGCCGCCGACGAGCGCGAGGCCCTGTTCGCCGGAACCGCCGAGCGCGTCTACGCGATCTGAGCTCACTCGACCTCGAGGACGATCCTGCCTCGGACCTTCCCGGCGAGGAGGTCCTCGGCGAGATCGGGGGCGTCGGTGACCGGCCGCGTCGTTGCCACGGAGTCGAGCCGGTCGGTGTCGAGATCGCGCACCAGCCGTTCCCAGGCCGCCAACCGAGCTTCGTGGGGCGCCATCACGCTGTCGACGCCGGCGAGGGTGACACCACGGAGGATGAAGGGCGCCACCGATCCCGGCAGGTCCATCCCCTGGGCCAGGCCGCAGGCCGCCACCGCCCCGCCGTAACGGGTGCCGGCCAGCGCGTTGGCCAGCGTGTGGCTCCCGACGCAATCCACCGCGGCGGCCCAGCGCTCCTTGCCGAGGGGCCGGCCCGGCTCGGCCAGCTCGGCGCGGTCGATGACCTCGGAGGCGCCGAGGCTGCGCAGGTAGTCGTGCTCGTCGGCCTTGCCGGTGGCGCCGATGACCTCGTGGCCCGCAGCGGCGAGCAGGGCCACGGCAATGCTGCCGACACCCCCGGTGGCGCCCGTGACCAGGACGGGGCCGTCGTCGACCTCGACACCCTGGCGATCGAGCTCGAGGACGCACAGCGCCGCGGTGTAGCCGGCGGTGCCGATGGCCATCGAACGAGCCGGCGTGAACGCGTCGGGGAGCGGGACCAGCCACTCGCCGGGCACCCGAGCCCGCTGTGCGTATCCACCGAGGTGCGTCTCGCCGGCCCCCCACCCGTTGAGCACGACCCGGTCACCCTCGGCCGTGCCGTCGTGGTCCGAGGACTCGACGACGCCGACGAAGTCGATGCCCGGCACCATCGGCCAACGCCGGACCACGGGTGACGAGCCGGTGAGCGCAAGGCCGTCCTTGTAGTTGATCGTCGAGTGCGAGACGGCGACGGTGACATCGCCCTCCATGAGCTCGTCGTCGTCGAGCGTGCGCCAGTCGAGGTGCTGCTCTCCGGCGTCGTCCTTGGTCAGCAGGAACCCGTCGAAGGTCGGCATCACTTCTCCCGGATGGTGTGTGGTCGGATCGCGCCCCGATGATGACACATCCGGTCGGAGGCCCGACCGAGCTGCCGGCCGGGCTCGCGTGGGCGAAGAGGGCCGGCGCCGCGCCCCGGCCCCGGTCGCGGCTACGTTCGGACACCGATGCCAGGACTGGAAGCGACGCCGTCGTGAGCGCACCGGAGCGCCGTCGCGTCGCGCTCGTGACCGGCGGCAGCGGCGGCATCGGTCTCGCGGTCGGCCGCCAGCTCGTCGAACGGGACTACGACGTGGTGCTCAACGCCCGCCGGACCGGACCGCTGAAGGATGCGGCCGCCGCCATCGGCGCCCGGGCCGTCGCGGGCGATTGCGGAGACGCGGGTGACGTCGCCTCCGTCGTCGAGGCGGCCGGCCCGATCGACCTGCTCGTCCACGCCGCCGGGACCATGCAGGGCACCTTCGTGCGCAAGGAGACGGTCGAGACCTTCGACGCCGTGATCCGAGCCAACCTCCGCTCCGCGTTCCTGGTGACCAGCGCCGCGCTCCGGTCGATGCCACCGGGCGGGCGGATCGTGTTCCTCTCGTCGTCGTCGGCGCACGCGCCGCAGCCGGGCAAGGCCGCCTACTCCGCCTCGAAGGCCGGCCTCAACGCGTTCGCCGCCGCCCTGGCCGGCGAGGTGGAGCGTGACGGCATCGCCGTCCACGTCGTCACCCCGGCCCCGGTGGCGACCCCGATGCTCGACGACGTGCACTTCCCCATGCACGCCCTCGACGCCGAACAGGTGGCCGCCACAGTCGTCTGGCTCGACCAGCTCGACCCGTCGGTCGTGCTCCCCGAGATCGAGCTGCGGGCCACCACGGTCGGACCCTTCGCTCCCGAACCCTTCGTACCGGAAGAAGCTCGCCGGCGCGGGAGGACCGCCCCCGGAGACTCGTCGTGATCGTCAACCACGTCGGCTTGCGCGTCACCGACATCGCCCGCTCGACCCGCTTCTACGAGGCGCTCGGCTTCGAGGTCACGCTCGACCAGGAGCTCCCCGACGAGGCGACCCGCACGTTGACCCAACTCGAGCCGCCGATCGGCCTGCGGGCCGTCTACCTGGTCAACGGGAGCTTCGTGCTCGAGCTGCTCGCCTACGACCCGGAGCACCACCCGGGCGGACGCATCGACCGGAATCTCGCCGACACGGGCCTGACCCATCTCTCACTCGGCGTCGATGACGTCGAAGCAACCAAGGCGGTCATCGTCGACCACGGCGGCGAGATCCTCGAGGACTCCGACGTCCGCGTCGCCGTGATGGCGCGGGACCCCGACGGCCAGCTGCTCGAGCTCCTCCGCACCGACCTGCGCCCGGTCACGCCCCGCTGAACTCCTCGGGCGCCCGCGCCCCGTCCACCAGCTCGGCGGCCATCGTGGCGAGCGAGCGGCGGTCGGGCTTCTGGCTGGTGAGATAGGGAACGTCGGCGGTGTCGATGCGGAACACCTGCCGGGGGATCTTGTACGACGACAGCAGCTCGCGCAGCTCGGTTCGCACGTGATCGGCCGTGATCCGGTCGTCGCCCACCACCAGGGCGACGACTTCCTGCCCGAACTCCGGGTGGTCGACGCCGAACACGAATGGCAACACCACCCCGCCGACCTCGCGGAGCGCAGCCTCGACTTCGGCGGGCGCCACGTTGGAGCCCTTCGTCTTGATGAGATCCGACTGGCGGCCGGTGAAGAAGAACCACCCGTCGCGGAACAGGCCGCGATCGCCCGTGTGGTACCAGCCGTCGGCGTCGAACACCTCGTGACGCTCGTGCTTGTGGAGGCCGTACATCAGGCTGTAACCGCGCACCAGGACCTCACCCTCCTGCCCCTCGGCCACGTCGGCGCCGTCGGCGTCGACGATGCGATGCGAGACACCCGGGACCTCGTGGCCGAACGTGCCGTGGTACTCCTCGGGCACACCGGAGACGTCGTCTTCGAGCGTCCAGAACGTGTGGGGCCCGCCGGTTTCGGACATGCCGAGCGAGGTCGGACTGCCGGCCGGGTCGTCGGGACGCGAATCGGGCCGGCGCCCCTCCCAGAACGTGCCCAGACGCAGGTGCGACAGATCGGTCGACCCGTAGTCGGGGTGCGCCGTGAGCGTGGCGCCGATGTTGGGCCAGGCGCTCACGCACGTGACCCTCTCGTTGGCCAGCAACCGGAGCGCGACGTCGGCCGCCATCCGCTCCTGGGTCACGAAGGCGCCGCCGACGGACAGCGCCCGCAGCATGGTGAACGCGAACCCCCCGACCCAGCACAGGGGCATCGGCGTCCAGATGCGATCCTCGGGACCGATGCCGGACATCGCAGCGAGGTTGCGGGCGTGGCGCAGCAGGGGGCCGTGGCCGTGCACGACGCCCTTCGGCGCGCCCGTCGAACCCGATGTGTACGAGATCAGCATGGGGTCCGACGGCGCGACGTCGTCCTCCATCGCGGCGACGACGGCCCGCAGGCGATCGTCGGCGGTGGCGTCGAGGTCGGCGCCGACGCCACCGTCGGCCCAGGCCGGCACCTCGTGGCTGTCGTCCCACAGGAGGATGCGACGCAGCTGCGGGAACTCCTCCAGCAGGAGCGGTCCCGCCGCGCCCGCCGCGGCGAGATCCGGTGCGATGTCGAGAAGGCGCGACAGATAGTCGTGCGGTTCGAACGCGGGGACGGCGATCAGCATCCGGACGTCGGCATGGCGCAGCATCGTGGCCAGCTCGGGTGCCTTGGAGAAGGTGTTCACCGGCGTCACGACCGCGCCGATCCGTGCCGCCGCGGCCCACGCCACGACCCACGGCACCCCGTTCGGGAGCAGGAGCCCGATGTGTGATCCCTTGCCCGCGCCGTGGGAGACGAGGCGGGCGGCCAGCGTGGCGGAGCGTCGGTCGAGCTCGGCGTAGGTCAGCCGCTCGTGGGGCGAGGCCACGGCCAAGTCGTCGGGGTGGTGGGCCGTGGCATGGCGCAGGAGCCCGGCGACCGTCGGCTCGTGGTCGGGGAAGACCGGTGCTCCCGAACCGCTCCACTCGGCACCGGCGGCGGGTCCGGCGCCGGGAGTGCTGCCCATGCTGCGAGATCGTAGCGTCCCTCCCGTGGCGTTCGAGCCGCCGAGCTCAGTCGCCGAACAGGCCCCCGAGCGCCCTGCGGTCGACCTTTCCCATCGCGTTGCGGGGCAGCGCGTCGACGAGCAGCACGCGCTCCGGCACCTTGTACCCGGCGAGCTCGGACCGGCAGCGCTCGGTGATCGCCTCAGACGTGAGCGCCGCGCCGTCGGTCAACTCGACGGCGGCGACGACCCGCTCACCGAGTCGATCGTCGGCCACCCCCGCCACCGCGCTGCCCGCGACACCGTCGATGGCGTGCAGGACCCGCTCGACCTCGGCCGGGTAGACGTTGGCGCCACCGCGGAGGATCACGAGGTTCTTCCGGTCCTTCACCGCGAGCCAGCCCTCGGCGTCGACCAGACCCACATCGCCGGTGTGGACCACACCCCCGGCAAGCACCTCGGTGGAAGCGTCGGCGCGGTCCCAGTAGCCGAGAAACGGACGGTAGACACCGGCGTATCGCCCGGTCACGGTCGGCGCGAGGCACAGCTCGCCGACCTCGCCGGCGGGAAGGCGTGCCCCGGCGGCGTCGACGGCGTGGACGTCGAGGTGGGAGAGGATCCGGCCGCTCGCTCCGGCGCGGTGCGCGCCGTCGGATGGGTCGATGCTGACGACCGTCGGTGCCTCGGACAGGCCGTAGGTCCCGATGATCGGGAGTCCGAACCTGTCGGCGAAGCGCCGGCGAAGCGCCTCCGGCAGATCGGAGCCGCCGGACCAGACCTCTCGCAGCGTGGCCAACGCCGCCGCCGGCACGTCCTCGGACTCGACCAGGCTGTGCAGGATCGCCGGTGGGCCGTTCCACACGGTGACCGCCTCGCGCTCGATCCACTCGGCGACGCCCCGGGCGTGGAGCTGGTCCATCACGACGGTCGTGCCCTCGGCCTGCGCCACCAGCAACGTGGTCAGCACGAGCATGTTGAGGATGGTGAGCGGCAGACAGTCGCCCTTTCTCAGGCCGGCGTCGTAACCGCGGGACTCGACCAGCACCGCCCCGGGCAGGAGCAGGGAGCGCTGGGTGTGGATCGCTCCTTTGGGGCGGCCGGTCGTCCCGCTGGTGTACGCGAGACCCGCGGCTGCGTCGGGGTCCACCTCGGGCAGGTCGCGTCGCTGCCGACGCCCCCTCGTAAGCGGCGCACCAGTCTTCGGCGACCACCACGGTGTCGAGGTCCGGCAGATCCGTTCCTGCCGCCCCGAGCGACGTGGCCGTCCCGGCGTCGCAGAGCAGCACCGATGAGGACGAATCGCAGAGAAGGAAGGCCTTCTCGGGTGGGGCCAGGGCCTGGTTGACACCGACCCAGACCGCCCCGAGGCGCATGGCGGCGTGGAACGCGACGACGATGTCGGCCTCGTTGGGCAGGCAGGCCGCGACCCGATCGCCCGCGCCCACGCCGAGATCGCGCAGGGCGCCGGTGGCCCTCGCGGAGGCCTCGTCGAGCTCGCGGTGGGTCCACCGGACCCGTCGGGTGACCAATGCCTCCCGCTCCGGATGGTGGTGGAGACCGGACGAGAAGACGTCGGCGATCCGCGTCGGCATTTCGAACACTGGAGTCACCTTCGTATGATCGTCCACGACGGAGGACCCGCGCACGCGAAGGGGACGGAATGGACGACGGGCGGGGCGGGTGAGCACCTGGGAGGGGCCGTCGCTCGCCGAGACGGACGGCGTCGGCGCCCTGACCCTGGGCGGCTTCCTGCTCGAGGTGAGCGCGAACCACGCGGGGAACGAGGCCCTGGTGTTCGACGATCCCCACCGCGGTGGTGCGACCGTCCGGTGGAGCTACGCCGACCTCGAACGCGAGGCACGCCTGGTCGCCCAGGCCCTGGTCGCCCGGGGCTGCGGGCTCGGGACCCGCATCGGCATCGTGATGGGCAACCGTCCCGAGTTCGTCGCCGCGCTCTTCGGCATTGCGCTGGCCGGGGGCGTCGCGGTGCCGCTCTCCACCTTCGCCACGGCGAACGAACGGCGCGAGCTCGTCGCCCGTGGCGCTCTCAGCGGCGTGCTCGCCCAGTCCGAGATCGCCGGCCGGCCAATCGGCGACGAGATCACGGCGATGGTCGGCGATCCGTCGTTCCCGTTCCTGGAATGGACCGCATCGGTGGGAGCCGTCAGCTGGAGGCACTTCCTCGACGGAGCCGGCTCACTCGCCGACGTGGTCGACCGCCGCGCCGAGGTGATCGGCCCCGGTGATCCGGGCCTCGTCCTGTACAGCTCGGGCACGACCAGCGAACCGAAGGGCATGATCCACCTGCACCGGGCGCCGAGCCTGCAGTTCTGGCTCCAGCGCGAGGTGTTCCGTCGCCTTCCCGACTCGCGGGTCTGGGCGCCGCTGCCGTTGTTCTGGACCGCCGGGCTCACCACCGCGCTCGGGCCGACCCTGGCCGGTGGAGGGTGCCTCGTGCTCCAGGAGACCTTCGATGCCGGCGTCGCCCTGAAGCTCCTCGAGCGCGAGCGAGTGACCGAGCCGTACACGCTGCCCCACCAGGCCACTGCGATCGCCGAGCATCCCGACTGGGAGCGAACCGATCTGTCGTCGCTGCGCGAGGTGTACGGCAAGTCGGTCTTCACCCGGCACCCGAGCGTCGAAGGCGACACCAGCTGGACGATGCCGATCGGGTTCGGAATGTCGGAGACCTGTGCCAGTGTCGTGTCCCACCGGTGGGATGACTCCCGTGAGCGCATGAAGGCGAGCACCGGCGTGCTGCTGCCCGGCGTGCGGCTCCGGGTCCTCGACCCCGACACCGGCGCCCGGCTCGGTAGCAACGAGGATGGTGAGCTGGCCGTCGCCGGGCCCACCGTGCTCGACCGCTACGTGGGCAGGACCCGCGACGAGACGCTCGATCCCGACGGCTTCCTGCACACCGGCGACGCAGGGTTCGTCGACGACCACGGTGCCGTGCACTGGACCGGGCGACGCACGGAGATGATCAAGACCGCCGGTGCAAACGTCTCACCGGCCGAGCTGGAATTCGCGCTGCGCGCCTTCCCGGGCGTCCGGCGCTGCAAGGCTCTGGGCGTGTCCGATCCGCTGCTGGGCCAGGCCGTGACGCTCTGCGTCGAACCCGTCGCCGGAGCCGATCCCACCGCCGAGGAGCTTCGGGCCTTCCTCACCGAGCGGGTGGCCGGGTACAAGGTTCCCCGCCACGTGCTCGTCTTCGCGCCGGGAGAGCTGCCCACCACGGCCGGCGACACCAAGGTGCGGGACGACGAGCTCGTCGCCCTCGCCGAACGTCGCATCGCCGAACTCGCCGATCACGTACAGGAGCGGACATGACCACGACCCGGGATCCCGACGGCGGCACCGGCTCGGAAGAGCCGACCTTCGACACCTCCGACCTGGACCGGCACATGGGCGTGCCGATCCGGCCCGGCGAGCTGAACGACGACGTCTCGGCCGGCGACGTCCGCCGCTGGGTCCAGGCCATGCACTACCCGAACCCCCTCCACTACGACGAGCGCTGGTGGACCGAGAGCCGCTTTGGCGAGCTCGTCGCCCCACTGTCGTTCACCGTGGCCTGCGACACCAGCCACGGCTGCTCGCCCGCCCAGGTCGGCCGCATTCCGAACTCGCACCTGATCTTCGGCGGTGACGAGTGGTGGTTCTTCGGCCCACGGGTGCGGCCCGGCGACCACCTCGTCTGTCACCGGATGCCCTACGACTACAGGGTCACCGAGACCAGCTTCGCCGGTCTGACCTGCTTCCAGCGGGGCGACACGCTGTACATCAACCAGCGCGGCGAGCGCGTCGCCCTCCAGCGGTCCACCGCCATCCGGTACCCGGTGAAGGAGGCCAAGCAGAAGGAGGTCTTCGACGTCGAGACCGACCCCGAGTGGACCGACGCCGACCTCGACGACCTCGAGGTGCGCAAGCAGGCCTTCATCGACCAGATCCAGGAGCTGCGACACGACAAGCGCCTGTTCTCCAGCGTGTCGATCGGAGACCGTCTGGCCGAGCACGTGCTCGGGCCCCACAGCCTGGCCAGCTTCACCACCGAGTGGCGGGCCTATCCCATGACGACCTGGGGCGGCATGCGGACGGGCCCCACCACCGTCAGCGCGATCGACCTCGGCTACACGAAGGAGATGGCCGGCTACGAGGGCGACAAGCGCATGGAGCGCACCAACCCCGAGCTGACCGACGGTGCCTACTACGGCCCGTCCCGCGGCCATCTGCAGCCGAAGTGGGCCAGACACGTCGGCATGGCGCGCGGCTACGGCTACGGCGCCTCGATGGGCGCCTGGGTGCTCGACTACGTGTCGGGCTGGGCCGGCGAGTGGGGGGAGATCGTGCACTCCGACGCGCAGTACCGGAACCCGGCCTTCACCGGCGACGCCACCTTCATCAACGGCGAGGTGGTCGACACCCGCGTCGAGCGGCGGCGCAACATCGCCGTCGTGGCGGTCGAGCTCACGAATCAGACCGGGACGACGATGGCCAAGGCCACCGTCGATGTCTCGCTGCCGACCGGGTAACCGAGGCGCCCGTCCCCGTAGGCTCCTTCGGTGACGGCCATCGGCTCCCTCAACGAGAAGCCACTCCACGCGGCGCTCAAGGAGTGGTACCGCCGGGACGGTGACCGGGTCGAAGCCCCCGTTGACGGCTTCGTCGCCGACCTGCTCCGGGACGGACTGCTCATCGAGATCCAGACCCGAGGGTTCTCCGCAATGCGCCGGAAGTTCGACCGGCTGCTGGATGCCCATCGGATCCGGCTCGTTCACCCGGTGGCGGCGCAGAAGTGGATCGTGAAACTCGACGATGCCGGCGACGTCGTCTCGCGGCGGCGGTCACCCAAACGCGGCATCGCCGCCGACGTCTGTGAGGAACTGGTGTCGTTCCCGTCTCTCCTGAGCCATCCCCACTTCACGCTGGAGATCGCCCTCGTCGAGGAGGAGGAGATCCGACGACCCAACCGCGCGGAAGGGCTGGCGACGCGGTGGGTACGTCGTCGAGGAACGGCGACTGGTCACGGTGATGGACACGATCGAGCTGAACGCGCCCGCCGACCTCCTGACGCTGCTGCCCGACCGACTCCCCGACCCGTTCACCACGGCCGACCTGGCCGAAGGGCTGGGCCGACACGCCACCTGGCCCAGGAGGTGGCGTACTGCCTCCGGGTGTCGGGGGCGGCCGAGACCATCGGACGGGACAAGCGCGGCTACCTCTACCGCCTCCCCTGACCGCACGACCGACGCGTGGCCATCCGCGTCCGGGGATCCGTAGGGTCGGACCATGGCAGAACGCATCGTCATCATCGGCGGGGACACGGCAGGAATGGCGGCCGTCTCCCAGATCCGCAAAGGGGCACCCGACGCCGAGATCATCGCCCTGGAGAAGGGCGACCGCACCAGCTATGCGGCCTGCGGCATTCCCTTCCTCGTCGGGGGTGAGGTCGAGGGCGGGCTGGAGCAGCTGGTGGCCCGGTCCCCCGAGCAACACCGGGCGAAGGGCCTGGACCTGCGCACCCGTCACGAGGCGACGGCGATCGACACGACCGCCCGCACCGTCGAGGTCCACGATCTGGACGCGGACGAACGCTTCACCCTCGAGTTCGACCAGCTCCTGATCGGCACGGGCGGCACGCCGATCCGTCCGCCGTTCCCCGGGATCGACCTGCCGTTCGTGCACGGTGTCCACGGGCTGGACTCGGCCGCCGCGCTGCTCGCCGCGATCGAGGACGACGCCACCCGGAACGTCGTCGTCGTCGGAGCCGGCTACATCGGCCTCGAGATGGCCGAGGCGTACCTCCATCGCGGCCGAACCCCGATCGTGGTCGAGATGGCCCCGCATCCGCTGACGCTCCTCGACCCCGAGATGAGCGCGATGGTGGGTGAGGCGATGGTGGCACGCGGCATCGATCTGCGGACCGATACGACCGTTCAGGCGTTCGAACCGGGCCTGGTCCAGACGTCCGACGGCAGCATCCCGGCCGACCTCGTCGTCCTCGGCATCGGCCTGGCCCCGAACACGCGCTTGGCGGCGGAGGCCGGCCTGGACCTCGGCGTGCGGGACGCGATCGTGGTCGACGACCGGATGGAGACCTCGGTCGACGGCATCTGGGCTGCAGGAGACTGCGTCCAGAGCACCCACCTGGTCACGGGCGAGAAGGTCCACATCGCGCTTGGCACCTACGCCAACAAGCAGGCTCGGATCGCAGGCATCAACATCGGCGGGGGCGACGCCCGGATGCCCGGCGTGCTCGGCACGGCCATCACCAAGTCCTGCGACACCGAGATCGCCCTCACCGGGGCCAACACGGCGCAGGCCACCGCCGCCGGCTTCGACGTCCTCACCCACTCGATCACCTCGCCCACCCGCGCCCACTACTACCCCGGCGTCTCCGACATGACGGTCCGGTTCGTCATCGACCGTCCGACCGGACGGCTCCTCGGGGCCCAGATCGTCGGTGGTCCCGACTCCGCCAAGCGCATCGACACCTGCGCCGTGGCGATCACCGCCGGCATGACCATCGACGAGATCCTCGAGTTGGACCTGGCCTACGCGCCGCCGTTCTCACCGGTCTGGGATCCGGTCGCCGTCGCGGCGCGGGAGGCGCTCAAGCGGCGCTGACGTTCGGATTGTCGCTGGTGCGCGGGAACAAATTACCGTCGTGAGTATGACGACGCGTGAGCCCATCCAGAGCGTGATGACAACCGAACCCACGTACGTGCAGCGCTCGCAGCCGATCTCGGAGGTCTACGACCTGCTCGATGGTGCCCCGTTCCACCACGTTCCGGTCGTGGACGACGACCGCCCGGTCGGGATGGTCTCCGCCTCTGACATCCTCCGACTCGTCTACGACATCGATGGGTCCGACGACCGGATGCTCCGAACCATGCTGGACCACCAGTTCAACATCGACGACGCCATGACCGAGGAGCTGCGAACGCTCTCCGCGACCGCCAGCGTCTTCGACGCCGCGTCGATCCTGTCCGACGGCTCGCTCCACTCGGTGCTCGTTCTGGACGATGACGGCAAGCTCGTCGGCATCGTCACCTCCACCGACCTGGTCCGCTACCTGCGGGACCACTGCACGCCCTGAGCCCGGCCCCCGGGTATCCAGCGCCGGCGGGCAGGGACCCGGTCAGGTCGTGGGCGCTCCCCGTTGAGCTGCAGGGTCTGGCCCGTCATCCAACCGGCCTCGTTCGATGCGAGGTAGGCACACAGCGCACCCGCGTCAGCGGGACGTCCGAGTCGACCGACCGGTACGGAGCGGCCCGCCGCGTCCAGCCCGGCATCGTCGGACTCGACGGTGTCCATCAAGCCCAGGGCGACCGTGTTGACCGTGATGCCCTGCCGCGCCTCTTCCTGCGCCAGATTGCGCGTGAACGCTATCGCGCCCCCTTTGCTGGCTCCGTAGATCGAGGTCCCGAAGCGCGACCCGATGGTGGCCGCCCCCGACGAGATGGTCACGATCCGCCCCCAGGACGAACGCCGCATGCCGTCGAGGACCGCATGACAACAGTGCATGACCCCCAGCGTGTTGACGTCGAAGTACGCCTGCCACTCGGCGGGCGTGGTGTCGCGGAACGGCTGCAACGTCATCCCCGGCGGAATGCCGGCGTTATTGACCAGTACGTCGATGGGGCCGTGGGATTCCACCGCCGACGCCACCCCCCGTCGCACCGCATCGTGATCACCGACATCGAACGCCGCGGCGACTGCGGCGGCTCCCGTCGCGCCCAGCTCGGTGACGACCTCGTCGGCCCGATCCGCGTCCAGATCGTTGACGACGACGGCGGCACCCTGCCGGGCCAGCGCCGAGCGCGATCCCACGTCCGACGCCCCGGCCGGCCCCGGTCACCAGGGCGACTCGCCCGGTCAGATCGAACATGAGGGCCTCCCGGCTCGCGGTGGGTCGCCGAGCTCGGCTCACCCGTCGCTCAGCGTAGGGCCGCGGAGCGACCGGGATCAGCGCCCGCGACCGCCTCTACCAGCGAACCAGTCGTCCCAGCCGCCGGGCAGCTCGTCCCACCCCTCCCACGCCCGCCAGCCGTCCCACCGGAACCAGCCCGGCCAGGTCAACCATTCGATCGTGTCGTCGAAGTCATCCCATCCGTCCCAGTTCTCGATCATCACGTCCCACTGTGCGGCCCAGTCGGTGCCCGCCGGTGGGGTGGTCGACGGCGGCGGCGGTGGGGGCGGAGGCGGCGGTGGAGGGGCGACCGTGCTCGGCGGTGGAGGGGCGACGGTGCTCGGCGGAGCCGGCGGGATCTCGATCACCGAATCCTCGCTTGCGGCCGGGAGCGCCGGCGGCGGTGCGGCGGCAGCGGAGCCGCCGCTCGAACGCGCTTGGGTCTCGCCCCCGCCTCCGCCTCGGGCGGGTGCCTCGTCCTCGCCGTCGTCGGCAGCGTGCGCCTCGCCGGCACCGGGCACGGTGGTCGGCCCTGCGCTCGCCGGGCTGCCGCTCTCGCTACCGGATTCGGGGGCCTCGTCGGTGCTCGACCGCGGTGCATCGGACTCGACGGTGTCTCCGGCCTCGGCGCCGGCGGTGGTCGCCGCCAACTGGTCCGGAGGGGTGGTCGGATCGTCGCGGCCGTCATCGCCCCCGCCGGACCCCGGCTCACCGCCCGTTCCGTTCTCGCTGGAGTCGGCGGTGTCCCCACCCATCCGCCGCGACCGCGGCCCGAGGCTGGTCCGGCGCCTCGTACACCGGCCCGTCGAACCCGTCTCCCGCGGCCACCTCGGTGGTCTCATCGGGTCCGAAGGGACCCGGAACGAGGTCCGACACAGGGTCGAGCATGCCGCCGACGTTCGCTGCCGCGGCCAAGGCCAGCGTCGTGCCCACCGCGATCGTTGGGACGATGCCCACGCCGGCCGTGCCGACGGTCGCGACCGACCCGCCCACCGCCGACGGCAATTGGGCCAGCCAGCCCAATGGACCGGCCAGTGCTAGGCGCCGCCCCAAGGACACCGCCAGGAAGGCTCGCACCACGTCGGGATCGAACTGAGTCCCGGCGTTCGTCGTCAGCTCGACCCGCGCCTGCTCGGCCGGCAGCGACGGCTTGTACGACCTCGGTGCCGTCATCACGTCGTACGCGTCGGCGACGGCCACGATGCGACCCGCCCGGGAGATCTCCTCTCCGGCCAGGCCACGGGGATATCCCTTGCCGTCGTAGCGCTCATGGTGCTCGGTCGCCGCCAGCGCCCACTCCCCCAACCACGGCGCGAGGGCCTCGAGTCGCGGGCCGCCCGCACCGGGGTGGCCACGGATGATCTCCCACTCGTCCGCTGTGGGCCGTCCGTCCTTGTTCAGGATGGCCTCGGGAACCTCGAGCTTGCCGATGTCGTGGAGCAACGCCGCCCACCTCAGCTTCGCGGCATCCTCGGCGTCGAGTCCGAGCTCCTCGGCGATCAGATCGGTGTACGCCCGTACCCGCTCGGAATGGCCCCGGGTCATCCGATCGTGGCGACTGACGCGGCCAGCTGGACCAGAAGCTCCTCAGCCGCTTCCTGGGGAGCGAGAAAGCGTTCCTCCGACGTCCCCGACGCCACCGCAGCAGCCAGCTGGCGACCGGTGGCGGCACGCAGCGCCAACCGAAATCGCGAGGGCGCCCGGTCCGGGAACAGCAGCGACGCCCGCATCAGCATGGACACGGGGACGATGCGGCGACACGCCGATGCCGCCACCCGCAAGACGCCGACGGCGAGCACGCCGAGGCAGACGAACCAGACCAGCAGCAGGCCGAGGTGATCCACGGGTCGTGGCACCACCCGGATCACCAGCCGGATGATCAGGTAGGTGACCAGGAACGGGCCGACGGTGGCCAGGAACCGAACGGCTCCCCCCAAGATCGGTCGAGGTCTCCACGATCGCTCGTCCAGGTCCATCGCCTGGCTGCTCGCGGATCCACCGGTCGCCGAACAGGAGCCATCCGGTCCACTCTCGGTTTCTTCGGTTTGTGCTGGCACCATGGGGCTCGGTCTTCCGACGGTCGGAGGGGAGCAGATCCTCCACCGCCGGTCTTCGGCAGCTTTCGCACCGAACCTTTGGTCGACGGGTTGATTTGCCCAGTCGTCCGGGGTCGGCCCCGTCCGTTCGACTCAGCCCGACGCCCGACGGAGCCTGACCAGGGGAATCGTGCGATCGGTGCCGTCCTGGTAGTCGGCATAGAAGGGCCGATCCGCCACCAGGGCCTCCCATGTCTCGGCCCGATCCTCGCCCTCGACCACGTCGGGGTGCGCCTCGTAGCGGTCGGCCCGGTTCAGGACCGTGACCGTCGGGTTGGCCGTCCGGTCCCGAAGGTTGTGGAACCAGGCCGGGTGACGTTGGGCGCCCGCGTACGACGCGACGACGATCGGGAAACCGTCGGGATCCAGCCAGACGGGGAGGCAGACCGTGTGAGGCTCACCGGAGCGGCGCCCGACGGTGGTGAGCAGGACATGGTCCATTCCGGCCTGGGTGCCGCCGATGCGACCCTGGGTGGCGCGATACAAACCGACCGTGGCCTTCGTGATCAAGGGGATCAGCCGTCGCGGCGGGGTCGAGAACCGTTGCGCCGTCTGCCTTCCCATCCGCCGGAGGCTATCGGGAGACCGCGGTCGACTCCTCGGTCGCCACCGGAGCGAAGAGGCCCGTCCGCCCAGCACCCTCGTGGGCGAGGAGCCATCGTTTTCGCTCCAGGCCACCCCCGTATCCACCCAATGCGCCATCGCTTCGCACCACTCGATGACACGGCACGATCACGACGATCGGGTTGGCACCGTTCGCCGAACCCACGGCGCGCACCGCTCCGGGCGAGCCGATCGCAGTAGCGACCTCGCCGTACGACGTCGTCTCCCCGACCGGGACCGCCCGGAGTGCTCGCCAGACCGAGCGCTGGAACTCGGTTCCGATCGGGTCCAGCTCCAGCTCGTCGATCGCAGCGACGTCGCCGGAGAAGTAGCGATCCAGCACCGACACGGCGCGGCCCGGATCCGGGTGATCGACCGGTTCCATGGGGCCGACGTGACGCTCGAGGCGACGTCGGACGGCGGTGGCATCGGCGGCGAACGCCACCAGACAGACCCGTCCGGCCCGGGCTCCCACCTCGAGTAATCCCAGCGGACTGTCCATCGTCGCCGTCTCGATCTGCTGCATGCGGAACTCCTTCGTCTCCCTGCGGAACCGGGAACACCGCCATCCTGACCCATCTCACCCACGCTCGCTGGCCGGATTCGGACCGGTCCTCCAGCCTGTCCGGATCTGACCAGCCCGGAACGTCGCGACCGTATAGAACTCAGTCCATGGAGCAACACGTGGGCCAGTTCCACGCCGTGGTCACCACCGGGATCTACTGCCGCGATGGATGCCCGGCCGCACCACTGGCGCGCAACGTCCGCGACTACACGTTCCCTGCAGCGGCCGAGGCGGACGGCTACCGGCCCTGCCGCCGCTGTCGGCCGGAGCATGTGCCCCCGCCGACCGGTGGCGCCGATGCACCCGACCTGGTGTGCCCGCGCGCTCCGCATGATCGCGGCGGGAGCCCTCGACACCGCAGCGACCGACGAGCTCGCCCACGAGCTGGGGGTCAGCGACCGCCACCTCCGACGACTCTTCCTCCACCACGTCGGAGCCAGCCCCGATCAGGTCGCTCGATCCCGCCGGGCCCACCTGGCGAAGCGCCTCCTCGACGAGTCGGGCCTGCCGGTGAGCGACATCGCCTTCGCCGCCGGGTTCAACAGCGTCCGGCAGATGAACCGCGTGGTCCAATCCGTCTTCCACCGAACCCCCACCGAGATGCGCCGACGGTCGCCGGCCCGGTCGGATCCGACCGGCGACGGCGCCCTCGAACTGCGCCTGGCCGGACACTCCCCGATGGCGTTCGAACCGCTCTTCCGGTTCCTCGAAACTCGAGCAATCCCGGGCGTGGAGCAGGCATCACCCATGTCCTACGAGCGCACGATCACGACCGACGGAGCACCCGGCCTCGTGTCCCTCGAGGCGGTCCCCGACTCACCCGATGTCCGCATGCGCGTGCTCCTGCCCAGCTACCGGTCGCTCACTCATCTGGTCGCGCAGGCTCGGCGACTCTTCGATCTCGACGCACCGATCCAGGCGATCGATCACCGGCTCCGGTCGGACCACATCCTCGCCGAGTCGGTCCGAACCCATCCGGGGATGCGTGTTCCCGGCGCCTGGGATCCGTTCGAGATCGCGGTACGGGCGATCCTCGGCCAGCAGGTGACCGTTGCGGCCGCGACGACGTTGGCGACACGGTTGGCCGCATCGCACGGAACGACCGTGACCGCACCGGACGGTCGTATCCTGCGGGTCTGGCCCACACCCGACGTCCTGGCCGGCTCCGATCCCGAGTCGTTCGGCGTGCCGCTCTCGCGTGGCCACTCGATCCTGGCGCTCAGTCGGGCGATCGCCGAGGAACGTCTGGTGCTGGACGACCGGCGGCCGGTCGACGAGATCGTGACGCAGCTCGTCGCCCTGCCCGGGATCGGACCCTGGACGGCCTCGTACATCGCGATGCGCGTCCTCGGCGATCGCGACGTGTACCCGTTCGGCGACGTCGCGCTCCGCACCGCGCTCGAGCGCTCGGGCGCTCGTCCGACCTCCGTCCAGGTCGATTCCGCCTTCGAGACCTGGCGACCCTGGCGCGCGTACGCGGCCATCCGGCTGTGGCACATCGGATCGGCCGGGCGGGTTCCTCCTACACTCGATGCGGACTCGTGAAGAGGAGATCGACCGTGGCAACACTCGACGTGCCCGAAGGTGAAGGCGACGAACTCACGCGGGTCTGGTCCATCAACCCCGCCATGGGCCACGCCGCAGCGAAGTTCTCGGCCATGGTCTACGAGCGCAGCGACCTTCCGGTCAACGAACGCGAGATGGCCAGGATGCGGATCGCCCAGATCAACGACTGCCCCGTCTGACTGGACACCCGCGCTGCATCGTTGACGCAGCTGCCCGAGAGCGAAGAGCACTACCGCCACGTCCACGAATGGCGCGACCGCGACGACTTCACCGTCCGCGAGAAGCTGGCCATCGAGTTCGCGGAGCGATTCGCCCTCGAACATCACCGGATCGACGACGAGCTCTTCGCCCGGATGAAGTCCGAGTTCTCCGAAGCGGAGATGCTCGACCTCATGGTGTGTGTCGCCAGCTTCCTCGGGCTGGGCCGACTCACGAAGGTGCTGGGCGTGCTCCCCGATGATCCTCTGGTGATCTGAGGCCCCAGGTCAGGTCTCGAGCTCGCCCAGATAGCTGGAAGCGAGCAGCCGCTCGTCGGCCGCCAACTCCGCTGCGGTGCCGGCCGCTACCAGCTCGCCGTGATTGAGCACGTAGGCACGGTCCGCGTGCCGCAGCGCGGCCTGCACCTGTTGCTCGACGATGAGCACCGCGGTCTCTCGTTCGCGCGCCACCCGGTGGAGCACCGGTAACAAGCGGTCGACGATCACCGGGGCCAGGCCGAGCGACAGCTCGTCCACCATGAGCAGGAGCGGTTTCTGCACCAGAGCCCGACCGATGGCGAGCATCTGCTGCTCACCCCCGGAGAGCAGTCCGGCCTGCCGCTCCATCAGCCGCCCCAGCGACGGGAAGAGGTCGACGATCGGATCGAGATCCGTCCGCCGGCCACGCACCCCGACGGTGAGGTTCTCCCTCGTGGTGAGGCCGACGAAGATGCCACGCTCCTCGGGAACATGGGCCAATCCGAGCCGTGCGACCGTGCTGGGCCGTTTGCCGGCGATCGACGATCCGAGGAACCTGATGTCACCGCCCAGAGGGTCGAGGAGTTGCGACACCGTGAGGAGCGTGGTGGTCTTCCCGGCGCCGCTCGGTCCCAGCAGCGCCACGACCTCGCCTGCCGACACCTCCAGGGACAGGTCGCGCACCACCGCCACCCGCTCGTATCCGGCGCGCAGGTCCTGAAGCTCCAACACCGGGCTCATGGCGACTCGGCATCGGCACCCAGGTAGGCGCTGATCACCTGGGGATCGTGTCGCACCTCGGCCGGCGTCCCGCTGGCCAGCAGCCCACCCGATTCCAGGACGTACACCCGGCGACAGGTCGACAGCACCAGCCCCATGTCGTGGTCGATCAGCAGGATCGATCGCCCGGATTCCGCGACGAGCCGTTCGAGCAACCGACCGAATCGCCGGCTCTCGTCGGAGTCCAGTCCCGCAGCGGGTTCGTCCAGCAGGATGACCTTGGGGTCGGCGGCCAGCGCACGGGCGACGCCCACCAGCTTTCGCCGACCCAGGGACAGCTCGGGGGGTCGTCGGTGGGCATCGTCCCTCAGGCCGAGGATCTCGAGTGCGCTCTCGACCGCCGCGGGCATCGATCGACTCCTGATCCCTACCGCGTCGCGCACGAGGGTGGCGAGGTCCTGACGCTCGTTGGCGACCTGACAGTTCTCGACCACGGTCAGATCGTCGAACAGCTCGAGTGACTGCCAGGTGCGAGCCAGTCCAGCCCGGGCCCGGGCGTGGGGACTGCGGGTGGACAGATCGCGGCCGTCCAGCAACACGCTGCCCTGGTGTGGAACGAATCCGCACATGGCGTTGACCGCCGTGGTCTTGCCGGCGCCGTTCGGACCGATCAGCCCCACGAGCTCCGCCCGGCCGAGTCGGATCGACACATCGGCCACTGCGGACACCCCACCGAATCGGACGGTGAGTCCACGCGTCTCCAGCACGGGAGGGTGCGTCGCTGCGGTGTCCGTCATCACCGCACCGTAGCGCTCCCCTAGGAAAGCAGGCTGGCGAGAGCCCACACCGCGGCCACGCCGCCGACCACCGCCATCGTGACACTCCGCACGAACGGGGGCCGTTCGAGATCGCCCTCGTCGCGTTGGTCCGGCGGGCGGACCAGCGCCAGCAAGTTGCCGACCAACAGCGCACCTCCCAGGGCCAAGAGCAACCAGGGCAGCAGATCGTCACCGAGGAACACAGCAGCCTCCCGGCCTCGTCGCGGGCGTCATCATGCGGACGACATCCTCGCGTCTCGGCGGGACCGAGCGCACCATCTGCGCACGATCCGAAATTCCCTCTCAAGCTTCTCGCCCGAACGCCGATGTATGGAGTGCCGGTGAACTTCGCCCTCACCGGTGAAAATGGGGATTCGGGGTGGAGGTCGCACTCCCTCCAATCGCATCGCCACCAACACAGCAATGTGTTGGCGCCTTCGTGGCCTCTACTCCACCCCCCCCCTTCTTCCCCCGACACGAAACCGGCGGCCCTCCGGGGTCGCCGCTTTCGCGACCGGGAACGGCACCGGAACCTGGGTGACCCCCAGGCATCGATGGGGGAAGGACCCGATGAGCCCGGCCCGACGATGAGGCGATCATCGGGCCATGGCTCCTACCACCACCTCGCTCGATCACATCGTCGGCGCCACCCCGGCGAACCGGGACCGCGTCGTCGACGCCATGCGAGCCGGCTCGATCCTCGTCGTCGTGCTCTGGCACTGGGCGATGTCCGTCCTCCAATGGACCGACGAAGGCGGTCTGAGCATGCCCAACCCCATCGACACCATTCCGGGCGGGTGGCTCCTGACTTGGGGTCTCCAGGTCATGCCGCTGTTCTTCGTCGTCGGCGGGTACGCCAACCTGACCTCCCTTCGCCATAGCGCTCGGTCGCTCTCGACGTTCGCACGGCAGCGAGCCCGCCGACTGCTCCGTCCCCTCGTCCCGATGATGGCCGTCTGGGCCGCGGTCGACGCAGTCGGGCTCGCCCTCCACGGCGGAGCGCACCGATCGGTCCTGGAGTGGGGATTCGTGCTGTTCGTACCGCTGTGGTTCATCGGCGTCTTCGCCGCGGTCAGCGTGCTCGCCCCGGTCACCGCCCGACTCCACCGAACGGCCCCCTTCGGCACACTGGGGGCACTGGCCCTCGCGATCGTGCTGGTCGACGTGGTCCGCTTCACCAGCGAATGGAGCGCGGTCGGCTGGATCAACGTCCTCCTGGTCTTCACCTTCGCCCACCAGCTCGGGTACCACTGGCGTGACGGTCGGCTGGCCCGTCACGCCCGGTTCCTCGTCGGCGGATCGCTCATCGCCCTCGTCGCGTTGACCAGCCTGGGCCCGTACCCGGGCTCGATGGTGGCGACCGACTCCACCCAGATCTCCAACATGAACCCCACGACGGCGCCGATCGCGGTCGTCGCCGTGCTCCAGCTGGGACTCACGCTGATGGTCGCGCCGTTCCTGAGACGGCTGCTCCTCCGCGGCGCGGTCTGGAAGGTCGTGGTCGCCGCCAACGTCGGCGCCATGACCGTCTTCACCTGGCACATGACGGCGCTGGTCCTGTTCATCGGACTCTGGACCGGGTTCGGGTCCGGTCTCGCCACCGAGCCCGATGCCGCCTGGTGGCTCGCCCGTCCGATCTGGATCATCGGACCGGCCGCGGTCCTGGCCGCCATCGTCGGGCTGGGCCGTCGCTTGGCGCCCGGATGGATCGGCCTCCCGTCGAGGCCGGCCACGGCGGCCGAGGCGAGCTGAGCCGGCCGATCAGTGGGGAGTCGAGCTCTTCGCCATGTTCTCGAAGAGGGTGTACTTCCCGTTGAAGGCCAGGCGAACCAGACCGGTGGGACCAGCTCGGTGCTTGGCCACCAGCACCTCGGCCATCCCGGCGTCGGCCGACTCGGGGTTGTAGACCTCGTCGCGGTACAGGAACATCACGACGTCGGCGTCCTGCTCGAGCGAGCCCGACTCGCGAAGGTCCGACAACATCGGTCGCTTCTCGGTCCGGGCCTCCAACCCTCGATTGAGCTGGGCCAGCGCCACCACCGGAACCTCGAGCTCCCTCGCCAGGATCTTGAGCCCGCGGCTGATCTCGGCCACCTCGACCTGGCGACTCTCGGCCCCGGAGCGCCCCGACATGAGCTGGATGTAGTCGACCACGATCAGTCCGAGATCGCCGATCTTGCTCTTGAGCCGCCGCGCCTTCGAACGGATCTCCATCACCGAGACGTTGGGATTGTCGTCGATCCAGATGGGCGCCTCGGCCAGACGGCCGACCGTGTGCGAGATCTTGGTCCAGTCGTCGGCACTGAGCTTGCCGTTGCGGATGCGGGACGCGTCGACCTTGGCCTGCGAGCACAGGAGCCGCTGGGTGATCTCGATCTGGCTCATCTCGAGCGAGAACACGAGCACGGGACGGGGCGACCCCGACGAGAGGGCCGCATTGGCGGCCAGACCCAGAGCGAACGACGTCTTGCCCATGGCGGGTCGAGCGCCGACGACCACCAGGGCGCTCGGTTGGAGCCCCGACAGCAGGTCATCGAGATCCAGGTATCCCGTGGGCGTTCCGGTCAGGGCGTCACCCTGCTCGTACAGGTGCTCGAGCCGATCCAGGCTGGCCGACAGCAGGTCCCGGATCGCGGCCGTGCTGGTGGTGAGGCGCCGCTGGGCCACGTCGTAGATGCGGGCCTCGGCCTCGTCGACGGCCTTGATGACGTCGTCGGGGCGCTGGTAGCCGAGCTCGGCGATCTCGTTGGCCACGCCGATCATGCGCCGCAGCAACGCCAGCTCACTGACGATCTGGGCGTACCGGCTGGCGTTGGTCGTGGCCGGGGTCCGGTCCTGGATGGAGATGAGGGTGGCCGCCCCTCCGACCGACTCAAGGAGGCCGCTGCGCTCGAGCTCCTCGGCCACGGTGACCGGGTCGACCGGATGGCCCGACCCGTACAGCGCGGTCACCGCCTCGTAGACGTGACCGTGGGCCGGCTTGTAGAAGTCGTCCGCCGAGATGGTCTCGGCCACCGCGGCGATGGCGTCGCGGGACAACAGCATGGCCCCCAACACCGATTGCTCGGCATCCAGATTGTGGGGGGGAATGCGAGCGCCGACGGTGGGCGCGTCCAGGGTGCTCATCGGGACCACTTTGCTCGTCCTGCCCTGTTGATCGCTAGAGGACAACCACGAAAGTTTGGTGGATAGCGGCGGGGAAGCCTGTGGATGGCGTTGTGGGAAAGGTCGGGATCGGGCGTGGGGCCCGATCCGCTACTCGGCGCTGACCTCAACGGTCAACGGGAACTCCACGTCGGTGTGCAGCCGGACCATGACCGTGTGGGTCCCGACGTCCTTGAGGTGGTCGTCGAGCACCACCTGCCGACGATCGAGCTCGACCCCGGTCTGGTCGGCCACGGCCTGGGCGACATCGGCGGACGCGATCGAGCCGAACAAACGACCCTCTTCGGACGCCCTGGCGGTGAGGGTGAGCACCTTGGACACCAGCGTCTTGGCGATCTCCTCGGCCGCTTCGCGGTCCTGGGCGTCGCGGATGGCCCGGGCCCGCCGCATTCCCTCGGCCTGGACGTCGACGCCCTCGGTGGCCCGCATGGCCAACCCGCGCGGGAACAGGAAGTTCCACGCGTACCCGTCGCTGACCTCGCAGAGATCCCCCTTGTGACCGACGCCGTTGACGTCGTCGCGCAACAGGACCTTCATGCCTGCTCCTCGACGGTCTCGACGACTTCGACGGTCTCGACGACTTCGACGGCCTCCGGCCCTGAAGCATCCGCCGCGCCCTCGGCGGCTTCATCAGCCGAGGGAGGCGGTGCGGTGGGCTTGGGCGGGGGTCCGTCGGCCCGGGCACCGCCGCGGTCTCGGCCGCCACTGCGCTGGGTGGTGACCCGGTTGGTGTAGGGAAGCAGCGCCATCTCTCGGGCGTTCTTGATGGCCCGTGCGACTTCGGCCTGCTGTTGTGCGTCGTTACCCGTGACCCGGCGGGCCCGGATCTTGGCCCGGTCGGACATGAACCGCCGCAGCAGGTTGACGTCCTTCCAGTCGACGTACTCGATCTTCTCCTGGGTCAGGATGCTGATCTTCTTCTTGCTCCGGCGAGCATTGTCCTTGTTCTTGCCGCGTTTGACGTTCTTCGCCATCAGAACGGCTCCTCGTCGTGGTCGTAGTCGGGCGGTTGGTTGGGTACGGGACGGCTGCCACCGCCGCCGGATCCCCCACTGCCGGATCCTCCGCCACCCTGCGTGGATCGCTCGTTCTTCGTGATCCCCACGGTGGCCCACCGGAGGCTGGCCGCCACGTCGTCGGCCACGATCTCGACCTTGCTCCGTTTGTCACCGTCCGGGGTCTCCCACGAGCGCTGCTCGAGTCGACCGTGCACCGTCACCCGGGCGCCGCGACCAACCGATTCGGCCACGTTCTCGGCCAGCTGGGCCCAGCACGTCACGTCGATGAACGAGGTGGCCTCTTCCCACTCCTGGGTCTGTCGGTTCTGCCAGCGGCGGTTGACCGCGACACCGAAGCTGGTGACGGCCTGGCCGCTGGGGGTGAAGCGCAGCTCGGGATCCCGAGTCGCATTGCCGGTGATGGTCACCGTGTTGTCCTGTGCCATGGTGTGTCTCCGTTGGTCGGTCGGCTCAGGCCGACGCCGTCTCGCCGAGCAGCCCGCGCCGCTCGGCTTCGTGATCGGGGAGGCGAACGATCTTGTGGCGAACGGTGGGGTCCGCGAGGCGCAGATACCGATCGACGTCGTCGAGGGCCTGCTCGGTCACGATCTCGAGCACCACGTAGATGCCTTCGTACTGGTGGTTGATCTCGTAGGCGAAGCGGCGCTTGCCCCAGAGATCGGTGGAGGCGACCGTGCCACCGGCGGAGGTCACCATCTCTCCGACCCGATCGAGCTCGGCGGTGACGCCGTCATCATCGAGATCGGCCACGAAGATGACCATCAACTCATAGGCTCGTTTCACGAGCGGTTCCTCCCTGTGGACCCGGTCTCCCGGAGCCCCGACGATCGGGGCAGGGTCATGTTGGACCCGGCGAGTGTAGACGCCGGGAGCTTCCGACCGGGCATCGACCATCCTGCCATGGGGGTGTGACGCTCGCCGTCGGGCCCGGTACCCTCTCGTCCGGTGAACGCCCGCCCGACGACGCTCCCGTGACCGACACCGAACCAGCACGGTATGACGCGGCCGACCGGCACTGGCTCGTCACCGGTGCGGCCGGGTTCATCGGGGCCCACCTGTGTCGGTCGCTCCTCGAGCGCGGCGCCTCGGTGGTCGGCCTCGACAACTTCGACCCCTACTACGACCCCGACTACAAACGACAGCGGGTCGCCGCCGTGGCCCCGACCGTGCCCGTGCACGATCTGGATCTGGCCGACCACGACGCCGTCGTCGACCTGATCGCCGCCGAGCGGCCCGGTGTCGTCGTCAACCTGGCCGCCCAGGCCGGCGTCCGGAATTCCCTGGACGACCCCCGCAGCTACGTGGCCAGCAATCTGGTCGGCTTCGCTTCGATCCTCGAAGCGTGTCGGATCACCCCACCCGACCACCTGGTGTACGCCAGCTCCAGCTCGGTCTACGGATCGACCAGCCCCACACCGTTCGCGGTCGATCACGCCGCCGATCATCCCCTGAACCTCTACGCCGCCTCGAAGCGAGCCAACGAGCTCATGGCGCACGCCTACAGCCAGCTCTTCGAGCTTCCCTGTACCGGACTCCGCTTCTTCACCGTTTACGGGCCCTGGGGCCGGCCCGACATGGCCTACCTTCTGTTCGCCGAGGCCATCGCCGAGGGGCGGCCGATCAGGGTGTTCGGCGACGGCACCGCCGCCCGGGACTTCACCTACGTCGACGACATCGTCGACGGGGTCATCGCCGCCGCCCTCCGACCGCCGGTGGCGCCGACCGATCCCGGCGGTGGGGGCGACGATCTGAGTCTGAGCCCCATCGCCCCCTGGCGCATCCTCAACATCGGGCACGGACAACAGGTCACGGTCGATCAGCTGATCACCAGCCTGGAGCACCATCTGGGCCGAGCCGCGGTCCGCGAGGTGGCCACCGAGCAGCCGGGCGAGGCCCCGGTCACCCACGCCGACGTCGAGCGACTCCACGACATGACGGGAGTCAAGCCGTCGGTGGCCTTCGATGAGGGCATCGCCCGGTTCTGCGCGTGGTACCGCGAGTGGCGGGGGCTCAGCTCGAACGGGTGAGCAGGCGCTCCCGCATCTCGATCAGCCAGGCTCGGTCGAGCACCCAGATGGCGACCCCGTACGCGAGACCACCGGCGACCCCGGCGGCCACCACCTCGACCCAGGGGGCCGGTTCCATCAGCCTCCCGACGACCAGCACCGCCGCCGCCAGCACCGCGGCGCCGACCAACGCCGGCACGATCGACCGGAGTGCCGCACCCAGCGGCAGCCGAGCGGCCGCTCGGGCGACGGCCAGATTCAGCACGAACCACCCGGCGGCGACGCCGAGCTGCATCCAGGCCACGGTCTGCAACGACTGACGCGCCGCCCACCAGAGCGCGACGACCGCGACGGCAAACCGGACGAACACCATGGCATTGAGCGTGCCCGGCCGACCGATGGCCTTCAGGAGATCGCCCACGGGAAAGGCGAGGGCCATCAGCACGGTCGCCGGCGCCAGCACCTCGAGCAGCGGTGCCGCCTCGGCCCACCGCGACCCGAACAACATCTCGATCAGCGGATCGGCCACCAGCGCCAGGCCCACGCCGATCGGCACGGTCACCGTCGCCACCGAGCGCATCGTCCGAGCCAGCGCGGCGGCGAGCGCCTCGGGTTGGTCGCGAAGCCTGACGTACGCGGAGACCAACGCCTGGCCCACCACGACGGGCACGGTCAGGACGGCGAGCTCCGGAAGGCGGAACGCCACGGTGTAGATGCCGACCGCGGCCGTCCCGATCTCGCGGCTGATGAAGATGTAGTCCACGTTCTGCGCCGCCTGGCCCATCAGGCCGATCAGGACGATCTGTCCTCCGTATCCCAGGAGCGATCGACCCATCCGGAGATCGACCACCGGCCGGGGCCGCCAGGGTGTCACGATCCAGTAGCCGACGACCCCGACGATCGTGGCGGCGATCTGCGCCCAGACCAGGGAGTACGCTCCGAACCCCTCCGCCGCCAGCCAGATCGCGACGACGGCCTTCGTGAGCGATCGGGCCATCTCGGGTCCGACCCGGCGCTGGAACTGGAGCTCCCGGGCCAGCAGCCCGTGCTGGACCTGATAGAAGCTGGCGAGGACGTACACCAGGCTCAGCAGCCGGAGGACGCCGGTCAGTTCGTCCTCGCCCAGCAGCTCGGCCACCAGTGGCGCAGTGACGAATCCGACGACGCTGAACGCCGCCCCGATCACGATGCTCAGGCCGAACGCGACGTCGGCGGGCCGGAAGGACCGATCCCGGTGATGGATGATCGCGGTACCCAGGCCGAACTCGTTGAAGAGGTCGACGTAGCTCAGGACGACGAGCGCCAGCGACCAGACGCCCATCTCCTCGGTCGTGAGCAGGCGGGTGACCACCACCGTCGTGACCAGAACGGCGCCCTTGTTCATCCCGAAGGCCACCAGGTTCCACAGTGAGCCACGAAGCGCCCTGGTGCCGAGGCCACGGTCCTCGGCCGTCCCCGGCGCCGCTCCATCCGCCTTGCCCGGCGTCGACCCCCCGGTGTCCGGGGAGCCCGAGAGTTCGTCGCTCATGGGACCCTCAATCGTGGGACGCACGGTCGATGCGCGTCCACACACTCGTGGCCCGGCCCGTGGCGTAGGCGTGGAATCCCCGCACCGCCGCCCAGTTGGACGAGACCAGGAATCGAGGAATGGTAAGCACACGATCCACGCCGCGGCGGCCGGTTGGCCGCCCACTCGCTGCGGCCATGCCGTAGAAGAGCACCTGGCCGACCGCCGCGACGACCGCGACACGACGCGGGCGCCTCCACATCCCGGTCAGCGTGCCGACCGCCACCGAGAGCATCGCGGCCGGGACCAGGGGACGGAGGAACTTGTGCGACACGACCTGCCACACGACTCGGGGCTGATCGAACGGAAGCAGGTCCCTCGATCGCGCCATCGCCTGGAATCGTCCCGCCACCATGCGGGTCCGCCGGACGCGCTCGGCACCGAGATCGCCGGACGGAGGCTCGCTCGAGCGGGCGTCGGGTGCGTAGACGACCCGCGCGCCCCGAACGATCGCGCGCATGGCCAGCCAGAAGTCGTCGTTGATGATCTCGGGCGGGATCGGCTCGATGAGCTCCCGACGGATCGCCGTGACCTCGCCCGTGACGGCCGTGCAGCACCCGAGATCGCTCTCGGCCCGCTTGATCGCGTCCTCGTAGCGCCAGTACACCCCCTCGCCGGCCAGGTGACCATCACCGTCGGCCACGGCCTTCGCTCCGGTCACGACCCCTACCTCGGGGTCGGCGAACGGTTCGACGAGCCGCAGCAGCGTCTCGACCTCGTAGTGGTTGTTCGCGTCCGAGAACACCACGATCTCGTTTCGGGCCACGGCGACGGCGCGGTTGATCGCCGCCGACTTGCCCTCTCGCTCGGGCCGGTGGACGACCCGGACCCCGGCGTCCTCGAATCGCCGGGCGAGGGCGACGGTGCCGTCATCGGAGCCATCGGCCGCCACGACGATGTCGAAACGATCGCCCGGGTAGTCGAGCTCGAGCGAGTTGGCCAGCTTCTTCTCGATGACGCCCTCTTCGTTGTGTGCGGCGATGACGAGGGTGACGGTCGGGAGCGCGGTGAGCGCGGGGACGGCGGGACGGGGCCGACTGAACCGGGCGGCCAGGGTGACGAGCGCGGGATAGCCGGCGTACACGTAGCCGATCACGGCGACGCCACCGGCGATCAGCCCGGTGCTCATCACTGCAGCGCCTGTTCGTACACGCCCCGGAGCCGGTCGACCCAGACTCGGCTGTTGTGCCGCTCCCTGACACGGGCGCGGCCACTCGATCCGAGCCGTGCCGCCTCCTCCGGGTCGTCGAGCAGGGTGGCGATCGCACCCGCCAGGGCACGGTGATCACCCGGCGGAACCACCGCGGCGGTCTCGCCGACGACACCGCCCACATCACCGACGTCGGTCGCCACGATGGGCGCACCGACGGCCATGGCCTCGAGCAGCACCAGCGGCAGCCCCTCCCATGCGGACGGCAGCACGAAGACGTCGGCGGCGCTCAGCACGGCCGGAACGTCCGGACGGTTGCCCACCAGGAAGACCCGGTCGGTCAGGCCGAGTCGTGCGATCGCCAACTCGAGTGTGCCCCGTTGCTCGCCTTCACCGACGACGACCAGCCGAGTCGAGCCGCGCCGCTCGCCCAGTTCGATCATCGCCCGCAACAGGTTCGGGTAGTCCTTCTGCTCGGCGAGGCGGCCGACGGCCACCAGCAGCTCCTCGCCGACGCCCGGGAGCTCATCGCGGAGCCGGTCGCGATCGGCACTCGTCGGCGAGAGAATCTCGCGTACCGGGTTGGGCACGACGACCATCGTGCGCCCGCCGACCCGCGTCCGGTTCGACTCGGCCACCGCCGGACCACAACCGACGACGATGTCGACCCAGCGACGCAGCGCCGTCGTCTCGAGTCGGTCCTTCACCCGGTCTTCGAGCCCGCTGCGGGTATCGGTCCGGACGTTGTGCAGCGTCGACACGACCGGCACGCCCGCACGGCGTGCTGCGAGAGATCCCACGATCGTCGAGACCCGCAGGTGGGTGTGGACCAGATCGAAGCCCCCGTCGCGGATCTCCGCGGTCAGGCGACCCAGCCGTCGCAGGTCGAGGAGTTGCCGACGGTGGTTGCTCCCGATCAGGCGGACGTCGGCGCCCACCGCTCGAAGGTCGTCCGCGAGCTGGGTCGAGGTGCCGGGGCGCAGGCCGATCACCGTCGACTCGATGCCGGCATCGGATCCACGGCGTACCTGCTCGACCAGCAGCGTCTCGGCGCCACCGACGTTCAGGGTGTCGACGACGTGGGCCACGCGGACCGTGTCCACCTCGGTGCGCATCACGGCGCCATCCTGACCCGTCGCCGGGGCAGCGCACGAGCCCGTGCTGCTGCGTCGGTCTCGGCGGCGACGGCCGGCGCCGAGATCACCAGCGCCAACAGCACCCAGAAGATCCGGGGGTAGGCGAGCTGGAGGAACACCGACGAGGCCAGCCAACCCACCATGCCGAGCCAGAGGGCATCCATCATCGACGCCGTGTCGGCCCGGCCACACCGGCGCAACCGCCGGGCCGAGTCGGCCAGGCGGCTCAGGCCGACCCACAACAGGAGCCCGAAGACCCCCAGGCCGATCAGGCCGTATTCGGCGGCGAGCTCCAGCGGGAGGCTGTGGGGTTGCCGTTCGACCCGGCGCGATTCGAGACCGATGTCCTCTGCGTAGTCCTGGTAGCGGCCCTCGTAGTTGCCCGCGCCCACCCCGGCGACCGGATGATCCAGGAACATCTGCCACGCGGCGGTGACCTCGCTGGTCCGGCCGCGGAGCGAAGGATCGGACTCCTCGCTCTGGGTCGCTCCGGGAACGAAGTCCAGGACTGCGCTTGCACGCTCCTTGTAGTTCGCCGGCAGCGCGAGGAGCGTCAGGAGCGCGATGACGCCGAGCAGCGCCCACTGGCGCGGGGTGGGGCGCGCCCGCCACAGCAGGATCATCCCGATCAGCACCAGCCCCACCAACGCGCCCCGCGAGAACGTCAACACCATGGCGACCAGCGAGAGCAGGCCGCACACCGCGGCGACCGTACGCCGGCCCTGGGACTCGGTGACCGAGCTGACCCGGCTCCACGCCATGGCCACGACCGGGATCAGCACGAGAGCGAAGAAGTTGGGCGACGCCAGCGGCCCGCCGATCCGTGGTGCGTCGGCCTCGCTCGTGACGATCTGCGCCACCTCGACCTGCGCCAGGCCCAGGTAGTCGTTGTCGAACGTACCCGAGACGAACTGGAACACATTCACCGCCGCCATGAACCCGCCCGAGAGGATCAGCGCCCATCCGGCAGCGCGGAAGGCGTCGGGTCGGCGAATGGAGATCACGACGGCGAGGAAGACGATCTGGACGCGGACGAGCTCGAGCACGCGAGCCCAGGTCCGATCGGGTTCGACCGCGTAGACCACGCCCACCACGACGACGGCGAGCCAGGCCACCACCAGCAGGAGCGCCGGGATCGTTGCGTCGTGAACGACACGCCGATCCGGATCACCGGCCAGCAGGCGCCGGAAGTACATGAGACCGGCGGTGGCGACGGCGGCGGGAATGACGAAGCTCGGCACGCCGAACTGGGTCTCGGCCAGATCCGACGCCCGCGTGTAGACAACCCCGACGAGGAGCGCGACGGCCAGCGTCGGCGAGAGGAGCACGGCGACACCGATCACGGCCACGGCCATCGCGGCGAGGACGAACGGGTGGTCGAGCCCCACCGTCACCAGGCCCCCCATGGCGAACCCACCGACCAGCGCCAATGCCGCGGCACCGCCCGGTCCCAGCAGACGGCGGACCCAAGCGTCGTTCGACGCCGAGACCGGGGTCATCGCTGTCGCGTCGTCGGCCGCATCTCCGGATCGGGCTGGACCGACTCGGGGTCCCACAGGAGGTCGCCGTCACCGATCGAACCATCGTCCTCCTCGACGGCGGCGCGACCCACCGCGATCAGCATGCCGAGCAACGCTCCGGCGATGGCGGCGGCCAGCAGCGTCACGAACAGCGGAAGTCCACCGGGCTCCGACGGCACCTCGGCGCCGTCGAGTACCTCGACCTCGTAGGGGCGGTAGAGGCGCTCGAACGAGGCGGCGCTGGCAACGCTGAGGGCGTCGGCGAGGGCCGTGGTGACGTTCGGATCGGGACCCGAGACCGAGATGATGACGACGTTGGCATCGATCGCCACTCGGGCGTCGGTGTCGTATCTCGACAGATCGCCCTGGACGTCCGCGGAGCGGGCCGCATCGCTGACGACGTCGACGCTGGTCACGATCTCGGCGAGATCGTTGGGGATCGACCGCCGGCTGAGCACATCGAGGCTGTTGAGGGCCTCTTCGATGGAGAGCGCCGATGATGGTCCGATGATCAGCCGCTGCTCGCTCGTGTACTGGTCGTCGCCGGTCAGGTCGAGCACGGTGGCCGCGACCAGCGCCGCGACGACGCAGACCGCCACGATGTGCCAGTTGTCCTTGACGGCGCGCAGCGCGCTCCCGAGCGTCACGGGGTGGCTCCTTCGGTCACGACTTCGCTCCACCCGTCGGCAGCGAGCGGGCCGGCTGTGAGCAGTCCGACCAGCGTCGCAGCGTTGTGCTCGAGGTCATAGGCCGACGCGACACGACGACGGCCCGCGCCGCCCAACCGGGTCCGGAGCTCCTCGTCGTCAAGCAGGGTGGCGACGGCCCGGGCCAGCGCAGCCGCATCACGCTCCGGCACCAGTCGCCCCGTCTCCCCGTCGATCACCAGTTCCGAGATGCCCGAGATGTCGGTGGCGACCACCGCAGCCTCGCTTGCCAAGGCCTCCATCAGCGCCACGGGGACCCCCTCCATCTTCCCGCTGGACGTGACCACGCTGGGCTGGACGACCACGGTGGCGGTGGAAAGGAGCTCGGAGACCCGCTCGGTCGGCTGGTGGCCGGCGAACCGGACGACCGATTCCAGGCCGAGCCGTGCCACCTGGGCCTCCAGCTCGGGCCGGAGGTCGCCGTCGCCCACCAGCACCACCGATAGGGCGCGGCCCTCGTCGGTGAGCAGGCGAACCGCGTCGATCAGATAGCGCTGACCCTTGTAGTCCTGCAGGCTCCCGACGCAGACCACCCGGTCCCCGACCCGCTCACCCGACCGGAAGTCCTCGAGCCGGACCCCGCACGGGATCACGTGGAGTGTCGGGGCCAGCGGCGGATGGATCTGCGTGAGCAGGCGCCGATTGAACTCCGAGATGGTGACGACGGCCGTCGCCTCGCCCAGCTTCCGCTCGATCATGGGCCGCTCCACATAGAGGTCGTGCGCGTGCACGGTGACCGAGTACGGAATGCCGGTCAGTCGGTGGATCGCCCAGGCGGCCAGCGCGGGATGCGTGGCCCAGTGGGCGTGGATGTGCTGGACCTGGTCGTGCTGCATTCCGCCGAGCGAACGTCATGGCGGCGGGCAGCGCCACGACGGCACGGCCGAGGAACCTCGGTGACCGCAGATTACCCGCGATCGCAGCCACCCACACTGCGACGGTGCGGATCGGTCGGCGAACGAACCATCCGCCGACCGAGCGGACCACCTCGCCGATGGGAAGCCGATTGCCCCACGTCACCTGCGGGAGCAGCGCCTGTGCGGCGGGTTGGATCGCGGCCTGCTCGAAGGACCGGAGGGCGTAGATCGAGACGTCCGGACCGGCGCTCAGGACCTCGTGGATCTCCCGGACGATGAAGGTCTCGGTGAAGTGGGGGAACCGGGACACCAGGTATGCGATCCGAGGTCGTGCGTCATTCACCTCGTCCTCCGAGGACGGCCGGGATGGTCCTCAGCAGAATGGAGAGGTCGAGTCGCAGCGATCGCCGTCGCACGTACGCGATGTCCAGCCGGGCCCGCTCGACGAACGAGGGGGAGTCGCGCCCGTCGAGCTGCCAGAGCCCGGTGAGTCCGGGCCGCACCTCGAACCGCTCGGTCTGCCAACCTGCGTAGGCCTCGGGGCGCAGGGTGGTGGGTCTCGGGCCGACCAGGGTCATGTCGCCACGCAGCACATTCCACAATTGGGGGAGCTCATCGAGGCTGGTGGCCCGGAGCACCCGCCCGATCCCGGTGATCCGAGGGTCGTCGTCGACCTTGAAGTCGGGGTAGGTCCGCGTGTTGAGATGCATCAGCTCGGCCTTCATCTCTTCGGCGTTGGCCACCATCGTGCGGATCTTGAACAGTCGGAACCGTCGACCACCGGCACCGGTGCGTTCCTGGGCGTGGAAGACTGGCGCCGAGCGATCCTGGAGCTTGTTGACCGCAGCGGCTGCACCGACGATGCACAACGCAAGGGGAGCGAGGACGAGCACGGCGAGGAGGTCGAGCGCACGTTTGACGACCCGGTAGCCGGTCCTCCTCCGGCCGCGGACGGCGATGGGAAAGCGTCGGATCTCGGGGCTGAGCTCCAGCGCCGGAACGACGGACCGATCCACTTCGGCGACATCGGTCGCGGCGGCGATCTCCCCCACCCTCCGGGGCTCGAGGAGCGCGGCTCGGTCGTCGGCGATGGTCATGCTCGCCCCGTCACACGCAGAGTGGGAGCGGCTGCGTCGAGCAGATCGGCGGCCGACGCGGCCGGGCCGGGAAATCCGGCGACACCCACCGCGACCTCGTCCGCTCCCATCGAGAGGACCCCGGTCGCGACCCGGTCGGTGACCCGCTGGGCCAGGTCGACCGGCGTTTCGGGCATGAGGAGCAGGACTTCGTGGCGCCCGTCGAAGAAGTACCGATCGAACCGCCGGGCGATCTGCTCGATGGTCTCGCCCACCCCCTGGGTGCTGACTCCCGGGCCGAACGAGATGCGGGCGACGGCGAAGGGCCGTTCGAACCGCCGGGCGTGTGCGAGCTCGCGATCGATCTCGGCCAGGCCGACCGTGGCCAGAACATGGTCGTCGATCAACGGCACCACCGTCATCTGGGTGGCGACGAGGTACACCAACAGCAGGGTGACCACGAGCAGAGCGATCCCGATGCCGCTGCTCAAGCCTGCGATCCCCGCCGCCATGGCGGTGGCCGCCAGCACCGCCAGCGAGACCATCACCGAGACCCGCCGGCCCGAGACGACGACGCTGCGGAACGTGCCAACGGTGGAGCCGCGCGCCCGAGGACGATGCCTTCACTCTTGTGTCCGTCGAATCCACTGCCGCCTCGTCCACGGGGGTATCCATCCGCCCGCGCCTCCTGGGTTCGACCGTACCGAACTGCGCCGCCGCCCTCTAGATGCGTGGGAACTATTGCCCAGCCGTGCAAGGCTAGCGACTCCATGCCGCTCATCCACAGGATCCTCGGCGTCACGATCGTGCTCGCCGTTCTCTGCTCGGGTTGCCGTTCCGCCGAGGATGCGGCACCCGCCACGACGATCGAGCCGTCCGCGCGGATCGCCCACCTGACCGTCGAGATCTACAACACGGTTCCACATGACACGGACGCTTTCACCCAGGGACTGCTCTTCGAGGCCGGTGATCTGTACGAGAGCACCGGCCGCTACGGACGCTCACAACTTCGCCGAGTCGCGGCCGACAGCGGCGAGGTCCTCCGCTCGACCGACCTGGAGACCGAGCTCTTCGGCGAGGGTCTCGCCGCCGTCGACGATCGCCTCGTCCAGCTGACCTGGAAGGCGGGTCGCGCGCTCGTCTACGACCGCGCCACCCTCTCGGTCGTCGACGAGTTCGCCTACGACGGTGAGGGGTGGGGCCTCTGCCATGACGGCGACCGCCTCGTGATGAGCGACGGCTCCTCCCGGCTCACGTTCCGCGACGCCGCCACCTTCGAGGTCACCGGGGCGATCGATGTCACCCACGAGGAATCACCGGTCTCCGACCTGAACGAGCTCGAGTGCGTCGAGGGAGCGGTCTACGCCAACATCTGGCGCACCGATCAGATCGTCCGGATCGACCCCTCGACCGGTGCGGTCACCGCGGTGATCGAGGCCGGGGCCCTCGATCGGCCGGCTTCAGCCGGGGTGCTCAACGGCATCGCCCACGATCCGGACACGGATCGATTCCGGCTGACCGGCAAGGAATGGCCCGTGTACTACGACGTCGAGTTCGTCGAGCTGACCTGACCGGCGGTCGAGGCGGGCGTGAACGCGGCGACGTTCGGTGACAGGCCCTAGGACCCGGCACCGTACAGGGCCAGGGACTCGGCCTGATCGGCCGGCAGGTGATACGACTCGTCAGGGCCGGGGAAGTCGCCCGATCGCACGTCCGTCACGAACTGGCCCAGGGCCTCGACCGACGCCGACTTCAGGTCCGCGTACCGCCGTACGAACTTGGGATGGATGCGGTCCTCGATCCCCAACACGTCGTGATACACGAGGACCTGACCGTCGCAGTCGGGTCCTGCGCCGATCCCGATCGTCGGCACGTCGATCGCGTTGGTGACCAACGCGGCCACCTCGGTCGGGATCCCCTCGAGCACGATGGCGAAACACCCGGCGGCGGCGAGGGCCTTGGCATCGTCGACCAGCGCCAGCGCCGCCTCGTGCTCCCGGCCCTGCACCTTGAAGCCACCCATTGCGTGGACCGACTGCGGCGTGAGGCCGAGATGGCCCATCACCGGGATCTCGGCATCGATGATGCGCTCGATCATCGGAAGGCGCTTGCGGCCGCCTTCCAGCTTCACCGATTCGGCCCCGGCACGAATCAGCTTCGCAGCGTTCTGCACCGTGTCGGCCTCGGACACGTGGTAGCTCATCCACGGGAGATCTCCCACGACCAGCGCCTTGGGCCGGGTCCGAGCCACCGCCGCCGTGTGATGGGCGAGATCGTCCACCGTCACCGACAGGGTGTCCTCGTAGCCGAGCACGACCATGGCCACCGAGTCACCGACGAGGAGCATGTCGGCGCCCGCCTCGTCGGCCAGTCGCCCGCTGGGTGCGTCGTAGGCGGTGAGCATCACGAGCGGGTCGTGGCCCGCGGCCACCTTCTGCTGAGCGATCGCCGGCGCGGTGATCTTCATCGAAGCCATACAGGCCTCCTCTGTCAGTCCAGCGCCAGATGGCTGCCGGCCGTCCAGGTCAGTATACCGATCGGACTCCCCGGCAGCCCAGAGGGCCGGGCGGGGGATCGTCGCCGGTAGTCTCGCGTCGTGATGCAGGGTCCATGCCACTCGTGTGCCCGTCGGGGCGAGCAGCTCCATCCCGTGCGGCGGGTGTATGTCCAACCCGAGGCGTGGGACGCCGAGCCCAAGGTCACGGTCGTCGACGAGATCGAGTGGTGGTGCGTGGTCTGCCTCGACCACTATCCCCACGAATCGGTACCCGACGTCGACCTCAGCTCGGCCGGGACCCCTGACCCAGCCGGTGGGCACGCCGAAGGTGATTCCACGAACAGCTCGGACACACCTCCACCACGTACTGCGTGAAGACCCCCTTGCGCTGGTCGATGCGCTCCAGTTCGGTCTCTCGGGAGATGCATCGGCCGCTCTTGGGCAGGCGGGGGCCGAACACGTACGAGACCAACCGCAGATCGTCGTCCTCGCACACCGGGCAGAGCTCGTCGATCGGCTCGGCCACGTTGACGGCGGCGCGGCGTAGTTCGGGATGGATGTCGCAGATGTCCGTGACGCTGACCTCGCCCGCCTCGTACTGCCGCAGGACCGAGGCCCGGGCAAGTCGGTAGTCGACGGTGCCGGAGCCGTTGGCGGTCGCCTGGGAGGCGTGGAAGTCGATGGCCACGTCGAGAGGCTACCGGCCGCCCTCGTCCTGTCCCCACCAGGCGCGCAGTCGGTCCCGCAACTCGGGCTCGGCCACGGCGCCCTCGTGAACGCGCAGGCGCTCGAGCCAGTCGAGGGCCCGACCGACGGCCGGACCCGGTTCGACGCCCAGCACGTCCATGACCTGCTCGCCGGTCAGCCCGGGCGCCAGATCCGAGAGGTCCTCGTCGCCGAGCCGAGCCCACCCCTCATCGATCACCGTGGCCGCAAGGCGTAGGGGCGACCCGCTGCCGGGCGACCGTGCTTCTCTCGCTTCAGCCCGGGAGCGCAGCACTCCGGCCAGATGCACGCGCTCTGGACCCACCAGTGCCGCCAGACGGCGAGACGTGGGCAGGTCCACCGACTCCAGGTCGGCAGCGATCACGATCGCTTCGGTGATCGCGCTGAGCCGTCGCCGATCCACCCGTGGGATGCGGAGGTGCTCGCCGGCAGGGCCGACCGCGGCGGGATCGAGGAACGCATAGATCGCCCCCAGCCGCCACAGGGGATCGACGGGCACCACCCCATCCACCATGGCCCGGTCGACGGCGCGCCCGCCTTCGTCCACGCCGTCGTACTCGGGGACGACCACCTCCAGGAGACCGGCCTGGTCGAGCACGCCCAAGCCGCTACCGGGCGTCTCGACGCCCAGGAGCTTCAGGAGCTCGTCACCGACCCGTTCGGCCGAAACGATCTCGAGCCGATCGGCCCGTTGTGCCATCGCAGGAACCAGCCCGTCGACCGGCACCAGGTCCAACGTCGCCACGAACCGGGCCCCGCGCAGCATCCGGAGCGGATCGTCGTCGAACGAGATGGCCGGGTCGAGTGGGGTGCGCAGAACGCCCGCCCTCAGGTCGCCCATCCCATCGAACGGGTCGACCAGTTGCAGACCCGGAAGGGTGGCTGCCATGGCGTTGATCGTGAAGTCCCTGCGGCTGAGATCCGTGCCCAGGTCGTTCGAGAACCGAACCGCCGGCTTCCGGCTGTCGGGGTGGTACACCTCGGCCCGGTAGGTCGTGATCTCGATCTTGCGATCGCGCCGACCGCGACACCGATCGTTCCGAACCGCTCACCCTGACGCCAGAGGGAATCGACCCGACCACGCAGCAGCGCCCGAACCTCGGTCGGTTCGGCATCGGTGGCGAGGTCGATGTCGACCAGGTCGACCGAGCGGGCGCCGGCCAGATCGCGCACGAGGCCACCCACCACGTACAACTCATAGCCGGCGCCGATGAACGCCTCGACCACGCCGGAGAGCTCGTCGGCGATCGGCCGCAGCGCTTCGAGGTCAGGCGTCATCGATGGCCGCGTGGTGGACCGCCTGCACCGCGGTCACCACGTCACGTCCCGGCCCCTCGGCGGTCTCGGGCTCCGGCAGGACCCGTTCATCCGCAAGCGCGCCGAGACAGGCACCGGCCGACGCCGTCAGGGCATCGAGGTCGTAGCCCCCCTCGAGGAACCAGATCGAGGGTCGCTCCCCGGCGAGCTCGATCAGGTCGTGGCTGATGGCGGCGATGTCACCGGAGGTGAGCCCCAGCCCCGTCAGCGGATCGGCGCGGTGGCTGTCGAACCCGGCGGACACCAACACCCACGTGGCATCGAAGGCCTGGACCGCCGGGGCAACGATGGTCTCGATCGCCAATCGATACGTGTCGCCCGTGGCCCCAGCGGGCAGCGGGATGTTGAAGTTGGTCCCCTGCCCCGGGCCTTCGCCGATCTCGTCGGCGGCACCGGTTCCGGGATAGAGCGGCCATTGGTGCAGCGAGCAGAAGAGCACCCGGTCGTCCCGATAGAAGGCGTCCTGCGTTCCGTTGCCGTGGTGCGCGTCGATGTCGATGATCGCCACCCGCTCGCCACGTTCGGCGAGGCTGGCAGCGGTGATCCCGACGTTGTTGAGCAGACAGAACCCCATCGATCGGCTGGGGGTGGCGTGGTGGCCGGGGGGGCGTACCGCGCAGAACGCCCGCTGGGCCTCACCGCGGGTGATGCGCTCGATCGCCTCGAGTCCTGCACCGGCCGCATGGGCGGCGGCATCGTAGGAGTCGGCCGACGCCGAGGTGTCCGCGTCGATGGCTCCCCCTCCGGCCTCGGCGAGCCGGGCCAGGCCCTCGACCAGGCCCCGGCGGTGGACGCGTTCCATCTCGTCCTCGCCGGCTCGACGGGGAGTGATCCGGGTGAGGGCCTCGGTGAGATCGAAACGTTCGATGCCCCGCTGCACCGCTTGGAGCCTCGCCGGCCGTTCGGGATGACTGGTCGGCGTTTCGTGCTGCGAGAAGAGCTCGTGCGAGAGGAACAGGACGGTCACGTTTCGAGCGTACTGCGCTGCATCGCTCGCGCATCTAACCTCCCTCCGTGTCGTCGACCAGCCCCCGATCACGTCACGCCGCCCCCCGGAGCCGCCTCCGCGTCGCCCCGTGGCACGGTGACGAACACACCAGTCAGCTGGTCCCGCATCCGGCCGGTCTCCTCTCGGTCGACGAGGTCGATCATCTCACCACCGCGCTTCATCGCGACGGCGTCCGCCGGGTCCTCACCCCCGCCCTGGTCGAGCGGGACTGCGCACCGTTCCTCGCGGCCGGGTTCGCCGTCCACGAACGGCTCCATCTCCTCCGGCGGGTCCTGACCCCACCGGTTCCGTCGGGCGCACGCGCCGGCACACGCCGGGCACGGCGCTCGGACCTCCCCGACGTCCTCCGGGTCGACCACGCTGCGTTCGAACCGTTCTGGCAGCTCGGTCGCGACGGGATCGAGGAAGCCGTCGCGGCCACACCACAGAGTCGCTTCCGCGTCGTCGGACGCCCGGCCAAGGGATATGCCATCTGCGGGAGCGCCGGCCGACGCGGCTACATCCAGCGACTGGCGGTCCACCCCGGTCATCAGGGCTCCGGTCTGGCCCGACTCCTCCTGCTCGATGCGCTGGGATGGCTCGAGCGCCGACGCGCCTCCTCGGTGTTGGTCAACACCCAGATCGGGAACCATCGTGCGATCGCGCTCTACGAGGGGATGGGGTTCGATCTGCAGTCCGAGGGCCTGAGTGTGCTGGTGCACGAGGCGACGACGTAGTGCCCCGGCCCCGTGCGGGAGCGCTGGTCCTCCTGTTCAGCCTGATGGTCACCGTCGTCGCCGCCGAGATCCCCGCCGCCGCCCAGCAGGAGTCGACGGTTGCGGTCGACCTGGTGCGACGGACGCCGTGGGTCGACGCCGGGGGCACCTTCGAGGTGGTCGTCCTCGCTCCGGGCGCCGCTGCGGTCGAGGCGTCCGTCCACGAAGAACTGGTCGGATCCGGTGGACGGTCCCGCTTCCGGACGCAGATCGCCGGCGGCGAGCTCGGGACGCAGATCGGTCCGACGCGACCATTGGTCGACCGGGGATCGGGCCGCTGGAGACTGGAGATCCCGATCGACCCCGCGACGGGCCCGGCGGCAGCCGAATCGCTCGACCTCCCCACGCCGGGCGTCTACCCACTGGAGATCCGGGCGCTCGACGGCGACGGAAGCGCCATGGGGTCCCTTCTGACCCACATCGTGAAGAGTCCGGCCGCCGGGGCGTTCCCGCCACTGGCGTCGGTTCTCGTCCTCGCCGGACCGACCACGACCGCCACGCAGCCGGACGGCTCGGTTCGATTGGACGACGCCGCCCTCGCCAACACGATCGCCGTCGCCTCGATGGCCGATCGGGTGCCCGACGTTCCGTTCCTCTACACGCTCAGACCCGAGACCATCGACGCCCTCGACGAAGTGGACCGGGTACGCCTCAGCCGCTCCTCGGTAGCGGTCCCCGACGGCCCGTGGGCCGGACTCGACGCCGGAGCGTGGTTGGCCGAACCGGAGCTGAGCGATCAGCTCGACGAGCAGATCGAACGAGGGCGCTCGGCGGTCGACAGCGCCAAGATCTCGCTGGCGACCGCCACGGTGCTCCAGTTGCCCGTCACCGCGGTCCAGCGCGACGTCCTCACCTTCGCCGGTTCCGAGCTTCTGCTCGCCTCCACCGACCTCGCGGTCGATCTGGAGCCGCCCGCGGTCGGGCGACTCCATCCGGCCCAGGTGGACGACAGCAGGCTTCGTGCCCTGGTGGTCGACGACGGGCTCCAGCGCCACCTCTCGGAGGCTGGGGACGATCCCCTGCTCGCAGTGCACCACCTCCTGGCCGACGTGGCGGTGCTGTTCTTCGATCGACCGAACGATCAGCGCACGCTCATGCTCTGGATCGACGATCCTGCGGCGTTGGGCGCCGGGGTGCTCGCTGTCCTCCTCGAGGCGGCGGACGGCTCGGGCCACATCCTCGATGCCACCGACGCCTCCGATGCCCTCGCCGTCGGCGATGTCGAAGGCTCCTTTTCCATGGCGCGACGCCGGCCGCAGTCACTCTCCGACTACGCGGACGGTCTGGCCGCTTCGGTCGCCGACATTCGCGTCTGGGACTCGGTGTTGACCGCCACCGATGACCGGGCCACCCAGCTCGAGGCAACGCTCGACGCCACCGCTGCGACCGATGTCATCGACGATGCCGCCGAATGGTTCGCACGAGCGCGCGCCATCGTGGACGCTCAGTTGACGGGGATCACGATTCCCGACCGGCAGACCGTCACCCTCACCGAACGTGAAGCCGAGCTCCCGATCCGGATCAACAACGACCTCGGCTACGAGGCCAACGTCCTCGTCAAGCTGGACAGCACCCGGCTCGAGGTGCCCCGGCAGGGCCGAAACGGTCTCGCCGTGCGTCTCACCACGGGTGCCAACGATCTCCGGATACCGGTACGCGCCAGGGCGTCCGGGTCCTTCCCCCTGGACGTGACCGTCTCGACCCCTCGCGGGGCCCGGGTGCTGGCCGAGGGACGTTTCTCCGTGCGCACGACGGTGCTCAACGGTGTCGGCATCGCGCTCACGGCCGGATCACTGTTGGTACTCCTCGTGTGGTGGGCCCGGCACTTCCGTGACGGCCGACGCGATCGCCGCCTGGTCGAGCGGGACGCCCCGGACCGACGCCACGAGCGGGCGGGTGCGGACCACTAGCGTGAACGCCGGTGGACACATCGTCATCAGAGGGACGTACCGTCGCGCCCGGTGCTCGGCTCGCCGAACGCTACGAACTCCATGATCTCCTGGCCACCGGAGGGATGGCGCAGGTCTGGCGCGCCCTCGACCTGACCCTCGATCGTTGGGTCGCGGTCAAGATCCTGCACGGTCACCTGGCCGACGATGCCAGTTTCGTGTCCCGGTTCCGCCATGAGGCCCGCGCCGCGGCCCGCCTCAACCATCGGTGCATCGTGGCGGTCTACGACACGGTGTCGTCCCAGGGCGTCGACGCGATCGTGATGGAACTGGTCAGGGGGAAGACCCTCCGGGAGCACCTCGAGGTCCACGGCGCGCTCCGACCGGCACGCGCCGTTGAGATCGCCGCCGACGTCGCCGAGGCCCTGCACACCGCCCACCTCTCGGGCATCGTCCACCGCGACGTGAAACCGGCGAACATCATGCTGGCCGACGACGGCCGCGTGCTCGTGGCCGATTTCGGCATCGCCAAGGCCGAGGGCGGAGGGGATCTCACCGATACCGGCTCGGTGCTCGGCACCGCGAAGTACGTTGCGCCCGAGCAGCTTCGGGGCGACGCCGCCGACCCGCGCACCGACGTCTACTCCCTCGGAGCCGTGCTCTACGAGATGTTGGCCGGCACGCCACCGTTCGACTCCGATACCGAAGCCGCCACCGCCCTGGCTCGGCTGCACCAGGACCCGCCGGCGCTGGCGGACCGGGACGCCGCGGTACCGCTGTGGCTCGACACGGTCGTCGTCAGAGCTCTCGACCGCCGACCGGACCACCGATTCACGACGCGGGCAGCATGGCCGAAGCCCTCCGCCACGGCACCGCGGTCGATCCCGGTGCACCCCTGGTCCAGCCGGACGACTCGACGACCGTGCTGGACGTGGCTCCCCCGCTCGCTCCCGCCGCCGACGACGCTCCGGCGGCCCACGCGCAACGACGCCGGTACGCACCCGTGGTCGTCCTCCTGATCGTCTGTGCGCTCGCGGCAACCGTCGCTCTCATGCTGTTCGACGACGACGCTCCCGTCGCCGTGCCCGGCGGCGGCCCCGATGGCTCCACGGCCTCGCTTCCCCCGGTCGACCTCGCCGTTGCAGAGGGACGCGCCTTCGATCCGCTCGGCACCGGAACCCCGGGCGAGAACAACTCCCTCCTGCCGCAAGCGCTGGACGGCGATCCCGACACCGCCTGGCGGACCGAGGGCTACCGCTCGCCGACGATGGATCCCAAGGCCGGGGTCGGCTACCACGTCGTGCTCGCCGCACCGGCCACGGTCGAGGCGATCCGGGTCACCAGTCCCAGTGCGGGATGGGACGCAGCCGTCTACACGTCGACCGATCCTGGCGACACCCTCGAGTCGTGGGGCGAGGCCCGCACCACCGTCTCCGGGGTTGCCGCCGGCTCCACCACCATCGACATCGACCCGGTCGAGGCCGGGCACGTCCTCATCTGGTTCACCCGGCTCGCGCCCGACCAGGACCGCTTCAGGGTCAGGCTCGCGGAGATCGATGTCTTCGGCTGACCTGGACCCGAGCGCCGAACGCGACCTCGTCGGGCGGGCGCAGGACGGTGACCAGCGAGCCCTCGACACGCTGTTGCGCGCCCACTACGACCGCATCTACGCGGTCTGTCGTCGCATCGCGGGTAACGACGCCGACGCCCTGGACGCCACCCAGGATGCCCTGATCGCCATCGTCCGCGGGTTGTCCCGATTCGACGGACGCGCCCGGTTCGGAACCTGGGCCTACCGCGTGGCCAGCAACGCCTGCCTCGACGAGCTCCGGCGCCGCAAGCGCCGGGCCGACCCCGGACTCCCCGAGGTCGAGGAGGCCCCCGAGGGCGGCGCCCCCCTGCTGGACGACCAGATCAGCGATCGCCTGGCCCTCGACCAGGCGCTCTCCCGGCTCCGACCGGAATGGCGAGAGCCGGTCGTCCTCCGCGACATCGGCGGACTGGACTACGCCGAGATCGCGGACCAATTGGGAATCCCGCCCGGTACGGTCCGTTCGCGTATCGCCCGCGGGCGGCGTCACCTCGCCGAGCTGCTCGGAGCCGACCGCCACGAGCAGCCCCACGCGGGTTCCGGGAACCAGATCCCTCCCGGCGATCGTCCAAGAACGCAACCATGACCGACTCCGACTCCGAACCCCTCGATCAGCTCGACGACCTCGCTTCCGCCCTGCTCGACGGCGAGGTCGATCGCACGACGGCCACGCGCGCCCTCGACGACGACGCCCGAGCCGAGCTCGACGAGCGCATCGGAGCGCTCGCCCGCCTTCGCGATCAGGTGGCGGACCTACCCGACCCCCCGGCGAGGAGGTCCGCTCCCGAATGATCGCGCAGGCGATCTCGGTCGGCACGGCCGCGTCCGAGTCACCGGCGCCCGACGTGGTCGTTGCTCCCGTGCGATCACTGGACCAGCACCGCTCCCGACGCGCGGCGCGGTTCCGCCGGCTGGCTCCGGTCGCCGTCGCCGCGACGGTGCTCCTGTTGGGAGCCATCGTGCTGCCCTCCGTACTCGACGGCGGCAACGAGGACCTCGCCTCCTCCTTCGACGACGAAGGCGCGGACATGGCCGACACCGCCGGCGGCGAGATGGAGGCGGCCACGGCCCCGGCGCCCACCTCTTCCCGTGCCGGCGCGCTCGGCGACCAGACCGAGGCCATGGAGGAGGACGCGGCGGGAGTCGCCGCCGCCGAACCCGAGGGCGGGAACACGCTCGTCGTCCCGTCGCCGGCCGACGCGGTGAGGAGCCCGAGGCGTTGGCGTTGGAGGAACCCTCCGACGACGAGTTGCTCGACGCCGTCATCCGATACCGCTCCAGCGCGGAGACGACCGACGGGGAAGCCGACCTCCAGTCACTCCGCACCAGCTGTGGCGACGTGGTCCGCCACCCCGCCGACCTGATCGTCGAGGGAACCTACCGGTCGGATGCCGCCCTGTTCGTCGTCGACGTGGACGGTTCCGCCGTGTTGGCGGTGACCGTCCTGAGCCCGTCCTGCGACATCCTGGCCCAGGTCAGCTCCAACTGAACCACACCGTTGACGCCCGGATGAGCCGGCGCTGCCATCGCACTAGAGTTGCGCCATGAGTGACGTGGAACCCACCAGGGACTGGGCCGTCGAGGCGTCCGACCGTGTCGTCGACGTCGTCGATCTCGTCCGGGAGAAGACGACGGGGCCGGCGCTCAAGGCCGCACGGTGGGTCGTCTACGGCGTGGCCATGCTGTTCATCATCGTCCCCACGGTCGTGGGCCTGGTCATCGGCCTCATCCGGCTGCTCGACAAGTTCTGGGGCTTCGTGTTCGACAAGACCGGCATCGCGTCGACCGCTCCCATCTGGGTCAGCTACCTGACGCTCGGCTTCCTCTTCGTGGTGATCGGTTTGGTCGTCTGGACCAAACGCTTCCCCTCGGAAGCCTGAGCGGCGCGACACCCCGCCGTCGGGGAATACCCCGTCGATCGCCCGGTGTTGCAGAACGAGATCGCTATCAAGGAGTCCACCGTGTCATCCCGCACTGTCGTGATCATCGGATCGGGTCCGGCCGGTCTCACGGCCGCCATCTACGCCGCCCGCGCCAATCTCGAGCCGCTGGTGATCGAGGGTGCACCGTCGTCGACCAGCGACCAGCCGGGCGGGCAGCTGATGCTCACCACCGACGTCGAGAACTACCCGGGGTTTCCCGATGGCGTGATGGGCCCCGAGCTCATGGCCAAGTTCCGCGAGCAGGCCGCTCGGTTCGGCACCGAGTTCCTGACCGACAAGGTCACCCGGGTCGATTTCTCGCAACGTCCTTTCGCTCTGTGGGTCGGTGATCCCGACGCGTCCGAGCCCAGCTACACCGCTGACGCTGTCATCGTGTCGACCGGAGCCCGGTCGCTCATGCTGGGCATCGACAAGGAACAGGAGCTGATCGGCCACGGCGTCTCCACCTGTGCGACGTGTGACGGGTTCTTCTTCCGCGAGCAGGACATCGCGGTCGTGGGAGGTGGCGACTCGGCGCTGGAAGAGGCCACGTTCCTCACCAAGTTCGCCCGCTCCGTCACCGTGATCCACCGGCGCGACGAGCTGCGCGCCTCGAAGATCATGCAGGACCGGGCCATGGCCAACCCGAAGATCACCTTCCGCTGGAATGCGGTCGTGGAGGCCATCGAGGGGGACACCACGGTCGAGGGTGTGGTGGTCCGAGACGTCCAGACCGACGCCACCGAGACCCTGCCGGTGTCCGGGCTCTTCGTCGCCATCGGCCACCGCCCGAACACCGATCTGTTCAAGGGCCACCTCGAGATGAAGGACAACGGGTACCTCGTTACCGAGCCGGGCCGATCGGCCAGCAACGTCGACGGGGTCTTCGTCTGTGGCGACGTACAGGACGACATCTACCGCCAAGCGGTCACGTCGGCCGGCTCCGGGTGTATGGCGGCCATCGATGCCGAGCGCTGGCTCGAGGCCAATGTGCACGCCCCGGCCTGAGCCGGCCGACTGCTTCCGCCGGAACGCTCATCCCCGTCCATATTCTAGCATAGTCGCTATAATAACAGTTGCACTGTAAAGAAACCGCCGGCATCGAACCGATGGTCCGGTGTGGAATGATTGACCGGCGGTCGCCGTTTCCCCTTGGGCTCGTCCCCCCCCCACCCGGTGGCCGCCGGATCGGCGCCCGCCCGACGACAGAAGGAACGAATCCACCATGGCAATCACCACCCTCACCGAAGGCAGCTTCGACGAGTTCATCGCCGGCAACGAGGTTGCGGTCGTCGATTTCTGGGCCGAATGGTGCGGCCCCTGCAAGATGATCGCACCGATCCTCGAGGAGATCGCCGACGAACGCGCCGACTCGATCAGCATCGGCAAGGTCGACATCGACGCCGGATCCAACGTCCAGGTCGGCCACAAGTACGGCGTGCGCAGCATTCCGACCCTCATGGTCTTCAAGGACGGGACGCCGGTGGAGACCATCGTCGGAGCGATGCCCAAGCCCGACCTGCTGGCCCGCATCGACGCCGCCCTCTGAGCCCACCCTCGACGCTCCGTCCCTGATCCGTTGACCGCCGGGCTGCCACTCCACTCAGGTCAGTCCAGCCCCGCGGTCGCCGATCTCCAACGCCGCCTCGCTGCGCTCGCCCACGCCTGCGCTGACGACACCGCCGGGCACTTCGGTCCGGCCACCGAGGCGTCGGTCCGGTCGTTCCAGGCGGCGCGCGGACTGGAGGTCGACGGGCGGTGTGGCCCGCAGACCTGGACCGCCCTCGAGGACGCAGGGCGCCATCTGGGTGACCGACTCCTCTACCTCACCGCCCCCCTCTTCCGCGGCGACGACGTGCTCGAGTTGCAGGCCGCTCTGGGTTCACTCGGATTCGATGCCGGATGGGTCGATGGCCTGTTCGGCCCCGACACCGCAGCGGCCCTGACCGAGTTCCAGATCAACGTCGGGCTCAACGGCGACGGGATCTTCGGGCCCGAGTCCCTCCGAGCCGTACGCCGCCTCACCGGTCGGACCGGACCGGCCCATCCGGTGGCCTCGATCCGCGAGCTGGAACGACTGGCCTCAGGCGCACCGACCGTGGCCGACCAGCGCGTGGTCGTCGCCGATCCCGGGGGCGCCGCACCGGTCACCGAAGCGATTGCCCGTCGTCTGCTCCAGGCCGGCGCCCGCGTGATCGTGGTCCACGATCCCGACCCATCGGCCTGCGCCGCCATGGCCAACCGATTCGACGCCTCCCTGGTCTACTCGCTCCGCAGCCAGGTCCCCGACGGCGTGACCCACGCCTACTACGAGGGACCCACGTTCGAGTCGGTCGGCGGTCGCCGACTTGCGTCCCTGGTGTGCCGGGAGCTCGACGCGGTCCTCCCGGCGATCGGTCGCTGTGTCGGCGGTCAGGTCCCCCTGCTCAAGGAGACCCGCATGACCGCGGTCGAGAGCCGCATCGGCCCTCCGGTGACCCTGGTCCGGTACGCTCCCACCATCGCCGACGCGTTGCTCACCGCGGTCGCGTCGTGGTGTTCGACCCCGCTCGAGGGCTGAGCGAGCCGGCTCGAACGGGATCGACGCGGCCCGAAGCGGGCGCTCGACTCTGAGCCTCGACGCAACATTGATCACAGCCTTTCACACAGGCTGTGGACAAACCCTCAGCTGGGTTCGTCGTCCTCCGAGACCGGTTCGGTCATGGCCCGATAGATCCGTTCCAAGTCGGACAGATCGGCGAAATCGATCTGGACCCGACCCCGTCGCGTCCCCATGGTGACCGTCACCTTGGTGGCCAGATGGTCGGACAGGAGATTCTCCAGCTCGAGCAAACCGGGCGGTCGCAGCGCCGCCGGTTTCGGGGCCGGAGGTGCGCCGCCGTCCTCGCCATCCAGGGCCCGGACCGCCTCCTCCACCTCGCGAACACTCAATCCCTGGCGGACGGCCCGCTGGGCCAACCGCTCCTGCTGCTGACGATCAGGGGTCCCCAACAACGCTCGCGCGTGGCCTTCGGCCAGGCGACCATCCATGACCAACTTCTGGATGGACCCGGGGAGCTGGAACAATCGGAGCAGGTTGCTGATCGCCGACCGACTCTTTCCCACGCGGGTGGCCAGCGTGGTCTGGGTCAACTCGAAGTCCTCGAGTAACTGCTGGTAGGCGGCTGCCTCCTCCAAGGGATTGAGGTCGGCGCGATGCAGGTTCTCCACCACCGCCTGCTCCAACGACGCCAGGTCGTCTGCGGTCCGCACCAACGCCGGGATGGTGGTCAGTCCGGCCCGCTTCGCGGCCCGCCATCGGCGTTCGCCGGCGATCAGTTCGTACCCAGCGTCCGACTCTCGCACCAGGACCGGCTGCAGCACCCCGAGCTCACGAATCGAGTCAGCCAGCGCCATCAAGGACGCCTCCTCGAACCGCTCACGGGGCTGGAACCGGTTTGCCTCGATCTCGTCGATGGGCACGTCACGCAGGACGCCTTCCGGCGCCGTCCCGCTGGTGGCTTCGGTCGGGATCAGGGCGCCGAGTCCTCGACCCAGACCGCCCTTTCGTCCGTCGGTCATCTTCCACTTACCTCCCGAGCCAGTTCGCGGTACACGATGGCCCCCCGAGATGATGGGTCGAACACGGTGATGGGCTGGCCGAACGAGGGCGCCTCCGACAACCGGACCGAACGGGGGATCACGTTCCGACACACCGTGTCACCGAAGTGTTGCCGAACCTCCAGGGCAACGTGTTCGGCCAACTTGGTCCGGGCGTCGTACATGACCAGCACGATGGCGCTGACTTCGAGATCGGTGTTCAGGTTCCTCTGCACCAGGTCGACGTTTCGGAGGAGTTGCCCCAGCCCTTCGAGGGCGTAGTATTCACACTGGATCGGCACCATGACCTCCGACGCCGCCGCCAGCGCGTTCACGGTCAGGAGGCCGAGTGAGGGCGGGCAGTCGATGATGATGTAGTCGAAGTCGTCGCGCACCTCATCGATGGCCTGCTTCAGCTTCATCTCTCGGCTGAAGGCCGGGACCAGTTCGATTTCGGCCCCCGCCAGATCAAGATTGGCCGGAGCCACGAACAGGTGCTTCACGGCCGTCGCCTCGAGGCAGTCCTCCAACGCAACGCCGTGAATGATCACGTCGTACATCGTGTGCTCGATGTTGCGGGGGCTGATCCCCAGCCCGGTGCTGGCGTTGCCCTGGGGATCCAGATCGACCACCAGGGTCCGGAACCCAAGGTCGGCCAGTGCGGCGCCGAGGTTCACCGATGTGGTCGTCTTTCCGACCCCACCCTTTTGATTCGCCACCGCGATGACGCGCGGAAGGGGGCGAGCGATCAATGTCCGGCTCCTCTGGTCGGGCCACAAGCGACCGCTATCCTCGTCGCTCGATTGCTCGCCGGTCAAGGCCAAGTCCGAGGTTTCATGTGAAACAGGGAATCCCCAGTGGACCGGCACCCGTCGGCCCTGATCCACCGGCTCAGTTTCACGTGAAACGGATGCGGTCGGCGTCCGCTACGACCGGGGGTTCCGCCGAGGTCGCGTCCCGGCCAACGGCCGACGACGAACCAACAACCGAAATCGAGCGCGTGGTCGATCCGGGTGGGCCCTGTCATCCCCAACCCTGTCCTCCCCAGCGGTTCCCCCGCCGCCCGCTCTTCCCCCAGCCGCTGTGCCCTCCACCGCTGTGCCCTCCGCCGACAGGCCCTCGTCCACCAGACCCAGACCGTCGAGGTCGACCGCATCCCACCGGTCGGGCCGGTCGGGTGGCTCACTGACCACCAGGACCCCTCCCAGCCGGAGCAACGCCCCACCCAGTTCGGCGGTGGCAACCGGGCTTCCGAACGCTCGGGCCGTGACCACGTCGAACCGCCCCCGTGCGTCACCGTGGGCCAGGTCGTAGAGATCGGCACACCACACCTCGAGCCGAGTCCCGTTGCGAGCCAGCGTGCCGGCCGCCTCGTCCAGCCAGGTCGCACGTCCCTCCCGACGCTCGACCAACGTCACCGCCAGCTCGGGGAGCTGCTCGGCCAGGACCAGGCCCGGTACCCCTGCCCCCGAGCCGATGTCGGCGAGGGATCCGGTCCGTTGGCCCGGCGATCCCGCCGAGCCCTCGCCCCCGGCTGCCGCGTCAGCGCCCGGCCGCCCACCGGTGCGCAACCACGCGCGCACGGCGACGGCGAACGCCTGCGAATGGGCGACATGATCGGCCACCGAACCCCCGAGGAGGCCGCGCCGAGCGGCCTCCTCGAGCAGGAACCGGGCCGAGCTCAGTCGTCGCGCTCGCCGGTGTCGCCCTCGCCGGTGTCCCCATCGGCCGTGTCCCCATCGGCCGTCTCTCCATCGGCCGTGTCCCCATCGGCCGTCTCTCCATCGGCCGTCTCCCCATCGGCCGTCTCTCCATCGACCGTGTCCCCATCGGCCGTCTCTCCATCGACCGTGCCTTCATCGATGTCCTCATCGGCACGGGCATCCTCGGCGCCAGCGCCCTCGGACACCAGGACCACGCGTCGATTGGGCTCCTCGCCTTCGGACAGGGTGCGGATGCCCTCGATCCCGCCGGCCGTGTCGTGCACGATCTTGCGGTCGGGAGCGGACATCGGTTCCAGCGCCAGATCCACCCCGTCGTCGAGCACCTTCGCGGCCGCTTCCTGGACGAATCCCTCGAGGGCGACCTGCCGCCGTTCGCGATAGCCGGCCACATCCAGGCGGATACGCCCCCGCAGCGGGCCGTCGGCCTCGCGATGCAGCACGGCCCGACTGATCTCATGGATGGCCGAGAGGGTTCGACCCTTCCGGCCGACCATCAGTCCCAACCCGTCGCCGTCGACCCGGACCAGCACCGTGTCCTCTTCGATCTCGGTCATCGACACGTCGGCGGAGAACCCGAAGGCATCGACCAGACCGCTCAGGAACTCCTCGACCACCTCGGACTGTTCTTGAACACTCATGTTCACTATGGCCTCCTGATCCTTCTTGGGCTTGTTCCGGGCCGGGGCATCCTTCCGACCGCTGCTCTTCTTCTTGGCCGCAGTGCTCGCCGGAACACGATCCCCTTCGGCTTGCGGTTCGGCCTTCTTGTTGCCACCCCCCTGGCGTCCGCCTCCACCGGATCCCTTGGACTTACTGCGACCCTGCCCGCCGCCGCGCTTGTTGCCCCCACTGCGCTTGTTGCCCCCGCCGCCATTGCGTCCCCTGCGGGCGTCCTTCTTGGCGCGAGGTTGGACCGGACGGACCCGGGCCCGAATCTGCGCCTCGCCCCGCACCATTCCGAACAGCCCCTTCTTGGGGCTGGCGATGGTCTCGAACTCGGCTTCATCGGCCGCGATCCCGAGTTGGTCGAGGGCACGTTCCTTCGCCTGTTCGACCGTCTTGCCGGTCGTCACTACCCATTCCACGATGAATCAGTTCCTCTTTCGTTTCTTCTTCCGAGGACGCGGTGTCGGTGCGGCCGCCGCTGCAGGCGGTGGCTTCTTGCGTCCCCCGGAAGATCCGGACTTTCCGTTCTTGCTCCGGGACGAGGCCCGGGTCTTGGTGGCCGTTCCGCCCTTGGCCGACGACTTGCTCCCACCCGACTTGCCCCCACCTGAAGTTCCCGACTTCTTGCCGCCGCCCGACTTGCTCCCTCCGGACTTGCCGCCGCCCGACTTGGCCCCACCGGACTTCCCACTCTTGGCCGCGCCCCCCTTGCCGGACTTGGCCTTGCCGGCCGCAGCGGCGTGGGCTTCCGCGACATCGTGCAGTTCACCGTCGTCAGCGTAGAGGGTTCGGGTGATCCAGCTCTGCTGGGCCACGCGGTAGAGATTGGAGAAGACGAAGTAGATCACCAGCGCGGTGGGCATGGAGAACGAGATCACCGGCAGCATGAACGGCAGCACCTTCATGATGGCCTGTTGCTGCGGATTGACATCGGCCTGTCCGGGGCGACGCCGGCCCTGGATCTGCTTCTGCTGGTACCAGCTGGACACACCCACCACCACGATCAGCGCCAGGTACGGGAGGGCGGAGACCAGGCCCTCGCTGATCGCCTGGGACGGGGTGATCGAGAGATCGAGACCCCAGGACAACATCTCGTTGGTGCCGGAGAGATCCTGGTAGAGGGGGGTGTCGTGGTTGATGTACTTGGGATCGAAGGTCGGCTTGGCCGGGAACTCTCGGCCCACCATGGCGCCGCCGGTCTCGGATCCGAGGCCGCCGACCCGGCTGGTCAGCCCCCGGATCACCTGGTAGAGCACGATGAAGACCGGAATCTGGATGAGGGTGGGCAGGCAGCCCGCCACGGGATTGATGCCGTTGTCCTTGTAGAACGCCATCATCTCTTCGTTGAGCTTTTCCCGGTCGTCTTTGTGCTTCTCCTGCAGTTTCTTGAGCTCTGGCTGCATCTCCTGCATTTTGATCATGGACCGTGTGCCCTTGAGGGTCAACGGGGTCAACAGGACCATGACACCCAAGGTCAGGAGGACGATGGCGCCGGCGTAGGAGTGGACGAGGTCGTAGCACCAGGCGAGGACGGTGGCGATGGCATCGAACATGGTTGCTCACGATCTCCGTTCGGGGACGGGGTCCCATCCGGCGCCACCCCAGGGGTGACAGCGCCCGATACGCCGGACGGCCAACAGGCCGCCGCGGAGCGCCCCATGGGTCTGGACGGCGTCGAGGGCGTAGGTGGAACAGGTGGGTTGGAACCGGCACGGGGACAGGCGTCCAGCCCGGGCGTGCTGGTAGGTGCGGATCAGCCCCATGACCAGGCGGGCCACGGGACCGGGGGGTGATTCTTCGCTCGGTGGCGCCGGGTTCGTCGTTTCGGTGCTCATCGGTCCCGGGCCGCCTCCATGGCCCGTTCGACGTCGGAGCAGAGCCGATCGTACGGTCGGAGCGCGGCGTCGGGCCGGGCCCGGAACAGCCAGGCACCCCCGGGAATGCCGCGCTGGTCGGCGTCGAGGGTGGTCACGGCGGCGCGGAGCCGTCGTTTGACCCGGTTCCGGGCGACCGCGTTGCCCACGGGTCGCCCGACGGCGAAGGCCACCCGCGGCGGCGTTTCGCCCGGAAGCCAGATGGCGGTCACACTTCCCCGCGTGGCTCGGTGGCCGACAGCGTGGAGTTGCCCGAAGGTGCGGCGGTCACGAATACGCCAGATCAGGCCGACAACCGGTGTCGTCCCTTGCGGCGGCGGGACCGGATCACGGCCCGGCCCCCGCGGGAGGACATCCGCTTGCGGAAGCCGTGCCGTTTCGACCGCTTCCGAACGTTGGGTTGGTACGTACGCTTCAACGGGAACTCCTCGTGTGGGCGACTCGTGCCGCGCCACCACCAGCAGGACGACCGGCCGGTTGACCGGATGGACAACGTTCCGTGGACCCCATGACACACCGGAATGACACTGCCATATGGGCACAGATGTGGGCCGACCATAGGTCGAGAACCGCCGGTGCGCAAAAAGTCGCCGCTGCTGGACCATCCACCACCGACGTGATGCGACATGCTACCGGCAGTGCTAGGTTCCCTGGTCCCGTCCCATCGGATCGGACGGTTCCATGGTGGGCATCGAAGCGTGCGCAGGGTTCGTCCCGGCGACGCCTTGCGGTGGTTGACCCCTTTATCCACAGATGTGGAGAGTGTTGTGGAAGAAGCCGGAGGGCGCAGCGTGCAGGAAGCAAGCCAGGTCTGGACCGCATGTCGTGACCTGATTCGGCCCCAGGTTCCGGATGGGGTCTGGCACAGCACGTTCGAACACGTCACCCCCGTCGGCGTCGAGGATGTCGTCCTCACCCTCGGGGTGCCCAGCGTGCTGATGAAGGAGCGGATCGAGACCCGCTACGTCGACCTGGTGCGCTCGGCCCTGGATCAGGTGCCCTCTCCCGCTCGAGACGTCACCATCATCGTCGAAACAGATGGTGAACTGACCATCGATCTCACGCAGACCCCCGATCCGGCTCGGGAGCTCGCCTCGTCCCCCACCGACGGTCGCGACGGTCACCACGCGCTGTCCAACGGCCGGGTGAGCGGTCGCACCACCGCCCCGATCCTGGCGTCCCCGCCCGCTCCGGCCAGCTCGCCCACCGACGCCCGGTACACGTTCGAGTCGTTCGTCCAGGGCGCGTCCAACCGGTTCGCCCACGCTGCGGCCCTGTCGGTGGCCGAAACACCGGCCAAGTCCTATAACCCCCTGTTCATCTACGGCAGCGCCGGTCTGGGCAAGACCCATCTCCTGCAGGCCATCGCCAACTACGTGTCCGACAACTACCCGACCTATCGCGTCTCCTACCTGTCGACCGAGACCTTCCTCAACGAGTTCGTCGAGTCGATCCGGCGCAACACCCAACCGAGCTTCAAGCGCAAGTACCGCGAGATCGACGTGCTGCTGGTCGATGACATCCAGTTCATGGAGGGCAAGGAGGGACTCCAGGAGGAGTTCTTCCACACCTTCAACTCACTCCATCAGTCGAATCGCCAGATCGTTCTCTCCTCGGATCGGCCACCGGACTCCATCCCCACCCTCGAAGACCGGCTGCGCAGCCGATTCAAGATGGGTCTGATCACCGACATCCAGCCGCCCGACCTCGAGACCCGGCTGGCCATTCTCCGCAAGAAGGCCGAGCTCCACAACAACTCGCTCCCCGACGATGTGCTCGAGTACATCGCCAAGCACATCACCAACAACATCCGTGAGCTCGAGGGCGCTCTGACCCGGGTCTCGGCCTATGCCAACCTCAACCAGGAGCAGGCCACCCCCGAGCTCGCCTCACGGATCCTCCACGACGTCCTCTCCGCCGCCGAGCCCCGGCCCATCACCCCCAAGCTCATCCTCGAGCAGACCTCGGACATGTTCGACTTCACCATCGAGGAGATCTGCGGCAAGAGCCGGCGACGCCCGCTGGTCGCGGCACGGCAGATCGCCATGTACGTCGTGCGCGAGCTGACCGATCTGAGCTATCCGGCCATCGCTCGCGAGTTCGGGGGTCGGGATCACACCACGGTGATCCACGCCTGCGAGAAGATCCGCAACCAGCTGGGCGAACGACGCCAGACCTACGATCAGGTGACCGAGCTCACCCAGCGGGTCAAGCAGGCGTGACGACCCTGCTCCCCACCACGACGTGGCAGGCGCTGTGGACAGGGTCGTGGACAGCACCGTGGAAATCGGACCCCAGGGGTGTTGGTAACCGGCCCACCCCTCTGGACGACCGACGCACTACCCCCAGGCTCGCGAATCACACGCTTGTGAGATGTTGATCGCTGTGCATCGACCGGTGGACGCGACATCGTTCGTACGGCAACGATCGCGCCGGTCCATCCACAACCCACAGGACCTATCTACTACTGACTACGGTTACCCAATCAGACAGGGAAGAGGAGTGAACAGACTGTGAAGTTCCGCTGTGAGCGTGACGTCCTTGCCGATGCCTTGGCCACCGCCAGCCGAGCGGTGTCCAGCCGCGGTGCTTCTCTTCCGGTGCTGTCCGGTCTCCGGGTGGAGCTCACCGGCGATCGTCTGGAGCTCACGGGAAGCGATCTGGATCTCACGATCGTCGTCTCGGTGACCGTCGCCGGACAGGAGGACGGGACAGTCGTCATTCCCGCCAAGCTGGCCTCCGACATCGTCAGGGCGCTAGACGAGGGTGCCGTCGAGGTCACCACCACCGATGACCAGGCCGAGATCACCTCGGGCCGATCCGACTTCTCCATCCGATTGATCCCGGCCGAGGAGTTCCCGGTCCTGGCCGAGCCTCCCGATGATGCGGTGACCTTCGACGCAGCGGCGCTGGCGGACGCGCTTCGTCAGGTGGTGCCTGCCGCGTCGTCCGACGACAGTCGGCCGATCCTCACCGGGGTGTTGTTCACCGCCGAGGAGGGCGGCCTGCGTCTGGTCGCCACGGACTCGTACCGACTGGCGGTCCGCGACCTCCCCGGCGCCAGTGTGTTGTCGGCCGGCCAGAGCGTGTTGGTCCCGTCGCGGGCGTTGAGCGAGTTGGCTCGCCTGCTGGCCGAGGGCGAGGTCACGTTGCGCCTGGGTGATCGGGACGCCACGTTCGAGTTGGATGACATCCAGGTCAGCACCCGGCTGATCGAGGGAGACTTCCCGAATTACAAGGGTCTGATTCCCACCACCCAACCCAATCGGGTCACGGTCGGGCGGAGCGCCATCGCCGACGCCCTGCGCCGCGTGCGCCTCCTCGCCCGCGAAGCCACACCGGTGCGCCTGGTCATGAGCGAGGGCGGTCTCGAGCTGTTGGCGGTCACCCAGGACGTGGGTCAGGCCCACGAGCAGATCGATGCCGGCTACGAGGGCAGCGAACTGACCGTGGCCTTCAATCCCGAATACCTCATGGACGGGATCGAGGTCACGCCGGGCGACGAGATCACGCTCGAGACCGTCGACGCCCTCAAGCCGGCCGTGCTCCGGTCGGTGGAGCGCGAGGACTTCCTCTACCTGTTGATGCCGGTACGGGTCAGCTGAGCGCCGCTGCGTGCATGTCGCCGAGCTCTGGCTGACCGACATTCGTTCCTACGAAGCCGCGCATGCGACGTTCGGTCCCGGTCTGACGGTCATCCGCGGGGCCAACGGCATCGGCAAGACCAACCTCATCGAGGCGATGGGCTATCTCGGCACCCAACGATCGTTTCGGGGGGTCGCGGCCGACACGATGGTGCGCGACGGTTGCGACAGCGGGGTCATCCGCGGCCGGGTGCAGCACGATGAGCGTGCCCTCTTGGTCGAGTGTGAGATCTCGACCCGTGGCCGTTCCCGCGCCCAGGTCAACGGGCAGAAGGTGACCCGCGGCCGCGAGCTGGTCGAGGTGGTGCGAACGACGGTGTTCGCTCCGGACGACCTGGCGATCGTGAAGGCTGGGCCGGCGTTGCGTCGCCGGTTCCTCGACGACGTCATGGTGGCCCGACGGCCGAAGCTCGACGCCCTGCGATCCGAGGTCGAGAAGATCCTGCGGCAGCGGAACGCGTTGTTGAAACAGGCTCGGGGCCGGCTCTCCGATGATGTCGGGATGACGCTGGCGGTCTGGAACGCCAAGCTGGCGGCGAGCGGAGAGGAGCTGGCGGGCGAACGGCGCGACCTGCTCACGGCGATCGCGCCACGGGTCCAACGTCTCTACGCTGATGTGAGTGGATCCGATCAACGCGTCGACCTGTCCTACCGGTCCACCTGGGAACAGGGGGATCTCGCTGCGGCGCTCGACGCGGTCCGCGACGACGAGCTCCGGCGCGGGGTGACGCTGGTGGGCCCCCACCGCGATGACCTCGAGATTCACCTCAACCAACTGCCGGGAAGGACGCATGCGTCACAGGGTGAACAACGATCCCTGGCCCTGGCCCTGAAACTGGGCGCCCATGTGGCGGTGACCGATGCGATCGGACGGGCCCCGGTGCTCCTCCTCGACGATGTCTTCAGTGAGTTGGACCACGCCCGGGCCGACGCGTTGGTGCACACGCTCCCGCCCGGCCAGGTGGTGCTGACGACGGCGGGACAGGTTCCCCGGTCGGTCGATGTGGAACAGACCCTCGACGCAACCGGCGACGGGCTCCATCGAGCCGATGGTTGAGCCCCTGCCGGACGACCGGCACCGACCGCCACGACCGCTGCAGGCCGGTCTCGACGCGGTCCTCCGTCGGCTGGGCGCGGCTCCGGTGGCAGCGATCGTGCAGGTCGTCGACGCCTGGCCGGCGCTGGTCGGACCCGAGATCGCGCCACGATGTCACCCGCGCCGGCTCGAGGCCGAAACGCTGTTCGTGGCGGCCGAGGATCCGTCGCTGGTCAGCCATCTCGCCTGGCAGGAATCCGCCCTGCTGGAGTCGGTTCGGACCCTCCTGGAGAGCGACCAGCCGACCCGGCTCGACGTGACGGTCCAGCGACGCTCGTGACGGTTCCGGCGTGGGGCGCGATGGCGCCCTCAGGGGCCCCCGAACTGGTAGAATGACACCCACGTGATCTTCCCCCAGGACTCGCCTGCCGTTCATCGCGGCAGGCCCCGTATGGCGGCCGAGATGACGGTCGATCACCGTGAAGTTCTCCTGTGTGAAAGGGCGCGCCGTGGCGCAGCAAACCAACTCCTACGACGCCAAGGACATCCAGGTTCTCGAGGGTCTCGAGGCGGTTCGGAAACGTCCCGGGATGTACATCGGCTCCACCGGTCCGACCGGCCTGCACCACCTGGTGTACGAGGTGGTCGACAACTCGGTCGACGAAGCCATGGCCGGGCACGCCAGCCGGATCGATGTGACGCTCCTGGCCGACGGTGGTTGCGAGGTCAGCGACGACGGTCGCGGGATCCCGGTCGACGTTCACGAGGAGCAGGGACAATCGGCCGCTGAGGTCGTCCTCACCGTGCTCCACGCCGGCGGCAAGTTCGGAGGCGAGGGGTACAAGGTGTCGGGCGGACTCCACGGGGTGGGGGTCTCCGTCGTGAACGCGCTGTCCCGGCGGCTCGAGGTCGAGATCGACCGCAACGGCCGACGCCATTTCATGTCGTTCGCCGACGGCGGCGAGCCCAAGGAGCCGCTCGGCGTCACGGGTGTCGCCCCCGATGGTCGGAGTGGTACCACGGTGCGCTTCTGGCCCGATCCCACCATCTTCAAGGAAGGGATCGAGTTCCGGGCCCAGACCATCACCGAACGGTTCCAGATGATGGCGTTCCTCAACCGCGGGCTGGCCATCCACTTCACGGACCTCCGCCCCGATCACGACCCGGCGCCCCAGGTGTTCCACTACGAGGGCGGCATCATCGACTTCGTCCGGCATCTCAACACGGCGAAGGAATCGTTGTTCACCGAGGTCGGCTACTTCGAGGGGGAGGACGAGGAGCAGGAGGTCGAGATCGCGTTCCAGTGGAACACGGGCTTCAACGACGGCATCCACAGCTTCGCCAACGGCATCAACACCACCGAAGGTGGTATGCACGTCGAGGGATTCCGCGGCGCCCTGACCCGGGTGATCAACGCGTACGCCCACGATCGTGGCGTGCTCAAGGACAACGACGACAACCTCTCGGGCGAGGACATCCGCGAGGGCCTGACCGCCATCGTGTCGGTTCGTCTGCGGGATCCGCAGTTCGAGGGCCAGACCAAGGCCAAGCTGGGCAACGTCTCGATGCGTTCGTTGGTGCAGAAGACGACCAACGAACGTCTGGCCGACTGGTTCGAGGAACACCCGTCCGAAGCCAAGCGTGTGGTCAACAAGGCCGTGCATGCTCAGCGGGCCCGCATCGCGGCGCGCGACGCCCGGGAGAACATTCGCCGTAAGTCGGCGCTCGACGGCGCCGGCCTTCCGGGCAAGCTGGCCGACTGTTCCTCCCGCGAGCCTCGAGAGTCCGAGCTGTACGTGGTCGAGGGCGACTCGGCCGGCGGGTCGGCCAAGGAGGCCCGTGACCCACGGACCATGGCCATCCTCCCGATCCGGGGCAAGATCCTCAACGTCGAGCGGGCGCGCATCGACAAGATGCTGAAGAACAACGAGGTGACGGCGCTGGCGCAGGCCATCGGGGCCGGATTCGCCGAGGAGTTCGACGTGGAGAAGCTCCGCTACCACAAGGTGATCATCCTGTGTGATGCCGACGTCGACGGCTCCCACATCCGGACGCTGTTGCTCACGTTGTTCTTCCGGCAGATGCGAGAGCTGGTCAAGGGTGGCCATGTGTTCATCGCGCAGCCGCCGCTCTACTCCACCGAGGTACGCAAGGAGAAGGTCTATCTCAAGGACGAGGCGGCCAAGGACCGGTTCATGGAGGAGCACCCCGATCACAAGGCCGACTTCGCCCGCCTGAAGGGCCTGGGCGAGATGGATTCGTCCGAGCTGTGGGACACGACGATGGATCCGGCCCGGCGCACCTTGCTCCAGGTGTCGGTCGATCAGGCCGCCATCGCCGACGAGGTCTTCTCCACCCTGATGGGTGACGACGTCGAACGCCGCAAGAAGTTCATCCAGTCCAATGCGAAGGATGTCCGGTTCCTGGACATCTGACCCACGTGTCGAATTCCACTGCGAGGCAGAGGCAGTCATGAGCGATGTATCACCGCCCGACGAGGGCGACGAATACGGCGGGATCGCCGCCGGGTCGATCGAACCGATCGAGATCCAGGAGGAGATGGAGCAGTCCTTCCTGGACTACGCCATGTCGGTCATCGTCACCCGGGCGCTGCCCGATGCTCGAGACGGGCTCAAGCCGGTCCACCGCCGGATTCTCTGGGGGATGCACGAGGGCGGATTCCGCCCCGACCGCTCCCATGTGAAGTGCGCCCGCGTGGTGGGCGACGTCATGGGTCGCTACCACCCGCACGGCGACACCGCGATCTATCGACGCGCTGGTCCGCCTTGGTCAGCCCTTCAGCGTGCGGCACCCGCTGATCGACCCGCACGGCAACTTCGGGTCACCGGCCGACCCGCCGGCGGCCATGCGGTACACGGAGAGCCGGCTGGCCCCCCTCGCCATGCGACTGCTCGAGAGCATCGACGAGGACACGGTCGATTTCGTCGGCAACTTCGACAACAGCGAACGTGAACCCGTCGTCCTCCCCGCCCGGTTTCCCAACCTGCTGGTCAACGGCGGGCAGGGCATCGCGGTGGGAATGGCCACCAACATCCCGCCCCACAACCTGGGCGAGGTCGTCGACGCCACCGTCCACCTGCTCGAGCACCCCGAGGCCACGGTCGACGACCTGTGCACCTTCGTCAAGGGCCCCGACTTTCCCACGGGCTGCATCATCATGGGCCACGCCGGCATCCGGGAGGCCTACCGGACCGGTCGGGGCTCGATGAAACTGCGGGCGGTCACCGAGATCGTCGAAGGGGACAAGCGGGATCAGATCGTCGTCTCCGCCGTGCCGTTCCAGACCAGCGTCGAAGCCATCTCCGAGAAGATCGGCGAGCTCGTCAACAAGCGTGAGATCGAGGGCATCTCCCGGGTCGAGAACTACTCGGCCAAGGGTGAGACCCGGTTGGTGATCGATCTGAAGAAGGGGGCGTCGGCCCACGTCATCCTCAATCAGCTGTTCAAGCTCAGCCCCCTCCAGACGAGCTTCTCGGTCAACATGGTCGCTCTGGTCGACGGTGTGCCGCGCACGCTGAATCTCCGTGAGGCCCTCGACGCGTATCTGGGTCACCAGGTCGAGGTCGTCCGCCGCCGTTCCGAGTTCCGGCTGGCCAAGGCGCGTGACCGGGCTCACATCGTCGAAGGTCTGTTGAAGGCGCTGGACCTGATCGACGAGATCATCACCACCATTCGGGGCAGCGAGAACCGGGCGGCCGCCGACGAGGCGTTGCAGGCCGAACCGTTCGAGTTCACCGAGCGCCAGGCCGAGGCCATCCTGCAGATGACCCTCGGTCGCCTCACCCGACTGGGTCGTGAGGAGCTCCAGAGCGAGATGAACAAGCTGGTGGCGCAGATCGCCGAGCTCGAGGCCATCCTCGGTTCCGACGCCAAGGTGCGCGAGGTCATCAAGACCGAACTGGTCGAGGTCCGCGACGAGTTCGCCGACGCCCGCATCTCGCAGATCACGCACGACGAGGGCGACCTGGACATCGAGGACCTGATCGACGACGAGGACGTCGTCATTACCCTCAGTGCCCAGGGGTACATCAAGGCCATGTCGATCGATACGTTCCGCAGTCAGGGGCGTGGCGGTCGCGGCGTGGCCGGGGCGCGTCTCAAGGACGAGGACGTGTTGACCCACCTCGTGCAGACATCCGCCCACGCGTATCTCCTGTTCTTCACCAATCGGGGCCGGGTGTATCGGCTGCGGGCCCATCGCGTGCCCATGTTGGACCGCACGGCGCGCGGGACGGCCATCGTCAACCTCCTGGAGCTCGACGCCGACGAAGAGGTCGAGGCCATCATCGACACGCGCGACTACGAGACCAACCGGTTCCTGTTCTTCTGCACGAAGGGCGGCACGGTGAAGAAGACCAACTTCACCGAGTACGACAAGAACCTGAAGGGCGGCTTCATCGCGCTCGGGTCTGAAGGACGGTGATGAGCTGGTCCGTGTCATCCCGACCAACACCGGCGACGACATCTTCGTCACCTCGGCTCGGGGTCAGACCATCCGGTTCTCCGAGGACGCAGTCCGCGCCATGGGTCGGACCGCCGCCGGCGTCCGCGGCCTCAAGCTGCGTGACGGCGACCGGGTCGTGGGCTGCGACGTCGTTCGCGAGGAAGGCTTCCTGCTGGTCCTGTCCGAGCGTGGCTACGGGAAGCGCACCGAACCCCACCACTTCGCGACCAAGGGGCGTGGGGGGCTGGGCATGCGGAGTATGAAGGTCAACGACGAGCGCGGTGACGTCGTCGGTGCGCTCATGGTCGACGAGGACGACGACATCTTCGTGATCAACTCGAGTGGTGTCGTCATCCGCACGCGGGTGGCCGAGGTCTCGATCCAGGGCCGCGACGCCACCGGTGTCCGGGTCATGAATCTGGACGAGGGCGAAGTCGTGGCCGCCATCGCTCCGGCCCCGGCCGGCGACGAAGACGAGGCGGAGGACGCCGAGACGGCGGCCGGGTCCGAGTCAGGCCTCGAGTCCGGCACCGGCGACGACGAGAGCTGACGATCGGGAGCCACCGGCTCCCCGCAGTCCGTTTCACGAGTGAGGAGGCGCGTCGATGACGACGGGTCCGAATCCCCCCGGAAGAGCGGGAGCTCTTCGTCGCGACCGAGGCCAGGTCGCCCTTCCGATGCTGCTGTTGACACTGTGCGTGGTCGTGGTCGCCAGTGGGGCGGTCTTCGTCCTGGGCCGGGTGCTCGTCGACCGTGCCGCGGCACAGGCCGCAGCCGACGCCGCCGCGCTGGCGGCAGCAGCCGATGGCCCCGAGGCGGCGGTGGCCATCGCCCGGAGCAACGGCGCACACCTGGTCCGCCTGACCGAATCCGGGTCGCAGGTGACCGTCGAGGTCACCTTGGGCTGGGGGTCGGCCCGAGCCCTCGCGGACCGGGTCGCGCCCCCATGATGTTGCATCGGCCCCGACGCCCATAGACTCGCGGCACAGCAGATCGGCAGGAGAGGTCACGTTGCGTGATCTGTGGCCGACGGGAGAGCCATGCCACCACAGGTCGCGACCGAGACGAACGTCGGTGACGACATCGTGGACGAAGCGGTGTCGCGCGACGGCGAGCCCCTGCCACCGACCGATCCACCCCCGGTGGCCGACGGATCCGACCAGGACGCTCCCGAACCGTTCGATCAGGACACCGCGGTGGTCCCGGCTGAACACCATCCGCCGTCGACGGTCGCCGATCAGGGCGAACCGATGGCCGAAGAGGCTCCGGCCGAGACGGCCACGCCGGTCGCGTCCCCGACCACATCGAACCGGTCGGTCCGGCAGCGCCTTCGGGCCCGCCAGCTCCGAGCCCGAAAGGTGCGCCGCACCATTCGGCACATCGATCCGTGGTCGGTCCTCAAGTTCTCGGTGTTCTTCTTCGCGCTTGCGTGGATGGTGGTGATCATGGCCGGTGTCGTCCTGTGGTCGCTCGCGGTCAACAGCGGACTGGTCACCGACTTCGAGGATCTCGTGATCGAGCTCTTCGACCTCACTGCGTTCTCGGTCGATCCCGACCTGATGTTCCGGGTCTCGGTCATGGTCGGAGCGGCGATGGCGCTCGGTGGGGCGCTCTTCATGGGGGTGCTCGCCGTCCTGTTCAACCTGCTCAGTGATCTGCTCGGGGGAATCCGCGTGTCCGTGATAGAAGAAGAGACCGCTCGACGGATCGTCGAGTAACCTGACCGATCGCCATTCGGCGACCCGGGGCTATAGCTCAGACGGTCAGAGCGCACCCCTGATAAGGGTGAGGTCGCAGGTTCAATTCCTGCTAGCCCCACTGGGAGACCTGGTCGGCACTCGGGCCGGCCAGGCCACAGCAGCACCGGCCGGACACGAAGCGGCCGGGATGGGGAGTGGCACAGCGTGACGATTGGACGGCTCATCCGGCGGGCGGCGGTGGCCATCGGCATCGCCGGGTTCGTGGCCTCCGTCCTGCGGCTTCGCGGTGCCGGCGGCACACCACCGCAGCAGGGTGGCTGGCGCGAACTGACCGGCCCGGACCTGCGCTGACGTGCTTGCCGCAGTGATCGGCGCCGGCGCCGTCGGCGTGCGGGTCGGACGCCAATTGATCTCCGATGGGGCCGAGGTTCTCATCCAGGACACCGACAGCGCCCGAGCGACGGCGGTCGTGGCGTCCCTGGGGGATCGCCGCGTCCGTGGCCTCGTTCACCGCCGGACTCCCCGGGAGACGCAGGTGGTGGTCCTCGCCGGTCCGGGGGGGACCCAGTCGACGCGGGCGCGTGAGCTGATCGATCAGGGGGTCGCGCTGGTGTCCGTGGGCGACGACCTGGCCGAGACGAGGCACTTCCTCGAGTTGGACGGACTCGCTCGCGACCGTGGGGTTCCGGTCGTCGTCGGATGTGGGTTCTCTCCCGGACTCAGCTGTGTGCTGGCAGGGCACGGTGCCGCCACGATGGATCGGGTCGACGAGATCCACGTCTCGCGCAGCGGTACCGGGGGTCCGGCCTGCGCCCGTCAGCATCACCGGGCGTTGGGTCAGACGTCCCTCGACTGGCGGGATGGTGCCTGGGTGGAGCGTCCGTCGGCCTCCGGGCGGGAGCTCAACTGGTTTCCGGACCCGATCGGCGCCATGGACTGCTACCGGGCCGCGCTGCCCGATCCCCTCCTGTTGCTGCCCGAATTCGACGGCATCAACCGGATCACCGCCCGCGTGGCGGCCAACCGACGAAATCGGCTCACCGCCCGCCTCCCCATGCTCCGACCGCCCCACGAGGACGGTGGACCGGGTGGCGTGCGGGTCGAGTTGCGAGGGTGGCGAGGGGACGAATCGGTCGTGCAGCGTGCTGGGCGCCATGGATCGGCCGGCCACGGCGGCCGCCGCCGTGGCGGCCCTGACCGCGGAGCTGGCCGCGCAGGGACAGCTCCGGGGCCCGGGGGTGGCCGGGCTGGCCGGCATGGTCGAGCCGGTCCCGTTCCTGACCGCGCTGGCCCGCCGTGGCGTTCGGGCCGCGGTCTTCGAAGGTGCAGGCGCCGACGCCTGATTCGCACGAAGAGTGACGAATACCACTCAATACCGTCACGGAACGTGCCGAAGGAAACGGAGCGGAGATTTCTTCGAGAAATCGCTCAAGGTCGTCGCCGATCGTGACGAAACCTCCCTCGGCTGATGACGAGGAGTGTTTCATTGAAGACGAAGGTTGACACGCAGGCAGAGCTTCACGGGATGATCGAGACGAATCTCCCACTCGTGAAACACATGGTGTTCCAGGTGGCGGTGCACTTCCCCCGCCACGTGGATCGCGACGAGCTGGCCCGAGCCGGCGCACTGGGTCTGGTCGAGGCGGCCCAGCGCTATGACGAGGACCGTGGCGTTCCCTTCGAGCGCTTCGCCGCCCAGCGCATCCGCGGTGCCATCCTCGACGCGGTGCGAGCCGCCGACTGGGCTCCCCGCTCGGTGCGCAACCTGGCCCGTCGGCTGGAGAACGCCGAACAGCGGCTGGCCACCCGACTGGGCCGGGTGCCGTCGATCTCGGAGACCGCCGAAGAGCTGGGCATGACCAAGGCCGAGCTCAACCGACTCCAGGACCGCATGTTCCGCTCGGTCGTGCTGGCGCTGGAGCACGAGATCAACGACGGCCAGGACGAGGACATGACGCTGGTCGACGTGCTGGTCGACCCCACGGCCGTGGAGCCGCTGGAGGAGCTGGAGAACCGAGAGCTGCAGGCCTACCTTCGCGATGCGGTGAGCCTGTTGCCCGAACGCCAGCGCCTGGTGATCGTCGGGTACTTCCTGGAGGACAGGACCTCCCAGGAACTGGCCGACTTCCTCGGGGTCACCGAGTCGCGGGTCTCGCAGTTGCGGTCCGAGGCGCTGGCTGCACTCAAGGAAGGCATCCAGGCCCAGTACGACCCCCGGCAGATCCAGCCCGAGGACGTCTCGGGTCGGGTCGCCGTCCGAAAGGCCAACTTCGCCCGCAACGTCGGGCAAGCCAGCGTCTGGAAGAACCGGCTCGACGAGATCCGCAGCGTGGGTGAGATCGCCGCCGGCGTCTCCTAGGACCTCGGCGGACCGGCTGAGTCCGGTCCTCGCCGGCGAAGGTAGACCAGGGCGCCGGCCCCCACCACGATCACGCCGCCGAGGGCGAGCAGGATCGGCACGAGGGCGTCACCGCCCGAGTCCGATTGCTGTCGACCAAGGTCGCCTGCGGCACCGTGGTGCTGGTCGGGGCGGCGCTGGTCGTGGGCGCCATCGTCGTAGTCGGCGGCTCCAGGTCGACGCCGTCGTCGGCGCAGTTGCGGTGGTGGTCGGTGATGTGGGGGTGGTGGTGCCCGGCGGTCCGGTTGCCTCGACGATGGCGATCGCCGGGGCCGGGAACGACTGATCGGTCCCATCGTCGGGCTGTTGGATCCACGCAAGGGACTCGCCGTCAGGGCACCGTTGGATGGTGGGGAAGAAGAGGGTGGTCCCCGGGGTGTCCGGCGAGCAGGACGTTGACCGAGAACGTGGCCTCGTCCCCGTCGGGGAGCGGCCCACCGTCCCAGGACACGACGCGGTCGTCGATCGACGTGGTCCAGCCATCGAGATCGGCCGGCATGGGTCGCGCACGCCCTCGGGCAACTGGATGTCGATGCCGATGGTGGCGGCCGTGCCACACCCGTGGGTGGGCACGAATCCGACATCGGCTCCTCCGACCGGCCTCGCCGGTCGGGTTGGTGGGCTCGACATGGGCGCCGGCCGTGCGGCGGGAGCGATGACGAGGACGAGCGTGGCGAGGACGGCGAGACCGTGGGTGAGGCGGGGCCGCAAGGAAGTGGATCGACATGGGAGACCTCACGAGACGGGGACGTCGAAGGTAGCGGCTGTCTGGGTGAACTCATCGAGCTGGCTGGTGATGGTGATCTCCCAGTCACCGGGGATGGTGAGCTCGCGTCCGGACATCAGCATATGACCCGGTCCAGCGCGGAAGGGCGTGCGGCGCACGGGTTGGATGTCCCGGGCCGGGAGGGCCAGGGCGACCTCGACGTCGGTCAGGTCCACCGGTCGGCCGGTCGGATCGGTGAAGTAGAGGTGGATCTCGTTCAGGTCGCCGGCCCGGTTGGGATCGACGACCATCTCGACCCGGAGGTCCTGTTCCAGGTCGAGCCGCTCGACGAAGAGCCCACCCACGCCGGCTTCCGCACGAGCCGGGGTGCGTGGTGACCAGCATGGTCGTGAGCGCGATGATGACGAGGAAGCCGACGATCTCGATCGTCATCGTCCGCGCCAAGGCCGAGCGCGAGCTCGATTCGGCGATCCGGGGGACCAACCGGCGACGGTTGTAGAGCGCGATGGCGCCGACGGCTCCGACGGCCACGATACTTGGCGATCAGGAGCCACCCGTATGTGGTCGACGTCAGGGCACGCAGGGCCCGTACCTCGGCCCACGCCATGACGACGCCGACCACGGCGGCTCCGGTGAAGGTGAAGAAGGCGGTCCACGAGAAGCGCTCGACGATGCGGGCGACCGCTTCGGGCGGTCGATCGACGGAAGGACAGGAAGACCACGATCAGGCCCCCGATCCAGAGGGCGACGGCGAGGACGTGGACGGCGTTGGCGAGGGTGATGAGGACGGCCGGCGACGATGCGCGGGCGTGCCCGGTGATGGCGAAGCCCAGGACGGCGACGGCACCGGCGATCCACGACCACCTGCCGCGGGGACGCCAGGCGAGCGCGGCGAGTCCGGCGGCCGTCACCAATGCGGCCAGTCCCGACGTCGTCCTCGACCACGCTGCGGATCAGGTCGAGGTCCCACGCGGCTTCGGCACCACGGCCCGAGGCGATGATGGCCTGCAGGGGGATTACGAGCAGTGCGGTGCCCGCGCCGACCAGCGACTGAGCACTCGTGCGGTCGGCCCGGCTCCGGTCGTCGTTGTGGCCGAGGGATCGATCCGCCCGTACAACGCCATGCCGCCGACCACGAGCGCCACCGCATAGGTAACGAAGCGGGCGACGGCGGCGAACGCCTCCCATCCGCGGGCCTCCTCGTCGAGGACCTGGTCGATGTCGAACGTCGCCGGCGTGGTCGCCGCGCCCACGGTGAACACGATGGCGCCATTGATGGGGTGCCCGTCCTCGGACACCACGCGGTAGGTGGCGATGTAGGTGTCGTCGGGGAGCCCGTCGACGAGATCGATGGAGACGGTGGTCCCCTCGCTGGAGGGACCGGCCTCGTCGACCCTGTTGCCGCTGCTGTCGAACACGGCCAGCCCTCCGAGCTCCAGCTCGACGGGCTCCGAGAACTCGAACTCGACCGCATCGGGGGCCGTGTCGATCCGGGTGGCATCACCGGGGGAGGTGGCGACCAGGATGGCATGGGCGTCGGCCGGGATGGCGAAGGCGACGAACCAGAGCGTCGCGATGCCGACCAGGAGGAGCCCGGCGCCGGCCCGGGTCGGGCGCACGGTCACACCAGCTCGTCGCGTACCTGTCGGGCCAGCTCGTCGAGCAGACCGACGTAGGTGCCCTCGGCTGACGTGGGCTCCCCGAGATCATCGAGGTGCAGCGCTTGCACCTCGAGCGTTTGCTCCGACTGACCGGCCAGCACCTCGGCCACGACGTCGGCCTCGAACGTCGAAGCGAGCACCACCTGGGTTCCGGCTTCGTCCATGGCCCGCACCGTCTGGGTGACGAACCGGGGTGGGCCGTCGGCGTCGACCACGCCGACGATCTCGATGTCGAATCGCTGGGCGAAATAGGCGAGCGAACGATTCCCGGTGGCCACGGCACGGACGCTGAGGTCGGCGAGTGTCCCCTCGATCTCCTGGGAGGTGCTCGCGAAGCGTTCGGGCGTAGGCGGCGGCGGCATCGGTGACCTCGGCGGTCGCCAGGACGGCGCTGGCCTCGCCCAGCCGGTTGCCCAGGGCCAGCACGAGATCGGCGGTCCGCTCCGGATCGGTCCACACGTAGGGATCGATCGTGCCGTCCTCCCGTCCCGGAAGCGGATCCTCGGCGGCGTCGGCCAGTTCGAACCGATCCGATCCGGCGGCAGCGGCTCGATCCAGATCCTCCTCGGCGGCGGTCTCGAAACCGCTCCCGATCGACACGATCAGCGCCGCCTCGCGCAGCCGGGCCCGCTGGCGGCTGGTCAGCTCGTACGTGGTGGGGTCGGACCCGACGGGGACGATAACCTCGACGTCGGCGGAGCTCCCGACCACGTTCTCGACGATGTCACCGAGGAGCGAGGTGGTGGCGATGATGAAGGGCCGATCCGCTTCCTCATCCGGTTGGATCGGTTCCTCATCGGTGCCGCAACCGGAGGCCACCATGGCCATGCCGACGACGACGACGAGGATCCGACGGATCACGGGTGCAGCAGATCGAGGACGTCGTCGTGCAGCCGACCGTTGGTGGCCAAGCCGCTGCCGCCGACCGCCGTGGGGCGGCCGCGGAAGTCGCTGAATCGGCCGCCGGCTTCACTGATGATGACCGGAACCGGGGCCAGGTCCCAGTGGTTGGCGATGGGGTCGAACATCGCCTCGGCCCGACCGGTTGCGACCAGGACGTAGCCGTAGCCGTCACCCCAGGTTCGGAGGTGCATCTCGCTCTCATAGACGGACATGAGCCGGTCGGCCTGCCACACGCCGAACCCGCTGGTCGTCAGGTAGGCACCACTGAGCTGGGCGGTGTCGGAGACACGGCACGGCTCGCCGTTGAGGGTGCATCCGGCGCCTCGCCCCGCGGCGACGGTTTCGCCCAGGGCGGGGACGTTGATCACGCCGACGAGGGGCCCGTGGGGATCCTCGAGCGCCAACAGATTGGTGTAGAGCGGGACACCCTGGGTGAAGGCCTTGGTGCCGTCGATGGGATCGATCACCCAGGTCCGATCCGACGTGCCGCGACGGTCGCCTTCCTCTTCGCCGACGATGCTGTCGTCGGGCCAGCGCTTCTCGATCTCTTCGCGCAGGAACCGTTCGGCGGCCCGGTCCGCGTCGGTGACCGGGGTACCGTCACCCTTGCGGTCCACGGCCAGCGCCTCGTGCCGGAACCACTTCTGGGTGATGTCACCGGCGGCTCTGACCATCTCGGCGATCTCGTCGACCATTTCGGCGGAAGCGGTCGGGACGGCGGTGTCGGTCACCGCTGCATCCTGCCACCGCCGGGTCGCCGAGGCCATCCGGGCCCGAGGATCAGCGGGTCGTCCAGGCTCGGGTCGAAGCGCCGGGGGTTACGGGTTCTGCCGGTCGACCCAGTGGTCGAGGTCGGCCCAGGTCTCATCGAGCCAGTCGATCAGATCATCACGATCGAACGGCAGGGTGGTGCGCTCGTGGAGCTGGGGCCGCACCGTGACAGCGGAGCGGAGGGGGACACTTCGCCACAGCCCGCGAGCGTACGCGGCTCCCTCCAGGCCGGTGTGGGCCAGGACGAGCACGTCCGCATCAGGGGAGGCCTCCAGGAGGGCCAGGGTGCCGGCCGGGCGGGGGAGCAGGGTGTGGCGCAGCGCACGGGCCCGAGCGGCGCGCTCGGGATCGTGCCGCTCGAGGTGGTGGACGGCCCGGATCTGTTTCTCGGGCAGGGCGAAGGTCCCCTCGGGGAAGATCACCAGCGCATCGTCGCCGGCATCGGTGGCGAGGTCCCGGAGCGCGGTCAGTTGGTGGTCGTCGGTGTCGCCCCGGTCGACGAAGTGGTTGGGCAGGCGATTGCCGACGATGTCGAGGCAGGGGTCGGCCAGCAGCTCCCGCTTGAGCACGTAGCGAATCCGGCGGTCGGCCTGCACGCCGATCAGGTACGCCGGGAGGATGGCGTCGGCCATCGAGCTGTGGCGGGCCAGCACGATCAGCGGTCCGTCGGGCAGCGTCGGATCGGGACCGGTGAATCGGAGCCCCACGGTGCGCTCGGCCACTCCGACGATGCTGGCTGCCCACCACCGTTGGAGCCGCTGGTGGCGCTCGCTGGCTCGACGACCCTTGACGTTGCCGCCGAAGCGCAGCCAGAGCCCGAACGCACGGACCACGCCGATGAGCTCGTAGATCGCGTAGCCCCATGCCATGAGGGCCAGTCGGGTGGCGGGCATCCGGCGCGGTGCGGTGACCAGGTCTGCGACGAAGGTGAGGGGGAGCAGGATCCAGGTCGAGGCGGCCAGGAGCGTCACCGTGGGGATCGAGATCAGGCGACGGACGAGGGGTCGTTGCTGCACGGCGGTTCTACGGGGCAGGAATCGGAGGTGGATGGTTCCCGACGGGGACGCATGGGTGGATGATCCGACCGTAGCGCGCCGGTCCGACGTCAGGCCGGGCTGATCGCCGCGGCGCCGAACCGCACCGGGTGCCCGGTGTTCCCGATCCCCCCGGATCCCGCCTCACTAGCCTCGGCCCATGGCCGACCCCGAGCTCTCCTCTCATCTGCAGGATCTACGGGCCCGCATGCGGGCGTTCATCGATGACCGGGTCATCCCGGCCGAGACCGTGCTGGCGGGCGAGGACGCCGCCGCTGCCGGGGCGTTGGCGCAGCTCAAACAGCAGGCCAAGGACGCGGGGTTGTGGGCCCTGGGGCATCCGGTCGAGCTGGGAGGAGGCGGCCTGCCCTTCATGGACTTCGTGTACCTGAACGAAGTGATCGGCCGATCGCACTGGGGTCAGGCGGCGGTCGGCTCCCTCTCCATGCAGGACTCGATCATGCTCCACCGCTTCGCCAGTGCCGAGCAGCGTCGGGTGTTCCTCCAACCCTTGGTGGCCGGCGAGATCTACCCCTCGGTGGCGATGACCGAACCGGAGGTGGCGGGCTCGGATCCGACCCTGATGGAGGCGACCGCCGTGCGGGACGGGGACGAGTGGGTGATCGACGGTCACAAGTGGTTCACCACCGGCGCCAACCGAGCCGCGTTCACGACCGTGTTCGCCATCACCGAACCCGACGCCGATCGCCATGCCCGCTTCAGCGCCATCCTGGTCCCGACGGACACGCCCGGCTACGAGATCGTGCGTGTCGTTCCGACCATGGGCCACACCGGCGGCGGGCACTGCGAGGTACGACTCACCGATGTGCGGGTGCCCGGCGACCATCTGCTGGGCGAGCGGGGAAAGGGCTTCCACATCGCACAGGCCCGGCTCGGCCCCGGCAGGATCTTCCACTGCATGCGATGGTTGGGGCAGGCCCAGCGGGCGTTCGAGCTGATGTGCGCACGGGCGACGTCACGGTGGGCGCACGGCTCGTACCTGGCCGAGAAGGGCGAGATCCAGGCGTTGATCGCCGAGTCGGCGGCGGAGATCCAGGCCGCCCGGCTGATGACGCTGGACGCGGCGCGGGCGCTCGACGCCGGAGGAGATGCCCGCATCGAAGTGAGCCTGATCAAGTTCTGGGGGGCGCGGATGTTGCACAACGTGGTGGACCGGGCCATCCAGGTGCACGGCGCCCTGGGGGTCACGGCCGATACGCCGCTCGAGTTCATGTACCGGGAAGCACGGTACGCGCGGCTCTACGACGGGCCCGACGAGGTGCACCGGATGGTGGTCGCACGCCGGCTGGTGCGCGATCCCGTCGGCGCTGTGCCCTGGGCCTGAGGGCCAAACGAGCACAACGGGGTCAGGCACCCGTGTGCTCGCTACGGGCGGAGGACCCCGACGCCGGGCTGGATGGGGAGGTCCAGCGGGCTGAGGAGTCCGGGTGGCGCCGCGATCACCGTGGGCACGCAGTTGAGCGCCCGCATGCCGGTGGCGAGGCACCCTCCGCCGTTGGGATCGCCGTCGCTCTCGCGCCGGAAGGCCGTCTCCTGGGTGACGTTGGGGCTGCCCTCGATCTCGATGCGGTACACGTCGTCGTCCTCCATCGAGCCCCGCGGCCATTCGGGGGCGGCGTCGATGCCCATCCGGTTGACGTGCTCGATGACGATCCGTGGTGCGCCGTCGACGAGGCCCCGGATCTCGAACCGGACGGCTCCGCAGGTGCCGGCCGCGATGGTCCCTGGGCGGTGGGGATGTCGTCGGGTGCCTCCCACTTGTCGTAGACGCTGTCGATGCCGTCGAGTTCGACGTCCCATCGCGTCGGCGATCATCGGGATCGTCCGGCCCCATGCGTAGACGAGGATGTCGGTGGTCTCGAGCAGCGCCCGATGGTCCAGCGGTTTCGCCGAATCCCATCGGTTCGTAGCTGCCCGTGTAGCTGTCGTAGTTGAGAATCTCCTGGACGCGGACCGAGTCGACCCGGCCGCAGACCCCCATCACCGTCGAGCGGGAAGAGGTCGTTGGCGAAGCCGGGATCGATGCCCGTCGTGAAACACGAGGCGCCGCCGTCGATGCACGCGTTGCGGACGGCCTCGATCTCGTGGTCGTCGCACATCGCCGGGTAGACCCAAGGGGTCATCGCCGTCGACACCACGTCCTTCCCGGTGCGGAGCGGCGTCGCAGATGTTGCGGATGTTCTCGCCGGCGAACTCGGCAGTCGGTCCGTAGTAGGCGACCGCGTCGGCATCTCGACCGAGGATGGCCGCGGCATCGGTGCTGGCGGTGAGGCCCGGTCGGGCGCCCGTCCGACCAGCTCGCCGACGTCGCGGCCGTCCTTGGCCGGATCGTTGACGATGACGCCGGCCAGCTCCCACGCCGGGTTGTCGAGGATCTCGGCCAGGACCATGGTGCCCACGAAGCCGGTTCCCCAGAGAATGATGCGATGAGGCGAGTTGGTCGTCATGTCCTCCACCCTAGGATTTCGCTATGGCTCGGATCGACGAACGGAATCCCGACGGTGCCGAAGGCGAGTGGTTCATCGACGAGCGATGTATCGGGTGCGGATCCTCGGCCAGCGTCGCCCCCGACCTGATCATCCGGAGCGGTGGCAAGTTCGTCTTCGAGCGTCAGCCCGACGGCGAGGACGAGATCGAGCGCGCCTGGTTGGCCCGTGAGTTGTGCCCCACCCGCTCGATCGGCACCGAGACCCGCACTGCGAAACGGGATCCCTACCCGCACGAAGAGGCGCCGGGGGTCTACCGCTGTGGTCACAACGACCGGGCCTCGTTCGGGGCGCACTCGTTCTTCCTCACCCGACCCGACGGCAACCTGATGGTCGACTCGCCCCGGCACACCTTCAAGCTCGCCGGGCCGTTCGAGGAGAAGGGCGGGCTGGCCCAGATCCTCCTCACCCATCGCGACGATGTAGCCGATGCCGAGAAGTGGGCCGAGAAGTTCGATGCCTCGGTCACGATCCTCAGGCCGAACACGAGTGCAGCACCATTCGCCACCCGCCTGTTGACCGACCCGGTCACCGAGGTCGCTCCTGGGGTGCAGGCCATCGCCGTGCCGGGCCACACCGAAGGGTCCGTCGTCTACCTGGTGGACGAGACCTACCTCTTCACCGGCGACAGCCTGGCGTGGAGCCACAGCCGCCAGGATCTGTACGCCTTCCGTGATGCCACCTGGTACTCGTGGGAGGCACTCACCGCGTCGCTCCGCGGGCTGGCCGATTTCGGTTCGAACAGGTCTTCGCCGGCCACGGCGCGTCCAGTCCGCGGCTCGAGTCCGCCGAGATGCGCCGCCGACTGCTGGCCCTGACCGATCGGATGGCCGCGACGAGAAGGGCTGGGCGGGCCCGGGTCCCATACGATGGGGCGATGACCAACATGGATCCCGATGCGTTCCGCGACGTACGTGGCCAATCACGTGCAGTCGTACCTCGAGACCGACGGCGAGGACGGGGCCATCTTCAACGGCCTGCCCTGTGTCGTCGTCACCACGGTGGGAGCCCGTTCCGGTGAGATCCGACACAGCCCGGTGATCCGGGTGAGCCGTCCCGGACTCGGATGACTACGTCGTGATGGCTTCGATGGGGGGCGCTCCGAAGCACCCGCCGTGGTACTTCAATCTCCTGGCGAATCCGGACCAGGTCACCCTCCAGGACCGGGCGACCAAACGTAGCTACGACGTCCGGGTCACCGAGGGTCCCGAGCGCGACGAGCTGTGGGAACTGGCCACTTCGGTCTACCCGGAGTACCTGAGCTACCAGGCGAACACCGAGCGCCGCATCCCCGTGGTGCGTCTCACGCCCGCCGACTGAGCGGGCCGGCGCCAGGCGCCGGTGGCCGCGGCTCGTCGGTGGTCAACAGGTGGCCCGCCGCACGGCGGCACCACGTTGGTTAGGAAGCCGTTGTCCGCCTGGTCGCGCCGGAGCGACGGGACGCTTGGGGACGCAGCGGACAGATGGTCGAGCTGGTGCAGGATCAGGGCCGGGCGGCGGCTTCGTCCTTCACGGGGAGGCGGCGGTGCCCGGCGGCCTCCATGAGCCGACACCCGCGGACGTGCGCTGCCAGCAACTCGTCGATCGGCGCGCCCGGGAGCACCTGGATGACATCACCCTCGGGAACCGGGAGGTGGCGCTGCCGTTGGGTCGCCAGGAGCCCGCCCCCTTCGAACACCGGTGAGGAATCCGGTGCTGACCGGGTGGTTGGGGTGGGTCGGGTCGGCGCTCTCGGCGACCACCCCGTCGGAGCGGAATCTGATCATGGCGACGCACGTGTTCGCTGACGGCGCGTGGTGGGTCCCACGGTGAATCCCATCTCGATGAGCTGGACGCGCAGTTTCGGCCATCGGCGGCGTGTCGGCGACGGGTGCGGCGGAGCGGAGCGCCTCCGCCGTTCGGTCGATGGCCTGGCGGGTCTTGGCCCAGACGTAGAGCTGGAGCACCCCACCCACGAGGAGCAGGAACGGCGACCACCAGGAGCATCGACCGCGAGCACGGTCCTCGATAGTATTTCGTCTCCGGACGCCGGAGCGTGACGAACCGATGCAGACCACGGAACCACCACAGGATTCTACTGCGGGGCAGGTCGGGTTGCGGATCGTCGAGAACGTCGCGGCCTCCGTGCTGGGCAAACGCCCGGTGGTGGCCATGGCGGTGGCGGCGATGCTGGCGCGGGGCCATGTGCTGCTCGAGGATCAGCCCGGCGTGGGCAAGACGCTGCTGGCCCGCTCGCTGGCGGCCAGCATCGGCGGCCATCTGGGCCGGATCCAGGGGGCCGTCGACCTGCTGCCCTCCGACCTCACCGGCGGCGAAGTCCACGATCCACGAACCGGGGACTGGGTCTTCCGCGCCGGCCCCATCGCCAACCACGTGGTGCTGTTCGACGAGCTGAATCGGTCCACACCCCGCACCCACGCCCCGTTGCTCGAGGCCATGCAGGAGGGCACGATCACGGTGGACGGGTCGCTCGCGTCCGCTGCCGACGCCGTTCTTCGTCGTCGCCACCCAGAATCCGTTCGACACCGAGGGGACCTTTCCGCTCGCCCCCGGGCAGCTGGACCGGTTCGCCGTGCGGCTGTCGTTGGGACTGCCGGATCGCTCGATCGAGCGGGAGCTCATCGTCGACCCGGTTGCCGGCGACCGGCACGAGACCCAGAGCGTGTGCATACCGGAGGACGTCGAGGCCGCTCGTCGGTCGATCGCCGCGTTGCACGTGGCCCCCGAGGTGGCCGAGTACGCCCTGGCGGTGGTGGACGATCTTCGGCATCGCGCCGCGGGTCGGGCCTGGATCAGCACACGAGCGGCGCGGATGATGGTCGACGTCGCCCGGGCCCATGCGGCGCTGAGCGGACGAGAGTTCGTCGCCCCCGACGACATCAAGACGGTGGCCCCTCCCGTGCTGGCGCATCGGCTGGCCGGGTTCGAGAGCGGTGGGCACCAGTGGGCGTTCGTCGAGGAGGGGTTGGGATCGGTTCCGACGCCGCACTGAGGTCTGGGCCGCCGACACCGCCTCCGGTCGCGCTGCTGAAGTACCGGCCGACCGGGTCGTGGCTGACGCCGGCGGTCGGCGTGCTCGCGCTCTTCTTGTGGTCGGCTTCGTCGGATTCGGAGTCCGGCTGGATCCTCGGGGTCCTCGGTGGCGTCATCCTGGCGCTGTTCCTGGCCGACAGCGTCGTCGCCCAGTGGAGCGCCCGCCGGGTCCGCCTGGAGGCCTCGGTGCCCGGGATCTCATGGGCCGGCGACACGGTGGCGTGTCGGTTCAGCATCGAGGGCGTTCGCCGGCCGGTGGGCGTGCGCATGGCTTCGCTTCGCGGCAGCCGACCGGTGCTGATCAGTGCGCCGGCCGAGGGGACCCTGGAGTCTCCGACCCTGAAGCGCGGCGTGTACCCGTTCGCCATCTTCGAGACGACGGTGTTCGGACCGCTGGGCCTGGCCGAGGTGACCCGTACCGACTCGGTGCCGCTCGCGGCGCCGATCGCCGTCGGACCGCTGGTCCATCGGGACGGGACCGGCGCTCGTCCCGATCGCCTGCGAGGCCGGGCGCTGCCGGACCCCACGTCGCTGGCGGGGGTCCGGCCGTATCGAGCGGGCGACACCCGCCGCCGGGTGCACTGCGCTGCAGTCGGCGCCGCCACGGTGCGCTCCTGGTGCGTGACGAGGACCGGCTGGCGCACGAAGCGGTCGAACTGGTGGTGGACCTGGGCGCCGGCGAGGGCGCCGAGGGCGTGGCCGGTCGGGCCGCCGGGTCGCGCACTGGACCATCTGGCGGCTCACCGGCCCTTCTGCTGGTGACGATGGAAGCCACCGGGCCGATGCGGGCAGCGGTCCGGTCCCCGAACGATGTGGCCCGCCGGCTGGCCATGGCCGTCGAGGGTGCGGTGCCGCGGCCGGACCATCCCCACGAGTTCGTCGGACCGCTGGCGGCCCGGTGAGCTCGCTGCCGTTGCTCACGCTGGTCGGTTCGCTTGGCGGCTGCGGTGCTGGGACTGTTCCCGCTCGTCTCGACCTACCCGAGGGTGCACGGGTCTGGCCCGCGGCGTTCCTCGTCGCAGCGATCCTGGCGGGGTCGGCCGCGCTGGGATCGGTGCGATCCGTGCTGCTGTCGGCTTGGCGCTGATGCTCGCCCGGTGGGGACAGCTCCCCCTCGGCTGGACCGTGGCGTGGGGAGTGGGAGCGCTCGCCGTTCTCATGGTGCATGGAGCGACGCGCTGGCCGGGTCGCTGGCCGGCGCAGGACACCAACGCCGCTCTCCTGGCGGATCGGGCCTGGATCGGACGGCACCTGGTGCGGTGGGTCCCGGTGCTGCTGATCCTGGCCCTGCTGCTTCCCGCGTTGATCGGCGGGCTCGATCGGCCCCCGGCACAACTGGCCGATGGCGACGGTGATGGAGACGGGCGGGCCAGCCCCTACTGGGGATTCTCCGACCGGATGGACACCTCGACGCGTGGGGAACTGGGTGACCAGGAGGTCCTGCGGGTGTGGGCCGACCGCCCCGACTTCTGGCGGGGGCAGACCTTCGACCGGTGGGACGGGCGGTACTGGACCGTCAGCGCCACGACGACCGTTCCCCTCGGGGACGACAGCCCGATGATCCCGTTGCCCGGCGAAGGAGACGTCGGCGTGACGGCCACCAGCCTGCCGGTCGTCAGGTCGTCGCAGACCTACGAGCTGGTCTGGGCTGGCACCGACGTCGTCTTCGCCGCCTACCGTCCCGTCGAACTCGTGTCGACGCAGAGGTCCCGGAGCCGGATCGCCGACGGCAGCATCGTCAGCGAGTGGATGCCCGCCGGGTCGGTCTATCAAGTGGAGAGCGAGCGCGTCGCGGTCACACCCGATCTGCTCCGCCGGCCGCGATCCCGCTGCGGCGATCAGCCTCCCATCATCTCCCAGCGGTTCCTGGACGACTCGGCGGTGACCGATCGGGTGCGGGCGCTGACCGAGGAGATCACCGCCGGCTCGGCGACGACCTACGACAAGATCCGGAGCCTCGAGGCCTGGATGAGCGAGAACATCGAGTACACCCGCGACATCCCCGTGCCGCCCGAAGGGGCCGACGCCATCGAGCAGCTCCTGTTCGTCGACCGGGCCGGTTTCTGCGAGCAGATCGGCACCGCGCTCACGATGATGATGCGCAGTCTCGGTGTGCCCAGCCGACTGGCGGTCGGGTACGTCACCGGCGAGAAGGTGGGCGACGACGAGTACCTGGTCCGGGCCGAGGACGCCCACGCCTGGGTCGAGATCTGGTTCCCGGATCTGGGCTGGCAGGGGTTCGACCCGACCGCGTCGGTCCCGCTGGCCGGCGAGACCTCGGCCAACGAGGTCGGCATCCCGTGGACCGAGATCGGACTGGCTGCGGGTGCGCTGGTGTTGATCGTGCTCGGTCAGTGGTGGTGGCGCCGTCGCCGGGCTCGGAACGATGGGGAGGACGTCGCCGCAGCGCCGGCTCGCCGCCCATCGACCCTCACCACCGCACTGGTCGAGGAGGGAATCCGGCGCGGCGTCGAACGGCAGCCCAGTGAGACGGTGCAGGAGCTCGCCCGGCGGGTGGTCGTCGAGTCGAAGGGCGACGATCGATTCGTCCGGGTGGCCGAGCTGGCCACCCGCGCCAGCTACGGGAAGGAACCGATCGCTCAGGAGGACGAGCAGCAGGGCCTGGCGGTCGTGGCCGAGCTGAGCCGGGAGGACCCGGTCCCCACCGCCCCCTCACCATCCAACTCGTGAACTTTCGCCGTTGAGGAGCCACTGTGTTCTTGCAGCACAGCCGTTGAGGAGCCACCAGAGTTCACGAGTTCGCCATGCGGGGGCGGGGTAGATTCGGCGGATGGCGACGGACACGGTCATCTACCCCGCTCGGGCCGTGCACACGATGGAGCGGGCCCGGCCCACCGCCGACGCCGTCGCCATCCGCGACGGCCACATCGTTGCCGCCGGGTCCATCGCCGAGTTGCGGTCGCTCGGTCCGGCCAACGTCGACGACCGGTTCACCGATCACGTCCTGCTCCCCGGTTTCGTCGAGGCGCACAGCCACAGCTTCGGCGGCGGGTTCTGGCAGTTCCCGTACTGCGGCTACTTCGCTCGGTGGGCGCCGGACAATCGGTTGTGGTCGGGGTGTACGTCCATCGACGCGGTGATCGAGCGGCTGCGCTCCGCCGAAGCGGTCATGACCGATCCCGACGAGCCCCTCGTGGCCTGGGGTCTCGATCCCATCTACTTCAAGGGCGCGCGCTTGACCGCCGAGCACCTGGATCGGGTCTCGGCCACGCGCCCGGTCTTCGTCATGCACGCCAGCATCCACCTGGCCACGGTCAACTCCGCGCTCATGGCCCGCGAGGGGATCGGCCCCGACACCATGGTCGAAGGGGTGCCGAAGGACGGCGCCGGTCTACCCATCGGCGAGCTGCAGGAGCCGGCGGCACTGTCGCTGGCGACGGGGGCGATCGGGGCCCTGTTCGGCGCCCTGATGAACGACACCGCGATCCACCACTTCGGAGCGCTGGCCCGCAACGCCGGGGTGACCACGCTGACCGACCTGGGCAGCATGTCGATCGACGACGACGACGTGATCGACCGGCTGCGTCGCATGGTGGACGGTCGCGGCTTCCCGGCCCGGGTGTCGATCTTCCACAACCCGGGCTTCGGGGGTCCGGCCGACCTGGACGAAGCGGCCGATCTCGTGCACCGGCGAGCGGCCGAGAGCTCGGCCAAGCTGCGCTTCGGCCACGTGAAGCTGGTGCTGGACGGTTCGATCCAGGGCTTCACGGCCCGGCTCCGGCCTCCCGGGTACCTCGGCGACCGGCCCAACGGGTTGTGGTTGGTGCCGCCGGAACAGGTCGCCGATCGGCTCCGGCCGTTCCACCGATCCGGGATCACGGTGCACGCGCACTGCAATGGTGACCAGACCGTCGACGTGTTCCTGGACGCGATCGAGACGGTGCTGGCCGAGTCGCCCCGATGGGATCACCGCCACACCGTTCAGCACTGCCAGCTGACCACGGCGGCTCAGTACCGCCGGATGGCGGCGATGGGGCTGTGCGCCAACCTGTTTGCCAACCACACGTTCTTCTGGGGCGATCAGCACGTCGAGGACACGGTCGGGTTCGATCGTGCGTCGCGGATGAACGCCGCGGCCACCGCTCTGGCCGAGGGGGTCCCGCTCTCGATGCACAGCGATTCGCCGGTGACACCGATCGGACCGTTGCACGTGGCGTGGTGCGCCGTGAATCGCGTGACGGCGAGCGGTCGGGAGCTGGGTCCGTCCGAGCGGATCCCGGTCGAGGACGCGCTCCGCGCCGTCACCATCGGCGCGGCCTACCAGTTGAAGATGGACGACGAGGTCGGCTCGATCGCGCCGGGAAAGGCCGCCGATCTTGCGGTCCTGGCCGAGGATCCGCTCGACGTGGATCCGGTCGACCTCCGGGACATCCATGTGTGGGGCACGGTCCTGGCCGGTCGGCCCCATCCGGCCCCGTCCTCCCTGGCCTGAGGTGACGCTTCCCTTCACGGTCGTCGGCGGCTACCTCGGCGCCGGCAAGACCACGCTGGTCAATCGTCTTCTCGCCGATCCTCATGGCCGTCGCGTCGTCGTGCTGGTCAACGACTTCGGCGACATCGCGGTGGACGCGGCCCTGATCGAGGCCGACGACGGTGACACGATCAGCTTCGCCAACGGCTGCGTGTGCTGCTCCCTGGCCGACGGATTCGCCGCAGCACTGGGTCAGCTGCGGGAGCGGTCCGCCGAGTTCGACCACGTCGTGGTCGAGGTGTCGGGCGTGGGCAATCCGCGGAGCGTTGCGCAGTGGGGTCGCACGCCGGGCTTCGAGCTGGACGGTGTGCTCGTGCTGGCGGACGCCACGGCGATTCATCGGCAGGTGGCCGATGCGTACGTCGGGGAGACCGTCGTCGCGCAGCTGGCAGCTGCCGACCTGGTCGTGCTGACCAAGCTCGACCTGGCCGACCCGGCGGTCATCGACGGCGCCCGATCGACGATCGGCCGCCACACCGATGCGCCGGTGGTCCCCGGCCCCATCGACTTCGGCGCCCTGGTGGCCCTGGACCTCATGGCTCCCGTCCCCGCGCCCGCGCCCGCCCCCAGGCAGGGCCGATCCGAAGCCCATGCCGAGCACGAGACGCGGACGATCCCCGTCGAGCAGCCGATCACCCGCGCCGTGCTCGACGCCTTCCTGGCCGATCGGCCCGACGGTGTGATCCGGGTGAAGGGTCTGATCCGCCTGGCCGGCGACGATGCGCCGTCCCTGGTCCAGGTGGTGGGACGGCGGGTCGAGGTGACGGGCGGATCGGCGGGTACGGCCGACCGTCTGGCCGATGGTCCGGCCGTGCTGGTCGCCGTGGCCCTGCCGTCGTCCCCGGCCCGCGAGCTCGACGCGTGGGTGGCCGCGCTCGCGCGGACGGACGGCGACCCGGCCTGACCCGCACCGACCGGGTCCGAAGGCCGTCTCAGGTGGCGCTGATGCCGCCACCCTCGAAGACGTTGGCCCGGTACCACTCGTAGGTGCGCGCGGCCCCGTCCAGGAGTGACACCCTCGCCCGGTGACCCGACACCGTGTCGGTGTGGGTCATGTCGGGCGCGCGCCGGGGTGGCGAACCAGCGTGCGTCTCGCCGGCGACGATGGTCAGGTCGCGACCGATGATGTCGCAGAGCATCCGAGCCAGGTCACCCATCGTGATCTCGGGTTCCTGGGTGCCGATGTTGAAGGTCCCGCCGACGGCATCATCGGTCGCGAGCAGCGCGACGACGTAGTCGATGGCGTCGTCGATGAAGCAGAACGTGCGGCGGTGGTCGATGGAGTAGACGACCAGCTCGTCGCCGTCGGCCGCGTCGCGGATGCGCTGGGACAGCTGGGGGATGACATGGGACAACCCCATGCGGGGTCCGTAGAAGTTGTGGGGCCGGATGATCGTGAACGGAAGTCCCGAGTGGTGGCACAGTGCCTCGCCGTAGATTTTGGACAGCATGTAGCTGGTCCGGGGCGCGTCCAGCGGTGACACGGCCAGCGGCGTGGTCTCGGGCGAGGGGATCGGCAGCTCGAACTGCTGCTGGGTGCCCACGTAGACCTCGGACGTCGAGGGAAACAGGAACCGTCGGAGGTCGGTCTGGGCGCCGGCGACGTCCAGCATCGTCTCGAGCATCGAGACGTTGTGGCGCAGGACCTCCTGGGGGCGATCGATCACGTTCTGGACGCCGAGCAGCGCAGCGAAGTGGAACACGTGGGTGTAGTCGCTGGCGATCCCCGCCAGGGAGGACGGTTCGCGCAGGTCGGCGACGTGCAGGTCGAACGAAGGATGGGCCTCCAACTCCGCGACCATCTCGTCCTTCACGCCCCGGCTCAGGTTGTCGACCATGTCGACGGTCCAGCCCAGGTCGAGGAGCCGGCGGGTGAGGTGGCCGCCGATGAAGCCGGCGCCACCGGTGATCAGGGCCTTTGCCACGAGATGTCCTTCTGTCCGGGGGTGAGGGGTCTGGGGCGGAGTCAGGTCGGGGTGTCGCCGCGACCGGTGGCGGCCACGACACAGCCGTGGGCGAGGGCGTCGTCGCGCTGTTCGGGGCCGAGGACGCCGAACGCGTCGAGCAGGGTGGGCCGATGGCCGCCCAGCCAGGCCCCCAAGTCGAGGGCGCGGAACTCGTCGTGCGGGACCGCGAAGACCACGGCGTCGAAGCCGTCGGCCGCCGGCAGCGTCGTCGGCGTGTCGTAGTCGAGCTCGTCCCAGTGGCGGACCAGGGGGTCATACGCCTCGACCTCGGCGCCGCGGGCTCGGGCTGCGCGGACGAAGGTCTCCGACGGTGAGTAGCGGGTGTCGCCGACGTCCTGGCGGTAGCTGATGCCCAGGAGGAGGACTCGTCGGCCCGCCAGGGTGCCGCCCAGCATGGTCTGGAGCCGATCGAGCGAGGCGAGAGGCGAGTCCTTGTTGGTGGCGACCGCCGCCGACGAGAAGGAGAAGTCCAGGTCGCTGTCGAAGAACGTGCGGGCACCGAGCCGGGCGAACAGTGGGTCCTTGGTGAGGCAATACCCGCCCACACCGAATCCGGGGGTGCGGATGTTGGCGTGGGTGGGCCGGACCCGAATGGCGTCGACGATCTCGAACAGGTCGATGCCCGCCAGCTCAGCGAAACGGGCCCATTCCTCCATCAGGGCGATGGTGGTGGCGCGGTACGTGTTCTCGAGGACCTTCGCGGTCTCCGACGCGGTGGTGTGTGAGAGGCGGGTCAGCGGGTAGTCCTCGGTGTTGATGACCGTCCGGAGGAAGGCCTCGGTGGCGCGGGCCGCCGCCTCGTCGTGACCGGCGAAGACCCGCCAGAAGTTGACGATGGAGTCGAAGTAGTCGGCGCCGGGCATGACCCGCTCGTAGCTGTGCGCCACCAGCACCTGCGCGGGATCGATCTCGCGCGCGGTGAGCTCCTCGGCCAGGGTCGGCACCACCACGCGCTCGGTGGTGCCGGGCGGCACGGTGGTCTCGACGATGACGAGCGTTCCGGGCGTCACGTTGCGTCCGACGGCGCGAATGGCGGCGGTGAACCCGTCCAGTCGCAGCTCCGGGTCGGCGCTCCGCCAGTCGATGTCCAGCGGGACGTCGATCACGACGACGTCGGCCAGGCCGTACGCCCGGTCGTCGGAGCAGCAGACCAGGTTGCCGCGGTCACGGGCGGTCGACAGGGCGGCAACCAGGGACGTGTCGCTGGTCTCGAAGGGGAAGTCGCCGGCGTTCAGCGCGTCGATACGGGACCGGCCGGCGGGATCGTCCAGGTCGACCCCGACGACCTGATACCGCGGTGTCCCGGACTCGTCGGTGGACGAGGCGACGGCCACGGCCATGGCCGCGCCGACGAAGCCGAGACCCTGCACCGCGACCACCGGCGGGTCGGTGTCGGCGGGCGCCACGCCCTCGGCGGCGGCGATCGTGGCGATGGAGATCTCGTCACCCATGGAGCAACCTCGGGTCGGGCCGGTACCGGCGCGCCGCGGTCACGATGCCAGGACCTCGCGGTAGAGATCCAGGTAGGCGCCGACCGTGGCCTCGACGGTGAAGCGCTCGACGCCGCGTCGGCGGGCTTCGGCGCCCAGGCTCGTCCGCATCGCCGGGTCGTCGATCAGCCGGCGGATCGCCTCGGCCAATGCAGCCGGGTCCTCGGGTGGCACGACGAGACCGGTGGTCCCGTCGTCGACCGACTCACGCACGCTGCCGACGTCGGTGGCGACCACGGGGATTCCGGCGAGCATGGCCTCCATGATCGTCACCGGGAAGCCCTCATCGCGCGATGGCAGGACGAACAGATCGAACGAGGCCAGATGATCGGCGGCGCTCTCGTTCCACGGGACGTCGCGGAACTCGACCCGATCGGCGACACCGAGCCGGTCGCACCGGTCCCTCAACGACTGGGTCTCGGGTCCCGATCCGATGAGGACGAGCCGGACGTCGGGGATCAGGGGCATGGCGTCGATCAGCACGTCCAGGCCCTTGACCGGGTCGTGGCGGGCGATGGTGCCGATCAGCGGCTCCGGGCTGATCCGGTCGGCCGGTGTCCGGTCGACGTCGGGGACGCCGTGGTAGATCGTGCGAACGCTGCCCGGTGGGAGCGCGGCCTGCTCCTCGACCGTGCGGGCGGTGCGCTTCCCCACGGCGACGTGGCCGGCGAGTCGGCGCGAGGTCTGGCGCTTCAGCCGGCTGGACAGCGCCGACCAGGTGGCCACCGGTGAGTTCTCGACCACGACACACCGCGAGCCACGGAGGGTGAGGGCGGCGGCGATCGCCCACTGACAGGACGACATCATGCCGAGATTGAAGTGGACGATGTCGGCGCGGGCGTCGGCGAACGCCCGGCGGTGGGCACGCATGGCCCCGAGGTCGGTGCGATCCCGGATGGGAGGGGTCGTCGTCGCGGACGCCCCCGGCCGATGGTCGGCCAGCCAGGTGACCACGTCGGAGTCGACCCCGAGCACGGACACCTCGATCTGCGGAGGGAGCCCGGCCAGGACGTGGGCGAGCGTCATCTCGGCCCCGCCGCGGAAGGGGGCATCGGTGTAGATGAGGAGGCGGAAGCCATCCTCGACGGAGGGCATCAGAGGTCGTCGGCCAGCAGCTTTCGACGGAGGCTCGGCCACTCGTCGTTGGCGGTGTCGTAGTCGTCCGGGCGACCGATGTCGAGCCAGAAGCCGTCGAAGGGGCTGACCCGGGGCGGGGTGTCGGTCTCGAGCAGGTCGAGGACCAGTTCGTCGAACCCGAGGGGCACGCCGCTCTCGTAGTCGCGCAGGGTCTCGCGGCTGACGGCGTAAACACCCATGGACACCGAGAACTGCTCGGTGGGCTTCTCCCGGAACGCCGAGATGCGGTCGCCGGCGATGTCGAGCACGCCGAAGTCGATGAGGACGGTCCGGTTGTAGGTGGCGACGGTGAGCGGTGCCCGGGCTGTGGTGTGACCCCGCAGCAGCGCGGCGTAGTCGAGGTCGGTCAGCACGTCGCCGTTCATCACGACGAAGTGCTCGGGAAGGTCGTCGAGGTGGGCGACGATGGGCCCCATCGTGCCGAGCGGGGTGTCCTCGCTCCAGTAGCGAAGGGTCAGACCCCATTGGGAGCCGTCGCCACAGTACGCCCGGATCAGCTGTCCAAGGTGGCCGATGGCGATGGTGACCGAGTCGAATCCCTGCGCCGCCAGTTGCCGGAGCACCACCTCGATGATGGCGTACTCGTCGCCCAGGGGCACCAGGGGTTTGGGCAACGAGGTGGTGTAGGGCCGGAGCCGGACCCCACGGCCACCGGCCAGGATCACCGCGTGCATCGTGCTTCACTCACCCCGGTCGTCGACTGGTGTCAATTGTGGGAGGGAGGAGAGGTCGACACAACTCTTTCGGTTCGATTTCGTGGAAGCCGCGAACCCGATCCGGGTGGCTGCACCGGTGCCGTAGTGTCCCCGTGACCGATCGGAGCCACCATGATCGACCAGTACCGCGAGACCTTCCCCGGTCTGACCTTCACCGTCCCCGACACCGGAATTCTCCGGATCACCATGGAGGGGCCGGGCCTCAACTCGGTCGATGCGGCCATGCATCGCCAGCTGGCCGACGTGTGGCTCACCGTCGATCGCGACCCCGACGTCCGGGTCGCCCTCCTGTCCGGCTCGGGAAAGGCGTTCTCGTCGGGCGGCAGCTTCGAGCTCCTCGACGAGCTCACCAGCGACTACGCCACCCGGCTGCGGGTGTTGCGCGAGGCCCGGGATCTGGTTCTGAACGTGATCAACTGCTCCAAACCGGTGGTCTCCGCCATGTGGGGTCCGGCGGTCGGTGCCGGCCTGGTCGCCGGTCTTCTGGCCGACGTGTCGGTCGTGGGACGGACGACCCGGATCATCGACGGCCACACCCGGCTGGGGGTCGCCGCCGGCGATCACGCCGCGATCTGCTGGCCCCTGCTCTGCGGGATGGCCAAGGCCAAGTACTACCTGTTGACCTGCCGGGACCTGTCGGGTGAGGAGGCCGAACGCATCGGACTCGTCTCCCTGTGCGTCGACGACGATCAGGTGCTCGACGAGGCCATGGCGGTCGCCGGCGAGCTGGCCCGCGGCGCGCAGCAGGCGATCCGCTGGACCAAACAGACCCTCAACCACTCGTTCCGCATGCTCGGTCCGGCCTTCGATGCTTCGTTGGCGTACGAGTTCCTGGGCTTCGGCGGCCCGGACGCGGCCGAGGGGCTGGCCAGTCATCGCGAACGGCGCAACCCCGACTTCGCCGGGCCAACCTCCGAGTGAGGGCCGCCGTGGGCGATACTCGGGTATGAACCAAGACGAAGAGAAGGCCCGCAAGGAGCTGGATGAGGAGTTCGCCCAGGTGCGTGAGAGCCTGGGCGACGTGCACGTCGCCTTCGACGCCGTGTTGGACGCCGATGCCGAGGATGATCTGCACGGCCTGCTCGAGAAGCTCGAGGATGCCGTCCGCGAGGCACGCACCGGCGGGTTGATCGGCTCGGGGGCCAAGGGGCATCGCCGGGCGCGGAAGAAGTACCTCGAGGTCAAGAACCCCTGACCGAGACCGTCGTCTTCTTCCACGCGCACCCGGACGACGAGGCGATCTTCACCGGGGGCACGATGGCCTTGTTGGCCGACCGTGGCCTTCAGCTCGTTCTGGTCGTGGCCACCTCGGGTGAGGGGGGCGAGCCGCATGCAGAGGAGGGTGACCGCCGGGGTCTGGCCGAGGTCCGACGGTCGGAGACCCTTGCCGCGGCCGCGGGCTTGGGCGTCACCGACGTCCACTTTCTCGGCTACGAGGACTCGGGGGTGGACGGGGGTACCGCCGGAGGGTTCGCCGCCGCACCGGTGGACGAAGCCGGCGGCCGGCTGGCCGGTCTGTTGGGTGAACTGGGCCCGCTCAGCCTGGTCGTCTACGACGGCGGCGGCATCTACGACCATCCCGACCACGTCCAGGTCCACCGCGTCGGACACGCCGCAGCCGAGCACCTGTCGATCGACACCATCTACGAGTGCACCGTCGACCGCGAGTACCTCCACTTCGTGGAGACCCATCTGGTGGTCCAGGCCGCCTTGCCGCACCGGCCCGAGACGCTCGGCCTGGCCGCCACGTCGTTGGGTTCGGCCACCGTCGAGATCGACGTCGCCGTCGATGTCGCGCCGGCGCTCGACCGCAAGCGGGCCGCCATGGCCGCGCACGGAAGCCAGATCCCGGAGTCGTCCCCCACCCTGCAGCTTCCGGGCGCAGCCTTCTCGGCCGTCTACGGGCTGGAGTGGTACTGCCGGGTCGGAGCACCGGGCCCGCTCGATCGGTTGACCGCATGATCGGCGAGCCTGCGCGAAGCTGAGTGGATGCGTGCGGTCGCCGTGTCCCTGTTGGTCCTCGCTCTCGCCGCCAGTGGATGCTCGTTCTCCGCCAGCGTCGGCGGGTCACCGAGCAGCGCGGCGGAGGAGGTCATCGAGGACGACCTGGCCGCCGATCTGGGGCTGGGTGAGGTCACGGCCGAGTGCGGCGAGCCCCCGAACGAGGACGAGGGCTCGTCCTTCCCCTGTACGTCGGAGACCGATCAAGGCGTGGTCCGCTGGGAGGCCACGATCGTCGAGGACGACACGGTCAACGTCCAGTCGGTCAACGTTCTGGTGGACGATGACGTCGTCGCCCTCGAGGAGGCGGCCGCTGAGGAGATCGAGCAGGTCGTCGGCGTCCCGCTGGGTTCCGAGAACTTCGACTGCGGCGCCGTACCCGTCGTGTTGGGACCCGACGACGAGGTGGTCTGCGCGCTGACCGACCCGGCCAACGGCGACATCTACGACACGACGGTGACCATCACGGACATGGCGACGGGAGCCTTCGAGTTCGAGGTGGCCGAAGAACCCGGATGAGGCCCGTTGGCGCGGGCCGTAGGGTTTCGGGATGACCATCGAGATCCGAGGTATCACCGCGGAGGACGTCGAGGCGTTCCTGCTTCCGGTCCATCGCGGCTTCCTGTCGACGAGGGTCGAGGAGTACACCGGGCCCGAGCCCGATCCGGCGCGATCGTTCGCGGCCGTCGACGCTGGGGAGTTCGTCGGGGGGAGCGGTTCCTACGATTTCCGGTTGACCCTTCTCGGCGGTACCACCGTGCCGGTCGGTGGCCTGACCAACGTGGCCGTCCAGGCGACCCACCGCCGGCGCGGCGTGCTCCGGCGTCTGATGGACGCGCACCTGGACGACTGTCGGCAGCGAGGTGACGCCGCGTCGGTCCTGATGGCCTCGCAGTCGAACATCTACGGGAGGTTCGGCTACGGAGAGACGACCCGGACCGCAGGGTGGCGTCTCGATGCGAGCGCAGCGCAGTACGACCGGCCGGCCGACACCGGCGGCTCGTTCCGGTTCCTTCAGCAGGAGGACGCCGCAGCCACCCTGGCGGCGGTCTATCCCCGGGCGGTGGAGGCTCGCTCCGGGGCGCTGGACCGACCCGGCAACTGGTTCGATGGTGTGCTGGCTCCGAAGGCGGGCTGGATGGGCGGCGGTGATGTTTTCGTCGTCGTCCACACCGACGTTGACGGCGAGGACGACGGGTACGTGCTGTACCGGATCGCCACGTCGGGTCCACCGGGCGGCGAGGTCGGGTCGGTGGACATCATCGAGCTGATCGCGGGTGATCCCGTCGTCGAGGCCGCCCTGTGGCGGTTCTGTCTCGACGTCGACCTGGTCGACGAGGTCGCCTACCTCTGGGGGCCGGTGGACCCGGCGGTCGCCGGGTGGCTGGCCGACCCCCGTCGCCTCGAGGCGACCCGCCTGCAGGACTTCCTCTGGCTCCGCCCATTGGATGTGCCGGCGCTGTTGGGGCGCCGCTCCTACCGGGTCGACGGCCGAATCGTTCTGGGGATCGACGACCCCGATGATCCGGACGTCCACGGCCGCTGGAGCGTCGAGGCCGCCGATGGTGCCGCCCACGTCGAGCGCACCGACGACCCGGCCGTGGCGACGATGGCGGCCGCGTCGCTGGGAGCGGTGTGCCTCGGGGGCCACTCGGTCGAGGCACTGGCCCACGTCGGTCGGATCGACGGTGACGCCGACGGTGTCGCACAGGTCGATCTCATGATGGGGACGTCGCGGCCCCCCTGGTGTATCACCAAGTTCTGAATCGGCGGCAGAGGAGCGTTGCGTGTCCACCATCGGCGATCGGACCTACGAGGCGGACATCCGCTGGACCACCCACGGCGTTCCCCATGTGAGCGCCGCCGACCTCGGCTCGGTCATGTTCGGGCAGGGGTGGGCCTGCGCCCGCGACCACCTCCCGACCATCGCCGATCAGCTGGTGAAGGCCGGCGGCCGGCGGGCCCGATGGCACGGTCGCGGGGTCGACGACGCACACGTCCACAGCGACATCGGGTACTCGGTGTTGGGCCTCCGTGCCCTGGCCGAGGCGATGGTGCCGCGGCAACCCGAACCCGTCCTGGAAGCGGTGGCGGGGTACGCGGCCGGGCTCAACGCCTGGCTCGCCGAGCACGGCACCGATGAGCTGCCCGATTGGTGTCGCGGCGCCGAGTGGATCCGACCCTTCTCCGTCGTCGACCTGTTCACCATCTACAACGACGCGGCGGTCATCGCCTCCAGTCGGAACTTCGCCCGGTTCATCGGCTCGGCGTCCCCGCCCGGAGCCGATCCGCCCTCGGACCGGCCGCCGCTCACCGCCGACGACCTCCCGTCGGGACCCGGTCTCGGCAGCAACGCCTGGGCGCTGGGCCGCGACCGCACCTCATCCGGTCGGGGGATGGTCATGGCCAACCCGCATTTCCCCTGGTACGGCGAGGCCCGATTCTGGGAAGCCCACCTGACCGTGCCGGGAGAGCTGGACGTCTACGGCGTGTCGCTGGTGGGAACCCCCGGCATCCAGATCGGGTTCACCGACGGCGTCGCCTGGTCGCACACGTTCTCGCGCGGTCACCGCTTCTGCATCTACCAACTGAGCCTGGACGAGCCCACGACGTACCTCCACGAGGGAGAGGTGCGAGCCCTCACGCCGACCGACCATCGGATCGAGGTCCGGGCCGACGACGGATCGGTACAGGCCGAGACGGTGACCCGGTACGCGTCGCACCACGGACCCGTGGTCGACCTGCCCATCCTGGGATGGTCGGCCGACACCGCGTACGCCCTCCGCGACGCCAACCTCGGCAACGATCGGTTCCTCCACCAGTTCCTGGAGATGAATCGGGCCCAGAGCGTCGACGAACTGCGGGCCGCGCTCCATCGGGTGCAGGGCATTCCCTGGGTCAACACGGTCGCCGCCGACCAGCACGGCGACACCCTCTACACCGACACCAGCACGGTGCCGGCGCTCACGGCCGAGGCCCAAGAGGACTGGGAGCGGTCCCTGGAGGAGGACATCGTCGCCGCGCTGATGTTCGAGCAGCGGATCGCGCTGCTCGACGGGGCCAAGGCATCCCACGACTGGATCGAGGTGGATGGGGCACCGGCCCCGGGCCTGGAGCCGGTGGATCGACTGCCCGAACTGCGGGGAGCCGACTACGTGTTCAACGCCAACGACCCCTACTGGGCTCCCCATGCGACCGAACGCATCGAGCGTCGCTCGTCGATGGCGGGACTGTTCGAACGTCCGCTGAGCCCGCGGAGCCGGACCAACGCCTGGTTGTTGGCCGGGGCCGGCCCCGTCGCCGGTGACGGCGGACGGTTCGGCTCGGACGACGTGGTCGCAGCGGTGCTGGGCAACCACTCGATGCTGGCCGATCACCTGCTCGACGAGGTGATCGCACGCGCTCGCTCCGTCACCACGGTCGAGATCGACGGCACGGCGGTCGATCTCGAGGGGGTGGCCGACGTCCTCGACGGCTGGGATCGCCGCTACGAGCTGGACTCGGTCGGTGCGGTGTTGTGGCGCGAGTTCCTCGGCGGGTTCACCGATGCCGAACTGCGAGACGCCGGTTCGCTCTTCGCCGAGGGATTCGACGCGGGCGACATCCTGTCCCGGCCGGCCCGACTGGCCGCGCCCGGCGACATCGACCAGATCGTGGTGGCACTGGGGCGGGCGGTCGTGGCCCTGGACGACGCCGGCCTCGCCCCGGATTGTCGTCTCGGCGATGTCCAGTTCGTGGAGCGAGCCGGACGCCGGGTCGAGCTGCACGGCGGCGGCGAGGTGGAAGGCGTGGCCAACGTCGTCATGGCCTTCGGGGGCCTGGCCCGCGACGACCTCGAGCCGGCCGAGTACACCTACGAACCGGCCGCCGGTCGCGACCTGCGCACAGGTCTGCACCGTGGCGGGTATCCGGTCCTGTACGGCGTGAGCTTCCTGATGGTGGCCGAGTTCACCGACGAGGGGCCGGTGGCGCAGGGTCTCCTCGTCTACGGCCAGAGCGGCGATCGGCGCTCCGAGCACCACACCGATCAACTCGAGCCGTTCTCCGCCAAGCGCCTGCGGCCGCTGCTGTTCCGCGAACGGGACATCGAGGACGCCGCGATCGAACGGCGCACGCTCCGCGGGCACCACCGCTCGTGAGTGGTGCCTCGTCCAGCAGGGTGGGCGTCTGGCTGGCTCGTTCGGCGTGGGACCTGACGGAGGAGACCGTCAGCGAGGACGTGGCGCTGCTCTGACCGCCAGCGTGAATCCGCAGCGGGCCAGGAGCGCGAATCGGCCGTCGGGAACGGCGCCGGCCTCGGCGCGGATGAGGTCGATGATCGTGTTGGTGATCGAGCCGCGCTGGTGGCGGGCCAGGACCTGCTGCACGTAGGACGGCGGGAGGTCCCAGAGACGGAATCCGGCCAGATCCAGGAGGGCTCCGGCCTGGACGAAGAGCGCGAGGGGACCGTCGTGTTCCAGTGTGGCGCCCGGTGTGGCGTGGGCCGAGATGGCGTCGCGGACCAGGGTGATGGACTCGTCGGGGTGGCCGGTGGTCTTCATGCACCGGGCGGCTCGGTGACCGCTCCGTAGGGTGAAGTCCTCGCCGGTGACCGTGTCGGCCAGGCCGGCGTCGTGGAGCAGGCCGGCCACGTAGAGGAGCTCGTCGTCGATGGGGATTCGGTCGAGGGCGGCCAGGGCCCGTCCGTAGGCCCAGGTGCGATGGCCGTGGCCGATCAGGTCGGCCGGCTGTTCCCGGCAGGCCTCCTCGGCTTCTCGGGCCAGGGCACTGTCGGGCGGATCGAGGAGTGTGCTGTCGATTCCCGCCACCGTGTCCGGGACGCGTCCCGTTGAAAGGCGGAGCCGCCCGGCGATGTTCTGGCCTTGGGTGCGAGCGACGACCCCCAGAAGGGATCGTTTCTCGCGGCCGGTGAGGGCGCCGCGGGTGCGTTCGAGCCAGGCGATCCCACCCAGGCGTTCGGGTTCGGGTGGTGATGTGCTCACGGCGCCAGTCTGCTGGATGGGTGGGTCGGAGGTCAGGTGCGCTCGACGACGACGGCCCCGCCGGTGACCGGATGGTCGATCAGCCGGGCGGCAACCTGGTCGAAGTCGGTGGTGGTCAGGGTGGCCAGGGCGGCGGCCAGTACCGGTGGGTCGATGCCGAGGGCGGGGGCCCGTGCGAGGCTGAACGCCGTGCCGTAGCTGTCGGCCGGACCGGCGTCGGGCAGCCCCAGGATCGGACCGAACTGGCGGGCGGTGTTCGGTCCTTCGTCAGGGCCCAGTTCCGCGGCGAGCACCGAGACGACGGCGTCATGGAGTGCTTCCGCCGCAGCGCCCGGGTCGGCGCCGTGGGAAAGGGGCGCGCCGATCAACAGGTGCGGAGGGTCGTCGAGGGGAGCGAAGCTGGTGACGAACCCGGCTCGCTGACCCTGAACGAAGAGGCGCCCTGCTGCGACGAGAAATGCGGGATAGGTGGGATCGTCGGCGGCGGGAGCCGGATAGGCGAGCGCGATCCGGCCGGCCGCTTGGGCCGTCGCCGATCGAGGCACGGGGAGGACATGGAGTCCGGCGGTCGCCTCCCCGGGTGCGGCCGGGTCGCCAATCGTCGGGCCGCCCGGGATGGCGGCGAACCGATCCGCGATCAGGTCGAGCGTGGCGGCGGGATCGATGGGTCCGGCGACCGAGAGTCGGGCGGCGGCAGGGTGATAGAGCGCGAGGCGCTGGGCGAGTTCATCGAGCGTCAGGGCCGCAACGGCATCGGGGTCGCCGCCTCGGCGCCCGTCGTCTGGGGTGGGACGTTGTCGTTCCCGGGCCAGGTTGGCGGCGCCCAGTTCGGGGATCCCGCCGAACATGTTGGCCAGTTCGGCCTGGAGCCGGGGTTCCTCCCGGGCGAGGTCGGCGTCGGTGGGCGTCACGCCGCCGAGCCGTCCTGCCATCCGGGTGAGTTCGGCTTCGAGATCGTCGGGCTCGACGACGGTGGCGATCACCGTGTAGTCCTCGCCGGTCTGGGCGTTCCATCCGAGGGGATAGGAACTGACCAACTCGTCGATGGTGCGGGCGGGCTCGGTGTCCGTCGCCGAGGTGGTGAGGAGGTGCTCGACCATGTGGGCCATGCCCGAACGACCCGGGGGGTCGTGGCGACTCCCGATGTCGAACACGATCGCGATCGCCACGCCGGTCGCTCCGGGGACCTGGGTGACGGCTACGTCCAGATCGTTGGCGAGGGTGGACCGGAGCGGCTCCGGGGTCGGCGCCTGGACCGCAGGGGATGTCGTGGATGAAGGCGTGCCGGTCGGGTCGGGATCGTCGGACGAGCAGGAGACCGCCACCAGCAGGATCATCAAGACGGCGAGGACCGGCAGCGTGGCCCGCCGGATGGCGGTGATGGCGTCAGTCCACATCGAAGGATGCGCCCTCGTGGGCGACGCCGTTCAGCAGCACGTCGACGCGATGGGTTCCGGGGTAGTGGGTGCGGGTGGATTGCTGCGCGATCGACACCGACTTCCGAATCATCGCCGTTTCTCCCGGGCCGATGTGGACCTCGGCGCCCTTGAAGACCTTGGGGCTGGTGGTGCCGTTGGCCTTCACGAAGTGCACCCGCAGATCGACCAGCCCCCCGGCCTCGGTGGCGGCGGAGTTGGTCAGCGTGATCTGGATGCGGACCTTCTGACCGATCGCCACCCGGTCCGGGTCGATCGACACCTCGGAGATCTCGATGGGAGTGTCGGCCACGTAGCCGAGGATCTCGAGCGCGGCGGGGTCGCCCTGCTTGACGAGGGTGCGCAGGCCGTGGCGAATCAGCTTCCGTCGTTGCTCGTCGCCGTGCGACCACCAGTGTCGAGCGATCTCGATGACGAGTTCCGGGTGGTCCTTGGCGATGTCGTTGAGGTTGTTGGCCACCGAGCGACGCACGTACTCCTCGGGGTCGTCCTTGAGCAGCTCGAGCACCTCGACGACCGGGGCGGGATCGGCCTGGAACGAACGGAGGCGGGGCGCCCAGGGCAGACGGGGGCGGGTTCCCTCGGAGACCAGGCGCCGGACGTGAACGTTGGGATCCCGCGCCCACTCGTGCAGCCGGTCCAACGTCGCTTCGGTGTGGTGCTCGAGGTAGGCCCGGATGCTGAACTCGGCCGTGAACCGTTTCGTCAGCTCGTACTGGGCGGTCATCGCCGTCTCGAAGTGGTCGAGACCATGGTCGGCGACGAAGTAGACGTAGGGGAGGTAGCGGAACCCTTCCATGCCGGTGAGGTCCTGATCGGCGCTCTCGGCTCCCAGCGAATCGATGATGAGCTGCATGGCGCGAGCGCCATCGGAGGGAAGCGACTCGGCCAGAGCATCGGAGATGTGCCGGGCGCGCGGGGTGAGCTCGAGCTCGTCGAATCCGTCGAGGCATCGTGCGACGAATGCGTCGCGATCGAACGTCGGATCGACTGCAATGAGCATGTCAGCGATCCGAACCGGGACGTCCGGTCCGAAGTGGTTCTTGAGCGGCTCGGCCATCGGGCCAGTATGCAGCGGCGTCACCGTGCCGGTCCGCCAGTCATGGGGGTGGTCGTTGGGGTGGGTGGAGTTGCCAGGTGTAGGTCGGATCATCGGGACCGGCCGGCACTGTCTCGTTCGCTGGTCTTCGCCAACCGCTCTCTCCGCCAGCGCCGTCCGCTCCCGATGATGGGGTGCCGAGCTCGATACCGGGTGGATGTGGTGGATTTGGCAGTCGTCGAAGGGGACGTTGCAGTCTTCGTCCATGCCGCAGGTGGGGTATTGGGCTCGCAGCGCCATGCGTTGGGCCCGGGTGGCCAACCGGCGTTCGCGGCCGACGTCGAGGGCCTGGCTGTTGCCGCCGAGGACGATGGGGATGATGCCGGCGTCGCAGGCGATGCGTCGGATGGTCTCGGCCGGCAACGGGGTCCCGCCCTGGGTTTCGGCGGTGCGCTTGTTGCCTTGGGGTGGGGTGGAGGCGCTGTCGGGGCTGGTGGTGACCCGGTCGGCGAGGGTGTCGTAGTCGATGAGCACCATCACCGCGGCCGACTCGGTGGTGGAGACCCTCGTTGGCCGACGATCAGCGCGTGGAGGGCTTCGGCGGCGAGTTGGGCCTGTTGGCGGGGGGTGATGTTGCGGGCCCCGGCCGCGACCCGGGCCGCGATTTCGCGGTCGATGGCGTTGTGGATGGCTTCGGCCCGGATCGGGTCCCATTGGCCTTCGACATGGCCCATCCCGGTGGCGGGGTCGGTCCATTTCCGGGCCCGGGAGTTCCGGCGCTGTTTCTCCAGCTCACCGATCCCGTCGTCACCCATCAGGCGGTCGACCAAGGCGCGGCAGCGCTGCTCGAAGTCTGGGACCGAGAGGCCTTCGGTGATGGCCTCGGCCACCAGCCGGTCGGACTGCTCCTCGAACGCCTTCTTCTCCCGACCCGACAGCCGGTTGGCCTGCCGGGTCAACACGTCGGCATGCCCGGCACCCGATGTCGCCGTCCTCGAGCGCCCCGAGGGCTTCGGGCATCTTCTGCATCGCGTCACCCCGCTTGGCCGCCTGGGCCGCATCGCGGTCGCCCAGGCCGGCCCGCTTGGCCGTCTTCTTCGGATCCGACCGCTGACCCTGCTGTTGCAGCCGCCGCGACCGGGCCGTCGCCTTGGCCAACACCCCGGTCAACCAGGAATGGACCGTCCCGATATCGGCACTCAACGCGTCGACCGCCTCGGCCGGCATCCCCGCGATCTCAGCTTCCAGCTGCCGGACCCGGGCCGCGACCGCGACCGGGTCGGACTCGGTCACGTTGATCACGTCACCATCCATCGTGAGCGCCACCATGCACCGCCTTCACACTTGGGTCCACCGTGCCAAGAGCCCACCAAAGGGCTGAGACGCACCCCTCGTCGCCCTGGCTCGAAGCCTTACGTCAGAGGGGTACGTATGTTCGATCCCGCCCGCACCGTGACGCCGACACAACCCCGAACCCTGAGAATCCCGAGCGCGAGCGGCCGACGAGCGCCACGTGAGGCGGCGGACGATGACCCACCGGTACCGTCGGCACCATGGAGGTGGGAATCCTCGGACCCCTCGAGGTGCAGGGCGAGAACGGACCCCTCACCGTTGCGTCACCGAAGGAACGGGCCGTGCTCGAGGTCCTCGCCCTCCGTGGCGGTGCGGTGGTACCGACCGACGTGTTGATCGACGCCCTGTGGGGGATCGATCCGCCCCGGTCTGCCCCGAAGAGCCTCCAGAGCCACGTCTCCCGTTTGCGCCGGACGCTCCCGGCCGGGGCGATCGCCACCGAAGGGGTGGGCTACCGGCTCGTCGTGCTGCCGGAGGACGTCGACGCCCATCGATTCGAGCGGTTGGTCGCAGCGGGTCGGCAGGCGGCCGACGGAGGCGATCACCGGCGGGCGATCCGGCTGCTGGATCGTGCCTTGGATCTCTGGCGCGGCGCACCGCTGACCGACCTGGCCGATGGTTCGCTCCGGATCGGTCAGACCGTGCGGTTGGAGGAGTTGCAGCTCGCAGCCGCCGAGACACGTGTTGATGCACACCTGGCGCTGGGCCACCACGAGGTGATGGTGCCCGAGCTGGAGTCGCTGGTGGCCCAACACTCGCTGCGTGAACGGTTCTGGTGGCAACTGATGCTGGCGCTGCACCGGTCGGATCGCCGCGCCGATGCCCTGGCCGCCTACCAGCGGCTCCGCGCGCTGCTCAGGGACGAGTTGGGAATCGACCCGTCGAACGAGGTGCGGGAGCTCGAGACCCGGATCCTCCGCGAGGACCCGGATCTTCTCCTGGTCTCGTCGGGCCCGCCCAGTTCGCTTCCCACTCCACTCACCTCGTTCGTCGGTCGGGCGGAGCAGCGGCGCGAGGTGGGCAAGCGCTTGCGTGAGCACCGATTGGTGACACTCCTGGGCCCGGGCGGGGTGGGCAAGACCCGCCTGGCGATCGCAGTCGGCGCCGACGTGCTTCCGCGATGGAGCGATGGCGTGTGGTGGGTCGACGCCACGAACGCCGAGGGACCATCAACGGTCGCGACCGGATTGGCCAAGGCTCTCGGCGTCGTCGTGCCGCCGGGCATGACGGTGGGATCGGCGCTCGAGCGCTTCCTCGGACCCCGCGAACTCCTGGTGATCGTCGACAATGCCGAGGCAATCGCGTACGAGCTGGGCCGATGGCTCACCGACGTCCTGAGGGCGGCGCCGCGGGTGGCCGCGCTCGTCACCAGCCGGGTACCGCTCGGCGTCCCGGGCGAGCAGCGTTCACCCGTGCCGGCGCTGGAGCTTCCCGGCGAGGACCCGGACCTCGGTCGCGCGTCGGAATCGATGCGACTGTTCCTGGATCGACTGGCCGATGGTGGCCACGAGCCTCAGGGCGAGGGTGACCTGTCCACACTCGCGGCGCTGTGCCACGCGGTGGACGGTCTCCCGCTGGGTATCGAGTTGGTGGCGTCCCGGGTCGGCGCGCTGGGAGGGGCGGAGGTGCTGAGCGGACTCGAGGAGCACAGCGGAGGAGTCCTTGCCGACCGCTCCCCGGGCCGGGACGAACGGCACGCCAGCCTCGACATCGTTCTGGCGTCGACGGTGTCGCTCCTGGAGCTACCGGCGCAGGAGCTCTTCGGTCGTCTGTCGGTGTTCAGCGGCTCCTTCGACCTGGCCGCAGCACGGGCGGTCGGCGGGTCGGGTGCGGTCAGCGAAGGCCTGGAAGCACTCGTCGATGCCGCTCTCGTGGCCGTGTCGGGGGCGGCGGATGCGACCCGGCGCTACCGGCTGCTGGAGACGACGCGGTTCTTTGCTGCGGCGCACGTGGAAGCAGACGATGCCCGCGATGCGGCGGCACGTCACGCTGAGCACTATCGCAACCTGGTCAGCCGGGCGGGCAACGGGATGGATGGGCCGGACGAGCTGGAGTGGGTCGATCGGCTGCACCTCGACGACAGCAACATCAGAGCCGCCCTGCGCTGGTGGTACGACCACGAACCGGTGGGCGTCCTCGCCTTCGCCCGCGGCATGGGTCGGGCCTGGTACGTGTGGGGCGACATCGTCGAGACGTGCGATGCCCTCGACCGGATGGACCGTGTGGCGGCCGACGCCGGGCCGGCGGCCGACCCGGCCGATGTCGCCTGGTTGCACTCCCGGCTCTCGTGGCCGCGGTTCCTCAGCGGTGACTTCGCTGGAGCTGTGGCAGCGACGGAGGCGGCCATCGATGGCTTTGGGGAGTTGGACCACCCGGTCGGCCTGGCCCTCGCTCTGGCGAACCGGGCCCACATGGAGGTGTTCGCAGGAGCCGACACCGACGACGTTCTGGAGTTGTATCGGTCGGCCATCGTCGAGGCTCGCCGGGCCGGGAACCCTTCGACCGCGGGATGGGTGCTGGGGGAGACGGCACAAGCGCTGATCTTCGCCGATCGAGTGGACGAGCACGTGGACGAGATGCTCGACGAGGCTCAGTCGGCGTTGGAGGCGGCGGGTGATCTGGTCGGCGTGGCCCACGTGTGTCTGGACCGGACCCTGGCGGCGTACGCGCGAGGGGAGCTCGACGCCGCCGATCGCTGGGCGAAACGGGGCATCGACACCAGCCGCGCCGCTGGGCACGCCGTCTACGAGCAGGTTCTTCTCGTCGCGTTGGGCGTGGGCTGTCTCCATCTGGGAGATCTCCCTCGGAGTCACGAGCTACTCGACGAGTCGGCCCGCCTCGCGTACGACACCCACAACTTCTTCCAGCTGGGCATCTCGCTGTTGGCATGGTCGGCCCGTACCGCCCTCGTCGGGCGGGCTGTCGACGCAGCCCGGTTGTGGGGAGCGGCGACGGCGTTGGCCCCGGCGTGGCCGCTGTTCCAGCGTCGCTACGACGAGTTCCTGGCGCCGGCGCGCGCCTCCTTGGGATCCCGCTGGGACGAGGAGGTCACCGCCGGCGCAGCTCTGACCGTGGAGGAGGCCATGGAGCTGGCGCTCGGCTGACGAGGCGGGCTGACCGGTCGGCGGTCGAGCTGCAACCGTCCCACAACCGCGGGGGCGGATCCTCAGGGCAGTCCCCGAGCCCAGAGGAGGAGCCATGAGGACTCGAACCCACCAACTCCATCTGATCGTCTCTGCCGTTGCTGCGTTCTCCCTGCTGTGCGGCGTGCTGACCGCGTGCGGCGACGACGACACGACCGACGATGCGGCCCCGGCGACTCAGGAGACGGCCACCACTGAGGAGGCGCCGACCCCGGAGCAGGAGCCGGACCCCACGACCACGACGACCACCGAGCCCGCCGGCGAGTACGCGGAGCTGGTCGTGGACTACTGCGAGAGCTTCGGCCGGCTCGACGAGCCCGGAGCGCTCGATGAGCTCATGGGGATGATGACCGACGACGTCGTGCTGACCGACACCGTCCTCGGCGCGAGCCTCACGGGGACCGAGCAGGTGCGTGATTACCTGACCAGTGAGCTCTTCGCCGGCATCGACACCGCCCTCTGTGGCGCCGCAGTCCACCGAGGCGACTGGTATGCGGGGACCTACTCCCTGGGCGGCAGCGCAGCGGGCACCGGAGCCGTCGGCATCACCGCGATGCACCTCACCGACGGGAAGATCGATCAGCACATCAGCTACTACACGCCGGACCAGGAGCTCGTCGCCCCGAGCAGCGAATCGATCGAGACGTCGGAGGTCGTCACCTACTGCAACGCGTGGGACGACGGTGGCGATCCCGATGCCGTGATGGCGTTCCTCGCCCCGACCGCCGAGCTCCACTTCGGTGATGTCGTGATCGAGGGGGCCGCCGCGATCGGCGAGTTCGTGACGACGACGTTCGACTTCGACCAGAACGACTGCGGCACGGCGGTGGTCGAACACGGTGTCTGGGTCGCCGGCGACAACACCTTCAGCAACACCGAGACCGGTGCGGTCCACGAAGGGGTCGACGTGGTCCAGGTCGATCAGGACGGCAAGATCGTCGAGCACTACGCCCACCTCGAAGCATCCGCCGAGGCGTCCGTCGCCGGATGACGGACCGGGCGGGCTCGGGGGCCGGACCCCGGTGGGTGGTCCGGCCCCTCTCTGGCGCGCCCAGCTCGCCACTACGGTCTGCGCCCATGCCCCATGCCCGACGCTTCCGATTCGCGTGCGAGCTGCACGACCCGCTGCCCGGCCTCGGCTGGCCGGACTCGTTCCGCGAGGTGGAGCAGCTCGGGTACTCGACGCTCTTCCTGCCCGACCACCTGCACGAGGGACCCGGTCCGCTGGCGGCGATGGCCGCGGCGGCAGCCGTCACGGCGGAGCTGATCGTGGGACCGTTGGTGTTCGACTGCGACTTCCGCCACCCGGCGATCCTGGCCCGCGAACTGGCCACCATCGACCAACTGGCGGAAGGACGACTCGAGGTGGGTCTGGGTGCGGGATGGCGGCGGCTGGACTACGACCAGGCCGGCATCCCGATGGATCGACCGGGGGTTCGGGTGGATCGCATGATCGAACACGCCGCCGTGCTGCGCGGCCTGTGGTCCGAAGGTGCGTTCTCGTTCGCCGGTGAGCACTACACCGTCGACGAGCTGGACGGGACGCCCGCGCCGTTCACACCGGGAGGGCCGCCGATCCTCGTCGGCGGCGGCGCACCGAGGGTGCTGCGCTTCGCCGGATCGACCGCCGACATCGTGGGCGTCAACGCCTCGATCCACTCCGGCGAGATCGACACCGACGCGGCTCGCGACGGGCAGGCCGATCGGATCGACCAGAAGGTCGAATGGGTGCGCGAGGGGGCGGGCGACCGGTTCGACGAGCTGGAGCTCAACGCCTGGCTGGCCCTGGCCCACGTCACCGATGATGCCCAGGGTCTGGCCGAGGCGGTGGCCCCTGGCTTCGGCGGCACAGCGGAAGAGGTGCTGGAGTCGCCGCTCACGCTCATCGGCACCGAGGCCGAGATCGCCGATCGGTTGCACCACCGCCGGGATCGCTGGGGCTACAGCTACCACGTGATCCCGGGCGATCAGGCCCACGAGTTCGCGCCCGTCGTAGCGTCGCTGGCGGGCCGGTAGCGATCGGCCGCCCCCTCCGCTCGACCGACCAGGGGGAGATCGGTCGCCCCGATCCGATGCACGTGGAAGGCTGGGTTCGTCGTGGCAACGATGCCGGGACGTCAAGGGGGAGAGTGAACGGATGACAGCAGTATCGAATGCGAATACGTGGAGCGTGAACGAGGGAAAGGGCGACGAGTTCGCCGCCGCCATCGTGACCGCCAAGGGCATCCATGAACGACTGGGCGCCGAGGTCTCGGTGCTCCAGACCCAGACCGGGGGGATTCCGGCCACGCTCGTCTACGTCACGAGCTTCGAGTCGGGGGCGGCCTACGGGGCGTTCATCGACGCGCTCGGTGAGGATGAGGAGTGGCAGCAGTTCTGGACCCAGGCGCTCATCGACCGGCCTGCGGAACTCGTCCAGTCGGCCTTGTTCAGCGTCGTCGAGATCTAGTCCACGCGGCCCCGTTCCGGCGCCGGACCGGGGCTCGAGCCGCTCCGACCGACCGCCCTTTCAGCCCAGGGCGAACACCCGGCGGGCGTTGCCGGCGAGGAAGTCGGAGGTGATCTCGCCGTCGAGCTCCAGCTCGTCGAGGCGGGCCAGGGCTCGGGACGCGGTCAGCATCGGGTAGTTGGTCCCGAACAGCACCTTGTGGCGACCTCGACCGCTGAGGTAGTCGACGAGCTCGGCCGGGTAGCGGTGGGCGGCGTAGGCGCTGGTGTCGATGAAGACGTTGGGGTGCTTGTCCGCCACGGCGACCATCTCGGTGGTCCACGGGTATCCGATGTGGCCGCAGACGATGCGGAGCTCGGGGAAGTCGATGGCCACCTGATCGATGTACGGAATCGGTCGGCCGGTCTCGCTGGGACGCAGTGGTCCGGTGTGGCCGACCTGCGTGCAGAACGGGATGTCGAGGTCCACGCACGCGGCCAGGAGCGGGTAGTAGCGGCGGTCGGTCGGCGGGAGCTCCCACAGCCACGGCACGATCCGCAGCGCCACGAACCCTTGGTCGACACGTGCCCGCAGGTCGCGCACCGCGTCCATGGGCGGGAGATCGGCGCCGGCGACGCCGCGGAACCGGTCGGGATACTGCTCGACGAAGGTCGCGACCTCGTCGTTGCTGATCAGCGACCCCTCCGGTCCGTACCAGGCGGCGATCAGGCCGAGGTCGACCGCGCCCTCGTCCATGGCCGCAATGGTCATCTCCAGCGGGATGGCTTCGTCGAGCTTCTCGGGCAGGCCCATCCAACGCTTGAGCGAGTCGAACATCTCATGGTTGGAGTGCCGCAGCGTCGGATGCTGCATCCAGACGTCGATGATGGACATGGGCGAAGCCTACGGCCGGTCGATTCGCTCGTGCTGGGGCTGAAGACGACGCGGTCAACGGACCATGTGAAGCACGGATGCGGCCTCGTCGACGGTGAGGCCGAGGTTGCCGGCGTGGGCCAGGTAGGACTGGGCGGCGTCGACGAGCCGTGAGGAGGGTTCGGCGTTGGGGGCCGACGTGACGACGGTGCCGCGTCGACCGCGGCCCTCGACCAGCCCGGACTCCTCCAGCTCCCGGTAGGCGCGGGCGACCGTGTTGGGTGCGAGCGAGAGGTCGCCGGCGAGCTGTCGGATCGGCGGCAGCCGCGTCCCGTCCTCGAGGAGACCAGCCCGGATGGCGGCAGCCAACTGCGCCCTGAGCTGCTCGAACGGCGGAACGGCGGACCCGGCGTCGATCGTGGCGACGATCATCGGGCTACCGCGTGGATTCTGCCGACCGGCCAGACCGCATCGCGAGCGAGCACCCACCAGACCGTCAGCCCCCAATAGGTGATCGCCATTCCGAGAAGGGCCCACCAGACCCATCCGTTGGGCGTGGTGATCACCGTCTGAAGCGACACCATCGTCAGCGCTGTTGCCGCACCGACGAGATGGTGGGCTCCGTGGCAGCGAAGCCCGTCGTCCACGGCGCGTAGGGGGCCATCGGGGGCCATTCGTGGGCGGTCGGTGATCTGCCGCAGGCCGACCCACGTTGCGCCGAGCGCGATCGCGACCCCCATGGCGCCGGGAACGAGCTCGGAGCGCTCGCCGATCCCGGTTGCCAGCCCGAAGCCCGACAGGGCCAGGGTGGTCGAACCGGCCGCGCCCAGTTGTCGGGTCCAGAGCGACGAGATGTAGTCGTTGGGGCGGCGAATCTCGACGGCCGCCCGGCGGACGAGGACCGGCTGTTGGACGACCATGAGCTCGACGAACAGCGCAGCGATCGCGGCAGCCGAAATCCAGGCGTTGCTCACGATCGGGTTGACGAAGTCGGACGATCGCTCGGCCTGGATCAGATTCATGTACGACGGGAGGCCGGCGACCAGGACGCCGATCGCCACGGCGCCGAGACGGAGGGCCTTGGATCGACGCAGGCGGGCCCGAACGAAGGGAGCCTCGCTCGGTTCGATCCTCACGAAGAACCGATCGACGAATCTCTGGAGTTCAGCGTCGTCAACCGGCCGGGCGGCTCGCCAGAGGATCACGCTCGCGATCGCCAAGGGCACGAGCGCCATGACAACGTCTCCGTCCACCCCTCGTTTGTATCATCTTAGCAATACAGATTCCAGTGCTGTCACGTGCCACCGGCGGTGGACGGTCGTGGTCAACGCTGCCCGCTGTGACCGGCAGGTAACCTCCGTCGCCATGGCTCGAAAGCGTCCAGCGCTCCCCGTCGTCGAGGCGCCGGGTGACTTTGCGGCGATCTGCCCCCACTGCGATGTAGAGCTCAAGGGGCTGGTCCAGCAACGCATGAATGCCGTCTACGGGACCGCGTTCGCGTGGGCCTGTCCAAATTGCCGGCGAGTGATCGGCGTGTCCCACCGCAAGGGATTCTTCATGGGCTGACGATGCTGCTCAGTGGTGGTGCTCGTCCGGGCCCGATCCCAATGGGTTCACGTGCGCCCGCTCTCTATGTGCTCGCAGGATCCTCTGCGGCGCGATGATGGCGGTACGACCGTCGCCGTCGAATCGGCTCCAGTCCCACTTGGAGGATTGGCGCCAATCGGCCTCGGAGCACATCCACACCACACGAAAGGCAGCACACCGCATGAAGAAGAGGACCGGAGAGACTGGATCGGAGTTCGTGCTCGGGGTCATCGAGACGGTGGATGAGGAGGAGCAGGCGGCGTTCGACGCGATCCGGAACTTCATCGAATCGGTCGATGAAGCGTTGCCGGGGAGCGGCAAGAAGGGCGACCCGTCACGGCGGGTCGAGATCGTCGAGGCGGGACTCAAGATGATCGAGCAGATGCTCGGGGTGTCGAACAACGCAGCGCGGCGGCTCACGGAGTCGGTGAGCGAGGCGCTGCCCGAGATCGAACGGAACGTGAAGACCACGGCGAAGAAGGTCTCGGACAAGGTCCCGGCCAAGAAGAAGCCGGCTGCGAAGAAGAGCACGGCAAAGAAGAGCGCCGCAAAGAAGTCGACGGCGAAGAAGAAGGCCGGAGCGAAGAAGAGCTCGGTGAAGAAGAAGTCGACGGCGAAGAAGAAGAGCTCGGCGAAGAAGAAGGCCGGAGCGAAGAAGAAGAGCCCGGCGAAGAAGAGCACCGCGAAGAAGAAGTCGACGGCGAAGAAGGCTCCGCCCAAGTCGTGACCCGAAGCGCCGTCGGTCAGGGGAGGAACTCGCCGGCGTCGAGGTCGACGCAGTGCTGGAGGTGACGCCGGATCATCGCGAGGAACATCCGGTCGCTCCGCTCGTCTGGCGTGCTGAAGCCGGCGCCGAGGATCGTGATCATCAGGCCGTGCATCGCCGCCTCGCGGTACTGGTCCCAGCAGTCCTGGTCGCTGATCGTGACGCCGCCGCGTTCGAGTTGCCCCCGGTACTCGACGATGAGCTCGCGCTCCAGGCGCGGCGATCGTCGATCTCGACGCTCCCGCCCATGAAGTAGGCGGCGTCGGTCAGCGGTCCCGCCTCACCGATGGTCTGCCAGTCGACCGTCGTGGCGGTGTCCGGTCCGAAGAGGATGTTCTCACTGCGGAAGTCGCCGTGGACCAGGGTCCGCGGACCGTCGTAGTGCGTGACGAAGTGCATGTGGTGAGCGACGTACCGTTCACCGAAGGCCAGGCAGTCGGCCGACACATGAGCGCCGAAGCGGTCAGCGAACCCGGGCCAGGTCTCCTCGAGGAAGGCCTGACCGAGCCGGCCGCCGTCGTCGCGCGCCGGCGACATGACGTAGTCACGGTCGGCCAGGCTCTCATCGCCGTAGTAGGCGGCGGCGAGCTTGGCCGCTTCGCCCAGTGCCCGGGCGGCGTGCTCGCGTGACTCGCCGACCAATTGGCTCCCCGGCTCGGCCGGAGCCAGGTCCTCCATCAGCAGCAGGAAGGCCATGCGGTCGTCGCTGACCTCACTGCCGTAGATCCCGGGGGTCCTGATCGACGTGCCGCTCGCCAGCTCGCGATAGAACATCACCTCGTTGTAGTAGGCACCGAGTGAGCCGGCCATGGCTCGGGCCGTCTCGTCCTGGGCGGGGAACTTGGCGATCACGGACGCGGGAGCGTCTCCGTCGGCGCCTTCGTAGCCGAGCGTGAACCGGGCGTTGTCACCCATCTTCCCGGTTCCGACGATGACGGACTCGGCGGTGGTCACCGCCCCGTGACGAAGGTGACCGGAGCTGCGCAGGTACCGGGTCAGCTCCGCCGGACCCAGTTCTGCGGCGGTGGTCGCGAAGCTGGTCATCACCCACCGACGATACGCGGCGTCGGTCCGGCACTCGACCGGGTGGTCGGCGCTCCCCGAGACTCCGAGCAGGCAGCGGAAGGTGGCCGTTCAGGACGTCGAGATAGATCGACGGGTCGCCGTCGTGGTCGAGGGCGAGCAGCTCGTCGCGGGTCCGGCGGCTACTGAGCGCCCGATGCGCCTCCCAGCGGCTGGTCCGGAGGGTCCAGCCCGGGTCGCCCTCGGCCGAGCACTGTCGCTCGCCCCCGGTCTCGACGCACACGGGCGGCAGGCCCGCCACGGCGATGTCCTTCTGGATCCCGGCCAGCCGCGGCGTCGATCTGCGAATCGAGTTCGGGTGCGTCGCGGTGACCGCGTGACCCCACGGCCCCGTGCAGATCGCTCTCGTGGGTGAAGAGGTCGGCGAGCAGGAGCCCCGCTGACGGGATGAGCTGCGCCAGGCCGTCGTCGTCGCTGGCCCACCAGTGGACGAGGTCACCGATCGAGCGCTCCGAGGTCTCCTCGACCAGCCCGCGAAGCCACGGGTTCGGGTCGCCACCGGCGATGACGCTCTCCGGGATGTCCCCGGCGATGATGGCCATGGGCATGGAGACCAGATGGCCGACGAGCTGGTGGACCGTCCAGTCCGGGCAGGCCGGCACCGGCCGAGCCAGCTGGGTCTCGTCCAGCGCGACGGCGGCGCCGACGACCCGCTCACGGATGTCGAAGTACATGGATGTGAGCGGATGGCGCCACGCCACCTACCGTGAGTTCCTCGACCCGGCCTTCCACGAGGACTTCGACGCCTGGCGCGCCGAGTACAAGAACCCCTGGAAGGACCTCCGGGACACCGACCTCCGCCTGCGGAACTGGGACGACGACCGGCGCGACGCCGACCAGCTCGCCGAGGGCGTGGTCGGCGAGGTGCTGTTCCCCAACACGGTGCCGCCGTTCTATCCCGGTTTCGTGCTGTTCGCCGGCCCTCCGAAGCCCGACCAGTACGCGCGGCGGCGCGCCGGGTTGCAGGCCCACAACCGATGGCTGGCCGACTTCTGCAGCCGCCGGCCGGCCCAGCGCGCCGGGGTGGGCCAGATCTTCCTCAACGACATCGACGACGCCATCGCCGATGCCACCTGGATCAAAGAGCACGGGCTGCGCGGCGGCGTGCTCCTGCCCCAGGTCGCGCCCGACGTCGACTGGGTGCCACCGCTCTACGACCCGGTCTACGACCGTCTGTGGGCGGCCCTCCAGGACCTCGATGTCGTCGTCAACCTGCACGGCGGCACCGGCTCGCCCAACTACGGCCGCTACCAGGCGACACCGATGCTCCTGATCAGCGAGGTGAAGTTCTACGGCATCCGGGCCTTCGTGCACATGCTGCTCTCCGGGGTCTTCGAGCGCTTCCCCCGGCTGCGGTTCGCGATCACCGAGGTCGGTCCGTCGATCTTCCCCGATCTCCTGCGCGATCTCGATGCCGTCATCCGGAGCGTCCAATCCGGCGCGATCGGCGAGCTGAAGTACCGGGCCGACGACGCGCTGCCGCGTACGGCGACCGAGTACTTCCACCAGAACGTCTGGTCCGGTGCCAGCTTCCCCGGGCCCGCCGATGTCGCCGCCCGGGAGATCATGGGTCCCGACCGGTTCATGTGGGGCAGCGACTATCCCCACGACGAGGGCACCGCACCGTTCACGAACGAGCACCTTCGCCAGGTCTTCAGCGACATCGATGAGCCCGAGATGCGTCGGATCCTGGGCGAGAACGCGGCCGAGCTCTACGACTTCGATCTGGACGCCCTGGCACCACTGGCCGCCGAACACGGACCGACCGTCGCCGATCTCCGCCGGCCGCTCGTCGAGCTCCCCGAGAACGCGAACAGCGCGCTCCTGCGCGCCGCAGGTCAGGCTGTGCTGGCGTGAGAGCGATCCCGGCCCGGCCCGGCCACGACTGATCGCTGCACCCGGTGTCCCGACACTCCACCCGTCCGCCGCGCCGCTCCCCCTCGGGACGACATCCCCGAAGCCGACGCCCTCAGGACCGACCAACGCCAGCGCCGCGATCGCATCGTCGAGGCTGCCGTCGACATGATGACCACGGTCCCGTACGGGGACATCCAGGTGAAGGACATCGCCGACCGGGCCCACGTCGCCCTCGGCACGCTCTACCGCTACTTCGCTTCGAAGGACCACGTCATGGCCGTGGCCCTCTCGACCTGGTCGGCCGGCTTCGCCGACGCCGCATCCACGGCGCGTATCGGCGCGACCGCCGCCCAGGACGTGAAGGAGGTCTATGCGAGAGCGGCCCGGGCGTTCGAACGCGAGCCGCTGGTGTACGGCGCCCTCGTGCAGGTGCAGGCCAGCCAGGACGCTCACGCCCGCGAGTGCTTCACCGCCTTCGCGACCCGGCAGACCACGGCCTTCGGGGCAGCTCTCCCCGATCTGCCCCCGGACACCCGCAACGACGTTGTCAATGTCATGAGCGCGGTGCTCTCCGAAGGCCTCCGCGGCTGCCACGTCGGTTCCCACAGCCACGCCGAGCTCCGGCGTCGTATCGACCGGGCCGCCGACCTCGTCGCTCCGCAGAAACCGCGGTGACTCGCTACATCTTCCAGTAGGCCTTCATCGAGGTGATCCTGCCCTCGTCGTCGAAGGTCATGACGTCGATGACCTGCATGACGAACCCTGCGGAGTCGATGGCGAACGGGAAGGCGGCCGTCTTCGCATCGGGAACGGCGCGGACGGGACCGGTGAGCTCGGCCGACACGCCGGCGTCCGGGAGGGTCGCGAAGAAGGCGTGGACCGCGTCCTTCCCGATCCGAGCATCGCTGCCGACCGGATCCTCCACGGTGCAGTCGTCGGCGAAGAGCTCGATCAGCGCGTCGACGTTCTCGTCGCCGACGAGCGACACGTACCTCTGGCACGCCTCCTCCAGCTGGGCACTGGTCAGTTCGGACACGATGGCTCCTTTGTGGTGGTCATGGTCTTTCCGGTGGTTCGTTGGGCGATCCCGGCGATCAGCACCTGGAGATCGAACTCCCACGAGTTGCGCCCGCCGTCCGACGCCACGGCCTCGATGGCCTGCGCCATGGGGGCCGACACGCGCTCGGCGTTGGCGGTCTGGGCGAGCGGCTCGCCGACACTCGGGCGACCGGCGGGTCCGGCGGTGGCCGCGATCCGGAAGGTGAGCCAGAGCACGTACGCCGCCTCGGCCGGGTCGAGCCCCGCGTCGACGAGCAGGCCGAGACCGTGATCGGCCACCTGGAGGGCGTTCTGGTCGAAGGAGGTTCGGACCGCCTCCAGCACGTCCTCGCCGATCGTCGAGAGGTTGTCACGGATGCCACCGGCCCACGCCGTGAGCCACGTGGCCCAGTCATCGAGCGTTCCGAGGTCGGGTTCGAGGTCCCTCATGACCTGGGACGCGGCCCGTCGGAGAATGTCCTCCCGGCCATCGACGTGGGAGTACAGCGCCGGCGTGGTGACACCGAGGCGGGCCGAGATGTCGTCGAGCGAGAACGCATCGAGGCCCAGGTCGAGCGCGGTCGTCACGATCTGCGCTGCGCTGATCCGGGGCGGACGGCCCCGGGGGCGGAGAGAGGAGTCCTGGGTCTTGACGATGAGTTCCTTAACCACTTAGATAAATACGGTGGTGACCGTAACAGACCAGCCAACCCCCTTGTTCACCCTCCGAAGTCGTGAGGAGTGGCGGGCGCCGTGGGACGCCTACGCCCGGCTGCGCGAGACCGCGCCCGTCCACCACGTCGAGCGCGACGGCGGTCTCGACTACTGGGTCCTGTCACGGTTCTCCGACATCTTCACTGCCGCACGCGAGACCGAGACCTTCTCATCGGCTCAGGGCCTCACGCCCGACGCTCACGGGATGGACATGTTCGAGGACCAGGCGGCTCCCATCGTCATGATGGATCCGCCCGACCACACGACCATGCGGCGTCTCGTGAGTCGACCCATGACGCCTCGGCGGGTGGCGATCATCGAGGACGAGGTCCGCGATTTCGTCGACCGTCGGCTGGATCTGCTGACCGACGGTGGCAAGGGCGACATCATCGAGACGCTGTTCAAGCCACTGCCCAGCTTCGTGGTGGCGCACTACCTCGGCGTCCCCGAGGCCGACCGCTCGAATTTCGACTCGTGGACCGAGGCGATCGTGGCCGCCAACGCCGAGGGCAATCTCGAGGACGTCATGGGCTCGGCGCTCGAGCTCTTCGGGTACGCCAACGAGTTGATCGAGCGCAGGCGCACGGACCCGGGCGACGACCTCGTGTCCGATCTCGTGGCGGTCGGCGAAGAGGTCGCCTCGCCGATGTGGATCGTCGGGTTCATCTTCACCATGGTCACCGGCGGCAACGACACGATGACCGGATTGCTGGGCGGCGCAGCCGAGCTCCTGACCGAACACCGCGACCAGCGGCAGATCCTCATCGACGACCCGGGGCAGATCGGACCGGCGATCGACGAGTTCCTCCGCCTGACGTCGCCGGTGCAGAACCTGGCCCGGACGACCACCCGACCGGTCGAGCTGCACGGGGAGCGGATTCCCGAGGGAGCGAAGGTCCTGCTCCTGTACGCAGCGGGGAACCGGGACGATCGGGAGTTCGGACCGACGGCGGAACAGCTCGATGTCACCCGCGACATCGACCGGATCCTGACGTTCAGCTACGGGCCGCATCACTGCCTCGGAGCGGCGGCCGCCCGGCTCCAGGGGCGGGTGGCCCTGGAGCAGCTCCTCGGCCGGTTCCCGAACCACGAGGTCGATGCGGCTACGGGTCGGTTCGCTGCGGGTCACTTCGTCCGCCGCTACGAGAGCCTGCCCTTCGTCGGAGATGCCGCGTAGCCGTCGGGCCGGGCAATGGTCTAGCGGCCGAGCAGCCTCTTCACCGCGCCGAGATTGAGCGCCCAGCCGACACCCCAGGCCTTGCCGGGGAGCAGCGGACCGTCCGGATCCCAGAAGGTCCTGCGGAACCGCTCGAAGGTCGGCTTGCGGAAGTCGTAGGGCACGAAGCCGATGACCTTGCCGTGCCAGGTCCGCATCTCGGGCGGTGTGCGCAGCTCCTGGATGACGGCGACGACACCGATGATCGCGAGGACCGCTCTCCAGAGGTCCTTCGGAGTCGGGCGCCCGTCGTGCTCGCTGCCTTGTTGATCTCCCACCGCGACGACGGTACTCGCTGGAGGGTCCGCCCCGGCTATCTCCGGCGCGGCTCGCACCGTCGCCCCGTCTCCAGGGGATGGCCGGTCATCGAACGCTGACTTGCAGGAACGAGAGGAACTCTGCGGGAGGGAGCGCCCCTGCGACGAGGAATCCCTGACCTCGCTCACACCCGATGTTGCGCAGAATCTCGAGCTGCTGGTCGCTCTCGATGCCCTCGGCCACCACCTGGAGTGACAGTGCCCGACTCAGGCTCACGATCGATGCAACGATGGCCTGGCTGTCACCGTTGGTGACGATGTCCTCGATGAAGCCGCAGTCGATCTTGACGGCGTCGACGGGAAACCCCTTGAGGTAGGTCAACGAGGAGTAGCCGGTTCCGAAATCGTCGATGGCGAATTCCACGCCGATCTCGTGCAGATGAGTGAAGGTATCGAGCGCCACCTCCGGTGAGTCCATCACCGTGGTCTCGGTCATCTCGAGGCACAGCCGATCCGATCGAAGCCCCGAGTCGTCGAGTGCTGCCCGCACGAGGTCCGGCAGTTCGGGCCGAGCGAACTCGCGCGCCGATATGTTGACCCGAAGAGGCAACTCCGTCCCGAGCGCGGCATTGATGGCCGCGAACGAGCGGCACGCTTCGCGCAGCGCGAGGCGACCAATGTCGTCGATCATCCCGCAGTCCTCAGCCACCTGGATGAACGAGCCGGCGGAGAGGAGCCCGCGGGCGGGGTGGCGCCACCGAAGCAGGGCTTCGGCCCCCACGATTCGGCGGTCGTCGAGGGCGAACTCGGGCTGGAAATGCATCTCGAGCTGGCCGTGATCGATGGCGTGCCTCAACTCCCGCTCGAGCGCCAGTCGAGCGACGTCCTCATCGCGCATCAGCTCGTCGAATACGACTGCTCGGTTCCGTCCCTTGGCCTTGGCGGCGTACATCGCCCGATCTGCCTGTACGAGCAGGTCCCGTGAGTCTTTGCAGTCCTCGCCCATGGCCACGCCGATGCTGATCGTCTGTGGTACCGGTCGACCGTCGATCTCGAGCGGCTGTTCGAACGATCGCCGGAGCCGGCCGGCCAGTCGTTCCGCGTTCTCGACGGTGATGTCGGGGAGCACGATCGCGAACTCGTCGCCCCCGAGACGTGCGACGACGTCCAGTCCTCGGACGTGGTCCTGGAGGCGCTCCGCCACCTCTCGTAGGACCCGATCTCCCATCACGTGGCCCATGGAGTCGTTGACGAGCTTGAAGCGGTCCAGGTCGATGATCATCAGGCTCGGTAGTCGTCCTCGTGCGCCGAGGATCCTGTCGATGGTGTCCAGCATTGCGTCCCGGTTCGCCACACCGGTGAGAGGGTCGTGACGGGCCGCATACTCGAGTTCGGCGCGCTGGGCGTGGTTCTCGCTGACATCCTCCGCCGAGGTGAAGCAGAACGATTCCGACGATCCCGAGATCTTGAGTGGTACCGAGTTGATGCGAATCCAGACGGAGGAACCGTCGCTCTGCACCGCCCGGACATCGCGTTGCAGCCGGTTGACGTCACCTCGTCGAAGCTGCCGGGTGCGCTCGTCAGCCCAGTTGCGGTCTTCGGCGTCGAGCGTGCTCCACAGCGGACTGCCTTCGGCTTGCTCCCGACTCAGGTCGACGAGCTCGAGATACTGCTGGTTGCAGTCCACCAGCGCACCGTCCCAGGTGTGGATGGCGAAGCCCATGGGACCCTCTCGATAGGTGAGTCGAAGGAGCTCCTCCGATCTTGCGGTGCCCAACGCCCTACCGTGGAGACCGGCGACATTGCGGACCAGTCTGACGTCAGCCGCGTACCATGCGGGTCCGGGCCGTATCCGCATGAGCGCCAGAAAGCCTCGTTGTCCGCCGGCCACGAAGGGCGCTGACAACCAGGAGCTCGCATCCAGCGTCCCGGTGATCGGCTCGGCGCATTCGACGGACGTCTCGTCCAGGTCGTCCGAGATGCATGCCTCGGTGAGGAGGTGCTGGAACTGACTTCTCGCCGCGTCCAGCTCGAGCACCGGGTTCCCGTCCGTGGGTGTGACCGACGCATGAACCCAGTGAGCGAGTCGCTCGACGATGTCCCGCTCGTGGCGCTCGAGGAAGACCGACACGATCTCCGCGCCGGTGAGAAGGCCGATCTCGCCGAGCGAGCGCTGCAATCGATCGATGACCTCGTTCGAGTGGATCGCCTCCATGAAATCGGCGCTGAGCGTGTTGGCGTATTCCTCTGCGGCGAGTTGGCGGCGAAGGGAGCGTTCTCGTTCGGCCTCCCCATCGACGCCCTTCAACGTGACTGCGATGGCACCGAGGGGCGACTCGGGGAGCAGCGTGGCGGTGACCTGAGCAGAGATCCAGCTCCCGGACGAGTTCCGAAGCCTGACCTCGTGGCCGAGGTCAGCTCCGGCGTAGTCGAGACGATCCACGAGCAGCTGCGCAGCTGCATCGACGTCGTCGGGATGGAGGAAGCCGAAGACCGAGCTGCCGACCACCGCCTCGCTGTCATAGCCGAGTGCCAACGACGTCCCGGCGGTCGCGTACCCGATGGTGCCGGTCCCGTCGACGGTCACGATGGCTTCCGACGAATTCGCGAACAGCGCGTCCAGGAGCGCTCTGGTCAGGTCGCCGTGCTGCATCGGCGCGCCAGGCTCCTCGGGCTCCGTCACAGGTAGCACATCGGCTGCCGAGCGCCGGAAGTGAACGCTTCCCGTGCGACCGGGCTCTCAGCCCATCCTCACGTGTGACCGCTCTGTCGGCCTGGCCGTCGGTGTCCGACGGAGCCGCTTTCTGGCCGTCAGTAGGGATAGAGATAGGGCTCCGAGGGAATACCGATCTCCTCGACGGTTGCGACATCGAACACCGTCTGCCCGATGGCGTCCTTCTCGATCCGGCTGGCCTCGGTCGCGGGAAGGTCGAGGGTGGCGGTGACCCGGACCCACTGGTCGTCTTCCAGTGGTGGCCCGTCGTGGCCGTGCATCTCGAGGGTGAGGGGGATGCCGTCGCCGGCGCAGCAACCGACGAGGATGCGGGCGAGGAGGAAGCCGTCGGCGGAGTCGTCCTGGTTGACCACGAATCCTTCGAGGCGGACGGGTGTCTCGGCCAGGAGGAGCTTCTGGACCTCGTCGTCGGCGGCGATCTGGACTTGGGAGATGTTGAGCTCGGCGGCCTGACCACCGTAGGTGTGGGTTCTGAGGTGCTCCTCGAGGTCGAAGTCGAGGGTGGCGAGATCGCGGGTGTTGGTCTGTCGGCCGACTGCGTAGGAGCCGAGGGCGCCGGGGTTGACGACGATCGCGAAGGCGATGGGCGCGGCGAGGAGCCAGCCGACCCGGCTGAAGCCGTGGTGGTGTCCGTGGGCTTCCTCAGTCGCTTCGTGGTCAGCGTCCCCGCCGTTCCGTCGGTCCCACCAGCCGGTGAGGAGCAGGGAGACGCCGAGGCCGACCAGCACGATGCCGGAGAGCACCATCCATTTCGCCATCGACGGCCGCAGATAGCGGTTGATGATGTCGGTGAGGCCGACCACGAGAGCGAAGATGCCCACGGCGGTGACGAGCATGCCGCCGTCGTCGCGCTTCACAGCAGCACCGACCCGACGATGACGCTGATGATCACCGCGGTGACGAAGGTGAGCGGGGCGAAGCGGACGGCGAAGCGGCGACCGAAGGCGCCGATCTGGAGAGCGATCAGCTTGATATCGACCATGGGCCCGACCACGAGGAAGGTCAGGCGGGCGGTGAACGAGAATTGTGTGAGTCCCGCGGCGACGAAGGCGTCGGCCTCCGAGCAGATGGAGAGCAGGACGGCCAGGCCGGCCAGCGCGAGGACACCGACCAGTCCCTGGCCGCCGACGGCGTCGAGGGTCGACTGGGGGACCGCGGTCTGCATCGTCGCCACGAGAGCCGCTCCCATGACGAGGAATCCACCGGCCTGGAGGAAGTCGTGGACGGCGGTGTCCATGAAGCGGTGGGCGTGGGAGCCTTCGAGGTACTCCGCCATCCGCTGCTCGAGAACGTCCTCGGACACGAAGCGGGTCCAGATCGCCCCGACCAGCACGGCGACCGTGAAGGACGCGACGAGGCGGGCGAGGACCATCTCCGGGGCGCCGGGAAATGCCACTGCGGTGGAGACGAGGACGACCGGGTTGATGGCGGGGGCAGCGAGCAGGAACGTCAGCGCTGCGGCAGTGGACACGCCTCGGGATACGAGTCGCCCAGCGACGGGAACCGAGCTGCACTCGCAGCCGGGGAGAAGCATGCCTGCGGCGCCGGCGGCGGGGATGGCGTAGCGGGCCCGCTTCGGGAACGCCTGTGCGAGCCAGCGGGAGGGGACGAACGCAGCGATGGCCGCGCTGATGACGACGCCCAACACCAGGAACGGGAGTGCCTGGAGCGTGAGGGAGAGGAAGATCGTGCTCCAGTTCTCCACGGGCTTGTTGACGAAGCCCCGGAACACGGTGGGGGCCAGTACCACGAGGCTGAGCATTGCCCACGCCACAGCCGTGACCGCCGCCCGGTTCGCGCCGCGCTCGGCGTCCCGGTAGGAAATGCCCCCATCGGAAACCTCGGCGTCGTCCGGGGAGTCGATCGGCGTTTCGAGCTGGTTCCGTGCCACTGCCCGTCAGGGTAACGCCGGGCGGGTCCATCGTTCCCACGCCCAGGAACAGCGCCGAACCCGGGAGAGCGTCAGCGGTCGGGTCGACACCAGATGGTGTCGTAGCCCCAATCGTCGGGTGGGCCGATGGGGACCCCTCCGAGTCGCCCGTCATCAGGTTCGATCGGTTCGATCGAGGCGACCAGGCGCTGGAGCTGTTCGATGCCCGTCCGACCGATCGCGGTGACCGTATGCCCTTCGGCGGTGGAGGCGATGACCCGATTGACCCCCTCCTTCCCGGTCTCCGACCAGCGGGTGTCACTGGCCGGAAACGGCCCCCAGAAGGCAGGCCGTCCGTTCAGTTGGCCGAGCTGCATGTCCAGCACAGAAGGACCAAGGTGGTAGAAGTCAGCGACGTGGTGGATTCCGCGGTCTTCCCCGTTGGTGTGGTCGATGGACAGATCGACCGCGGGCACAGAGTTGGCTGCTTCGACCAGGAAGATGGCGGTGTGTGGCGTCTCGGCGTAACCGGGTTCGCCGATCTTGGTGGTCTCGCCAGCCGGGTCGCTGAGCCCTCCGGGGGACAACTCGACGCGGTCGAGCAGGGATCGAAGCTCTTCATCGGACAACCCGATGGACTCGACCGAGTACGCCTGCCCGGCTTCGGACCAATAGGCATCGGTCCAGCCCGTCGGACCACCCCGGTTGTGATTCGGCTTGAGCATGGCAGGCTGTCCCCGGATCGTCGTATCGCGGGGGCTCCCGGCGGTCTGTGGGTCGTAGGGCGACGACGTGATCCCCAGCTCGCCGGTCACTCGCCCGTCGGCGGCGTCGGTGAGGACGAGGTGCTCCGACCACTCGAACTCGGGTCCAAGGCGGTCAGCGGGGTCTCCTCCCACCGATTTCCCGGAGAATGCGTTCGACACGGCCAGTTCGTCCTGAACATCGGACGGGAAGAGCTGTGCCGGCATTCTGAGAGAGACGGACTCACCGCCGAGCGGCTCCGGGCAGCCACCGAGCTCGGCCGGGTCGGTCGGGTAGTCCTCAGGATCGAGACGAACCGCGATCAGGGGGGTGGTCGTCGCGTTGGTGGTGCTCGGGCTGGGCATCGACGTCGAGGTCGTGGAGGTCGTTGCTGGGCCGGCTTCGTCGTCGCCGATGGTGCAGCTCGAAGCGACCAGGAGCGCCGCCATCGCCGGCAGCAGAAATACCCGGCCGAGCGCTCGTGCCGACCGCTCTGGGGCCATGAAATGGAAGAGTATCGATGGAGCACGCCCGGAGGGATTCGAGCCTCTATCCGCTTGACCCCCGGAATCTTCTCGAGGGTCTTCTCACAGGCAAACTACGGTGATGTAACTTCTACCGGGCGGGCGCGAGGAGCAGCATGACCGGAGCCGACGAGGTCAGAGAAGGTGAGCCCATCTCGTTCGAGGCGGCGCTTTCGCGTTTCGATACGGAGGTGCGCCGGCGGGAGCCTCGGCGCGTCACCCTCGAAGAGATCGTCGAGGTCATTCGCGCCGACCGAGACGCCGTCGATCGCTAGCACGGCGTCGAAGTGAACGTCGTCGTCGACGCTTCGATTCTCGTGGAGCTGATCGTCGCGCCCGATGATCGTGCCAGCCGGTGGCTACGAGACCTGCTCGATGGAGACGACCTCTCCTGGGTTCCAGGGCTCACCCCGCTGGAGGTGGCGTCGGCCCTTCGCAAGCTCGTCGCACACGAACAGGTGGATGCCGACCTGGCGGGCGAAGGCCTGAGGTGGCTCTCTGCGCTCGTGGTGAAACACACGCCGATCGGGCAATCCGAGATGGCACGCATCTGGGAACTGCGAGACTCAGTCACTCCGTACGACGCCGCCTATCTCGCGCTCACTGAGCGACTGCAGGCACAGACCGCCGGTCAGACGTGTCTGGCCACGGCCGACGGCAAGCTCGCCCGGTCCCCGAGGGTCCGATGCCCGGTGGAGCTCTACTCGGGCGGCGACTGACGGTCAGCGCCGGGATGCGTTGAGTGCGGTCGTACTCAGCGCGCTCGGAGGGACTCGAACCCCCAACCTTCTGATCCGTAGGTGGATCCAGGGGTGTGACCGCTGTTCGCCGCAGGTGCCCGATGGTGCCCTTTGCGGGCTGTGCGTTGGGGAGTCGCCGGGTGCGGTGTGACCGCTCGTGACCGTTGTTGACCGCTTTGACCCCCGGGATCTTCTCACGGATCTTCTCACGAGAGGGGCCGGGGCACGAACGGGAATCAGCTCCGTCGGTAGCGGCCCGCCATGTACTCGTCGACCCAGTTCCGTGAGCTCCGCCACTGGCCGTCGGGCCCTCGTGTGGCTTGGAGCCGTCCTCGGGCTGCGGCTGCTCGAAGTGCCGAGGCTTTCATGTCCGGTGTCTCCAGGGCTGCGAGTGGGAACGAGTCGTGCAGGTCCTGCGACCGCTGGAACGACGAACCGGTAGAGGTTGTCGAGGATCGCTCGAGCGAGCATCTCTCCGAGTTGGCCGGGCTCGCCGTCGTCGGCGCGCTGGAGCGCTCGCAGGTAGTCGCTCCGGTCGCGTTTGTAGATGATCGCCGGCGGGTAGCCGAGCCGTACGAGGATCAGGTTGAGAACGAGCCGGCCAGCTCGGCCGTTGCCGTCGAGGAACGGGTGGATCTGTTCGAAGCGGGCGTGGGATCGAGCGAGTTCCTCGGGAAACGTGGTGAGCGTGACGTCGAGTGCGTTCGCGTCGGTGACCCACGACGCGATCTCTGCGGGGATGAGTGGCCAGGACACGGGCGTCATGCCACCGGGAATGGGTGGATCTCATGCTCCCGAAAGCTGCCCGGACCCTCACGTGTGCCGGCGTCGGAGTGCGGCGCCACGTCCCACACTGGTGTCATCGCTCTGTGGTGGATCTCGCGGATCTCGGCAAGCGTCAGCACGTCACCGGTGAGCGCTCGGGCCGTCGGCTCGATGGCCTGCCTGTAGACCCATTCCGCAGCCTGCGCGTACCCCTGCACTTCCATGTACTCGCGAAGCTCCTTGTCGCCGACGGCTCGGCCCTCGTCGAGTAGCCGCTGAACCTGCTTGAGGACCAGGGTGTTGCCCTCGATGGCGGTGGAGTGGTGGGCCTCCTCGAACCAGATCCCGCGCCAGATGTCGCTCGCCTCGATCGGGCTCGGAAGTCCGCCCATCCTCTCCCAGAGTTCGCGAATCTGGGTGTCGAGCCGGTGGTACACGTCGTTGCGGGACGGCCGGCCACGTCCTCGGGATGGAGGAGTTTGTTCGCTCATCGTGACTCTAGCCTAGGCGAACAATTTGGGATTTGTTGAGGATCGGCCCAGATCAAATGAACAGAACAACAGTTACAGGCATGTCATTCATACTCCAGGGAGGGACTCGAACCCCCAGGATCTTCTCACGGGCCAGGCCTTCGGCCCCGGCCCGAACGCTCCCGATCAGGATCCGGGCGTCTCCCGCTCGAGTAGCGATCGGACAGCCCGGAGCAGGGAGTCGAGCTCGCTGTCGACGATGTCCTGGATGATGAGCCGAGACTTGTCCTGCCTGCTCAAAGGGGAACGGCCTCGGCGAGGACGTCGTCGCTCGAATCGTTCCCGGAGTGAGTCTGGAGTGCCGACATCGACCTTCACGCCGAGTGCCGACTCGAGTTCGACGCCGATTGAGAGGATCTCGAAGGGACGAGCGTCGGGCTCGAGCTCGACGAGGAAGTCGATGTCGCTGCCGGCTCGCTCATCACCTCTGGCGACCGACCCGAAGATGGCGACGGAACGGCCGTGGTGGCGCGGCAACGATCGCTCTGATCTCGTCGCGGTGAGCCTCCACCAGCTGCCGAAGCGGCCGCATCGCGATGTCGGACATGCTGAGAGCCTACGACGCGGCCGTCCTTCGCGGCCCGATTGAGATCACGGTATGGAGACTGACGGCACCGACGTGAGCACGTTGCGATCGACCACGCCCGAACGCGCCGCTTGGCCTCGATTCCGTCGGAGAGGTGCGTGCCGGTAGTCGAACACGCTCTTCGCCCCGAGCCGCTCCGCCCGCCTCGCACTCGTCGAGATACTGCTCCACCAGCTGCCGTGTGACAACGAGAAGAGCCGCCTCGAAGGGCGCCTTCTTCGCCGGTATTCCTTCGCTTGCTCAGCGCGGTCGGAGGGACTCGAACCCCCAACCTTCTGATCCGTGGTCCGAGCAAGCCGTTCGGGGCTGTATCTACGGGTGCGGGCCGATGCGGGTACATCCGCTGTTGGTCGGTTGTCGTCCGCCGTAGTCCGGCCTTCGGGGGCCAGGTCCGCGGCGGTTCGTTGGCGCGGCGTATGCAGCGGCGCTACGGGCAGCCTTCGGTCCGGCTGCCCGTCGAGGAGTGGGACCGGGGACTCCACGGCACCTCCACCTCGACCACGGCCAGCACAGGTGGGGCTGCGAGTGTGCCTTTTAGGTCAGCGCGAACGTCGGGGGTGATGAAGCGATCCAGCGTGACCTGAATCTCGCCCGCGTAGTAGTCCCACCCGATTCCTTGGACGCCCTCAGGAAGCTCGACCTCGCTTCCTCGGCCGGTAGAGATCTGGAGCCGGGGGTTGACCTCGTCGAATACTTCGTCGGCCACGTCAAGGCCGAGACACAACACGAGCATCACGTCCGGGCGAACGCCTGCGGTGAGGTCGCTGCAATTCTCCTCGGACCAAGGGGAGATCACCTCCCACGCTGCGACCGATGCCGGGGTGTCCCAGAACAGGAGGACGTCCTCGTCGAGTTCGAAGGACGGATCGCTGACCGTCTCGCTGTTGTCTGCGGCCCACTCGCTCAGATCGTCGGCTGCGTCCGCGACCGGCTCGGGCGCTGACGCAGCCAGATCGGCGGTGATGGCGACAGTTCGAGCAAACCCGTTCGCAGAGAGTCGAGGTCGTCGCCGTCCGTGCCGGCGGAGACTTCGAAGTATTCAGTCAGGGCCTCACATGCGGCCGCTGCGGCCGGCACCCGCGGGGTCGGCTCGTCGCCAGACGCATTGGCGGAATCACCCGAACAGGTTCCGCACGTTCCGAGCAGGAGGGCCATCGCCCCGAGGATGCCAAGTGGCCGTAGACGCACCTCCCTGACGCTACTCACGCCGCGAACCGTCCGTCGCTCGGAGAACACGCGTAGCATCGCTGCGGAAGTATCCCGATGACGCCTCTCCATGACAAGGCCGCTGCGGAGTACGTCGAGGTGTTCCACACCTACTCGGAGGCTCTGAACGGCGGCTCTTGAGGTGTGCCATGGCGAACTGACCCTGGACTTGGAGATCGAGCAACTCGGGGGTGAGTCCTCGACGTGTTGATCAATGGTCGGGCTGCGGCAGGCGCGTACAACGAGTGCCCTTGTTGGATCGGGTGGCTGACGGTGGAAGTCCGCCGGGAAAGAGCAGGAAGCCTGGCGATGAGTGATCGACATGGTTGGGTCACGGCTTCGATCGCATGTCTGTCACTGTTGGCAGCAGGGTGCAGCAACGACACTGAGAACGCGAGGCTGGATCAGCGTCAACGGTGACCACGAAGCAGCACGCCGTCGCCCACCCCACCACCAGCGGCTTTGCCTCCTCTGCAGAGTACGAGGCCGCGGCTCGAAATGGCCGAGGACCGGGACCGATTCTTCGACACCACGGTCCAGATTCAGTTGGCGATCGAGTCGACGGACGTGGACGCCAGGTGCAGTTGGGCTCCCAGATCCTCCTCCCGGGATCTCTTGAGGCCGATCGCCGAGCTGCCCGACGAGGTCGTGCATGAACGCGCCGCTGCTCTGGATCGAGGACTACCTCGAAGTTGAGGAGATGTGCCTCGCTGGCTTCCCCGAAGGAGCCTTCGCGCAGCACAAACAGACCAGCGAGGAGTTCGACGAAATCGTCGACCTGATCGAAAAGCGAGCTGCTGAGGCCTCCGAATGATCCCGCATGGTGGATGCGGAGGGCTGGACCCGCCAGGGATCGGGGAGGACCGATCGGCGCCTCCATTCAGAGATCGATGCCTACCGATCTGTCGGCCAGCTCTGGAGGATCTCCGCGTCGCCTGGCTCGTTGCCAGCTCTTGCGCCCGCGACCGATCCAGGAGGGAGGCCGGGTCCTGCGCTCGATCCGACGTCGCGAGGTAGAGGCGGGTCTGGTGACGGGCTCGGGACAGGGCGGTGTAGCCGGCTTCGCGGTAGATGGACTCGTCGGCGTAGACGAAGGCTTCGTCGCAGGTGAGGCCCTGCGCCTTGTGGATGGTGGTGGCGTAGCCGTGGGTGAGGTGGCCGTCGGCGAGGTAGTCCGATGGGGACGCGAGGTTGGGTGCCGCGGTCGAGTTGGACGTGGAGTGAGCGGGTTTCGGGGTGGATCGAGCGGACGGTTCCCGCGTCGCCGTTGAGGAGGCCGAGGTCGTAGCGGTTGCGCAGGGCGACGACGCGGTCGCCGACTGCGAACGGCAGGTCTTCCACGACGAGCTCGGCGAGGCCGAGTCGGTGGTGCGCTTTCATGCGTTGTCGTGCGAGGAGGTTGAGGTCGTCGACGTCGGAGCGGTAGAGGGCGAGCATCACCGCAGCCGAACCGCGGCGGGTGGCGGCGAACCAGTCCTCGACCATCTGCTGTTTCGCTCGATCGTCGTGGTCGAAGGACCGGACGCGATCCCGACGTTCGAGACCGTGCCAGGCTGCGGTCGGGTCGCCATGACGGAGCTCGGCCAGGATCCGCCGGTCCTCGGGGTCGTCTTGGCGGCGATTGGTGGTGAGGGTGGCTGAGGAGAGGGCGTGGGCGAGCGCGGCGAAGGCGCCGCCGGCCTCGATCTCGGGAAGCTGGCGATGGTCGCCGACGAGCACGAGCTTCGCCCCAGCGGAACTGGTCTGGTCGAGTAGGCGAGCGATCGTTGCGCGTACCGACCATGGCGGCCTCGTCGACGATCACGACCGATCGGTTGGTGAGGTGACGTCGCCCGGCACCGAGGTCGCCGAGCAGTCGTTCGATCGTCGATGCGGGGATGGCGGCACCCTCCTCGAGGTTCGCCGCGGCGCCGTGCTGCGAGCGCACAGCCGATCACCTCGAACTCCTCCGACCGCCAGGCGTGCGCTGCGTGGCGCAGCGCATGGGTCTTTCCGGACCCGGCGACGCCGACCACGACCGAGACGTCGTTGCCGTCGGTGGTGATCGCCTCGACCATGGCAGCCTGCTCGTCGCTCAAGTCGTCATCGGGAGACGTCATCTCCCAACAGCGCCCCGTACCGGCGCCGACTCCGTCGAGGGCTCGGCGCATCAGTCGATCCTCGAGGGCGAGTTGCGCGGCCGTCGTGAACCGAGGTCCGAATCGATCGCTCGTCAACTCGACGACCGACTCCTCGGTGAGGAATCGGTCGGCGGCGGCTTCGACATCGGCCGGACGGGCACCGCGGACGGCCCGTGAAGCCAGTGCTCGGAGAACGTCACGCCGGTCGAAGACGGCGCGGTTGGTGCAGAGCTCCTCGCCGAGTTCCAAGGGATCGACGTCGGTTGGTGCAGCGGACGGTGCAGTCGATGGTGCAGGGGAGGGCGACTGCACCATGGCCGCCTCGATGTCTGCACCGAGCGCTTCGGCCCGCGTGCGCCAGTCGGTCATCAGCGACTCGAAGCTGTCGGTGGGTTTCGCCGGACGGGTGGCGAGCGCTGCGGTACGCGCGGCTCCGACCGACGACGGATCTGTTCCGAGAGCGTGTTCGATCTCGATTCGCCGGCGGGAGAATTCGCGGAGGACTCTGTCGGTCGATGCCGGCGATCTCGGCGACACCCTTGTCCACGTCGGTCCATGAAACACCGAGTCGGGCGGTGAGCTGGCGGCGCAGCTCGGCTTGGTACAGGAACCCGGCAGTGCGGGCGTAGCCGTAGATCCATCGGGCGTCGAGGCTGCGCCACGCGCCGTCTCCGCAATGGGTGGCGTTGGCGACCACGACGTGCGTGTGCAGCTGCGGGTCGCCGGCTCGGCTGGTGCGATGACGAAACGCGGCGGCGATCAGCCCTTCACCGTCCACCTGGTCGACACCGTTGTGGCCCGTCCGGGCCTTGACCGCGGTGCGCTCGAGGAAGGCGACCGTCGCCTCGATGGCCGCGTCATGGGCAGCGGCGACTGCCGTCGTCGTCGAAGCCGAGCCGAGCGCCCAGAGGACCGAGACCGACTTGGGCGCCGACAGCGTCAGATCGAGTCCTGACACTCGCCGGTTCGATCGACACAGCTGCTCGCCGTCGAGAGGTGAGACGCCGGCGAGCACGGCGATGAAGTCCTCGTCTCGGACCTCGCCGTCAAGGCCGAGCGTGACGGACCCGGCGCCGAGCCATCGGCCCGGAACCTCACCTGAGCTTCGTGTAGTAGTCCTCACGGCCGTGGGCGACAGCCTCCAGGTAGTACCCGCCCTGACTCGTTGTGACCTTGCCCACCGACAACATGGGACAAGCGATACGCCACCCGCCTGCACCGACCTCTGCACCAAACCCGGAACGAACCGCGAGCGGGACCTGCACCGCATCGTGATGCAACTGTGTGGACGATCAACACTCGGGTTCTCAGTGCTTGGGTGTCACTGTCGGCGGACGACGCGACGATCGAAGGAGATCCGTGGGTCGGCGGAGGCCCCGACGGGCGTGCCGCGTGCCGACGGGCCCTGGCGCCGAGGGCACGGTGTCGCGTTTCGTCGCTGGCGACCGCCTTCCCGAGACATGGAGGGCATCAGTCTCATCTCGACCGAATCGCAGCGGGCCCGAACCCGCTGCTGACCATCAATGACACGGCGGACGCGCCTCTCGGTGACACCACGGTTCGTTCGCCGCTTGGTCGCCGAACGGCGCATCACCTTCCACCGAGTCGGCAAGTTCATACGCTTCGACCCCGCCGATGTCGACGCCCTCATCCTCGAGGGTCGCGTAGAGCATCGTGTGGTTATCCTGCTTCGCTCCCCCGAACCTTCTCGCCGGCTCCGCCCACGGGTATGTGCCGATCTCGGATGGCTCGCCCAGGTCAGAACCTACCACGTGATTGCCGAGCGGGTTCAGGGCAGTCGCAGGCGCACGGCTCCGCCGGCTATCTCGGATTGATGGTTGTGGTCTCTTTGATGGTTGTGATCTCTTCGGCGATTGCGAGCGCCCGGTCCGGGGGTCTTTGGTGGGGCTGTGTACTTCCGCTGGGCCGCCGGTGCGTCAGACTGGGGTAGCGGACAAAGGGGGAGTGGGTGTCGACGGCGTGATCGAGTCGGAACCGGAGAAGTTCGTCGACCTGGTCCTCGTCGCCCGGATGGGGCGCCGTCGGGTCCTGACGAGGTGCGTTCGCGCGGTGCTGGATGCGGCGGCGTCTCTGTTTGCCGTCAGGGGTGTCGATACGGTGTCGTTGCGCGACATCGTGGCGGCCGCCGACACTCATCTCACCCTCATCGGGCGGTATATCGGCACGGGGCAGGAGCTGGAGCTGGCGGTGTTCGACGACCTGTCAGCGCAGATTGCCGCGGCGGTGACCGAGCACCCGCTTGAGGGACAGGGTTTTGACGTTGACACGGTCATGGGGAAGTGGACGCGAGTCGCGAGCGCACTGGTGATCAGAGGTCGGCCACTCGCGGGTCGGGCCGGATTCAACCCAGTGATCGCAATGGCGGACACACTCGTCGATGGGTACGGGCTCGATGCCGAGGCCGCTCGTCTTCGTGCCGCACAGATCGTTGCGGCAGTACTCGGCTGGCGGATCTTCGAGGACTACCTCGTCGCGGCGGGGGAACTCGATGCCGTGCCGTTGGAGACGTGCGCGACGAGCTGGCCCGTTCGGCGTGTCGTCTCGGAGCGACGCCGTGGCCGTCGCCGCCAGACCCTTCACCTCGTCAAGTCTGACACCTTCTCCCTGTCAGGACCTTGTGCCCTGGTTTGACGTGCCAAAATGTGTCCTTGTGTACAGACGTACACAAGGACAGGACGTGTGGGCTGCGCAGGCGGCGGTCCGGTCCCACGCCCGAAGAGGAGAGGCCAATGGCCGAGGAAGCGAGAGTGTCCACGACGGTGCCGTTGAGTTGGGATGAGGTGTGGTTCACGAACTGTCCGATGGTGTCGGCCAACAACGTTGACCAGGAGCTCGGCTGGTGCCGTGAGGAGTTCAAGAAGATCGGCGTCGAATACGCCTACTTCCGGCATCGCTCCGGAGAACAACTGGTATCCGCATTACATCCACAACCTCGACAACCTGATCCGGATGGGCGGCCTCTATCCGGCGATCCATGTCAATGCCGACCTTCGCCGAACCCGACTTCTTGGTTCTACCCACGTGTACGAGGGGGGTGCCATGTTGGTGCGGGCTCGCGACGACATCTTCCGGATGGACGACCTCAAGGGCAAGAAGATCGGGCTCACCAAGAGCCTGAATACGATCAAGAACGACTGGTGGCGCGTTCAGGAAGAAGCTGGCATCGAGCTCATGCTGCGGATGAACGGCATGACCCGCGACGACGTCGAGATCGTCGAGTTCCCGTACCCGGACGATTGGTACGACAAGCCCGAGATGCTCCAGGTCAACATGAACAACCCGTCGGAGCTGTGGCTGCGCCGCGACCACAAGCACGACCTGGCGTTTCGTCCCCTCGAGACCTCGCTCGAAGAGGGCACGGTCGACGCGATCTACACCCAGAGCAAGGTGTTCGAGCACCTCCAGGAGGCGACGGGCAAGTTCAAGGCGATCGAGGACCTGTCGAAGTACCCGGACTGGACCCTGCAGATGGCGAATTGCCCGGTCGTCATCACCTGCACCGATGTGATGGCCGACGAGCACCCCGAACTCGTCGTCGCCTACATGAAGGCGATGATCAAGGTCGGTCGGTGGGCGAACGAGCACAAACACGCGGCCGCCGTCATCCTCAACAGGCAGACGTTCTACCTCGATGCCGAGGACACCTATCGGGGCATCAAGGAGGTCGACATGGTCCCCGTCCTGTCGCCCCAGAACATGAGTGTCCATCGACATCGGCAAGGACTTCATGTTGAGCCACGGCTACATCAAGAACGACTTCGACATACACAATCGGGCCGCCCCGAGTTCCTCGAGCAGGCGTCGAAGGAGCTCGTCGAGGAGATGTGGGAGCAGAAGTCGACCGACAAACTCCCCGACCCGACCGAACTCCTCGCCGCCACGCAACGGATCGGATGAGGTGGACGCAGCCATGGTGAAGTCTGTCGTCGAAATGATCGGAGAGGCCCGAGCCCAGATCGAGTTCGTGTCACCCGAAACGGTCGCCGAGGAGATGGCCTCAGGCGACCTCGTCCTCGTGGACGTCCGCGAACCCGTCGAGTGGGAACGCCACATCCCCGGCGCGTCCCGGTAGCACCGCGGGCTGCTGGAATTCGTCGCCGACCCCACGAGCCCTCGCTACAACCCAGCACTCCAGCCAACACAGCCGCGGTCGTGTACTCCGCGTCGGGTCGCGCGCTGCGCTCGCCCCACCACTCACATTGCAGAACATGGGCTACAACGCGCTGCCAACATGGATGGCGGCTTCAAGGCCTGGATCGGGCAGACTGCCCACCGTCGAACACCACGCAGACCTCTAGCCGCACACCACAACGCGGGCCGCCACCCCGACAGCGTGACCGGACACTCGATATCACCACGCGGCAACCACGACTCCTTCGTCTCGGCGGCCGCAACAGTGCGGCCCGACTGAGGCGCTCGGTATTCGTCGGAGCCGCGACTACTTCGGACCCGCTGCAGACCCGGCAATCTCGATCGGGAGATTGCCCGGAACGCACTCGACGCAGACAGCGGCGGTGGCCGTGTCGCCGTTGGCAGAGGTCGTGCCGATCGGGGCGGCTATTTGTCTCCGAAAAGCGCCTCGCCGACCTTGTCGGCCGCGTCCCGCTGCATGGTGGGAGTGACGTGGCTGTAGAGGTTGGAGAACAGGGTGGTGTCGGCGTGGCCGAGTCGCTCGGCGGCCACCTTCGGAGGCACTCCGCTGGCCAGCATCAGGGTGGCGCTCGTGTGGCGGAGGCCGTGAGCGGTCAGCCGCGGGAGGCCGACCTCGGTGCTGATCTTGCCGAGGAGTCGTGACAGGTACTGCGGGTGGTACGCGCCACCCGTCGCCTTCGTGAAGACGTAGTCGGATGCTTCGTAGGTCGGCGCCCTCAGCTGCTCCGCCGCCTGGAGCTTGCGTTGCTGGCGCAGCACGTCGACCAGGTGCCGGTCGAGGTCGATGGTGCGGATCGCCTCGTGGCTCTTCCCGCTCGACCGCTGCACCTCGTAGCCCAGCACCGTGGCGAACTCGTTCACGCGCACCAGTCGCTTCTCGAGATCGACGTTCGACCAGCGGAGGAAGACCACCTCGCCGATGCGCACCCCCGAGCCGAGCAGGAACGCCCAGGTCGGCCACAGCCGGTCACCCTCGTGCAGCGCGAGGAACTGGCGTGCCTGGTCGGGCGACCAGTGTTTCGGGATCGAACGCCGCGGCTTCGGACGCGGCACCGCCGCCAGCGGGTTCGCCGGCAGCACGCCCATCGCCACCGCGTGCTTGAGCGCACCATTCAACGGAGCCCGAGCCAGCCGGATCGTGTTCGGTGACAACCCTCGCCCGGTCTTCTTGCCGCCCTCGGTGGCCAGCTTGTGCTGCCAGCTCGCCACCACCTCGGCCGGCAGCTCCCGCACCCTCAGCGACCCGATCCACGGATCGATGTAGTCGTCGAGGTAGTGCCGGTAGTCGAACAGGCTCTTCGCCCCGAGCCGCTCCGCCGCCTCGACCGTCGAGGTACTGCTCCACCAACGTCGCACGGTGAGACCCGAGACCGCCGCCTTGGCTGCGCCTCGGCCTCCCGAGCAAGTCCTCCCGAGCCGCTGCTGCTCGGCCGCGGTGGCGAACCCCCGACGGTGACCTGGGCCCACTTGCCGGTGAGCGGGTGCTTGTGGGTCGACGCCTTGAAGTACCAGGCGCCCTTGGCGCCTTGTAGACCCCACGGAACTTCGGCACTACCGCGGACCTTGAGAAGATCGCATCTTCTCAATAGCTTCTCACGGCCGTGTGACAAAGAGAAGAGCCGCCTCGAAGGGCGGCTACTTCGTTGGTATTACTTGGCTTCTCAGCGTGCTCGGAGGGACTCGAACCCCCAACCTTCTGATCCGTAGGTGGATCCAGGGGGTGACCACGGTCGCCGCAGCTGCCCGATGGTGCTCTTTGGGAGCCTGCGTTGGGGAGTGGCGGGGGCGGGTTCACCCCGTGTGATCGCTGTGACCACGATGGACCCCGGGGATCTTCTCGACGAATCTTCTCACGGGACGGGAGGAAGACGTTCCACGGTCGGGACACCCACGGCTAGCGTCCGGCACGTGGAGCTGTGGATCCTTGGCCCGCTCGAGGGAGTCGGGGAGGACGGCGCGGTCGTGATCGACGTGCGCCAAGGAGCGGGCGGTCCTCGAAGCGCTCGCCCACGGGCCGGCGACGTCCTGCCGACCGATGTGCTCTTCGAGGCACTGGTGGAATGCCGACCCGCCCCGTTCGGCCGCGAGTTGCTCCAGAGCCACATCTCCCGGCTGCGTCACGCCCGCCGGCTGAACTCATCGCCACTGCAGCCGACCGGCTACCGCCTCTGCGTCGATCCCGAGGCGGTGGACGGGACCGCTTCGAGCGGCTGGCGGCGGCGGGCCGCCAGGCCCTCGAGGGCGACGACCCCCGGCGGGCCGGCCCTGCTCGAGGAGGCCCTCGCACAGTGGCTGGAGCGCCGCTGGTCGACCTCGCCGAGGGACCGTTCCGGCTCGGTCAGGCCGGCCGGCTCGAGGAGGCGGCGCCATCGCCCTGGAGCTGCGGGTCGACGCCCACCTCGCCTTGGGCGACGACGAGATGCTGGTGGCGGAGCTGGAGGTGCTGACGGCCGATGACCCCCTGCGCGAACGGTGCTGGGCGCAGCTCGATGCCGGCCCTGCACCGGTCTGGGTCGTCGAGCCGACGCCTTGGCCACCTACCAACGCCTCCGCGCCTGCTCTGTGACGAGCTGGGGATCGACCCTCTCCCACGATCTGCGCGACCTCGAGGGTCGGATCCGCGGGAGGATCCCACCCTCGACCTTCCTCGACCAGCCCCACCCCGGTCGCTGCCGACGCCCCGGACGTCGTTCCGTCGGGCGCGGAACGGCTGGTGCGTGACGTGGCGCAAACACCTGCACGCCGATCGGCTGATCACGCTCGTGGGCCCGGGCGGCGTCGGCAAGAGCCGCTTGGCTGTCGAGGCGGCCGACAAGGACGCCGACTGCTGGCCCGATGGGGCGTGGTGGGTCGACCTGGCACACGTCGAGGAAGCGGGCTCCCTCGGTTCCCACCTGGTCCGGGCCCTCGGTGTGACCGTGGCGCCCGGGCTCTCGTCGATGCAGGCCCTTCGCTGGTTCCTTGCGCCCCGGGGCCTCCTGCTGGTGGCCGACAACGCCGAGGGTTTCACCGGCGGCTCGGAACCCGAACTCACCGAACTGCTCGAGGCCGCCGCTGACCTCACCGCGCTCGTGACCAGCCGGATCCCGCTGGAAGTCCGGGTGAGCAGCAGGTCGCCGTGCCGGCCCTCGATGTGCCGGCGCCCGACGGTGACGACCCTCTCGGCACCGAAGCCATGCGGCTCTTCCTCGATCGCCTGGCTGACCACGACGCCCCGATCCCCGGAGCGGACGACCTGGCGACCATCGGCGAGCTGTGCCGTTGGTCGACGGCCTGCCACTCGGCATCCAGCTTCTGGCCCGGCGCGTCGCAGATCGTCGCCCGGGCCGGTCCTGGCCGAGCTGGACGACGTGTCCGACTGCTCGGCGAGCAACTCCCGGGCCGAGGTCCCGCGACGCCAGCCTCGAGGCCGTGCTGGCCTCGACGGTCGCCCTGCACGGTGTCGAAACAGGGCAGGACTCGCCCGGCTGTCGGTGTTCCTGTCGACTTCGACATGGAAGCGGCGCAGGTGGTCGCCGGCCCCGAGGCGGCCGCCGGCTTCGACGGTCTGGTGGCGAGCGGGCTGCTCGTCCCGTTTGGTCCCGCCCCGGACCAGCACCGCCACCGGCTCCTCGACCCCACCCGAGCGACGCGGCGACCCTCCTCGACGCCGATGACGCGGCCTCGGCTCTCCATCGGCACGTGGAGCACTACCGGGAACTGGTCCGGCGGGCAGGGCGGGCCATGGAGGGCCGAGGAGGCCGTCTGGCTCGAACGACTCCGCCGCGAGGACGCCAATGTGCGGGTCGCCCTGCGCGGCGGACGGACCGGTTCCGGGGGACACTTTGCCTTCGCCAATGCCGTGGGCCGGGCCCGGAACCGTATGGGGAGATTTCGACGAGGCCATACGGCTGCTTGAGGGAATGGTGACAACGGCCGCCGATATCGAGGTCGATCCCGTCGAGTTGGCCTGGGTGCACCTGCGGTCTGGTTGGCCCCGGTTCCTCACCGGGTACATCGCCGGTGGCCTCGGAGCGATGGAGGCGGCCGGTGGTCTGTTCGAGGCGGCCGACGAGCCTGCGGGACTGAACCGGGCGCTCGCCGGCCAGGCTCACATGACGCTCCTGGCAACCGGCGACACCGACGCCGCCCTGGAGCGGACCGGGGCGCGGTGGCCCGTGGCACGTCGTGCCGGGAGCATCGCCACCCTCACCGCCTGGACGC
>CAWCAL010000003.1:0-474121 GCA_963793475.1 uncultured Acidimicrobiales bacterium
GACGCCGGCATGCGGCGCCTGGTGGCAGCGGGCCGCCGGGCGGTGTACGAACTGGGGGAACCTCCGACCGGGAACGAGTTGACGTGAACCTCCAGATCGATACCGCCCAGACCTACCTCCAGCACGCGCTGAGCCAGATGGTCGAGGTGGCCGAGCGCCTGGGCGACGACCTGCTCAACGAGCGCCCGGTCGGCGACGAGACCAACGCCGTCGGTGCGTTGATCGTGCACTGTTGCGAGCTGACCAACTTCTGGCTGGCCCATGTCGCCGGCGGTCAACCCACCGAGCGCGACCGGGACGCCGAGTTCGAGCGGGTGAGCACGGTGGCCGAGGTGCGCGAGATGGTGGAGCGCACGCTGGGGGCCACCCGGGGCGACCTGGAGCGGATCGCCACCGGCGAGGCCGAGGCCGACCCGGTCCTGCGTCAGTTCCTCCCCGGCGGCGACGAGTCCGACGACTCCCTGGTGCTCCACGTGCTGGAGGAGCTGTTCCAGCACCTCGGTCACATGGAGCTCACCGCCGACGTCCTCCTCGCCCGCTAACGAGCAACCGGGGGTCAGGCCCCACGTTGCTCGTTACCGGCCTCCTCAACGCCGAAGCCGGGCGCGTCCGGATGGTGGAGCCAGGAGAGCGGGCTGCGGCAGACGTCGTCGTGCAGACCGTCGGAGTCCTCGAACCAGATGCGGCCGTGCGCGGCGTCGTCCACCTCGACGTGGTAGCGCAGGTAGTCGTCCACGAGGTGAGGGTCGACCTGGAGGACCTTCCCGATGGCCTCCATGTCGTCGGCCGTCGGTACCGATGTGGTCGTCGACCGAGAAGTAGGCGGCCCGCATCAACAGGTGGTCGTCGAGTGCGAACTCCGTGGCCTGCCGCACGAGCACGGCGTGGCCCAGGTCCTCGAGCCGCCGTTCGGGCCGGAAGTCGCCGGCGTAGTCGGTGAGCCCTCCCGGCTCCTGCGGCTCGCCCAGCTCGAGCTCGAAGTCGGCGGCCAGCGAGGACGAGACGACGTCCAGGCTGGGTTCGGCGGGACCCGCCGCAGGCGCGTCCGCTGCGTCAGCGTCGAGGATCCGCACCTCCCAGCGGCAATGGTCGCCGCTGAACTCGTCGGGCTTGGGCGGGCGATGGACCGGGATGGCGCGAGCCCGCGGGTTGGTGACGGCGAGCGTCGCATCGAAGGTGCGGTCCTCCATGTGGTGACACATGTTCGTGACCAGCCCCGGATCGTTGCTGCTGATCTGGCGCAGGTAGTCGTGCGCACCGCAGAACGGCAACCAGAAGAACCCAAGGTCGTGATCGACCACCTCGAAGTGGAAGTCGAGGAAGTGGTGGGGCGCTCCGATGTCGAACTGGAAGCTCTTGAACACCTCGGCCACGCCGTCGCCCGCGATGCCGAGTTCCGCTTGCTGCGGGCGGTGTAGACGGGGCTCGCCCCCATCCACTCGCCGTCGGCCTGGCGGATCGTCGCGTCCTGGCCAGCGGCCATGGCCACATGGGGCATCAGCGCCCGGTCGTGGAACATCGCCAGCATCATGTGCTCACGGCAGAGTCGGGCCAGCGCACGGCGACTCAGCCGTTCGAGCGACCAGTCCGGGTCGAACTCGCCGTCGTAGTCGTCCGCCGGATCCACGGGCCGACCATACTGTGGCGGCGATGGATGGAGACCTGCGACCGGAAGAACCTGCATGAACGACCGGCCGATCGAGCTCGCCCTGCGCGACACCCCAGCCCGTCCGGCCGCCGACCCGTACCGCCGGGACGCGCCGAACATGGTGGTGATCGTGCTCGACGACCTGGGGTTCGCCCAGTTGGGCTGCTACGGCTCGAGCATCGACACGCCCAACATCGACCGGCTGGCCGAGCGGGGCGTTCGCCTCACCAACTTCCACACGACGGCCGTCTGCTCACCGACCCGGGCCTGCCTGCTCACGGGTCGCAACCATCACCGGGTGGGGATGGGGATGCTGCCGGACCTCCCGGTGAACTTCCCGGCCTACACCGGCCGGTTCCCCGACAACGCCGCCACCCTGGCGCAGATCCTGCGCGACGAGGGCTACGCAACCACCGCCATCGGCAAGTGGCACCTGGTGCCGCGCGACCAGCGCGCCACCGGCCCGTTCGACATGTGGCCCACCGGTGTCGGGTTCGATCGGTACTACGGCTTCCTCAACGGCGAGACCAACCAGTGGACCCCCAACCTGGTCCGCGACCAGCAGCACGTCGAACCGCCGGCCACCCCCGACGAGGGGTACCACCTCGACGCCGACCTGGCCGACGAGGCCATCGCGCAGCTGCGGGATCTGCACCTGCACCAGCCCGACCGACCGTTCTTCCTCTGGTACGCGTCGGGCTCACCGCACGCGCCCCACCAGGCGCCGCCGGAGTGGATCGACCGCTACCGGGGCCGGTTCGACGCGGGCTGGGACGTGCTCCGGGAGGAGACGTTCGCCCGCCAGAAGGCACGGGGTGTGGTGCCCGACGACGCGGAGCTGTCCGAGCGGCCGCCCTGGGTCGAGGCCTGGGACGACGTCGACCCCGACCGGCAACGCCTCTACTGCCGCATGATGGAGGTGTACGCCGCCTTCCTCTCCCACACCGACCACCACGTCGGGCGGGTGCTGGACGAGATCGAGGCCCAGGGCCGCAGCGACGACACGATCGTCGCTCTGGTCTCGGACAACGGAGCCTCGGCCGAGGGCGGTCCCAACGGGTCGTGGAACCAGATGCGTCACTATGTGTCCGACGCACCCGACGACCTCGACCAGGAGCTGGCCCATCTCGACGAGCTGGGCGGATTCCGGTCCAGCGGCCACTATCCGTGGGGCTGGGCTCTGGCCGGCAACACGCCGTTCCGGCGCTGGAAGCGCTACACCCTCGAGGGAGGCGTGCGTGATCCGCTGATCATCTCGTGGCCGGCGCGGCTGGGTGAGGCGGGGGCGATCCGGCACCAGTATGCGCACGCGGTCGATCTGCCGGTCACCCTGCTGGACCTGGCCGGCATCGAGCTACCCGGCGAAGTCGGCGGGGTCGAGCAGCTGAGCTTCGACGGGGTCAGCCTCGTCGACGCGCTCGACGATCCGGGCAGCGCAGACCCCCGGACCGAGCAGTACTACGAGTGCTGGGGGAGCAGGGCGATCTACGCCGACGGATGGAAGGCCGTGACCAACCATGTCAACCAGCTGACAGCGGCAGAACGAGACGCGATCGAGGGCAGCGACGACTTCGCCCAGGATGAGTGGCAGCTGTTCCACGTGGCCGAGGACTTCGCCGAGAACGTCGATCTCGCCGAGGAGCACCCCGACAAGCTCGCCGAGCTGATCGCCCGATGGGACGACGCAGCCGAGCGGAACCAGGTCCTGCCCATCGACGACGGACGGGACAACCGGATCGCTCACCTGCACCTCCCGTGGCTCGACTTCCGGGAGACGTTCCACCTGGCGCCGGGCGACAAGATCCACGAGGCCAACGGGCCGATGCTGGTCGGCGGCTTTCGGATGACCGCCCGCTTCGCCGAGCCGCTGGCCGCCGACGCCGCCGGCGTGCTCTGCGAGCAGGGGGACTGGATCTCCGGGTGGGCGTGGTTCCTCGCCGACGGAAGCGTCACCTGGGTGCTCAACGTGGACGGCACCGAGCACCGGCTCTCGGCGCCGATCCCCGCCGGTGCGGACCTGCTCACCGTCGATGCCGTGCCGGGGCCCGGGAGCATGGAGCTGACCCTCCACGCCGACGACGACGGGGCTGGCGTCGCCTCGGTGACGTTCGCGACGGCCCTCCCGCTGGCCCTCAGCCCCGACGGTGCGTTCCTCACCGTCGGCTACGGCCGCCCCTTCCCGGTCTGCGACGACTACGCACCGCCGAGTCCAGCGCCCGACTCGTTCCAGGGCGTCCGGATCGACGTCGGGCCACCGCCGCCGTTCGACTTCGACGAGGTGCTGGCCGGCGTCATGCGCCACCAGTGACGGAGGCGAGCCCGTGAGCGGCCCGGCCAGGATCGGAGACGACGAGCGCCGTCGTCGTCTGGCGATCCGGCACCGTCTGGTCGATCGAGCCGACTCGGTCGAGGCGGCGGCCGACGCGATGGTGGCGCTGCACGCGACCGACCCCGCCACGATCTTCCTCTCGGCGCTGGCCCGCACGGCCGAGCCCTCGATTGCGGCGGTCGAGGCCGCCCTCTACGACCACCGGACGCTGGCCCGCACCATGGCCATGCGGCGGACGCTCTGGGTGGCGACCACCGCCATGCTCGGGACGATCGAGGCGTCGTCGTCCGGGGATGTCGCGGCGACCGAGCGGAAGCGGCTGACCACGTTCCTGAACGACTCGGGGGTGGACGATGCCGAGACCTGGCTGGACGACGCGGCCGCCGAGGTCATGGACGCGCTCGACGACGGACTGCCCGCTCGCTCGATCACCAAGCTCGTGCCCCGTCTGGCCACCAAGCTCATCGCCGGCGCCGGGACGAAGAACGAGGTCGAGATCGGGGCCACGTCGCGGGTGCTGCTCCTGATGGCGCTCGACGGCCTGCTGGTACGCGGCCGACCGAGTGGCGCCTGGACCGGGCGGCAGTACACGTGGTACCGCCGTGACCGCTGGATCGACGAGCCACCGACGGAGCCCGAACCCGAGCCCGATGAGGCGGCGGCGGCGTTGGTCGGTGCCTGGCTTGGCGCGTTCGGTCCGGCCACGTTCGACGACCTGCGCTGGTGGACCGGCTGGACCGTGGGCAAGACCAAGGCGGCCGTGGCCGCGAACCCGGTCGAGGAGGTCGTGCTCGAGGGGGAGGTCGCCGGCCTCGTGCTCGCCGGCGATACGGAGCCGACGCCCGACCCCGGACCGTGGGCGGCCCTGCTCCCGTCGCTCGACCCCACCGCGATGGGCTGGAAGGAGCGGGCCTGGTACGTGGGCGACCACACGGCCGCGCTGTTCGACCGCAACGGCAACATCGGCCCGACCGTGTGGGTCGACGGTCGCATCGTGGGCGGCTGGTGCCAGAACCCCGACGGCGAGATCCGGATCGGCTACCTCGAGGAGGTCGGCGCCGACCGGCAGGCCCTGGTCGACGCAGAGGCCGACCGGTTGACGGCGGCCGATCGGCGACGTCGTGGTCAAACCGTCGTTCCCCACCCCCCTCCAGAAGACCCTCGCCGCAACCTGAACCCTCCCGGGGTCAGGCCCCGAGAGGGTTCAGATCAAGTTCTATCGAGCACGCCGGGGCCTGGCCCCATGTGTGCTCATTAGGCGCGGCCGGCGGCGGCTTCGTCGGCGCGGGTGCGGCCGGTCAGGCGGATCAGCTCCTCGTGCAGCTCGAACCAGACCGTGTGGTAGCTGTCGCGCAGCGGGTGCGCCACCATCTGGGAGTCGCCTCCCACAACCGCCTCGAGCGCGGCGGCCAGCCGATCCGAGTACCCGCGCGAAGCGGGGCTCCGATGCGGCCACCACGTCGATGATCGGGACGATCGTGGTATGGATCTCGGCCTGGAGGCGGTCGACCACGACAGCGTCGTAGTCGAGATCGGTGTGATCGTTGGGCACGGTTTCGCCGCCCACCTCTCGGGTCTGCCAAACCGCCATCACCTGCTTCAAGCCGTCGTTGGCCTCATGGAACTCGTCCATCAACGGCTCGATCACCGGTCCGAGCCGGGTGGCGTCGGCGGCGAAGCGCTCGTCGACCCGGGCCGTGCCGGCGGGCAGGAGGCGAACCCGCCCGCCGGGCAGCTCCTGAGCCGAGTCGGAAGCGACCAGATCGGCGAGGACCGGGCTCACGTCGTCGACGCCACACCCGAGCACTTCGGCCACTGATTCGGCGCTCCCCATGCCCTTCAACGCCAGGACCCGCTCGCAGGTCTCGGCGTTGGCGTCCTCGGTGAAGCCCGACCCGGCGGCCAGCACACCGTGATGCGCCGCGGCCTCGTCGCGCTGCCATCGCCTGAGGATGGCGACCTCGTCCACCTCGATCTCGTCGGACGGATGATCGCCGAGCAGCACGACACCGCGGTCGCCGTCGACCGTCAGGACCTCTCCGGCGGCCACATGGCGATCGGCGACCCGGATGCCGTCGGGCTCGACCGTGATGGCGGCCACGCCGACCACCGCCGGCACACCCCAGCTGCGGGCAATGACCGCGGCGTGGCTGACCAGCCCGCCCAGCGTGGTGACCAGTCCGGCCGCCTCGGCCATTCCGGCGATGTCGGCGGGCGACGTCTCGCGGCGTACGAGGATGATCTGCTCGCCCCGAGCGCCCGCCTCGATCGCGGCGTCGACGTCGGTGCACAGGGCGCCGGTCACCCGTCCGGGCGATGCGGCCAGCCCCGACGCCACCACGTCCTGCTCGGCATGGCCCGACGCCGGGTTGAACCGCGTCGGCGGATCCTCGAGCACGTCCGCCACCCGCTCCAGTGCTTCGGCCCGTCCCAGGGGAAACGCCGGGTCCTCAGCCAGGTCGATGGCGATCCGCAGGGCGGCCTGGGGGCTGCGCTTGCCGCGACGGACCTGCAGCATCCAGAGGTTCCCGTCCTCGACGGTGAACTCGATGTCGACCAGATCCTCCAGGTCGCGCTCCAACCGCGAGGCGGCCTCGTCGAGGTGGTCGGCCATGTCAGGCCAGAGCGATCGGAGCTCGCTGACCGGCAACGTGGCGTGCGTACCGGCGACGACGTCCTCACCCTGGGCGCCGACCAGGAAGTCACCGACCAGTCCGGGCTCTCCCGTCGACGGATCCCGGGTGAATGCCACGCCGGTGCCGGAGCGCTCTCCGAGGTTGCCGAAGGTCATCATCTGGACGGTGGCGGCGGTGCCGAGCGACTCGTCGATGCCCTCGACCTGGCGGTAGACCCGGGCCCGGTCGGCGCCCCACGACTCGAACACGGCGGCGACCGCAGCGGTGATCTGCTGTCTCGGATCGACCGGGATCTCGTATCCCTCGCCGGCCATCCGTGACCGCACGTCCTGCGTCGCTCGGGCGAGGTCGCCGGGGTCGAGGCTGCGGCCCTCGTCGGGACCCAGGTGCTCGGCCATGACCGTGCGCACCAGCTCCTCGGACGCGCCCAGCACGATCGTGGCGTACGACTGCACGAAGCGGCGGGCGGTGTCCCACCCGAACCACTCGTCGCCGGTTGCCGTGCCCAGCGCGGCGGCGACGTCGTCGGTCATCCCGACGTTGAGCACCGTGTCCATCATCCCCGGCATCGACACCGGCGCCCCGGATCGCACGCTGACCAGCAGGGGCACCGAGCCGGTGCCGAGCTGTCGTCCCGTCGTGCGCTGCAGGTCGTCGAGCCCGGCCGCGAGCGCGGCGTCCAGCTCGGGGAACCACCCGTCGCCCACCACCCGGTTGCACGCCGCGGTGGTCAGGACGAACCCAGGCGGCACCGGAAGACCCATCGCCGTCATGCGGGCCAGCGCCGCTCCCTTTCCGCCGAGCAGCACGGTGCGCCGGTCCGCGTCGAGCTCGGCGGCCTCGGTGAACGAGTAGCCCAGCGGCGAGCTCATACCCCTGCGCCCCAACCTTCCAGGCGGTCCCGCACCGCGGCGGTGAACTCCGCCGCCGGCGCGCCGTCGAAGGCGCGATGGTCCCACGTGAGGCTCAGGGTGAGCACGGTGGTCTTCCCGGCGACATCGCCGTTCCATCGGACGACGTCCCGAAGGCGTCCGACGCCCAGAATGGCCGTGTTCGGGGGATTGATCACCGGCGTGAACGCGTCGACTCCGTACATGCCGAGCGCGGTGACCGAGAACGTGCCACCCTCCAGGTCGGCCAGCGACAGGCCCCCGGAGCGAGCGGCGTCGGCCAGGCGACTGGTCTCGACGCTGAGCTCCTCGAGCGAGAGCGTGTCGGTCCGCCGGACCACCGGGACGACCAGACCGCCGTCGAGCGCAATGGCCACGCCCACGTTGATCTCGGGCAGCAGGGCGAGCTGGCCGCCGCTGATCTGGCTGTTCACCACCGGATGGTCGACCAGCGCACCCGCCACCGCGGCGACGACGTAGTCCGTGTAGCCGGGCGTGGTCTCGTAGCCGCCCTCGGCTCGATCGCGGACGACGGCGTCCATCACGACGTCCATCGTCAGCGTCAGCTGCGCCATCTCCCGAAGCGACGCATGCATCCGCTGGGCGATCGTCCCGCGCATGCCGGTCATGGGACGGGTCTCCGACGGGGTCTGCAGCAGCGGCGACTCCTCCACCGGGTCGGCCGCCGCACCCTCGCTGAGGCGTTCACGGGCGAAGCGGGCGACGTCGGCCCGGTCGATGCGCGGCTCGGGGCCGTGTGACGGCACCATCGCAACGTCGAGACCGAGGGAGTCGGCGAGCCGCCGCGCCGCGACCGTCACGCCGGTGCCGACGGCGCCACCCGTGCCGGGGGACCCCGGCGGGGGAGTGGCCGGCACATCCTCCGAGACGATCCGGCCACCGGGACCACTCCCTGCGATCAGTGCGAGGTCGATTCCCCGCTCCGCAGCAATGCGGCGTGCGTTGGGCGAGGCGAGGATCCGGCCCCCCTGACCCCGCATCGCGGGCGACGGTGGCCCCGCACCCTCGGCACGGGCCGCGCCAGCGGACGAAGCGGCGGGCGCCGGAGCGGCAGGACTCACCGAGGACGGCCCATCGGCCGGCGGGGCCTCGCCCGGCTCGAGGAACCAGCCGATGCGGTCACCGCACTCGTAGACTTCGCCCTCGACGCCGGTGATGTGGAGTACGCCCGACCCGCTGGCCTCGACGTCGCTCTCGACCTTGTCGGTCTCGATCTGGAGCACCACAGCCCCCTGGTCCACCTCGCTGCCGTCCGGCACCAGCCATGCGACGATCGTGGCCTCTTCCATGGTCAGGCCAAGCTTCGGCATGGGGAACTCGACCGCCACGGTTACGAGCCCGGGGGCGGTCGGTGGAGCGTCGCCCGGATCTCGGCGGCGATGCGCTCGGCGTCGGGCACGTACGCGGCCTCGAGGGCCGGGCTGAACGGCACCGGTGCCGACGGCGCCCCCACCCGCGCCACCGGGGCGTCGAGGTGGTCGAAGGCGTGCTCCTGGACCCGGGCCGCGATCTCGGCGCCCAGCCCGCCCGAGCGCACCGCCTCGTGTACCACGACGATCCGGTTGGTCTTCCGGGCCGAGGTCACCACCGTGTCGATGTCGAGGGGGGCGACCGTCCGGAGGTCGATGACCTCGCACTCGATGCCCTCGGCGGCGAGCAGCTCGGCCGCGGCCAGCGCCTCGACCGCCATGCGGCTGTACGCCACCAGGGTCACATCGGCACCGGCGCGGGTCACCGCGGCGACGCCGATCGGTACCTCGTAGAGCTCCTCGGGCACGTCGCCCCTGGTGCCCAGCATCTTCTTGTGCTTCACGACGATCGTCGGATTGTCGTCGCGCACGCACGCGACCAGCAGCCCCTTGAGATCGTGCGGAGTGGAGGGCATGACCACCTTCAGGCCCGGCACGTGGCACAGCATCGCCTCCAGGCTCTGGCTGTGTTGCGCCCCGGCCGAGAGCCCGGCGCCGCCGTTGGTGGTGATGGTGAGCGGCAGGCGGGCGTTGCCGCCGAACATGTACTTCAGCTTGGCGGCCTGGTTGGCGATCTGGTCCATGGACACGAGCACGAAGTCCATGAACATCAGGTCGACGATCGGGCGGAGACCGACCACCGCCGCACCGATCCCCAGGCCGATGATGGCCTGCTCGGCGATGGGGGTGTCGACCATGCGGCGCTCGCCGAACTCGTCGACCAGGCCGTCGAAGCTGTGGAACACCCCGCCGGTCCGACCCACGTCCTCGCCGGCGACGAACACGTCCGGGTCGGCCTCCATCACCTGGCGCAGGCCCTCGTTGAACGCCTTCAGGTAGGTGAGCTGGCGACCGCTCATGACGGCGACTCGGTGTAGACGTTGTCGAGGAGCTCACCCGGGTCGGGAAGCGGGCTGGCCTCGGCAAACTCGATCGCGGCGTCGACCTCGGCCTGGACCGCCGCCCGCGCCGCCTCGATGTCGCCCGTGGTGGCCAGGCCGTCGGCGACCATCACCCGCTCGAGGGCGTCGATCGCATCGCGCTGCCGCCACTCTTCGACCTCGTCGTCGCTGCGGTACTTCATGCCGAGGGTCTGGATGCCGTGGTGGTTGTAGTAGCGGTAGGTCTTGCACTCGAGGAACGAGGGACCCTCGCCGGCCCGGATCGTCTCCAGCGCCTGCTGCGTCGCGGCGTGGACGGCGATGGCGTCCATGCCGTCGACGACGGTCCCGGGCATGCCGTACGCCGCCGCCCGCTCGGCCACGTCCTTGATGGCCATCGTCCGCTCGCGCGGCGTGTACTCGGCGTACTCGTTGTTCTCGCACACGAACAGCACCGGCAGCCGGAGCGCGGCGGCCATGTTGGCCGCCTCGTGGAAGGCACCGATGTTGGTCGTGCCGTCGCCGAAGAACGCCACCGAGACCGTGTCGTTGCCCCGGTACTGGTTGGCGAACCCGGCGCCGACCGCGATCGGCACGCCGCCGCCGACGATGCCGTTGGCGCCCAGCATGTTCAGGTCGAGGTCGCAGACGTGCATCGACCCGCCCTTGCCGCCGCAGTAGCCGGTGGCCTTGCCCATGAGCTCGGCCATCATGCGGTTCAGGTCGCCACCCTTGGCCACCAGGTGGCCGTGCCCGCGGTGGGTGGAGCTGATCTGATCGTCGTCCCGGAGGGCGACGCAGACGCCGGCGGCCACCGCCTCCTGGCCCACGTACAGGTGGATGAACCCGGGGATCTTGTTGGCCTCGAACAGCCGTCCCGCCGCCTCCTCGAAGAACCGGATGCGCACCATCCGCTGGTGCAGGTCGGCGACGACGGCGGGATCGATGACGGTCATGACGTCGCTCCGAGACCCCATCGGATGGCTCGGCGCAGCAGCTCGTAGTACTGGGGCAGCTCCCACGAGCAGCGCTCGACGGTCGGGGTACCAGTCCTTCAGCGGGACCATGTCGTAGTGGCCCCGGCAGTGACCGAGGGTGTTGTAGAGCACGGCTCCGTCGCCCAGCGGGCGCAGGTACTGGACCAGGTGCTCGTCGGGTGCGGCCGTCCAGTCCGACTCGGCGAACCCGGGCGCCTCGCCGCTCCAGTGGGTGTGGAGCAGCACCTCGAGCCCGTCACGGTCGGGGTACTCCATCAGGTACAGCTCGTCATCGGTGGCGAACGTACCGATCCCGGCGACGAGCCAGTGGTCGGGTGCCGCCATCTCGACGTCGTAGGGGGCGATCTTGGGGTGGGCGATGAACTGACTGCCCAGGGTGTCGACCCACGAGGGGAAGCACCGGGGTGCCTCAACCCCGTCCGGTCGGGGCAGGTCCAGGGCCGTGTTGGTGCCGTGCAGCGCGATCCAACGCCCGCCGGCTTCGACCCATGAGCGCAACGCAGCCTGCGACGCCTCGGACGGCCGGACGTCGCACGTGTAGCTGACGATGAAGTCGGCAGCGGCGAGCGCCTCCAGGTCGTCCCAGGTGCTGCTGACGGTGACGCGGACCTGTTCGTGCTCGCCGAGGAGGTCCAGCAGCTCGCGCCGGGCGAAGTCGATGTCGTGGTACTTCCCGCCCGCGACCAGGTGGGCGTCGACCCGCGTGAGCTGCTCGGCGCCAATCACCACTAGTAGTCGACGCGCTTGAGGAACCCGCCGTCGACGGTGAGGTTGGTGCCGCTGACGTGCCCGGCCGCGTCGCCGGCCAGGAAGGCCACCGCGTTGGCGACGTCCTGGGTGGTGCCGATGTGGCCGACCGGATGGGCCGCCTCGGTGGCGGCATAGAACTCGGGCTTGGCGCTCTTGATCGTGTCCCAGTCGCCGCCCTCGACGAAGATCGGTCCGGGGGACACCACGTTGCAGCGGATGCCGTCGGCTCCGAGCACCTGCGCCTGACCGAGGGTCCAGTTGGTGACCGCGGCCTTGAACGCGCTGTAGCTGCCCGAGCCCGACGCGAAGTGCTCGGTCGCTGCCGTCGTCCCGATGCTGATCACTGCGCCGCCGCCCTCTGCCAGCGCGTCCTTGGCCGCCGCGACCCCGCCCACCAACGCCTTCAGGTCGATCTCGAAGTTCTTCGACCAGTCGTCCAGGACCTTCTGCGGCTTGCCCGAGGTGTTGTGGACGTAGATGTCGATCCCACCCAGCTGCTCAGCGGAGTCGGCGATCCATGCTTCGAGCGAGTCGAGATCGGCCGCGTCGACCACGCCGCCCACGACGGTGCCGGCGTCGGACAGCTCGGCCACGGCGGCCGCGACATCGTCGGCACTGCGGGCACAGATGGCCACCGACGCCCCCTCGGCCAGCAGCGTCTCGGCGATGGCACGCCCGATGCCCTTCGTCGAGCCGGTGACCAGCGCGCGCTTGCCGGCGAGTCCGAGATCCATACGTTCGCTCCAGAATTGATCGAGTGGTTAGTTATTCAACCCCAGGACCACCGCCGGGGCAATCCTCACCGCGGCACGTCCTTCCACGGGACCCCCTTGTCGACGCGCGGCTCTCCGGGCAGGCCCAGCACCCGCTCGCCGATGATGTTGCGCTGCACCTCGTCGGAGCCGCCCGCGATCCGGTAGCCGGGGGCGCCGAGCACGTGCTCGCCCCACTCGAACGTGCCCCGCTCGCCGGTGTCGGCCACCAGCTTCGCCCCGAGCACCCGGGAGGCGGCGTGCGACACCTTGCGCATGCCTTCGGTCCACATCAGCTTGCCGAGGGATCCCTCCGGCCCGGGTGTGCCACCTCGGGCGAGGTCGGCGGCCCGCTGGTTGAGCCACCCTTCCACCCGCTTGTGGATGTAGACGTCCATGAGGTCGCGGCGGGCGGTCGGATCATCGGTCGCCTCCATCGCGCCGGCCGTGGCCAGGAGGTGCCGCCAGGTGCCGCCGGGACGGGCACTGGCCGAGCCGCCGGCGTCGCTGTGGTCGCGCTCGAAGCCGAGGGTCGTCAGCGCGACCTTCCAGCCGTCACCCTCGGGCCCCAACCGGAGCGAGTCGGGGAGCCGGCAGTCGCTGAAGAACACCTCGTTGAACGACGTGCCGCCGCTCATCTGCTTGATCGGACGGATCTCGACGCCCGGGGCGTCCATCGGCACCAGGAACGCCGTCATCCCCCGGTGTTTGGGGGCGTCGATGTCGGATCGAGCGATCAGGAGGCCCCACTCGGAGAACTGGGCGCCGGAGCTCCACACCTTCTGCCCGTCGACGACCCACTCGTCGCCGTCGCGCACCGCTCGACAGCCCAGCGCGGCCAGGTCGGAGCCGGCGCCGGGCTCGGAGAAGAGTTGGCAGCAGAGCAGCTCGGCGGTGAGGAAGGCGGCGACAAATCGCTCCTTCTGCTCGTCGGTGCCGTAGAGCTCGACGGTCGGGGCGATCAGCGCGGTTGTCACGCTGAAGGACTCGTGTCCCGGCGGGACGCGGTAGTGCCGTTCCAGCGCCGCGAAGGCCCGGGCATGGTCCTGCGAGAGCCCGAGCCCGCCGAACTCTGGCGAGCCGGTGATGGCGTGGTAGCCCTCGCCGGCCTTCCGCTTGTGCCACCGTCTGGCCCCGTCCAGCAGGTCCCGTTCGGCCTCGAAGTCGAGGGCGTGGAACACCGCGACGCTGAACTCACCATCGGGGCCGAGGCCGTCGCCATCGTCGTGATCGGGCGAGACCGGCTCGCCGTGCTCCGCCAGCCAGGCTGCGGCTCGTTCCGCGAAGTCCTGGACGGAGGTGGCCACGAACCCAACGTACCCACCCGCCGCGGCGGGGGCGAAGCATGCGTCGGCGCCGACCCCTACGCCCTACGATCGGCCGGTGGCATCGAAATCGGCCCGTCTCGGACGGCCACCCGCGTCGAGCTCCGCCGAGACGCGGGGGCGCATCATCGACATCGCCCGCCGGTGTTTCGCCGACCAGGGCTACGAGGCGACGACGAACCGGGTCGTCGCGGACGAGGCCGGGATCACCACGGGGGCGATCTACCACTACTTCGATTCCAAGCTCGACATCTACAAGGCGGTCCTGGACGAGGTGCAGGAGCGGGTCTACCGGCTGCTCGCCACCGCTGAGGCGGAGGGCGACACGTTTCTCGAGAAGCTCGAAGCGGTCTACCAGGCTGCCTACGACCTGAACCGGGCCGATGCGTCGCTGGCGCAGTTCCTGGGTTCGTCGCGCATCGACCGGCGCCGCATCCCCGAGCTGACCGAGGAGCTGGGCCGGACCGACGGCCGGCGGGAGGCGTTCTTCGAGGCGATCGTGGATCGCGGCATCGAGACCGGCGAGCTGCGCCGGGCCGACCGGGAGGCCATCGTCAACTTCATCGGTGCCTTCACGATCGGTCTCACCGACGGGCTGTCGGCCACGCCGACCGAGCACCGGCAGGCGCTGGACGGCTTCATGCTGGTGATGCGTGGCTACGTGAACTCGACCGCGACCACCGGCTGAGCGGGCCCGTGAACCGGCGCTTCGCGTCGGTTTGCCGGAACTAACCGCGCGGTTAGTATCGGCGCTTCGAGAGCCAAACCGGCTCGGGACAGGGGGAACAAGATGGGGCAGCTCGACGGACGCGTCGCCTGCGTGACCGGTGGGACACGCGGCATTGGACGGGCGACGGCGGAGGCCTTCTTGCGGGAGGGCGCAAAGGTCGTCGTCACCGGACGGAGCACCGAGAAGGGTGAGCAGGCCCTCGCCGAGATGGGTGGCGGCGACGACGTCCACTTCATCGCCGGTGACGTGACCAAGCGCGAGGACTGCGAGGCCTTCGTCCAGGGAACCGTCGATCGGTACGGCAAGATCGACATCCTCCACGCCAACGCCGGCGGAGCGGTCGACCCGGGTCCGGTGGCCCAGCTCACCGACGAGGCGATGCAGGCCACGCTCGAGTGGAACTTCTGGCACACCTTCTGGACCATGCGCGCCGCGCTCAACCACATGATCCCGCAGGAGAGCGGTCGGATCATCGCCACGTCGTCGGTCGAGGGCAAGCTGGGCACGCCTGGCCTGTCCAACTACGTCGTGGCCAAGGCCGCGATCAACGCGCTGGTGAAGGCGGCCTCCAAGGAGGTCGGGACCCTCGGCATCACGATCAACTCCATCTGCCCGGGCGCCATCGAGACCGACGCCATGACCGAGCACGCACCGGCCGCGGCCGAGTCGATGGGCATGACCTACGAGGAGCTGAAGGCCATGTTCGCCGAGGCCTCCGCTATCAAGCGGCTGAACGAGGTCGACGAGGTGGCGGCCGTCGCCCTGCTCCTGGCCTCCGACGCCGGCGCCGGGATCACCGGGTCGAACCTCTCCATCGACGGCGGCACCTCGCCGTACTAGCGCGCCGTCGGACGCTGGATCGGAGTGTCCTCGTCATGCGGGTCAGGACTGTTGGAAGAAGTCGCGAGCTTGGCCACTCCGAGGACTCGTAGCGAAGCCCCGTCGGGCATGAGAGCCGATCGCGCGACCGTCGTTCTCTTGCTGCGATCGTCCAGGCTGAGCCTGGCGCAGCCGAGGCGGGTACCTCGCTCGACGAGATCGTCCAACAGCAACGATCGCAGACTCGCCCGACTGCGCGGCGGAGATCAGGATCGACCGCTATCGCCTGAAGATAGAAGTCGGGCTCGGTAACGGTTTCCAGAATGCGCCACATCGGCGCGAGCACAACCCGAATCGTCTTCATCCGAAACGCATGCCGGTCCGCTGCACGCTCGAGTGGCTCGTCGGAGAAGCCGCGCTGTTGCGCTCCCGTGAACGCTGAGCTCATGCCGACGATCACACCGTCGCGCTCGGCGACGACAACATGTTCGTACGACAGTGCGTGGCCCGGCTCCGGGGAACACGGTGGCGATGATGGCGGGAGCGTCCCGTCCGAGCATGAGGCCGAAGAAGCCGTCCGCGGCCTGATCGAGGTAGCGGGCAAAGAGAAGGCCCTCACCCCGCTCCGGTCTGGCCGGACGCAACCGTGTCGCTCGCCGTCATCAGCAGGCCGCTCAGTCGTCGAGGACGGCCTCGGCGATGCGGTGGTGGGGGACCTGCGGGCCGGCCACCCACCCGCACAGCTGGGGGTCGCACTCTCGGAGCTCACCTTCGATCCAGGTGCCGTCGGGGCGGAAGCGTCCCCACCGGTCGCCGTCGGTGACCAGCAGGACGCCGTCGCCGTCGCGCTCGTAGAGCGCCCCGGTCAGCGGGTGGTGCAGGCCCCTCACCGGTCACCCTCCACCCAGGCGTCGAGCCTCTCGTGGAGCCAGCGAATCTTCGATTCCTGGTAGTTGCCCAGCGTGACGCCCGGCTTGCGGGTGGTCTCCAGCCCCTGCTGGACGCGGGCCATGTTGAACAGGTCCTGGTTGAAGACCTTGCCCAGCATGCCCAGCTCGGGTGCGTCGATGAAGGTCTCGTGCTCCTCCAGGAAGTGGACCGGCACGTTGGGGGGCCGCTCGCCGTCGAAGGGGGCGAGGAAGAAGCACTCCATGATCGAGCTGCGGTGGTCGTCGCCGTTCGGGCGGAATCGGTAGACGATGCGGTTGAACGCTCCCCAGGGGTGGAAGTTGGGGAACACCGTGTAGTCGATGCTGTCCATCAGCTCGGCGTCGGACATGTGGTCGACGCGGTCACCCGCCGCCTCGCGCCAACGGTCGCGGCTGGCGGCGGCGCCGACCGCCCGCATCGACTCGTCCTCGGCAACGGGCATCGGCGTCGCCTCGTCGTGGCGGGTGTCGGTCATCGACCGCATCATTTCGTCCTGCGTCGGGGTCCAGTCCAGCAGCGGGCTGGGGGTCCCGCCGGGGGTGATCACCCGCGAGAAGTTGTCCCAGATGTCGATCTGGCTGTTGGTGTCCCCCAGGTAGGGGAGGATCTGCGGGTGGGTCGCGTTCACGTGGTAGGCCTCGCAGAACGCCTCCTGGGCCACCTTCCAGTTGGCGTGGATGACCTTGGCCACGTGGGCCTGGGTGTAGCGATCGCCCAGGTTCCACTCCTCGAACTGGTCCACGATGCCGCCGAGGAAGGCAGCCAGCGGGCCGGCGTCCGGGTCCGGGTTGAGCATGACGAAGCCGGCCCAGGTGTCGACCCGGCACTCCGGCAGCGAGAACTCCTCGTCCCGGACGTGGTCGAAGTCCCACCGGGCGGGCACGTGCTTCAGGGCGCCGTCGAGCGTCCAGGCGAAGCCGTGGAAGGGACAGCGGAGCTCGCTGCAGCGGCCGGCGTGATCCTTGAGCCGCCGGCCCCGGTGGAGGCAGGCGTTGGGGTAGGCCTTGATCTCATCGGGCGCCGTCCGCATCACGATGTAGGAGTCGTTGGCGATCTCGTAGAGGACGTGGTCGCCCACCTCGGGGATGTCGCTCTCGCGGCAGGCGAACTGCCAGACCCGGCGCCACAGCCGCTCGACCTCCCGCTCGTGCCAGTCGCGGGAGATGTAGTGGGCGACATCGACGTCGTCGCTGCCCAGGTAGCGAGGCGACTCCAGGCGGAGCACGTCGGGCACGGGATGGGTGTCGGTGTCGAGCAGCTGCTGGTAGCTGAGGCCGGGCGAGCGGGCCCGGCCGTCGGCGTCGGTGCTCACGTGGCGTCGCTCGGCTCGTAGTTGACGCCGCGGTGGGTCCGGCCGCCGGCGACGAGGATGAGCTGGCCGGTCACCCAGGACGCCGCGTCGGAGGCGAGGTAGACGACGGCGCCGGCGATGTCGTCGGGCGTGCCGGTGCGGCCGAGCGGGATGCTGGAGGTGATCGCGGCCAGCTTCTCGGCGTCCTCGGTGAGCGTCTCGCGGAACGCCTCGGTCACGACGGGGCCCGGGGCGACCGCGTTGACGCGGATGTCCGGAGCCAGCTCGAGCGCCAGCGTCTGGGTCATGTTGTTCATACCCGCCTTGGCCGCCGCGTAGGGGCCGGTGAAGGGCGACCCGCGGGTGCCGGCGCCCGAAGAGATGTTGACGATGGCGCCGCCCTGCTCCATGTGCGTCGCGGCGGCCTTGCAGCCCTGGAAGGCCGAGGTCAGGTTCAGCTCGAGCTGCGACCGGAACGTCTCGTCCGGGGTGTCGACCAACGTCCGGGTCGTCTTGTCGTCGGACCCGCCGACGTTGTTGACCCAGATGTCGAGCCGCCCGAACTCGGCGATGGCGCGCTGGGCCAGGGTCTCGGAGAAGTCGCGGATGTCGCCGTCGACGACCAGGGCCCGACGGCCGCGCTCGCGCACGCCGTCGGCGGTGACCTCCAGGTCGTCGACCCGGCGGGCGTTGAGCACCAGATCGCACCCGAAGTCGGCCAGGCCCCAGGCGATGGCACGGCCGATGCCCTGGCCGGACCCGGTGACCACGGCGACGCGATCGTCCATCTCGAAGGAGTCGCGCAGGGCCATCCGCGTGAAACTAACTCGGCGATTAGTTTGGTTCAACATGGTCGAGAAGCGAGCGACGTTCTGCCGGGTGTGCCATGCGGCCTGCCCGCTGATCGTCGAGGTCGAGGACGATCGGCGGGTCCTCGCCGTCAGCGGCGACCGCGACGACCCGCTGTTCGAGGGCTACACCTGCATCAAGGGACGGCAGCTGGCCGACCAGCATCACCACCCGGATCGGATCCGCTCCACGCTCCGTCGCACCGACCACGGGTTCGAGCCGGTCCCGTCCCACGAGGCGCTCGACGAGATCGCCGACCGGATCGGCGCCATCGTCGGCGAGCACGGGCCGCGCGCGGTGGCCAGCTACACCGGCACCGGGGCGTTCCAGAACTCCACGTCGGTCCCGGTCACGGCCGCGTGGCACGCCGGGTTCGGGTCGCCGTCGTTCTACACCTCGATCACCATCGACCAGCCGGCCCACCGGTCGGCGGCCCTCCGGCTTGGGGCCTGGGAGGCGGGCTTGGACAACTTCACCGATGCCGACGTGTCGCTGGCGGTCGGGTACAACCCGCTGGTGTCCAGCTACGGCCCGGCGGGCGGGCTCCAGGGCACCAACCCGTTCGTGGCCCTACGCCGGGCCAAGGAACGCGGGCTGAAGCTCATCGTGATCGATCCCCGTCGCACCGAGCTGGCCCGATCGGCCGACGTCTGGCTGCAGGTCCAGCCGGGGGAGGACCCCACACTGCTCGCCGGGATGATCCGCCACATCCTGGCGAACGATCTCCACGACCGGGAGCTTCTGCGACCGACACGTCGATCCGACTCGGGCCGCTGGCCGCTGCGGTCGAGCCCTTCACGCCGGACTACGTGGCGGAGCGGGCGCGGGTCGACGCCGACGACGTGGTGCGCGCCGCCGAGCTCTTCGCCGCCGGCCCCCGGGGTGCCGCCGGCACCGGCACCGGGCCCAACATGGCGCCGCACTCGATGCTGACCGAGCACCTGACGCTCACGCTCAATGTGCTGTGCGGGCGGGTGCTCCGGCCCGGCGACACGATGGAGGGCGGCAGCTTCCTCACGCCGGGCGACACCCGCCGGGCCCAGGTGATCCCGCCCGCCGACCCGGCCCCCGGTGCGCCACATCGGGTGCGCGGCCTGTCGGGGATGCCCGGCGAGATGCTCACCAACAGCCTGGCCGACGAGATCCTGGAGCCCGGCGAGGGCCAGGTCCGGGCGCTGATCGTGTCCGGCGGCAATCCGCTGGTCGCCTTCCCCGACCAGGCCAAGACCGCCGCGGCGATGGAGGCGCTCGACCTGCTGGTCGTGATCGACCACCGCATGACGCCAACGGCGGAGATGGCCGACTTCGTGATCGGTCCCCGCCTCGAGCTCGAACGGGCCGACGTCCCGCACATCATGGATCGCCGGCTCCCGGCGCCGTACAGCAACTACACCCCGGCGGTGCTCACCACCGATGACGACCTCCTCACCGAGTGGGAGGTCTTCGCCGGGATCGCGGCCCGCAACGGCACCGAGATCGTCCTGCCCGGCGGGAGGGTCCCGCACGCAGACGGCGCGCTCGCCGACGGCCTGGACGACGACGCCATCCTGGATCTGGTCTACGGCACGGCCCGCCTCCCGTTGGCGGAGATGCGCGAGCAACGAGGCGTCATCCACGAGGATCGGCGCGTGGTCGTCGTGGAGGGTGATCCCGATGCGACCGCCCGATTCGCCGTGGCACCCGACGACGTCGTGACCGAGTTGGCCGCGGTGCGAGCGGAGTCCGCCGGCGCCGAGATCCTGGACGGGTTCGATCCCGACGAGTTCCCCTTCCGGCTGGTCAGTCGGCGCATGAAACATGTCATCAACTCGCTGGGCACCGAGCTTCCGGGCCTCGCCGCCGTCGGGACGACCAACCCCGCGTACCTGCATCCGGCCGACCTCGAACGTCTCGGCGTCGCCGACGGCGACCTGGTCCTGATCGAGTCGCCCCACGGGTCGATCGCTGGTGTCGCCGCTGCGGCCGACGACGTGAAGCCGGGTGTCGTGTCGATGTCCCACTCGTGGGGCGGCATGCCGGCCGATGACGACGTCCGAGCGAGCGGCTCACCCACCAACCGGCTGGTCGCCAACGACAAGGGCTACGACCCGATCACCGGCATGGCCGTCCAGAGCGCCATCCCGGTCCGGATCACGCCGCAGTAGTCGAGGGGCACGCCTGGCGCGCTGGTGAGCCGAAGGAAGTGGCTTGACTCGGTCTCAGGTGGCGATGTGGCTGCGGATGCGACGTTCGACGTCGGGGTTGATGACGGAGTCGGGGTCTCGGAGGCGGTCGAGCTGGTCGTTGACGCCGACGAGAGCGGCATAGAGGGGCGGGCACGTTGGGCACGTTTCGAGGTGGGTTTCGATGAGGGTGGCGGTGTCGCGGTCGAGGTCGCCGTTGAGGTAGTCGCTGATGTGTTGGCGGGCATTCCAGCACGGCATGGGGACTCCTTTGAGGGCGAGTCGACGTCGAGGGCCGGTGGCGAGGGCGCTGACGAGGGCCATGCGGCCGCGTCGCAGGCGTTGTTTGGCGGCGGGGAGGGAGATGTCGGCGATCATGGCGATGTCGGCGACGCGGAGGCCTTCGATGTCGTGGAGGACGACGGCTGAGCGGTAGATGAAGGGGAGCCGTTCGAGGGCGTCGAGGAGTTCTTCGCGGGTTGCGGCTCGTTCGGCCACAGCGGCGGCGTCGACGGTGTAGGTGTCGTCTCGCCAGTCTTGTTCGATGGCGTCGACGGGGATCTCACGGTTGGAGCGGCGGGCTCGGTCGATGATGAGGTTGTGGGCGATGCGGATGAGCCAGTGGGCGAGGGGGGCGTCGTTGCGGTATTGGTCTTGTCGTTCGATGGCTCGAACGATCGTGTCTTGGACGGTGTCGGCGGCGAGGTCGGGGTCGCGGGTGACGCCGAGCGCATAGCGGTAGAGGGTGTCGAGGTGTTCGGTGAGGTCGGCGGGGTCGAGTCCCATGGCCCTATTCAAGCCGCCCGCCGAACGAGCCCGGCGAGCGCCCAGGCGAGAAGCGCGACACCGACGGCGACCAGGACGAAGGTGTCGAGCACCAGTCCGGCCACCGCCAACGCCGCGCCGGCGCCACCCCGCGAGGCGATGAGTGACGTCGTGTTCTGGTTGGTGACCGAGCCGGTGCCGGTTCGGGTGGTGATGAAGAGGGCTTCGATGGTGTCGGCGGGCTGCGCTCCGGTGAGGCGGCCGATCTCTGTGCCGTCTCGAAGTCCGATGAGGGTGGGCACCGAGCGCACCCCGAAGGTCTCGACCAGGTTGTCGGGGTCGGCGTCGACGCGGAGGTCGACCACCGGCACGCCTGACGTGGTGGCGGCGCGTTCGACCTTGGGGGCGAGCGCCCGGCACGAGCCGCACCATGGTGCCCAGACCTTGACGACCACAGGCCCCGTGGTGAGCTCGGCAGGCACATCGCCCGGTATCGGTCCCACGGCGGGGTTGCTCAGTGGGCGGGGGCGTCGCTCTGGGACTTGTTGGTGCGGAACCCGAACAGCGAGTACAGGGGGCACCAGCCGGACAGGCCGGTGAGCAGGGGCACGAAGGCCACGATCCCGACGATGACGCCAGCGGTGCCGTTCATGACACCGAACCCGACGATCAACAACACGACGCCGAGCACGATCCGCGCGACTCGTTCCCATCCTGCTTCGTTGACCATGACGATGCTCTCCTTGGCTGCGGTGGGACCTGCTGGTCAGGTCCGTCACCACGGAGACGAACGAGGCTGCCGTAGGGATACAGGATTTCTTCGCCGGTGCATTCCAGGGGGTCAAGAGGCTTCCCCCGACGGCCCGCTGAAGGCGACTACCCCGCCACGAACAACTTGATCGTGGCGGCTTGCACGCCGTCGTGTTGCTGGGCCCGGCGAGCCTCGTCGGTAGCGAGCGCAGCCTGGAGAGATTCCATGTCGGGGGTCTCGATGAGCACGGCTGTAGCGGTGTCGTTGCCGGCGGGGTCTCTGAACGGTGTGACCGTCATCCCGTGCTGTTCGAAGAACGCCGCCCGCTTGGGTGAGTTGAACCAGTGTTCGACGTCGTCGACCTGGTGTGTCGCGATCACCTGCATGTCGATCCGCCCCTTTCCGAGGCGCCGCCCGGCAGTCGCCGGGACGGCGGAAGAACCTTATCGACCCCGCCTGTTCAGCGCGCCGCCGCGCTCACTCCCGGTGGGTCACGACCAGGGAACGGTGGATGATCCGCCATCCTGCCGCGGTGCGGGCCAGCCGGTCTTCGTAGGTGCCGACGACGGTGTAGACCGTCGGTGACTCGCCGGGCGGGCGTTCGTGGATCGCGTGCGACCGAGCACCGGGCCGAGTCGCGGTGTCGCCGTCGAGGGTGACCTCGTGGTCGTCGAGGTGGTGCTCCCAGCGGACGAATCGCCCGAGGGCCGACGAGAGCCGATCGCAGATCTCGTCGATCCCGTTCTGACCCGATCCGCCGAGCTCGGCGGTCGCATCGGCGGTGAACAGGTCGCGCAGCCCGTCGAAGTCGCCGGCGTCGACGGCCCGGCCGTAGGCCACGGCCAGGTCGATGATCGCCTGCCGGTCGGCGGCCTCGTCACTCACCCCTCAGGCCGTGAAGAAGTCGGCGCGGATCGTGCCCGTCTCGTCGTACATCGGCTCGGACAGGTCGCACCGGTACTTGCGCACCTCGCCGCCGGTACGAGGGAAACGGTGGAACACCTCTCGCATGCCGTGGTAGTTGGGGTGCTCGAAGTGGGCGGCCAGTGACGCCTGGTCCTCCCAGAGCTCGTAGACCAGGATCCGGGTGTCGATCACCGGGTCGGCCGAGAAGCCGTAGGCGACGCAGCCGGGCTCGTCGTGGCGGGTGGCCTCTTGCAGAGCCGCCCCTGCGTCCAGGATCGCGTCGCGGGCGTCGCGGTCGGCGTACTCGAGATGGCCGGCGACGATGATCATCAGGCGACCCAGCCTACGGGCCGGGTCGGTGGTGCCGGAGCGCCTCGGTGCCACTCGTGGTCTGACCGGCGTCGATCACCAGGCAGTGTCCGGTCACGTACCGGGCCTCGTCACTGGCCAGGTACACCACGCCGTCAGCGACGTCGGAGGGCAGGCCGGCGGTGCCGAGCAGCGATCGCTCCGCAAGGTGCTCGGCGACGGCCGCCTCGTCCTCGCCCCGCAGCGTGGTGATCATCGGGGTCACCGTCGAGCCCGGTGCCACCGCGTTCCACGCGGATCCCGAGGGGGCCCAGCTCGTTGGCCACCGATCGGGTCAGGCCGACCACCGCGTGCTTGGCCGCGGTGTAGAGGTGGGGACCCAACCCACCGACGATCCCGGCGGTGCTGGCGGTCGAGATGATCGCCCCCGACCCCTGCGTCGTCATGACCCGAGCGGCGTGCTTCGTGCCCAGGAACACCCCCTTGAGCAGCACGGCGATCGTGTCGTCGAAGGACGCCTCGCTGGTCTCGGCGATCGGGCCGGCCGCACCGACGATGCCGGCGTTGTTGACCATGACGTCGAGCCGGCCGAACACCGACACCGCCAGATCGATCGCCGCGGCCACCTGCGATCTCGACGGTCACGTCGGTGCGCAGGAACCGGGCCGAGGCGCCGTGGCGGTCGGCGAGCGCCGCGCCGGCCTCGTCCTGGAGGTCTGCCACGACCACGACGGCGCCCTCCTCGACGAACCGGTCGACGATGGCCGCACCGATGCCGCTGGCCCCGCCGGTGACCACCGCGACCTTGCCGTCCAGTCGTCCCATCGCTGCGCTCCTCACCCGGGTGGGAGACAATGATCGCGGATGACCACTGCCGGCAAACCGAGTGAGCTCACCGACGACGACATCGTTCTCGGTCACTTCACCCTGAGCCGCCATCACGACATCACCCAGCGGGTCGATGCAGCCGCGGGCGCCGGGTGCCGGGCCATCGGTATCTACCTCCGCGACTACCAGCGGCTGGAAGCCGACGGCTCCAGCGATGCGCTCGCCGGGCTGCTCGACGAGCGGGGCCTCTGCCTGGCCGAGATCGACGCGCTCCGCTCCTGGGGTGATCCGGCGACGGCCGACACCGCCGATGCGCTCGGCCAGGAAGCGACCGCCTTCCGCATCGCCGATCGTTTCGCCGCTCGCAGCCTCCACGTGCTCGGGCCCTCCACGGGGACGATCGACGAGATCGCCGTCGCATTCGGGGCCCTCTGCGATCGGGCCGCCGACCACGGGCTGCTGGTCGGGCTCGAGTTCCTCCCGACCACCGTCATCGCCACGGCCGCCGATGCTCTACGCGTCGTCGAGGCCGCCGACCGGGACAACGGCGGGATCTGCGTCGACGTCTGGCATCACCAACGCGGTGCCGGCGATCTGGGCCTGATCCGGGCCCTGCCCGGTGAGAAGGTGGTCGACGTCCAGATGAGCGACGGTCCGCTCCAGCCGGACCTGGCCGACTACGAGGAGGACACCCGGCGCAACCGTCTCCCTCCCGGCGACGGTCAGATGGACCTCCGCGGCTTCGTGGCCGCGGTGCGAGCGACCGGCACGACGGCCCCCTGGTCGCTCGAGGTGTGCAACGAAGCGGCCTGGGACACCGACGGCGCCGAGTTCGTGGCCCGGTGTGTGGCCGGGCTCCGCCGCGTGCTCGCGGCCGAGGCCGAGCTCCGGTCCGAGCCGCCTCAGAGTTGACTGCGCGACATGCCCACCGAGGAGTCGCGCAGCATCAACTCGCTGTCGAAGCTGATGCGCTGGGTGGGCCGCACCTCGATCACGACCCGCCCCGGCGAGTCCAGGTGGTCGACGAATGCGGCCTGGTGCGCCGCGGAGTCGGGACGCACCGCGGCCGCCAGGGCGGGATAGAACCAGTCCTTGGTGGCCCGATCGTCGTGGACGGTGGCCACGCCCTTGTGGGTCACGCTCTGGCTGACCCCGATGTCGGTGCCCCGGCTGGAGATGGCGATCGCCACCCGCGGGTCGCGCTCGATCGCCGCGATCCGGGCCCTGCGACGGGTCGCGGTGAGCCAGAACGAGCCGTCGTGCGCGACGTAGTTCATGATGACGCCCACCGGCTCGCCGGCCCGGTTGGTCCACATGAACGTGCACTCGGTCTGCTTGTCGTAGAGCATCTGCTCGCGCTCGTCGGAGAGCGCGAAGCCCGACACGTCCTCGAAGTCCTCGGCCATGAGACCCCCTTCCGACCACCGCGGACGTCCGCTGGTCTGCCGTGAAAGTAACCGGGCGATTAGTTTCTCCCCAAGCGCCGCCGCGCCGGAAGTCCGACCCCCGGGAGACGCCATGACCACGACCGCACCGTTGCTGGGCCAGGTCACGAACGCAGCGAACCACCACGATCTGCGCGGCAACATGTTCCCGGTCGATCGCGAGATCGGTCCGGTGGAGTGCGAGGTGATCGGCGAGGTCCCCGCCGGCCTGAGGGGGAGCTTCATCCGCAACGGACCGAACCAGATGTTCGAGCCGATCGGCCCGCATCACATCTTCGACGGCGACGGGATGCTGCACGGCGTCGAGTTCGACGGCGGCAAGGCCACCTACCGCAACCGCTGGATCCGGACCCGCGGCCTCGAAGCCGAGATCGCCCACGGACGGGCCCTCTACCCGGGGCTCAGCGACGTCATGAACTTCCCCGACCCGGCGCTCACCGGCGACGCCGGGCCGGTCAAGAACCGGGCCAACACTCACATCATCCGGCACGCCGGCAAGTACCTGGCCACCTGGGAGCAGGGTCCGCCCACCGAGGTCACCGCCGACTTCACGACCGTCGGCGAGTGGGACTTCGACGGCAAGCTCGACGGCGCCATGACCGCCCATCCGCGGCTCGACCCGCGGACCGGCGAGATGTTCTTCTTCTCGTACAACCTCTTTGCGCCGACCGTGACCTACTACGTGGTCGACGCCACCGGGGCCCTGGTGCACCGGGTCGATCTCGAGCTTCCGGCGCCGGTCATGATGCACGACTTCCTGATCACCGAGGACCACGCGGTCTTCATGGACAGCCCGATCGTCTTCGACATCGATGCGCTCTCGAACGGTGAGTCGATGGTCCAGTGGCGCCCCGAGAACGGGACCCGACTGGGCGTGATGCCCCGGCTGGGCACCGCCGACGACATCCGCTGGTACGAGGTCGAGACCAGCCACATCCAGCACTTCTGGAACGCCTGGGTCGAGGGCAACCGCATCGAGCTGTCGGGGTGCCGGTTCACCGAGGTGAACTTCGGTATGGGGCCGGACGGCGCCGAGGGAGGCGGGGGCATCGAGACGATCGGCGCCCACCCCGCCCGCTACTGGATCGACCTCGACACCGGGACCGCCGGCTGGGAATCCATCGACGACGAGATCCTCGGCGAGATGTGCCGCGTGAACGACGACCGCATCGGCGTGCGGACGGACTGCCTGTACATGTCGGCCTTCAGCCGCGACGACGCGATCGCCGGCGACTTCGACACGATCGTGAAGTACGACACGGCCAAGGACACGCGCACCAGCTGGTACGCGGGCGACTCGGGGCATCTGGGTGAGAACGTCTTCGCCCCCGACCCCGACGGGTCGGCCGAGGACGACGGCTGGATCATCAACTCGACCCACGACGACGCGGGCGACGGCCAGAGCTCGATCGTCGTGCTCGATGCCCGCGACATCGCCGCCGGCCCGGTGGCCCGCGTCGTGATCCCGCAGCGGCTGCCCTTCGGCTTCCACGCCAACTGGTTCCCGGCGAACGGGACGTAGGGGCCGCATGTCCGGCAGCGAGACTCGGCGCGTGCTGGTGGCGGGAGCGACCGGTTACGTGGGCAAGTTCGCCGTGCAGGTGTTCAAGCAGCACGGCTACTGGGTGCGCGCCCTGACCCGCAGCGAGGAACGGCTGGCCCGACTCGGTCCCTTCACCGCGCCGGGCATCGGGCCGAGCGACGTCGACGACGTGTTCGTCGGCGAGCTCACCGAACCCGACACCCTCGACGGCCTGATGGACGGCATCGACGTCGTCTTCTCCAGCGTGGGCATCTCCCGCCAGCGCGACGGACTGACCTTCGACCAGGTCGACTACGGCTGCAACCACACGCTGATCGAGCTGGCGTCCGCCGGCGAGGTCGAGCAGTTCGTGTACGTGTCCATGCAGGGGGCCGAGGAGCCCGAGCTGACCGACCTGGCCATCACCCGGGCCCACGAGAAGGTGGTGCGCGAGCTGCAGGCCTCGGACCTCGACGAGCGGATCGTGCGGCCCTGCGGGTACTTCTCCGACATGGGTGCGCTGCTGAGCATGGCCAAACGGGGGCGGGTCCTGCTGGTGGGCGACGGCGAGAACCGGATGAGCCCGATCTACGGGGGCGATCTGGCCGAGGTGTGCGTCGCCGCAGTGGCTGGCGAGGAGCGCGAGATCGAAGCGGGCGGACCCGAGGTGATGACCCAGCGGGAGGCGGCCGAGATCGCCTTCGAGGTCGTGGGCAAGCCGCCCAGGTTCATCGTCGTGCCGCTGTGGCTGGCCGGCGGGCTGGCCAAGGGAATCCGACTGCTGTCGAAGCAGTTCGGCGACCTGGCCGAGTTCATCGTCGTCGCCGGTGAGGTCGACGGCGTGGGTCCACCACTCGGGACGACCACCCTCCGCAGCTACTTCGAGGAGCTGGCCGCCGACGACGGGGGTTGATCGGAGCGGCCTCCGGTCATTCGATTTCGGTGCCGTCGGGTCGGAGGGTGTGCCATCGGCCGTGGTTGTCGCGCCAGACGGTGTAGCCGTGTTCTTTGTAGCGGTTGTGTTTCCCGCAGGCGGGTCCCCCGTTGCCGGGGTTGGTTCTGCCGCCGCCGCTGCCGTCGTCGCGTTCGGTGAACGGGACCAGGTGATCGATCTGGCACTGCGAGGCGGGGACGTGGCAGCCGGGCCAGAAGCACTCGCGGTTGGCCAACTGGGCGGCCAGGCGGGCCAGACCGGTGAAGAGCCGGACGCTGCGGCCCAGATCGATGACCACGCCGTCGGCGCCGATCACCACCCGGCGGAGCTTGCCGAGCAGGCTGGCGGCGACGGCTTCGGTGGCCTCGACGGGGTGCCCGTCGACGGTGGAGCACCGGTAGGAGGCATCGGCGGGGTCGGCTTCGGGTCGGATCCCGGTCACCAGGGCGTGGAGCGTGCGTTGGTAGGTGGCGTCGTCGATGACCAGGTTGGTGACGATCTCAGGGGCCTGTGCCGCCCGGTTCGGTCGACGCGGCCCGCAGGCACATGGCGTAGAACGCATCGAACCGCCGTTGCGCGTCGGTGCGTTCCAGATGTTCCTTGGTGGTGGCATCCCCGTGCTCGATCTTCGCTTTGTCCCAATCGGTGCGGAACTCGGCGGCGACGAAATGATCGAAGATCGTCTTCACCTCGACCCCGGCCAGCGAACCGCAGCCACCCTCGTAGGACCAGCCGCCGTCGAAGTCCCGATGCGGCCGGAAGTCCCGGTTGTCGTGGCGGCGCTGGTTCGTGTCGCAGGTGCCGTCCTCGTCGGCCAGACGGACCCAGTCACCCACCACCTCGTCGAAGGTCTTGTACGACTCACCCGTGGCGATGCGCAGCAGCGGGCCCTCGAACTCGGGGAGCCGATCCCGCACCCGCGGGTTGGCATGGGCCCGAGCCAGACGACGCACCTGACAGGTCCCCACCTGGCCGGCTCGGAACGCGGCCCGGGTCTCAGGCAGGTCCCGCAGCGCCCGGGCCGTCTTGGCTCGGGCGGCGGCTTCGGCGCCGGAGAGGCGGGCCACGTGGCGGACCATGATCTTGGCCGAATGATGCCCATCGGTCCGATGCAGGCCCTTCCGGTCGATGACATCCACCAGCTCCACCCGAGCCGCATCCGACCTGACGACCCAGGAACTCGAGCCGCTTGATCAGGTCGATCGCCGCAGGCGAATCGGCCGGATCCATCCCCGCCGCCAGGACCTCACCCAAACCGGCCGCAACCGCCGCCAAACCCTTGAAAAGATCAGCATCCGCCTGCTCGATCGCCATACCCCATTCTCCCACGAGGGTATGACAGTGCCGGCCGATCGGCCCGAGCCCCGGTCGGTCGGCGGAATAGGATCGGGCCACGCTTCAGGGGGAGAAGAACGTCATGGTGAGCCCGATTCCCGACGGTCTGCAGGACCGCATCGTCCCGTACCTGATGATCGACGGCGCCGCCGCGGCCATCGATTTCTACCAACGGGCGCTGGGTGCCACCGAGAACTACCGGATGGAAATGCCCGGCGGCGCCATCGGCCATGCCGAACTCGTCGTGAACGGGGCCGTCGTCTTCCTGGCCGACGCGCCCGACGACATGGACGGAGATGCGGCCAATCCGGCCAAGCTCGGCGGCACCAGCGTGCTGCTGCATCAGTACGTGGCGGACGTCGACAGTGTGGTCGCGACCGCCGTCGAGGCCGGGGCCACGCTGGTCCGGGAGCCCGAAGACCAGTTCTATGGCGATCGCGCCGCGATGATCGTGGATCCGTTCGGCCACCACTGGTCGCTGCACACCCACATCCGGGACGTCTCACCCGAGGAGATGACCGAAGCCGCGGCGGCGATGGCCGAGAGCTGAACGTCACGCCGGCCCAGTTCGCTGGAGCGGGAGAGTTCTACATCTCGACCAGGATCTCGTTGATCGAGACCTGGGGCGGTGCCGTGAATCTCGACGCGAACCGGGCCATCGTGGCCTGGAAATCAGCGCTCTCGCGCAGCCGTGTGTAGGACGAGGCGTCTCGCCATCGGGCGATCACCGTCACCTCGCTCGCATCCCGGTCAGCGGTGAACCACGCCCCGAGCCAGTCGTCGTGGCCGGCGACCAACGCTCGGTTCGTCTCGTCGAAGAGCTGCGCCAGATCATCGATCGAGCCTTCCTCGACCTTCACTCTGGTGAGCACGGCGAACATGGGGCCTCCGGTCTGCCTCGATCAGATGCCTGGAGTCTGCCCCTGCAGAGGTTCGGAGGTCCAGGGCTGGTCCGGAAGGTCTTCCGCGGTGGCGGGTACCTTGTGGGACCGAAAGGAGTCCCGTGCGAGCTGCGCTGATCACCGGAGCGGGCCAGGTCGAGATCCGCGAGTTCCCCGAGCCGGCACCGTCCGACCACGGCGTCGTCGTCGACGTGACCTACTGCGGCATCTGTGGCACCGACGTGCACGCCTACACGTCGGGCCGGCCGTACACGCCCGCCATCTGCGGCCACGAATGGACCGGCACGGTCTCTGCCGTCGGCTCCTCGGTGACATCGGTGGGGGAGGGCGACCGGGTCGTCGTCGGTGTGCCACCTGCCTGCGGCACGTGTGATGCCTGCCGCGCCGGCCACCCCCGGCACTGCTCGACCGCGGCGGCGTTCGCGCGCGGCCGCGATCCCGACGCACCGGCCCACGGCGGCTACGCGCCCCGGATCGCCGTCGGCGCCGGTCGGGTCATCCCAGCCCATTCGGACCTCGACGACGAGACGCTGGCCCAGGTCGAACCGGTGACGGTGGCCCTTCATGCCGTCAATCGCAGCGGGATCCGCGAGGGTGACACCGCCGTGATCCTGGGCGCGGGCCCCGTCGGCCTGACCGCCATGCAGTGCGTCCGCGCCGCCGGTGCGGGCCAGGCCATCGTCGTCGAACCCGACGACACCCGCCGAGCCGCAGCGATTGCGCTCGGGGCCACGACGGTGGCCACGCCGGATGCCGCGGCCGAGGTCGTCGGCGAGCACACCGGCGGGCTCGGCGCCGACGTCGTCTACGAATGCGTGGGCGGATCCGACACCATCGGATCGGCGGTGGAACTGGCCCGTCGCGGCGGGACCGTGTGCCTGATCGGCCTGGCCGACGGGATGGTCACGGTCGACCCCGCCGCGTGGCTGCGCAAGGAGATCACGTTCACCACCGCGCTGGCCTACCTGCACGACGAATTCTCCCAGGCCATGGACCTGCTCTCGGACGGACGGGTCAGGGTCGACACCCTCCACACCTCGACCACCCGGATCGACGGACTGGCGGCCACCCTCGACGACCTCGCTCGTGGTGGAACGTCCCAGATGAAGGTGCTGCTCAACCCCAACTGGGACTGAACCCAGGGGCTCGCCCGCCGCCGGAATTGATCGCTAGGTTAGTTTTCCGTTTCCGGGGCCGGGGGAGGTCGTATGCCCAATCAGATCCCGATCGCCGAGGGTCTCTTCACCTGGCCCGGCGACGAACCTCGACTCCTCGCCAGCCGGTGCACCGGCTGCGACAACCACATGTTCCCGGTCCAGGCCGACTGCCCCCGCTGCAGCGGCGACGCGACCGAGATCGTCGAGTTGGGGCGCACCGGCACGCTCTGGACCTGGACCGTGCAGGGCTACCCCCCGAAGGCGCCCCCGTACGCGGGCGACGCCGACCCGGCCACGTTCGAGCCCTACGGCGTGGGCTACGTGGAGATCGACGGCAAGGTCCGGATCGAGTCCCGGCTGACCGTCAACGAGCCGGACGACTTGGTCATCGGCATGGAGATGGAAACGGTGATCGACCCCCTGTACGTGGACGGCGACGGGGACGAGGTCGTGACCTTCGCCTTCGCCCCGACCGGTCGGACCCAGGAGGTGGCCGGCCCGTGAGCGACGGCGTCGCCATCGTCGGCATCGGCATGCACGAGTTCGGCCGCACCGACGGCGTCGAAGGCATCGACCAGGGGGTGGTCGCGGTCCGCCGAGCGCTGGCCGACGCCGGACTCCAGTGGGGCGACATCGAGTTCGCCTTCGGTGGCAGCCAGGCCGCGGGATCGGCCGACACGATGGTGTCCAAGCTGGGCCTGACCGGTCTGCAGTTCATCAACGTCGCCAACGGGTGTGCGACCGGCGGATCGGCCCTGTTCTCGGCCGTCAACTCCATCCAGGCCGGCATGTTCGACCTGGGCATGGCCGTCGGGTTCGACAAGCACGAGCGGGGCGCCTTCCGCGTCGACCTCAAGGCCAACGGCCTGGAGGAGTGGTACGGCCAGTCCGGGCTGGCGCTGACCACGCAGTTCTTCGGCATGAAGCTCAACCGCTACATGCACGACCACGGCATCACCGAACCGACGCTGGCCAAGGTGGCGGCGAAGGCGTTCCGCAACGGCGCCCTCAACCCCATGGCCTGGCGCCGCAAGCCCCTGAGCGAGGACGAGATCAGGAACTCGGCCATGCTCTCGTACCCGCTGACCCAGTACATGTTCTGCTCCCCGGGCGAGGGCGGCGTCGCGCTGCATCCTCTGCCGCGCTGACCGGGCCAAGCAGTACACCGACACGCCGATCTACCTGAAGGCGGCAGTGGTCCGGTCCCGCAAGTTCGGCTCGTTCGAGGTCATGGCCCCGCACCTTGCCCCGGAACGAGCCGACGGCCCCACCGTCGACGCCTCGAAGGCCGCGTTCGAGTTGGCCGGCGTCGGTCCCGACGACATCGATGTCGCCCAGCTGCAGGACACCGAAGTGGGCGCCGAGATCATGCACATGGCCGAGAACGGCTTCTGCGAGCACGGCGAGCAGGAACAGATGATCGCCAACGGCGACACCGAGATCGGCGGACGCTTCCCGGTCAACACCGACGGAGGCTGCCTCGCCAACGGTGAGCCGGTCGGTGCGTCGGGACTGCGTCAGGTGTACGAGAACGTCCTCCAGCTGCGCGGCGACGCTGGTCAGCGGCAGGTGCCCGACGACCCGAAGGTCGCCTACACCCACGTCTACGGCGCACCGGGCATCTCCGGCGTCACGATCCTGAATCGCTAGATGGCCCGGGTCCGGTCGGTCGATCTCGGAAGCTCGTTCCTGCCCGCGCTGGACGGGGTCTGCGAGATCCTGCTGGTGCGCCACGGCGAGCAGACGCTGGCGACGAACATGCCGATGGCCGACGCGGTCGACGCCCCGCTCAGCGAGCTGGGGGAGCGGCAGGCAGCTGCGGTGGGGGAGCGGCTCGCCGATGCCGAGATCGGCGCGGTCTACAGCTCGACCATGGTGCGCGCTCGCGACACGGCTGTCGCCATCGCCGACCCGCACGACCTCCCGGTCACCGAGATCGAAGCGCTCGGCGAGATCCACCTGTGGCGGGACCTCCCGCAGGATCAGGGTCTGCTCGACTCGCTGGGCCAGGACGAGCTGCGCCGCATCATGCGCGAGGGAAACCGCACCCGGCGCTGGGACGCGTATCCCTACGCCGAGCCGCGCGACGAGTTCCGCTCACGCGTCGTCGATGCCGTCGACGGGATCATGACCGACCACGTCGGCCAGCGCGTCGTCGTCGCTTGCCACGGCGGGGTCATCAACGGCTACCTCGCCCACGTCATCGAGTCGGCGCTCGACGCCCCGTTCACGGTCCACCACACCTCGATCACGACGGTCCGTGGGATGGACGACCTGCGCCGAGTGGTCCAGGTGAACGATCACCAGCACGTGCGCTCGTTCCAGACCGAGCTCGACCCCATCAACGCGCTCTAGTGGCGCCGTAGTGGAGCGCTGCTGAATGCCCACGTTCTCGGCCCGCCTGGCCGCCGAGCGTCCCGATGAGGCTGCGCTCGTCGACGGCGAGCGCACGTTCGGCTGGGCCGAGATCGACCAGATCCTGAACCGGACCGCGAACCGTATCCTCAGCGCCGACCTGGGCCCGGCCCACCGCATCGCCGTCTTCGCCGAGAACGCGGCAGAGACGGCGCTCGCCCACCTCGGCGGTCTGTTCGGCGGCGCGTCCACGGTCCCGGTCAACTTCCACCTGACCGCCGACGAGACCGCGTACATCCTCGAGGACTCGGACACCTCGATCCTCTTCGTCGGTCCGGAGACCGCGGAGCGGGGCGTCGAAGCCGCCCACCAGGCCGGGGTCCGGACCGTCGTCGGCTGGGGTGACGGATTGCCGGACGGCATCGTCCCGTGGACCGACTGGTTGGCCGCCGGCACCGACGAGAACCCGCCCGGCACGGTCCGCCCGCGACCGAACCTGCTCTACACGTCGGGCACCACCGGGCGGCCGAAGGGGACCGAGCTGCCGCCCACCATGTTCGCCGGCGGCGCCACGATGGACGAGCACCTGGAAGCGCTGAAGCTCGCCCGCTTCGCCGACCACGGGCCCCACCTCGTCGTCGGGCCGATGTACCACACCGGTCCACTCTCGGGGATGCGGATCCTGGTGGCCGGGACGTCGTCGGTCATCCTCGGACGATTCGACGCCGAGCGCACGCTGGCCGCCATCGAACGCCACCGGACCCGCAGTGCCGTCATGGTGCCCACCCACTTCATCCGGCTGTTGGCGCTGCCCGACGAGGTCCGGTCGCAGTACGACGTCTCGTCGATGGAGCTCGTGGCCCACACCGGCGCCAAGTGCCCCGACGAGGTCAAGCGAGCGATGATCGATTGGTGGGGCCCGGTCTTCCTCGAGGCCTACGGCGCCAGCGAGGTCGGCACGACGTGCTCGATCACCAGCGAGGAGTGGCTGGCCCACCCGGGTTCGGTGGGCCGGGCCGATCCACCGTTCGAGGCCATCATCGTCGGCGACGACGACCAGCCTCTTCCACCCGACACCGAGGGCCGGCTCTACTTCCGGGACACCACCGGCCGGGGCGTCGTCTACCACAACGATCCCGAGAAGTCGGCGGCCGCCCACCTCGAGCCGGGGGTCTTCACCCTGGGCGAGATCGGCTACATGGACGAGGACGGTTTCGTCTACATCACCGACCGCTTCTCCGACATGGTCGTGTCGGGCGGGGTGAACCTGTACCCGGCCGAGGCGGAGCACGTCCTGATCGACCACCCGGCCGTTGCCGACGTGGCGTGCATCGGGATCCCGCATCCGGAGATGGGGGAGGAGCTGCAGGCCCTGGTGGTCGCGGCCGAGGGGACGACGCCGACCGAGGCGGACCTGCTCGCGTTCTGCCGCCAGCGGCTCTCGTCGTTCAAGTGCCCGAGATCGGTCCTGATCGTCGACGATCTTGGCCGCACGACCATGGGCAAGGTCAACAAACGGGAGCTGCGGGACCGGTTCGGGGTACCGCAGAACTAACCGAGCGATTAGTTTCTCGCTGAGACGTGTCGCATCGACGCACCAGGGGGATCAGATGACCGACGGCTACCTCACCGACTGGCCGACCAGCGAGCGGTTCCCGCACTACACGCGGGCCAACGCGGGCGAGGTCATGGGTGATCCCGTCAGCCCGCTGGGCTGGACGTTCGGCTGGGAGGGGGCGATGGTGCTCGGCCTCCGCGACGGCTGGATCCGGGGCGGCACCCACGAGCTGGCCGACTTCGACGACGAGTACCCCGAGACGTTCGGCATGTTCGGCGGCTACTTCTATCTCAACCTCTCCAGCTGCCGGATGCAGGGCGTCCGCAACCCCGGCGTCACCGTCGAGCAGCTGGACATGGCCTTCTTCGGCGATCACCCCGATGTGCCGCCCTACGTCCCCCATCCCGACGACGAGAAGCCCCACCTGGTCGAGCACATCGACGCCAACACCGCCTTCGTCATGGCCGCCGACACCTGGCCCGAGATCGACCGGGACAAGGCCGATGCCGATGCGCTCCGCGAGAGCCGCGGCGACCTCACCGCCCGCTCCGACGCCGACCTGGTCCAGCGGGCCCGCTCGCTCCGTCCCATGCTGCACCACCTGTTCGAACAGCACACCGTGTCGGGATCCAGCGCGGCCATCGGGCCCGGGATCCTCGGTGCGGTCGGCGAGGCCATCGGTGACCCGACCATCCCGATGAAGCTGCTCGCCGGCCTGGGCGACGTCGACTCGGCGCTGCCGAGCCATGCGTTGTGGGCCATGTCCCGCAAGATCCGGGCCAGCGACGAGCTGACGGCCGCGTTCGACGACGGCATCGACGACGTGCTCGAGCGACTGGCGGCCGACGGGTCCGCTGCGGCGGTCGATCTGCTGGCCGACTGGGACGCCTTCCTGTACGAGTTCGGGTCGCGCGGCCCCAACGAGTGGGACATGCACGCCGACAGCTGGGAGACACGGCCGGCGCTGGCCCTGGCGGCGCTGGATCGGGTGCGATTCCAGGCCGACGACGAGTCTCCGCAGGCCCGCCACGACGCGGTGGCCGCCGAGCGCGAGAAGACCACCGCCGAGGTGCGGGCGAAGGTCGCCGACGCCGAGGACCTGGCCGGGATGGTCGAGGCTGCCCTGATCGTCGGCAACATGATGGCGTACCGGGAACGCACCAAGACCACGATCGTCAAGGTCATCCACGAAGGCCGGATGATCTTCCGCGAGCTCGGGCGTCGCCACGCCGAGGCCGGTGACCTCGAGGACGCCGACCACATCTTCATGCTGCTCGAGAGCGAGGTGGACGACTTCATCGCCGACCCCGCGTCGTTCCGCGAGACCCTCAGCCAGCGTGCTGCCGACTACGAGGCGCTGTGGGACCTCGAACCGCCGTTCATCGTCCGGGACGGCATCGTGCCACCACTGGGCGAATGGGAGCGCAGGACCGAGGCGCCGGCCAAGGAGCAGGCCACCGCCGGTGTGGAGATCGTCGGGGTGTCGGGTTCACCGGGCCAGGTGCGAGGCACGGCTCGGGTCGTGCTCGACCCGGGCGACCCGACGGCGCTCGACCCGGGCGACATCCTCGTGGCGCCGTACACCGACCCGTCCTGGACACCGCTGTTCATGACCGCGGGCGGTGTGGTCGTCGACGTCGGCGGCCAGATCAGCCACGCGGTGATCGTCAGCCGCGAGCTGGGCCTGCCGTGCGTCATCTCGGCCACCGACGCCACCGGGCGGATCCCCGACGGTGCCACCATCGAGGTCGACGGAAGCACCGGCACGGTCACGGTCCTCGAGCTGGCGTGACCGGCGACGCGGTGGCCGGCGCCGTGCCGGACGGCTTCGATCTCACCGACCCGGCCGTCCAGCAGTCGCCGCACGCCCACTACGCGACCCTTCGGCCCCACGGGGTGCAGTACGTCCCGGCCAACGATGCCTTCCTGGTCCTGCGCCACGAGGACGCGCTCACCGTGCTCCGCGACCCCGTCACCTACTCCTCGCGGCTGGGGTCCAACCGGGAACAGCCCCCGGAAGAGGTCCGGGACGAGATCGCCCGCATCAATGCCCGGGGACTGCCGCGGCCCCGGACGCTCCTCGACAACGACCCGCCCGACCACGCCCGCTACCGGCGCCTGGTCTCCCGGGCGTTCACCCCGCGGAAGATGGCCGAGCTGCGACCCTTCGTCGAGTCCCTGGCCGACCGGCTGATCGACGCTTGGGACGATCCGTCGTCGGTGGAGTTCGTCGACCAGTTCAGCGTCCCGCTCCCGGTCGCCGTCATCGCCCATGCGCTCAACATCCCCGCCGAGCGCCACGCCGACTTCCGTCGCTGGACCGACGCCAGCACTGCCACGATCGGCGGGTCGATCAGCGCGGAGCAGCACATCGAGCTGGCTCACATCAACCTGGAGCTGCAGGAGTTCTTCGTCGACCAGTTCGAGCAGCGCCGCACCGATCCGCAGGACGATCTGCTGACCACGCTGCTCACCTCCCACCTCGAGGCCCAGGAGGCGGGCGCCGACGACGAGCCGCTGTCCATGCCCGAGCTGGTGCGGATCGTGCAGCAGCTGCTGGTGGCCGGCAACGAGACGACGACCAAGCTGCTCAACGAGATGATGCGGCTGATCGCCGACACCGACGGTGAGTGGGAGCATCTCAAGGCCGATCCGGACCGCGTCCCGCTGGTCGTGGAGGAGAGTCTGCGGCTGGCCAGCCCCAACCAGGGCATGTCGCGCATCGCCACCCGCAACACGACGCTGGCCGGGGTCGAGATTCCCGAGGGGGCGCGTCTGATCGTGATGTTCGCCTCAGCGAACCGGGACGAGGAGCGCTTCGCCTGCCCCCACGAGTTCGAGCCCGAGCGGGAGCACGTCCACGACCACATCACCTTCGGCCACGGCACCCACTTCTGCATCGGCGCCAACCTGGCCCGGCTCGAGGCGATCGTCGCCCTCGAGCGGCTCCTGGCCCGCATCGAGTCCTACCGACTCTGTGACGACAACACGTTCGAGTATCTGCCCAGCGTCGTCCTGCGGGGCCTGAAGCGACTCCACATCGACGCCACGATGGTCGCCGACCCCTAACGAGCAACGAGGGGTCAGGCCCCCGGTTGCACGTTGGACGGGAGATCGGCGGCGACAGTCGCCGCCGCGGGAGTCAGGGGAACGTCGCGGGCGGGGGCGCTCAGGCGTCGGCCGCCTCGGCCACGCGGTCGCGGAGCTCGGTCGCGAACCGGCGGGCCCGGTCCAGGTCGGCCTCGTTCGGCCGGCTGCGGTCCAGCCCCGGGACGAGCCGGAACGGCAGCCACACACGCCAGCCGCGGGACGAGAACGAGTCGAGCACCCGGAACCCCTTCGCCTCGAGCCGATCGGCCAGCCGGTCCGAGTAGCGCCACATCGGTGGCTCGGGAGCGCCGCTGGTCCAGTAGACGAAGGCCGGGGTGTCCTCCATCTGCGGCAATCGCCGGACGAACGATCGGATCCGGTGGTGGAAGTCGACCGCGTAGATGCCCGAGCCGACGCCCACCAGATCCGCTTCGGCGAGCATGTCGTCGTCGACCTCGCCGGGATCGACCGCGCGGGTATCGAGCACCTCGGCCATCGCGTCGGCGATCTTGCGGGTGTTCCCGTCGGCGGCGGACACACAGACGATCAGTGCGTTCATCGCATGCTCCTCTGGTCGCAACGACCACAGCATCGCGCCCGGCCCGATCGATCCGATAGGGGAGGAGGGCCCTACTCCTGGTAGGCCTCGAACCAATCGAGGTTGGGCACCACGCAGGTGTCGTTCTCGTCGAACGCTCCATCGGCGATCTCGCACGGTGAGGTCCAGCTCATGGTCTGGGCCACGTCGGGAGCGGTCTGGTCGCCCGGCGTGAACGACGCGGGGCGCATCTGATTCGTGTCGATCGGACCGAGGCCGGCCAACGCGTCGTAGATGTCCTCGCGGGTCGGATTCTCCCCGGCGAGCCAGATGGCTCGGGCGGTGGCGCGGACCTGGGCGCACACTTCGCTCACCATGCCCTCCTGCGTGTTCTCGTCCGGGTCGAAGTAGTCGTAGGGCACCCCGCCGTTGTCGGCATAGGTCTGGCCGCACATCTCGTTGAACCGGGGCAGTTCCTCTGCGAAGTGGAACGCACCCGTGGCCGAAGCCGAGACGATGGTGGCGCCGTTGTACAGCGCGGCGGCGGCCTCACCGCCGAACGCCGCCACTTTGGAACTGACCAGGTCGCCGTCCTGGCTGTTGGCGTTGCCGTTGTAGAACGCCACGTCGCCCGGCTCGTACCCCTGGGCCGACATCTCGCTGATCAGCGCAGGCAGGCTCAGGATGTTGATGGGGGCGAAGAGGGTGTCCACCCCGGCGGTGGCCATGTCGGCCACGGCGGTCTGGAGGCCGTCGGCGCAGGTCGTCTCCCCACCACAGCCCAGGGTCTGGTCGACGACGACCTCGACGCCGGCGTCGGTCAGGGTGGTGACCAGCTCGGCGACCGCTTCGGGTTGTCCGGGGGTGTCCGCTCCGATCACGGCCACGGCGGCGCCGTCGAGCTCACCGCGGTCGGCAGCGGTCTCGGCCACGATGGCCATGGCCTCCTCCAGGCCCTCCTGGGTGCTGAACATGCGAGCCTCGCCCCGCTCGTAGAAGTCCCGCGGCAGGCCCTGGCTCGTGATGATGGCGGTGTCGTGCTCCTCGACGATGCACAGCAGCGCCGCGCCCTGGAATCCGGTGGAGTTGAGCACGATCACCGCGTCGCGGTCCTCGGTGGCCTCGAGGCAGGTGGCGGTCCGGGCCTGCTCGATCTCGGTGCTGAGCGGGTCGTACTCGCTCGACCCGAGATCGATCATCCGGCCCCGGATGCCGCCACACTCGGTGTTGATCACGTCGGCGAAGACCTCGAACATCAGCGCCGTGTCGCCCACGTCCACACCGAACCCGATCTCGACGAGGTTCTCGAGCTGCTGGCGGATGTGGTGGATCTGGATGCTGTCCTCGGTGATGCCGGGGTCGGTCGCCTGCGGATCGGCGGCCGGCTCGTGGGGGACGCAGAACTCGTCGAGCGAGCTGAAGGGGTCGTCGCGCACGAAGTCGGCCTGGAAGCTCGAGAACGGCTCGCCCCGCGCGTCGTCGTACGGGCCGAAGGCGAACGAGTCGCCGGTGCCGTCGCCGGTCTCGGCCCCGGTGTCCGTAGCGCCGCCGTCCTCCGACGTGGTCTCACCGCCGCCGGTCTCGACCGCGCCTCCGGTCTCCGAGGTGGCGTCGCCGGTGCCGTCATCGTCGGCGTTGTCGTCGCTCTCGCCACTGCAGGCGGCTGCGAGCACCGCCACGACCAGCAGGATCCAGAGACATCGCTTCACGAGGAACCCCCCAAGGCTCCGGCGCGACCGGCACCCACCGGGCCGACGCCGACCAACGGGCGATCACCATAGTGCCGCGGGTGGCAGAGGTGTGGCGGCGGAACGAGCAAGGGTGGCCTGACCCCCGGCGTGAAACGAATACGTCGGGGCTTGTCCCCCGGGGTATTCGTTACGGTCAGACGTCCTTGGGGGTGCCGCAGTCGAGCATGTCGTTTGCCAGGGCCACCTGGTCCAGGTCGGCGGTCAGCCGGTCGCGATCGCCCCTCACCGTGATCAGGAACCGGGCCTCGGGATCGTCCAGCAGCGCCTCGGCGTAGGCGTAGCGGTCCTCGAGATAGAACCCGAAGTCGTCCAGCCACTGCTGGACCCAGCCGTCCTCGGGGTCGTCGGCGGCGGGGGCGATGGCGCGCAGATCGACGACCATCGCGCTCAGCAGGTCGGTCGACTCGACCACGACCGCAGAGCGCTCGGCCGCGGTATTGGTGTCGCGCGGTGCGGGAAGCGCCTCGATCTGGGCGATCGTGTCCGCACAGATGGCCTGGGCCGCCGGGGGGAACGACTCGTCCTGGATGGTGTTGGCGGGGTCGGCCTGGCCCGCCACGGTGAAAACGTAGATCCACGCTCCTGCGAGCAGCACGATGAGCGCGATCGCCGTCGCTCGTCCCAGGGTCCGTCGGGTGCTCTCCTCCACGCGGGCCAGGGTGGCACGACCGGTGGCCTTCATCCCAGGCGGGCCCGGCTTGGGTGGCCTGGGTCGGGTGACCAAAAGGCATGGGCGCTCGGTCCGGCCGCCCTACCATCCGGCGATGGCCCCTCGCTCGCCCGTACTCGACGATCTGGACCGGCGCGGCCTGATCCACGACTCCACCGACCGCGACGAACTGGCCACGATGCTGGCCGAGGGCTCGACGTCGCTCTACTACGGGTGCGATCCCACCGCCGACAGCCTTCACGTCGGCAACATGATCGGGCTGCTGGCGCTGCGTCGCTTCCAGGAGGCCGGCCACCGGCCCATCGCCCTGGCCGGAGGTGCCACCGGGATGGTCGGCGATCCGTCGGGTCGATCCGACGAGCGCAACCTGCTCGACGCGGACACGCTCGCCCACAACGTGGGCCGGATCGAGACCCAGCTCCGACAGTTCCTCGACTTCGAGACCGACGGGTCCCATCGGGCCCTGCTGGTGGACAATCGGACCTGGACCGAACCGATCTCGGTGCTCGAGTTCCTGCGGGATGTGGGCAAGCACGTCACCGTGAACCAGATGATCGCCAAAGAGTCGATCAAGGCCCGCCTCGAGGGCACGACCGGCATCTCCTACACCGAGTTCAGCTACATGCTGCTCCAGGCCAACGATTTCGCCTGGCTGGCCGAGCACGAGGCCTGCCGACTCCAGATCGGCGGCTCCGATCAGTGGGGCAACATCACCGCCGGAATCGACCTGATCCGCCGGCGGCTCGGCGAGGCGGCCCACGGGCTGACCTGGCCCTTGATGACCCGGGCCGACGGGGCCAAGTTCGGCAAGACCGCCGACGGCACCGTCTGGCTCGCCGCCGACCGCACGTCGCCGTACCAGTTCTTCCAGTACTGGATGCAGGTCGACGACAGCGACGTCGAACGGTTCCTGCTCCAGCTGACGATGCTGCCGGTCGAGGAGTGCCAGGCGATTGCGGCTGCGCATGCCGCCCAGCCCCAGCGTCGCGAGGGGCAGCGCCGGCTGGGTCAGGAGATCACCCGGCTGGTTCACGGCACCGAAGCGCTGGCTGCGGCCGAATCCGCCAGCGAGATCCTGTTCGGCCGGCCGCTGGACCACGCGGACGCTGCCGCCTTCGCAGTCCTTGCCGACGAGGTGCCCTCGAGCGAGGTCGCCCGTTCCCGCATCGCCGACGGCATCGGGGTGATGGATCTGCTGGCCGAGTCCGGGCTGGCGAAGTCCAAGGGAGAGGTGCGGAAGAACCCCAACGGGTTCTCGGTGAACAACGACCGGATCGAACTGGACCAGGTCGTGACCCTCGACGACGTGCAGGGCGGGCGATACCTCCTCCTTCGGAAGGGCAAACGCTCGCACCACCTGGTCGTGGCGGTCGAGTGACCCGGCGCAGGCGACGCCCGGCTCGGCCGTCGTGACGTTCAACTCCCTGCAGTACCTGGCGTTCCTGCCGGTGGTGGTGGTCCTCTACCGGCTCTTTCCCCGGCGAGGCCGCCAGTGGCTTCTCCTGGTGGCGTCCTACGTCTTCTACGGAGCGTGGGACTGGCGTTTCCTTGGCCTGCTCGCCGTGTCGACGATCACGGACTACACGGTCGGCCGGCGACTGTCCACCACCGAGAACGAACGGTCGCGGCGCCTCCTGCTGCTGGTCAGCCTGGTCGTCAACCTGGGCATTCTCGGCACGTTCAAGTACTACGGCTTCTTCGTCGACGGGCTGCAGGACCTCTTGGCCGCCGTGGGACTCGAGCCCAACTTCGGCACCCTCGAACTCGTCCTGCCGGTCGGTATCTCCTTCTACACGTTCCAGACGCTGGGCTACACCATCGACGTCTACCGGCGCGACGTCGAGCCGTGCCGTGACCCGGTGGTCTTCGCGGTCTACGTCGCCTACTTCCCCCAGCTGGTGGCCGGGCCGATCGAACGGGCCAATCGCCTGATCCCGCAGTTGCAGCGGGTGGAGACCGAGCTCGACGCCACCCGGGTCACCAGCTCGGTGGCGCTGATCCTGGGCGGGTTGACCAAGAAGGTGGTGCTGGCCGACCAACTGGCGCCCATCGTCGATCAGGCCTTCTCCGGCGATTCGACGACCACGGTGTCAGCGGTCGTGGGCGCCGTCGCCTTCGCCGGGCAGATCTACGGCGACTTCTCGGGCTACACCGACATCGCCCGCGGGTCGTCCCGGCTCCTCGGCGTGGAGCTGGTCGAGAACTTCCGCGAGCCGTACCTGTCGCTCTCCATCACCGCCTTCTGGCGTCGCTGGCACATGTCGCTGTCCCAGTGGCTCCGCGACTACCTCTACATCCCGCTGGGGGGCAACCGGGGGAGCAGCTTCGCCACCAGCCGGAATCTCATGATCACGATGCTGCTGGGCGGACTCTGGCACGGGGCGGCCTGGACCTTCGTGGTCTGGGGCGGCCTGCACGGTCTCTACCTGCTGGTCGAGCGTCTCGTGGGCATCGACCAGCGCCGGTGGAGCTGGTGGCAGACGCCGTTCGCCCTGCTGTGGACGTTCTCGTTGGTCTGCTTCGCCTGGGTCTTCTTCCGGTCGCCCGACATCGGGAGTGCGTGGGACTACCTGGGCGGGCTTCTCGACTGGGGCGGATGGGAGCTCCCGGCCGGGGACTGGGCGTGGTTCGCGCTGGCAATTGCCGGGCTCCTCGCGCACGATCTGATCCGGCCCCACCTCCATCGCAACAGTGTGGTGCGCCGTCCGATCCTCTCCGGAGTGCTGGCCGGGACCGCCGCGGTGGCCATCGTGGTGGTCAGCGGCGGCACGTCCGTCCCGTTCATCTACTTCCAATTCTGAGCCTGGGCCCCGATCTGCGGCCGATCGCAAGATTTTCCCTCCAGTGAGTTGACACCCCGGGGGTGGCTGGTTACATTGGCAAGCCGCACCGAACGCACCCCCTCCGAGGGACTGTGCCACTTCAGTGCGGTCCGCTGTACTTCCGCTTCGAGCGCGTGCGGCGAGAGCAAGGTCGTCAGTGACGGCCGCCGCTCCTTGAAAACGGAAGAGAGGATGACAACAGCGAGTGCGGGCGATGTCATCGCGTGGCTCCGACCTTCGGGTCGGAGGCGACGGCATCGACCCTTAAGAATACAGAGCGTCGTTTCGCAACCCCGTTGTGGAACGGCGTGTCCGGCGAGTGTGCCAGCACTCAGACGGACAACACGGATCATTCTCTTCGGCCTTCGGGCTGAGGAGCGATTCTCGACGGAGAGTTTGATCCTGGCTCAGGACGAACGCTGGCGGCGTGCCTAACACATGCAAGTCGAACGAGGTCCAGTCGGTGGCAACACCGAGGACGACCTAGTGGCGAACGGGTGAGTAACACGTGAGAAACCTGCCCCGAAGACCGGGATAACCAGAGGAAACTCTGGCTAATACCGGATACCTTCACCGGATCGCATGGTCTGGTGAAGAAATGGATTCCGCTTCGGGAGGGTCTCGCGGCCTATCAGCTAGTTGGTGAGGTAACGGCTCACCAAGGCATCGACGGGTAGCTGGTTTGAGAGGATGATCAGCCACACTGGGACTGAGACACGGCCCAGACTCCTACGGGAGGCAGCAGTGGGGAATCTTGCGCAATGGGCGAAAGCCTGACGCAGCAACGCCGCGTGGGGGAGGAAGGCTTTCGGGTCGTAAACCCCTTTCAGCAGGAACGAAAATGACGGTACCTGCAGAAGAAGCCCCGGCCAACTACGTGCCAGCAGCCGCGGTAACACGTAGGGGGCAAGCGTTGTCCGGATTTACTGGGCGTAAAGAGCTCGTAGGCGGTTCGGTAAGTTGGGTGTGAAAACTCCAGGCTCAACCTGGAGAGGCCACTCAATACTGCCGTGACTAGAGTTCGGTAGAGGATCGTGGAATTTCTGGTGTAGCGGTGAAATGCGCAGATATCAGAAGGAACACCAACGGCGAAGGCAGCGATCTGGGCCGATACTGACGCTGAGGAGCGAAAGCATGGGGAGCAAACAGGATTAGATACCCTGGTAGTCCATGCCGTAAACGCTGGGCACTAGGTGTGGGACCCTGTCAACGGGTTCCGTGCCGTAGCTAACGCATTAAGTGCCCCGCCTGGGGAGTACGGCCGCAAGGCTAAAACTCAAAGGAATTGACGGGGGCCCGCACAAGCGGCGGAGCATGTTGCTTAATTCGAGGCAACGCGAAGAACCTTACCTGGATTTGACATGTACCGAAAAGCCATAGAGATATGGTGTCCTTCGGGGCGGTACACAGGTGGTGCATGGCTGTCGTCAGCTCGTGTCGTGAGATGTTGGGTTAAGTCCCGCAACGAGCGCAACCCTTGTCCTATGTTGCCAGCACGTAATGGTGGGGACTCGTAGGAGACTGCCGGGGTCAACTCGGAGGAAGGTGGGGACGACGTCAAGTCATCATGCCCCTTATGTCCAGGGCTGCAAACATGCTACAATGGCTGGTACAAAGAGCAGCGAAACCGCGAGGTGGAGCGAATCTCATAAAGCCAGTCTCAGTTCGGATTGAAGTCTGCAACTCGACTTCATGAAGCCGGAGTCGCTAGTAATCCCGGATCAGCAACGCCGGGGTGAATACGTTCCCGGGCCTTGTACACACCGCCCGTCACACGCCGAAAGTTGGTAATACCCGAAGTCAGTGGCCCAACCCTTTGGGAGGGAGCTGCCGAAGGTAGGATCAGCGATTGGGGTGAAGTCGTAACAAGGTAGCCGTACCGGAAGGTGCGGCTGGATCACCTCCTTTCTAAGGAGTCATGTACACGGTCATTCGTTCGCATCTGTCGAGCGTGACCGTGTGATTCCCTAGTTGACGCACTCACTGGCTGTCGGTCCCTTCGCCACTTCGGTGGCTCGGGAATCGACAGACGCCTCTCTTCCGCTTTGAGGGAGCAGCACCCCGGCCCTTGTGGCCGGGGTTCGCTCGCTCACTCGGTACCCGGCTCGCCCTCCGTCCATCGGAGCCCGAGCCGGCGCTGCCGAGCGTTCGCTTCCCGTCTCGGGGAGCATCGCCTCTTGAGAAGTGCATAGCGAGCACGAGCATCTTCGAGAAACACAAGTTCAAGCTACGAAGAGCCAACGGTGGATGCCTTGGCGTCTACTACCGAAGAAGGACGTGAGAGGCTGCGAAAAGCCACGGTGAGGTGCCGACTAACCTTTGACCCGTGGATGTCCGAATGGGGAAACCCACTACCCGTCATGGGGTAGTACTCCGGTCTGAACACATAGGACCGGTAGAGGGAACCGGGTGAACTGAAACATCTAAGTAACCCGTAGGAAAGGAAAGCAACCGCGACTCCCTGAGTAGTGGCGAGCGAAAAGGGAACAGCCTAAACCTGGCTGGTGCAATAGCCTGATGGCGTTGCCAGTCAGGGGTCGTGGGGCCCATGGGATCGAGCATCAGATCGATCACAGAGTTACCAATCAGCTCGTTAGCAGAAGCGTTCTGGAACGGCGCGCCACAGCGGGTAAGAGCCCCGTATGCGAAAGCGATGCTGACTCTGCATGGTGTACCCGAGTATCGCCGGACCCGAGAAATCCGGCGTGAATCTGCGAGGACCACCTCGTAAGGCTAAGTATACGTAGACGACCGATAGCGAACTAGTACCGTGAGGGAAAGGTGAAAAGCACCCCGGGAGGGGAGTGAAATAGTACCTGAAACCGTTGGTTTACAATCAGTCAGAGCGTCGTAGCGTCCCGCTTGCGGGACGTTGCCGCGATGGCGTGCCTTTTGAAGAATGAGCCTGCGAGTTATGGTATGTGGCAAGGTTAACCCGTGAGGGGAAGCCGAAGCGAAAGCGAGTCTGAATAGGGCGTAGAGTCGCATGCTGTAGACCCGAAGCCGAGTGATCTATCCATGGGCAGTGGGAAGCGGGGGTAAGACCCCGTGGACGCGCGAACCGACCTAGGTTGAAAACTGGGCGGATGACCTGTGGATAGGGGTGAAAGGCCAATCAAACTCGGTGATAGCTGGTTCTCCGCGAAATGCATTTAGGTGCAGCGTCGCGTGTTCAGTCATGGAGGTAGAGCACTGGATGGGTTAGGGGGCCCACAAGCTTACCGACCCCAACCAAACTCCGAATGCCATGACTCCAGAGCGCGGCAGTGAGACCATGGGGGATGAGCTTCATGGTCGAGAGGGAAACAGCCCAGACCGCCGGCTAAGGCCCCTAATTCCAAACTAAGTGGAAAACGATGTGGGATCGCACAGACAGCCAGGAGGTTGGCTTAGAAGCAGCCACCCTTGAAAGAGTGCGTAACAGCTCACTGGTCGAGTGATCCTGCGCGGACAATGTAACGGGGCTCAAGTTTGGAGCCGAAGCCGCGGATGCAACGTTTACGTTGCGTGGTAGCGGAGCGTCGATCTTGGAGCGAAGCGGCGGTGTGAACCGTCGTGGACCGAGGTCGAGTGAGAATGCAGGCATGAGTAGCGAGAGAGGGGTGAGAAACCCCTCCGCCGAAAACCCAAGGGTTCCTGGGGAAGGCTAATCCTCCCAGGGTAAGTCGGGAGCTAAGGCGAGGCCGAAAGGCGTAGTCGATGCACAACCGGTTGATATTCCGGTACCACCGTGTCCGCGCCCACGCTGATCCGCTGTTGCTAAGGGGATGTCCTACCTTCGGGTAGGAACGAACCGACCCACGGCGAGGACGCGAGCAAAGAGGGGACGCAGGAGGGTAAGTGATCCCAGGCGATGGTTGTCCTGGGGCAAGCGTGTAGGGAGAGGACCAGGGAAATCCGGGCCTCACACATCCTGAGACGCGACGCCGAACCGCATCAGGTGAAGTCACTGATCCCATGCTGCCAAGAAAAGCCTCTAGCCAGCTGACATGGTGCCCGTACCCCAAACCAACACAGGTGGGTAGGTAGAGAATACCAAGGCGATCGGGAGAACTGTGGTTAAGGAACTCGGCAAATTGCCTCCGTAACTTCGGGAGAAGGAGGACCTCGGTATCGTGACAGGCCTTGCGCCTCGAGCGAGATGAGGTGACACAAACCAGGGGAAAGCGACTGTTTACTAAAAACACAGCAGCGTGCGAAGCCGTAAGGCGCTGTATACGCTGTGACGCCTGCCCAGTGCCGGAAGGTTACGGGGACGGGTTAGCTGCCGTAGGGTAGCGAAGCTCTGAACCTAAGCCCCGGTAAACGGCGGCCGTAACTATAACGGTTAACTTTACTGGCTGTTACAAAACTTGGCCGTATGCTGGAACATCCGAGAATCCGGCGGTACTCGTCCGTGTCACACCCTCTTCGTAGGGTTGCATGACATGGGCAGTGAAAATCCGTCCGGTGCGGACAATCAGCAGGAAACCGAAGAGCTACCTCGGCTCGATCCTCACTGGGTCGTCGGCTTCGTCGACGGCGAGGGATGCTTCTCCGTGTCGGTCCACCGCAATGCCGGTGCCCCACACGGGTGGCAACTCCATCCAGTGTTTCTGGTGTCGCAACACCAGGACCATCGAGCCGTGCTCGAACAGCTTGCAGCCGTGTTCGGCTGTGGGTGCGTTCGCAGCAAGGGCGCCACCAGCACGGTGGACGTCTTCGCTGTCGAATCGAACCTGCAGCTCGAGCGTCATGTGCTGCCGTTCTTCGAGCAGTACCCGCTCCACGTCAAGGGAGGCGACTTCCTCCGCTTCGCGACCATCGTTCGGTCGTTGCGACGGAAGGTCCACCACGACCGGGACGGGTTCGAGCGCCTCGTCCGTACTGCCTACGCCATGAATCATCGTGGCCGGCAGCGGAAGCGAGCTCTCGATGAGGTACTCAAGGGATCCTCAGAGACTATACGCCAGGCCCCAGAGCGATCTGGGTGAAGAGATAGTCCGATCCTCATGGCGACATGAGGAGTCAGGCAGAAATGATCTGACCACTTCGACAACGCACCATCGTTTGGTGTGAAAGCGAGGGAGTAACAACAATGCCTAAGGTAGCGAAATTCCTTGTCGGGTAAGTTCCGACCTGCACGAATGGCGTAACGACTTTCCCACTGTCTCAACCACAGACCCGGCGAAATTGAAGTACGAGTAAAGATGCTCGTTAGCTGCAGAAGGACGGAAAGACCCCGTGGACCTTCACTACAACTTGATGTTGAGGTTTGGTATGCGTTGTGTAGGATAGGTGGGAGACGAGGAAACGATGGCGCCAGTCATCGTGGAGTCACCCTTGAAATACCACCCTGCGTTTGCTGAGCCTCTAACCTCGGTCCGTGATCCGGATCAGGGACAGCGTCAGGCGGGTAGTTTGACTGGGGCGGTCGCCTCCCAAAGAGTAACGGAGGCGCCCAAAGGTTCCCTCAGCCTGGTCGGCCATCAGGCGTTGAGTGCAATGGCACAAGGGAGCTTGACTGTGAGACCTACAGGTCAAACAGGGACGAAAGTCGGGCATAGTGATCCGGCGGTTGCGTGTGGAAGCGCCGTCGCTCAACGGATAAAAGGTACCCCGGGGATAACAGGCTCATCTTCCCCAAGAGTCCATATCGACGGGAAGGTTTGGCACCTCGATGTCGGCTCATCGCATCCTGGGGCTGAAGCAGGTCCCAAGGGTTGGGCTGTTCGCCCATTAAAGCGGTACGCGAGCTGGGTTTAGAACGTCGTGAGACAGTTCGGTCCCTATCCTCTGCAGCCGAAGGTGAATTGAGGAAAGCTGTCCGTAGTACGAGAGGACCCGGACGGACGCAGCTCTCGTGTGCCAGTTGTTCCGCCAGGAGCATGGCTGGTTAGCGACCTGCGGAAGGGATAAGCGCTGAAAGCATCTAAGCGCGAAGCCTGTTCCAAGATGAGTTCACCCACTGGATAACCAGGTAAGGCCCGTGGTAGACCACCACGTCGATAGGCCGGAGGTGTACGCACAGCAATGTGTTCAGCCGACCGGTACTAATCGGCCGAGGGCTTGACTGTTCTCGATGGACGTTCGTGCTCGCTATGGACGACTCAGGAGGTGACGCGCCTGCGGGCGTGCCGCCACGTGAGAAATACAGCGGTCTCCTTCGCGAAATCGGGAGATCGGTTGTCAAAGGTTTCGGTGGCCACAGCGGTGGGGTCACACCCGTTCCCATTCCGAACACGGAAGTTAAGCCCACCTGCGCCGATGGTACTTGGGGAGAGATCCCCTGGGAGAGTAGGGCGCCGCCGGATTTCGCACTGGAGAACCCCGCCTCGAGCGGGGTTCTCCTCGTTTTGGACCGCTACGCTTCGGCGATGTCTCCGAAGGGTTCCCACCGTGGCTGAACGATCCTCCCGCTCCGGGAGCAATGGTCGCAACGCCAAGGGAGGCCGGGGCGGGTCCGGTGAGTCGAGCGGTCGGTCGTCCGGTGGCAAGGGCCCGCGTCGGGGCGGGTCCGGCAAGTCGAGCGGTGGTCCGGGCCCCAAGGGCGGGGGCCGATCGCGAGGGGGTCCGCCGCGCGGTCGATCCGGCGATTGGGGTCCCCGCGAGCCCGAGCGGGAAGGACCCAAGACCTGGGGAGGGGTGGCACGGCGGGGCGCCGCCCGCGTCCGGTCGACCGACACCTCCCGCGACCAGGCCATGCCGCACGAGCCCAGCGAGGCGCCCGAACCCAGCGAAGTCGTCTGGGAGATCGAGACCGACGACCTCGAGGGTGAGGCGCGCGACGCCGTCGCCCGCGGGAGCGCCCGCAAGCGAGGGCCGAAGGTCGATCTCAGCGAGCTGGATCTCCCCGGGAAGCCGTCGAAGAAGGACCGCCAGAAGGTCGACCAGGCCCTGACCGAGGCGGCCACGGCGTTCAGCGCAGAGCGCTTCCGCGATGCTCGCAAGGCGCTGCGGCCCCTGGTGGACACCTGGCCCGACGTGGTCGAGGTGCGCGAGCTGGCCGGGTTGACCGCGTATCGCCTCGAACGCTGGAAGGATGCCATCGATCACCTCGAAGCGTTCGCCCGGCTGACCGGCAGCGCCGAGCAGCATCCACCGCTGGCGGACAGCCATCGAGCCCTGCGGCACTGGAAACGGGTCGACGAGCTCTGGGACGAGCTTCGAGAGCAGTCACCCGGTGCCGATCTCGTGACCGAAGGTCGGATCGTCACCGCCGGCAGCCTGGCCGACCGCGGCCGGGTGACCGACGGGATCCGCCTGCTGGAGCGTGGCTGGTCGCTTCCCCGGCAAGCCGAAGGACCATCACCTGCGACGGGCGTACGCACTGGCCGACCTCTACGAACGGGCCGGTGAGCTCCCGCAGGCCCGCCGGATGTTCGAGGCCGTCGCCGGGGCCGATCCGGAGTTCGCCGACTGCACCAAACGAGCGCCGCGCCCTGCACTGAGGACCGGCCGGCCCGGTCGGTCCTGAAGCACTGATCGGCGGGCTCCGTCGGTCCTGATGCACTGTCACACCCCCCGCCTACGGTGGGACCCGGACACTTCCCCCGACCATGTTCGATCCCGTCGTGGCCCGACGCAGCCGCGGCGGGCCGCTCCGAGGGAGTGCATGCCATGAGCGACCGCCCGTCAACCGACCGTCCGTCCGGCAACGAGCCATCCCGTGGCCGTCCATCGACCCTCCAGGACCGAAACGCCGTCCTCCTGGTCGGCACCGTTCGCGACGAACCGGCCTGGTACGACCGTGATCAGGGCCGAGCCTGCTGTTTCGAGCTCGAGATCCAGGGGGAAGGGGCCGCTCCCGGCGCCCGGGTGCCGGTGGCGTGGATCGATCCACCCCGGAACGCCTCGATCGTGCGGGTCGGGGCGCGACTGGCCGTCGCAGGGCGGATCCATCAGCGGTTCTTTCGCGCCGAGGGGCGGACGCTGGCCCGAACCGAGGTGCTCTCGACCCGGGTCGTCTCGACCCGCAGCCGGGCCCGCGCCGTGGCGATGCTCGACGGTGCGACCGGCTGACCGGCCCGATCGGACCGGCCGGTCCGTGGCCTTGGCCCTGCCCGGGGTGCACTGCGTACGCTGGGCCGTCTTCCCGAGCTGTCGAGGATGATGGAGAAGATCGTGGACGTTCAGAGTCTGTTGGGTGAAGGGGCCGAGGAGCTCCTCACATACGAGGCGAAGGGCATCTCCAAGGATGTCCTCCACCTTCCCGGGCCCGACTTCGTCGATCGGGTGGTGTCGATCAGCGATCGTTCGCCGCAGGTGCTGCGGAACCTCCAGAGCCTGCACGGCCACGGCCGCTTGGCCGGCACCGGCTATGTCAGCATCCTGCCGGTCGATCAGGGCATCGAACACACGGGCGCGGCATCGTTCGCTCCCAACCCGGCCTACTTCGATCCGGCCAACATCATCGAGCTGGCCATCAACGGCGGCTGCAACGCGGTCGCCACCACGTTCGGCGTGCTCGGCTCGGTCAGCCGAAAGTACGCCCATCGCATCCCGTTCATCGTCAAGCTCAACCACAACGAGCTGCTCACCTACCCGAACACCTTCGACCAGATCATGTTCGGCAGCGTCGAGCAGGCCTTCGATCTGGGCGCCGCCGGCGTCGGTTCGACCATCTACTTCGGGTCGGACGAATCCGATCGGCAGATCCAGGAGACCGCCGAGGCATTCGCCCGGGCCCACGAACTGGGCATGTTCACCGTGCTGTGGTGCTACCTGCGCAACTCGGACTTCAAGGTGGACGGTGTCGATCATCACACGTCAGCCGACACGACGGGCCAGGCCAACCACATCGGCGTCACCCTCGAGGCCGACATCATCAAGCAGAAGCTTCCCGAGCAGAACGGTGGCTTCAAGGCCATCCCGGGCTTCGCCAAGACCCACGATCTGGTCTACGACGAGCTCACCACCGATCACCCCATCGACCTCTGCCGCTGGCAGGTCGTCAACTGCTACATGGGCCGCATCGGCCTGATCAACTCCGGTGGTGCGTCCTCGGGAGCGAGCGACAAGGCCGAGGCCGTCACGACCGCCGTCATCAACAAGCGGGCCGGCGGAACCGGGCTGATCAGTGGCCGGAAGGCCTTCCAGCGTCCGATGGACGAGGGCGTCGATCTGCTCCACGCCATCCAGGACGTCTACCTGGACGAGTCCATCACCATCGCCTGACCGGTTCGGGATCGGTTCGAGCTCGACCGAGCCACAAGCCGTGCTCCCGTTCGCACCATTTGGGTCGGTGGATCCTCTATCGTCCAATGGTCGCGGGTGGTCCCGAGCCCGTCCGATTCCCGGGAGAACCCTTGACTGAGACCACCGCATCGTCGAGCGACGTGGAGGTGATTGATCGGGTGGTGATTCGCTTCGCCGGCGACTCCGGCGACGGCATGCAACTCACCGGCACCCGATTCACCGCCGAGAGCGCACTCTTCGGCAACGATCTGGCCACGCTGCCCGAGTTCCCGGCCGAGATCCGGGCACCCCAGGGCACCCTCGCCGGCGTCTCGGCGTTCCAGGTCCACATCAGCGACCACGAGATCACGACCCCGGGCGACGCGCCCAGCGTCCTGGTCGCCATGAATCCCGCGGCCCTGAAGAAGGAGCTGCCCTCGGCTGGAGGACCGCGGCACGATCATCGCCAACGTCGACGCCTTCGAGGAACGCAACCTGGAGAAGGCCGGGTACGAGACCAACCCCCTCGAGGACGGCTCCCTCGACGGCTACACCCTGTTCCCCATCCCCATCACGACGCTGACGTCGCGGGCGCTCGAGGATCTCGACGTCAAGAAGCGCGACGCCGAGCGATCGAAGAACTTCTTCGCCTTGGGTCTGATCTCGTGGATGTACTCCCGCCCGCTGGGCAACACGCTCGACTGGATCGACGGCAAGTTCGCCAAGAACGACAAGGTCCGCGACGCCAACACGGTCGCCCTCAAGGCCGGCCATGCGTTCGGCGAGACCGCCGAACTGTTCGACCATCACTACGAGATCCGGCCCGCCAAGCAGGAGCCGGGCGACTACACCAACATCGACGGCAACACCGCGCTCGCCTGGGGCCTGGTCGCCGCCAGCCACCAGGCCGGGCTCCCGCTGTTCCTCGGCGGGTACCCGATCACCCCCGCTTCCGACATCCTCCACGAGCTCTCGAAGCACAAGAACTTCGGGGTGCGCACACTGCAGGCCGAGGACGAGATCGCCGGGATCGGCGCAGCGCTGGGTGCGGCCTTCGGTGGCCACCTGGCCGCAACGGCCACCAGCGGCCCCGGGAATCGCGCTCAAGGCCGAAACCATCGGTCTGGCGCTCTCGCTCGAGCTGCCCCTGGTCATCATCGACGTGCAGCGGGGCGGCCCCTCCACCGGGTTGCCCACCAAGACCGAGGCCAGCGATCTCGATGATGGCGATGTACGGCCGGCACGGCGAGTCGCCCATGCCCATCGTGTCCGCCTACTCCCCGTCGCATTGCTTCCACGCCGCCATCGAGGCCTGCCGGCTGGCACTCAAATACCGCACGCCGGTGATGTTGCTCACCGACGGCTACCTGGCCACCAGCTCCGAGCCGTGGAAACTCCCCGACGTGGCCGAGCTGCCCGACCTCACCGTCGAGTTCGCCACCGAACCCAACCATGTCGACGACGACGGGGAGCCCGAGTTCTGGCCCTACCTTCGCCAGCCCGACACGCTCGCCCGACCGTGGGCCATTCCCGGCACCGCCGGGCTCGAGCACCGCATCGGCGGCATCGAGAAGGAAGACGGCACCGGGAACATCAGCTACGACCCGGTCAACCACCAACACATGGTGAAGATCCGGGCGGCCAAGGTCGCCGGGATCGCCGACGACATCCCGCCCGCCGAGGTCGACGGGCCCGACGACGCCGAGGTCCTGGTCGTCGGTTGGGGCTCCACCTGGGGCGCGATCTGCGGCTCGGTCGACCGGGCCCGCGACGCCGGGAAGACGGTGGCCCGCCTGCATCTCATGCACCTCAATCCCTTCCCCGCCAATCTGGGCGAGATCCTGGCCCGCTACGACACCATCATCGTGCCGGAGCTCAACCAGGGGCAGCTCTCGCGGCTGCTGCGAGCCGAATACCTGGTCGACGCCCGTGCGGTGACCAAGACCACCGGCCGGCCGTTCACGGCCGGAGAACTCGAGGACGCGATCATGGAGGCCTGCGACCGATGACCGACGCTCCGGCGACGACGAGAGCCGACTGGCAGACCGACCAGGAGGTCCGGTGGTGTCCGGGCTGCGGTGACTACGGCATCCTCGCTGCGGTCCAGATGCTGATGACCGAGCTGGGTGTGCGGCGTGAGAACACCGTCTTCATCTCGGGCATCGGCTGTGCCGCCCGATTCCCGTACTACATGAACACCTACGGGATGCACTCGATCCACGGGCGGGCGCCGGCCATCGCCACCGGCCTGGCCATGGCCCGTCCCGATCTCGACGTCTGGGTGATCGGCGGCGACGGTGACTTCCTCTCGATCGGTGGCAACCACCTGATCCATGCGCTGCGACGCAACGTCAATCTCACGCTGCTGCTGTTCAACAACCAGATCTACGGGCTGACCAAGGGCCAGTACTCGCCCACCAGCGAGCCGGGCAAGGTCACCAAGTCCACGCCCGTTCGGCTCACTCGAGACGCCGTTCAACCCGGTCAGCCTCGCGCTCGGGCGCCGAAGCCACCTTCGTGGCCCGCACCCACGACCTCGACCGCAAGCACATGATGTCGGTCATGCGGCAGGCCCACGATCACCGCGGGTCGGCGCTGGTCGAGATCTACCAGAACTGCAACGTCTTCAACGACGGCGCCTTCGAGGAGATCAACCGGCGCAGTGTCCGCGACGAGATGTTGATCGAACTCGCACGACGGCGAGCCCATCCGGTTCGGCGCCGAGCAGCAGCGGGGCGTCGTGCTCGAGGGCACCGGGGCGCGGATCGCCGAGGTCGCCGACGTCGGCGAGGACGCGCTCCTGGTCCACGACACCTCGCGGGTCGACCCGGCCATCGCGTTCGCGCTCTCGCGCCTGCGCCGGGGTCCCCACGAACCCACGCCGGTCGGGGTCTTCCGTGCGGTCGAGGGGCCGGAGTACGCCGAGGCGGCCGAGCAGCAGCTGGCATCGGCCCAGAGTGCCGCCGGACCGGGCGAGCTCGAGGCGCTCCTGCGCTCCGGTGCCACCTGGACCGTCGACGAGTGACCGACAGCGGCGGGCGAACCGAGCGACGGTCGGGTGCCGACGGGACCACCACCTCGCGCAGATCAACGTCGCCCGCCTCCACCACCCGCTGGACCACGACGAGACCGCCGAGTTCGTCGCCGCCCTCGACCCCGTCAACGAGATGGCCGAGTCGTCCGACGGCTTCATCTGGAGGCTGCGGACGAGGACGGGCAGTCGTCCAGCTACGTGCCGGTCGAAGGGATCGACGACCCCCTGTTGATCGTCAACTACTCGATCTGGCAGGACCCCGAGTCGTTGGAGCAGTTCGTCTTCAAGACCGGGCACGCCGGGTTCCTGCGCCGGCGCGAGTGGTTCGAACGCAGCGATCAGCCGGCGAGCGTGCTGGTGGGTTCCGGCCGGAACGATCCCGTCGGTCAGCGATGGCTACCGGCGGCTCCAGCATCTCCGCGAGCACGGTCCGTCGGCGCATGCGTTTCCGCTGAACCGACCACACCCGCCCCCTGACGACGACTGACCTCGACGCCGGGAACCCGTCCGACGGCGGCGCCGCCCTGGGCCGCTAGTCCAGCGAGCGGTAGACGGCGCCGGTACTGGGCTTGGGGTGGAAGTAGGTGGTCTTGGGCGGCATGAGCTCGTCGGCGTGGGACACATCGGCGATCTGGGGCACGGTGGCGGGCCGGAGCAGGACACCGGCGTCGATGCGGCCGTCGCCGACCGCATCGTGGATCGATGCCAGGGAGTGGTCGTAGGTGACGTCGGCCTCGAGCCCGGCGATGGCCAGGTCGAGCCGGACGCTGTCGAGCGCAGCGCGCGCCCGGTGAATCGGTCGGCCTTCGGCGACAGCAACCGGGTGCCATCGGCGGTGACCAGCGCCAGCGCGTCGTTGGCCTGCATCTGATCGAGCACCTCGGCGTCGGCCCGTCCCTCACCGACATCGTCGAACCACTCGGCGAGGGCTGCGCCCAGCACCGCGGCCCCGCCGGGAACCCGGACCGCTCGGTGGATGGCGCGAACGTCCAACTGGGACTCGACGAGCTCGACGATGAACGCCATGGTGAGGTCGTACGGGCCCGTCGACGTCGGACTCGGCTCGCCGTTCGTCCCGGTACTGGAGTGAGGTCTGGTAGCGGTGATGGCCGTCGGCGATCAGCACCGGGTGGGGTTCGATGGCGGAACGGATGGCCTGCTGAGCGCCCGCATCGGTCACCGACCAGAGGCGGTGCCGGACGCCGTCGGAGCCGGTCCAGTGGATGTCGGGCTCGGCGTCGGTCTGCAGGAGGTCGGTGAGACCCGAGGCCAGCGAGAGCCCCCAGATGGGCGAGAGGTTGGAGCGGCAGGACCGGAGCATCTGGAGTCGGTCGCTCTTCGCCTTGGGAGTGGTCTGCTCGTGAGGGAGCACGTCGGCGCTTCCGGGTGTGCTCAGTTCGAGCGCACCGATCACGCCGGTGGTCTGAGCCGGGTGGCCGAGCGCCGAGGTGTAGTCCATCCGGTACAGGTAGAAGGCCGCCTGCTCGTCGGTGGTCAGCACCCGTTCGTCGAGCCATCGGTGGAGTCGTCGGCACGCGGCCTCGTAGCGGTCCAGCTCACCTTCGTCGACGGGGAGGTCGAGGTGTACGGCGTTGTGGTCGTGCTGATCGGCCAGCTGCTGTCGGCGATCGGGACTGATGACGTCATAGGGGGGCGCCATCAGCTCGGTCACGTCGCCGTGCGTGGTGTAGCGCATCCCGCGGAAGGGTTCGAAGACAGGCACCGCCCTTTGCTAGCAGATGGCGCCCGGCCGACCGACCACGGGCCCACGGCGATTCACGCGTCGTTTCTCCGCCTGCACCGGGCGTGTGCCAGAGTCGTCCGATGGCCTGGGTGCTCGATCTGGACGGTGTGGTGTGGTTGGGGAGCGATCCGGTTCCCGGTGCTGCCGAGGCCATCGCCCGGCTCCGCTCCAACGGTGAAGAGGTGCTCTTCGTGACCAATGCGTCCTTCCGGCCCGTCGGCGACGTCGAGGCACAGTTGTCGGACTGCGGCATCGACGGGCCGGGATCGGGTGCTGACCTCCGCGGTGATGGCGGTGGACCTCGTCGAGCCCGGGGAGACGGTCCTGGTCGCCGCCGGTCCGGGCGTCAGCGAGGAGCTGCGACGCGCGGGGTGCGCGTCGTCGTGACCGAGGGTGAGGCCGATGCGGTGATGGTGGGATTCCACCTCGATTTCACCTACGACGGATGCGGGCCGCGTCCTTGGCGGTCCGCGACGGCGCCCGGCTGATCGCCACCAACGACGATGCCACCTACCCGACCGCCGAGGGGCTGTGGCCCGGCGGCGGTGCCATCCTGGCCTCGATCGAGCGGGCGACCGGCATCGATGCCGTGGTGGCCGGCAAGCCGTACCCACCGTCGGTCGAGCACGTCCACCGACGGGTCGGAACCGAGGGAATCATGGTGGGGGACCGACCCGACACCGACGGCCGGTTCGCTCGGGCGCTGGGCTTCGACTTCGGTCTGGTCCTCTCCGGGGTGACCGGGCGCGCCGATCTACCGGTCGAGCCGCAGCCCGAGGTGATCGGCAGCGATCTCGCTGCGCTGGTCGAGGAAAGGCTCGGTGACGACCCGCCATGACGGCGCGTCGTCGCCTCGATGCCGAGCTGGTGCGTCGGGGTCTGGTCGAGAGCCGGTCCCGGGCCACGGAGCTCATCGGGGCGGGTCGGGTGCTGGTCGGCGGTGCCGTCGCCACGAAGCCGGCTCGGTTGGTGGCGACGGGGGAGCCCGTCCTGGTTCAGGACGAGCCCCCGCCGTTCGTGTCCCGCGGTGGCCACAAACTGGCGGCGGCGCTCGACCGGTGGCCGATCGCCCTGCGCGGGAAGCGGGTGATCGATGTCGGGTCGTCGACCGGCGGGTTCACCGATTGTGCGCTCCAGACGCGGCGCCGCCGAGATCGTGGCGATCGATGTGGGGAGGGCGCAGCTGCACGAGCGCCTCCGTCGCGATCACCGCGTCGCCGTCCACGAGCAGACCAACGTGCGGGGCCTGGATCCGGCACGAATCGGCGGTCGGGGCGACGTGATCGTGTCCGACCTGTCGTTCATCTCGCTCCGCACCGTGGCCCCGGACCTGGTCCGCCTCTGCCGCAGCGGGGGCGACCTGATCGTCCTGGTGAAACCCCAATTCGAGGTCGGGAGGAGGGAGGCCAGCAAGGGGAAAGGGGTCATTCGCGATCCTGCGCTGTGGCGAATGGCGATTCATGGCGTGATGGACAGCGTTTTTCGAGGCCGGAGCGGTCATGATGGGAGTCATGCCGTCGCCGATCACCGGAGCCAGGGGCAACGTCGAGTTCCTCGCCCACCTCCGAGCGCCCACCGCAGCACGCGCCGGCGGAGCCGCATGAGCGCGGTCGGCCTGGTCGTCTCGCACGATCCCGGGGTTGCGACCGACCTGGCTCGCGAACTGGCGTCGTGGCTCGACGCCCGGGGCCACGAGGTGGCCCTGGTGGACGACGACGCCCAGGTCGTGGGTCTGGAGTCGCTCGGGCGGGCGGCGGAGTCCTTCGGGACCGGACTGGATCTGGCGGTGTGCCTGGGCGGAGACGGGACCATGTTGCGGACCGTGGCGCTGGTCCACGGCGACGACGTGCCCGTGCTCGGGGTCAACGTCGGCACGCTCGGCTACCTCACCGAGGTCGAGGCCGGCGCAGCACAGGCCGCGCTGGGGCGTTTCTTCGCCGGCGACTACGAGGTCGAGGACCGCATGATGGTGCAGGCGTCGATCGAAGGTGTCGACGTCCCGGTCGACGGGCTCAACGAGGTGACGGTCGAGAAGACACCCAGCTCCCATACCGTCAGGCTCTCGGTGTACCTGCACGGCGAGTTCTTCACCACCTACGTCGCCGACGGCATCATCATCGCCACCCCGACCGGGTCCACCGCCTACTCGTTCTCGGCGCGAGGGCCCATCGTCACGCCCACCCACCGGCTCCTCGTCGTCAACGCCGTCGCACCCCACATGCTCTTCGATCGCGTGCTGGTGCTGTCGCCCGACGACCACGTCCGCATGGTGGTCGAGGGCAGCCGCCCGGCGGTCGTGTCGGTCGACGGACGCCAGCGCGCCGTCCTCGGCGAGGGCGACGTCGTCACGTGCACCGCAGCGCCCACGTCGGCCCGGCTGGTCCGGCTGGGGGACCGCACGTTCCACGGCATTCTCAAGTCCAAGTTCGGACTCAACGACCGGTGAACCGCCGGCGGCAGCCCGATCCGGTGCCACGGCCCGGGGCCGGCATTCGTGCGAGACTGCCGTACGTGGTCGTTCCGATGACTCCCCGTGCTTCCGGCGGTCGCTGATGCTGGTCGAACTGATGGTGCGCGACCTGGGCGTGATCGAAGAGGCGCGTCTGCTGCTCGAACCTGGCATGACCGCGGTCACCGGTGAGACGGGCGCCGGCAAGACCATGCTCGTCGAGGCGATCTCCCTGTTGGTCGGGCAGCGGGCCGACCCGTCGCGGGTTCGCACCGGGGCCGACGAGGCCCGGGTCGAGGGGCGCTTCGAGATCGACGGCGAGGAGGCGGTCGTGGCCCGGGTCGTTCCCCGGGCCGGGCGGTCGCGGGCGTACGTCAACGGGCGTCTGGCCACCGCCGCCGAACTGACCGAGTGGGGGGAGCGCGGGATCGACGTCCACGGGCAGCACGCCCATCAGTCCCTGTTGGCACCCGCAGTCCAGCGCAGCGCGCTGGACCACTACGGCGGCGTGGATCTCGAGCCGTACCGCGAGGCGCTGGCCCTCGTCTCGCGGTTGACCGCCGAGCTCGAGGGTCTGGGCGGCGACGAACGCGCCCGCGCCCGAGAGATGGACATGGTGCGATTCCAGGTCGCCGAGATCGACGGTGTGACCATCGCCGGGCCGGACGAGGACGACCTGCTCAAACGACGCGAGGACGTGCTGGCCGATGCCGATGGCCACCGGACGGCGTCGGAAGCGGCGGTGGGAGCGCTCGTCGACGAGGGTGGTGTCATCGACGGTGTCGCCGCCGCGGTCGCGGCCACCCGGGACCGAACCCCCTTCGCGGCAGCCCACGCCCGATTGCGTTCCCTCCAGGCCGAGGTCGACGACGTGGCTCGCGATCTCCGCGACCTCGCCGAGCAGACCGAGGCCGATCCCCGGGCGCTCGCCGACGTCCAGGAGCGCCGCCGCCAACTGGCCGAGATCCGGCGCAAGTACGGGGCCGACCTCGCGGCCGTGCTCGCCTTCGCCGCCGACGCTCGCCGTCGGCTCGACGAGCTCGAAGGTCACGATCAGCGGGCCGAAGAGGTCGCGGCGGCCCTCGACCGTGCTCGAGAACGACGGGCCGATGCGGCGGCGGCGGTCGCGGCACAGCGTCGGGAGGTGGCGCCACGCTTGGCGCAGGGGGTCCAACGGCGCCTACGCGATCTGGCCATGCCCAACGCCGTCGTCGGGGTCGAAGTCGACGGGCCGGACCCCGCCGACGGTGTGCACTTCCAGCTGGCCGCGGACGGGGGGACCCTGCAACGTCTCACCAAGGTCGCGTCCGGGGGAGAACTGGCCCGGGCGATGCTGGCCCTTCGCCTCGTGCTCAGCGAGGCGCCCGACACCCTGCTCTTCGACGAGGTCGACTCGGGCATCGGTGGCGCCGCCGCATCGGCGGTGGGCCGAGCCCTCGCCGATCTGGGAACCCGCCACCAGGTGCTGGTGGTCACACACCTTCCACAAGTGGCCGCGTGTGCCGATCATCATCTGGTGGTCGAGAAGCTCGGGAAGGCCGGTTCGGTGAAGACGTCGATCGACGCCGTCGTCGACGACGATCGCCTGACCGAGCTGTCCCGCATGCTGTCCGGGTCGCCTGACAGCGAGTCGGCTCGTCGGCACGCGGCCGAACTGCTCGGTACGGGCGGGAGTGCCCGGGTATGAGTCCGGCCGACACCAGCCTGGGCGACCGGTCGTCGCGCGTTCCCCCCGAGGTGGTCACCGGCCGGGTGCGTTCGGGCCACAACACCACCGCGCTGGTCCGCCGACTGCACAGCGGTGAGATCGCCGTGATCGATCACGCCGACATCGACCGGGAGACCGCCCAGGCGTTGGCTGCGCAGCGGGTCGCCGCGGTCGTCAACGCCGCCGACTCCATCACGGGACGGTTCCCGCACGACGGACCGCTGGCCCTGGTCGAGCGGGGCATCCCGCTGATCGACGGGGTCGGCGAGGAGATCTTCTCCCGGCTCCACGATGGCCTCCGGATCGCCATCGTCGGCAACCACATCCTCCTCGGCGACGAGCGCGTGGCCACCGGCAGGCGGCAGACGCCCGTCACCGTCCGGGCGCGTATGGAGGTGGCCGAGCGGGGCCTCGACGACCAGATCGGGCTCTTCGCGGCCGGCGCGCTCGAGTACCTGCGCGACCAGGACGTCAGCCTCACCCAGCTGTCCGACCTCCCGGACCTGGAGCTCACGTTGCGGGACCGTCAGGTGCTGGTGGTCGCGTCCGGCCTGGACGATCAGGACGATCTGGCCGTCCTTCGCGGGAGCGGCTACATCCAGGAGCAGCGTCCCTACGTGATCGGAGTCGACACCGGCGCCGACGTCCTCCTCGATCAGGGGGTTCGTCCCGACATGATCATCGGCGAGCTCACCGAGGTCTCCGATCGCGCCCTCCAGGCGGCGACGGTCATCATCGCCCACGGCCATGGTGAGGACGAGCCAGGCGGGGTGGCCCGGCTGGCCATGAACGACGTGGAACATCACCGCCTGGCCTTCGACGGCAGCAGCATGGATGCGGCCATGCTGCTGGCCCAGGAGCGGGGCGCCGATCTCATCGTCGCCGTCGGCAGCCACCCCTCGCTGGACGACTTCCTGGGCCAGGACCGAGCGTTGATCGCCACCCGTATGGTGACGCGGCTGCGCGTCGGACACATCCTGGTGGACGCCCGAGGCGTGAGCCGGATCTACCGGCGCGAGGTTCGCAAGCGTGATCTGATGCTGCTGGTGGGTGCGGCCATCTTCACGCTCATCGTGCTGTTCATCGTGTCGGAGCCGCTCCGACTCATCGTGCGAGGATTCAGGCTGACCTTCTGATGATCAACCTCCGCTATCACATCGTCAGTATCACGGCGGTCTTCCTCGCCCTCGGCATCGGCGTGGCGATGGGGTCGACGCTCATCCAGCGCGCCACCATCGACACGCTGGAGAGCCGGCTCGACGACCAGCAACAGCGACTCGAGGAGACCGACGCCGAGAATCTCCGGCTCGAGGCCGAGCTGGCGGCGGTCGAGCAACTGGACAGTCAATTCGGCGATCAGGCGACCGAGCAGCTCCTCCGCGGACGCTTGGACCGGGTTCCGATCATGGTGTTCGCCTCCGAGGGGATCGACGAGGACGGACTCGCCGGCGTCCGCCGCTCGATCGTCAACTCCGGAGCCGACTTCCGCGGGACGTTCCGGACGACGGACCGGCTGGCGCTGACCACCGAGGACGACGTTGCGGATCTCGCCGTCGTGCTCGACAACCCCAGCACCGATCCCGACGAGCTCCGTGCGGTGCTCATCCGGCGGTTCGGTGATGCACTGCTGCGGGCCGCCGAGGTTCCGACCGAGGACGACACCCCGGTCATCACCGTCCCCCCGGCGCCGTCCACCACCACCACGGTGGCGCCGCCCCCCACGTCCGCGCCGCCGCCCACGACGGTCGGCGAAGGTGCTCCGCCGCCCCCGTCGACGGCTCCGGCGCCCACGACCACGACCAGCACGACCACGACCACGACGACCATCCCCGAACCCGACGAGGTTGCGGTGGGTCTCGTGCAGGGCCTGGTGTTCAACGGCTTCCTGGTCTACGAACCACCGGCCACCGGCGCACCGCAGATGTCGCCGGTGCCGATCGATTCGGCTCGCTACGCATTCGTGTCGGGACCCGAGGCCGTGCCGGCCAACGAGGACTTCCTCCTTCCCCTGTCACGACGGCTGATCAACCGGGCGGACACGGTCGCTCCTCTGGTGGTCGCGGACAACAGCGGACCCCTGACGCTGGCTGCGTCCCAGGCCGAACAGGACAGCGGTGACGCCGACTCGGAGCCTCAGGTGGACGAAGCGTCGATGGTCGTGCAGCTGCGGGAGGACGAGGAGGCCGACGGGCGGGTGTCCACCGTCGACATCACCGGATCGTTCCCGGGTTGGGCCGCCACGGTCCTGTCCCTCGAGCAGCTCGCGGACTTGAAGGTGGGCGACTACGGGGTCGCTCCATCGGCCGAGCGGATCCTGCCTGCGCCCAGCTGAGGGCCCCTCCGCCGGCCGGCGGTCAGGGTCGCCGGGGCCGGCGGATGGCCGCGCTAGGATGGAGTCCCGTCATGTCGAAGCACATTTTCGTCACCGGCGGCGTCGCCAGCTCACTGGGGAAAGGCCTGACCGCCTCGTCCCTGGGTCGTCTGCTCAAAGCACGCGGCCTGCGGGTCACCATGCAGAAGCTGGACCCCTACATCAACGTCGACCCGGGCACCATGAACCCGTTCGAGCACGGCGAGGTCTTCGTGACCGACGACGGGGGTGAGACCGATCTCGATCTGGGCCACTACGAGCGGTTCATCGACGAGAACCTCACCCGCAGCTCCAACGCCACCACCGGCTCGATCTACAGCGCCGTTCTCGCTGCGGAGCGACGGGGGGAGTACCTGGGCAAGACCGTTCAGGTCATCCCGCACATCACCGACGAGATCAAGCGGCGTATCCAGATCCTGGGCAACGACGACATCGATGTCGTCATCACCGAGGTGGGCGGCACGGTCGGCGACATCGAGATCCTCCCGTTCCTCGAGGCCATCCGGCAGTTCCGACTCGACGTCGGGCGCGACAACGTCTGCTACGTGCACGTGACGCTGGTTCCCTTCATCGGCCCCAGCGGCGAGCAGAAGACCAAGCCGACCCAGCACTCGGTCACCGAGCTCCGCAGCCGCGGGATCCAGCCCGACGCCATCGTCTGTCGCTCCGAGGGGCCCATCAGCGACGAGCTGAAGCGAAAGATCTCCCGCTTGTGCGACGTCCCGCCCGAGGCGGTGGTCAACGCCGCCGACGCCGACAGCCTCTACGAGATCCCGCTGGTCCTGCACGAGGAGGGGCTCGACGCGGTCGTGTGCGATCTCCTGCGCTTCGAGGACCTCCCGCTGGAGCTGTCCCCGTGGCGAGATCTCGTCAACCGGGTCGAGTCGGCCTCGGAGCCGGTGCGGATCGGTCTGATCGGCAAGTACGTGAGCCTTCCCGACGCCTATCTCTCGGTGGTCGAGGCGCTCAACCACGCAGGGATCCACCAGCAGGCCGATGTCGAGCTGGACTGGATCCAGGCCGAGGACGTCGAGGGCCTCCTGGCCGAGGGGCGGCTGCGCGATCTGGACGGCATCGTCATTCCGGGTGGGTTCGGCGAGCGTGGCAGTGAGGGCAAGATCGCCGCGTCGGCGTACGCACGGGAGCACGAGATTCCCTGCCTGGGGTTGTGCCTCGGGCTCCAGATGATGGTCGTCGACTACGCCCGCAACGTCCTTGGCCTGGCCGGAGCCAACTCCAGCGAGTTCGATCCCCGCACGCCCCACCCGGTGATCGATCTGATGGAAAGTCAGCGCGACGTCGAGGACAAGGGCGGCACCATGCGCCTGGGGGCGTATCCGGCCGAGCTCCTCGCCGACAGCATGGTGGCCAATGCCTACGGGAAGCTGGTGGTCTCCGAACGGCACCGCCACCGCTACGAGTTCAATCCCAAGTACAAGACGGCGTTCGACGACGGCTGCTTCCTGCGGGCCGGGGTCAGCCCCGACGGCCAGCTGCTCGAGTTCATCGAGCTGCGCGATCACCCCTACTGGGTGGCGACCCAGGCCCATCCCGAGTTCAAGAGCCGCCCCGAACGACCCGCCCCGCTGTTCCGTGAGTTCCTGGCCGCAGCGCTCACGCGCGCCGAAGGCCGCAAGCCCCACCTGCCGCTCGAGGACAGCACGCCGTCCACGCCGATGCCGGCGTGAGCTTCCGCGTGCTCGGCGAGACCGAGCTGCACCGGGGTCCCATCGTCACGATGGCGAAGCTCCGGATCCGGACCCCGAACGGGTCCGAGATCGACCGCCAGGTCGTCCGGCACCCGGGAGCGGTCGCCGTGGTCCCCCTGATGGCCGACGGCGAGACGGTGATCATGGTCAGGCAGTACCGGGCGGCGCTCGACGCCGACGTCCTCGAGCTCCCTGCCGGAAAGCTGGACGTGCACAACGAGGACCTGACCGCCGCCGCGCAGCGTGAGCTGGTCGAGGAGATCGGCCGCCACGCCGGCCGGTTCGATCTCCTGGCCGAGTTCCTCAACTCGCCCGGCTTCACCGACGAGCGTTGCTGGGTCTTCCTCGGACGAGACCTGACCGAGACCGAAGCGAACCGGCAGGGGCCGGAGGAAGAGGCGATGACGATCGAGCACGTGCGGCTCGACGACGTCGATGAGCTGATGAGCACGGGTCAGCTCCAGGACGCGAAGTCGGTGATCGGCCTGTTGGTCGCCCGCCGGCAGCTCCGGCTCGAGGCGGGGTGACCGCCACCGCCCGGGTGGAGCTGCCCCTCGAGGCCGAGGAGTTCCTGACCTGGCTGGCGGTCGAGCGGGGACGTTCGGTCAACACGCTCGACGCATACCGGTCCGACCTGCGGCGCTACTGGGCGTTCGTCCACGGTCAGCGGGACCGAGCGGCGCTCGCCGCGGTCGAGGCCGACGACATCGTCGAATACCTGGCGCATCGCCGAGCCGAGGGCCAGGCCCGGTCCAGCGTCAACCGTTCGGCGGTCGCCATCAGGGGACTGCACGGGTTCCTGGCCGCCGAGGGCCTGGCCCCGGGCGACCCGTCCACCGACGTCGAGCGCCCCGGCGTCGGCGCCGGTCTCCCCAAACCCCTCTCGGAGGAGCAGATCGGGCGGCTCCTCGACGAGGTCGAGGGCGACGACCCGATGTCCCTGCGGGACCGCGCCATCATCGAGGTGCTGTACGGCACCGGGGCGCGCATCTCCGAGGTGGCCGGGTTGGGGTTGAGCGACCTGGATCTTGACGCCCGCCTCCTTCGCCTGATGGGGAAGGGGCGGAAGGAACGGATCGTGCCGTTGGGGCGGGCGGCCACCGAGACGATCTTCCGCTGGCTTCGGGACGGCCGGCCCGACTACGCCGCGGCCGGACCCGGGTACCGCAGCGATGCCGATGCCGTCTTCCTGGGTCGGCGTGGGCGCCGCATGACCCGGTCGGGGGTGTGGCGGCGGATCCGGCTGCACGGCGATCGCGCCGGGTTGGGAGAAGCCTTGACGCCGCACACACTGCGGCACTCGTGCGCAACGCACATGCTCGATCACGGTGCCGACATCCGTACGGTGCAGGAGCTGCTGGGCCACGCGTCGATCTCGACGACGCAGGTCTACACCATGGTCTCCACGACACGACTGCGCGAGGTCTACGACGCAGCCCACCCGCGCGCCCGGCTCGGCGGATCGGGTCCGGCCGGCGCGCCGCCCCGTGGGGCTCCGGCGTGAAGCTGGGCACGAAGGGCGGGCCCGGCCACCTGGTCCGTCGCGCCGCCAGCACCCTGTTCCGCCGCCGGACGCCCTCCGATGACCTCGCGTGGGCGAGCAGCCTGCTCTCCGACGCAGAGCAGCGACTGTTCGACCGGATGAGTCCCGCCGATCGGGCCCACTCGGTCCGGGTGGCCCGCCGGGTCGAGGCGACGTCCGGCGATCTCGACGACGCCGCCACCGCCGTGGTGGCAGCGTTGCTCCACGACGTCGGAAAGGGCGAGGTTCGGCTCGGCCTCTACGGACGGGTGGTGGCCACCCTGTGCGATGCCTTCGCCGACGACCAGGTGGCTCAGGCGTGGGCGCAGAGGGATGGCATCACCGGCCGGATCGGCCTCTACCTGCAGTACCCCGAGCTGGGGGCCGACTCGTTGCGGCTGGCCGGGAGCTCGCGGCTGGTGGTGGCCTGGTCGGCCGAGCACCACCAGCCGGAGGAGTTCTGGACCGTCCCGATCGCGTTCGGGCGCTGCCTCCAGGCCGCCGACTACTGACGGGCTGCGCGGGCTCGCCCGTCAACCGCCGGGCGCGAGGAGACCGATGTTGCGGCGGGCCCGGTCGAACACCGGCCCTGCGATGTCGGCGGCCTTGCGGGCGCCGTCGGCCAACAGGGCCGTGGTCTGGCCGGGATCGGCCTCGAGCTCGCGGAACCGTTCCTGGATGGGAGCGAGGAGATCGCCGACCGCTTCGGCCGTGTCGTTCTTCAGCGGGCCGTATTGTTCGTAGCGTTCGGCGAGCGCTCGGGGGTCCTCTCCGGTGGCTGCGGCCAGCATGTCCAGGAGGTTCGCAACGCCGGGTTTGGTCTCGGGGTCGTAGCGCACCTCGTTGTCGCTGTCGGTGACCGCACGCTTGACCTTCTTCGTGACGGCGCCGAGGTCGTCGAGGATCCCGATGGATCCCTGTGGGGAATCGGCCGACTTCGACATCTTGGCGTGCGGCTGCTGGAGGTCCATCACCCGGGCCGCAGTGCCGGGTACGACGGTTCGCGGGAGGACGAACGTCTCGCCGTAGCGGTGGTTGAACCGCTCGGCGATGTCGCGGGTGAGCTCGAGATGCTGGCGCTGATCCTCGCCGACCGGCACGATCTCGGTGTCGTAGAGGAGGATATCGGCGGCCTGCAGCGCCGGATAGGTGAAGAGCCCGCCCGAGACGAAGTCGTTGGTCTCGGACTTGTCCTTGAACTGGGTCATTCGGCGCAACTCGCCGAACGACGCCGTGCACTCCATCAACCAGGCGCACTGGGCGTGCTGCTCGACGTGGGACTGGACGAAGAGCACGGCCCGGTCGGGGTCGACGCCGATCGCCAGGAGGAGCTGGGCGGTCAGCAGGGTCGTACGGGCCAATTCCTGGGGGTCCTGGCGGACGGTCAGCGCATGCAGGTCCACGACCGAGTACACGCAGTCGTGCTCGTCCTGCATGGTCACCCAGCTGGACAGGGCGCCCAGCAGGTTGCCGAGATGGACATCGCCGGTCGGTTTGATCCCCGAGAAGACACGAGACATGGTCGGCGAGGGTAGCCCGATCCGGGAGGGGCGACGGTGCGATTCGGGCGCGGTCGCCGGGTCGGCGGGGGTGCGCCACCGGCTCCCTGTGGGGCTCTATCCTCCACGCCGTGCCCGTTGACGTCTCCACCCCGGTCTATGACGGTCCGTTCGACCTGCTCCTGCACCTCATCCTGCGCGAGGAGGTCGAGCTGTACGAGGTCTCGCTCCGCACCATCGTCGACGCCTACCTGATCGAGCTCGAGCGGATGGAGGACCTGGACCTGGACGTCGCCACCGAGTTCGTGCTCATCGCAGCCACGCTGGTCGAGCTCAAGGCGCGCCGCCTGCTGCCCGGTGACACCGATCTGGATCTCGACGAGGAGCTGGCCCTGTGGGAGGAACGCGATCTTCTCCTGGCCCGGTTGGTCGAGTGCAAGACCTTCAAGGACGTGGCCAAGGCGATGGATCTGCTGGCCACCGAGGCGGCCACCTCCTTCCCCCGCCACGCCGGGCTCGAGGACTGGTGCCTGGACCTGGCCCCCGACCTGCTGGCCGGGGTCACGCCCGACCGACTGCGCAACGCGTTCGAGCGGGCCACGACGCCGGCACCGGTGCCGGTGGTGTCCCTCGCCCACATCGCCCCCATCAAGCTCACCGTGGCCGAAGCGGTCGAGGAGCTGGCCGACGAGCTGCCCCGGTCGGGCCCCATCACCTTCCGCCGCCTCACCACCGGGCTCGTCGACCGCATCGAGGTCGTCGTGCGGTTCCTGGCCGTGCTCGAGCTGTTCAAGCAGGGCCTGATCGACCTGGATCAGGCCGCCAACTTCGGCGAGATCCAGATCCGGTGGCTCCACGAGACCGATGACCACCAGTTCGAGCTGGCGACGGTCGACGCGTATGACGGCTGAGGCGCCGTTCGATCCGGTTCGGGCGATCGAGGCCATCCTGATGGTGGCGGATCGCCCGGTCGAGCCCGGACTGCTGGCCCAGCTCCTGGAGATGCCGGCGGTCGAGGTCGAAGCGGCCTGTGACGAGCTGGCCAAGCTGTACCAGGGCACGCGTCGGGGATTCATGCTGGTCAAGGTGGCCGGTGGGTACCGGTTCCAGAGTCATCCCGATCTGGCTGCCTACGTCGAACGATTCGTGCTCGACGGGCAGTCGTCGCGCCTGTCGGCCGCCGCGCTCGAAACGGTCGCCATCATCGCCTACAAGCAGCCCATCTCGAGAGCGCAGGTGGCGTCGATCCGGGGTGTCAACGTCGACGGGGTCATTCGTACGCTCACCCAGCGGGGGTACGTCGTCGAAGTGGGTCGCGATCCTGGGCCGGGTCAGGCCGTCCTGTTCGGCACCACGCCGGAATTCCTCGAACGGCTCGGGCTGGACTCGCTGGAGGATCTGCCGCCGCTGGCCGAGTACGTCCCGGGCTCCGATGTGGTCGAGGCGCTCGAGGGCGGTCTGCGGGCCGACCCGCTCGACATCGTCACCGATGCCACCGACGAGACCATCGACCTCACCGGCGAGGACGAGGAGCGACCCGCTCCTGCCTGAGCCGGCGTCCGCCCCCGAGCGGCTGCAGAAGGTCCTGGCCCGGGCCGGAATCGCCAGCCGGCGAGCCAGCGAGGAGCTGATCGCAGCGGGTCGGGTCACCGTCAACGACCGGGTGGCCACCCTGGGCGACCGGGCCAGCGCCGCCACCGACGTCATCGCCGTCGACGGTACGGTCGTCTCGACCGACGTCGATCTCGTCCACTACCTCCTGCAGAAGCCGGCGGGTGTCATCTGCACCGCCGACGATCCCGGTGGTCGGCCCACCGCGATCGACCTGGTGCCGTCCCAACCACGGGTCTGGACGGTCGGTCGGCTCGATGTCGACACCGAGGGACTGCTGCTGCTGACCAACGACGGGCCGATGACGCAGCGGTTGACCCACCCGTCTCACGGGATCGAGAAGGAGTACCTGGTGCAGGTCGAGGCGCAACCCGGTCCGGGGACGTTGCGCCGCCTGCGCGAGGGCATCGAGTTGGACGATGGCCCCACCGCACCGGCACGCGTGTCCTCGCCGGACGACGGTCTGGTGCGGATCACCATCCACGAGGGTCGGAATCGACAGGTGCGCCGGATGTTCGATGCGGTGGGGCATCCGGTTCGGCGGCTGGTGAGGACGCGCATCGGTTCGCTGGCCGACCGATCGCTGGCACCGGGGGAGTGGCGGCCCCTCACCCGAGCCGAGGTCCTGGCCCTGGACGGCCTGGACCCTTCCGCTCTCGCCTGAAGCGAGCAAGCAAGGTGCCTGACCCCGGTCTTGCTCGCCACGCAACGAGCACGCGGGGGGTCAGGCACCGGGCTTGCTCGTTACGGCGCAGACGGTGGAGTCCGGCGCCGGTAGTCTGACCGACCGTGTCTCTGGAGGTCACCACGTGAGCGGATCGCATCCGGGCGTACGGGCCGTGCGCGGCGCCACCACCGTCGATGCCGACGACGCCGAGCAGATCCGCGCTCGGGTGGCCGAGATGTTGGGCGCCATCGTCGAGCGCAACGATCTGTCCGACGACGATCTGATCAGCTGCTTCTTCACCGCCACGTCGGACATCACCGCAATGTTCCCGGCGACGGCGGCACGCGACTTCGGCTGGCACGACGTACCCCTGCTGGGCGCGGTCGAGCTGACCGTGCGCGAGGCCACACCGCTCTGCATCCGGGTCCTGGTGCACGTCGCCTCGACCCGCGGGCGGGACCGGATGCAGCACGTCTACCTGCACGGCGCGGTCGGTCTCCGCAACGACGTCCCGGGCCGGTGACCCGCACGCATGACTGAACGACGCGTCACCATCGTGGGCACCGGTCTCATCGGCGGCTCGGTCGGTCTGGCGCTCGCCGAGCAGGGCTGGACCGTGTCGGGCATCGACACCGATCCGGAGTGTTTGGCGGCGGCGCTCGACCTGGGGGCCATCTCCGGCACCGGATGGGATCCCGACTCGGATCTCACGATCGTGGCGACGCCCGTCCGAGCCATCCCCGCGGCCGTGAGGACGGCGTTGGCCGAGACCGACGGGGTCGTGACCGACGTCGGCGGCGTGAAGGCGTCGATCGTGGCCCAGGTCGATCATGCACGATTCGTCGGCGGTCATCCCATGGCGGGCTCGGAGCAGGACGGCATCGCAGGGGCATCGGCGTCGCTGTTCGGTGGGTCGGTGTGGGTCCTGACCCCCGGTCCGTCCACCTCCGACCAGGCCTTCGCCCTGACCCGCAGGGTTGCGGTCGACCTGGGGGCCGAGGTCATCTCCCTCGAACCCGCCCGGCACGACGGCCTGGTGGCGATGGTGTCGCACGTGCCCCACCTGACCGCCGCCAGCCTCATGAGACTGGCCGACGAACGAGCGACCGAGCACGCAGCCATGCTGCGGCTGGCTGCGGGCGGGTTCCGGGACATGACGCGGATCGCGGCCGGCCGCCCCAGTATCTGGCCCGACATCTGCGACGAGAACCGCGGTGCCATCACCGAGGTGATCGACCAACTCGTCGAGGCGCTCGGCGAGGTGCGGCGGCTGGTCGGTGACGGGCGCAGCGACGAGCTGCTCGAGGTCCTCGAACAGGCCCGACGGGCCCGGCTCAATCTGCCCTCTCGGATCGTGCAGCCCGACAACGTGACCGAGGTGCGGGTACCGGTGTCGGACCGGTCGGGTGAACTGGCCCGCATCACCACGCTGGCGGCCGAACTGGACGTGTCGATCGCCGACCTCGAGATCGTGCACTCGGCCGAGGGTCAGCAGGGGGTCGTCATCCTGCTGGTCGAGCGGGAGCTCTCCGAGCGGTTCCGTAGCGGGCTGGTCACGCTCGGCTACCGCCCCTCGCTGCGGGATCTGCAATGACCGACCGAACGATCACCCCGACGGGTCCGATCGATGCCGTGGTCGAGGTGCCCGGCTCGAAGAGCTTCACCAACCGCGCCCTGCTCGTCGCCGGGCTGGCTCGGGGGGAGAGCAGCATCAGCGGCGCCCTGGCCGCCGAGGACACGGCCGCCATGCTGGGCTGCGTCCGGACCCTGGGCGCCGAGGTCGTGGGGGAGGGCACCGACCACCTGGTCGTCACCGGGATCGGGGGAAGCCTGCCGTCGGCCGGCACCGAGCTCTACGTGCGGCAGTCCGGCACCACGGCCCGGTTCGTGACCGCGCTGGCGCTTGCCGCTCCCGGGGTGCTGCGGGTCGACGGAGCCGAGCAGATCCAGGCTCGACCGATGAGGCCCATGGTGGACGCGCTCCGGTCCCTCGGTCTGTCCGTCGACGGGGATCGGCTCCCGCTCCGCGCCGAGGGCGGCCCGGTGGCGGGGGGCACCGTTGCGATCAGCGGAGATGTCTCCAGCCAGTTTCTCAGCGGGCTGCTGCTGGTGGGCCCGCTCCTCGCAGAGGGGTTGACCGTCGAGGTGACCACGCCGTTGATCTCGCGGCCGTACCTCGACCTGACGATCGCGGTCATGGAGGCCTTCGGCGCCACCGTTCGGTCCGACGAGTCCCGGTGGTCGGTGGCGCCCGGCGGATACGAGGCGACCGAGTACCACGTCGAGCCCGACGCCTCCGCCGCGGCCTACTTCTTCGCCGCTGCGGCCATGACCGGCGGACGTGCTCGGGTGCGGGGCCTGCACCGGGACTCTCTGCAGGGCGACGTCGCGTTCGTCGACGTACTGGAGCGGATGGGCTGCGAGGTCGAGGACACCACGGGGAGTGTGAGCGTGCAAGGGCCGCAGCGTCTGACCGGCGTCGACGAGAACCTCCGAGATCTCTCCGACGTGGTGCCGACGTTCGCAGCGGTGGCGGCGTGCGCCACCGGACCGTCGCGCGTGCGGGACGTCGGATTCATCCGCGAGAAGGAATCGGACCGGATCGGCGGCGTCGTGACGCAGCTTGGCCGCCTCGGCATCATGGCCGACGAGCACGCCGACGGATTCACGGTCCACCCCGGGGTGATCTCACCCGGTTCGGTCGACCCGGACGACGACCACCGGATGGCCATGGCGTTCTCGCTGCTCGGCCTGGTGGCCGACGGCGTGACCATCACCGAGACCGAGTGCGTCGCCAAGACCTTCCCACGATTCTTCCGGGTCCTGGACGCCGTCGCGGCCACGGGCACCCCGCTGGTGGTCGCCATCGACGGACCGGCCGGCTCGGGCAAGAGCACGGTGGCTCGGGCCGTCGCCGAGGCGCTCGAGGTCGGTCACCTCGACACGGGCGCGATGTACCGGGCGGTGGCTTGGGCCGCGCTGGATCGGGGGATCGACGTCGACGACGAGGCCGCGGTCACGGCCGTGGCGCAGTCGATGGACTACCGGGCGGACGGGGGTGTGATCGCAGCCGACGGGATCGACGTCACCGATGCCATCCGCTCCGACGCCGTCAACGGCGCCGTGTCCGTGGTGGCCGCCCATTCGGGTGTGCGGACCGTGTTGCGGGCGTGGCAGCGGGACTGGGTGCGCCGCCATGGCGGTGGGGTGGCCGAGGGGCGTGACATCGGCACCGTCGTCTTTCCGGACGCGACGCTCAAGGTGTTCCTGACCGCAACCGCGGTCGAGCGGGCCCGGCGGCGTGCCGCCGAATCCGGTGACGGTGTCGACGTCCAGGAGGTGGCAGCGTCGATCGAACGGCGCGACCGGTTGGACTCGCAGCGGGCCGACTCGCCCCTCGCCGAGGCGTCCGACGCCGTGGTCGTCGACACCTCGGAGCTCACCGTGGACGAGGTCGTGGCGAAGGTGCAAGAGTTGCTGGCGTGAGCGACGAAGTGGTGCGAACCCACTACAGCGCAACGGCCAACGCCTTCTACTGGTTCGTCCGAGGCGCCGTCGCCTTGTTGTCGAAGGTGCTCTTCCGTCACAAGATCGAGGGGAAGGAGCATCTCCCGGCGACGGGGGCCTACATCATCGCCCCCAGCCATCGCTCCAACCTCGACGGGTTCATGGTGAGCACGATCAGCAAACGCCGGATCCGGTTCATGGCAAAGGACAGCCTGTGGGGAAATCGGCCCAGCGGCTGGTTCTTCACGACGATGGGCGGGTTCCCGGTCGATCGGGAGCACGCCGATCGCCAGGCGTTGCGGGCCTGCGGTGAGGTCATCGAGATGGGCCATCCACTGATCGTGTTTCCCGAGGGCCAGCGCCGCGAGGGGCCCGTCATCGAGGACCTGTACCAGGGGCCGTCCTACCTCGCACACAAGTACGGCATCCCGATCCTGCCGATCGGCGTCGGAGGGTCGGCGACGGCCATGCCGGTCGGGGCCAAGTATCTCCGACCCCATCCGATCGAGTTCATCATCGGCGAGCCGATCACGGTGGCGCCCAGCGAGAAGCGGGCCAAGCGGTCGGAGATCGAGGCCACCACCGCCGAGCTGCAGAAGCGGCTCCAGGAGCTGTTCGACGAGGCGCAGCGGCGAGTGGGGACCCCCAACCGATGAGCCGGACCCAGGTGATCGTGCGGCGCACTCGTGTGGCCCTGGGACGCCGGCTGCGGGCCTTCCTGCGAGGTTCGGGCCCCACCCCCGAGGCGCTGCGGCGAGCTGACTTCTACCGGACGTTCCCCGTCGGGCCGGACGACGTGGTGTTCCTCGGCGATTCGATCACCGAGGATGCCGAGTGGAACGAACTGTTCCCCGGCACGGCGACGCGCAACCGGGGGATCGCCGAGGAGACCACCGCCGACCTGGTGGCGCGCCTCGACACGGTGGTCTCCGGACGGCCCCGGAAGCTCTTCATCCTCGTGGGGATCAACGACATCGTGTTCGGGGGCCGAGACGACGACCTCCTGGCCAACTACCGCACGATCCTGGAGCGATGCCGCGTCGACAGCCCGGAGACCGACGTGGTCGTCCAGTCGATCCTGCCGGCCGCCGACGAGCTGGGCGAACGCGTCGAGGCAGTGAACGGCAGGATCGAGCGGCTGGCCGACGAGCTCGGGGTGACGTTCGTGTCACTCCGGGACGCGTTTGCCGGCCCGGACGGTGGCATGCCGAGCGAGCTGAGCCCCGACGGCCTGCACCTGACCGGCGAGGGCTACCGCCGCTGGCATGAGGTCCTCGCCCCCTACATCACGTGATCTGGGGTCGATTGTGCACCGCCACGGTGCACAATCGACCCCAGAATCGCTAGAGCATGTTGGCCTGGGCGGTCATCTCGCGGACCAGGGGCTCGAAGTGCTCCAGCGGGAGCGTGTCGTAGTCCGGGTCGAACGCCGCCTGGTCCCACTCATCCGCGAAGGTGGCGGTCAGCTCGTAGTGGGACTGGCCCTCGTACGTGGCCCGCTCGTCCGGGTTGCCACCGAAGTGGTGGTAGTAGTGCCGGCCCTGGAAGTCCTGGTGGGTCAACACCATCCGGTAGACGTCATCGCTGACGTAGGGCCGCAGGATCTCGGCTCCGATCCGGGGGTGGTTGGGCACGCTGACCGCCTTGCCGATGTCGTGGCAGAGCGCGGCGAAGACCACCTCGGGCTCGGCGCCGGCCCGCTCGGCGCGGGTGGCGGTCTGGCACGAGTGGACCAGCTGATCCACGGCGAATCCGTCGGTGACCGATTCGAGGGATCGGAGCATGTCCAGGATCCGGTCGGCGACGCGGCCCTGGTTCTGGCTGGTCTCGGCGCCGATCACGGCCCATTGCTCGGCGGTGGATTCGTCCATGCGGGTGAAGGTGGATGCCATGGCAACAGTGTCGCGGCCGAGCGACCGTGCCGCACGCCAAGCCCTCGTCCCTGGGGCGGGAAGGGGCGGTCAGTTGGTGAGGAGTACGCCGAGGAACAGCGCGAGCAGCGCCGTGACCCCACCGACCGCGCCGGTGATGGCCAGCATCCGCCGGTCGGGTGTGGTGCTGTGGATGAACGCGCCGATCCCGGAGATCGCCACGACCACGAGCTTGAGGCCGAGCGTGGCGTGGTAGGCGGTGGTCGTCGAGCCCAGGTCCACCTCGAGCAGGTTCCAGATCCCGGTCGCCAGGAGCACGCCGTAGGCCACCCATGCGGCCCGGTTGTACGCCCGAGCGGTCATCTTCGGGGCGTCACCCCCGATCTCGCGGACGGTGGGCAGGAGCACCAGGAGCGTGATCTGGCCGCCGACCCACACGGTGGCAGCCAGGACGTGCAGGAACACACGCACGGTGTCGAGGGTGGGGGTCAGCATCGGCCGGAGGGTAGTTGGGGACCTCAGGCGATGACACGGTCAGCGCCGGCCCCGTGCCCGCGGTCACTCCAGCTTGACCAGGACCTCGGAGGCGTCGACCGACCGGTCGTCGAACTCGGTGGCGATCCCGCCGAACGCCATGCTGAGCGTCGCCGACACGCCGTTGATCAGGTTGCGGAGCGCCCGTGGGGGAGGGAAGTACTCGTCCTCGTCGGTGACCAGGACCTCGTCGACGCCGTGGGTCGGGTCGAGGCGATCGATGACGGACTCGACCAGTTCCTCGGGGGCCGAGGCTCCAGCCGTGAGACCCACGGTGCCGCCGAGGTCGTCGGGCAGTTCGTCGGCGTTGTTGATGCGCAGCACACGCTCGCACCCGCCCTCGCGAGCGAGCTGCTCCAGTGCAAGCGTGTTGGAGGAGTTGGCCGATCCGACCACCACGATCGTGTCGCACAGGGGGGCCATCTCCAGCAGTGCGTGCTGTCGGTTGGTGGTGGCGAAGCACAGGTCGCTCCGGCCGGGCACCCACATGTCGGGCCAGCGCTCGAGCGTGGCGTCCCGCACGTCGTCCCAGTCGCGATGGCTGAGGGTGGTCTGGGCCAGGAGCGCCACCGGCTGGTCGGTGTCGGCCAGCGCGGCGACGTCGTCGCGCGACTCGACCCGTTCGATCGCATCGGGTGCGACGGCCATGGTGCCGACCGCCTCCTCGTGACCCTCGTGGCCGACGTACACGATGCGGAACCCCTTGCCGGCCCGCACGCGCACCTCGTGGTGGACCTTGGTGACGAGCGGGCACACGGCATCGACCACGTAGCCTCCGTTGGCCTCGGCCTGCGCCACCACCTCGGGGGCCGAGCCGTGGGCGCTGAGCATCAGCGGCGACCCGGCGGGGACCTCGGCGATGTCGTCGACGAAGACCACCCCCTGCGCCCGGAACCGGTCGACGACCCGCTGGTTGTGGACGATCTCGTGGTAGCAGTACACCGGCGGCTCGAAGGCCCGGACCATCCATGCCAGGGCCTTGATGGCCATCTCCACCCCGGCGCAGAACCCGCGGGGTGAGGCCAGCAGGACGTACTCGACCGTCGGCGACTCCGGGGGCGGGGGCATGATCCCGAGGCTACCGGCCCCGGTAGCCTGTCCTGATGCCCCGCCCGACCATCGTCGCCGTTGCGCCCGGGTCGCCGGCCGACCGGGCCGGATTCCAGGTCGGAGACCTGATCCGCACCCTCGATGGTCGCGAACCCCGTGACGTCATCGAGTACCACACCGCCACCGACGGCCCCGACGTGCTGGTCGAGTTGGAACGGGGCGGCCTCGCGGTCGAGATCGAGGTGGAGAAGGCCGCCGGCGAGCCGCTGGGGCTCGAGGTCCAGTCGGCCATCTTCGACCAGGTCCGCACCTGCGACAACCACTGCGCCTTCTGCTTCATCCACCAGCTGCCGCCGGGAATGCGCTCCAGTCTCTCGCTCAAGGACGACGACTACCGGCTGTCCTTCCTTTATGGGAACTTCACCACCCTCACCCGGTTCACCGAGGCCGACCTGGAACGGGTGGTGGCCGACGGGTTGGGCCCGCTCTACGTGAGCATCCACGCCACCGACCCCGAGATCCGGGCCGAGATGCTGCGGAACCGCCGCGGGGCCACGTCGTTGCGCTGGCTGCGGGCGCTCCTCGACCACGGGATCGTCGTCCACGGCCAGGTCGTGGTGTGTCCCGGCGTGAACGATGGAGCCATCCTGGACGACACCCTGTGCGGGGTGCTGGACCGGTTCCCCGAGCTGGAGACCTGTGCCGTCGTCCCGCTGGGTGTCAGCGACTTCAACACCGAGCCCACGATGAGGCCGCACACGCGCGACGAGGCCGCTGCCGTCGTCGACGTGGTCGATCGGTGGCAGGGCGTCTTCGGAGCCACGCTCGGTCGCCCGCTGGTGTTCGCCGCCGACGAGTACTACCTGATGGCCGGTCGACCGTTCCCCCCGGCCGAGCGCTACGGCACGTTCGAGCTGCACGAGGACGGCGTGGGCATGGCCCGCAGTTTCGAGCTGGAGTTCACCGGTGGATCGGATCGCCCGATCGGGCCGCAGGCCGGGTTCTTCCACTGGGTCGACGGCGCCGAGGGTGAGGGCTACCGGGCGCCGCGGACCGACCATGCTCTCGACGAGGACACGTCCGGGGCCACGGTGGCTCCGCCGGCCACGCCGGTGGCCCTTCGAACGACGTACCGGCGCCCGGTCGGGATCCTCACCGGATCGATGGGTGCCGCAGTGCTCGCCCCGCTGATCGAGGACTGTGGACGAACCGATGTGAGGGTGCTCCCGGTGGCCAACCGGTTCTTCGGCGGCAACGTGGGCGTCAGCGGTCTCATGGTGGGCGCCGACATCGATTGCGTGCTGGCCGACGAGCCCGAGGGTCACCGCTACCTGCTGCCCGACGTCTGCCTGTCCCGGGGTCGTTTCCTGGACGAGTGGGTGCCCGACGACCTGTGTCGGCCGGTCGAGATCGTCGAGACCCACGGGATTGCGCTCCGGGAGTCACTCCGTGGATGACCAGGACCAGCCGGTGGCCGGGACCCGCCCGGTGGTGGCCATCGTCGGCCGGCCCAACGTCGGCAAGTCGACGCTGATGAACCGCATCCTGGGTCGGCGCGAAGCCATCGTCGAAGCAACTCCCGGAGTCACCCGCGACCGCAAGTCGCTCGAGGCCGAGTGGCAGGGGGTCGAGTTCGTGCTGACCGACACCGGGGGATGGATGGCCGACCGCCACGGCGACGAGTTGGACGCCAAGGTCAGCCGGCAGTCCGAGCAGGCCATGGAGGACGCCGACGTCGTGCTCCTCGTGGTGGACGGCACCATCGGGCTGACCGGCGAGGACGACCGGGTGGGCCGTCTGCTGCAGCGACGCGACGGCCCGGCGCTGGTGGTGGTCAACAAGCTGGATCACGACCGCCGCGATCCTGACGCAGCTGAGTTCTGGTCGCTGGGCCTGGGCCAGCCCTATCCCATCTCGGCCCTGCACGGACGTGGCACCGGCGATCTTCTCGATGCCATCGTCGCCGAGCTGCCCGAGGCCACCGTCGAGGCCGACGTCGCGACTGCTGTGGCCCCCGACGCCGACCTGACGTCGGTCGCGCTGGTCGGGCGGCCCAACGTGGGCAAGTCCACGCTGTTCAACCGGCTGATCGGGTCGGACCGGTCCGTCGTCCACGATCGACCGGGGACTACCCGCGACACGATCGACACCGAGATCGACACCGACCTGGGACGTTTGCGGTTCATCGACACCGCCGGAATGCGGCGGAAGGCGAAGGTGGACGAGGGCACCGAGTACTACTCGCTGCTGCGTGCCCTCGACGCGGTCGACGAGGCCGATGTCGCCCTGCTGGTCATCGATGCCACCGAGGGCGTGACCGGCCAGGATCAGCGGCTGGCCGAGCGGGTGGCGTCGGCCGGGTGTCCGGTGGTGGTGCTGATGAACAAGTGGGACGTCCTGCCGGACGAGGCGGTCGAGCGGGTCGAGCGGAGCATCGCCCGGCGACTCCATTTCCTGGCGGACGCGCCGGTGCTGAAGATCAGCGCGCTCACCGGCAAGGGGGTGCACCGGCTGATGGAAGCGCTGGAGCACGGGCTGGACGCCTACCACACCCGCGTCCCCACCCGGGCCGTCAACGAGGTCATCCGCGCCGCCCAGTCCGCCCACCCCGCGCCCGACGGCGCCCGGGTGATGTACGCCACGCAGGGGGCGTCCGAGCCGCCCACGTTCACCCTCTTCGCCACCCGCCGGATCCCCAAGACCTACGTCCGCTACCTCGAGCGGCGCCTGCGCGAGGAGTTCGACCTGGGTCGGACGCCGCTGAAGATGCGGGTCCGCCTCCGGGGTCGCGACTGACTCCCACCGAATGTGACCGCTCGTAACGGAATGGTCACGAAACGCGGTCATTTCGGGGTCGCCGTCTTGGATCTGGGCCCGGCACCGGTACCATCGCGGCGGAATGGAGAACACGCTGTTCGCCCTCGTGGCGATGGGGTCCGTGGTCGCCGCGATCGTCTGGGGTCGGTCGGCTCGCTTCCGTCACCGCGCCTGGGAGCGGGTGCGGCGCAACGGGGGGCACATCGACGCCCGCCGCTTGGCCCGGGCTCACTACCGCAAGGATCTGCACACCACGTTGTTGTACGCGGCGGTGGCCCTGGGGGCGGCCGTGACCGCGGTCGCCTCGTTGGCCTGGGGTGCCGTGGCGTTCCTGACGGTGTTCGCGCCGGTTGCCTTCACGCTGGGGTTCGGCCGCAGCTTCCGGTCCGAGGCCCGCATCGCTCAGGAGCGGGGCGAGCTCGAGCGCCGGGCCCAGGAGGTCCTCAGCCAGGACGACCTCGCGCCGAAACGGTGGGCCGAACGCCTGGCCCCCGACGATCTGCCGGACATCGGCGGCTACGACATCGGACGGGTCTACCAGCCGGGCTCCGGCATGATGGCCGGCGACTTCTTCGACGTGTTCCGCATCGACGATCGGCGGGTGGCTGCCGTCATCGGCGACGTCTCGGGCCACGGCATCGAGTCGTCGATCACCGCGTTCCAGGCCAAGTATCTGCTCCGGGTCTTCCTCCGACAGTTCCGCGACCCGGCCCAGGCGTTCGAGGAGCTCAACGGCCAGATGTCGAAGATGGGCCGGGACGAGGAGTTCATCTCGCTCTGCGTGGTCGTGTTCGACACCGGTGCCAGCACGATCCGCTACGCCTCGGCCGGCCATCCCGCCGGCGTTTTGTGGCACGGGCGCGAAGTGCAGCCCATCAGACCCACGGGGCCACTGCTCATGCTCGACCCCGGCAACCGGTACGACAGTTACGAGATCCCGCTGGACCGGGGTGACCTCGTGTTGCTCTACACCGACGGGCTGACCGAGGCTCGCAGCGGCGAGCAGTTCTTCGGCGAGGATCGGGTGGCCCAGGCGGTGCGCCGCGACCCGGGTGTGGCCCCAGACGTGCTGTGCAAGTCGCTGCTCGATTCGGCGGTCGACTTCGCCGGGGGACCGGTCCCCGACGATGTGGCCATCCTGGCGGTCCGCAAGGACTGACGTCACCGGCCCGGAGCGGTGGCATGGCCCGGGGGAGTTGGCCAGACCGCCCGGCCGGGAGGACACTTGGGCGTGCCCTGGTGCAACTCCTGTGACCGCTACCTGACGCCGAATGCGCTGTCCGACGAGGGCACCTGCCCGGCGTGTGGGGAGCAGGCCGAGGTCCAGCCCGGCGAGGCCAAGATGTTGGCCACCGAGGACGCCAAGGTCCCGTGGCACTTCTGGATCGTGGTGGTGGCCCTGGCCGCGTACCTCGGATGGCGACTGATCCAGGGCATCGGCCTGCTGTTCTGATCTCCGGTTCCGGCCCGGCGGACCGGCCCGCTACAGTGTCCCGCTCACGGGCTGTGGCGCAGCTTGGTTAGCGCGTCGGTCTGGGGGACCGAAGGTCGGAGGTTCAAATCCTCTCAGCCCGACCACGAGGACCGTTGCGAGAGCAGCGGTCTTCACCGGTTTTGGGGCGACGCCAACTCCACGACTTCGCGAGCGCCGCGGCGCTGTGCCGCAAATCGTGAAATCTCAACGGAGCGAGCCCGGCCTCGCAGACGGCAGGCTCGAAGAATCGGCGACGCCAGGGCCGGACACCACCATGCGCGCCAAAGGTGGCTTACACACACGGTCTCTTCTACCCGTCATGTAGCGTAGGATTCGGAACTCCCCAGCGGCCCACACCTCTGACAACAGCGCCGCCGCCCCGGGCTGGCTCCTCCCACACCTGAGAGACAGAAGATGGTTCACACCGCCCGCCGCCTCGGTCCCCTCGTGGTCGCAACCGTCCTTGCGCTCGCGGTGGCGACCGGGTGTACAACCGGATCAGCCGACGTCTCGACGACCGTGCGGGAGATCTCCTTCGACGCCGTCGACTTCACCTACGAGGACCTGGACCTCTCCGACATCGTGACCGGCGAGACGATCCGCTTCGAGATGGAGAACAAGGGGGACCAGCCCCATGAGTTCGAGGTGCTGGACCCCTCCGACGAGCCGGTCGGCGAGATCGGGGGAACCGCGGCCGGTGTCTCCCGTGGAGCAACGATGACCTTCGAGGCACCCGGCGTCTACACCTATCAGTGCGTTCTGACGCTCGGGTATCGGTCCACGACGGTTCACACCGAGTTGGGCATGATCGGGACCTTCGAAGTGACCGAGTCCTAGGGGGATGCGCCTTGTGCACCGGCCTTCCCGACGATGGCGGCGATGGCGCGCAGGATCTTCGGTCTCGAGAACGAATACGGCGTCACGTGCACCCTGCCGCGGCCAACGACGGCTGAGCCCCGACGAGGTCGCCCGGTACCTCTTCCGCCGGGTCGTGTCGTGGGGCCGCTCGTCCAACGTCTTCCTGGCCAACGGCGCTCGGCTCTATCTCGACGTGGGGTCCCACCCCGAGTACGCCACCCCCCGAGTGTGACTCGATCTACGACCTGGTCGTGCACGACAAGGCGGGAGAACGGATCCTCGAACAACTGCTGGTCAGCGCCGAACAGCGACTCCGCGACGAGGGCATCCGCAGTGTCATTTACCTGTTCAAGAACAACACCGACTCGGCCGGCAACCCATACGGTTGTCACGAGAACTACTGGTGTATGGGGGCTTCACACAGGCGCAAGCCGAGTACGGCGTCAGCAGCACAGGGCTCTAGCTGGCACTCTCGTCCGTCGCGCCGCCGCGATACGTTGCGGGACAGGGAATCGCGCCGGTCACCCGCATGGTTGCAGCGATCGCGAGATTTGGCCCTATCGGTTTGGGGGACCGAAGGTCGGAGGTTCAAATCCTCTCAGCCCGACCACGAGGACCGTTGCGAACGCAGCGGTCCTCACTGGTCTTGGGTCGGCCGAGCCGGGTCAGGTGTGCTGGGCGCGGCTGATGGCGGCGGTTCCCTACGCTGAACGACGTGTCGGAACGAGAGCGATTCGTGCCACGACGGGTGAGCGAGGTCACCGCCAGGCTGCGCCAGCTCGGGTGGGCCCAAGGTGAAGACGCCGAGCGGTTCGACGCGCTCGGCCGGCTCGTGGCGGCGTGGTATCACCACCGGTTCCACGAGCGCGAACTGGCCATCGTCGAGTCCTGGGAGGCCGCCGACGAGGGGGTCGACGACTCGGGCGAACTGAAAGCCGAGCTGACCGCACTCCTCGATCGCGCAAACTACTTGCCGGTGACGATGGCGGAGCTGGACGAGGCCATCGCCACCGAGTCGCTCATCCAGCTGCGTCTCGAGGTGAATCTGGACGACTACGACGAGCTGTTGATCTATCGTCGGGGCAGCCGCCGCGAGACCGTTGCGATTCCCCGATGGCAGGGTCTGCGGACGCGGAGCGAACCATCACCGTCGACGAGCGGGTCGTGGTGTTCACCAGGGTGAAGCAGGCGCCCTGGTTCGACGACGAGGGTCGATCCCGCCGACCGCAACCTCATCCCCGGCGCCGTCTCACTGAAGCAGTTCCGGAACGTGCCCCGAGCCGACATCGAGATGCTCCTGCCCTCCACCCAGGTTCGATTCCGGCCCATCGACTCCCTGGCGCTCGCCGTGCCTGCGCTGGCCTCGGGGATCGCCGTCCTGGTCACCAAGCTGTTGCCGACTCTCGGCCTCATGTTCCTCCTGATCGGGGCGTGGCTGGGCCTTCGCGACGACCGCCCCGAGCTGGACCAGACCTCCCTCGTCATCCTGTTCGGCGGGGCCGTGACCCTGGGAGGATTCTTGTTCCGTCAGTGGTCGAAGCTGAAGAGCCGGCGCATCGAGTACCTCAAGACGCTGTCGGAGAATCTCTACTTCCGCACGTTGGCCGACGGACCCGGCGTGTTCCACACGCTGCTCTCGTCCGCCGAGCAGCAGGAGGTGGTCGAGGTGCTCCTGGCCTACCGGTTCCTCCTGACCGAGCCCGACGGGCAAACCGTGCGCCTCGACACGGGTCGAGGCCGGCTGATCGAGGTGTGTGGCGTCGCCGTCGACTTCGAGGTCGACGATGCGATGGGCAAGCTACGTACGCTCGATTTCGTCGAGGGCGATGTCACCCTGCGGGCCCGGCCGGTCTCCGAGGCGCTGGCGGAGCTGGACCGCCGCTGGGACGACCTGTTCACTCCGGAGCGACCGCTACGGTGAGCCGGGGCCGGTCTGGGGCTCAACGAGGGGAGTGAGCATGTCGAGCTACGACGCCATCGTGATCGGGTCGGGCCCGGGCGGGCTGACGGCGGCCGCCCACCTCGCGGCCGCCGGCAACCGGGTGATCGTCCTGGAGCAGCACGATCTGGCCGGCGGCAACTGCATGGTGTTCCGGCGCCAGAACGAGTACGAGTTCGACGTCGGCCTCCACTACATCGGCGACTGCGGCCCCGGCGGCCTGTTTCCGGCGATCTTCGGCGGGCTCGGGCTGGGCGATCGCATCACGTTCCGCCCGTTCGACGACACCTTCGACCACCTGCACTTCCCCGACATGGAGGTCCGGGTCCCGGCCGGCTGGCCCGAGTACCGGGCCACGCTCACCGAGGCGTTCCCGGACGAGGAGGAGGGCATCGGCCGGTGCCTCTCCATCCTCGAGGCCATCGCCACCGAGCTCCGTTCGGCGCTGCTGCCCGACGCCGAGACACCCACCCTGCGGGAGTGGGGCCATGCGTCGCTCCAGGAGCTCTACGACAACGCGGACCTGTCGCCCAAGGCGCAGGCGGTGCTGTCCCACTGGACCGGGCTCTACGGCTCGGGTCCGGACGCGTCGTCGGTGACGATGCACGCCTCGATCATCGACCACTACATGCGCGGTGCGTTCTACCCGGAAGGCGGCGGGCAGGTCATTCCCGCCCGTCTGGTCGAGGTCATCGAAGCGCTCGGCGGTGAGGTCCGCACCATGGCACGAGTGGACCGGATCACCACCGACAACGGCCGGGTCACCGGGGTGGTGCTCGACGGTGGCGAAGAGATCTCGGCACCGCTGGTCGTGTCCAATGCCGACTACAAGCGCACCGTGCTGGAACTGACCGAGCGTGACGCGTGGCGGCCCGAGACCATCGAACGGGCCGAAGCGATGGTGACCACGCTCGGGCTGATCGTCGTCTACCTGGTGGTCGAGGGCGTGCTCGACGGCCCCAACTGCAACTACTTCACGTTCCCCAGCTGGGACGTCAACGACGCCTACGAGACGCTGGAGGGTGGTGAGCTACCGGACGGCCAGGTGCCCTTCGCGTACGTCGCCATGGCATCGAGGAAGGATCCGGAGAACCACCACCTCTGCCCGCCCGGCCACACCAACTTCCAGATCATGAGCATCGCCCCTCGTGGCTACCGCTTCTGGGGGGTCGACGACGGTCCCACCCACGGCTCGTCCTACCGGCGCGTCCCCGGCTACCGCGAGATGAAGGACCGCGTCACCGAGCAGCTGCTCGACATGGGTGAGCAGGTTCTGGGGCCGTTCCGTGACCGCATCGTGCACATGGAGACCGCCACACCGCTCAGCCAGGAGCGCTACACCCTCTCCACCGACGGCACCTCGTATGGCCTCCAGCACTCGCCCGACCAGGTGGGCAAGGCCCGGCCCGGGTACCGCACCGAGATCGACGGCCTGTTCCTGGTCGGCCAGAACACGGTCAGCGGGCACGGCATCGCCGGGGCCATGGTGGGTGGGGTCCGGTGCGCCGGCGAGATCCTGGGCAAGCCATTGCTGGTCGAGTCGTTCATGGGCACGTCGTTCGTCGACCCCGCCGTCCTGCCCGACGATGCCGAGGACTGGGATCCCGTTGCCGTCAGTCGAGGGCAGGCGCTCCGGGCGAAGCGGGCCGGGCGGGCGTGACCGGCGTCCCACGGTCTCCCGGTCGTTCGGGCCCCGGCCGCTAACGTCTGAGCCATGTGCGGGCGCTTCGTTTCGTCGTCGCCTCCAGATCAGCTCGCCAAGTACTTCGACGTCGAAGCGCTGGGGGAGTCGTTGCTGGACCCCAACTACAACGTCGCGCCCACCAACGACATCTACGCGGTGCTCGAAAGTGGGGGAGTGCGGCGTATGGAACCACTCCACTGGGGGTTGGTGCCCTTCTGGGCCAAGGAGCTCAAGATCGGCAACCGCATGATCAACGCCCGCGCCGAGACGCTGGCCACCAAGAACGCCTTCCGGTCCACGTTCAAGAAGCGTCGCTGCATCATCCCGGCGGACGGCTTCTTCGAGTGGGAGAAGATCGAGGGCCAGAAGACGAAACAGCCGCACTTCATCCACCGCACCGACGACGAGCCGCTGGCGTTCGCCGGGTTGTGGGAGGTCTGGCGAGGTCCCGACCGCGACAGCGACGAACCGGTCACCTCCTGCACCATCATCACCACTTCGGCCAACGAGACCATGGAGAAGATCCACGACCGGATGCCGGTCATCCTCCCACCGTCGGCGTACGACCAATGGCTCGATCGCGAGGACGACGACGTCGAGACGTTGGGCAAGCTCCTCGTGCCCGCTCCCGCCTCACTCCTCACCATGCACACGGTGTCCACCGATGTGAACAAGGTGCAGAACAAGGGGCCCGAACTGATCGAACACGTCGATCCCTCCTCCGGCGATCCGCAGGGTTCGCTTCTTTGATCCGATCCATCATTCGCCGGCTCGACGCCTGGTGGCTCCGACTCAGCGGACGGCTGGACACACCGGCCAACGACAAGATCATCCCGTGGGTCGTCGCTCTGATCCTGTTCCTCGTGCTCGCGGCGCTGGCGCTGGCCCGCGCCCGCTCGCTGGACGCCGGCACCAACCTGGCGGCCTGGACCCAGTCGGCGTGGTTGATCTCCGAGTTGGAGGCTCCGGAGAGCAGTCTGTTCGGCCGCAACGCCTTCGCCGATCAGGCCGCCTTCATCCTCCTCCCGATCGGTGTGCTGGGGCGATGGGTTCCCATCAGCAACGGCCTCCTGGTGCTCCAGGCCGCGGCGCTGGCGGTGGGTGTCGTCCCGGTCTGGCGGCTGGCCCGAGACACCAACGTGCTCCGGCTGTCCGCCACCTTCGTGCTGGGCCTCGCCTACTGCCTGTATCCGGCGCTCCACAACCTCAACCTGGCCGACTTCCACCCCGAGGCCCTCGCCGTGCCGCTGCTGCTGGCCGCGGCCCGGTACGGAGTGGCGCAGCGGTGGGTGTGGTTCACGCTCTTCGCGGTCCTGGCGGTGGCCTGCCGGGCCGATCTCGCCCTGGCGGTCGCCGGGCTCGGGGTGGTCATCATCGTCCGCGGGAATCGTCGGGCCGGCGCCGTGATCATCGGTGCCGGCGTGGCGTGGGCCGCACTGTCGATCTGGGTGATCCAGCCGGGCTTCAGCGACGGAACCATCCCCCACGTGGAGGCGTTCGCCGTGTTCGGTGACGGCCCGGGGTCGATCCTGTGGGGGATGGTGAGCCACCCCCACATCGTCCTACGAGAGCTCGTCACCAAGGAGAACTTCAGCACCCTCGTCCTGTTGGTGGCGCCGGTGCTGTTCCTGCCCGTCTTCGCGCCCCGGCACTTCTTCCCCATCTTCCCGCTGCTGGCCTTCTACTTCGTCGCCGACGTGCCGGCCGGCGCCGCGGACGCTCCCCAGCAGCTCGCCGCCGCCACCCCCTTCGTCTTCCTCGCCACCGCAACAGCGCTCAACCGCACGGGTCGGCCCAGCATGAGCCAGGTGATGGTCAACGGCCGCGTGCTGGGCGCGCTGGCGATCGCCTCGGTCACGTTCTTCCTGCAGGACTCGGCCAGCTCGCCGTTCGAGACCCCCTGGACCTGGGGTGGACGCGATCGAGAGGACCTGGCCCGGCTCGCCGTCGTCGAGCGGGTCGACGCCGACGACGTGGCCATGGTGGCTCCGTCGGTCCAGCCCCTGCTGGCCGAACGGCGCGGACTCTACGATCTGACGCCCGACATCCTGGCCGAGGAGCTCCCCGACGACCTCGTGGTCGTGATCTTCGACGAAGTGGATCTGCGTTGGGACGAGGAGCTGGCCGAGGAGCTCGACGACCGCCTCGAGTCCGAGGGGTTCACGCGTGCGTACGAGGCCGGACCGGTCGTCGCGTGGTCGCGCCTGTTCGTCGGGAGCCCGTGACGGGACGGCCGGGTGCCGTCGATCCTTCGGTCAGTCGCTGGCCTCACCGGCGCCGGCGGCCCGGAGCGCGCCGCGCAGCCGCTCCGCCGCGTCGTCCAGCTCGACGGGATCCGGAGAAGGATCGGCGTTGGCGAAGTCCAGGTCGTGCACTCCACGGATCGGGACGAGGTGCAGATGCACGTGGGGCACCTCGAGGCCGGCGATCATCAGCCCGACCTTGACCGGCGAGAAGGCGGCCTGCTGAGCACGCGCCACCTGGTGCGACACCGTCATGAGATGGGTGGCCAGCTCGGGCTCGAGGTCGACCCAATGGTCCACCTCGGCCCGGGGCACCACCAGGGCGTGCCCGGGTTGGAGCGGATTGATCGACAGGAAGCAGACGCACCGGTCGTCGCGCCAGACGAACCGGCCGGGCAGCTCGCCGTCGATGATGCGGGTGAAGATGGTCGCCATACCGGGATCCTAGGAGAGGACAACCCGCTCTAGGCTGGGGGCCGTGGATGGTGATCCCGGTACCGAAGGTCCTCGGCGCAACGAGGACGGATCGCTCGCCACCACGGCCATGGGTGCAGGGGGCGACCGGATCCTCACCGTCCCCAATGTGATCACGCTGGTACGCCTGCTGTGCATCCCGGTCTTCCTGTGGCTGCTCTTCGGGCTGGAGAACCGGGCTGGGGCCGCGATCCTCCTCGGGGTCCTCGGAGCCACCGATTGGGTCGACGGCTACATCGCCCGCCGGTTCAACCAGGCCTCCAACCTGGGCAAACAGTTCGACCCGATCGCAGATCGGGCGCTCATGGTGGTCGGGATCGTGGCCATCATCGTCGACGGGTCGGTGCCGCTCTGGTTCGGCGTCCTCAGCCTGTTTCGTGAGGTGGTCATGAGCCTGTGGGTCGGAGGGATCACGCTGGCCGGCGCCACCCGTATCGATGTGACGTGGTACGGCAAGGCCGGCACCTTCTGCCAGATGTTCGCGTTTCCCATGTTCCTGTTCTCGGCCGGGAGCACCGGGTGGCTCCACGACGTGACCCAATGGCTGGCCTGGGCGGTGGGTCTCCCCGGCCTGGCCCTCAGCTACGTGGCGTTCTTCCAGTACTTCCCCCGCGGGCTCGAGGCGCTGCGGGAGGGGCGGGCGCTCCGACTTGCCGCAGGGCCCGAGGGGTCGGAGTAGGTTGGTCGCATGAAGGCCGTCATCATGGCAGGCGGACAGGGAACCCGGCTTCGCCCGCTCACCTCCAACGCACCGAAACCCATGATGCCGCTGGGCAACCGGCCCATGATGGAGCACGTCGTGCACCATCTGGCCCGCCACGGCTTCGACGACATCGTCGTCACCATCGCATTCATGGGCAACGCCATCCGCAACTACTTCGGCGACGGGTCCGAGTTCGGTGTGCGCATGTCCTACGCGGTCGAGGACACGCCGCTCGGCACCGCCGGATCGGTGCGCAACGCCATGGACAAACTGGACGAGCGGTTCCTCGTCATCTCCGGCGACGTGCTGAGCGACCTCGACCTGGGCACGGTCGTGGAGACCCACGTCGCGGCGCAGGCCATGGCCACGATCGGGCTGATCGCTGTCGACAATCCCCTCGAGTTCGGCATCGTCATCACCCGAGAGGACGGCTCGATCGAGCGGTTCCTCGAAAAGCCGACGTGGGGCCAGGTGTTCAGCGACACGATCAACACGGGCATCTTCATGCTCGAGCCCGACGTCTTCGACTACATCGCCCCCGACGTTCCGGTCGACTTCTCCAGCGAGGTCTTCCCCGCCCTGCTCGACGACGGCAAACCGCTCTTCGGTGCGGTGTGCAAGGGCTACTGGGAAGACGTGGGCACCCTCGACGCCTACGTCAGCGCCCACACCGACATCATGGACCAGGCCGTCGATGTGGACGTGCCCGGTTTCAAGCTGACCGAGAACGTCTGGCTCGGTGATGGAGCGGTCATCGACCCGGACGCCGTGGTCGACGGCCCGGCCATCATCGGGGCCAACTGCAAGATCAGCGCCGGGGCTCGCTTGGGTCCGTACGCCGTCCTCGGCGACAACGTTCGACTGGCCGGACCGGTCGACATCGAGCGCTCGGTGGTCCACGACAACGCCTACCTCGGCGAGGGAGTCCGTCTACGCGGCGCCACCGTCGGTCGATCCTGCGATCTGCGCCAGAACGTCAAGATCGACGAGGGTGCCGTCCTGGGCGACGAGTGTTTCGTCGGCGCCGACGCCACCATCGGCTCCGAGGTCAAGATCTACCCGTTCAAGACCGTCGAGGACGGGGCGGTGGTCAACGCCTCGATCGTCTGGGAGTCACGCGGCGCCCGAAGCCTCTTCGGCCGCGACGGCGTGTCGGGGCTGGCCAACATCGACATCACCCCCGAGTTCGCCAGCCGCTTGGCCATGGCATGGGGCAGCACCCTCGAGCGGGGCGACAAGGCCGTGCTCTCCCGGGACTCCAGCCGTTCCGCCCGGATGCTCAAGCGGGCGATGATGGCGGGGCTGAACGCAGCCGGGGTCAGCGTGCTCGACCTCGAGGTCGCCTCGGTGCCGGTCACGCGCCACGAGACCCGCCGGCAGTCGGTGGCGGGGGGCTGCACGATCCGCATCAAGGATGGCGATGCCGACTCGGTCATCATCCGGTTCTTCGACGGTGACGGCGGCGTCGACATCACCGAGGACAGCCAGCGCAAGATCGAGCGGTTGTTCGGGCGGGAGGACTTCCGACGGGTCTTCCCGGCCGAGATCGGCGACATCATGTTCCCGCCCCGTGCCCTCGAGCGGTACGCCATCGACCTCGAGCGGACGCTCGATCCCGTCACGGTCGGAGAGCAGGGCGTCAAGGCCGTCGTCGACTACGCGTACGGGTCCGTGTCGTTCGTCATGCCCAACGTGCTCGCCAAACTGGGTGCCGACGTCCTGGCGCTCAATCCGTACGCATCGACCGCGCACCGGGTCGGGTACGACCGCGACGCACACGCACAGGCCCTGGGGGAGCTGGTCGGCGTCTCCGGCGCCCGGCTCGGCGCCGTGATCGATCCTGACGGGGAGCACCTCAGCGTCGTCGACGAGCAGGGTGCCGTGCTCACCGACGCGCAGGCGTTGTTGCTGTTCCTGTCGCTTCTGGCCCCCGATCTGGCCGGGAAGTCCGTCGCCCTGCCCGTGTCCGCGCCGCAGGTCGTCGAGACCCTGCTGGCTCCCCACAACGTCGGCGTCAGCTACACCAAGCTCTCCACGCCGGCGCTGATGGAGGTGGCGCGCTCGTCCGACGTCGGCTTCGCCGCCAGCCTCGACGGCGGCTTCATCATCCCCGACTTCATGCCGGCCTTCGACGCCACGGCGGCGTTCGTCGCTCTGCTCGAGCTGGTCGCTCGCAGTGGCCGTCCGGTCTCCGCCGTCGTCGCCGAGCTCCCAGACGTGCACACCGTGAGCGATTCGGTGGTCACCCCGTGGGACCAGAAGGGACTGGTCATGCGCACGCTGATCGAGCAGGCGGGCGACCGCGAAGTCGATCTGGTCGACGGGGTCCGGATCCACCACGACAACGGCTGGGTGCTCGTGCTGCCCGACCCCGAGGATCAGCTGACGCAGATCTGGGCCGATGCCGAATCCACCACCGAAGCGAAGCGTCTCGCCGACGAGTACGGGCGCCGGATCAGCCAGATCATCCGCTGAGGTTCTCTGCGGCCGGACCGCCGAATCGCGCTGCTGCCGCTCGCCCGTGCCAGGGCCGCCGCCGATCAGATACGTTGGCGGCATGAATGTGCCAGAAGAGCTCCGCTACTCGTCCGAGCACGAGTGGGTGCGGTCCGAGGACGAGACCATCCGTCGTCGGCATCACCGACTACGCCCAGGACGCGCTGGGCGACGTCGTGTTCGTGGACCTGCCCGAAGTGGGCACCGAGGTCACGGCCGGTGAGCCGATGGGCGAGGTCGAGTCGACCAAGTCCGTGTCGGATCTCTTCGCACCGGTGAGCGGAACGATCACCCAGGTGAACGACTCGCTGGCCGACCAGCCCGAGCAACTCAACCACGATGCCTACGGCGACGGTTGGCTCGTGGTCCTCGAACCGGCCGACGCCTCTCAGGTCGAGGCGCTCCTCGACGCCGAGGGGTACCGGTCGATCACCGAACACTGATCTCCGAGGTCCTGGCGTGAGCGAAACCGACTGCACGAACTGCGGCCACCGGAACGAACCGGGCGCCCACTTCTGCTCGTCGTGTGGGGTACCGCTCGACGAGACGGCGTCGGCTCACGAGACCCAGCAGCACCCCGTGGTCGATGTCACGCAGCCCATCGAGCTCGACCCACCGCTCGAACTGATCGACGGCATCCCCATGCTCGTGGTGCTCAAGGGCCGCAAGCGAGGATCTCGGTTCGCCCTCGATCAGGCCGTCACCAGCGCCGGTCGCCACCCGGACAGTGACATCTTCCTCGACGACGTGACCGTGTCGCGCCGCCACGCCGAATTCGCCCGCGTCCCGGACGGGTTCGTCGTCCGCGACGTCGGCTCGCTCAACGGTACGTATGTCAACCGACACCGCGTGGACGAGGCCTCCCTCCGGCACGGCGACGAGATCCACGTCGGCAAGTTCCGCCTGGTCTTCCTGGTGGGAGGAGACGAGTGAGTACCACCCGAGAGCACCTGTCGATCGGTGAAGTGTTGTCGCTGCTCCAGGACGAGTTCCCGGACGTGACCATCTCGAAGATCCGCTTCCTCGAGAGCCAGGGGCTGCTGGACCCCGAGCGGACACCCTCGGGCTACCGGAAGTTCTACGACTCCGACATCGTGCGGCTGCGCTGGATCCTCCAGCAGCAGAGCGAGAACTTCCTCCCGTTGAAGGTGATCAAGGAGCGGCTCGAGGCGGGCGAGGCCCCGGGCGCTCCCGAACCATCCGATGAGGTCGCCGTGCCGGCGGAGCCGGCCGTCGAGGAGCCGGTCAAGAAGCGGCCGCCCCGCGCCAAACCCCTCCCCTCCATCTTCAGCCAAGGAGGAGCCGAGAACCCGCTGTTGACCGAGCAGTCCGACGTCGCCATGTCGCTCGAGGACCTGGCCACCGCAGCGGGTCTGGCCACGAGTGACGTGCAGGAACTGGTGCAGTTCGGCTTGCTCGCTCCCCGTGACGTGGCCGGTCGCCCCGTGTTCGACGGTGACGCCCTCGTCATCGCCAGAACCGCCGCCGAAATGAAGCGGCACGGCCTCGAGGCCCGTCACCTGCGCGCCTTCAAAGTGGCAGCCGACCGCGAGGCGGGCATGCTGGAGCAGGTGGTGGCTCCGATGTTGAAGCAACGCAACCCCAAGTCGCGTCAGGAGGCGACCGAGGTCCTGGGTGAGTTGGCCGTCCTGGGAAGCCGCCTGCGCAACGCCTCCCTACGGGTGGCGTTGCGGGACCACTTGCCCAACCAGAGCTGAGCAGGAGTTTCGATGCACGAGATGGATCTGGTGGGCGTACGAGTCGAGTTGCCGAGCAACAACCCGATCGTGCTGCTGAAGGAGCAGGGCGGCGAGGGCCGCATCCTGCCGATCTTCATCGGCTCGCCCGAGGCGACCGCGATCGCCTTCGCTCTCGAAGAGGTCGAGGTGCCCCGGCCGCTCACCCACGATCTCCTGCAGCTGGTCCTCGACGAGCTCAACGCGACGCTGCAGCGGATCGTCGTGACCGATCTCAAGAACGGCACGTTCTTCGCCGAACTCCACCTGCATCACGCCGGCCAGAGCCATCGGATCTCGTGCCGACCGTCCGACGCGGTGGCGTTGGCCAGCCGGGTCGGGTGTCCGATCTTCGCCGACAGCGACGTACTCGACGAGGCGGGGATCATCGAGCCCACCGAGGATCTCGAAGAGGCCGACGAGGTGGTGGAGGAGTTCAAGGAGTTCATCGACAACGTCGATCCCGAGGACTTCGCCAGCTAGTGCCGCCAGCTGAGCCTCCCGTTGACCGTGACGGATGAGGTCTCTACTCTTGATCACACCGCTGGAATTCCGCCGCTGCTATGGTGACCGCTTCCCGCGCTCAACGTAGTTGGTCTCGCGCCAGGCGTGACATCGATTCGGATCGACAATTGGAGGCTCCGTGCCCTCTCGGAACGAGCAAGGTTTCAGTGGCAAGAAGGCCAGCGAGATCGCCGGGATCACCTACCGGCAACTCGACTACTGGGCCCGCACCGACCTGGTCCGACCCTCGATGGCCGACGCCTCGGGTTCGGGTAGCCGGCGCCGCTACTCCTACGGGGACCTCCTCGAACTGAAGGTCATCAAGAGCCTGCTCGACGCCGGAATCAAGCTCGAGCTGGTGCGCGACGCGTTCAGCTACCTCCGCGAGCAGATGGGTGAGGACGTCAGCTCGGCCAATCTGGTCATCAGCGGTACCTCGGTCCAGATCCGGAACGGCGACGAGCTGATCGATCTGGTCAAGCAGGGCCAGGGCGTCCTCAACATCCTGCCGCTCGGTGGGGTGAAGGACGAGGTCGACGCTCGGATCGTCGAGCTGTACCCGGCCGATGCCGCGTCCGATGCTCCGGGCGAACGGCCCGCCGCTCGGGCCGCCGGATCCTGACCGCTTTCCACCGGATCGTCACGGCATGACCGACCGCTTGGGTCCACTCGACGCCGTCCATCGGTCCCTCGACGCGCGGATGGTGCCCTTCGGCGGGTGGGAGATGCCGCTGGAGTACCCGACGGGCACCCTCCACGAGCACCGAGCCTGCCGCAACGGTGCGGTCGCCTTCGACGTGAGCCATCTCGGCACCGTTCGGATCGAGGGCGAGGACGCGTTCGACCGGTTGCAGGCGGCGCTCACCAACGACCTGAGAAAGGTCGAGCCCGGACGGGCGCAGTACACCCATCTGCTCGACGACGGCGATGCCTCGGTGCTCGACGACATCATCGTGTGGTGGCGCGACCCCCGGCGGTTCGACGTCATGCCCAACGCATCCAACACCGACCGCGTGGTGGCCGCGCTCGGCGCCGGAGCCCGCGACGTCACCGCCGATCGGGCCATCATCGCGGTGCAGGGCCCTCAGGCCAGGGAACGGCTGGCCCCCGTGGCCCCGGAGGCCGCGGCCGTCGGGCGCTTCCGGGTGGCCGGGTTCAGCTGGTCCGGCGTGGATTGCGTCGTCGCCGGTACGGGCTACACGGGTGAGGACGGCGTCGAGTGCGCCGTGCCCGTCGAGGTGGCCGAATCGTTCTGGTCGGCGGTCACCGGGGCCGGAATCGAGCCGGCCGGCCTGGGCGCGCGGGATACCCTGCGGCTCGAGGCGGCACTGCCGCTCCACGGCCACGAGCTGGGTCCCGGCATCACGCCCCTCCAGGCCGGGCTCGGCTGGGTGATCGGCTGGGACAAGGACACGTTCCGAGGTCGGTCGGCACTCGAAGCCGAACGCAACGTCGGTCCGCAGCGCCGGTTGGTCGGACTGACCACCCAGGGTCGTCGCCCGCCCCGTGCCGACTACCCGGTCCAGCGCGACGGCGAGACGATCGGTGTCGTCACCAGCGGCAACTTCTCACCCATGCTCGAACACGGCATCGCGCTCGCCTTCGTCCCACCGTGGGTGGCGGTCGGCGATCAGCTGACCATCGATGCCCGAGGCCGCCCCATGGGGGCCACCGTCGTCGAGACACCGTTCGTCTGAGCGTCCGCTACGCGATGTTCCCGGACGCGTTCGGCCCCGACGTGGCCGGTGGGGCGCCGTGGAAGGCCAGCATGTCGTCCCGGAAGACCCGGGGCTGGTCGCCGACGCCGCCGATGCTGGCGCGTAGGTGGGCCTGGGCCTGCTGCACCGAGCACCACTCGTCGGCCTCCGCCAGGATGGCCCGGACCCGGGTGCGACCCGCATCGGGATCGAGGAACTGGTGCCCGCACCACACCTGCTCGTCTCGGAATCGCACGGGCGGGTCGTCGGGCTGCATGCGGCGACGCGTAGGCCCGAACGGCTCAGGCGTCCTCGAACGCTTCCGGGGGCGGGCAGCTGCACACCAGGTTCTTGTCGCCGTAGGCGTTGTCGATCCGGCTGACCGGCGGGAAGTACCGGTCCCGGGCGGTCGGGCCGTCGGGGTAGGCGCCGAGCGACCGAGGGTAGGGGTGATCCCATTCGTCGACGAGCAGGTCGGCCGCGGTGTGGGGAGCATGGCGAAGGGGACTGTCGCCGGCCTCCCACTCGCCGGCCGCGACCCGGTCGATCTCGGCCCGGATAGCGAGCATGGCGTCGCAGAACCGGTCGAGCTCGCCCAGATCCTCGGACTCGGTGGGCTCGACCATGAGCGTGCCGGCGACCGGGAACGACATGGTGGGGGCGTGGAAGCCGAAGTCGACCAGGCGCTTGGCCACGTCCTCGTTGGTCACACCCGTGGCCTTCTCCAACGGTCGCAGATCGAGGATGCACTCGTGGGCGACGAGCCCGTCGTCTCCGCTGTAGAGGACGGGGAACGCATCCTGGAGCCGCCGAGCGACGTAGTTGGCCGAGAGCACGGCCACCTCGGTGGCCCGGCGAAGACCGGCGGGGCCCATGAGCCGGATGTAGGCCCAGGAGATGGGCAGGATGCCGGCCGAGCCGTACGGAGCAGCCGAGATGGTCGACAGCTCGGGCTCGTCGGCGCCGGCGGAGCGCGGCATCGTCGGATGAGTGGGAAGGAATGGGGTGAGGTGGGAGCGCACCCCGATGGGCCCCACCCCGGGGCCACCACCACCGTGGGGAATACAGAACGTCTTGTGCAGATTCAGATGGGAGACGTCGCTCCCGAACCGGCCGGGCCGGGCCAGGCCGACCAGGGCGTTGAGGTTGGCGCCGTCCAGGTAGACCTGACCGCCGGCGTCGTGCACCCGGGCGCAGACCTCGCCGATCTCGGTCTCGTACACCCCGTGGGTCGAGGGGTAGGTGACCATGATGGCGGCGAGCTGGTCGCGGTGCTGCTCGATCTTCTCGGAGAGGTCGGACGGGTCGATGCTGCCGTCGTCGTCGGTCCCGACGACCACGACCTTCATCCCCGCCATGACCGCCGACGCCGCGTTGGTCCCGTGGGCCGAGGCGGGAATCAGACAGACCTCTCGATGTTCGTCACCCCGGCTCAGGTGGTAGCGGCGGATGGCCAGGAGACCGGCGTATTCACCCTGGGAGCCGGCGTTGGGTTGCACCGAGACCGCGTCGTAGCCGGTGATGGCGGCCAGGTCGGCCTCGAGCTCGGCGATCAGCCGGTGGTATCCCTCGGCCTGGTCGGCGGGGGCGAAGGGATGCATGTCGGCGAATTCGGGCCAGGTGACCGGGATCATCTCGGTCGTGCCGTTGAGCTTCATGGTGCACGAGCCGAGGGGGATCATGGTGCGGTCCAACGCGAGATCGCGGTCGGCCAGCCGGCGGAGATACCGGAGCATGGCGGTCTCGGACCGATGGCGGTGGAACACCGGATGGGTGAGGTAGTCGGTGGTCCGTTCGAGCGCCGCCGGCAGGAGCGATGGGGCATCTTCGACCAGCCCGGTGGCCTCGGCATCGATCTCGAAGGCGGCGAGGACGGCGTCGACCGTGGCAAGGCTCGAGGTCTCGTCGAAGGTGATACCCAACGTCTCACCGTCGAGCTTGCGGAGGTTGATTCCCAGGTCGAGCGCTCGTTGCCCGATGGCATCGGACCGGCCGGGAGCCCGGACCGTGAGGGTGTCGAACGCGGTCGGGTTGACCCGGTCGACATCGTCGGCGGTAGCGAGGCCGGCCGCCAGCGCCGACGTGAGCCGATGCACCCGCTGGGCGATCGCCCGGAGCCCGTCGGGGCCGTGGTAGACGGCGTACATGCCCGCCATCACGGCGAGGAGCACCTGCGCCGTGCAGATGTTGCTGGTCGCCTTCTCCCGGCGAATGTGCTGCTCGCGGGTCTGGAGGGCCAGCCGGTAGGCAGGCCGGCCGGCGGCGTCGACCGAGACGCCCACCAGGCGGCCGGGCATCGAGCGCTTGTGCGCCTCGGCGGTGGCCAGGAAGGCGGCGTGCGGTCCGCCGAACCCCATGGGGACACCGAAGCGCTGGGAGGAGCCGATGACGATGTCGGCACCCAGCTCGCCCGGCGGAGTGAGCAGTGTCAGCGCCAGGAGATCGGTGGCGGCCACGACGAGACCACCGGCGGCGTGCACGCGCTCGATCACCGGGGTGGGATCGGTCACGGTTCCCGAGCTCCCGGGATACTGGAGCAGGGCCCCGAACCCGCGATCGTCGAACGCGTCGGGCGAGCCCGACCATCACCTTGATGCCCAGCGGTTCGGCCCGGGTCTCGACCACGGAGATGGTCTGGGGATGGCAGTCGGCATCGACCCAGAAGATGTCCGAGGTGCTCTTGGTGACCCGTCGGCACATGGTCATGGCCTCGGCGGCCGCCGTGCCCTCGTCCAGCAGCGAAGCGTTGGCGATCTCGCAGCCGGTCAGCTCCGCCACCATCGTCTGGAAGTTGACGAGCGCTTCGAGCCGACCCTGCGAGATCTCGGGCTGGTAGGGCGTGTACGCGGTGTACCAGGCCGGATTCTCGAGGATGTTGCGCAGGATCACCGGCGGCGTGATGGTGCCGTGGTAGCCGGTGCCGATCAGCGACGTGATGGGCCGGTTCAGGTCGGCCAGTTCCCGCAGGCGATCCTGGACCGCCGCCTCGGTGCGGGCTTCAGGGACGTCGATGGGGTCCCGATCGAAGATCGCGTCGGGCACGGCGGCCTCGACCAGGGCGTCGAGCGACTCGTGGCCGGTGACGCGCAGCATGTGGGCGATCTCGGCATCGGAGGGCCCGATGTGTCGGGCGACGAACTCGTCGGCGGCGGCGACGCCGGGCTGGCCGTCGCTGGGGGTGATCCGATCTTCCATGGTCGTGCAACTCCGCGCTGAGGGTGACGGTGGGCCCCCTCTGTCCATGGACCTGAGAGCTTCACCCCGGGGGGCTTGCACCTTCGGTGGGCCGGGCGAGCCGACCACTTTCCAGAGTTGCCTCGACCGGACGGTTCGGTGGCCTGAGAGATTCCGAGGCGGTTGCTCCTTCGGCGCCCGGCGAACCGAGCTCTCCCGTCCGGTGTCGACGGCTGTGTTGTGGAGGTCCAGGGTAGACCCTGGACCTACTCCTTCGCGTCGTTGCGCTCCTGGAACGCGGCCATGACGGCCGCACCTGCTGCACCGATGAACTCATCGCGATGGCCCTGGACGTGGGTCATCGAGGCCTCGGGCCCGACCAGCGAACCGTTGAAGCGGGGCAGGACCTCCTGCGCGAACAGCTCGTAGGACCGGTTGGTGGCGGCCGGGTTGGCCCACTCGTGGGCCTGGAACAACAGGGTGCCGAACCCGCCGTTCGACTGCTCGACCAGCATCTCGACGAACTCGGCGGCATCGTCGGGGGTACCGATCACGGCGGCACCCGTGCGATTCATCTGCTCGGCCGGGTGGCCCTCACCGTCGCCGAAGGGAACGGGGAGCGCAGCGACCTCGCGGAAGTAGTACTGGAACGCCTCGAGGCCATACTCGACCTCGGCGTACGCCTGCTCCCGGCTCTCGGCGATGTGCATCATGCTGACCAGCCGCCAGCTGCGGCGGTCGGCGGCGTTGCCGTGCTCCTCGGCCGACTCCTCCAGCACGTCCCAGTGATGGGCCAGGAGGTCGATGCCCGCCTTCTGCGTGGCGCCGATCGACAGCAGGCTGCACCCGGTGCGCCCGGCGGCCATGGGACCGGAAGGCGAGACCATTGCCGCCACCGCCACCTCGGGGTGCGGCTGGGTGAACGGGCGCAGGTGGAGCTGGGCGTCCCGCAGGGTGAACCAGTCGGTCTCGACGGTCACCCGGTCCGTGGTGCGGAACAGTTGGAGGATCACGTCGAGGGCTTCGTTCATCCTCGGCCGCTGGGCCGACGGATCGATGCCGAGCATGAAGGCGTCGGAGGGCAACGCACCCGGGCCGACACCGAGCAGGGCGCGACCACGGGTCAGATGGTCGAGCTGGATCATGCGCTGCGCGGTCATGAACGGGTGGTGGTACGGCAGCGAGACCACCCCGGTGCCCAGCCGGATGTGCCGGGTGCGCTCGGCGGCGGTGGCGATGAAGACCTCGGGCGACGCGATGATCTCGTAGCCGCCCGAGTGGTGCTCGCCGATCCACGCCTCGTCGAACCCCAGGCGATCGAGATGCTCGATCAGTTCGAGATCGCGTTGGAGCGACAGGGTGGGGTTCTGTCCGGTCGGGTGAAACGGCGCCAGGAAGATGCCGCAACGCAGGGGCCAATCCATCCCGGCAGTCAATCGACGCTTGACCGCCCGGTCAAGTCTCGTGGCTCAGTCGAGCAGGTCCGGTTGGCGGGCGACGATGTCGTCGTACAGGGGCTGGAAGCTGAACCATCCGGCCACGTGGCTGCCGACCTGTTCGGCGGTGTGGCGGGCGACGTCGTCGCCGATCGGGACCGGCGTACCGGCCGCTTCGGCCAGGAGCTGGGCCTGGCAGGTGCGCTCCATGGTGACGAACCACCAGGCGGCCTCGTCGACGCTGTGGCCGACGGTGAGCAGGCCGTGGTTCTGGAGGATGGCCGCCTTGCGCGGCCCCAGGGCGTCGGCGATGCGCCGACCCTCGTCGAGGTCGAGCACGACGCCGGTGTAGTCGTCGAACAGGGCGTGATCGTCGTAGAACGCGCAGGCGTCCTGGGTGAGCGGATCCAGGGCGCGGTGCAGCGAGGAGAACGCCTTGCCGTAGACCGAGTGCGTGTGCGCCGCGGCGATCACGTCGGGCCGGGCCGCGTGGACCTGCGAATGGATGGCGAACGCTGCGCCGTTCACCGGCCAACTGCCCTCGACCACGGTGCCGGTGTGATCGACCAGGAGAAGGTCGGAGACGCGGATCTGGTTGAAGCTCATGCCGAAGGGGTTGACCCAGAAGTGGTCGTCGAGCTCGGGGTCGCGTGCGGTCACGTGGCCTGCGACACCCTCGCTGAACCCGAACGATCCGAACAGGCGGAACGTGGCGGCCAGTCGTTGCTTTCGGTGGAGCCGCTCGGCCTCGACCGAGTCGAACCGGGGGAGTTCGTGTGGTGCCGGGGTGGTTCCCGAGACCTCGTGGTCGGTGGCGGTCACGGTGCGGTCCTCTCGTCGACGGGGTGCCCCGCCGAGGCTCGGGTCGGGTCGTCGCCTCGGCCGGAACCGGATCTCGGTGGACCCTGCTGCGGAGTGTAGAACTCGATCTGCGGCGCCAGGCGGCCCGCCACCCGCCGGAAGGCCTCGAGTACGGCGCGGCCGGTGAGCAGGACGAGGACCGCATTGGCCAGCGCGCCCGCCGCGTCCCAGGCGAACGACGTCGTGACGTAGAAGCGCCAGTAGTGCTGGACGGTCTCGACGAACGAGAGATCGGGATTCCAGTCGAGATCACCGGTTCCGACCCGCACCGGCCAGAACCACAGGTTGAGGATGGCGCCGTAGGCGAACCCCCAGAGCCAGGCGAACACCGCCAGCACGACCACCTCGGCTCGCGGCGCAAGGCGCCGGGTCACGTGGCCGAGCAGCCCGGCCGACGCGCCGATCCAGCCCGCCCCGAGGGCCTGGTAGGGGAGCCACGGGCCGACCCCACCGGTGAGGAGCGCCCCCACGACCATCGCGAAAATCCCCGCGTAGAGCCCGAACCAGGTACCGAAGGCCGCCCCGGCCAGGATGATGGCGAAGAACACGCCGCTCCCGCCGCCGGGGAGATCCAGCAGCCGCAGCAGACCGGCCGCCGCCGACACCATGCCGAGCAGCGCGATCGATGCAGCCGACCGGGTGTGGCTGCGCAGGTCCAGGGCCAGGGCGACGAGGACGAGGACGGCCACCACGGCCGTGAGCATCGGCGCCTCGGCCGAGCGCGGCTGGCCCGACGCGTCCGCCGGCAGCCAGAACGGCAGCAGGAAACCGGCGATCCCGACGACGGTCACCGCGACCATCAGGAGGCGACTGCGCCGGTGGGAGGCCACAGGGACCGGGAGCGCTGCCGTCACCGCTCGACCTGCCGGGCTCGGACCGCCGTGCGGACCTCGGCCACGGTGAGCAGGGGCGGCAGAACCCGGAGCACCTGTGGTGCGAACAGCGACCCGCTCAGCACCGCGCGGGCCGGGCCCTCGGCGACGACCTCACCATCGCCGAGCACGATGACACGGTCAGCCACCTCGGCGGCCAGCTCGACGTCATGGGTGGCCATGACGACGGCGCCACCCCGGTCGGTCTGGTGCCGGAAGAGTCGGGCCAATCCCTCGCGGGTGGGAAGGTCGATCCCGCGTGTGGGCTCGTCCAGCAGCAGCACACGTGCCTCGGCTGCGGCGACGGCGGCGAGGGCGACCCGCTGACGTTCGCCACCCGAGAGGGATCGGGGATGGCGGTGGGCCACCGCGGCCAGGCCGAGCGTTTCGAGGAGTCGGCGGTCGGCTTCGGGGTCCGGTGCGGCGCCGCGGAGCACCCGCGTCTGGGCCAGCTCTTCCAGGGCGGAGGTGGCGGAGAGGATCAGGTTCGGATCCTGGGGGAGGTACACGGTCGTGGCCTGGGCGGACCGCTCACCGCCATCGGGTGGCACCAGCCCGGCCAGGAGGCGCAGGAGGGTCGTCTTGCCGGCGCCGTTGCGACCCAGGAGGGCCAAGGTCTCGCCCTCGTCGACGGTCATGCTGACGTCGCGCAGGGTCGGGCGGTCCCCGTGGGAGAACCCGGCGCCGACCAACGTCAGAAGGGTCGCACCGGAGGGCGGGGGTGGCGGCGGGGGCGGGGGGAGCGGTTCGGCGGACGCGGCCAAGCGTCGTGCGTCGCGCACGGTGAGCGGAGCCGGATGCCAGTCGAGAAGGCGGCCCAGATGGGTGACCGGTGGTGCGCCTGCGTAGGAGGTCAACGCGTTGACGGGATCGTCGGAGAACTCGATCCGGGTCGAGCCCGAGGACAGCGTGGAGAGCGAGTCGGCCAGCGGTGCCGCCCGCTCGAGCCGGTGCTCGGCCATGACCACGGTGATCCCGAGGTCCTCGTTGAGGCGACGCAACGCGGCGAAGACGTCGTCGGCGCCCTGCGGATCGAGCTCGGCCGTGGGCTCGTCCAGGACGAGAACGTCGCGGGCCGTGGCCAGCGCGGCGGCCACGGCGACGCGCTGACGCTCACCGCCCGAGAGGGTCGAGATCGCCCGCTGGCGCAGTGTGGCGATGCCGAGGGCGTCGAGCACCTCCTCCACCCGGCGCCGCATGTCGGTGCCGGCGACCCCGAGGTTCTCCATGCCGAACGCGATCTCGTGCTCGACCTGATCGACCACGACGTGCGCGGTGGGGTCCTGGTGGACGAACCCGATGATGTCCGCCAGATCGCGGGGGAGGTGGGTGGTGGTGGATCGGCCCGCAACGGTCACCGCACCCCAGAATCGGCCCCCGCTCGTGTGGGGCACCAGGCCGTTGACCGATCGCAACAGGGTGGACTTGCCGCTACCCGACTCGCCGACGACCAGGTGGATGTCGTGCGGATCGATCGTCTGGTTCACGTCCAGCCACACCGGATCGTGGTCGGGTGGCGCGAACCCGGCGTCGTCCCAGCGAATGCTCACGTCGGCACCGCCTCGGATCGGGATTCCTCGACGGCGACGCGCCCGGGCAGGGCCACCGGGGCCAGCAGGGTGAGGGCGGCGATGAGGCCGGCGGCGGACAGGTCCAGTCCGTCACCGGGCGACCAGCGCAGACTGCCGTCGCCGGCCAGCGAAGCCGCAGCCACGACGATCGCCCCGGAGGTGGAGACGAGGGCCATGACGACATCGTTCCGGTCCATCCGGCGGGGGCGGTAGCGGGTGCGATCCCGGCTGCGGGAGCTGACCCATCCGGCCGACGCCAACGCAATGGCGCCGATGATGACCAGACCGGTGGCCCAGGCCCGCTCCTGACCGACCAACGCAACGCCGGCCGCGCCGACCGCCACCACCCCGCCCAGGGCGAGCGCCGAACCGGCCTGCTCGCCGCGGGACGGTTGCTCGTGAGCGAAGCCGCGGCTGTCCATCGACTCGCTGAGGGCGATCGAACGATCCAGGCCGCGCTCCAGCACCGGGAGCAGGAGGCGGCCGCTGCGGCGACGGCGGACCGGTTCACCTCCGGACCGGGCCCGATCCGCTTCCCGTACCTCATGGAGCCCGGTGATCACCGAGGGCACGAAGGCCAGGGCGACGCTGATGACCAGCCCGACCTCGTGGTACGCCTTGGGGAGCAGGCCGACCAGCTCGAAGTGGGCCACCACCGAGTTGAACGCGCCGAAGACCCCGAGCAGGGCCACCAACTGCAGGCTCTCCGCCGCGGCCTGCAGCACGACGTCGCCTTCGATCGTTCCGCCGACCGTGAACCCTCCCATGATCCGAGGGAGGGTCAGCTCGGGCAGGCGGAACCACACGTCGCCCACCCCGTGCGTGGTCAGCGAGAGGAGCACCACCCGAAGCACACCGAAGGCGATCCCCACGGCGATCAGCTGGGGAAACGCCCGAGAGAGCGGGCCGTCGAGGACGCATCCGGCGACGACCGCGGCCGAGACCGCGAGCACCAGCAGCAGCAGCGCCGGATTGGGAGCGAGCTGGACGATGACCGCGCCGGAGAGGGCCCAGACGAGCCAACTGGCGGCGTGGAACTTGCTCGGCTGCATCGCGGTGTCCTGACGGGACCGCCCGGGCTGGCGGCTGCTGTTCGTTGGGCCGTACGCTACGGCCCAGACAACGAGCGACGGCACCCACCGTCGCGGCCCCCGGTCCCGGCCGAGGGTGCAGGGGAAGTCGGTGAGAGTCCGGCGCTGTCCCGCAACTGTGAGCGCACGATCCCGTCGAGCGCAAGCCAGAACACCTGCCGCTGTCCGCCGGATCCGAAGCCTCGGCCGGCGTTCCCGACGACAGGCCCTCGTGGAACGGGGCCGGGAGGAAGCGCAGCGCATGAAGAAGCGACGGGCAACGACGGTCGGCCTGGCGGCAGCCGTCGTGATGACGATGACGATGATGGCGGCACCTGCGTCGGCGGACGCCGCCGGCGGTGCCGCCTGGCTGGTGACCCAGCAGCAGACCGACGGGGGATTCGAGGTGGCGGGATTCGCCGGCTTCGAGACCGCCGACACCATGCTGGCCATCGCCGAGGCGGCCCAGACCGGGAGCAGCTGGGATGCCAGCGCCGCCCGGTCCGCCGTCGGCGCCGTGTCGACCGGTGCCGGACTGACGCCCTATGACGCCATCGACGACGAGGCGGAGGTCGGCCCAACGGCCGGCGCAGCAGCGAAGCTCATCGCCCAGGTGGCTGCGCCGGGTGGCTGGTCCGATGGACTGTCGCCGGTGGCGTTCGACCCCGCTCAGGACGGGGGCGCGATCGACTTGGTCGCCACGATGGACGCCGGGTTCGACGCCGGGACGGGCCTGTACGGAACCTTCGGCGACACCCTGTCCGCCCTGCTCGCCCAGCGCCAGCTGTGCCTCGACATCCCCGAGCGCTCGGTGGCCGCAGTCCTCGCGGCCGCCGCCCCGTCGGGAGGCTGGAACTTCGCCGGCGACGCGACCGACGACACGTTCGATCCCGACATCACCGGTCGGACGCTGCAGGCGCTGGCGTCCGCCGGCGTGGCCGATGACGACCAGGCGGTCGCCGCCGCACTCCGGCGGCTGGCGCTGGAGCACGACGCCTCCAGCGGCGGGTGGGTGGCGTTCGGTTCGGCCAACCCCAACAGCACCGCGCTGGGCATCCTGGGACTCGACGCGTACGGACTCGACACCGCGACCCGGGCGTGGCGCGACGGGTTGGCGCCCGAGCGGGCCGCGGATCCCTACGTCGCTCCGACCGACTACCTGCTGGCCCAGCAGCAACCCGACGGGCGCATCGCCAGCCCCTCCGATTCCTTCGGGGTGAACACCTTCGCCACCTCGCAAGGGGTGCAGGCCCTTGCGCTGCGGTGGAACTGGACCACGCCGGGCCCCTGCCCCGACCTGAGTGCCCCGGCGCCGCCGACCAGCTCGACCACGGTCGCGCCCACCAGTACCGTGCCCACGACCACTGCGGCGCCGGCGACGACGGTCGCTCCTGCGACCACCGTGGCGCCCACCACCGCACCGGTGACCACCCCTCGCTCCACCCCGACGGTCGCCACGGCCGTCAGATCGGCCACGGTCCAGAGCGCATCGGCTACCGCAACGACGCCCACCGCCACCTCGCTGGCCACGACGGGATCCTCCTCGTGGGAGACGACGGTGTTGCTGGCCGGGCTGTTGGTCCTGGCGGGATTGCTCCTGGTCCGCGTGGCCGTGCAGATGGCACCCCATCGCCGCTCGTGAACCGATCGCGCCCCGGAGCCGCCGGCGTCGCCGCTCTGATCGTCGGTCTGGCGTTGACGACGGTCGTGCCGGGTTCGGTGGGACGATCCGCTGACGCCGCCGCGCTCAACCGGGCCGGCGTCGTGGTGGATCCCGGCGACGGCTCCGGACCGCACACCGCGTGTGTCTGGTTCGAGGAGGAGTCGATCACGGGGCTCGAACTGCTGGCTCGGAGCACCTTCGACGCCGGGATCCGGGCGTTCGGCGGCCTCGGTGGGGCCGTGTGCTCCATCGAGGGGACGGGGTGCAGTACCGACTCGGCCTGTCTGAGCTGCGGCGGCACCCAGTACTGGGCGTACGCATTGGCGAATCCCGGCGACACCTCCTTCGCCCAGGCCCCGGTGGGGGCCGGAAGCCGCACGGTCACGGACGGAGCGGTCGATGGCTGGCGCTGGGGGAGCGGCGACCCGCCGGCGTTCCGGTCGATCGACCGGATCTGCCCCGCCGCGCCGCCGACGACGGCGACCGCACCACCGCCGGCACCCCAGCCACCGCCGGCGGCCCCACCGGCCATCGCCCCTGGCCGTCCGCAACCGGTCCCGACGCCAACTGCTCCGGGGGTACCGGCGTCGCAGCCTTCGGCCGAGGCACCGGCACCCCCCGGCTCGGCGCCGACGAGCACGACCTCCACCTCGGCCCCATCGACGACGGTGGCGCCGACGAGGAGCGTGCCGTCGACCACGAGCAGCACGTCGTCCACCACGACCGTGGCTGCGGCCCCGGAGGAGCCCGGAGCGACCATGGCCGCGGCAGCGATCCCGGGCGAGAGCGACTCCACCGACGACGGCGGCGGCACCGGGCCATTGGCGGTGGTGGCGATGGTGCTGGCGGCGGGGCTGGGCGCCGGCGCGTTCTGGCGCATGCGCCACCCCGGCTGACGCCCACCGCCACCGTCGAACTCGCGGCCGTGAGGCCCGGAACTGGGTCTGGTGGCCGCGAGATCGGGGTGGGTGGGGCGGGCCGGGGCTACACCAGGGTCAGAATCTCGTCCTGGGCACTGTCGTCCAGGACGACCCAGTTCCCCAGCGGTGCACCGTCGGCCCCGAAGAGCAGGGCGAACGGCTGGCCCTGCACGCCGAAGAAGCGCCAGCTGTCGAACGATGGGTCCCACAGCAGGGGGAACGACTCGACGCCGAGCTCGGAGCGGAACTCCTCGGCGAGCCCCAGGCTGTCCTGGGTGCCGAGACCGATGATGTCGAGGGTGGATCCGTGGTGAGTGCGAGCGAACTGCTCGACGTCCGGCGCTTCGCGCTGGCAGGTCGGTCAGTGCGGCGCCCAGAACCAGACCAGCAGGGGACGCTGCCCGGTGTTGTAGTCCGTGAGCGACACGGTTGCGCCCGATCCCACGTCGACCACATCGACGGCCGGGAGCGGCCCTTCGATGCCGGGGGCGGCCGGGCCGACGGACTGGGCCTGGTCGTCGGCGGGCTCGGGGCAGGGACGGAGCCGCCGTGTCGCCGCCACCATCGCCGCAGGCGGATGCCAGCAGGACGAGGGCCGCAGCGAGAGCCAGGGGGGCGAGGGGGCTCGTCCGTCCGGACCGGGTGCGAAGTCGTGCCATGCAGGCCCAACCGGGCTCATCGCCGCGCCATTCCCCGTCGAAGCGGATTCTTCAGCATGAACGCCGATGTCAAGAGCAGTCCGAGCCCGATCAGGTCGACGTGCAGCGGCAGCGACTCGGCGTGGAATCCCGCGGTCGTCATGCGGACCGCGGCGGCGGCGAACAGGACGGCGGCCGCAGCGACCGCTCCGCCCGAGATCGGGCCAGGCGGCGGCCACGGAGCCTCGAAGCGACGAACCACCCGGATGAGCCCCGCCAGCACCACCGCCGACGCCAGGATCCACGCCGGCTTGGCCAGCCACCAGCCGTTACTGCCGACCTCGGCCAGGGGGAGGTCCAGGGCCAGGGCGCCGAGCGCGATGACCACCAGCGCCGTGAAGTGCCAGAGGTAGACGGTCATGGCCGACGACCCCACGACGAACAGGACGACCTGCGCCGACCGTCGCCGGGTCAGCCGGCGTAGGGGCCCGAGCAGCGCCCGCACGGTGAACAGGTGAGCGCAGCCCAGCAGGACGAGCGCAACGGTCGGCGGCGTGGTGTTGCCGAGCCCCTCACCGGGGACCGACACCATCGAGACCGGGTAGGGGCCGAGGATCGTGGCGGCGGCGGTGGCACCGATGAACGCGGCGGCCCAGGCAGCGCCGGCGCGTCCGCTGGGCAGCCGGCCCTCACGCCACCAGAACCCCAGCTGCTGGAACAGCAGCCACGGGAACAGGAGGTTGAGGAACCGAACGGGTGTGACACCGGCGCCGATGCCGACCAGGTCGGCGAGGACCGTCCCGCCGACCAGGAAGGCCAGGGCGGCCACGGGGGCTCGGCCGCCCCACCGGACCAGCGTGGGAGCCAGGGCGATCGTCGGCACGTAGGCCGCCAGGAACCAGAGCGGGATACCCGCAACCCAGGCGGCATCCGCCAGGACGGGTCCGTCCAGTCCGAAGAGCGTCGGGATCGCGTTCACCGTCGCCCAGGCGGATGCCAGCGCGAGCGTGGGCCGTACCAACCGCGACAGGCGGCCGGCGATCCACTCCGACGCCTCGGTACCGCGGCTGCGAGCGTTGGACCAGGACGCATGGTTGGCGGCGCCGCCGGCGACGAAGAAGAGGGGCATGACCTGGAAGAGCCACGTCACGGGTCGCAGCCCCTCGACCGGTCCGAGCGCGTTGACGGTGATCAGGCCATCGTCCGCCCGTTCGAGACCGGCGACGAGCCAGTGGCCGAGCACGACGGCGGCGATCGCGCCGACCCGGACCAGGTCGATGACCAGGTCGCGCCCCGCCGCCGGCGCGACCGCTTCGGTGGAGGAAGGGCTCGGCCCGATGCGGTCGGACTGGTCGGGGATCGTCGTGCTGGTCATGTCTCCAGGTTCGGCCCGTGACCGCGCCGGCGGCATCGGGGGCAGCCCCCACCGTGCGCTGGGGCCGCCCCAGGCCGATCCGGCGACCGCTAGCGTCTCGGTATGGGCAGCGCGGACGGGACCCGGCTCGAAGAGGTGGCCGACGGCGTGCACGCCTACCTCCAGCCCGATCGATGGGGTATGTCCAACGCCGGACTCGTCGCCGGTGAGGGGGCGTCACTGCTGATCGACACCCTCTTCGACCTCCCGCTGACCCGGCGCATGCTGGACACGATGGCGCCCATCACCGGTGGCGCACCCATCCGCACGCTGATCAACACGCATGCCAACGGCGATCACTGCTACGGCAACGAACTGGTGGACGGGGCCGAGATCGTGGCGTCCGAGGCCAGCGCCGAGGAGATGGACGAGGTGCCCGCCGCGCTCCTCGCCGCGCTCCTCGACACCGACTTCCCCGAGCCGCTGGCCGGCTACCTCGACCGCTGCTTCGGCGACTTCGACTTCGCCGGCGTCACCGGCGCCGATCCCACTCGGACCTTCTCCGGGCGCCTCGACGTCGCGGTGGGCGGCCGGCCCGCCCACGTCCTCGAGGTGGGACCCGCCCACACCCGCGGCGACGTCCTCGTCCACGTGCCCGACGCGGCGGTCGCTTTCACCGGCGACATCCTGTTCATCGATGCCACCCCCATCGTCTGGGCCGGCCCGGTCTCCAACTGGCTCGCCGCGTGCGACCAGCTGATCGCATGGGAGCTCGATGTCATCGTGCCCGGACACGGACCGCTGACCGACGACCTCGGCGTCCGCTCCGTGGCCGACTACCTGCGCTGGGTCCAGGACGAAGCCACGGCCCGGCACGCGGCCGGGGAGTCCGCCGAGTCGGCCACGTTCGACATCGAACTGGACGGCTACGCGCGATGGCGGTCGCCGGAACGGCTGGCCATCAACGTCGAGGCCGTGTACCGGGAGCTGGATCCGACCCACGTGTCGCCGGACGTCGTCGGCCTTTTCGAGCGGATGGCCCGCCTGGAGCAGCACCTGCGCTGAACTCCCGACGGGCCCGCAGATCGGCCATACCGCCGTGGGCTCTCCGCCGCGCGGGACCTACGATGGCTCGATGCCCGTCGAGACCCCCGTTTCCTTCACCGCCGAGCAGCTGGCCGCTGTCACCTACAACGACGACGGCCTGGTCGCCGCCATCGTTCAGGAGGAGGGGACCGGGCGCGTCCTGATGATGGCCTGGATGAATGCCGAGACGCTCCGACTCAGCCTCGAGTCCGGGCGCACCATCTTCTGGAGTCGCAGCCGGCAGGAGGTGTGGCGGAAGGGCGACACCTCGGGCGACCGGCAGTTCATTCGCGAGGCCTTCTACGACTGCGACGGCGACACGCTGCTGTTCGTGGTCGAGCAGGAGGGCAGCGGCGCCTGTCACGTCGAGGGTGAGTACACCTGTTTCCACCGGGCGTTCGGTCCAGCGTGATCGAACCCGGCCGCGACGAGTTCCATACCCTCGCAGCGAGCCACACCGTCGTCCCGGTCTGGCGCGAGCTGGTGGCCGACCTGATCACCCCGGTCGCCGCGTTCGGTCGCGTGGTCGCGGACGAGCCGGGCTTCCTGCTGGAGTCGGTCGAGCACGGCGAACGCTGGAGCCGGTTCTCGTTCGTCGGCCGTCGGCCCCTCGCCACCGTGGTCAGCCAGGGCGGCCGGCTCACCGTCGACGGCGATCTCGACCCGGCGTTGCCCACCGACCGCGGCGTATTGGCGTTCATCGAGGCGGCGCTCGAGCGCTACCGCTCGCCGCTGATCGAAGGCCTTCCTCCCCTGCACGGCGGAATCATGGGCTACCTGGGATACGACGTCGTACGAGAGGTCGAACACCTGCCCGACGCCCCTGACGACGACCAGGGCTATCCCGACGCGGTCTTTTCGATCATCGGACAGCTGGCGGTCTTCGACCACTTCCGGCAGCGCGTCTTTCTCGTCGACAACGTCCTGCTGAGCGGCGACGAGACCGCCGCGGAGCTCGACGCTGCCTACGACGCCGCCGCGGCGCGGGTCGACGAGATGGCCGCCGACGGCGCCCGTTCGGTCGACGAGCCCCTGGTGGCTCCGCCGCACCCGGACGACCTGCTCGACCCCGCCGAGGTGCAATCGTCGATGGGCGGATCCCGGTACGAGGACGCGGTTCGGGTGGCGCGCGAGCACGTGCTGGCCGGCGACGTGTTCCAGGTCGTGCTGTCGCAGCGGTTCGACTTCGAGCTCGACGCCGAGCCGTTCGACTACTACCGGGTGCTCCGGCAGGTGAACCCCAGTCCGTACATGTACTTCGTCCGACTGCCGCAGCTGTCGTTGGTGGGCTGTTCCCCGGAACCGATGGTGCAGCTGCGCGAGCGAACCGTCATCTCGCGCCCCATCGCCGGCACCCGCTGGCGCGGCAAGACCGACGCCGAGGACCGGCGGATCGGCGCCGAGCTGCGCGAGCACCCGAAAGAGGTGGCGGAGCACGTCATGCTCGTCGACCTGGCCCGCAACGATGTCGGACGGGTGGTCGAGTTCGGATCGCTCCACGTCGACGAGATGTTGACCCTCGAGCGATACAGCCACGTGATGCATCTGACCTCGCAGGTGTCGGGCCGACTCCGCGAGGGGCTGGGACCCATCGACGTGCTGAAGGCCACCCTTCCCGCCGGCACGGTGTCGGGCGCGCCCAAGGTGCGGGCCATGGAGATCATCGACGAGCTCGAGCCGGTCCGCCGGGGGCCGTACGCCGGCGTCGTCGGCTACATCGACTTCTCGGGCAACATCGACACCGCCATCACCATCCGGACCATGGTCGTCGGGCCGGACGGGGATGCGTCGGTGCAGGCCGGCGCCGGCATCGTCGTCGACAGCGAACCCCGACTCGAGGATCTGGAATGCCACAACAAGGCCAAGGCGCTGCTCAGCGCGGTCCCGGCCGCCCGTCGAATGCGGGCGGGCCGATGAGCGGTCCGGCCGCCATCGAGCTCGACCGCGACGGGGTCCAGGTCAGCGGGCCGGACGCCGGCTCGTTCCTGCAGGGTCAGCTCAGCCAGAACGTGGTGGACCTGATGCCGGGGGAGAGCCGCTGGTCGCTCCTGCTCGAACCCACCGGGAAGATGGTGGCCTGGTTGCGCGTCACCTTCGAAGGCGACGACCGGTACCTCCTCGACCTCGAAGCGGGTCACGGCCCGGCCGTCATCGATCGCCTGAACCGGTTCCTGATCCGCATCGCCTGCACCATCGAGCCGATTGCCCTGCGCATGCTGGCGGTACGAGGACCCGGAGCGATCGAGGTGGCCGGCGACGCCAGGGTCCGCCACGATCCCGGGTGGTCCGAGGTGGAGTCGCTCGATCTCGTCGGGCCGACGCTCGAGTGGCCGTCCGGTGCGAACGAGCTGGCGCCGGACGACCTGGACCGGCTGCGGATCCGATCGGGCATTCCCGCCATGGGTCGTGAGGTCACCTCCGATGTGATTCCCGCCGAGCTCGAGCTGGTCGACCGTTCCGTCGACTTCGACAAGGGCTGCTACACGGGCCAGGAACTGGTGGCCCGCATCGATTCGCGGGGGGGCAACGTGCCGCGCCGCCTGCGGGTGATCGAGATCGCCGGAGCAGTCCCTCCGGTCGGCGCCACCGTGCACGGCGAGGGAACCGTGGACGGCGGGGGAGAGGATTCCGGAACGCTGTCCAGCGTGGCCTTCACGCCCGACGGCGCCGTTGCGCTGGCGCTGGTCCACCGGCGGATCGACGTCCCGACGGACGCGATTGTTCGTTGGGACGACGACGAGGCGCCGGCACAGGTGCGACCCGCTCCCGGCGCGGGCTGAGCGGGTGTCGCACTTCGCCTCGTCGCCAGGCGACCACTACCGGGTGCTCGGCGTCGAGCCCGACACCGAGACCGAGGAGATCCGACGGGCGTATCTGCAGATGGCTCGTCGCCTGCACCCCGACTTCCACTCCGACGCCGACGCCGCCACCCGAGCGTCGTTGCAGCGCAAGATGCAGCAGGTGAACGAGTCGTGGGCGGTGCTGAGCGACCCCGAGCTTCGCTTCGTGTACGACCAGCGGCGCCATCGGGAGGATTCGGGGGGCAGCCGGCCGACCGGGCGGAGTTTCCAGGAAGAGGAACCGCGTCGTCGGCGCTCCGAGTTGGACGACGAGGTGCGGTCGTCCTACGACGGCGCGGGTGAGCCCAACGATCCGATCCGCGCCCGATTGGTCGCGTTGTCGGTCGTCTCGCTGGGCGTCGCGATCCTGATGCTGATGGCGTGGGCCATCGTCGGGTGGCGTGGCTTCGGTGCGGCGCTGATGATTTCGGTGATGGTGGCGTTCGGCGCGTTCGTGGCGATTCCGGTGTCAGCCGTGTTCGCCAGCTACCGCAACGACCGCTCCTGACCGCCGTTCTCGTGAACCTTCGGCGTTCTCTCAGCCACGAAACTCCACGAGTTCGGTGGTGGTGGGGCGGTGTACGCTCGCCGCCATGACCGAGACCGCAATGTTCGTGAAGCTGACCGCCGCCGAGGGGAAGGGCGACGAACTGCTCGCTGCGCTCGGCTCGATCCTCCCGACGGTCGAGGACGAGTCGGGAACCCTCATGTACCTGCTCCACCGTGACGACAGCGATCCTGACGTCATCTGGATGTACGAGCGCTACACGGATGCCGACGCCCTGGGTGTCCACTCCTCGAGCGACGGTATGGCGGCCCTGATGGGCGAGCTCGGCGGTCTTCTGGGCGGCGCCCCCATGATGGTCCAGGCCACCCCCACCGGCGGCAAGGGCGCGTAGTGCCGTGACCGGCACGAGCGCCGCCTGGCTCAGGCCGGCCCGCCCGTGACCGCCCGCACCTACCTCGACCAGATCCTCCGCAGCCACCGGGACGCGGCAGCAGCCGATACCCGATCGATCGACGCGCTCGTCGAGCAGGCGCGCCGGCAACCGCCGGCGCGGGACTTCGCCGCCTCGCTGCGTGCCGCCGGCGTGGGCGTGATCGCCGAGGTGAAACGGTCGTCGCCGTCCAAGGGTCCGCTCGCCCCCGATCTCGACCCCGCCGCCTTGGCGCGCTCCTATGAAGCGGGGGGAGCTTCGTGCATCTCGGTCCTCACCGACGAGCGGTTCTTCGGGGCACTGCCCGACGACCTGACCGATGCGCGTGCCGCGATCGAGCTCCCGGTCCTGCGGAAGGACTTCACCGTCTCCCTCGCCGACGTCTGCGACGCCCGCATCATGGGCGCCGACGCGGTGCTGCTGATCGTCGCCGCCCTCGATCCGACCGAGCTGCAGGAGCTCCATGGAGCCGCAACCGATCTGGGCCTGGCCGTCCTGGTCGAGGTGCACGACGAGGCCGAGGCCGACGCCGCCCTCGAGGCCGGAGCTCGGATCGTCGGTGTCAACCAGCGGGATCTCGTCACCTTCGCCGTCGACACCGACCGCGCCGTGCGGGTCGCTCGCAGCCTGCCGGACACGGTCGTCCGCGTCGCCGAGAGCGGGATCGCCGGCCCCGACGACCTTCCCCGACTCCGCGAGGCGGGCTTCGACGCCGTCCTCGTCGGCGAGAGCCTGGTCCGCTCGACCGACGCCGCGAACGCCGTCGCCGACCTCGTGCGAGCGGGCGCCGGATGACCTGCAATCCCGAGCCGGTCGTCGGGTAGCGTCAACACTTCACATGTTCGTCAAGATCTGTGGGATCACCACCGAGGAGGACGGCCTTCTGGCCGTCGGTCTGGGCGCCGACGCCGTCGGATTCGTGTTCGCGCCCAGCAAACGCCGGGTCACCGTCCGAACCGCGCGGGAGATCGCCGCTCGGCTGCCCGACGATGTGATGACCATCGGCGTGTTCAAGGACGAGTCACCGAATCGGGTCGTCGAATCGGTGCAGCGTGCCGGCCTGGTCGGCGCTCAGCTCCACGGGCACGAGTCGCCCGAGCAGGTGGCCTCCATCCGGACCCGCCTGCGATTCGTGGTGAAGGCGTTCGAGGCGGGATCACCGGAGCTGCAGCACGTCGACCGGTACCAGGTCGACGCCATCATGCTGGACGGGGCCAACCCGGGATCGGGCGAGGTCTTCGACTGGACCCTCGCCGAGAGCATCCCCGACAACCAGCGGCTGATCCTGGCCGGCGGGCTGACACCCGGCAACGTGGCCGCAGCGGTGCGGCAGGTGCGGCCCTGGGGCGTCGACGTCTCGTCGGGCGTCGAGCGTCACGCCGGGCGCAAGGACGGGCCGCTCATCCGCCGCTTCGTCGCCTCGGCCCGAGCCGCCGAACCCGAACCCCAGCACGCCGAGGGCGACCTGCCCTACGACTGGCGCGACGACGGCTGACCCGGAGGTCGACATGGCGATGAACGAACCGTCCGCGGACGGATATTTCGGCGAGTACGGGGGCATCTTCGTCCCCGAGACCCTGGTGCCGGCCCTCCAGGAGCTGGACGCGGCCTTCCGCCAGGCGTGGGGTGACGTCGGATTCCGAGCCGAGCTCGACGACCAGCTGACCCACTACGCCGGCCGGCCGTCCGCGTTGACCGAGTGTCCGAACCTCTCGGAGCAGCTCGGGTGTCAGGTCACGATGAAACGTGAGGACCTGAACCACACGGGATCGCACAAGGTCAACAACGTGCTCGGCCAGGCCCTGTTGGCCAAGCGGATGGGCAAGACCCGGCTGGTCGCCGAGACCGGAGCGGGCCAGCACGGCGTCGCCACCGCCACCGCCGCGGCCAAGTTCGGTCTGGAGTGCACGGTGTACATGGGTGAGGTCGACATGGCCCGTCAGGAGCTCAACGTCTTCCGGATGCGGCTCCTCGGTGCCGAGGTGCGACCGGCGCTGACCGGCAGCCGGACGCTCAAGGATGCGGTCAACGAGGCCATGAGGGACTGGGTGGGCACGGTGGCCCACAGCCACTACTGCCTCGGTTCGGTCATGGGGCCGCACCCGTATCCGTGGATGGTCCGCGAGTTCAACCGGGTCCTGGGCGACGAGGCCCGATGGCAGTTCGCCGACCGCCACGGCGGGGTGCCCGATGTGGTCACCGCCTGCGTGGGCGGTGGTTCCAACGCGGCGGGCATCTTCGCCGGGTTCGCTGACACCGACGCCGAACTGGTCGGCGTGGAGCCGGCTGGGGGAGCGGCGCTGGCCCGGGGCGTACCGGGCGTCGTCCACGGGATGCGCTCGTACCTGTTGCAGGACGAGTACGGGCAGGTCCTGGAGGCCGAGAGCATCTCGGCCGGGCTCGACTACCCGGGCGTGGGCCCCGAACACGCCGCGCTGGCGGCCAGCGGCCGAGCCCGGTACGTGCAGGTCACCGACGAGCAGGTGGTCGAGGCGTTCCAGCTGCTGTCGCGCGCCGAGGGCATCATCCCGGCACTCGAGTCCGCCCACGCGATCGCCTGGATCGCGGCGGCCTCCGGCGACGAGCTGGCCGGCCGCAGCGTGCTCTGCAACCTGTCGGGCCGAGGCGACAAGGACGCCCCGCAGATGATGGACATCCTGGGATGAGCGTCGGCTCCATCGAGGCGTCCCTGCGCCGCCGCCTCGATGCCGGCCAGAAGGGTTTGGTGCCCTACGTCACCGGCGGGATGCAACCCGACTGGCTCGACGTGGTGCGAGCGCTGGCGGACGCCGGCGCCGACGCCATCGAGGTGGGGATCCCGTTCTCGGACCCCGTCATGGACGGTCCGGTCATCCAGCAGGCCAGCGAGCAGGCGTTGGCCGCCGGGGCGAACCCCCAGGGCTTGATCGAGGATCTCGCCGATGTCGATGCCGGCGTGCCGATCGCCGTGATGACCTACTACAACCCGGTGATGCGCTCGGGCGAACATCGCTTCGCTTCGTCGCTGGTGGGCGCGGGGATCGCCGGGGCGATCGTGCCGGATCTGCCGCTCGAGGAGCTCGAGCCATGGGAGAACGCCGCCCACGACGTGGGGGTCGAGACGATCCTGCTGGCCGCTCCCACGGCGGACGACGACCGGCTCCGGCGGATCTGTGGCCGTGCGTCGGGCTTCGTGTACGGCGTCGGTCTCCTGGGCGTCACCGGCGAACGCACGGAGCTGGCCGAGAGTGCCACCACCATCGCCGGCCGGCTCCAGCCTCTCACCGATCTGCCCATCCTGGTCGGGGTCGGGGTCTCGACGCCCGAGCAGGCGGTCCAGGTGTGCGAGGTCGCCGACGGCGTCGTGGTGGGATCTGCGCTGGTGCGGCGGCTGCTGGAGGGTTGCGGCCCGATCGGTGCCGCCGAGTTCGTCGGCGAACTGCGTCGAGCCCTGGACGGTGCCGAGCGGTGAGGGAATGCGCGCTCGGACCAGTGGGTTCGATGCGCTGATGCTCACCATCGCCACCACTCTGCTCGGCGGCCGGCTCCTGGGAAGCCTGTTCCCGGCTGGGATCTTCCGCGAGGTGCTGCTGCCCCGCACCGATGCGGGTGTGGGAGTCCAGGTCGTCCTGGTCGCCGTCGTCGGGGTGACCGCCCTGGTGCTGACCCGACGCAACCGCGACCTCCGCACGTTCGTCCTCGGGTGTGTGATCTTCACCTACGCATTCTTCGGCCTCCGGGCCGTCCACTGACCGGAGGGTCGCCCGTGACCACCACGACCATCACGAACCGTCGAGCCGACCTGTTGATCCTGGGGGGCGGTTCCGGCGGCCTGGGCGCCGCCATGGCAGCCCGGCATGCCGGGAAGTCCGTCATCCTGGTCAACTCCGGACCCATCGGCGGCGACTGCACCTTCACGGGCTGTGTGCCGTCCAAGACCCTTCTGGCGGCGTCCGCGAGGGCGCCTCGTTCTCCGACGCGATGCAGCGCGTGCGCTCGACGATCGAGAAGATCGCCGCCACCGAGACCGCCGACGTCCTGGCTGCGGAGGGCATCCCGGTCGTCGACGGGTGGGGCCGGATGCGCTCCGGAGGAGCGGTCGAGGTGGACGGGACGCGCTTCGAGGGTGAGCGCACCATCATCGCCACGGGCACGGCGCCGTTCGTGCCACCGATTCCGGGTCTGGATTCGGTGGACGTGCTCACCAACGAGGACCTGTTCGACCTGCGGGACGCACCGGCCTCGCTTGCGATCCTCGGCGGTGGGCCGATCGGGGTGGAGATGGCCCAGGCCTTCGCTCGTTTCGGTATCCCCGTGACGGTGTTCGAGGCCGAGGATCGGGTCCTTCCCCGGGAGGAACCCGAGGCATCCGACCTGATCGCCGATGTCCTGCGGCGCGAGGGGATCGACGTGCGCACCGGCAGTCGCGTCGAGCGGGTCGAGAAGGTCGAGGGTGGTGGCATCCGGCTCGTCGACGGGGGAGGGGCCGTCGTGGAGGCGGAGCAGCTGCTGGTCGCTGTCGGTCGTCGGGCGGTCACCGACGGCATGGATCTCGACGTTGCCGGTGTCTCGGTGGACGAGCGCGGCTACATCACCACGTCGGATGACCTGTCGACCTCGGCCGACGGGGTGTACGCGGTCGGCGACATCACCGGCCGGGTCCAACTGACCCACGCCGCCTTCGAGATGGGCCGGCTGGCGGCCGACAACGCCTTCGCCCGTCGAGCCAAGCGCTTCGACGCCAACCTCGTGCCGCAGTGCGTCTTCACCTCACCCGAGGTGGCCCGGGTGGGGGCGGTCGAGCGGGACGCCGCCGGCAGGAACGTTCGGGTGGCCGAGTGGCCGATGTCGGCGGTGGATCGTGCGGTGACCGACGGCCGCACCGACGGGTTCGTCAAGCTCATCTCCGGCCCGAAACCCTTGATCGGCAACCGGGTCGGCGGGGGACGGGTGGTGGGCGCCACCATCGTGGCCGACCGGGCCGGCGAGATGATCCACGAGCCCGCCCTGGCGATGAGCACCGGGATGTTCACCGGCCGCCTGGCCCTGACCTCCCACGCGTATCCCACGTGGTCGATGGCCGTGCAACAGTGCGCCGCCCTCTTCTTCACCGAGATGCAGGGTCGGACGGCACGACCGGCGCGCTCAGCGCACGCCCGGAATGCGTCCGGCGTCCTGCTGGTTCCCATCGACATGCGATCGCCCCGTTCCCGCTCCCTCCGGTGGCTCGGCGTGCTCAGCGCCGTCGCCGTCCTGGCCGCGGCCTGCGGCAGTGACGACCCGGGTGGTGTCCAACCCGCGGCATCCGGCTCGCCGGGCTGCTCCCCCGAGTACCTCGACACCGAGGACGTGAGCGATCCCAACGCCCGCCCGGTGGGATCGTCGGAGATCGACGGCGAGGCGTTCTCGGCCATCCCGCCGAACCACCTCGACACCGACACCTTCCCCGAAGCGCTGGTGCCCCGGGAGCTGATCGTGTCGGGCGGACCGCCGCCGGACGGCATCCCGCCGATCGACGATCCGCGCTACTTCTCCGTCGACGACACCACCTTCCTCTGCGATCAGGAACCGGTCGTGGTGCTCGAACTGAACGGCGACGCCAGGGCCTACCCCATCCAGATCATGACCTGGCACGAGATCGTCAACGACATCGTCGGTGACGAGCCGGTGACGGTCTCCTACTGCCCGCTGTGCAACTCCGCCCTCGCCTTCCGTCGTGAGATCGACGACGGCCGGGTCCTCGACTTCGGTACCTCGGGCTCGCTCTACCAGTCGGCACTGCTCATGTACGACCGGCAGACGCAGTCGCTCTGGACCCACTTCGACGGCCGAGCGGTGGTGGGCGGTCTGGTCGGCACCGAGCTCGACGTGATTCCCATGGCCACGGTCAGTTGGGCCGACTTCAAGGCCGCCCATCCCGACGGGCAGGTCCTCAGCTGGCAGACGGGGATCACGCGGGACTACGGGAGGAACCCCTACCAGGGCTACGACAGCCTCGAGGGGCCGTTCGACCGCTTCTTCGATGGTGAGGTCGACACCCGCCTCCAGGCTCAGGAGCGGGTGGTGGGCATCACGGGCGACAGCGGGCTGACCGCTGTGCTCCGTAGCCAACTCGCCGCCGAGGGGGTGATGGCCGTCCAGGACGGCGACCGAGCGCTGACCGTGTGGCTCAAGCCAGGAACCGCATCGGCACTTGATGCCAACGCCGTGGCCGACGGAGCCGACATCGGAGCGGTCGGTGTGTTCGTCAACGAGGTGGATGGGGACCCCCTGACCTTCCTGGCCGAAGGCGACGGGTTCGTGGACGAGGAGACCGGATCGACCTGGTCCATCCTCGGAGAGGCGGTCGACGGCCCGCTGGTGGGTACGCAGCTCACCGCGGTGACCCATGTGGACACCTTCTGGTTCGCCTGGTCCACCTATCGTCCCGACACGGCGGTGGTCGGTTAGTCGGGCGGATCGGCCTCGCCGCTGATCAGGCGATCGCTGAACTCACGGAGTGCGGTCGCCGTGGCGACGGGAAGCTTCTCCCGGCGACTGCGCAGCGCAGTCCTGACGCCGTCGAGAACCTCGGCCTCCAGGCCGCAGCGTTCGCACTCGTCCAGGTGGGCCGCCACCTTCCGGCGGCGCTCGTCGTCGAGCTCGCCGTCCAGGTGGGACTGCAGGACCTTGGCGACCTTGCGGCAGCTCAGCCCACCCGGCTTGATTCCGATCATCGGTTCTCTCCCTGGTCCCGGGAACCCGACCGGGGGTCGAATCCATTCCGCTCCAGCTGGGATCTGATCCTGGTCCGGCCCCGGTGCAACCGGCTCATGACCGTGCCGATCGGTACGTCGAGCATGTCGGCCGCCTCCTGGTAGGACAGGTCGCCGAGGTCGACCAGGTCGACCACCTCGCGGAACTTCGGAGGAAGGTCGTCGAGGGCCGCTTCGAGGGTGGCGTCGAACAGCGCATCGACGACCTCGGACTCGGAGCTGGGCTCGGGCGGCGCCTCGGGAAGCTCGTCGAGCCCACGATCGGGGTCCCGCAACAGGTCGGGTCGCTTCTTGCGCACCTGGTTGAGGTGGGCGTTGCGCATGATGGTGAGCAGCCACGCCCGGGGATACCGACCGTCGAAGCGCTCGATGGCCCGGAACGCCCGCAGCAGCGTGTCCTGGACCAGATCCTCGGCGTCGCTGGGCTTGCGGGTCAGGCTCATCGCCACCCGGTAGAGCAGATCGAGCTCAGGGGTGACGTACTGGTCGAACCGGGCCCGAGCGCTTGCGGTGGTGGGCTGGGTCACACGCTCACGCTACCGGCGCGCACCCTGATCGGCGGGTCGGGGAGCGGAGCCGCCGGGAGGGGCCCGGTACCCTCCCGCCCATGGAGCCCACCATGTACGAGCAGCTCGGCGGCCATCCGTTCTTCGAGCGCCTGGTCGACGACTTCTACGAGCGGGTCGGCGCCGACCCGTCGTTGCGACCGATGTACCCCGAGGAGGATCTGTCCGGGGCCAAGGAACGGCTGCGCCTGTTCGTCGAGCAGTACTGGGGCGGTCCGACGACGTACAGCGAGCAGCGGGGCCATCCCCGATTGCGGATGCGCCACGCCCCGTACCCGGTGGGTCTCGACGCGCGGAACGCGTGGATGGGCCACATGACCGCGGCGGTCACGTCCGCCGATCTGCCGGCCGAGCTGGAGCAGGAGTTGCTCGCGTACTTCGACCACGCTGCGACCCACATGATCAACACGGTGCCCTGAATCAACACGGTGCCCTGATCCGGCTCCGAGATCCCGAGAGCGCCGCGAGCCCTTGTGGCAGTTGGCCTACTCTCCGTGACCGCCCGGTCGGAGTATCCACCGGGATCCTGGAAACCCCGAATATGGTGCCAGCGCTGGAGATTTCGAGCGCCGGAGTGGCCCCACTCGGGCGGAGAAGGAGAACCCATGAACAAGTCCGAACTCGTCGACACGATTGCTCAGCGGACCGGTCAGTCCGCCTCGGCGGTCGCCGAAACGCTCAACTGCTTCATCGACGTCGTCGGTGACGTCGTGGAGAAGGGTGACGAGAAGTTGACCATCCCCGGTTTCATCTCGTTCGAGCAGACCGACCGCAAGGCTCGCACCGCTCGCAACCCGCGCACCGGTGAGCCCATCGCAGTCCCGGCCACCAAGGCCGTCAAGATCAGCGCCGGCTCGAAGCTGAAGGCACGCGCCAAGGGCCAGTGAGCCTGACGAGATCGTTGGTTCCGGCGGTGGTGGTCGCGCTCGGCGCGGCCACCACCCGTCGGTACCGGGCGTGAACTCGTTCCCGAGCCCGGCGTCGATCCTGCCCCATCGACCGCCGTTCCTCTTCGTCGACCAGATCCACGAGCTGACCCCCGGAGAGCGGGCCGTCGGTTCCTGGCGTCCGTCAGCCGATGAACCGTTCTTCTCGGGGCACTTTCCCGGTCGGCCCACCCTTCCCGGGGTGCTGCAGATCGAGGCGTTGGCCCAGGTCGGCGCCATCGCCGTCCTCACGCACGATGTCGGCGCCGGTCGCCTCCCGCTGTTCGGGGGGTTGAACAAGGCCCGATTCCGGCGCCAGGTCGAACCCGGCGAGGAACTCCGACTCGAGGTCGAGATGACCCGGTTGTCGGCCCGCGGTGGCCGTGGTCAGGGCATCGGCACCGTCGACGACGTGACCACCGTCGAGGGCGAATTGCTCTTCGTGCTGGTCGCCCCGTAGGTCAGGCCGCCGGGGCGGGGGCGAACACCGCACACCCGTTGTGGCCCCCGAACCCGAAGGAGTTGGACACCACCGGTCCCGGTTCCCAGGTCCGACCGGCACCCAGGACGAGGTCGATCGCCGGGAGCTCCGGGTCGAGCTCGGCCGTGCCCATCGTCGGCGGGATCATCCGATGCTGCATGGAGAGCACGCTTGCGATGGCCTCGAGTGCCCCCGCCGCACCGAGGGAGTGACCGGTGACGCCCTTGATGGACGTGACCGGCGGGCCGGGAAGGCCGAAGACGTCGACGATGGCCTCGGCCTCGGCCCGATCGTTGAGCGGCGTCGACGTGCCGTGGGCGTTGATCTGGGCGATATCGGCCGGTTCCATCTGTGCGTCGGCCAGCGCGGCCCGCAGGCAGCGGATGGCACCGGATCCGCCCGGGGCGGGCGCGGTGATGTGGTGGGCATCGGCAGTGCTGCCGGATCCGCAGACCTCGGCCAGCACGGTCGCGCCCCGGGCCTGGGCGCGGTGGAGCTCCTCCAGGACGAGCACGCCTGCGCCTTCGGCGATCACGAACCCGTCGCGATCGGCGGAGAACGGCACCGAGTGGCCGGTCGATGACAGTGCGGTCATGTTGGTGAATCCCTGGATGGCCGTGACGGTCAGCGCCGACTCGGTCCCGCCGGCGATGACCGCGTCACAGGTCCCCGAACGGATGAACCGCAGGGCGCTCCCGATGGAGTGGGTTCCGGCGGCACAGGCGGTGACCGTCGTCTCGCACGGGCCCTGGAAGCCGAAGCGCATGGACACGGCGGCGCCCGCTGCGTTGGGCATCATCATCGGGACGAGAAACGGCGATACCCGACGCGGACCCTTGGTTTCCATGGTCAGGACGTTGGACTCGGTGGTCTCGAGCCCTCCGATACCGGTCCCGATGGTGACGCCGACCGATTCGGGGTGGCCGGCCGCGACGTCGCCCGCCTGCTCCAGCGCCATGACGGCGGCGGCCATGCTGAACTGCGAGAAGCGGTCGGTGCGCCGCGCTTCCTTGGGGTTGTCGAAGAACTCGGCCGGATCGAACCCGTCGACGCGGCGCACGCCATCGTCGGCCGGCTCGAAGAGCCCGTCCCAGAACTGCTTCGCCCCGATACCGCACGGCGCCACGACGCCGATGCCCGTGACGGCGATGCGCCGCCGTTCCATCAGAGCTTGCTGGAGACGAGCTCGAAGGCCTGGCCGACGGTGTCGACGCCGTCCAGTTCCTCTTCCTCGACCGTGATGTCGAATTCCTCCTCGAGCGCCATGACGAACTCGACCAGGTCGAGACTGTCGGCATCGAGATCGTCGGCGAAGGACGCCTCCTTGGTGATCTTGGCGTCGTCCACCGAGAGCACCTCGACGGCGCACTTCTTGAATCGCTCGAACTGTTCGTCGCTCACGTCGTGCTTTCTCCTGTTTGCGGTTGGTGACCGGCTCGGTCGCCGGTGCTCGGGCCGCGGGTCGGTCCCGCGAAATCTACTGCCTCAGCGCTCCGACATCGGTCAGAGGCCCATGGCGAGGCCCCCGTCGACCGGCAGGGCCGCACCGGTGATGAAGGCGGCATCGTCGGAGCAGAGGAACTGGATGGCCGCCGCCACCTCGTCCGGGGTGCCCCAGCGGCCGACCGGAATGGCCGATGCGATGCCGTCGCGCATGGCCTCGTCGACGTCGGCGAGCATGGCGGTGTCGATGGGGCCCGGAACCACCATGTTGCTGGTGATGTTGCGGCTGGCGAACTCGCGGGCCAGCGTGCGCGCCAGACCCAGCAGGCCGGCCTTGGAAGCGGCGTAGTTGGCCTGTCCGGTCTGGCCCGAGAATCCGACCACCGACGAGACGAAGACGATGCGGCCCCATCGGGCCTTCATCATGTCCCGCACGACCCGTTTGGTGATCCGGTAGCTGCCGGTGAGGTTGGCGTCGACGACCGCGGCGAAGTCGTCGTCGCTCATGCGCAGGACGAGTTGGTCGCGGGTGAGCCCGGCGTTGGCCACCAGGATCTCGACCGGGCCGTGCTGCTCGCGGATCTCGGCCAGCGCGGCGTCGAGCGCGTCGGCGTCGGTCATGTCGGCGGCGTGGAAGGTGACGTGCTCGGGCAGGTCGCCGTCGGGAGCGTTGCGGGCCGTGACGGCCACCCGGTGGCCGGCGTCGGCCATCCGTCGAGCCGTGGCCAGGCCGATGCCCCGGGTGCCCCCGGTGATGACGACGGTGCGGCTCATGGCTGGTACCTCACGATGGCGGTGCCCCAGGACATACCGGCGCCGAAACCGGCGAACAGCACGAGATCGCCGGGGGAGAGGCGACCGGAGTCGGCGGCGTGGGCGAAGGCCATGGGGATGCTCCCGGCCGACGTGTTGCCGGTCCGGTCCAGGATGGTTACCACCTGGAGGTGATCGAGCCCCATGCGGGCGGCAACCGCGTCGACGATGCGGTAGTTGGCCTGGTGCGGGATGACCAGCGCGATGTCGCTGGGCTCGAGGTTGGCCTTGGTGAGTGCGGTGTCGACGCTGCTCACGACGGCGCGGACCGCCTGCTTGAAGACCTCGTGGCCCTTCATGACGATGGTGCCGCCGTGGTCGGTGAAGAGGATGTCCCGGCTGGCGCCCTCGGTGCCGAGGTCCAGCGCGAGCAGTCCACCGTCGGTGCCGGCACGCCGCTCCAGCACCATGGCGCCGGCACCGTCGGCGAAGAGGATGGCGGTGCCGCGGTCGTTCCAGTCGGTGATCGAGCTCATCGTGTCGCTCCCCACCACCAGAACCCGGTCCATCCCGGTCTCGAGGAAGCCGTAGGCGGAACCCAGGGCGTACACGAAGCCCGAACAGGCCGCGTTGACGTCGAAGGCTCCGCACCGCAGTCCCAGCCGGTCCTGGAGGGTCGGGCCCGACGCCGGCATGATCTGGTCGGGAGTGCAGGTCGCCAGCACCAGCAGATCGATCGAGCCCGGGTCGATGTCGCCCGCCTCCAGCGCACGGGTGGCGGCCTCGTGGGCCAGCGAGGTGGTGGAGCCGCCGATCCGGCGTTCCCTGATGCCGGTCCGCTCGGTGATCCACTGATCGCTGGTGTCGAGCGTCTGTTCGAGATCGTGGTTGGTGACGACCCGTCCGGGCAGTGCGCCGCCCCACCCGATGATCGCAGAGGGGGTCACGAGGTGGCCCGGAGGAGGGGATCGAGGTCGTCCGGGCTGCCGACTGCGAACTGTTGACAGCCTTCGACGGTCCGCTTGACCGTGCCGGTCAGGACCTTGCCGGGCCCGAGCTCGGCAAAGGTGGTCACGCCGGCGTCGGCCAGGTTCCGGGTGATCTGCCGCCAGCGCACCGGGGAGCACAGTTGGGCTGCCATCAGCGGGCCCCAGTCGCCCGCTTCGGTGTGGGGGAGTGCGTCGACGTTGGCCAGGACCGGCGTTTGGGCGTCGTGCAGCTGGGCGGTGGCCAGCGCCCGGTCGAGGCGGTCGCCGGCGGCGGCCATGAAGGGAGTGTGGAAGGCGCCCGAGACCGGGACGGGCATGAACCGTTTCGCGCCCAACTCCTTGGCGAGCACCCCGGCCCGTTCGATCCCGTCGGGGGATCCGGCGATCACCACCTGGCCCGGGGCGTTGAAGTTGGCGACCCACACGTCGCCGTCGGCGCGGGCGCATGCGGACTCGACCTGGTCGTCGTCCAGCCCGAGGACGGCGGCCATGGTGCCGATCTGCTTGGCGCCGGCCTCGGCCATCGCCTCGCCGCGCTCGGTCACGATTCGGACGCCGTCCTCGAAGCCGAGGACCCCGGCCGCAACCAATGCGCTGTACTCGCCGAGGCTGTGGCCGGCCAGTCGGTCGGGGGTCACCCCGGCTCGGGTGACGGCGTCGAGGACGACCAGGCTGAGCACGAAGGTGGCGAGCTGCGCGTTGCGGGTATCGGTCAGCTCCTCGGCCTCGGTCTCGAGGAGGAGTCGAGCGATGTCGCGGCCCGACACGTCCCCGGCCCGCGCCACCAGATCCCAGGACTCGTGGTCCTTCCACGGTGCTCCCATCCCGGGCTTCTGGGATCCCTGGCCCGGGAACGTGAACACGATCATCTCCAACCCCGCTTGGACGGCATCAGGACGTCCGACCGCACCGGCACCGGCGAGGTTTCATTCCTAGGACGGCGGGCCGTACCGCTGTTCGTTCCGGTTGATCAGCCATGTGCGCACCGCGTAGATGACGAGGGCGACGGCGATGATCGTCGTGATCCGCCTCGTCATCGCATTGGCGCTCGCGGCACCCGTGGGGTCCATGGGTGCATGTTGTCCCAAGCCGAGCCCGAGATCCAGCGGATCCCTTCGACGGGAACCGATAACCTGCGACCTCGCACCCGGCCCGGGTGGCGGAATGGCAGACGCGGAGGACTCAAAATCCTCTGTCCGAAAGGGCGTGTGGGTTCGAATCCCACCCCGGGCACGCACCCGTTGCGCTTCGGTCGAGCCGACCTATTGGATTTCGGTGCCGTCGGGTCGGTGGGTGTGCCATTGTCCGGTGGGGTCGCGCCACACCTGGTAGCCGTGTTCTTTGTGGCGGTTGTGTTTCCCGCAGGCGGGTCCCCCGTTGTCGGGGTTGGTTCTGCCGCCTCCGCCGCCGTCGTCGCGTTCGGTGAACGGGACCAGGTGATCGATCTGGCACTGTGACACGGGGACATGGCAGCCGGGCCAGAAGCACTCGGTGTTGGCCAACTGGGCGGCCAGGCGTGCCAGTCCGGTGAAGAGCCGGACGCTGCGACCCAGGTCGATGACGACCCCGTCGGCGCCGATCACCACCCGGCGCAGCTTGCCCACCAGACTGGCGGCGACGGCTTCGGTCGCCTCGACCGGGTGCCCATCGATGGTCGAGCACCGATACGACTCGTCGCCGGGGTCGGCCTCGGGCCGGACCCCGGTCGCCAGAGCCCGCAGCGTGCGTTCGTAGGTGGTGTCGTCGATGACCACATTGGTGACGATCTCGGGGCCGGTGCCGCCCGGTTCGGTCGACGCGGCCCGCAGGCACATGGCGTAGAACGCATCGAACCGGCGCTGGGCATCGGTCCGCTCGAGATGTTCTTTGGTGGTCGCCTCACCATGCTCGATCTTCGCTTTGTCCCAATCGGTACGGAACTCGGCCTCGACGAAATGATCCAAGATCGTCTTCACCTCGACCCCGGCCAACGACCCACACCCGCCCTCGAACGACCAGCCACCATCGAAATCCCGACCGGGACGGAACTCGCGGTGCTCGTGGCGGCGCTGGTTGGCCGCACAGGTGCCATCCTCATCGGCCAGACGAACCCAATCGCCCACCACCTCATCGAACACCTTGAACGACTCACCCGTGGCGATGCGCAACAGTGGGCCCTCGAAGTCCGGCAACCGGTCCCGCACTCGCGGATTGCTGTGCGCTCGGGCCAGGCGGCGGACCTGACACGACCCCACCTCACCCTTGCGGAACGCGGCCTTCGTCTCCGGGAGATCCCGCAACGCCCGAGCGGTCTTGGCCCGGGCCGCAGCTTCGGCGCCGGAGAGCTTGGCCACATGCCGGACCATGATCTTGGCCGAATGATGCCCATCAACCCGGAACAGACCCTTCCGATCGATCACATCCACCAACCCGACCCTGGCCGCATCCAGCCGGCGGCCCAAGACCTCGAGCTGTCTGATCAGATCGATCGCCTCGGGCGAATCGACCGGATCCACCCCCACCGCCAACACCTCATCCAACCCCGCCGCGATCTGCTCCAGACCGTTGCCAAGATCAGCATCCACCAGCTCGATCGCCATACCCCATTCTCCCACAGGGGTATGACAGTCACCCCGGCTATGGGCCCGCCGGGAACCGGAATCTGGTCATGTCGGTGGGGAACTCGAACCACGCCATCGCCTTGACCGGGGTGAGGACGCGCAGGCCCCCGCTCTCGGGGCCTTCCCAACTGTCGGGACCCGGTGTGTACCCCTGGTCGCCGTACTTGGCGGACATCGCTTCCGACAATCGGGTGCCCAACTCGATACCGGGTGGTGCAGACGGGTCCGACCGGCCCTCGACGATGACGGCCTGCCGGCCGTCTTCGAGATGGAGGAGACACGACGGGTCGTGGTTCAGGTTCTTGACATGGAGCGTGTCCGGGGAGCCGTCGTACCAGAACCGCCCGTCGAGCCAGACGCCCCAGCGAGGCACCACGTGGGGGGTCCCGTCCCGGCGCGTCGTCGCCATCCAGTAGTGCAGAGCGGAGCGCAGTCGGTCCTCGACCGCTGACCATTCGAGGATCCCGTCCGCGGATTCCGGGACTCCGTAGCCATCGGGAACAACGGGGCGATCGCGCGTCGGCTCGTCCATCGGGTCACCGTAGACCGGCTCGTCGCCGAAGCGTGGAGCTTGCGACGGCCTTGTCAAGACTCGTCCGTGAGTCCCCCAAGGCCGGACGACAGGTTGGACGCGTGACGCGCGCCGACATCGGTAGCCAGCGCTGAGGGAATCGGGACCCGATGGCGACTGCTGGTTTGGCTCTGCCACTCCCATCCGGCTGGCATGTGGCCATGGGTTGGTTCGCCGTGTTGGCCGTCGTGCTGCTTTTGGCCCGGCTGGCCTACGTCGGGTCCCGATACTGGATGCTGAAGCGGCGCGGTCAGGAGGTTCGATGGGAATGGCCCGCAGCCCGGATGTGGCGACGCTTCAAGAGCGGTCAAGACGGCTGACGGCAGCGGTTCAGGCGACCATCCCCAAAGGAGTGTCATGAGGGCCGGCAGCGCACACCTCCTGCGCTGATCGAGCACCATGCCACCTCGAGTCACGGCGGACAGCACACCCCTCCACGCCGGTATCGACCAATGTCACGCGAGGGGGCGAGGCGGGTTCCTGTCGGAGGACCTAGCGGACCCAACTCCGAGTGGAGGCGGGCCTTCTGAAGCTGCGCAAGCCCTGGGGGTCGTGCGCGAGCCTCGAGCGTGTCCTATGAGCTGCATGTCCTTCTCGACGGCGCCTCGATCCCGGATCGGGCCTCGTGGCAAGCTGCGCTCGATGAGGAGCGCTTCGAGACGGTGCTCGACGTCGAGCTGCGGCCGATGCAAGCGTCGGGCTTCCAGCCTGCTTCGTTCCGTGGCCAGGCAACGGGTTTCGAGCTCCGCCTGGGGTCGGCCAACGACCTGAGGGAGACCTATGAGGATCTCGCGATGCACCTGTCTGGACGAAACGCCGCCATCACGTTCACGTGGTCAGGTCATCTCGCTACTCAGCGCGGACAAGGCGATCAACTATGCAAGGGAAACCATCGCAACTCTCCAGCGGCGTCGCAGACCTCGCCGCCCCGCCGGTTGACGAAGCCGCAACAACCTGAAAGCTGACGACTCGCTCCGGTGCGGGTGCGTCTCCCGTGGAACAGCACCCGCAAACAGCAGGTCTCCACGCCAGCATCCACCAATGTCACTCGAACGATGCTTCGTTGGGTGCCGATCGGAGGACCGAAGCGCGTCCCCCATCCGCTCGTCGCGGCTGGATTCGCAGCCAGGGTCAGGTTCAAGCGGGGCGCCCGAGGATGGCGTCGAGCCCGGTCTGCAGTGCGACGATCTCGTCGTCAGGGAGGTGAAGTTCCACCTCAAGCGTCGCGAAACCCAGCTCGGCGGCCGCTTTGGGAGCGAACTCGAGCACGAGGATTCCCGGGGCGAGTGACCATCGGTCAACGCCGCCGGAATGTGTCATGGCGCTCGGTAGAACCAGGCAATAGGTGTCCTGCCCGAGCGCCACGTCCTGCGGGCTGCGACGAACACCACGGAACTCCGACCAGCCCATCTTCCGCCTCGACCCCGATCGTCATCTCTCCGAGAGAGACTGCGAATCGTGTGGTCACCAGTACGTCCTCGTGCAGGGCTTCCTCTACAAGAACGACGTCCCGCATGCTGTGTACCTCGCAGCGTGCCACCATCATGAGGGCGACCGGGAGGCATGGATTGACCTGATCCTCGGGACGTTCGGCACCGATGTCGCGACGGATCATGTCACCTTCGGTACCCGTGTGGGCCCGGTCGCAGATCAAGCGGAACCTGCGGCAACGCTCGTACCTGCGGCGATCCCCTACGACGACGCCTCGATCTTCGGTCACAAGTTGACACGTGACGAAGCGCTCCAACACCCACGCCTGGTCGACTACTGGGAATCAATCGACTTCATCCTCGGGGAGGACAGAACCGTCCGCGAGCACGTCTGCCGCTGAGCGAGCGCTGAGGCGTCTCCGCCTCCGCGTCTGGCCGGACACATTGCCGAGCGCGGCTCTGAGCCTGACCCGACAACAGCCTGTCCCGCCAGGCCAGCACGCACCGATGTCGCTCGAAGGGCGGATCTCCTCTTCGGGGCTCACTCGCTCCATTCGCGGGGCAGTCTGACGCGGTCCTCCTTCCTGACCGCGAAGTGGTGTTCGCCCTGAAGGAGATTCCGTCGGGAGATCCTTCGCACACTCACGTACACGACGCCGTAGAACGCAGACGGGGACGCCTTCCAGGTGTCGTCGTTGAAACCCGGCACGCCCAAGCTCTCGCCCTTCGCCACGACCAAGCCGCTCGAGGCTCCGAGCTCGAGAACGCACGGCTCGAAGGCAAGGAATCGCGACCTCCAGATTGCCGCAACCCGAATACCAGGTTCATCGCCATTCGCTGAGGACAGGTTCTCCGATCGCCCGAGCGACCGCATCCACCCCGCGGGACACGGTGCTCGAGGAGCGGCTGAAGCTCCACGTGGAGCGGAGGACGACCGCTAGCCAGATTGCCAGGACAAGGGCGGCAGCTATCACCGGTTCCGCTCGTACCACGCCCTGCAGAGTAGGTACCTCATCCGACGTCGTGCGCTCGGTGAGTCATCCGACGCCGCCTTCAGCTGCTTCCAGGAGTTCAAACAGCCCGGCTCCGCAGGCCAGCATCCACCGATGTCACTCGAACGGCCTGGCGTGGCGTTCGTGTCAGCAGAGCTCGCGGGCTCCCGTGCGAGGGCTGCCTCGCCTGCCTCAGTCGAGCTGGTCCGAGATCGGCAGATGGGCGACCAGTCGATCGAGGTCGACGTATCGATCAGTTTCCACCTGAATGGTGCTTCGACCGGATGGTCGCTGGACTGACCGAAGGTGTGGGGCAGTCATCCCGCCCGGAGCGTCGACCGGACGTGCAGTATGACTTGGCAACTGACTACGACGGGTGGGTCGATGCTCGAGGCGCACGGCGCGGACCGCTTCATCCGCCACGCACTCGATGAACACGTACTGCGCACCATGATCGTCGGCGACCGAAGTGAGCCGCTCGTGGATCTCGGCCCAATAGGAGGGAGTGTCGACGACAACCCGTGCGTTGGGGGTTGAGAGCAGGTCATCGACGAGGGCGTAGATGGCTGCGTAGCTCTGTCTCGATGCGTCCTCCCATTCGGCACCAGCGTCGAGCAACGCAGACTTGATTGTGTCGAGGTCGACAACCACACCGCCGAGTCGATCCGCGATTCGGCGAGCGAGCGTTGACTTGCCTGAGCCACCGTGGCCCGCCATCTGGACGAGCATCCGACTTCGCACAGACCGAACGATACGAGAACCCCTCGTGGCGGGCATCAGCCCTGAAGGGGCGCCCAGTGAAGCGCACTGTCGGTGCCGGCGTCAGCCTCTGCCGCTCAACTGGACAGGCGCCTGCTCCACGCCAACATGACGTCACTCGCTCCGGGGGTGCGACCCGATCTGCCCATATCCCGGCCGCACGGAGCACCATCGGTATGCTCGCAGCGTGAGGCGACAGCGAGTGGAGCGCAAGCTCCGGGACGTGGGCGGGCAGCTCACCAAGCTCCGCGAGGAGTTGACGGTCACCGACGACCAGTTGCTTCACTTCGCCGAGGAGGCTGACGAAACCCGGCTGCGCTCGCTGGTGTCCGAGACCCCGCTGGCCGACCAGGAGAACCGGGCGGCCCAGAAGCACGCCGACGTGCTGCGCCGCCAGCGCACTCGGGTGACCGACGAGATCGCCCGCCTCGAGGCCGAGCAGGACGAGCTGCTCGATCGCCTCACCGCCGATGGCTGAAGCGTCTCCCGCCGGGAGTGCTCCCGAGTCCAGCGACATCGTTCCACGGGTCGTGATCGCCGAGGACGAGGCGATCATCCGGCTCGACCTCAAGGAAACCCTGGTCGAGGCCGGCTACGACGTCGTCGCCGAGGCGGCATCGGGCGAGCCGATTCTGGCCGCGGTGGACGAGCACGGCGCCGACGTCGCACTCGTCGACATCAACATGCCCGGCATGGACGGGATCGAGCTGACCGAGCGCCTGACCGGGTCGGGTTCCTGTGCTGTCGTCGTGGTCACCGCGTTCGGCCAGCGTGACCTCATCCAGAAGGCCAGCGACGCGGGAGCCCTCGGGTACATCGTCAAGCCGTTCGACAAGCGTGACCTGGTGCCGGCGATCGAGATCGCCCTGGGCCGGTTCGCCGAGCTGCAGACGCTGCGCGGTCGTACCGGCGAGCTCGAGGAGCGGCTCGAGACCCGCAAGCTGGTCGATCGGGCCAAGGGGATCCTCATGGACGCCCACGGCATGACCGAGGCACAGGCCTTCCGCTTCCTCCAGACCGGCGCCATGCAGCGGCGCGACACGATGGCGGCGGTGGCCTCCGCTGTCATCGACGGAGCGGTCTCGCCGCCGTAGGAGGCGACCCGACACCCGCGGGAGGCCTTCTCCTCCCCGCAGTAGGCTCCGCCCGTGGCCGGACTGATGCTGATCGACGGGAACTCGCTGACCTACCGGGCGTTCTTCGCCCTGCCGACCGAGCTGGCAACGGCCTCGGGGCAGGTGACCAACGCGGTCTACGGGTTCACCTCGATGCTGCTCAACCTCCTGCGCGACCACGAACCCGACCGTGTGATCGTCGCCTTCGACCGTCCCGAGCCGACGTTCCGCCACGAGCAGATCGAGACCTACAAGGCCAACCGCTCCGAGGCGCCCGACATCCTCCGTCAGCAGATGGGTCTGGTGCGCGAAGTCATCAATGCGCTTGGGCTCCCGACGATCGAGCAGGTCGGCTTCGAGGCCGACGACCTGATCGCCACGCTCGCCACCCAGGGCCGCGACGCCGCCACCGACGTCATGATCGTCACCGGCGACCGCGACGCCTACCAGCTGGTCGAGGATCCCCACATCAAGGTCCTCTACAACAAGCGCGGCGTCGCCGACTACGCCCTCTACGACGAGGCCGGCATCAAGGAACGCACCGGGGTCACCCCGTCCGACTACGTCGCCTACGCCGCGCTCCGGGGCGACAACTCCGACAACCTGCCCGGCGTGCCCGGGGTGGGCGAGAAGACCGCCGCCAAGCTCATCAACACCTACGGCGGCATCGACGGCATCTACGAAGCGGTCGAGGAGCAGACCCCGAAGCTGCAGGAGAACCTGGCGGCCAACGAGGCGCAGGTCCGCTCCAACCTCAGCGTCATGGACCTGGTCCGCGACGTGCCCCTCGAGGTCGACCCCGGCGACCTCGTCCCGGCCGAACCCGACCTCGACGAATTGCGCCGCCTGTTCGACTTCCTCGAGTTCCACAGCCTGCACGAGCGTCTCACCGAGGCCACCGGCATCGAGCTCGGCGGTGGCGGAGACCCCACCCAGCCACTCGACCCCACCGTGGAGACGCTGACCGCCGCAGATGCGGTCGATGCCATCATCTCCGCTCCCGCACCCTTGGTCATCGAGCCGGTCTGGGAGGGCGAGCCTGTCCGCGGTGCGGTGCGCGGCCTGGCCCTCGTAGCGGACACCGCGGGGGAGCGGGCCGCCTGGCTCACGCGGGAAGCACTCGAGGACGCCGCCGTCGTCGACGCCTTCACCGCCCGATGCGCCGGTGGCGACGGCTTCGTGGCCCACGACGGCAAGGCACTGCTCCACGCCATGTACGACCTGGGCGTGGCCTCGCCCCGCCTGGCCGGAGACACCACCCTGGCCGCCTACCTCCTCGACCCGGCCGAGCAGCGCTACGACCTCGACGAGCTCCTCATCCGCTACGCCCAGCGGAACATGCCCGATGCCGGCGCTGCGCCCGAGGGCCAGCTCGATCTCGACGGCACAGCCGCCGACGATGCCGACGTCGCCGGAGCACGAGCGGTCGCGGTCGCCGTCCTGGCCGAACCGCTCCTGGACGCAGTCGAGAGTCAGGGGCTCACCAGCCTCTACGAGACCATCGAGATCCCGCTCGTGGGCGTCCTCACCCGAATGGAGCGCGTCGGAATCGGCGTCGACGTCGCCGAGCTCAAGGCCCTCAACGAGCGCCTCGTCGAGGAAGCGGCCGAACTGCGAGCCCAGATCCACACCGACGCCGGTCGGGAGTTCAACGTCAACTCCACCAAACAGCTGCGCGAGATCCTGTTCGAAGAGATGGAGCTCACCCCCCAGAAGAAGACCAAGACCGGGTTCAGCACCGACGCCGCCTCTCTCGAGAAGCTGGTCGGTGAGCACCCCATCATCGAGCACCTGCTCCGCTACCGCGAGGTCGAGAAGCTCCGCTCCACCTACGGCGAAGGGCTCCTGGCTGAGGTAGGTATCGACGATCGCATCCACGCCGCCTTCAACCAGACCGTGGCCCGCACCGGCCGGCTCAGCTCCGACCGGCCCAACCTGCACAACATCCCGGTGCGGACCGAGGAGGGGCGGGCCTTCCGGAAGGCCTTCGTCCCGACCGAGGGCTTCGACTTCCTCGTGGCCGACTACAACCAGATCGAGCTGCGCTGCATCGCCCACCTGGCCGAGGATCCCGGGTTGATCGGCGCGTTCGAGGCGGGTGACGACATCCACACCGCCACGGCAGCCCGGATCTTCGACGCCCAGCCCGACGCCATCACGATCGAACAGCGCTCCAAGGCCAAGATGGTGTCCTACGGCCTCGCCTACGGCATGGAGGCCTACGGCCTGGCCCAGCGGCTCTCGATTCCCGTGCCCGAGGCCGAGGGGATCCTCGACGCCTACTTCGTGGCCTTCCCGGCCGTGAAGGACTACATGGACCACACCGTCGCCGACGCACGCGACCGCGGCTACACCGAGACCCTCTTCGGCCGTCGCCGGCAGATCCCCGAGCTCAGCTCCCGCAACTACCGCATCCGCCAGGCCGGCGAGCGCCAAGCCATGAACGCCGGGATCCAAGGCCTGGCCGCCGACATCTTCAAGGTGGCGCTGGTCCACCTCGACGAAGCGCTCGATGCGATGGACGCGTCCAGCCGGGTCGTGCTGCAGGTGCACGACGAGGTGATCGTCGAGCTGGTACCCGAGGAACACGACGCGGTCACCGCAGCGACCCTCGAGGCGATGCAGGGCGCGTTCGACCTCCGGGTCGACCTCGAGGTCAACCTTGCGTTCGGCAGCAGCTGGGCCGAGGCCAAGAGTGCTTGATTTCGGGCACGCTCGTGCCGATACGAATCGCAGCACGTTCCAGAGAGGTGGCAGGAGACACGATGGCTCGTTCGGGACCGAGGCGCATGAGCATCGTCGGCCTGCTGCTGGCGGGCATGCTGGCCTACGGGGCGCTCTCGTTGCTCATCGCCGGAGCAACCAGCGGAAAGTGCGGTGACTTCGCGTCCGACAAGGACTGGAACTTCTGGCCACCCCAGTGGGAGTGCCAGTACTGATCCGGCAGGGTCGGCGCCCGACGGCGACCCGAGCCCGTCACACTGGTTCGTCCCGCTCGCCGATCATCTCGGTGAGGCCTACTTGCGTTACTCCTTCACCGCGGCACCGAGCAGGAGACCGACGCGCTGATCGACGCGCTCGGACTACGGCCCGGGCAGCGTGTGCTCGACGTGGGCTGTGGGCCGGGACGCCACGCGTTGGCCTTCGCCGCCCGGGGATTCGAGGTGGTCGGTGTGGACATCAGTGACACGTTCGTGGAACTGGCCAGGGCGGCAGCCGCCGACGCCGGCCTCGAAGCCACCTTCCTCGTGGTCGATGCCCGGCGCCTCCACTTCGATGCCGAGTTCGACGCCGCCATCTCCCTGTGCCAGGGCGCCTTCGGCCTGTGCGGCGCTTCCACGCCCGGGGCCGACGACGGCCCGCCGGCCGAGTCCCCGCTGGGTCGCAGCGATCCCGACGGGCTCGTGCTGAACGGGATGGCTCGGGCGGTCCGGCCGGGCGGAAAGGTGGCCGTCAGCGCCTTCTCCTCCTACTTCCAGGTGCGCTTCCTGGAGGAGGGCGATCGGTTCGACGCCGACTCCGGCGTCCACCTCGAGACCACGGAGCTGCGCGATCCGGAGGGCGCTCTCCGCGAGGCCCGCCTGTGGACGACAGGGTTCACCCCGCGCGAGCTGCGGTACATGGCCGCCCACTCCGGACTGGCCGTCGACGAGATCTGGTCGGTCACACCGGGCCACTACGCACGGCAGCCACCCGACCTCGATCAGCCCGAGTTCGTGCTCCTCGCCCACCGCCCCTGACAGTGGGGGAGGGGAGAGGCCCACTGCTAGCATGATCGGCTGCGCTGCCGCTGGTGCGCGCCCTCCCGGTCCTCTGGCCGGGGGGTTCTGTCAGATCAACGAAAGCATCTCTGTGTCCGAACCGACTCCACCTACCGACTCCGAGGCCGCTGTGCTCGATACTGCTGTGCTCGATGCTGCTGAGCTCGATGCACAAGCTGCGCCGGAGCTCACCCTCCGCACGATCGTCGTCGACGATCTGGGCGACGATCTCGAGGCCGCCTACGCCGACACCATGGTCGACGTGGAAGACGGCCAGCTCGTCACCGGGAAGGTGGTGCGAGTCGACATGGACGAAGTGCTCCTCGACATCGGCTACAAGTCCGAGGGTGTGATCCCGTCGCGGGAGCTCTCGATCCGCAACGACGTCGACCCCGGCGAGATCGTCGGCATGGGTGAAGAGCTCGAAGCTCTGGTCCTCACCAAGGAGGACAAGGAGGGGCGGCTGGTCCTGTCCAAGAAGCGGGCCCAGTACGAGCGGGCCTGGGGCACCATCGAGGAGATCAAGGAGAACGAAGGGGTCGTCTCCGGCCCCGTCATCGAGGTGGTCAAGGGCGGCCTGATCCTCGACATCGGCCTGCGCGGGTTCCTCCCGGCGTCGCTGGTCGAGCTCCGCAGGGTCCGCGACCTGCAGCCCTATGTGGGTCAGAAGCTCGACGCCAAGATCATCGAGCTCGACAAGAACCGCAACAACGTCGTGCTGTCCCGCCGAGCCTGGCTCGAAGAGACCCAGAAGGAACAGCGCGAGGAGTTCCTGGAGAACCTCAAACCGGGCGAGCGCCGCAAGGGCGTCGTCTCCTCGGTGGTCAACTTCGGTGCCTTCGTCGATCTGGGCGGCATGGACGGACTGGTCCACGTCTCCGAGCTCTCCTGGAAGCACGTCGACCATCCCGGTTCGGTCGTCACCGTCGGTGACGAGATCGACGTCGAGGTGCTCGAGGTCGACTTCGAGCGCGAACGCATCAGCCTTTCGCTCAAGGCCACCCAGCAGGATCCGTGGCAGGAGTTCGCCGGCAACCACAAGGTGGGCGAGCTGGTCTACGGCCGGGTCACCAAGCTGGTGCCCTTCGGCTCGTTCGTCCAGGTCGGCGACGGGATCGAGGGCCTGGTCCACATCTCCGAGATGTCGGCCCACCACGTCGATCTGCCCGAGCAGGTCGTCACCCCCGGCGAGGAGCTGTGGGTGAAGATCATCGATCTCGACCTCCAGCGCCGTCGGATCAGCCTGTCGATCAAGCAGGCGGCCGAAGGTGGCGTCGTCGCCGCCGAGTACCAGGAGCACTTCGGCGAGCATGCCTACGACGACGAGGGCAACTACGTCGGTCCCGCCGGTGAATATGCCGGGAGCGAGGGTCAGCAGGCCTGGGCCGAATACTTCGAGGGCGAGGGCGGCGAAGAGGGCGAGGGCGGCGAAGAGGGCCGAACGGTCGCCGAGGGTGACCAGCCGTTGGCCGCAGACGGCGATGCCGCCGACGCCCCGGCTGCAGAGGAGCCCGTCGCCCAGGAGGCCGACGCCCCCGAGGCTGTGCCCGCAGCGGAGGCACCTCCCGCTCCCGCGGCCGAGGGCGACGCACCCCCCGAGGTCTGACGCACGCCGCTCGGCGGCACCGACCACCACTCGACTCGAGGGCAATCCGCAAGGGTTGCCCTCGACCGCGTTCTTGCAGAATTCCGGTCCAAACATTCAAGTACCCGAGACCTTGAGCCGACCAGGAATGCACGCAGAACCGACAGCGAAGTGTGGTCACCCCTGATGGCCAACGCTCAGTTGCACCGCTCAGGCGGTGATACGCGCCTCGCTCGGACGAACAAACGAGGTCGATGTGAGCTCTCGGAGGACGATCATCCTGATTGGCGCCATCGTGGTGGGGGCCCTCGCGGCCTTTGCCACGCTGCGATACGTCAGCGGGGTCGAGGACAAAGCGAACGAGAACGCCAAACAGGTTCCGATCCTGGTGGCGACGGACACGATCCCCGAGGGGATGAGCGTGGCCGAGGCGAGCAGCCTCGGCCTCATCGCCCAGGCGGAGATCCCGCAGTCGAACGTCCCGGTGGACGCGGTCGACTCGACCGACCAGCTCGGCAACAAGATCGCCGTGGTCGACATCTCGGCCCGGACGCCGATCACGAACAGCCTCTGGATCACCCAGGACCAGGCGTACGTGACGAACAGCGAGCGGGTGCCCGAGGGAATGGTCGCCATCTCCGTGAGCGTCGATCAGGTGCGCGGCGTCGCCGGCCTGATCGTGCCCGGCGACAGGGTCAACCTCATGGTCACCGGCCAGGCCAACACCGATGACGAAGCCGCAGCTGCCGCCGGAGCCGGCGGAGCCGCAAGCGGCGTTCTCACCCGGCCCGCCTACACCGTGTACCAGGGGGTCGAGGTGCTCTTCGTCGGCCAGAACGCCGCCGTCTCCACGTCCCAGCAGGGCGCCGAGGGCGCCGAGGGCGACGAGGCCACGTCCGGCCAGCTCGTCCAGGGTGGCAGCAACCTCCTCACGCTCGCCGTGCCGCAGGAGGCTGCCGAGATCGTCGCGTCGGTCGACAGTGCGTCGATCTACCTGACCCTCGTGCCGCCGGACTACGTCTACGAGCCCATCGTTCCGGGCCCGCCGACCTTCAACCTCGAGAACCAGCCGGCGGTTCCCCTTCCGGCCGCCGATCCCGAGGCACTCACCCCCTACGGCCCCGACGGGTTCGACGAGGACGGCCAGCAGTGAGTCTTCCCGACACCACTGGTACTGACCAGACCACCCCCGCGGTAGCGGTTGCGGTCGTCGACATGGACCCGGGCAACCGGGACCGGTTGTGCGCCCAGCTGGGCCAGGGCGCCACGCCCTTCGGCTCGGTCGAGGAGCTCGAGAGCCGCCTGACCGGCGTCCCCGTCGTGATCGTGCTGGGCCCGTCCCAGGCCGGGGACCAGTCCCTGGCGTCGGTCGCCGCAGTCCTGCGGGCGCATCCCGAGGTGGGAGCGCTCCTGGTGGCCGACGAGCTGTCGACCTCGGTTCTGCAGCAAGCGCTCCGTTCCGGCGTTCGCGATGTGCTCGCATCACCGGCCGACGCCGCCCAACTCGTCGAAGGGATCCAGCGGGTCGCATTCGACCTCGCCCCGCCGGCACCCCCGGCTTCTGCGACGGACGAGGGCGGTGGCCTGACCGAGCTCGACGGCGAGTCCGGGAGGGTCCTGGCCGTGTTCTCCACCAAGGGAGGAGCCGGCAAGTCGGTGATCGCCACCAACGTGGCGGTCGCCCTCGCCGAGCGGTCGGAGAAGCCGGTCTGCCTGGTCGACGCCGACCTCCAGTTCGGCGACATCGCCGTCATGCTCAAGCTGGCGCCCGAGCACACGATCGTCGACGCAGTCAGCATGCTCGAGAGCCTCGACGCCAATCTGCTGGACAGCCTCCTCGTGACCCACACCGCCTCGGGACTCCGCGTCCTTCCGGCGCCCCTGGAGCCGGCCTTCGCCGACCAGATCGGCGCCGAAGAGGTCGTGCGGATCGTCGAGGAGCTCCGGAAGATCTGCGCCTTCGTCGTGGTCGACACACCGGCCTACTTCAACGAGGTCGTGCTCGGCCTCATCGAGGTGAGCGACGATGTGCTCCTGGTGGCGGGGATGGACATCCCCAACATCAAGAACGTGAAGATCGGTCTGCAGACCCTGCGGCTGCTCAACACGCCGATGGAGAAGCTGCGTCTGGTCCTCAACCGGGCCAACTCGAAGGTCAAGCTCGAGGTGCCCGAGGTGGAGCGGACGCTGCAACTCAAGGCCGACGCCCTCATCCCCAGCGATGTCGTGGTCCCGCAGTCGGTCAACAAGGGGGCGCCGGTCGTCATGACGGCGCCCAAGTCCGGGGTGGCGAAATCGCTTCGCCAGCTGGCCGGACAGTTTCTAGAGGATCAGGCGCCCAAGAAGCGCTTCGGCAAGTAACCAGGTTCTAGGCAGCAAGCCACGAGGAGGCAAGGGTGTCGCTCTACCAGCGGATCCATGAGGCACAGGCGACCCCGGACGAAGCCGGTCAGGGAGGCCAGCAGCGCGACCCGATCATCTCGGATCTGCGTCAGAAGGTGCATCACCAGCTCATCGACGAGCTGGGCCCGGTGCTCTACGACAAGCGGCTGAGCGAAGAGGAACTGCGCCGCAAGGTGCACGACCAGCTCCAGTCGGCCCTCGCCCAGGAGCGGGCACCCCTGTCGGCGGCCGACAAGGCGCAACTGATCCAGGACGTGGCCGACGACATTCTCGGCTACGGACCGATCGATCGCCTCCTCAAGGACGAGACCGTGACGGAAATCATGGTCAACGGTCCCCACAAGGTGTTCGTGGAGCGTTCCGGCCGCATCGAGCTGGACGTCGCGACCTTCGTCGACGACACGCACCTGCGGCGCATCATCGACAAGATCGTCTCCCAGGTCGGTCGTCGCATCGACGAGGCGACTCCCATGGTGGACGCCCGCCTTCCCGACGGCTCCCGTGTCAACGCCGTCATCCACCCGCTGTCGATCGGCGGCCCGTTCCTCACCATCCGTAAGTTCGCCGAAGACCCGTTCGAGGTCGACGACCTGATTCGGTTCGGCACGCTCGACGCCCGCTCGGCCCGGTTCCTCCAGGCCTGTGTGGTCGGCCGTCTCAACATCGTGGTCGCCGGCGGTACCGGTACCGGTAAGACGACCACGCTGAACGTGCTGTCGTCGTTCATTCCCGAGGAAGAGCGCATCATCACGATCGAGGATGCGAAGGAGCTCCAGCTCCATCAGGAACACGCCCTTTCGTTGGAGGCCCGGCCGCCCAACATCGAAGGCCGCGGTGCGGTCACGATTCGTGACCTGGTCAAGAACTCCCTGCGTATGCGACCCGACCGAGTGGTGGTGGGGGAGTGTCGTTCAGGCGAGGCGCTCGACATGCTCCAGGCGATGAACACGGGCCACGACGGCTCACTCACCACGTTGCACTCCAACACGCCTCGCGACACCTTGTCCCGTCTGGAGACGCTGGTGCTCATGGCCGGGTACGACCTGCCGGTGCGGGCGATCCGGGAGCAGATGGCGTCGGCGCTCGACCTGATCGTGCAGCTGACCCGACTGCGGGACGGCACCCGGCGCATCACCCACATCTCCGAGGTGCAGGGCATGGAGGGTGACGTCATCACCCTGCAGGACATCTTCCTCTTCGACTACTCGGCCGGTCTCGACGAGAACGGTCGCTACCTCGGCACGCTGCAGCCGACCGGCATCCGGCCCAAGTTCGCCGAAAAGCTCGAGCACGCCGGCATCAGGCTCGGTCCCGAGGTCTTCGCTCCCGATGGTGGCGTGAAGGGCGCGGCAAACCGGCCCGGTGGTCGTCGATGAAACGCTTGGCGCGCTCGAAGCGCACGCTGTTCGGTCTGATCGCCGTCCTCGTCGTCACCCTTCTCGGGGTGGGGTCGGCCGCGGCGCTCGACGGATTCGGCGTGCAAACGCCGGTTGCCCTGCTCGGCCGTGAGGTCGACGCCACCCAACCGTCCCAGGTGGCGATCGCCGTCCAGCCGCCCCAGGCCTTGGCCGAGGGTGCGGAGGTGCGCGTCGACATCGCCGACGACGAAGCCGAGGTGGCAGCCGTCGATCCGTACGTCGACCATGGCACCGTCGCGACCGTCTTCGTGCTCGACAACTCCGCAACGTCGGTCGATCGTTACGGCCTCGACGCCATCAAGACCGCAGCGGAACAGGCCATCGCCGAGCTGCCCAACGGCTCGCTCGTCGAGATCATCACCTCGGGTGGCGAGCCCACCGTCCTGTCGGCGATGACCGCCGACAAGCAGGAGTCCCTGGCCAGCCTCGATGGTCTCGTCGCCGTCGACGGCAGCGATCGATGGGGTGCCCTCGACGAAGCAGCCGATTCGCTGATCGAGGTCGACGGTCTCCGCAACGTGGTCGTGATGGCCACCTCCGCCCACTCCGGTGCCGAACCCGACCTCCTCGACGTGCGGAGTCGCTACGCCGACGAGGCGATCGCCGTCATCGCGGTGGGGGAGGAGGGCCAGGTCTACACCGGCCTCGATCGCATGGCCGATCTGGCCGGCGGCGCCGTCATCCCCGTGTCGAGTCCCGATGCGCTGGTGGGCGGTACCGTCGATGGTGCCGAGTCCATCGCCAACACGTTGTGGATCGACGCCCGGCTCGACGAGCCGCTCGAGTCCGGTGTTCTGACCTCTGCGGTCGTAGCCATCGGCGACGCCCACCTGGATCTGACGTTCGCCACGGGCCGGGTCAGCCAAGGTCACGCCGACCTCTCGTCCCTGCAGGTCCAACCGTCCTCGTCCGGCGGATTCCTCACCAGCAGTGCGGTCAAGTGGATCGGTGCCTTGATGGCTCTGGTCGCCGCCGGCCTGGCCGCATGGGCGATCGGCACCGTGTTCGTCAGGAACGAGGGCTTGGACGACGCGCTGGCCGCCTACGACGACGAGTACCGGGTGTCGACCGAGGAGGACGAGGACGACGAGTACCGGAACGCCTCAGCCCTCGGTTCATCCGCCACCATTCAGCGAGCGGTCGACTTCACCGGCCAGATGGCCGAGAAGCGTGGGTGGCTGACCTCGTTGGCCGCCCTGCTGGCCCAGGCCGACATCCCGCTGCGCCCCGCCGAGGCCCTGTTCACCATGCTCGCGGTCGGCCTCCTGGCCACGGTGTTGGGGATGCTGCTCGGCGGCCCCCTCCTCGCCATCATCATGCTGGTGCTGGCCATCATCGTGCCGCCGGCGGCGATCCGTTTCATGGTCCGCCGCCGGGCCCGCAAGTTCGAGCAGTCGCTTCCCGACATGCTGGCCCTGGTGGCCGGCACCCTGAAGGCCGGCTACAGCCTCATGCAGGGCATCGACACGGTCGCCGACCAGATCGACGGCCCCATGGGGGTCGAACTGCAGCGGGTCGTGACCGAGACGTCGCTGGGACGGCCACTGGAGGAGTCGCTCGAGACGGTCGCAGTGCGGATGGAGAGTGACGACTTCGGGTGGGCCGTGATGGCCATCCGGATCCAGCGCGAGGTGGGCGGCAACCTGGCCGAGCTCCTTCTGACGGTGGCGGACACGATGACCCAGCGCGAACGGTTGCGTCGTGAGGTCAAGTCGCTGACCGCCGAGGGCCGGGTCTCGGCCATGGTGCTGGGCGGCCTCCCGATCGGTCTCGGCATCGTCATGTACGTCCTGAACCCCGACTACACCGGCATGCTCCTCACCGAGCGAAGCGGAAACATCGCCCTCGGCGTCGCGATCGTCGTCGCGGTCGCCGGCTTCTTCTGGATGAAGAAGATCATCGACATCGACGTCTGAGGTCATCATGCTCTTTCTCGCAGTCGCCGGAATCGGAACCGCCATCGGCCTGGTGATCTACGCGATCGCAACCCAGGCCGAGGAGCGGTCGGTCATCCGGAGCTCACTCCGTCAGCTCGAGGGGTACGAGACCGAGGACCTGCGCGAGCAGGAGATGCTCAATCCCCTGAGGGAGCGGGCGTTGCTCCCGGTGGCCAACGGCATGATCGATGTCGGTCGCCGGTTCTCGCCCGCCGGCTACGTCGAGAAGGTCAAGACCAAGCTGCAGCTCGCCGGGTTCCTCGCCGACGAGGAGTTGGACCGGTTCCTGGTGCGCCGGGTGCTCTCGGTGCTCATGATCATCCCCGCCACGTTCGTCGTGTTCTTCCTGGACGTCCTGCCCTTCAGCGGCCGGATGCAGATCATGGCGTGGCTACTGATCTGCGCTGCCCTGGTCCTGGGTCCCGACGCTGCGCTGAACCGCAAGGTCGAGGCCCGACAGAAGACCGTGCAGCGAGCCCTGCCCGACGTGCTCGACCTCCTCACGATCAGCGTCGAGGCCGGTCTCGGCTTCGAGCAGGCGCTTGACCGTGTGGTGCAGGCGGTTCCCGGACCGCTGTCCGACGAGTTCACCCGCATGCTGGGCGAGACCCGAGCCGGAGCCAGCCGCCGCGAAGCGATGATCTCCATGAACGAGCGGCTCGGCGTGCCCGAGGTGAAAGGCTTCGTCCTCGCCATCCTCCAGGCCGACGAGTTCGGTATCTCGATCGGTCGGGTGCTGCGCTCCCAGGCCGACGAGATGCGGATCAAGCGGCGTCAGCTGGCCCAGGAAGTGGCCCAGAAGGCACCGGTCAAGATGTTGATCCCGATGGTGTTCTGCGTGTTCCCGGCCCTCTTCGTGGTGGTGCTGGGCCCGGCGGTCATCAACATCTCCCGCTCCTTCTGACCGAATCCCACATTCCGTCCGCTCGCGTCGGTTTCCGACGCGTTTGGACGGGATTTCGGCTCGGCGGAGGCGTGACACTCCATTACGCACCATAACGTAGATTCTCGGCGTTGGTTGGGGGGAGGGGCCGTGCCGGCCGATCCGCGCGCTCCGGGCGCTGAGCCGGCCGCCGGGTCAGCCCGAGGACGAGAACGTCACCGCCGACTGTCCGGAACGTCCGGTGGCATCGGTGGCCGTCAGGAAGCAGCTGAGCCGGCACGGATTCGCCGGGCCGCCTTCGACGAACGGCTGACGCACGGTCAGCGAGCTCGTGACCTCGCCGGCCCGGTCCAGCGTGATCGGCCCCTGGGCGGCGCCGGCGCCGGCCATCACGAACGGACAGCCGTCGGCGAACTGGGCCGGGTCGTAGGCGTCGCCGTAGGCGGTCAGTGGATCGCTGGGACACAGCGTCACAGTGATCTCGGAGCCCGGCGTGAAGCCGGTGGCCTGCACGTCGACGTCCTGGCCGTCGTCGAGCCCGATGGACGGCGACGCCACCAGCACCGCCGGAGCGTTGGGCGACGGTGTCGACGTCACGAACGACACCGGAATGCGGATCCAGGCCAGATCGGCATTGATGGCGTCGCAGGCGCCGGACTCGCACTGGAACCCGGCGGCCGGGGTGGATACGATGACGGAACATACACCTTTGCTGCAATTATCCGTCTCGCCGTCGGCGACCACCAGCTGCTCGCTGATCGGATAGGTGAAGACGGCGTTGCCCTGTGCGTCGGCACGACCCATGCCGACGACCTTGCCGGTGGGCTCGCCGCCGGACAGGACCCCACGGTCGCACTGATCGACCAGTGCTCCGGGTGCCCCGCCGAACATGCAGCGGAGGAAGTAGTCGAACAGCCCGGTTCGATCACGTCGATGCCGCCACCCGCCACGGTGCTCGTGTCGCACCCGCCCATGACCGTGATGCCGGCGCTCTCCATCCAATCGAAGCCGTCCTCGCCCTCCCAGCACATCGTGGCGGTGACGTTGCGCCCGGGGGTGAGGCCGGTGGCCGAGATCGTGACCTCATCGCCGTCGGCCATCCCGGTGGACGGGGTGATGAAGCCTTCGACCCCATCGGTGGCGCGAGCCGGTTCGTCGACTTCGGGCGTGGAGTCGGGCGGTTCGTCGGTGCTGGGCGTCGTCGTGGCGGCGCGACGCTCTCGCTGATGCCCAGCACGTCGGTCACGGTCGTGGGCGGTGGGACGGTGGACGCAGGCGTGGGATCGGTCCGGGTCTCGACCTGCGCGTCGTCGTCGCCATCGGTGCGCATGACGAGCATGACCACCAAGACCGCCAACACCACGCCCAGCAGACCGATCAAGAATCGGTCGATCGCGCTCTGAGACACCTGCACGTCGTCCCCCGTCAGATCCGTGCCCTCTGGGGAAAGTGTCCCATCTGCCGCCCGGCGGGACAAGCGCGGCGAACGGCGTGGGTGGCGACGGTACGCTCCGGCCCCAGGTTCGCCCCCGTCTCAGGAGCACTCGGTGCCCGCAGATCGACCCCCTCTCCCCCACTACGACCTGGCCATCGTCGGTACGGGATCCGGCAACAGCATCCTCACGCCGGAGTTCGACGACTGGTCGGTCGCCATGTGTGAACGCGACGTCTTCGGCGGCACGTGCCTGAACCGGGGGTGCATCCCGTCGAAGATGTTCATCTACGCCGCCGATATCGCCCACCACGCCCGCCACGCGAGCCGTCTGGGCGTCGACATGACCCTGGACGGCGTCCGCTGGGCCGACGTCCGCGACCGTGTCTTCGGACGGATCGACCCCATCGCCGAGTCCGGCGACCGCTACCGGACCGACGAGTGCGACAACGTCACCGTCTATCGCGGTGACGCCCACTTCCGCGCCCCCCGGCATCTGGCCGTTGGCCACGACGAGTTCACCGCCGACCGGGTCGTTCTGGCGGCCGGAGCCCGCCCCTGGATCCCACCGATGCCGGGTCTCGACACCGTCGACTACCACACCTCGGACACGATCATGCGGCTCGACGAATTGCCCGAGCGGCTCGTCGTGCTGGGCGGCGGGTACATCGGGGCCGAACTGGCCCACGTGTTCGATGCCTTCGGCGTCCACGTGCGGGTGGTCAACCGCAGTCCGGTGCTCCTGCGCCACGAGGACCACGATGTCAGCCGCCGCTTCACCCGGGCCATGGGCGAGCGGCTGGATCTCCACATGGACGTCACGGTGGACGTCGTCCGCCCCCTCGGCGACGGCGTCGAGCTGGACCTCGACGACGGGACACGCGTCGAGGGTGACGTCCTGCTGATCGCCACCGGCCGTGTGCCCAACGGGGATCTCCTCCACGTCGAGGCCGGGGGTGTCGAGCGCCATGCGGACGGTCGGGTCGTCGTCGACGCCACCGGCGCCACCACGGCTCCGGGCGTGTGGGCGCTGGGTGACGTGTCGAGCCCGCACCAGCTCAAGCACGTGGCCAACCACGAGGCGGCCGTGGTCGGCCACAACCTCCTGCACCCGGAGAATCCCCGCGAGATCGACCACCGGGCCGTGCCGCACGCCGTGTTCGGCGATCCCCAGGTGGCCAGTGTCGGCATGACCGAGCGCGAGGCTCGAGCGGCAGGGGTGGACTACTCGGTGGCCGTGCGAGAGTACGGCGACACGGCCTACGGCTGGGCCATGGAGGACCGGTCCGGCTTCTGCAAGGTCCTGGCGGCGCCCGACCGCACCCTCCTGGGTGCCCACCTGATGGGCCCGCAGGCGTCCACGCTGATCCAGCAGCTGATCCAGGGAATGCGCATGGGTCTGACGGTCGACCAGATGGCCACGGGGCAGCTCTACATCCATCCTGCGCTGACCGAGGTGGTCGAGCAGGCGCTCCTCGATCTCTGAGGGGCCGCGCGGGCTCTCTGATTGCGGCCAACGTGTCGAACGGCGAGTAGGTTGTGCGCCCATGTCGAGGAGAATCGAGGTCGAACTCACCAGTAGTCGCGACGATGGTGTGTGGACCTGGCGCGCCGCCGGAGCGAAGCAACCCAAGGGTGAGCTCGACGGTGGACTGTTGTACGAAGGCGCCACGGTGGGCGATGTCGTACGGGCCGATGCCGAGTTCTACCTCGACGGCATCGAGATCCTGTCCGTGCTCGCTCCCAAGCAGAAGCGTGAGGCCACGGTCGAGACCATCGAGGTCATCGGATCGGGTCGCACGGAGGAACTGGTCACCACGCAGCTCGCCAAGAAGGGCGGCGGCCGCGGCGGGAAGGGCGGCCGCGGCGGCCGCGACCGAAAGGAACGCGGCGAGAAGGGTGATCGGGACCGGGGTCGCAATCGACGCGACGAACGTGGTCGGCCCGGAGGGGGCCGCGACGACGAGCGGGGTGGCCGAGGGCGCCGAGATCGGGGCGAGGGCCGTGAGCGGCGACCCCAACCCGAGAAGGACGCACGACCCAAGCCGAAGCGGCTCCGGCCGAAACGGGTCCACCGCAAGGCCTTGCTCGAATCGCTGCCGGCCGAACAGCAGCCGATCGCCGAGCAGGTGTTGCGGGGTGGACTTCCTGCGGTGCGTCAAGCGCTCGACAAGCAGAACGAAGAGGCGAAGGCCGAGGGGCGCCCCGAGGTGAATCCCGACGCCATCGTCAAGATGGCCGAGGATCTGGTTCCGGCGACCCGTGCGGCGGAGTGGCGCGATCGAGCCGAGGCGGCGGTGGCCGAGATCGACGAGCTCGATCTGCGTGACATCCGGTCGGTGATCAACGCCGCCGAGACCGCAGCCCGGGGTGACGAATCCCGGGCGCTGGCCGACCAGCTCCGCGAGGGATTGGCCCGCCGAGCCGAGGAGGAGCACGCCAAGTGGTTGGCCGATCTCACCAGCGCGCTCAGTGATGGCCGCTTGGTGCGGGCCCTGCGGCTGAGCTCGCATCCTCCCAAGGCCGGTGCGCCCGTTCCCGCCGACCTCAAGGAGCGGTTGAAGGCCATGACCGAGGAGGGGCTCTCGAACGAAACCGGCCAGCAGCGGTATGCCACCGTTCTCGATGCGCTGGCCTACTCCCCCATCCACGCCGTGGTCGTTCCCTCGGGAGCGCCGGCGAAGCCCGACGAGCAGTTGCAGGCGGCGGTGCGGAAGCACGCCGCCCGGATCCCGCAGATCGCTGCGCTCTTCGGCGTCGAGCCCGCTCCGCGGAAACGAAGCCGGGGCAAAGGCCGCGCCAAGGGCAAGAAGAAGCCCCCTCCCCCGCCGCCACCCGCCGCGGCCGCTCCAGAGCCCGCCGACAGGCCACCCGATACGCCGGAGCCGACTTCGGCCCCATCCGAGGCTGTCGCATCCGCACCGGAGTCGGTGACCGAACCCGAGTCGGCACCCACGCCGGAGGCTGCGAGCGTTCCGGAGTCCGAGTCGGCACCTGGACCGGAAGCGGTCAGCGGTCCGGAGCCCGAGTCGGCACCTGGGCCGGAGGCTGCGAGCCCGCCGGAACTCGAGCCATCACCTGAGCCGGAGGCGGTCAGCGCGCCGGAACCCGAGCCGCCATCTGAGCCGGAGGCAGCGAGCCCGCCGGCGCCTGAGCCGTCACCTGAGCCGGAGGCAGCGAGCCCGCCGGCGCCTGAGCCGTCACCTGAGCCGGAGGCGACGAGCGCTCCGGGCACCGAGCCGTTACCGGCTGAGGGAGCGGAACAGGCCGGGTAGCTCGAGCGGGGCGTTGGCCACCAGGTCGCCGGGCTCTCGTGAGCGCAGCGCACGCGGGTTCCAGCCGGCCAGCACGAAGGGACAGCCGACCTCGGCGGCGCAGGCGCGATCGTGGGTGGTGTCGCCGACAAACGCCACGTCGGCTGAATCGAGGTCCAGGGCTTCGAGCAGCGGAACCAGGGTCTTGGGACCGTCGAAGGCGTCGGCGAACCAGGCCGACCGGGGGGCCCAACCCAGTCCCTCGAGCTCACGATGGCCGTCGGGCCCGTGCTTGTTCGAGCAGATGTGCCAGACGTCGAGTCCACCGAGCAGCTCCTCGACCTGGTCGAAGGGCTGAGGCCGGAAGGTCTTGTACACCTCCACGTAGTCCTCCACCGAGACGCCCAGGCGATCGCACTCCACCGCCAGCTCGTGGCCGAAGGTGACGTCCTCTTCCGGGACGCCGAGCGCCACGAATGCGCCGGCCAGCGCCTGATCGCTGTCGACCAGGGTGCCGTCGAAATCGAAGATGGGAACGATCATCGGGTCAAGGTAGCGCCCGCTGCATCCGGCGTTCATGGGGGTGGTCGTTGGGGTGGGTGGAGTTGCCAGGTGTAGGTCGGATCGTCGGGACCGGCCGGCACTGTCTCGTTCGCTGGTCTTCGCCAACCGCTCTCTCCGCCAGCGCCGTCCGCTCCCGATGATGGGGTGCCGAGCTCGATACCGGGTGGATGTGGTGGATTTGGCAGTCGTCGAAGGGGACGTTGCAGTCTTCGTCCATGCCGCAGGTGGGGTATTGGGCTCGCAGCGCCATGCGTTGGGCCCGGGTGGCCAACCGGCGTTCGCGGCCGACGTCGAGGGCCTGGCTGTTGCCGCCGAGGACGATGGGGATGATGCCGGCGTCGCAGGCGATGCGTCGGATGGTTTCGGCCGGCAACGGGGTGCCGCCCTGGGTTTCGGCGGTGCGCTTGTTGCCTTCGGGTGAGGTGGAGGCGCCGTCGGGGCTGGTGGTGACCCGGTCGGCGAGGGTGTCGTAGTCGATGAGCACCATCACCGCGGCCGACTCGGTGGTGGAGACCCGCTGGCCGACGATCAACGCGTGCAATGCTTCGGCGGCGAGTTGGGCCTGTTGGCGGGGGGTGATGTTGCGGGCCCCGGCTGCGACCCGTGCCGCGATTTCGCGGTCGATGGCGTGGTGGATGGCTTCGGCCCGGATGGGATCCCATTGGCCTTCGACGTGGCCCATCCCGGTGGCGGGGTCGGTCCATTTCCGGGCCCGGGAGTTCCGGCGCTGTTTCTCCAGTTCGCCGATCCCGTCGTCGCCCATGAGCTGGTCGACGAGCTGGCGGCAGCGCTGCTCGAAGTCTGGGACCGAGAGGCCGTCGGTGATGGCCTCGGCCACCAGCCGGTCGGACTGCTCCTCGAACGCCTTCTTCTCCCTCCCCGACAGCCGGTTGGCCTGCCGGGTCAACACGTCGGCATGCCCGGCACCCAGGGTGCCGTCCTCGAGCGCTCCCAGGGCTTCGGGCATCTTCTGCATCGCGTCACCCCGCTTGGCCGCTTGGGCCGCATCGCGGTCGCCCAGACCGGCCCGTCGGGCCGTCTTCTTGGCGTCGCTGGGCTGGCCCTGTTGCTGCAGCCGCTTTGACCGGGCGGTGACCTTGGCCAGAACCCCGGTCAGCCAGGAATTGACCCGGCCGATATCCGCGCTCATGGCGTCGACCGCCTCGGCCGGCATCCCCGCGATCTCAGCTTCCAGCTGCCGGACCCGGGTCGCGACCGCGACCGGGTCGGACTCGGTCACGTTGATCACGTCACCATCCATCGTGAGCGCCACCATGCACCGCCTTCACACTTGGGTCCACCGTGCCAAGAGCCCCATCGAAAGGGCTGAGCGCACCCCTCCCTGGACGGATGGAGCCTCATCGGCTCGGAGGGGTACGTATGTTCGCTACTACCCACCCGACCCCACCAGCACAACCCCGGAGCGAGGAAATCTCGCCGGGCGCTAGGGTCTCGGGCCATGGTCGAATACGAACTCGAAGATCACATCGCGCTGCTCACCATCAACCGTCCCGAGGCCCGCAATGCGGTCAACGGCGACGTCGCCCAGGGGATGGAGGCGGCGATCGATCAACTCGAGGAGGACGACGACGCCTGGATCGGCGTCCTCACCGGAGCGGGGCCGGTCTTCTCGGCCGGGGCCGACCTGAAGGCCATCAACTCGGGTCAGGCTGCTGCGCTCGCCACCGACCGCGGTGGATTCGCCGGCATCGTCATGCGGGAGCGCACCAAGCCCATCATCGCCGCCGTCGACGGCCCGGCGCTGGCCGGCGGCACGGAAATCGTGTTGTCGTGCGACCTGATCGTCGCCTCCCGTGAGGCCCGGTTCGGTGTTCCCGAGGTGAAACGGTCACTCGTGGCGGCGGCGGGCGGGCTGTTCCGGCTGGTCGCGGGTCGCTGCCCCGCAACATCGCCACCGAGCTCATCATCACCGGCGATCCCATCGGCGCGGAGCGGGCCCACCACTTCGGCATGGTCAACGAGCTGTGCGAACCCGGTACCGCCGTAGCCAGCGCCAAGGCGTTGGCGGCGCGGATCACCGCAAACGCACCGCTGGCCGTTCGTGAGAGTCTGGCGATGATCGATGCGACCGCTGACGTGGACGACGCCACTGGCATCCGCATGTCCGGCGAGGCCATGATGCGCCTTGCTGCGACCGAGGACTTCATGGAGGGTCCGCTGGCGTTCATCGAGAAGCGCGATCCGGTCTGGAATGGTCGCTGACCGGTCCGAACCTGAACCCTCTCGGTGCCTGACCCCCAGAGGGTTCAGGTCAGGGTTTCGATGATGCCGTGATCGCTGAGGAACTCGGCCAGGCCGGGGACGAGCGTGGTCTCCGACGCGCGTGGATGGGAACCCATGCGACCGCGGCTGCGTCGCTGCCCGCAACCGGTTCCCCCGTCCATGACGATCACCTCGAAGTCCAGGACGACGGCATGGGTGGCTCTTCGGCGATGATCTCGGCGAAACCGACGAAACGATCACAGACCACGGCCAGGCCGGTCTCCTCGGCGACTTCGCGCACCACAGCGGCGGCCAGCGTCTCGCCGCCCTCGACCCGGCCGCCGGGGATCGACCACCGGCCCTGGTGGGGAGGGGTGCCTCGCTTCACCATCAACAAGCGCGTCGTCGGCGATGGCGATCGCTCCCACGGAGAGCTGGGGTGCTTCAGTCATCGTGATCCAGCTCCCGGTGCACCCGGATGAGCCGGGCCTTCATGCCGAAGGACTCGAAGAAGTTCTTGGCCGAGCGATTTCCGGGCAGCACGGCCGAATCCAGGCCGGTCGCGCCGCTGATCTCCGGGCCCAGGCGGCGATCTCGATCCATCAGCCCGGCTGCGATGCCTACGCAGCGCGCCGCGGGCTCGGTGTAGAGGGCGGGGAACTCGACGGCGGACGCTTTCGTCGCATCGAACCGGCGCATTTGGGCCAACGGCGAACCCCAACGGAACGCCGTCGATGCCTCCGATCAGGATCGCGGAGCGTCGTCGCTCTCGACCAACGCGTCGAACCGTTCGGCCAGTCATCGAGGGGCTCCTCTGACGCGAACTGCAGTCCGCCGCGCTGGCCCTGGGCTTCGTCCCACGCCTGGCGAGCCATGCGAACTCGAGCGTCTCGCGGTCGGCGACGACGGCCGGTCGTGCCGGGTCGATCACGACGCGGACTGCAATTGGGCGATCTTGTTGAGGATCGTGCGGCGGGATCGACCGGCGGCCTCGTAGCGCCGCAGATCTTCGAGCTCTGCCGGGGTCGAGTCCCTGGAGCCGGGGAATCACTTGCGAAGCCGACAGGCTGTCGTAGTCGGGCAAGCGCCAGGTCGTCCACCGGCACGCCCGGTTCGGGTGGCGGCGCCGCTGGTGGTGCGTCCTCATCGGCGGGCTCGTCGGCGATCACCTCGGAGGGCGGCGCTGGACACGCTGGCGCTGGCGACGTCGGCGCCCGGCACGCCGGCGCGTCGACGGCGGGTTGTCGCAGCGCCGGGGAGCGACCCGATCGGGCTGTGCTCGACCACGAGTCGGCTCAGGGCCTGGGCCAGCTTCATCTGGCCCCTCCCCCGTTCGATGGCGCGGGGCACCAGCCCGGACAGCTCTGACGCGAGGTCGAGCGGCGTGAGGACGCACCGTTCGGCACGCGAGCCACGGTCGGCGTCGATCGACTCCTCGGGGGCGGGCATCGATCCAGCGTCGCGCATCCAGCTCGTCAGCGGGAAGTCCTCAGGAGCCCTCCAGGAGCTCGAGCGACGGGCAGGGGTCCTCACCCTGGGGGCACGTTCGGTCCCCGGGCGGCCCGAACTGGTGCGGGTTCACGACCATGAAACAACCCTCGCACATGAACTCGCCCTCGCGCTTCTGTGCCACCCCGGCCGTCTTCTTGGGGACGACGGCGGGCTGGACGACCACCTCGTCCTCTTCCTCTTCCTCGTCCTCGTCCTCGTCGGCGGCGATCCGGTCGCGGAGGATGGTGTCGAGATCCGCCTCGACGTCGTCGGGATCGAGCTCGTCGTCTTCGTCCTCCTCTTCGCCGCCGGGCCGTCGGGCTCGGGTCTTGGCCTCAGGATCCTCCTCGTCGTCGTCGTCCTCGTCATCGTCCTCGGACGCCTCGGCATCGTCGCCGGGCGGCCTCGTCGACATCGACGACATCGTCGACGTCATCCACATCGTCGACGTCGATCAGCTCGTCGTCGTCGAGCTCCTCGTCATCGAGCACTTCGATTTCACTGTCATCATCGTCGGCCATGGCCATCCTCGGGTGCCGGAGACGTCGCGGGCGTCGCGGCGGGACTATAGACACGAATTGGCGGAGTGTGGTGCCTCCGGACCCGATCAGCGCGAACACTTGATTCGCAACGCCGCCGGGTCAGTCGGAAAAGGTCGCCCGGTTGGCGAATACGGCTGCGATGTAGGTGTCGGTGGCGGGTCGGCGGCCGTCACGTCGGAGCCCTGCGAGGCCCTGGAAGTAGGCCCCGACGGCGTCGTCCCAAGAGTCGGTTCGGTGCCGGAGATAGCGGAGGTAGCGGGCGGCCATGCGGACCGAGTCCCGTGGGTCGAGGGGGTCCAAGTCGACGCCGGGGAGGAGGACCTCGTTGATGAGGTCGACCGTATCCGGCATCAGCTGGCCGACGCCGACGGCGCCGGCGCTCGACACGACCGATGCCTGCCAGCCCGATTCGACGTAGGTCAGGGCCATGAGCAGGTCGGCGGGGACGTCGTAAGTCGGCGGCCCAGGTGTGGAAGTCGTCGACCAGTGAGGCGCGCTTGGGCCGGTTCTCCAGCGATGACGGCAGGGTGGTCGGAATGCTGCCGGCCAGGTCCAGCACCAAGCCCACCCGGACGTGGTCCGGGTCGGTCAGGCCGTTCAGCCTGGCCAGCGTGGCCGAGGATCCCCGGTGCGCTCGGCGATCTGGCTGAGCGTGTCACCCGGTTGCACGGTGTACGTGGTAGCCTGCGCCGGTCTTCGCTGGTGTCGGGCCCTGGAATGGTCAGCACCCGACCGGCGAGCACGAAGTCGGGGTTGGACATGCCGTTGGCATCGACCAGTTCCTCGAGTGTCACGCCGATGTGCTCGGCGACGGCGGAGAGCGACTCGCCGAGCTGCACCGTGTAGGTGCTCGCCCCTGGTTCGTGCCGGGCGACGGCGTCGGCGGACCCGGCGAAGGGCAGCGTCCCACCACACCCAGGAGAGCCACCAGGGAGAGGATCCGGGGTCGATCGCGCATGACGTTCCTTCGCCGCCCGCTCGACCGGCACTCTACGCGGTCGAGCGACCACAGGCAACGACCGTTCGGTCCCGGCCGTCGGGTGGTCGGCTACCGGAGCTGGCGTCGGGCCTCGGCCCGGCGTTCGGCCTGGAGCCGCTCGAGCCCGGGTTCGGGCGAGTGGTCGGTGAACCGCATGGCCTCGGCCACGGCATGGTGGCCGGCCTCCTCGGCGATGAGGCGATGCATGTCCTGGCCCACCCGCCGATAGGCGGGGTGACCCTGGGGGCCGGTGCGCAGCTCGATGAGGTGCATCGCCTCGCGGGCGTTCATCTGCATGACGTACCGGAGGCGGTAGGCCAGGGACACGGCGTAGGGGGCCTGGTCGGGGTACTCCTCGGCCAGCAGGTCGTAGAGGGCGCTGGACCGTGCCATGGCCTCGTCGAACTCGTCGGTCAGTCCTGCCGCATCGATGGCCGGTGGCCGGGCGTAGCCGTGGTAGGGCGTGAGCGACTGCCACTCGATCGTCATCATGCGATGTCGCTGGAGATCACGGAACGCGCCGTAGTCGGACACCACGTCGAATCGGTAGAACGGGCGTTCGAAGGCCCGACCGGGCTTGTGGCGCCGGTTGCTGCGGTCGCCGACGTAGGCCCGCACCACCGAGAGCCGCTGCTCGACCGACATGGCCCGCACCTTCTCCTCGATGCGGTGCTCGGGGAGGTGGACGAACGGAGTAGAGCATGGCGGCGACCATCTTGATCTCGCCGTCCGGGTCGTGATCGATCAGCCGCACGTCGGCGCCGTCGGTCTCGATCGCGGGAGCCGGGAACAGCTCGTCGACGATGTCCTCCATCGCTTCGCGACCGCGACGCTGAAGTATTCGCTCCAGGCCGCGCCCCGGTCGGGCAGGTCCACCCGCTTGAGGAACGACGGGATGACCTTGCGCAGCTCGGAGAGCATGAGACCGGCGTATCGCGGGCCTCGGGCAGCGGGTGGGCCCGCATGCGGAGCAACAGGGCCTCGTAGCCCTGGCCGCTGCCGTAGATGCCCACGTTGGACAGCGAAGCTGCCGGGAGGATGCCGCGGACGGTGTCGAAGGCCTTGGCCTTGATCGCCTGCCGATAGATGAAGTCGGAGTCCGAGGGGTCCTTCGGCGTCTGCTCGCGGAAGAACTCCTTCATCTTCGGCGCCAAGCCGGCGTAGGCGTCGAACAGGCGGTCGAGATCGCCGACGTACCGGGTGCCCAGAGGAGACGCCAGGACCTCGGGATCCCGGTAGTAGCGGTACCAGCCACCCAACCGGGTGTCGTAGGAGATGTAGCGGGTCGACTGCTCGAGGTAGGACATCAGCCGGCCCCACTCGAGCACCTTGGTGAGCACGTTGGAGGCCTGCTCGCAAGCGAGGTGGACCCCGCCGAGCTGGGCAACGGAATCGTCGCCGTATTCGAGGAAGACGCGGTCGTAGAGATCCTCGGCCCGTTCGAGCCCGACCGTCGCGTCGATGGATTGGTCGCCCCTCACGTCGAGCTCGCCGACGAACTCGTCGAGGAAGAGGCGGCGCAGCGAGTTGGGCGAGCGGCTGTACCGCGCGAAGAGGGCACCCTTGACCACTTCGGGAAGGTTGACCAGCGCGAAGACCGGTTTGTGGAGGTTGGTGAAGTACCGGCGGAGGATGTCGCTTTCCTCGTCGGTGAACTTCTCCGCCGTGTAGGGCGTCACGGTCGCCGACACTAGGCGGATCCCCGGAGTCGCCGCGGACCTCGTCCGGGTCGCCATGGGCCAGCACGATCTTGCCCAGCTGGGCGCCGTCGGACAGCCGTTCGAGCGCCTCGGGGTACCGGTCGAGCGGCAGGACGGCGTCGACGGTGACCGGCGCTCCGGCCTCGACCAGCTCGGTCACTTCGTCGAATTCGAGGTAGGAGCCCATCGACGAACCGATGAGCTCGTGCTGCTTCCAGAACAGTTTCGGGAGGGACAGCTCGACCGACGAACCCGACGTGCCGCCGCAGATCGCCATCCGGCCTCCGGGCTTGAGCGCCTTCAGGGAGAAGTCCCAGGTCGCCGGCCCGACGCTCTCGATCACGATGTCGGCCTGCACGTCGAACGGCTGGGCCGAATCGTGGGTCCCGCCGCCCCCATGGCGACGGCCCGCTCCAGCTTGTCGGCGTCGCGGGACGTCACATGGACCTCGGCGCCCAGGTGGGCGGCCAGCGCCAGAGTCGCCGCGCTGACGCCGCTGCCCACGCCGACCACGAGGACGACATCGCCCGCGGTGAGTCGGGCCCGGCGCAGCATGCGCCACGCCGTGACGTGCGCAGTGGGGTACGCGGCCGCTTCGGCCCAGGACCGGCCGGCCGGTCGGGCCACCAGGTTGCGGGCCGGCACGACGACCGAGGTGCCGTGGCCGCCCCAACGCTGCTCGCCGACGATGGCCATGGAGCGGTCGAGCACGCTGTCGTAGCCCGCTTCGGCGGTCTCGGCGTCGGTGACGGTGGGGTTGACGACGACCTCGTCACCCGGGGTCCAGTCGGCAACCCGCTCGCCCACCGCGTCGACGACCCCGGCCGCGTCGCCACCGGGTACGTGGGGGAAGGCCTTGGGCTTGGGTAGACCCTTGGTCAGCCACAAGTCCATACGGTTGAGTGCACTGGCCTTGACGGCGACGCGGACATCATCGGGACCGACGTCGGGGGCCGCGACCTCGCCCCACCGATAGGTCCCCGGGGACACGTCGAGGTACCAGGCCGTCATCCGCTCGCTCACCGGCGCAAGGCTACAAGCGAGCGCATGACCCCCGGTCCATGAGCCCACACGAAGTGAGCACGCTGGGTGCCTGGCCCCGAGCGTGCTCAGACGACGACGGTGAGGGCGTCGGGTTCGACCCGGACCGACAGCTGCTGCGCCGGGCCGAGGGCGACACCGTCCAGGTGGACGGTCAGCGGCCGGTCGAAGGAGACCTGGACGGCCCTGGCCCGCCGCTGGGCGATGTCGGGATGGGGCACGTGAGTGCCGGTCGGGAGGCGCTTCCGGGCGGCCAGGCGGTCGCCGAGCGAGAGCCCCACGTCGAGGATGTCGAGCCGCCCGTCTCCCGGATGGGCCCGTGGCGCGACGTCCCAGGAACCGATCCACTGGGCATTGCACGCGGCCCAGATCCGCCCCCGCCACCACGAGCGGCGGGCGACGAGGTGGGCCACGAACCAGTGCAACCGCCCGTCGATGAGGACCGAACCCACATCGACCGGCAGGACCCGAGCCTGATCGGATCGCAGCCGGTCGGCGTCGCCGCGTCCCCCGACGGTGCGGCAGAGGTCTCCGCCCAGGAGTCCCACCGTCGGGAGCGGCTCGCCGGCGCGCCGCTGCCGGGAGACCAGGGCGCCGAGCTCGGCGTCGGAGGTGACCATCGGCGCACCGTCGGGCAGGGAGCCGGCCCGGCCCCACTCCGACCCTCGCTCGATCGTCACTCGTGCACCTCGGTCAGGTCGGACTCGGCCAGTCCCGACTCGCCCAGGCTCATCGACGCCGCCACGACGCCCCGCCGCATGGCGTCCATGGCCTGGTTGGCGCTGCGCCGGGTCGCCCGGTCCGGCGCCAGCGACGCGATCTGACGGACCAGGTCGCGCAGGGTCTTGACGTTGCGGACGAAGTCGCCGGCCGAGAGCTCCTCGCCCCCGATGGAGTCGTCCAGGTCGCGTCCGGCCACCCAGTGGTGGGCCATCGTGACGAACCCGGTGTCGGGAAAGCGGGTGAGGGGCAGACCGGCGTCGCGTTCGGCCTGGTTCAGGTGGTGGGCGCGGGCCTCGATCTCCTCGACCCGGATGCGCATCCGCTTGGTGGCGAACCGGGGCGCGGGCGACGGCGTCTTGGAACGGTGCTCGTAGGTGAGGGTGGAGGCGACGCCGGCCAGCTCGGCCGGGTCCAACCCGTCGAACACGCCGGTGTCGAGGCACTCGGCGCAGAGCAGGTCGCTCTCGTGGTAGAGCGACGCCAGCCGTCGGCCCCGATCGGTGAGCTCCCAACCCTCGGTGTAGCCGAGATCGTCGAGCACGCTCAGCACCAGCTCGAACCGCTGGGCCAGCGAGTCGCCCCGCGCCTCGGTGCGGGTGCGTTCGTTGCGGACCTCACGTTCCAGCCGCTGCAGCCGGGTGCGAGCGCTGAGGCGGTCGTCCAGGTCCGGATCGTTGGCACAGGGATGGGAGGCGAGATGGTCGAGGACGGCCTGATCGGCCGGCGCCAGGACGGCCTGCGGTTCGGGTCGAGCGCCGGCCAGCCGGGCCCGCTTCAGTCGGATCGCCGCCTCGTGGAGGAAGCCGTTGTTGTTCGGGGCGAACGGCTCCGGCAGTTCGATGGTGCCCCGCGGTCGAGGGGTTCGACCAGGTCACCCGCCGTGCGGGTGACGGTGGCGCCCGAGGGCACGAGCAGGCGCACCTCGGTTCTCCCCGGCGCCAGGCGACGCTGATCACCGCGGCCCGCTGGTCCTCGAACAGCACCACGTCGCCCGGACGCAGCGATGCGGTCTGGGCCACCAGCCGCTCGGGATCGAGCCGGTCGTCGGCCAGGAGGTCGTCGGCCCGGCGTCGGAGCTCGACGTACTCCTCCAGGTCACCGGGGCCGTCGACGATGGCGGCGAGCTCGGCCATCTTCTCCTGTCGACGGACGAGGCGGCGTTCCGAGGCGACGACGACCCGATCCGTCTGGAACTGGGCGAAGGACTGCCGGAGGAGGCGTAGCGCCTCGTCGCGCTCGTGCCGGCGGACCAGATTGGCCGCCATGTTGTAGTTGGGCCGGAAGGCGGACGTCGAGCGTGAACGAGCGACTGGCGGCGAGTGCGGCGACCTGGGCGAAGCTCACGTAGGGAGACCAGAGCACGATGGCGTGGCCCAGCCGGTCGATCCCCCGGCGTCCGGCGCGGCCGGTCAGCTGGGTGTACTGCGACGGGGTGAGGAGCTCGTGGGTCTCACCCGTGAACTTGCTGAGGTTCTCGATCACGACCGACCGGGCCGGCATGTTGACACCGAGCGCCAGGGTCTCGGTGGCGAAGACGACCTTCACCAGGCCGTCGGTGAACGCTTCCTCGACCGCTTCCTTGAAGGCCGGCACCATGCCGGCGTGGTGGCCGGCGACGCCGTTCTCGAGCGCCGCGGAGCCAGCGTTCGTACCCGAGGACCTCGAGGTCACCGGCCGACAGCGGTGCGGTGTGGCGAGCGGCGATCTCACGGATGCGCACGGCGTCGGCCGCGTCGGCGAGGCGCAGCCCGGACTGCATGACCGTGCGGACGGCCTCGTCGCAGCCGGCCCGGCTGAAGACGAACACGATGGCGGGCAGCATGTCCTCGTCGGCCAGGCGTTCGACGACCGGCACGCGTTTCGCCGTGTGCCATCGACGTCGTGGTCCTCTCCCCCGGCGCCGGCCGTTGCCCGAGCCGCCGTTGCGCCGGTGGTCGTCGAACCGTTCCCCTTCGGGATTGGCCTTGCCGTCGACCAGCGTGGGCATCAGGTGGTCGCGTTCGGCCGAGCGATCGCCGACCAGGTACAGATTGCGCAGCTCGACCGGCCGCTCGTCTCGACGACGAGGTCGGTGGGTCCCCGCACCGACGCTGATCCATTCCGCCAGCTCCTCGGCGTTGGAGACCGTCGCCGACAGGCAGACCAGGCGTACCGACGCGCGGGCAGGTGGACGATGACCTCCTCCCACACCGGACCCCGGTAGGTGTCCTGGAGGTAGTGGACCTCGTCGAGCACCACGTAGTCGAGGTGATCCAGCGCCGAGGAGTCGGCATAGAGCATGTTGCGCAGCACCTCGGTGGTCATGACGATGATCGGCGCGTCGCTGTGATGACGTTGTCGCCGGTCAGCAGGCCGACTGCGTCGTCGCCGTGCCTGGCCCGAAGATCACGGAACTTCTGGTTCGAGAGCGCCTTGATCGGTGTGGTGTAGAACGCCCGGGTCTGCTGCGCCAGGGCCCGCTCGACCGCGTGCTCGGCGACGACGGTCTTGCCGGCGCCCGTCGGCGCGGCGACGATCACCGAGTGCCCCCGATCGAGGCTCTGGATGGCTCGGAGCTGGAAACCGTCGAGCTCGAAGTCGCGGGTCACGCGCGGCCGCAGCGCGGTGGCGGCGGCGCGACCAGGAGCTTCCCGAGGTGGATCGAGATCTCGTAGAAGATGTACATGGGAATGCTGAGGGCCAGCAGGTGAACGGGTCGCCGGACGGGGTGATGACGGCGACGAGGATCATGATGCCCACCATGGCGTGCCGGCGGTACCGGCCGAGGGTGTCGGCCTGCAGCAGCCCCGAGCAGCTGGAGGAAGATCAGGATCACGGGGAACAGGAAGCCGACGCCGAACGCCAGCATCATGTAGACGAGGAAGCTGAAGTAGCGCTTGGGGTCGAGCAGGGGCTCGACGTCGTCGCCGGCGATGGTGAGGAGGAACTCGAGTCCTCGGGGGAGCACGTAGTACGCCATGGTGGCGCCGGCCACGAACAGCACCAGGGACGAGACCATGAACGGAATGGCCATGCGCTTCTCGTTGGGGTACAGCCCGGGGGTGATGAATCGCCAGAGCTGCCACAGGATGACCGGCATGGCCAGGGCGATGCCGCCGTAGCCCGAGACCGCCAGCCGGGCCGACAGCCCGCCCAGGACGTCGGTGATGACGAATGCACAGTCGGTGCTGGACTCGGTCTGGTTGCAGGCCTGGTCGAGAGGTTCCCGCAGGAAGTCCTCGACCCACGGGTAGGCGATCCACATGATGACGGCCCCCACAGCGACGGCGATGACGGCCTTGAAGACCCGGCCGCGCAGTTCCCGCAGGTGTTCCCACAGGGTCATGCGGTCGCTCAGGCTGTCGCCGATCTGTTCAACCACCGTGGATCAGCCCGGATCGTCGGCATCGGACGGCGCCGCGTCGGACGGCTGCCCGGCTGGCGTGGGCTCGTCGTCGGTCGCCGCAGAGGCGGCGGTGTCCGCATCGAGATCGGAGAATCCCTCGGGAAGCTTGGTGGCTGCCTCGGCCTCGGCCATGGCGGCCCGCACCTCTTCCTGGAATCCCGAGGTGACCTTGCGGATCTCGCCGAGGAGCCTGCCGGCCCTCCGCATGGCGTCGGGCAACTTCTCGGGGCCCAACACGAGGAAGGCGAAGAGCGCGATGACCAGGAACTCGACACCGCTGAGACTCTCGAGGATGCCGATGATCGCGCCGGGCGTCCCCGCGGTGGCGGTGAGCACAGCCATAGGACGATCCTACCGGTGTCGTACCCGGTCGACCGACCGCCCGGTGGCCGTGGCTCGGATGGCGATGGACCGGCCGGCCCAGCGGGAACGGTCGATGGCGTCGGTGTCCCGGAGCAGTGCGGCCGTGGCGCGGTCCAGCCGTCGAATCAGGAGGAGCAGGCCGCCGAGCAGGAGCAGGAGCAGGGCGAGCACGGCGCTGACGAACACCGAAGAAGTCTGCAGAACTCCGTCGGGCCGGAGAGGACCGGCGGCGGCGAGGGCCCCGGGGTCGGGGGTCAGCGCTCGATGCTGGACGTCAGGTCGCTGTACCAGTTCGGGTCGCCGAGCAGATCGTGGAAGTCGAGGATGTCGTCGTGGGTGATCCGATCACCCTTGCGCTCTTCGAAGATCTCCTGGGGCAGGTCCCAGGTGGAGTGGGAGACGCCGGCGGCGACCAGCAGATCGATGGTGCGGGACTCGGCGGACTTGACCTGGGTCATCCGGCAGGTCGGGCAGCGGAACGAATAGGTGCCGGTGCTGTCGTGGTTGCACACCCGGACGTGGACGTCTGCGGTGGTCAGTTCCACGTCGCCGCAGTCGTCGCAGCTCGCTCGAATGGTTGCCATCGGTTGGTTCTCCCGTTTGGTTCTGACCTAACAATCGGCTACGAGCTGCGAGCCGTTGAGGGGCAAATGGACCTATTTCGACTGGGTAGGACGCCCGGTGCAGGGGATTGGTGCGACCGTGTCCACTGGGGGATGATCGGCTGATGGTCGTACGTCATGAGCCTTTGCAGGACCCGATCGGCTTCGCCCATCGAGGGGCCAGCGCCCACGCCCCCGAGAACACGCTGGAGGCCTTCTCGCTGGCGCTCCGGCTCGGAGCGAGCGGCCTGGAGAGCGACGTCTGGCTCACGCGGGACCGAATCCCGGTGCTCGACCACGACGGGGTGGTTCGGGGTGGTCTGCGCCGCAAGCGACCGATCAGCACCGTGGATCGGGCCGAGCTCCCCAGCACATCCCGTCGCTCGACGAGTTCTATCGCCGGATCGGGACCGATTTCGCCTTCTCACTCGACGTGAAGGACCCCGATGCCGCCCGGCCGACGCTGACCGTGGCGGAATCCCACGGTGCCACCGACCGACTCTGGCTGTGCCACCACGACTGGGAGGTGGTGGCCGGCTGGCGGGACCTCTCGGACACCGTGAAGTTGGTGGACTCGACCCGGCTGAACCGCATCGAGGGCGGGGCGGAGCGACGAGCCAGCCGGCTGGAGGATGCGGGGATCGACGCGATCAACCTGCACTACCAGGAATGGACCGGGGGTCATGTCACCCTGTTCCACCGGTTCGGGCGTCTGGCGTTCGGGTGGGACGCACAGTTTCCCCACGTCCTCGAGGAGTTGCTGATCATGGGCGTCGACGGGGTCTACAGCGACCACGTCGACCGGATGGCCGATGCGTTCATCGCCACCGACCGCCGGATGGGAGGCGGATGAGGACGGCGGAGCCTCGGCGACGTCGGTCTAGAGGAAGTCGATGTCGCTGAGGGGCCAGACCCGGATGAACGCCCGACCGACGATGGAGTCGGTCTCGATCGGCCCGAAGATCCGGCTGTCCTGCGAGTTGCCACGATTGTCACCCATGACGAACACGTGGCCCTCGGCCACCACCACCGGCGTCTCGAGGCCGGAGCTGCGCACGGAGGGGTCGAGGTAGGGCTCGATCAGCGGCTGACCGTCGATGAGGACCTGGCCGGTGTCGGGATCGGTGGAGACGGACTCGCCCGGCAGGCCGATGACCCGCTTGATCAGGTCCCGGGTGTCGCCCGAGATCTCTTCGGGACGACGGAACACGATGAGATCGCCCCGATTGACGTCGTGGGCGTCGTAGCTGAGCTTGTTGACCAGCACCCGATCGTCGATCTGCAGGGTGGGTTCCATGGACGACGAGGGGATGTAGAACGCCTGGAACAGGAAGATCTTGAGCAGGAGCGCGACACCGATGGCGCCGAGGATCACCAGGATCCACTCGACCGCGGCGCGGACCCGGTGGGCCTGCTGGGCGGATTCCTCGTCCTCGATCTCCTCGTCGGGCTCGACCAGGACGCTGGTGAGATCGGGGTCGGCACCGAGCTGTCGGGGCTCGTCGACCACGGCGGTCCCGGACGATCGGCTCGATCCCTGCAACTCCTTGACGAGCGCGTCCGAGCGATCGGCTCCGCTGGAGCCCTGCATGAGCTCCTCGATGAGTGCGTCGACGTCCTCGTCTCCGCTCGCGGGATCGCCGCCCTTGAATGGCACGGGGGAAGGCTACCCCGCCCGGCACGGGCTCAGGTGCCGCCGGCGTTCCCGTGATACCGGGCCAGCACGCGAGCGGCGGCCGCGGTCCCGACCGTGTCGGACAGCGGTGGGTCGATCGATCGGATCCGGGCGTGGGGGCCGAGTTGGAGCAGCAGGCGTTCGAGCCAGGCCTCGGCTGCGACCGGGAGCGTGATGGTCATGGCACCGTCGTCGGCCCGTTCGACGTGATCGGTCGGGTACTGGTCGGCCAACCAATCGTGTCCCGGATCGACGTCGAGTACCACTCTGGGGAGTCCGTCGGGTGAGGCGAAGACCTCGGGTTCGATCGGCTCGTCCGGCGGGTCGAACGTGGCGTCGAGCACGTCCAGGCTCGTGATGCGATCGACCCGGAAGGTCCGCTCGGCCTCGGCGCTGTGACACCACCCGCTGACGTACCACTGGCCGCGATCGGCGCGGACGGTGGAGGGGTCGAGGGTTCGAACGGTGTACTCGTCCCGTCCGTACGCGTAGTACTCGATGCGAACGGACCGATGGTCGCCGATCGCCTGTTGGAGCTGGGCCAGTGTGTCGCCCGCCGCGTCACCCAGGTCGACGTCGACCTGGGCGCGATCCAGGCCGAGCAGCCCGGCCAGCTTGTCCAGACCCCGGGCCAGCGGTCCGTCGGGATCGGCGCCGGGGATGGCCAGCATGGAGGCACCGGCGGTGACCAGGGCCAGACCCTGTTCCGGCGTCAACGACAGCGGCCGGGCGAAGTAGTCGGCGTAGTCGATCGAGACGCGGTCGTCGTCGACCCGCACCTCGATCAGCTGGTCGGGCGTGAAGGGGTGCACGCCCACCAGGAACACGATGTCGAGATCGGCGAGGAGCTCGTCGCGGGTGAGGTCGAATCTCCGGCAGATCTCGTCGATGGGCACCTCGTCCTGGGCGGCGACCCACGGGACGATCGCGAGGAGCCTGGTGAGGCTCTGTGCGGCGGTGAGGCGGCTCATCGGGCGGACCCGATGGACGTGATCCAGTCGACGAGGTCGTCGCGCACGACGGCCGGGCCGACGATCTCGGCGTGGTCCAGGAAGCCGAGGACGAACGAGCGGAAGGCGTCGGCATTGCGAACCGGCACGTTGAAGACGGCCGAACCGTCCGAAGCCGCCGGGCCGGTCGGCGCGCCCACCGACCGGCGGGCGAACGCGACGTGGTCGGCGTCGACGAGCAGTTCGACCATGGTCGGTTCGCCGCTGCCCAGCTCCCACGGCCGCGCCGTCGATCGACGGTCCTCGACCAGCACTTCGGCCGAGTCGGGTGCATCCAGTTCGACGTCGGTTTCGATCCGATCGAGTCGGAACATGCGGGTGCCATCCCGCATGTGGTCGTGGCCGGTGAGGTACCAGCGGCCACGTTCGTACCCGAGACGGGCGGGGTCGACGATCCGGGGTCGACCGCGGTACGTGAAGCGGACCTGGCGGCGCTGGCGGATCGCCTCGAAGAGGGTGGCGAGGTGGGGATCGACCGGGAGCGCGGCCACGGGGGCGTCGGCGTCGCGTCCCACCGCTCCCCCGAGTTTCCAGATGGCTTCACTGCCCTGCTGGCCCCCGACGAGAACGGTCGACGCGGCCAGGTGCAGCGCGGCCAGCTCGTCGGCGGTCAGGTCGGGATCGGGGAGGTAGTACTCCTCCTTGGGGATGCGGTAGCCCTCGACCTGATGGCCGTCGCGCTCGATCAGCTCGAGCTCGAGCGGGATCCCCATGTCGCGCAGATCCTCCTTGTCCCGCTCGAAGGCGCGCCGGAAGCTGGTCTTGGCCTCGGGATAGCCGGGGACCCGCAGCCGGAGCTCGTCGGCCGAGAGCGGCCGGCTCGTCTCCAGGAGGGCGGCGGTCAGGTTGAGCAGGCGTTCGAGCTTGGCCATGGGTCGGTGCCGGGTCGCTAGAGCGAGGCGATGAGCTTCTCGACCCGCTCGTCGTGGGCCCGGAACGGGTCCTTGCACAGGACGGTGCGCTGGGCCTGATCGTTGAGCTTGAGGTGGACCCAGTCGACGGTGTAGTCCCGCTTGCGTTCCTTGGCCCGACGGATGAACTCGCCCCGCAGGCGGGCGCGGGTGGTCTGCGGCGGGTTCTCGACCGCATGGGCGATGTCGGCGTCGTCGCAGATGCGCTCGACCAGACCGCGGTCCTGCATCTTGTAGAAGACGCTGCGGTCTCGGCTGAGATCGTGGTACTGGAGATCGAGGAGCGACACCCGCGGGTCGGAGAGCTCCAGCCCGTGACGCTCGCGGTACGACTCGACCAGTTTGTACTTGGTGACCCAGTCGCACTCGCGGTCGAGGCTGAACGGGTCCTTCTCCAGGCCGGTCAGGCAGTGCTCCCACATGTCGAGCGCCCGCTGCTCGAGGGGCGACAGGTCGTTGGTCTGGGCGAACCGGAGGGCCCGGTCGAGGTACTCGGATTGGATCTCGAGCGCGCTGGCCTCACGCCCGTTGGCCAACCGGACCCGGCGGCTGAGGGTGAGGTCGTGGCTGATCTCGCGGATGGCCCGGATGGGGTTCTCGAGGGTCATGTCGCGCAACACGACGTTGGGGCTTTCGAGCATGCGGAGCAGGATCGAGCAGGCGCCGACCTTGAGGAAGGTCGCGTACTCGTTCATGTTCGAGTCGCCGACGATGACGTGGAGCCGGCGGTAGCGCTCGGCGTCGGCATGGGGTTCGTCGCGGGTGTTGATGATGGGCCGCGACCGCGTCGTGGCGCTGGAGACGCCCTCCCAGATGTGCTCGGCCCGCTGGCTGATGCAGAACAACGCACCGCGGGCGGTCTGGAGCACCTTGCCGGCGCCGGCGTAGATCTGCCGGCTGACGAGGAACGGGATGAGGACCTCGGCGTAGTGCGAGAAGTCGTCCTGGCGGGTGGTGAGGTAGTTCTCGTGGCACCCGTACGAGTTGCCGGCCGAGTCGGTGTTGTTCTTGAACAGGTAGATGACGCCGCGGATGCCCTCGTCGCGGAGCCGCTGCTCGGCGCTGACCAGCAGTTGCTCCAGGATGCGCTCCCCCGCCTTGTCGTGGACGACCAGGTCGTAGATCGAGTCGCACTCCGGGGTGGCGTATTCGGGGTGGGAGCCGACGTCGAGGTAGAGCCGGGCGCCGTTGGCCAGGAACACGTTGGACGAGCGGCCCCACGAGACCACACGGCGGAACAGGTAGCGGGCCACCTCGTCGGGGCTCAGCCGCCGCTGGCCGCGGAGGGTGCAGGTGACGCCGTACTCGTTCTCGAGACCGAAGATCCTGCGCTCCATCGCGGCCATCGTAGGGAAGGCGGGTGCAAAGACGCGGCCCCCGGTCCGGAGGCGGGCGCGTGACCCCTGTACGGGCCGAGAGGGAGCCCGATACCGTTGAGGCGTGACGGTTGGACGTATGGTGCACCTGGCGACGTTGGGCTCGTCGTTCGAAGCGCAGCTCGTCGCTGCCCGCCTGGGCGCCGAAGGGGTGCTCTGGCAGCTCCAGGGGCCCGTCGGCGGCCCGCTGCCCCTGAGCGACGTGAGTGTGCTGGTCGACGAGAAGGACCTGGTGCGGGCCCGCGAGATCCTGCTGCTCGACGATCTCGGCGACGTGGGTGATCTGGGTGATCAGAGTACGCCCGGCCTCGCCATCGCCGACGCTCCGGATCGCGGCGGTCGCCGGCGCGGCCTGGCCCTGGCCATGGTGGCCGGCGTCGTGGTCCTGGCCGTCACGCGCACGCTCAGCATGCACGTGATCTGAGTCGACGCCGTCGGCCGACTGGCCGCCGGTGGCCCCCAGGCTCGATCAGCCGCAACGCTTCGCCCGGTACCTCACGCCGTGGCGTTTCAGCCGGACGTCCAGGAAGGTGCCGATGATCGACACGCCGGCGATGATGTAGAAGACGGTGAAGAGCTTGGACCCGTCCGTCGAGGGAGCGAGGTCGCCGAACCCGACGGTGGTCACCGCGACGACGCTGAAGGAGAGCGAGTCGATCCAGCTCCAGTCCTCGAGCCATTGGTAGACGTCGGTCCCCGATGTGACGAGGGCCAGCGCGGATGCGACCAGGACGTGGTAGATCCGTTCGTTCGCCACCGCACTGGTCGCGGGCGGCTCAGGATCGGGCATCGTCGGCTCAGTCCGCCAGGGCTGCCGTCAGCTCGTCGCCCTCGATGCGACGGAAGGCGCGGCGATGGCCGTTGCGCTCCAGGGTGGCCACCTCGAGATCGTCCGGCGCCAGGGATCGGTCGGGTCCCGCCAGCGCGTCGACCGCAGCCTTGATGGCGGCCGCCGTGCTCATTTCGGCCTGCCAGGACGCCTCGAGCCGCTGCGCGATGGCCTCGGCGTCGCCGCCGAGCACCGAGAACCGGCTCTCGTCCATGACCGTGCCGTCGTAGATGATGTGGTACAGCTGATCGCTGGCTGGCTCGTCGCCGATCTCGGCCACCAGGATCTCGACCTCCATGGGTTTCATCTCGTGGGTGAAGACCTCGCCCAGGATCTGGGCGTACTGGTTGGCCAGGCTGCGGGCGTCGACGTCCTCGCGGCTGAACGAGTAGCCCTTGAGGTCGGCGGCGCGGACGCCGGCGATCCGGAGCTGGTTGAACTCGTTGTAGCGCCCGACCCCGGCGAACGCGATGCGGTCGTAGATCTCGCTGACCTTGCGGAGTGTGTTGGACGTGTTCTCGGCGCAGATGACGATGCCGTCGGTGGCCTCGAGCGCGGCGAGGGCCCGCCCGCGGGCGATGCCCTTCCGGGCGTAGTCGGCCCGGTCCTTCATCACCTGCTCGGGTGCGACGTAGAAGGGCATGTTCATGCGCTGTCCCCTCCCCCGCCCATGAGGCGATCGAGTACGACGGCGGACCGGGTGGCGAGCTCGTCGTCGTCCACCCGTTCGAATCCGTCGTCGGTGATGGTGGCCACGATCGGGTAGATGCCTCGGGCGGCGTCGGGACCCCCGGTGGCGGTGTCCTCGTCGGCGGCGGCGTAGATGGCCGTCAGGGCCAGATCGAGAGCGTCGTCGCGGCCGGCGTCGGGTCGGAAGCCGAGCTTGAGCACGGTGCCGGCGTGGAGGCTGCCCGAGCCCGACGTGGCGTAGTCGATCTCCTCGTAGCGGCCGCCGGTGACGTCGTACTGGAAGAGGCGCCCGGATGCGCGTCGGGTGTCGTAGCCGGCGAACAGGGGCACCACCACGAGCCCCTGCATGGCGGCCGGCAGGTGGTTGCGCACCATCTGACCCAGCTGGTTGGCCTTGCCCTCGAGGCTGAGCGAGGTGCCCTCGACCTTCTCGTAGTGCTCGAGCTGCAGCTGGAAGAGCTTGACCATCTCCATGGCCGGTCCGGCGGCGCCGGCGATGGCCACCCCGCTGTAGCGGTCGGCGGGGTAGACCTTCTCGATCCGGCGATGGCTGATGAGGTTGCCCGACGTCGCCCGGCGGTCGCCCGCCATCACCACGCCGTCGGCGTAGCGCACCGCCATCACCGTGGTGCCGTGCATGATGTCCAGGTCCTCGGTGCTGGCCGCGGGCGTCGGTGGTTGACCGGTGCGGCGGACGAGCGACGCAAAATCGGGGCCGGGATCGTCACCCGGCGGGAATTGGGGGATGGTCACGGCGTGGAGGTTACTCCGGCCGGAGGGGTCAGGAGGCCGGATCGTCGTCGGGACCGGCGCGGCGGGACCGCCAGGCCAGCGCACCGCCCGCCGCAATCGCCCCGGCGGCGACGAGGCCGCCGAAGAGGAGGGCGGTGGTGTCGTCCTCGTCGCCACCCCCACCGTCGGTCTCGTTCACCGCTCCGAGCGCCGTCCTCGTGGGAGCCGTCGTCGTGCTCGGCGAGGCGGGCACGGACGTGGTGGTGCTGCTGGTCGTGGTGCTGGCACCTCCGGCGGGTGGCGCGGTGACCGACCCGGCGTGGCGGAACGGTCCGGTCACCTCGTAGGTGATGCCCTCGGTCGGTGAGATGGCGCTCTGGGAGCTGAAGTAGAGCCGGGTGCCGTCGGGGCTGAAGGCCGGACCGACCAGCTCGCTGTCCTGCCCGGTGACCTGCAGGAACGGCGCAACCAGGCCCTCGGCGGTGACCAGCACGATCTCGATGGGGTCCTCGCCGCGAAGGTCCTCGGCCACGAACAGGTCTCCGGCCCGGTCGCCGACGATGTTGTCGACCCCCCGCAGCGGTGCGCTCTCACCGGCCGGCCCACCGTCGTACAGGACACTGATCGTCGACGGCTCGATCTCGTAGGCGTGGACCTTGACGTCGAACTTGGTGGTGAAGAACACCGTGCCGTTCTCGAACCAGATCCCCTCACCGCCGGCGAACGGTGTGGCATCAGGGATCTGCGACCGCGTGTTGGCCTCGGCGGCGGACGGGTCGGGTACCGCGGCCCAGCTCACCGACCGGTCGTCGGCCACCACGGCGGCCTCGAGCAGCCCGCTGGACAGGTCTGGGTAGGCGTCGGGCGTGAAGCGGTAGAGGAGACCGTCGAACTGGTCCTCGGTGAGGTACAGCTGCCGGCGCTCGTTGTCGACCGCCACGGCCTCGTGGCTGAACACGCCGAGGGCCGGTCGCACCACCGGTTCCTCGCGGCCCGAGGGGTCGGTCTCCCAGACCCGTCCCGCTCGGACCTCGAGTTCGTCGGGGAGTGGGTCTTCGACAGGGAACTCGAACTCCTCGCAGGACAGCCAGGTGCCCCACGGGGTGGCGCCGCCCGCGCAGTTCCGGAGCGTTCCGTCGAGGATCTGGTAGGACTCGACGATCGTGCCGTCGGGATCGAAGACGACCGCGCCCACGCCCCCGCCGCCGATCTCGATGCTCTCGCTGTTGGACACGTACACCCAACCACCGTCGCCGGTGGAGAAGGTCGCACCACCGTCGGGGAGGGGATGCCACCGATAGGAGCCCGCCCCGGTCGTCTCACCGCTGCGGGCGACGACCCGGCTGGTGAAACCCTCGGGAAGGACGATGCCGCTGGCGTCCGGCGTGCGTCCCTGGAGCGATCCGTAGGGCGACGCCTCCTGCGCACCGGCGGCGGTGCGGGGTGCCACGGCCGCGGCCCCGGCGGCGAGCGATCCGGCGAGGAAGCGCCGGCGATCGATGGCGGTCATCGAGCGACGGCCTACTGGCCGCCCTTCTGGATGTACGACTTGACGAAGTCCTCGGCGTTGGTCTCGAGCACGTCGTCGATCTCGTCGAGCAGGTCGTCGAGCTCGGCCTTGAGCTTCTCACCGGTCTCGCTGGTGGCGGGATCGTCAGCGACGACCTCGTCCGTCTCGGAGGGTGCCTGCTTCTTCTTCTGTTCTCGTTCTGCCATCGCTCTGGGTCTCCGCTGCCGACCGCGTGCCTTGGGTCGAAGGTAGCGGGTTTCGGGCCGGACCGCGCGGCGCCGACCCGGAAAGCTGTTCCTACGCCTGGAGCCGGTCCAGGAGATCGGCGGCCGAGCCTGCGGCGTCCAGGAGCGGACCGACGTGGTCGCGGGTGCCCCGGGTGGGTTCCATCATCGGGACGCGGCGCAAGGGGTCGTCGCCGATGTCGAAGACGAGGGAGTCCCAGTTGGCGGCCACGATCTCGTCGGACCAGCGCTGGAGGCACTTGCCGCGGAAGTAGGCCCGGGTGTCGGCCGGAGGCTCGGTCACGGCGTGCTCGACCTGATCGAGCTCAACCAGCTGTTCCAGCCCGATCCGTCGGGTCAGGGATCGGTCGGCGCGCAGATCGTGGTACTGGAGCGCCATGGCCGCGATGCGGACGTCGTCCCAGTCCAACCCGTGGCGCTCCCGGTAGCCGTCGAGCAGGCGGTACTTGGCCACCCAGTCCACCTGATCGCTGAGCGCCATGGGGTCGGTCTCGAGGCCGGTCAGCACCGTCTCCCACCGGTCGAGGAGCATCTCGTGGCCCTCGGGTTCGCCGATCAGGCCGAGGCCGTGCAGCTCGGCGTACTTGCGGGCCCGGTCGTAGAACTCCCACTGCATCTCGAGTGCGGTCATCGTCGTGCCGTCGGTCAGCTCGAGGGGGCGGCGGAGGGTGAGATCGCGCGAGACCTGTTGCAGGGCCGGCACCGGGTGGGCCAGGGTGAGCTCGCGGTCGAAGAAGTCGTCCTCGATCATGCAGAGGATCAGCGCCGTCGTGGCCACCTTGAGGTAGGTGGCCACCTCGGACATGTTGGCGTCGCCGACGATCACATGGAGCCGCCGGTACTTCTGGGCGTCGGCGTGCGGTTCGTCGCGGGTATTGACGATGGGCCGCTTCAGCGTGGTCTCGAGGCCGACCTCCTCCTCGAAGAAGTCGGCTCGCTGCGTGAGCTGGTAGTGCGGGCCGCCGCTCTCGCCGGGGAGCTCGGAGCCGACCTTGCCCGCCCCCGAGAAGATCTGGCGGGACACGAAGTGGGGGGTGATGTAGGAGACGATGCGACCGAACGGGGTGGTGCGGTCCATGAGGTAGTTCTCGTGGCAGCCGTAGCTGTTGCCCTTGCCGTCCGAGTTGTTCTTGTAGACCACCAGCTCCTGGCCCTCGGGCAACAGGCGGCTGGCTGCGGTCATCGAACGTTCGAGGATGAGCTCGCCGGCCCGGTCGTAGAGCACGGCGGTGAGCGCATCGGCACATTCGGGGGTGGAAAGCTCGGGATGGGCGTGGTCGACGTAGTACCGAGCCCCGTTGGTGAGCACGGCGTTGACCAGGTGGGTCTCGATGTCGGGTGCGAGCGACCCGGCCGGCACCATGCCGCGGGCGTCGGTCCCGGGCGACTCGTCCTCGAAGTCCCAACCGACCCGAGGGAGCGGATCTCCCGGACTGCCCACGTCGACCAGCTCGGACACGAAGGCGTTGATCAGGAGCGACGACGCCGTGATGGGATTGGGCTCGTCGGTGCCGCGATGGACGATCCCGTACTCGGTTTCGATGCCGACGATCTTGGGAAGGGCCACAGCGAAACCCTACCGGGCTCCGGGTCCGGTCCAGCGGCGGAGCACGACGGGTCCCTAGAGGTACTGGCCGGTCTGGACCTGTGCGATCGAACGACCGCCGGTGGGGTCGTCGTCCTCGTCCTGGTCGCGTACCAGCGTCCGGACGAACACGATGCGCTCGCCCTTCTTGCCCGAGATCTTGGCCCAGTCGTCCGGGTTGGTCGTGTTGGGCAGATCCTCGTGTTCCTTGTACTCCTGGTGGACGGCGGCCCACAGGTCTTCGCTGCGGATCCCCTTCTCGCCGGTGGCGATGAGGCGCTTGATCGCCTCCTTCTTGGCCCGCCGGACGATGTTCTCGATCATGGCACCGGACGCGAAGTCCTTGAAGTACATGATCTCCTTGTCGCCGTTCTGGTAGGTGATCTCCAGGAATTCGTTGGCCTCGTCGGTGCGGTACATCTCATCCACCGCCCGCTCGGCCATGACCTGCACCGCCTTGTTGACGTCGCCGCCCCCTGCCTCACCGACCTCGTCGGCGTGGATCGGCAGGTCCGCGGTGAGGTAGCGGGAGAAGATGGCGCCGGCCTGCTCGGGGCCGGGCCGCTCGATCTTGATCTTCACGTCGAGTCGGCCGGGGCGCAGGATGGCCGGGTCGATCAGGTCCTCGCGATTGGACGCGCCGATGACGATGACGTTGCGGAGCGTCTCGACCCCGTCGATCTCGGCCAGCAGCTGCGGGACGATGGTGGCCTCCATGTCGCTGGAGATGCCGGTGCCCCGCGTGCGGAACAGCGACTCCATCTCGTCGAAGAAGACGATGACCGGCGTGCCGTCCTCGGCCTTCTCCCGCGCTCGTTGGAAGACCAGCCGGATGTGGCGCTCGGTCTCGCCGACGTACTTGTTGAGCAGCTCGGGGCCCTTGATGTTGAGGAAGTAGCTGCGAGCGGCGCGATCACCACTGACCTCGGCCACCTTCTTGGCCAGCGAGTTGGCCACCGCCTTGGCGATGAGGGTCTTGCCGCACCCGGGCGGTCCGTAGAGCAGGATCCCCTTGGGGGCCGGGAGCTGGTGCTCGGCGAACAGGTCCCGATGCAAGAACGGCAGCTCGACGGCGTCGACGATCTGCTCGATCTGATCGTCGAGCCCGCCGACATCGTCGTACCCGACGTCGGGCACCTCTTCGAGCACCAGGTCCTCGACCTCGGGGCGGGGAAGCCGTTCGAGGATGACCGACGAACGGGTGTCGATCAGGACGGTGTCGCCGGACCGGAGTTTGGTGTCGACGAGGTGCTGGGCCAGTTCGCAGACCCGCTCGTCGTCGGCCCGGCCCACGACGATGGCACGCGTGCCGTCCTCGAGGACCTCCTTGAGGGTGGCGACCTCGCCGGCCCGATCGGCCTCGCGGGCCAGCACCACGTTGAACGACTCGTTGAGGGCGACCTCGGTGCCCCGCACCAGGTCGTCGGTCTCGAGCTCGGGATGCACGGCCACGCGCATCTTGCGACCACCGCTGAACACGTCGACGGTCTTGTCCTCGTTGACGCCCAGCAGCGTGCCGTAGGCAGCCGGCGGCTGGGTGAGCTTGTCGACCTCGTCCCGCAGGGCGGCGATGTGCTCGCGCGCCTCGCGGAGGGTGAACGTCAGCTTCTCGTTCTGGGAAACCGCCTGGGAGAGCTGCCCCTTGGTCTCGAGCAGGCGCTCCTCGAGCGTCCGCACCCGTTTGGGCGCGTCATGGAGGCGGCGGCGCAGCACGGTGATCTCGCCTTCGAGATCACGGATCTGCTGTTGCAGTTCTTCTCCGTCGGACTCGCTCACACTCGATCCTCCTGGCGCGCACCCTACCGCTACGTCGGCCGGAAACGGTGACGTGTGAGCGGGAACTCGCCCCTGCGGGCGAGTTCCCCCTAACGGCACTCGCCTGTGCCGACCGGGGGGCCGTCCTCGATCGCCGGCAACCCCAGCTCGTTCGGGGTCAGAGCGAAGGCCAGCGGTTCGGTGCCGGGCGCAACGGCGAAGACCATGCCGACCACGCGGCCCTGACTCACCATCGGGGCACCGGAGTCGCCGGCGTCCAGCTCGGCCGCCACGTACAGGACCTGGCGGCGCACGTCCCCCTCGCCGTAGATGTCGCGCCCCGTCGCGGTGACCTCGCCCGCGACGCGGTAGGGCGTGATGGGCGGCTCACCGTCGGGGGCGAACCCGAGCACCTCGCCGGTCGCATCACGTTCGGGAGTGGACCCCACGGGCAGCGGCTCCAGGTCGAGCTCGGGGACCAGGATCACCGCGAGATCGGTGGCCGCGTCGTAGCCGACGACCTCGCCGACCATCCGCGTCCCGTCGACCCGGTCGATCCGAACCTCGTCGACCCCGGCCACGACATGGGCATTGGTGACGACCACCTGGTCGGTCGCCACGAAGCCGGTCCCCTCGATGAGCCGTCCGCAAGCGATCCCGCTGACCCCCACGACGGAGGCGCGGGCGGTCGCACGCTGCTCCTCCGTCATCGTTCCGGCCTGCGGAACGGCGACCGGCTCGGGAGGCCCCGAGGCGGGTTGCACCACCTCGGCGGGGTCGAGCCCGTCGTCGACCGTGTCGATCCGCGCCGCGACATCGGCCACCGGGGCCATGGGACCGGGAAGGCGCTCGAGCAGCTCGAAGGTGGTCGAGGCCGAGATCCGTTCGCCCGGGGCCCCGGGAGCCGCGCCGGCGGGCGGCACCACGATCCAGACCACGACGAGAGCCAACAGCCCGCCTGCGATGGCCCCATGGACGCGATCGAGCGGCTCGGGCTGGACGTAGATCGGTTGCCGCTGGGCCGCTCGACCGGTCAGCCAACCCAGAACCGTCGGCACCAGCAGGCCGATCGAGGCCACCAGCGCGGCGTTCCACCCGGTCCGTCCCCTGGTCGCCGCCCACGCCACCGCCACGCCGAAGGCCAGGCCGGCGGCGGTGCCGAGCCACGCGGTGAGGTGGGAGCGGATGCCGGCCCGGTAGCCGAGGGCGACCGCTGCAGCGAGCCCGCACGCCACGGCGAGGTCGAATCCGCTCACCCCTGGTTCAGTCGCCGAGCATGGGTGAGGAACCCGGTGTGGGCCACCATCCGGTGGTCGGGGCGTACGGCGGGATCCTCGACGTGCCAGGTGCGGTTGAGCACCTCGAGGGTCTCGGCCAACGCGAAGCCGGCGTCGTCGAGAGCGTTGCGCAGACGGGTGACCTGCACGACGCTCGGGGTGTACGCCAGCAGGATCCCGCCCGGGCGGAGTGCACCGGCGGCATGGTCGACCACCTGCCATGGTTCGGGAAGGTCGAGGATGATCCGGTCGAAGTCGGCGCCGTCGATGCCGTCGTAGCAGTCCCGCAGTTGGACGTCGTAGCGCTCGAGCGCGTCGGCTCCGAGCATGCGTCCGACGTTGCTCACCGCCCGTCCGGCGAAGTCCTCGCGCAGCTCGTAGCCGGTCACGACGGCACCGGCCCGCAGGAGGGCCATCGACAGTGCGCCACTGCCCACCCCCGATTCCAGCACCTGGAGCCCCGGCGACACGTCCGCCAGCATCAGCATGGGCCCGAGGTCCTTGGGGTAGATGACCTGGGCCCCGCGGGGCATCTTCAGGATGTAGTCGCTGAGCGTGGGGCGCCACGCGACGAACGACTGGCCCTGGGTGGTCGCCACCGCGCTGCCGTCGGGTTGACCGACCAACTCCTCGTGGGGCAGGAAGCCGGCGTGACTGTGGAACTGGCCGCCCGCCTCGAGGGTGATCAGGTAGCGGCGCCGCTTCGGATCGACGAGCAGGACCGTGTCGCCCAGCGAGAAGGGACCGGTCATCGGTTCAGCGGGCGTACGGCGCAGGTCACCGCCCCATCATGCCGCGGACCGGGTGGGCCCGAGACCGCGGGCGGCGTCGACCGGCCCGACGTCAGCCGTCGGTGCCGGCCAGCACCTTCTGGGCCTTGCGTTCGAGCTTGTCCGCCTTGCGTTGCAGCTTGGCCGCCTTGCGCCGGGCCCGCCGCCGCTGCGCTTTGTGGGTGGCGCGTGCCTCGGCGGCCGCCTGCTTGGCTGCGGCCTTTCCGGCCTTCCGGTCGGTGCGACGCGTTCGGCGGCGGCTCCGCCGGCTGACCTTCTTCAGGTTGGCGATGTCCGCCTTGGCCACCGCGACCGCGTCGGCGACCTCGTCGCGACTGGACTCGGCATGGGTCCGGGCGTGGTCCTTCTTGGCCTTCGTGGCGGCCTTCTTGTCCCGCTTGGCCTGTTTCTTGGCCTGCTTGCGCAGCTGGCGCCGAGAAGGGTCTGGTTCGACGTGCTCGATCATGAGCGTCTCTCCTGGTTTGAGGTCGTCGATCACGATCTTGCGCTGATCCTTGCGATCCATCCATTGAATGAACCGTATGGCGCTGGAGACCGCGCCGATGATGCTCCACAGTCCGTTGCCGCCCATGAATCCCTCGTCGAAGCCGCGACGCGAGGCGCGCTGGACGAGGGTTCGGCTGGTGTCGTCGGCCACGGCGTTCCGGTTCAGATCCGGACGATCTCGACGACGGCCCGCGACCGTTTCCCGCGGCTCCGTCCGAGGAGGAAGAAGGCGAGGACCAGGACGAGTGCCCCGACCGCGCCCGCCGTGACGGCGTAGCTCTTCGCCTCGTCGGTGGTGCTGTCGATGTCGGCCTTGAGCTCCTGGAACTTGGCCTCGATCTGGGTCTTGTCGATCTTCTGCGGTGCCGTCATGGCGCGGACGTCTCCTTCTGGGTCTCGTCGGATCGTCCCTGGGCCGCCCACACGAATCCGGCGAGGATCAGGGCGGCGAGGACGGTGACGACGAAGTACGGGACGTACGAGAGGTCGCCGTTGAACGTACCCCCGGTGATCTGGCCCGCCTCGTTCTCCTCGGTCCCGATCCACTGGAGGAAGCGGAGCACCGCCAGCAGGGTGAAGACGATGCCGCTGCCGATGAGGACGCTCCCGGCGATGCCGGCCCCCAGGTACTGACCCAGGTTCTTGATCGGATCGATCGTCTCCTGCTTGCCGTAGTCGACGACGAGCTGCTGGAGCTCCTTCGCGACCTCTTGCGTGCTCTTCGGCTCGGCCAACAGTGTTCCCTTCGGGTCGGGCAACCCGCTCCGCGTCACCGGTCTCGCAGGAGCGGGGCGTCGGGGCTGAGCGTTCTTCCTATCCGCGTCTGGCCCACGACGCAAGCACCCGCGTCAGATGCCGTCGCCGCCGACGGGAGGCGGATCGGGGAGCTCGTCGAGGAGGACGATGAGCTGCCGGAGCCGATCGGCGGGGCCGACCGCGCCCAGGAGCCGATACCGGTCGTAGTCGCCGACCGGGGCGATGGCGGTCAGCTGGTGGCTGGCCAAGGAGGGGTCGGATGCAAGCTCGGGCTCGGGCTCGTCGTCGGGGAGGAATCGGGCCAGCGCCCGGCGCGCCTCGGCCAGCAGCGGCTGGTCGACCGCATCGAGAGGCGGGTCGGCCCAGAGCTCGATCCGAGCCCGAGGGTAGGGCTCCTCGTCGAGCCACTCGCCGACCCGGAACCGTTCCCGCCCGACCGCGATCAGGGCGAACCGGCCGTCGTCCAGCTGCTGGTACTGCTCGATCGATGCCGTCGTCCCGACGTCGGCGCGCTGGTCGCCGCCGCCCACCTCGCTCCCCCGTTCGATGAGCACGACGCCGAATCGGCCGTCGCCGTCCAGGCAGTCGGACATCAGCGCCTGGTAGCGCGGCTCGAAGACGTGCAGCGGCAGGATCGCACCCGGCACCAGCACACTGCCGAGCGGGAACATGGGCAGCGAGGCCATGCGCGGCACGGTAGCGCGGGCGGCGGCCGGCGCAACCCGGCGGTCAGCGCGGGGTGAGCTGGGTGCGGTCGGGGCCCTCGGGCCAGGTCAGCAGGATCTCGGCCACCTGGTCCTGCCGCACCTTGAGGACGTCATCGACGAGCCGGCCCTCGGCCGTGTTGACGACGACGGCGAACGTGAGCACGTCGGTGTCGGGCACGTCGACGAATCCGGCCAGCGCCGTGACGTCCCTCAGCGAGCCCGTCTTGGCGCGGACCAGGCCTTCCGCCGGCGAGCCGATGAACCGATCATCGAGGGTGCCCGACTCACCGGCGACGGCCAGGCCGTCCGCCATCGGTCCGCTCGGGCCGTGGTCGTCGAGCACGTCGACGAGGAGATCGCAGGTGACCCGGTTGCCGGCGTCGAGTCCGGAGCCGTCGATGGTGACGCGCCCGGGGCGGTCCAGGTCGGCCTCGCCCAACGTCGCGGCAACCGCTTCGGCCCCGGAGGCGGTGGAGCCGAGGCCGGATCCACGAAAGCCGGCTTCCTTCAGGAGCAGCTCGGCCGTCGTGTTGTCGGAGAAGGTGAGCATCTGGGCCACGATCTCGCTCACGGGACGAGACGCCGCCGAGGCGAGCACGACCGAGGCGTCGTCCGGCGCCTCCCCGATCCGCTCGGCTCCACCGACGGTCACCCCGCGGTCGGCGAGAAGGTCCACGAGCGAGTCCACCGCGGACGCCGCCGGTTCCGACGATCGCCGGAGGATGCCGTCGTCGTTGAAGAGGCCGTCGTCGACCATGAGGGCGCTCAAGGGACCGGCGAGGTTCTGGCCGACGAACCGACCGGGCCAGGAGGAGACCACACGTTGGTCGTCGTAGCGCGTCTCGTCGCCGATGAGGTTCCCGTCGATGCGCCTGATACCGGCAGCGACCACGGCGTCGGCCAAGGCGGTGAGGTCGGTGTGGATCTGGTCGGCGGCCTTGCCCCGGGACCGATACTGCTCGGTGTTGAGCAGCGGGTCCCCACCCCCGACCAACCAGACGTCACCGGGCACGGTGCCGTCCGTGGGGGCGGTCCGACCGAGGAGTGAGGTCTCGAGCGTTGCGTCGGGGCCGAGCATCGCCAGGATTCCGTGCGCGGTGAGGATCTTCTCGGTCGACGCCGGGATCATCGGCTCGTCGGCGCGGGAGCCGTAGAGGTCGACGCCCGCGTCGGTGACGGCGATGCAGGTCCCGGGCGGGTTGCCCTCGACGAACGAATCCAGCCGTGCGGCCAGGTTGCGCCTGGCCACGGGCTGGACCAGGAGGTCGGGGATCCGGCGGGCGGACAGCAGCGGGGTCGTGGATCCGGTGGGCGATGGTGGCGCATCCTGCGCAGCCGCCGCCGGTTCGGCCAGAAACTCCAGCCCAGCCAGACCGGTACCGGTCTGACCCGCTTCCCGATCGGATTCCACCGCCTGGTTCAGGCACCACAGACTGGTGGCCGCAAGGGCGAGGGGCAGAATCGACAGCCCGAGGAGTCGGCGCATCAGTCCGGGGAGGAGCCGAGCCCCCGTCGCTCCCCGTAGCGCGCGTGACCGCCACAGGTGATCGAGTGCGCGCACCGCTCGATGGGCGCTCGGATAGCAGAGTCGGCCGGTTGAGCGAACGGTGTCGGGCCCGGCGTTGGCCGGGTCGGCAATCGCGAGTTCAGTGGCGCACAGGATGGGGGTCTCGGTCCTCTCGGAGATCTCGGACGCGGCGGTGGCGAAGCGGCGATCCTGTCGGTCATGGTACTCGACGATGCGTTCGAGGCCGTGGTCGGGGTAGAAGGGGCCGTGGCGCATGAGCCGAGCCTGGTTGGACTGGATCCCGAGCCCCAGGAAGATGACGGCATCGGTGTCGGGATGCTCGGCCACGAGCTCCATGATCCGTGGCACCGTGTCGCGGGTCTCCCCTCCCGCGAGGTCGACCGGGTTGTTGCGGCTCCACCGGGGTGGCAGCAGGGCGTCGATGGACTCGTAGAGGTCGGCGGGCAGGGTCGCCAGTTCGAGTGACGAGGACGCGATTGCGTCGGCGGTCATCACGCCCCAGCCGCCCGCCGTGGTGAGCACCACCACGCGGTTGCCCTTGGGGAGCGGCTGGGTGGCGAACGTGGCGGCGATGTCGAAGGCCTCTTCGACGTCGCCGGCCCGGTTGGCGCCGACCTGCCGGCACATGCCCTCGAAGACTGCGTCGTCGGTGGCCAGCGAGCCGGTGTGGCTGGCGGCCGCCGTCTGGCCGTCGGCGCTCACCCCACCCTTGAGCAGGACCATCGGCTTGTGCGCCGTGGCCCGTCGCAGCTGGCGGGCGAGGCGGCGCCCGTCCTCGACGCCTTCGACGTAGGCCAGACCGACCACGGTCTCGGGGTCGGTGCTGTACCAGTCCAGATAGTCGCCGACGCCGAGCATCGCAGCGTTGCCTGCGCTGACGGCCCGACTGATCCCCACCCCGGTCTGGACCGCGTAATTGAGGAACGACGACACCAGGTTCCCGGACTGGGAGGCGACGGCGATGTGACCCGCCGGCGGATTGGGACCGACGATCTGGGCGCACATACCCACCGGAGGAGAGACAACCCCCTGGCCGTTGGGTCCGGCGGCGACCATGCCGAGCTCCTCGCACAGCGCGACGAGCTCGTCCTGCAGGTGTCGGCCCGCCCCGTCTCCCTCGCCGTAGCCGGCGGCGGCGATGAAGGCGGCGCGGACGCCGCGGCCCGCGGCCGCTCGCAGCAGGTCGGGATTGGCCGATGCCGGGGTGCAGACGAACACGAGGTCGACCGTTCCGTCGGGGATCTCGTCGAACGAGGTGACGGTGGGGACGTCGAGCACGGGTGTGCCGTCCCGGTTGAGGGCGTAGAGCGCACCCTGGTAGCCGCTGGCCAGGATGTTGTGGAGGCTGACGAATCCGAACTTGCCCGGATGGGTCGACGCGCCGGCCACCACGATGCCTCGGGGCTCGAACAAGGGTCGGAGATCGCGGCCGGCTCCGTCGTCGACCGAGTCCTCGCTCACCGGGTCCGCGCTCATCGGGTCCGGTGCTCGACCAGGGCGTCGACGGCGATGGGGCTGCCCTCGACGATCAGGAGCGGATTGCAGTCGGCCGACACCATGGAGGGCTCACCCTGCGCTGCAGCGGAGAGGGCCAGGAGGACGTCGGCGACGGCGTCGCGATCCACCGCCGGCTCACCCCGGAACGGGCCGAGGATCGCTTGGGTCTGGAGCTGATCGATCATGTCCAGCGCGTCGACGCGATCGATCGGCACCAGGCGCACCGCGACGTCGGCGACCGCTTCGGCCAGGATGCCGCCCACGCCGACCAGGACCGTCATCCCGAACTGCGGGTCGGTGGCGAGGCCGGCGATGAGCTCGCGATCGGCGTCGAGCATGGGGGCCACCAGCACGTGGACGGGGCCGTCCTCGGGACGGGCTGCGGCCAGGAGATCGGCGGCGGCCCGGACGACCGCGTCCGTATCACCCAGGTCGAGTCGAACGAGGCCGCGCTCGGTCTTGTGGGCGATGGCGTCCCCACCCAGTTTGCAGACGACGGGGTAGCCCAGCTCGTCCGCCGCCTCGGCCGCCTGCGGGGGTGTCTCGACCACACGCTCGTCCACGACCGGCACGCCGTAGCGGGCGAGCAGCGCCTTGGACGCGGACTCGGAGAGCGTCTGGGGGCCGGCGGACATGGGCTGGGACCCTACTGCGGCTCGAGGTAGCTCCGGAAGAGCGCCCGGACCGTCTCGAGGTGGGCGTCGAGTGCCTCGGGCGCCAGCGGGTCGCTGCCGATGAGACCGGCGATGAGTGGAGCGTCGGAGAAGTAGCTGAGCAGCGCCCCGTAGCCGGCCAGCAGCAGGTGTTCGGGGTCGTGCTCGCGGTACCTGCCGTCCGCGATGCCGGCGCGGAAGTGTGCCGCCGCCTGGTCGTAGAAGGGACGGAGTGCTTCGCCCAGGTCGAACCCGAGGGTGTCACCACCCTGGATGGCCTCCCGCCGGACGATCCGGACGAACTCCGGGTTCTCCCGGAAGAAGGTGAACGCGGCGAACAGGATGTGATCGACCTTGGTCCACCCTTCGGCCTGGTCGTCGTCGACCGCCTGCTCGACCAGGTGGGACCATCGGGCCAGCGCGGCCTGGAAGACCTCCTGGTAGATCGCCTCCTTCGACGCGAAGTGGTGGAGCAGACTGGGCCGCCGAATCCCGACGGTGGCGGCGATGTCGTTGAGCGAGGTGCGCTCGAACCCCTGGTCGGCGAACAGGGTGAAGGCCGCATCGAGGATCTGATCCCGGGTGCTGGGCGCAGGGCTGGACGGGAGGGATCCGTCGGCGGGGCGGTGCTCCACGGCTGGCACCGTATCGGGCCGCGGACGCGGGCGTGTGGCCCGATAGCGTGCCGCGTCGTGAACATTCTCGCCGCCCTCTTCATCGACGGGATCGAGCTCCGACAGGCTCCCGGTCCGTCCACGCGCATCGATCTCACGGGCATCCAGTTCTCGGCCGGACCCCCCGAGCCCTACCCGCTGACGTGGGCGCCCCACCTGGTCGTGGTCGTCCACTGCCCCGAGGGTGAGCCGACCACCGCCGCGCTCGAGGTGTCCTTCATGCGGGACGGCGAGCAGATCGCTCGATCGGTCCAGCCGCTCGAGGTCGAATCGGGGAAGTTCAACTACCGGCTCGTGCGCGCCGAGATGGAGTTCGAGGGCCCGGGAACCGTCGAGGCCCATTGCCGCCTCGACCACGGGCCGGCAACCGTCGTTCCCTACACCCTGCTGCCCGAAGCTCCGTGACGCGGGCCTTTGCCGCAGCGACCTCGCGCCATCCGCTCCCGTCCCACGCCGCCGGTGAGGTCGTGGGCGAGATCCTGGATCAGCTCCAGGGTCGCGACCCCGACCTCGTCGTCCTGTTCGCCTCCACTCCCCTGTCCGGCGTGGTCGAGGACATCGCCGGGGCGGTCCACGACATGCTCGATCCGACGGTCCTGGTCGGCTCGACTGCGGCCGGGGTGGCCGGCGGCGGTCAGGAGTTGGAGGAAGGGCCTGCGCTGTCGGTCTGGGCCGGGTTGCTGGGAGGTGTGCCCGAGCCGGTCCGGCTCACCTTCGAGCGGTCGGCCGACCACGACCGGACGCTGGGTGCCGATGCGCTCGACGGGCGGTCCGGCACGCTCCTGCTCCTGGTCGATCCCTTCAGCGTCCCGGCCCAATCGCTGATCGACGACCTGGCACGCCGGGCGCCGGACCTGGCCGTCATCGGCGGGCTCGCATCGGCCGCACGCGGTCCGGGCGGCAATCGCCTGCTGGCCGGTCGTTCGGTGTTCTCCGACGGTGCGGTCGGCGTGCTGCTCGGCCCCGAGGTGCCCGTCGCAACCATCGTCTCGCAAGGCTGCAGGCCGATCGGCCGGCCCATGACCGTCACCGCCTCCGACGGCAATCTGCTGTTGGAACTGGCCGGTGTCCCGGCCCTGGACCAGCTGAAGACCATCCTGGACGAGCTCTCGCCGGGCGAGCGGCAGCTCGCCGCCCAGGGCCTCCACCTGGGCCGCGTCATCGACGAGCATCAGCTGGACTTCGATCGGGGCGACTTCCTGATCCGGGTGGTCAGGGGGGCGGTACGGGACCGCAACGCCATCGCGGTCGGGGATCGGGTCGAGGTCGGTGCGACCGTGCAGTTCCAGGTGCGCGACGCGATCTCGGCCGATGACGACCTGCGAGCGCTCCTGGGTGAGGTGGAGGGCGAAGCGTCGCTGCTGTTCACGTGCACCGGACGCGGCGCCGGGCTCTTCGGTGAACCGCATCACGACGCCGGGCTGCTCAGCCACGCGACGGGCGGCGGGGCCACGGCGGGCATGTTCTGCGCCGGCGAGATCGGGCCGGTCGGAGCGCGGCCCTTTCTCCACGGCTCCACGGCGTCGATGGCGCTGTTCGGCGCCCGGTCGGTCGTTTCCGACAACGAAGGGTTCGAAGCCGAGTAGATTCGCGACCGGTCGGAGAAGGAAAGGGGCCGAGTGAGCGCGCTGGAAGACAAAGCGGTCAACGTCGTTCGAGGGTTGGCCATGGACGGCCCCCATGCCGCCAGCAGCGGCCACCAGGGCACCGCGATGGCCCTCGCTCCGCTGGCCCACGTGTTGTTCAGCCGGGTGATGCGGTACGACGCCGGCGCCCCCGACTGGCCGGATCGCGACCGGTTCGTGCTGTCGTGCGGGCACGCCTCGATCCTGCACTACGCCATGCTGCATCTCACGGGCTACCCGCTGAGCCTGGACGACCTCCGGCAGTTCCGTCAGTGGGGCTCGTCGACCCCCGGCCATCCCGAGGTGGGTCACACGGCCGGCATCGAGGTGACCACCGGTCCGCTGGGGCAGGGGTTCGCCAACGGGGTGGGGCTCGCACTGGCCGAGCGGTGGCTGCGCGACCGGTTCGGGCACGACCTGTTCGACCACCACACCTACGTGCTCTGCAGCGACGGTGACCTGGCCGAGGGAGTGAGTCATGAGGCCGCCTCGTTCGCCGGGCACCAGGGTCTCGGGCGCCTGATCTGCGTCTACGACGACAATCACGTCTCCATCGACGGACCGACCGAACTGACCCTGTCCGACGATGCCGTCCGCCGCTTCGAGGCGTACGGATGGCACGTCCTCGATCTGGGCGAATCGGCCGAGGACCTCGATCGGCTCGAGGCGGCGCTGCGCGATGCGGCCGAGGTCACCGACGCGCCCTCGCTCATCGTGGTGCGCTCGCACATCGGCTATCCCTCCCCCGACTTCACCGACGATCCGGCGGCCCACGGGCTGCCCTTCGACGACGAGTCCATCCGACGGGCCAAGGAGGTCATGGGACTCCCCGACGAGCCCTTCCACGTGCCCGACGACGTCGCCGACTACTACGCCGATGCCGGCCGGCGCGGGGCCGAGCGCAGCGCGGCATGGTCGGCCCGCCTGGCCGACTGGTCGGGTGACCGAGAGGCCCTCGAGGCCTGCCTGACGGGACGGGGACTCTCGGGATGGGAGCAGAAGGTGCCCACCTGGTCGCCGGGCGAGTCGCTGGCCACACGGAAGGCGTGCGCCGCCGTGTTGAGCAGCATCGCCGACGTCGTTCCCGGCCTGGTGGCCGGATCGGCGGATCTGACCGGGAACACCGGCGTGAAGGTCGACGGCGCCGGAAAGCTCTCGGAGACCGAACCGGGAGGCCGGCAGATCCACTACGGCATCCGCGAGCACGCCATGGGCAGCATCATGAACGGGATGGCCCTGCACGGGGGTGTCCTCCCGGTGGGTGGCACGTTCCTGGTCTTCAGTGACTACATGCGACCCGCGGTCCGGCTTGCAGCCCTCAGCGGAGCCCACGTCGTCTTCGTCTGGTCCCACGACTCGGTCGGCGTGGGCGAGGACGGTCCGACGCATCAGCCGGTCGAGCAGATCGCGAGCCTGCGAGCCATCCCCGGGCTGCGGGTCTTCCGCCCGGCCGACGCCAACGAGACCGGCCATGCCGTTCGGCTGGCCGTCGACCTCGACGGTCCTTCGGCGCTGGTCACCAGCCGCCAGGGTCTGCCGGTGCTGGATGGGACCGAGGAGGCGCCGGTCGACCGTGGTGGGTACGTCCTGGCCGACACCAACGGTTCGTGTGATGTCGTGCTGATCGGGACCGGCAGCGAGGTCGCGGTCTGTCTCGACGCTGCGGTGCAGCTTGCCGATCGCGGCATGGCGGCCCGGGTGGTCTCCATGCCGTGTGTCGAGCTCTTCGCCGACCAGCCGGCCGACTATCGCGGCACCGTCCTGCCGGAGGGTGTGCCCGCCCTGGCGGTCGAAGCCGGTGTCACCCTGGGGTGGTTCCGGTGGGCCGACGACTGTGTCGGCATCGACCGCTTCGGCGCGTCCGCCCCCGGTGCCACCGTCCTGAACGAGTTGGGCATCAACCCCGACCACGTGGCCGACCGGGCCGCGGCTCTCGTATCCCCCGCCACCGATTGAGTCGGCGCGACCCAGGCCGCGCCATCCACCCCCACCAGCGCTAGGAGCACCGTGAACCGATTGACCCAACTGTTCGATGAGGCCGGCCAGTCTCCATGGCTCGACAACCTTCGCCGAGGATGGATCACCTCCGGTGAGCTGCGGAAGCGAGTCGAGGAGGGCGTGCGGGGCCTGACCTCGAATCCGTCGATCTTCGAGAAGGCGATGTCGTCGAGTGATGCCTACGACGATCAGTTGCGTCAGCTGGTGGACGGTGGCATGGGGGTCGAGGACACGTACTGGTCGTTGGTCACCCGCGACATCGAGAACACGCTCGCCATCCTGCGCCCGGTCTACGACGAGAGCGACGCGCTGGACGGGTACGTGTCGGTCGAGGTGGATCCGGGTCTGGCGCGCGAAACCGACGCGACGGCGGCCGCGGCCCGGGGGCTCCACAGCCGCATCGACGAACCGAACCTCTACGTCAAGATCCCGGGGACGGTCGAGGGGCTGCCGGCGATCCAGCAGATGATCGCCGAGGGCCGCAACATCAACGTCACCCTGATCTTCTCCCTCGAGCGCTACGAACGGGTCATCGATGCCTACATCGCGGGACTCGAGGCCTGTCCCGGTGATCTGTCCCGGGTGTCCTCGGTGGCGTCGTTCTTCGTCAGCCGGGTGGACAACGAGGTCGACCAGCGGCTCGAGGCGGTCGGCACGCCCGAGGCGCTCGATCTGCGCGGCAAGGTCGCGGTGGCCAACGCGCAGGCGGCGTACCAGATCTTCCTCGAGCGCTTCTCGGGGCCGCGCTGGGAGACGCTCGTCGATCGCGGGGCGCGGGTCCAGCGTCCGCTCTGGGCCTCGACGTCCACGAAGAACCCGGCGTACCCCGACACGCTCTACGTCGATCAGCTGATCGGACCCGACACCGTCAACACGCTGCCCGACGCCACCCTCGACGCGTTCGAGGACCACGGCGTGGTCGAGCGCACGCTGGACGCCGATCCCGACGGTGCCCAGGCCGTGCTCGACGCCCTGGCCCGGGTGGGCGTCGACCTGGGCGACGTGACCGACACTCTCGAGGTCGAGGGGGTGGCGTCGTTCGAGAAGTCCTTCACGTCGTTGCTCGAGACGCTCTCCGCCAAGGTCCAGGGCTCCTGACGGTCATCATCCCACGACACGGCGGTTCGAGGGGTTGGTCGGTGTGATCGGTAGAGTGCCCTCGATGCACATGGAGCTGCTGAGCGAGTCCACGGACTCCCTGATGGGCCGTGCTCGGGACCTCCGTGATGAAGCGTGGGGTACCAGGGTCACCTATTCCCCCAAGGTGTTCATCCCCCTCACCCAGCTCTGCCAGGATCGCTGCGGCTACTGCACGTTCGCCCGTCCGCCGGCCCGGTTGGACGCTGCGTACCTGACGCCGGCGCAGGTCCTGGACATCGCCCGCGCCGGTGCCGACGCCGGGTGCCACGAGGCGCTCTTCACCCTCGGCGAACGACCCGAGCTCCGTTGGCCGGTCGCTGCGGAGTGGCTGGCCGAGCACGGCTACGCCAGCACCGTCGACTACCTGGTGGCCATGGCCCGGCTCGTCCTCGACGAGACCGGCCTGCTCCCCCACGCCAACGCCGGCGCCCTCTACCCCGACGAGCTCGCCGCGCTCCGGCCGGTCTCGCCCTCGCAGGGGATGATGGTCGAGTCGCTGCAGCCCGACCTCGACTGCCACCGCGGCGCGCCCGACAAGAAACCCGAACGCCGCCTGGCCACGCTGGACGCGGCCGGCGCCCTGAAGATCCCGTTCACGACGGGCATCCTCGTGGGGATCGGCGAGACCGCCGAGTCGCCGCGTCGAGAGCCTCGAGGCCATCGCCGCATCGCACCGCCGCCACGGCCACGTCCAAGAGGTCATCGTCCAGAACTTCCTGCCCAAGCCGGGCACCGCCATGCACCAGGCGCCGGCCTGCCCGCCCGAGGACTATCTCCGCACGCTGGCCATCGCCCGGATCCTGCTGCCGCCCGACGTGCATCTCCAGGCGCCACCCAACCTGTCCGACGACTTCGGCGTCCTGCTCGACGCGGGCGTCGACGACTGGGGCGGGGTCTCCCCCATCACCGCCGACCACGTCAACCCCGAACGACCCTGGCCCGCCCTCGAGCGGTTGGCCGAGGTGACCGAGGCCGCCGGCCGGGCGCTGGCGCCGCGGCTCACCGCCCATCCCGCCTACGTCCTCGATCCCGACCGGTGGCTCGACCCGGCGCTTCACTTCGCGGTGCAGGATCGCTCGGATGCCGAGGGGCTGGCGCGCGAGGCCGACGGTGGCTGGTACTCGGGTTCGCCGGTCGAGCCGCCGCAGCTGCTTCCGGCGCCGGCGCGGGCCGGCGGGGCCGTGGGCGAGGTCCTGGCCGGCGTCGACGCCGGTGACGAGGTGGGCATCGACGAGATCGTCACCCTCTTCTCCGCCCGAGGACCCGAGGTCGCCGCGGTGGCCGCCTGCGCCGACCGACTGCGCGAGCAGGCGGTGGGCGACGCGGTGACGTGGGTCCACAACCGCAACATCAACTACACCAACGTCTGCACCTTCAAGTGCCGATTCTGCGGGTTCTCCAAGGGCCCGCTGTCGCTGAATCTGCGGGGCGACCCGTACCTCCTGACCCTCGACGACATCGCCGAGCGAGTCCGGGAGGCCGCCGCCATGGGCGCCACCGAGGTGTGCCTGCAGGGCGGGATCCATCCCGACTTCGACGGCGACTACTACATCGACGTCACACGGGCGGTGCAGGATGCCGCGCCCGGCATCCACGTGCACGGATTCACCGCCCTCGAGGTCACCGAAGGGGCTCGCCGTCTGGACGAGCCGCTCGACCGGTACCTGACCCGACTGATGGACGTCGGGCTCCGGACCCTGCCGGGCACCGCGGCCGAGATCCTGGACGACGGCATTCGTGCCGTGCTCTGTCCGGACAAGATCGACACCGACGAATGGCTCGACGCCCACCGGACCGCGCACGGCGTGGGCCTGCGGTCCAACGTGACGATCATGTTCGGCGCGGTCGAACAACCGGTGCACTGGGCCAGGCACCTGGTGCGGACGCGTGATCTCCAGAAGGAGACGGGCGGGTTCACCGAGTTCGTGCCGCTGCCCTTCGTGCACATGGCGTCACCGATCTACCTGCAGAAGAAGTCGCGACGGGGCCCGTCCTTCCGCGAGACGCTGCTCATGCACGCGGTCGGCCGGGTCGCGTATCGGGGTTGGATCCCCAACATCCAGGCCTCGTGGGTCAAGCTCGGCTTCGAGGGCGCTCGCCAGATGCTCATGGCGGGGGCCAACGATCTCGGGGGGACGCTCATCAACGAGAACATCTCGCGCGCCGCCGGCGCCGAACACGGACAGGCCGCCACCGAGGACGACTTCAAGACCTTGGTCGCGTCGCTCGGCCGCCGACTGGTACAGCGCAGCACGTTGTACGGGCCGATCGAAACGGCGGGCGTCTGAACCCGCCGGCGTTCGGCCCGCAGCGTTCCGCCCCTCCGTTTCGCCCTTCTGCCCTCCGAGCCGTCCCCGCATGACACCCGAGTCCCTTCCCAAGTACCGCACCGGTGACGACGAGCTCGACCAGCGAATCTTCGCCCTGCTCGACCAGGCCGGAATCGACCAGGAGCACGGAGACGCCGACCTGGTGTTCGAGCTGGTGGTCTCCTCGCTCCGGCTCGGTCGGGAGCGCCACGAGCGGGGCGACCTGAAGATCGCCAGCGCCTCGCTCAAGGAGATGCGCTACTCCTTCGAGGTGTTCCGCCCGTATCGCGAGGTGCCCAAGGTGGCCATCTTCGGATCGGCCCGGACACCCGAGAACGACCCCGACTACCACATCGCCCGCGAGTTCGCCGGGGCGATCGTCGACGAGGGCTGGATGGCCATCACCGGTGCCGGACCCGGGATCATGACCGCCGGCATCGAGGGGGCGGGAGCCGACAAGTCGTTCGGCGTCAACATCATCCTGCCGTTCGAGCCGGGCGCTGCGGAACCGATCGCCAACGATCACAAGCTGATCAACTTCCGCTACTTCTTCACCCGGAAGCTGGCCTTCGTGAAGGAGTCGTGGGGCTTCGTCCTCTTCCCCGGTGGCTTCGGGACCATGGACGAGGCGTTCGAGCTCCTGACGCTGGTGCAGACCGGCAAGTCGTATCTGGCGCCCATCGTCCTGATGGACGCTCCCGACTCCACCTACTGGGACACCTGGTTCGATTTCGTCCGGGACGAGCTCTTGGAGAACGGCCTGATCTCGCCGGCCGACCTCGAGCTGGTCACGCTGACCAGCAGCGTCGACGAGGCGGTCGACGAGCTCTGCGGCTTCTACGAGGTGTACCACTCGATGCGCTACGTCGGTCGCCAGTTGGTGCTGCGGTTCCAGCGGCCGATCTCCGATGACCTCCTCGCTCGCCTCAACGACGAGTTCTCCGACATCGTGGAGAAGGGCCGCATCGAGCGCACGGACGCCCACGCGGTCGAGATCGCCGATCACGACCATCCCGAGCTGCCTCGGCTGGTGCTGCGCTTCGACCGGCGCAGCCATGCTCGACTGCGGACGATGGTGCGCACCATCAATCGCAGCCGCAGCTGAGCACTCTGGGCGGTCAGGAGTTCAGCGGACGGATACCGGGCGAAGCTCGGATTCGCTGAACTCCCGGGACCCGCTCCCCGCGGGTCCCGTCAGACCCCCAGAGTGCTCACCTGATGGCCGTGCGGTACCGGGTCAAGGGGGTCCGGCTCGGTCACGAGCACGAATTTGCCGGCGTGGCCGCCGCGCTCCAGCAGTTCGTGGGCTCGGCCGGCGTCTTGCAGCGGAATGCGCTCGGCCACGACCGGAGCCAGCCGACCGGCCGCGAGGAGGTCGAGCAGGCCCGACAGTCGCCGGCGTTGGGCCGGCGCAGTCACGTCGGGCGTGGTGGTGACCTTCCTGCCGTCCGGGAGCAGCTTGAGGAGGCCCACGGTCGCAAGGGTGATGGGGATGACCCGGATGCCATTCCTCGACGTGGCGGCGACCCCGAACCAGACCAGCCGCCCGCCCTTTCGCAGCGCCTGGTTGGAACGCCAGAGCTGGCGGGCGCCGCCGATGGGGTCGAAGACCGCGTCGACGCCGTCCCCGGTGTGATTGCGAATGCGCTGGACGACGTGCTCGGACCGATGGTCGATCGGCGTCGTCCCCCTTCTTCACCTCGGCGGTACGAAGGGCCAGGTCGGCGGTGAGGTAGTTGGCGACCAGACAGACGGCCTGGGCCGAGTCGACGGCGGCCGGTACGGGTAGTGCCTCGTCGGCAGGCAGGCAGAGGTGGTCGGCGTACCCGCCGTTGCCGGGGAACGGTCCGGTGGCGACGCGCTGGCCCAGCTCGACCGAGGCCACGTCCGGTCCCAGGGCCGCCGCGGCGCGGGACGACGATACGACGGTTCCCCATCGGTCAGCCCCCCTCCGTCGCAGTGTCGTCCAGCGTGGTGGTCGCGCCCAGGGGCCTTGGTCCTTCAGCATCCGTCTGATTTCTTCGGTTTCGGGGTTGTGTCGGCGTCACGGTGCGGGTAGTATCGAACATACGTACCCCTCCGAGCTGTTGAGGCTCCATCCGTCCAAGGAGGGGTACGTCTCAGCCCTTTCGATGGGGCTCTTGGCACGGTGGAACCAAGTGTGAAGGCGGTGCATGGTGGCGCTCACGACGGACGGTGACGTGATCAACCTGACCGAGTCCGACCCGGTCGCGGTCGCGGCCCGGTTGCGTCGGCTCGAGGATCGGATCCCGGGCATGGACGCCGAGGAGGTCAAGGCGGCCGGTGCGGAGATGCGTCAGGTCCAGTCCTGGCTGTCGGCCTATCTGGGCAAGCTCACCGTGCGAGCCTCCACATTGCAGGCCCAAGGCCACCGTGCCGACGCCAAGGACGTCGCCGCCGAGGCCGGACTCGCACCCCGCGAGGCGACCAAGGCGGCCAAGCGGGGCAAGGCCATGCAACAGATGCCCGAAGCCCTGGGTGCGCTCGAGGACGGCGACATCGGGGTCGGCCATGCCGATGTGTTGGCCCGCCACGCCGACCGCCTCTCGGGCCGAGAGAAGAAGCAGTTCGAAGACCAGTCCGAACAACTCGTCGCCGACGCAGTGCGTGATAGCCTGTCGGTCCCGGAGTTCGACCGACGCTGTCGCGAGTTGGTCGACCAGCTCATGGGCGATGACGGGGTCAGCGAGCTGGAGAAGCAGCGTCGGGCTTCCAACGCCAGGACCTGGGTCGATGACGACACCGGCATGACCCACCTGACCGGCGAATGGGACCCCCTCCGCGGTGAAGCGGTCAGCAACGCACTGAGAGCCGAGATCGCGGCCCGGGTCGCGGCCGGAGCCAGCAACATCACCCGCCGCCAACAGGCCCAACTCGCCGCCGAAGCACTGCACGCGTTGATCGTCGGCCAACGGGCCTCCACCGCCGAGTCAGCTGCGGTGATGGTGCTCATCGACTACGACACCCTCACCAACCGGGTCGCCGACGACATCAAGACCTCACCCGACGCGGAAACGCCGCACCGCGGAGACCCGGGCGGCACGCCCTTGCCGGCCGAGACCATCCGCCGCATCGCCTGCGACGCCGGCATCATCCCCATCGTCCTCGGCGGCAACAGCCAGGCCCTCGATGTCGGCCGGGAACGGCGGCTGGCCACCCGAGCCCAACGCATGGCCCTGCGAGCCCAATACCCCACCTGCGGGATGGACGAGGGCTGCAACGTCCCCTTCGACGACTGCCAGATCCACCACATCGACCCCTTCGGCCAAGGCGGCCGGACCGACCTCGACCGCATGTGCCCCGGATGTGATCACCATCATCATCTGGTCCACGAAGGCGGCTGGACCCTCACCCGCAACCCCAACGGCACATGGCAACTCCACCCACCCCAACGACCACCCCCATGAGTGCAGGTTTCGTCGGGGAGTCAGGTGCGCAGGTCGTCCGGCTCTTGGAGCAGGAACATGGCCTTCTCGACGGCGCGGCGCGCCCGGGTGAGACGCTTCTCGTCGACGGGCAACTCGTGGCCACCAGCGTCGATCGACTCCTGCAGCCGGGTGATGGCCAGGTCGGCGAGCTCTTCGGCGATGCCCTCGAGCCGCGATCGGATGTCCTCGAATTCACCGGCCAACGGTCCGGCCTCCTCGTGTCCTCTGCAGATCGCTCACGGCGCCGGATCGGCTCTGGTGAGCAGGTCGTCGATGATGCGAACCGGGTGCCGCACGGTCAACCCGGCCCTGGCCAGGTGGACCGTACAGCCCACGTTTGCGCTGGCCACCAACGTCGCCCCCGACCGGCGAACCGCATGGACCTTCCGCTGAGCGATCTGCGCCGCCTCGTCAGGGTGGAGGGCGGCAAACGCCCCACCGGCACCGCAGCACAGACCCTCATCGTCCAGGGGCACCAGCTCGACATAGCGGCCGAGCACCTCGTGTACCGCTCGGTGCCGGCCCTGCGCATGTCGGAGGTGGCACGGATCGTGGACCGCCACCACCGGGCGCACGCTGCCGGCGGAAGCGGCGGGAGCCGGTCGACGTGCTCGGCCAGCACCGTGTGGATGTCGACCGTCCTGCGGGCCACCGACTCCCCCGCCGCTCCGACGTGGTGGTCGAGCTCCGCGAGCTGAGCCCCACACCCGGCGACGTCCACGATGATCGGCCGATCGTCGTCCAGGTCGCGCTGCGACCGTGCTGCCCAGGTCGGCGGCCAGATCGGCCAGGCCGGCGTGCGACGCCGAGCGCGCCACAGCACGGCGCAGCGTCACCCGTCGGCTCCACCCCCACTCCCACCAGCGACAGCAGGCGGATCGCCGCCGCATGGGTGTCGCGGTCCCACGCGTCGGCCACACAACCGGTGAACAACCAGGCGTCGTCGCCGGTCGCAACCAGCGGTGCCTGGCGGAGCGGCAGCAGCGGGAGCGGCGCCCGGTGGGGCACCACGCGGGCCCGCTGGGCTGCGGCCACGACCCGGGACCCGGCCCGCAACAACCGGGGCCAGCCGACGACCCGGTGTCCGGCTCGACGCCACCGGGGCTCCAGCCGGCCCGAACGAGCGAGCGACGAGCGGGTGCCCTCCATCAGCCGACCGAACGGCACGTCGGACGGACAGCGCGGTCTCACACCCCCGGCACTGCACGCACGAGTCGATCACCTCGACGAACCCCGGCGTCACCGGCGCGGCCCGGCGCTGCACCGCCCGCATCGCCTCGATCCGCCCCCGGGGCGACCGGGATTCGTCGCCGCTGATGCGGAAGGTCGGACAGTGGGGCAAGCACAACCCGCAGCTGACACAGCTGGCCAGATCGTCGTCGTCCAGTCCCAGATCCATCAGCGGCGACCCCTCACCGAGCTCAGCGGGTCCCGACCCGGATTGAGCCGGCCACCCGGATCGAACTCGGTCTTCAGCCGCCGGTGGAGATCGGCCACCCCGGGATCGACCGGGCGCGTGGGAGCAGGCGTGTCGGCGTGGACGACGCCCACGCCCATCTCGGCCAGGAACCGCACGTCGGGATGCCGCTGCGGAAGCGTGGCCAGCTCGGCCGGCGGCAGCGACCAGCGCTCGCCGCCCGGTCGAGGAGGACCGTCATCATCGCCGCGACCGGAAGACTGGGCCAGCCCCGAATCGAGAGACTCGGCCAGCCCCGCATCGAGGGACTCGGCGAGTCCCAGACCGAGGGACTCGGCCATGGCCACCTGGGCTTCGACGTCGGCCTCCAGTCCGGCCAGCCGCGCCCAGGTCGTGCGGCCGTCCCAGAGCACCGTTGCGGCCGACGGCAGCTCGGTCAGTGCGATCTCGGGGGCCACGACGCCGACCACCCAGCGTTCGGCCTGAGGGAGCGGTCGGGTTCGCAGGATCACCTCGCCGATGAGGCCCAGCGTGCCCAGCGACCCCACCAGCAGCCGGCACAGATCGAAGCCCGACACGTTCTTGATCATGGGTCCGCCGGCCGTGACCAGCGCACCCTCGGCCGAGACGTACCGGATCTGGAGCACCGTGTCGCGGATCGGTCCCCACCCCAGTCGTCGCATTCCCGAGCGGCCCACGGCCAGCACGCCGCCGACCGTCGCGCCGGGCGGCGAAGGAAGCGCGACGCACTGGCCGGCTCGCGCCACCACCGCATCCAGATCCTCGACCCTCGTGCCGGCACCGACCCGCACCGTCATCTCCGACGCTTCGTGCTCGACCACACCCGCCGGTGCGGCGACGAACCTCGTGTCGGGCGCCGGCACTCCTCCCACGTCCCAGTCCGTGCGGCCGCCCACCACCGCGACGGGCCCGGTCGGACCGACCTCGGCGGCGAACGCCCGGAGGGAAGGCGCTAGATCCATGCGCCCACCGGAAGCTCTCGGATGTCACCACAACGCGATCCCGAGGGCAGCACCTTCGCCGGATTGAGGCGACCGACCGGATCGAAGCTCCGCCGCAACCGGTCCTGGGCGTCCAGATCGGCCTCGCTGAACATCAGCGGCATGAACTCGCGCTTCTCCAGCCCGATCCCGTGTTCGCCCGAGAGCACCCCACCGAAGCCGATCGACGCCCGCACGATGTCGTCCCCTGCGGCGTGCACCCGTTCGAGGATGCCCTCGTCGCGTGCGTCGAAGACCACCAGCGGGTGCAGGTTCCCGTCGCCGGCATGGAAGACGTTCATGATGCTCACGTCGTGCTCGACCGCGATCTCGGCCACTCGTTGCAGCATCGCCGCCAGGTGCCGTCGGGGAATGACCGTGTCGTGCAGGTAGTAGTTGGGCATGATCCGGGCCACCGCCCCGAAGGCGGTCTTTCGTCCCTTCCACAGCAGCGCCCGCTCCTCCTCGTCGGCGGCGCGCCGGACCGTGCGGCACCCGTGGCCTCGGAGGATCGCCTCGACCGCGCCCACCGTGGTGTCGACGCCGTCGGGGAGGCCGTCCACCTCGACCAGCAGCACCGCCTCGGCATCGGTCGGGTAGCCGGCGTGCACGAAGGCCTCGGCGGCACGGGTGATGGCGCCGTCCATCATCTCGAGTGCGGCGGGCACGATCCCGGCCGAGATGATGGCGCTGACCGCGTCGGCGGCATCCCCGGCCGAGGTGAAGTCGGCCAGCAGGGTGGCGACCGCTCGAGGGGTCCGGGTCAGGCGCACGGCGATCCGGGTGGCGATGCCGAAGGTCCCCTCACTGCCCACGAAGGCCCCGCGCAGGTCCAACCCGATCGGCTCCGGGTCGAGTCCCCCCAGCGGGACCGTCCGGCCGTCCCCCAGGACCACCTCGACCGCGACCACGTGCGCGTTGGTGATGCCGTAGGCCAGGCAATGGGGTCCGCCGGAGTTGGTCGCGACGTTGCCGCCGATCGTGCAGGCCTGCTGGCTGGACGGGTCCGGGGCGAAGTGCCAGCCCAGCGGGCGCAGCTCACGGTCCAGGTCGAGGTTGATCACACCCGGCTCCACCCAGGCCACACGATTGGCGACGTCGATCTCCTCGATCCGGTTCAACCGGGTGGTCACCACCACCAGCGCGCCGTCGAGGGGCACCGCGCCCCCGGCCAGACCCGTCCCGGCGCCGCGCGCCACGATCGGGTGCTCGTACCGGTGGGCCGCCGCCACCACCGATGCCACCTGCGGGGCCGATGCGGGGAAACACACGGCGCCCGCCCGGCCGCGCAGCAGGGACGAGTCCCCCGCGTGGAGCGCCAGGTCGACGGCATCGGCATGGAGCCCGTCGGCTCCCACGATGGCGAGCAGCTCGTCTCGGAGGCCGGCCGGGAGGCCGATCCGGGTAGGGGCGTCGTCCACGCCGCCAAGTCTGTCCCAACCGCGACCGGGCCGGGTAACCTGCGCCGCCGTGCCGGTTCCGGATGATCTCCACGAGTGGCTCGCCTTCGACGACAGCGACGGCGACGCCTGGCTCGTCGACGCCACCTTTCTGGGCAGCCGCTGGACCTGCATCTACGGCGCCGGGTGTCCGGGGATCGAAGCCGACAGCCGGATGGACGAACACGGGTGCTGCATCCACGGGGCGCACTTCGCCGACAAGGCCGATCGGCGGCGGGTTCGTGCCGCGGTCGAGCGGCTGACGCCCGACCAGTGGCAACTGACCGGCGTCGCCGCCGATCTGGGGAAGCCGATCGTGAAGAACGACGACGGTGACTGGGTGACCCGTACCCATGATGGCGGGTGCATCTTCCTGAACCGGCCGGACTTCGCCCGCGGCGCCGGCTGTGCTCTCCACGTCGCGGCCCTGGACCACGACGAGCGGCCCCTCGACTGGAAGCCCGATGTCTGCTGGCAGCTGCCCGTGCGGCTGGACAGCCACGTCGACGACAACGAACAGACCACCTGGATCCTTCGCGAGTGGCGCACCCGCGATTGGGGCGACGGCGGAAACGGATTCTCGTGGTGGTGCACCGAGAGCCCCGAGGCGCACGTTGGCGCCGACGCGGTCTACGTCACGTTGGAGGACGAGCTGGTCGAGATGTGCGGTCGCGACGTCTACGACCGCATGGCGGCGGCCCTGGCCGATCGGGCGGGCACCACCCTGCTCCCCCATCCTGCGGTTCGACGGCGCCCGACCGAACGGTCCTCCTAGGCGGACGCGCCCCGACAAGTCCTCAATCCTGTCGCCCGCCGGTCGACGGGAACCCATGCCGTTCACCGCACAGGAGCTCCAGCGCGCCGCCGACGCCGAAGGGATGATCTTCCCGGACTTCGTCCTGGATCAGATCGTCGCAGCGCTCGACGCCGGAAAGCACGTCATCCTCACCGGCCCCCCGGGTACCGGGAAGACCACCCTCGCCTATCTGGCCGCCGAGGTGGCCCAGAAGGCCATGTGGTGCACGGGATATCTCCCCACCACCGCCACCACCGAGTGGACCACCTACGAGACGATCGGCGGTCTCCAGCCCGGCGCCGACGGTCTCTTCTTCCGCCCCGGCCTCTTCGTCGAGGCCATCGAGTCCGGGCGCTGGCTCGTGATCGACGAGCTCAACCGATCCAACTTCGACCGGGCCTTCGGTCAGCTCTTCACGGTGCTGTCCGGCTCGGCCGTGGTCCTGCCCTTCAAGCGGGCGGGTCAGCCCCTGCCCCTCTCCCTGGTCCCAGCGGGTCAGGAGGAACCGGCCGAGACCGAACCGATCCGGCTCCCGGCCACCTGGCGGATCATCGCCACCATGAACGTGTTCGACAAGAACCTCCTGTTCGAGATGTCGTACGCCCTGATGCGTCGCTTCGCGTTCATCGAGGTGCCGGCGCCCAGCGAGGACGCGTATCACAAGCTGCTGTCGCGTCCGGGGGGCGAGATCGTCCAGATGCTCCTTCCCCTGCGCGAGTTCGCCGACCTCGGCCCCGCCGTCTTCCTCGATGCCGCTCGCTACGTGCAGCGCCGCCAGCAGGACGCCATCACCGAGTCCCGGCTGATCTTCGAGGCCTTCTACGCCTACTTCCTTCCGCAGTTCGAAGGGGTCAACGACGCGGTGGCGGTCAACCTCTTCCGCACCGTGAACCAGCTTCTCGACGTGCCGGAGCAGAAGGAGCTACGCCGCACGATCCGCGACGTGCTCGGCATCAACCCGCCGGCGTGACCCGGTGAACCCGACCGCCCCGGCGACTTCGCCCACCGAGCGGCTGTGGCGGCTCCTCGCGCACCCGATCGTCGCGGTCGAGGCGCTGGAGGCCGTCGTCGGACTGACCTCGAACGAGGCGGCCGGACTCCTCGGCGCCCGCGTCGCGACGAGCGAGCTCGCATCGTCCTACCTCAGGAAGGTGCCGGCCCTGTTGCGATCGGGATCGATCACCACCGTGACCGAGGCGGAGATGTGTTACAACGAGGTCCGCGGTCCGATCCAGTGGTCCGAGACCCTGTCGGCGAGAGCCGCATCCGGGAGCGGTGCGCTCGTGTTCGTGTGTACGTCGACCCGGCGCGGCGTACGACACGCCCAGCAATCGGGCCCTGAAGGAGGCGCTGGCCATCCTTCGCGAACGCGGCCGAGGCCGTGGGTCCCACCACGGCGCTGGCGCTCTCCCCCGATCTCCAGAGCCAGATCCGCCGGGTTCGGTCCCAGGCCATCCAGTACAGCTACCACCGGATCCTGCAGGACGTGTCCGGCCAGCGGATGGCCGCCCGCGACCTCCGCAAGCTGTCCGCCTCGCGCCGGAGCAACACCGCGGAGGACTCCCTGGAGCTGATCCGGTTCGCCACCGATCCGCTCCCGGCATCGGCGGTGGCTCGCCTGGTCGACACCGAGACCGAGGACGGCCATCGCCTGTTCCTCGTCGCCGTCGCCGGACTGGCCGAGATGGGTGAGAACGTCCTGCCGGTCCGTGTCGCCGAGGGGTCCGTGATCGCCGGACCGGCCAGCTACCGGCATCATCGAGCCCGCAACGGCGGGGTTCGGGTCGGTCGGACCCGCATCGTGCTCTCGGAGGGCGACATCCCCGAGATGGACGAGCCCGTGGCACTGCTGAGTGGCCCCGACGATCTCCAACGTGTGCTCCGCGAGGCCCTCCAGCTGGCGTGAGGGGCTCCCAGGTGGGCGAGTCGGGTTGGTGTAGGAATACTTCGTGATCGAGCGGCTACGCGCACTGGCATTGGGACGCGGGCCCCGCATGTTGCTCACGTCGATCGTGACCGGGGCCATCGTCGGTGTGGTCGTGGCCGCCGTGGAGTACACGACCGTCGAGCTCCTGCTCGAGACCCTCGAGACCTTCGACCTCTGGCTGCTGGCGATCATGCCGATGCTGGGGCTGGCCGCGGCTGCGCTCTCCCTGCGATGGATCGCGGGTGGTGCGTCGTCGAAGACCGCCGACGAGTACATCGGCGCGTTCCACGATCGGAATCCGGTTCTGCCGATCCGGCAGCTGCCCGGCAAGCTGATCGCCGGGATCACCACCATCGGTCTGGGGGGAAGCCTCGGACTCGAGGGTCCGTCGATCTATGCGGGGGCCACCGTCGGCTCCACGCTCCAGGCCCGCCTGGGTCGATGGTTCACTCGCGACGAGTCGCGAACCCTCCTGGTGGCCGGGGCCGCAGCCGGCGTGGCCGCCATCTTCAAGACGCCCGCCACCGGCGTGATGTTCGCGCTCGAATCGCCGTACCGGGGCGATGTGGCCCGCCACGCCCTCCTCCCCGCCCTCATGGCGTCGGCCTCGGGGTTCCTCGTGTCGCGGGCGTTGATCGGCGACGAGGCGGTGGCGTTCCTGGGCACCACGCCCACGCTGGAGAGCTTCGATCTGCTGGGCGCCGCCCTGATCGGCGTGGTCGCAGGGCTGGGGGCGCGGGCCTTCGCCTGGGGGGTCCGTTGGGCCAAGCACACGTCCGAGCGACTGGGTCCGGTCGTGCGCGTGGTGGGCGCCGGCGTGGTCCTCGGCGCCCTGGTCATCGTGTCCCATCAGGTCTTCGACGGTGAGTCGCTCACGATCGGCCCCGGGTACCGAGCGCTGGCCTGGGCCGACGAGTCCGAGGCGTTGGGCCTGCTCGCGCTCCTGTTTCTCCTGCGCGCCCTCGCCACCCTGACGACCGTGGTGGGAGGAGGCACCGGAGGTCTGTTCATTCCGCTGGTGGTCCAGGGGTCGCTGATCGGTCGCATGCTGGCGGTCTGGCGTCAGCCGTCCGAGGACGTCTCGAATCTGTTCCCGATCCTGGGGCTGGCCGCCTTCCTGGGGGCGGGATACCGGACCCCCATTGCTGCCGTGATGTTCGTGGCGGAGACCACGGGTGGCGCGCGCTATGTCGTTCCGGCCCTCATCGCCGCCGCGACCTCACAGCTGGTCATGGGTCCCAGTTCGGTGGCCACCTCACAGCGCTCGGCCCGTCTCGGCCACCTCGAACGGCGCTTCGAGCTCCCGATCACCGCGGCGCTGACCACCGAGATCATGACCGTTCCGACCGACGCCAGCGTCACCGAGTTCGTCTGGGCGCACATCGTCGGACGGCGCGCCACGCTGGTCCCGGTGGTCGATGCCGGCCAGTACGTCGGCGTGGCCGGGCTGCAGGAGATCGCAGCGGTCGAGCGCGACGGGTGGGACGACACGCTGGTGGGCGAGATCGTGCGCCGCGAGGTGCCCGCCGCGCTGCCTTCGTGGACCATGCGCGACGCCATCGTCGCCATGGAGCGTCACGATCTGGAGTTCCTGCCGGTCACCGACCGCGAGGGTCACTTCGTGGGCATCATCGATGCCGACGAAGTGTTGCGTCTCGACCAGATCCTCGACGAAACCGGTGGCTGACGATCCGAGGGCGCGGCCGCGGAGCAATCGAGCGTTCATCCATTCCCACCCGGGTTGCGCCAGGTTCAGTCGTCGTCTTCGGCAGCCGGTTCGGTGTCGGTCTCGTCGCTGTCGGTGCCCTGGAGCTTGAGCCGTTCGAACGGATCGTCGTCGAGACGCTCCATGAGGGACTCGATGTCGTCCCCTCCCTGCTGTCGTTTCAGCTCACGAGCTTCCTCGTAGCGACGGTGGCGCCCCTTCTTCACGCTGGAACTCCCTCGGCGAGTGATGCAAGGGTAGAAGTCTACCGTGGTCGGGTGCTTGGTGTGCACATCGTCGAGATGGCACGGAACGTGGCCCTACCGACCACCCAGCGTCGGACCTCGGGGTCAGTCCGCCTGTGATCGCGGTTCGATGATGAGCCCGCGGTCGGGTTCGAAGGCGAGTGACGCCCGCCCGGTGAGGAGCTGCTCGATCGGTTGCCCGACCAGCTCCGCTCGCCAGCCCTGGGTCAGGCGCGCCGCCTCGTCGCCTCGGAGCAGGGCCTCGATGTCGGCCCGGGTTCCCACCAGGGCCGGGTCGATCTGTGCGTCCCGGGCGAGCTGGTTGACCCATGCGGCCACGAGGGGGACGGCAGGGCGGAGCTTCGAGTCGAGCTCGCGCCGGCGAGGGGCCGGCAGGCGTCGGGGGTTGGCGTCCAACCCGCGCTGCACCACGTCGAGGATCTCGTCTCCCACCCCGGAGCGCAGGTGACGGCCATCGAGGCCGCGGATCTTCTTCAGCCCGTCGACGGTCGTGGGCTTTCGCTGGGCGATCCCCACCAGGGCCAGGTCGGGAAGGACGAAGCGGGCCGGCTGGTCGGTCTCGGCCGCCCGCACCTCGCGCCAGGCCGCCAGCTCCTGGGCCACGCCCAGCGCCGGACCGCGCAGATGACGACATTCCTTGATGCGGGCCCAGGCATCGGCCGGGTCCGGAGGTACCCGCACCCGTTGACGGAGCAGCTCGCACTCGGCCAGCGCCCAGTCGAGGCGCTCGAGCTCCTCCAGCTGGGTCTGGAGCCGGTCCTTGATGTCCAACAGGTCGGCCACGTCCGAGATCGCGTAGTCCAACTGTGGTTCGGTCAGGGGACGGCGGAGCCAGTCGGTGAGTCGGTCGCCCTTGGGGAGTCGCTTGCCGAGCTCTCGTTCGTGGAGTGAGGCCAGGGACGGGCTGCTCAGCCCGAGGAATCCGGCCGCCACTTGGGTGTCGAAGATGGCGGTGGGCACGGTGCCGCACGATCGATCGAAGACCTCGAGGTCCTGGGCCGCGGCGTGCAGCACGGCCAGCCGGTCGCCATCGAAGACCTCGGCCAGCGGTGCTATGTCGACCGCGAGCGGGTCGATGATGACCAGGCGGTCGCCGTACGCCAGCTGCACGAGCGCGACCTTCGGGTAGTAGGTGCGCTCCCGGTGGAACTCGGTGTCGACCGCGTAGACCGATTGCTCGCCCAGCTGGTCGATGACCGCGCCGAGATCGGCGTCGTTGTCGACCAGATCGAACATCGACGACTCAGTCGGTCCCCGGGCCGCTGGTCACGGGACGGCCCGAAGCCGCCCAGGCGTTCGTGCCCCCGGCGATGTTCACCGCCGGCACCCCGTGTTCGATGAGCCATTCGACCGCCTTGGCGCTGCGGGCGCCCGATCGGCAGATGACCAGGACCTCGTCGGCGACGGGGACGTCGGCGAGGCGCCCCGGCAGCTCGTGCAACGGGATCAGCTGTCCACCGGGCACGCGTGCGGTGGCATATTCGTCGGGTTGGCGGACGTCGAGGAGGGCTGCGCCGGCCTCGATCCGACTTTCGGCCTCGTCGACCGTGATCTCGGGAACCATCGGGCCAGGGTACCGGAGCTGCTGGGGAGTGTCGGCGTCCACGAAGCCGGCATGCGGCTGGTCGAGCACCCGGTGAACGTCGAGACCATCGATCGCGGTCGTCAGCGAACGGTTTCCACCTTCGAACGAGCGGCGGAGCCGGCCCAATGCCCGACGTCGCCAGACGGCGTGCAGCACCTGCAGCCGACCGCCCGACAGGGGAACGGTCACGTCGCCGGGCTCGTCGTGCGCAATGGCCACCAGCGCTCGGATCGTCGCCGGATCGGGCGCGACGAGATCCACCGCCAGGACAACCGTGAGATCGGCGGACGATGTGTCGAGCGCCTGGATGACGGCACCGAGTGGGCCCTCGCCGGGATGACGGTCGGCCTCCGCCGTCAGCCCCCAGGTCCGGAGCCGACCGAGGTCACCTCCGAGGCAGCGCACCGTGGCGGCGCCGGCCGCGTCGAGCGCGTCGGCGACACGCCGAACCAGCGGTCGCCCGTCGAGCGGGACGAAACACTTGTCGGTGCCCATCCGGCGCGACGACCCACCCGTCAGGATCACGCCTGCGAACTCGGAGGTGTCGGCGCCGCTCAGCGTTGCTCGCGGAGATGGGGATCGAGGTCGTCGGGGGGCCACTGGGTGTCGAGCTGGCGGAGGAAGATGGAGCACCGCTCGGCTTCGTCCGCTTCCCCGATCTCGGCCGCCGTCACGCCCAGTCCGGCGACCGACCGGAGGAAGCCACGGTTGGTGGGCTCGGCCCACCGGACCAGACCGGTCCCCCGCCAGCCGGCGCCGCGCAGTTGGTCCAGGCCGCGGTGATAGCCGACGCGGTAGGCGGCGTAGCGCTCGATCGGATCGCGGCCGATATGCGCCAGTTGCGACCAGGCGTCGCACGAGCGCGGCCACCGGGCCACGACCGCCGACAGGGCATCGCGCTGATCCTCGGGCGACTGGCCGAGCGCATCGGCGAGGGCCTGCGCTTCCTCCGCGCTCGGGGGATCGAGGACGGTTTCGGGCGGACCACCTCGGTGGATTCCGACGGGGCGTTGGTTCACGTTGTGGTCTCCGGGATCTCGGGACGGACGGTGTCGGGTGGGGCGACGGGCTCGCCCAGCGAAGGGCGGGCCACCTGATCGGACCACATCTCGCTGTGCGGTGTGGAGTCGAGTCGGGCCGTCGTCGCCTCGTAGGCGTGCTGAATCAGGTGCTCGGTCCGACTGAAGTCGTTGTATCTGACCTCGGGGTGATCGCCGGTGGGCAGGACGTGGACCCGCGTGGCCGACGGCAGGTTGTGCAGGTCGCGGTGGAACCGATGACGGCGTGCGATCCAGAACGACTGGATCAGCATGTCGAGCGGCCGTTTGGGCTGCGGGCGGGGACGGTCGTAGTTGCCCACCTGGAGCACGACGATCCGGCGATAGCCGAGCTCGACGGCGCGGGTGATGGGCACGTCGTTGACGACACCCCCGTCGATGTGCCCGTGTCCGTCGATCTCCACCGTCGGGTACACCGCCGGCAGGGCGGCCGACGCGAGGACGGCGGGAATGAGCGCTCCGTCGGTGAACCACACCTCGGCGGCGTCGGCGACGCGGGTGGCGACACACTGGAAGGGGACCTCGAGATCGTCGAACCGCCGGGCCGTGATGACCGACTCGGTCAGCGTCCGCAGGCCTTCGTTGTCATGCAGCGACGCGCCCTTTCGCGCCAGCTGGACCGACCGCGGGATCCATCCCGACGGCATCAGCTGATCGTCGGTCAGCTCGAGCCATGCGGCCTCGAGCGCGGCGATGCCCTCGCGCGAGGGATCGGACGCATAGGCCGCACCGTTGAGGGCGCCGACCGAGCAGCCGAGGACCTGGTCGGCGACGATGCCGTGTTCGGACAGCGCCTTCAGCATCCCGACCTGCATGGCGCCGAGGTTTCCGCCGCCGCTGAGCACGAACGCAACGTCGCGCCAGCGGGTCAGTCGTTCGAGGATGCGAGCCATGTCAGGCGAATCGTACCGGCGGGCGTGGGCCTCCGATCCCCGCGGCGTCGGTCACCGCTCGGGTACGGTCACGCCGCATGCTGCCCGAGTGGCTCAACGCCGAGACCCTGAAGCCCATCTCGGCCGGCGCGTTGGTCCTGGTCATCGTGGCCGGCTTCCTCGTGGCGCGATTCGTCCAGATGCTCGTCATCAAGGCCGTCGCCCTCGCGCTGCTCGCCGTCCTGGGCGTGGGGATCTGGTTCTTCCGGTCGGATCTCAGCGACTGCTGGCAAACGTGCAACTGCCAGCTGCTGGGCCAGGAGGTGGCGGTGCCCGAGGACCTGAAGAGCTGCCCCTGACCCGCCGGTCCTCGGTCCCGGCCCACCGGACCTCCCCTACTGGACCCTGATGAGCCGGAGCATGTCGGTGGCCTTCGACTGGGTGTTGAACCCGCTGAGCACGGCCACCATGTCGCCGGGACGGACATGGCCGGACTCCTTGGCCAGGCGGATCGCCTCGATCGCCATGGGTTCGCCCGCCGCCGATTCGACCGAGTGGATCGGAATCGTCCCCCAGCTCATCGTCAGCTGGCGGACGGTCCGGGGGTCGGTGCTGAAGCCGAGGATCTGCGCTTCGGGTCGGAATCGGGCGATGGACCGCACCGTGAACCCGGTCTGGGACAGACACAGGATGGCGGCGACGTCCAGCTCGGCTGCGGCCCGCCAGGTGGCCATGGTCATGGCATCGGTGATGGCCGCATCACCCTCGGAGGGGTTGTCGTGGCGGAGGCGGGCCAGGTCCTGGGCCCACCCGATGTAGTCGAACTCCTCGTCGGCCCGCCGGGTGATGCTGGCCATGGTGGTGACGACGTTGATCGGATCGTCGCCGATGGCGGTCTCACCGGACAGCATCACCGCGCTGGAACCGTCGAACACGGCGTTGGCCACGTCGGAGGCCTCGGCTCGGGTCGGTGTCGGTGCGTGCACCATCGACTCGAGCATCTGGGTGGCGGTGATCACCGGCCGCCCGTACGCGATGCAGTCGCGGATGATCTGTTTCTGCAGGTGCGGCAGCTCCTCGATGGGGCACTCGGCGCCCAGGTCGCCGCGGGCGACCATGATGGCGCCCGCCTCCTCGACGATGCCGGCCAGATTGTCGACGGCGGCCCTCGTCTCGATCTTGGCCACGACCAGGGGGCCCCGGGGGAACGGTTCGGTCCCCACCCGTCTGACGTCGTGGGCGGAGCGCACGAACGAGAGTGCCACCATGTCGACCCCGACCTCGACGAAGGCATCGATCATCTTGAGGTCTTCGTCGGTCGGGGTGCTGACCCGGAGCCGGTCGGACGGGATGTGCAGACCGGGCCGACCCTGAAGCTCGCCACCGTGGCAGATCCGGGTGATCAGGGCATCGCCACCGTGGTCGATCACCTCGGTCACGACGGACCCGTCGCCGAAGGTCAGCCGGTCGCCGACGTGCAGGTCGGTGAGCAGGCCCGCGTAGTCGACCTCGACGGCCTCGGCCGTGCTCTTGTGGTGCCCGGGGCTCAGCCGAAGCTGCTCACCGTCGCCGACGAACACCCCACCGTTGGTGAACGGCGCGCACCGGATCTTCGGCCCCGGGAGATCGACCAGCACCCCGATGGGCCGACCGACGACCTTCTCGACGGCGCGGATCCGATGGAACCGATCGATCGACTCCTCGATCGGGGCATGGGCCAGACCCAGCCGGGCCACGTCCATGCCCGCCCGGGCCATCGCCTCGAGCTGCTCGGGACTGTCCGAGGCGGGCCCGATCGTGGCCACGATCTTGGTGCGACGTTCCATGGAGCAACGCTATCGGCGGGGTGCCCCCGCTCGCGGCAACGCTCTCCTGCCTGGCGCGGCGATGACCTGCGGCGCCGAGCCGAGCGGCCGCCCGGAGCGAAGCTCCCGCCCGCGACTCCCATAGGCTCCCCGGCGTGGAGCTGCTCCTGATCCGGCACGCCCGGCCGGTCCGCCTCGACGGGGAGCCGGACGGTCCCCCGGCCGATCCCGGCCTCGACGACATCGGCCGCAGGCAGGCCCTGGCGCTGGCCGACCACCTGGCCGACGAACCGATCGGCGCGATCTGGTCGAGCACCATGCGCCGGGCCATCGAGACCGCCGCCCCGCTGCACGAACGGCTCGGGCTCCCCGTTCAGGAGGAGGCGGACCTGATCGAGGCCGACCACGACGCGACGTCCTACGTGCCGCTCGAGGAGCTGGGACCCGACGCCTGGGACGATCCCATGGGCACCGTCTTCGGCGATCAGGACCCCGAGGTCTTCCGACACCGCGTCGTCGGAGCCTTGGACCGGATCGCCGTCGCGCACCCGTCGACGTCGGTGGCGGTGGTGTGCCACGGTGCCGTGATCAACAGCGCGGTGGCCCAGGTGCTCGGCTTGGCCGTCCCGCTCTTCTTCGCGCCCGGCTACACGTCGATCACGCGGGTCCTGGTCGCTCGATCCGGTCGTCGGAGCCTGCACTCGCTCAACGAGATGTGCCACCTACGGGGACGTCCGGCCGTCAGTTGAGGCGGGCCCGGAGCGCCTCGGCCCGGGCCCGATCGCCGGGCTCGGGCGATCCGAGCCGATCGAGCCGACCGGCGGCGTCGTCGAACCGGCCGGCCGCGGCCAGCGCATCGATGTGAGCCCGCTCGTCGGCCTCGGCCGCGTCGGGCAGCCGGGTCGCCAGCTCGGTGCTCCAAAGCAGGTCGGAGCGCGCCTGCGTGTGGCGGAAGATCGCCATCAGATTGTTGAGCATCCGGCGCACGATGTCGACCGGGTCGGCGGGCTGCAGGTAGGCGGGGTCGAACCGGACCCCGGGAGCGATGACGTCCTCGAACAGCCGCCCGCACGCTGCCGGATCCAGCTGGTCGACACCGTTGAAAGGATCCGCGAAGCGCTGGCCGTCGGGGGAGCCGATCAGGAAGTGGGACGGCATCCCGATCCCCACGATGGGAACACCCACCCGACGTCCTACCGAGATCGCCACGATCGACAGGGTGATCGGGATCCCGGTCCGCCGTTCGAGCACCCGGTCCAGGTAGGAGTTGGCCGGTTCGTAGTAGGTGGAACGGTTGCCGACGAATCCGGCCGAGCGCAGGGCGGCGACGACCCCGCCGAAGGTCGGGTCGTCGCACCCCTCGCCGAGGCGATCGAGTCGCGCTCGCGCCTCGTCGGCGTCGACGCCACCGGGCCGGGCCGCAGCCATCGCCAGCGCGGCGTCATCGAGCCGATCCCCGAGGTCGGGGCTCCCCACGATGGAGGCGAAGGCGTCGGCCGGGCTCACCCCCGCACGCTACCGTGGCCGGCCAGACCAGGCGTCCGTCCGCGCACGGTGCGGCGCATGATCCGACGAATCGGGGGAACCATGACCACGCACTATCCGGGCGCCCACGCCGCCACCAACCCCGATCGGCCGGCGCAGATCATGGCGGCCACCGGCGAGGTCACCACGTTCGGTGAGCTGCACGAGGCGGCGACCCGCCTGGCCCGGCTGTTCCGGTCGGCCGGGCTTGAGCCCGGTGACCACGTCGCGTTCTGCATGGAGAACAACCCGCGGTTTCTCGAGGTGGCATGGGGGGCGCACTATGCCGGGCTGTACTACACCGCGATCAGTTCTCGGCTGTTGCCCGACGAGGCCGCCTACATCATCAACGACTGCGGCGCTCGGGCCTATCTGACGTCGGTCGCGAAGGCCGAGTTGGCCGAGGCGGTCCTGGCCGAGACCCCCGCCATCGAGCTGCGGCTCATGCTCGACGGGACCGTCGACGGGTACGACAGCTACGAGGAGGCCGTCGCGCCCCAATCGGCCGAGCCGCTCGACGCCGACATCGTCCAGGGCGTCGACATGCTCTACTCCTCGGGGACGACGGGTCGTCCCAAGGGGGTCAAGCCTCCCCTGCCCGATTCCGCGTTGGGCACGCCCACGGCCGTGGCCACCCTGTGCTTGCTGCTGCTGGGCTTCGACGAGTCGACGGTCTATCTGTCGCCCGCCCCCCTGTATCACGCCGCCCCCCTACGGTTCTCGATGGCCGCCCAGCAGATCGGCGGGACCGTCGTCGTGATGGACCGCTTCGACCCCGAGGCGGCGCTGGCCGCGATCGAGAGGTACGGGGTCACCGCCAGCCAATGGGTGCCGACGATGTTCGTGCGCATGCTGAAGCTTCCCGAGGAGGTGCGCGAGCGCTACGACCTGTCGTCACTGCAGATGGCGGTCCATGCCGCGGCGCCCTGCCCCACCGAGGTGAAACGCCGGATGATCGAGTGGTGGGGTCCGGTCATCCACGAGTACTACGCCGGCACCGAGGGCAACGGGTTCGTGTACTGCAACTCCGAGGACTGGCTCGCTCACCCGGGTTCGGTCGGCAAGGCGATCCTGGGCGAGCTGCACATCGTCGCCGAGGACGGCGGCGAGGTGCCCACCGGTGAGACCGGCACCATCTACTTCGCCAGCGATGCCGAGTTCGAGTACCACAACGATCCCGACAAGACCGCCGAGTTCGCGACACGCCCAGGGCTGGTCGACGCTGGGCGACATCGGTCGCCTCGACGAAGACGGATTCCTGTACCTCACCGATCGCAAGGCCTACATGATCATCTCGGGCGGGGTGAACATCTATCCGCAGGAGGCCGAGGACATCCTGACGATGCACCCGTCGGTGGCCGACGTGGCCGTCCTCGGGGTGCCCAACGAGGACTTCGGCGAGGAGGTGAAGGCGGTCGTGCAACCGGCGGAGGGCGTGCGGGCCGGCGACGAGTTGGCCCGGGAGCTGATCGCCTACTGCCGAGACCGGCTGGCCCACGAGAAGTGTCCGCGGTCGGTGGACTTCGAGGACGAGCTTCCCCGCCACCCGACCGGCAAGCTCTACAAGCGGCTGCTTCGAGATCGGTACTGGGAAGGCCACGAGACGCCGCTGATCTGAGCGGTCGGGGCCGTCACGGCCCGACCCGCCGCAGCCAATGGTTGGCGAACGCCATGACCGCGGCGGCCAGCAGCGCCCAGGCTGCCGCGAAGATCCAGCCCGCGGCGTAGGAGTCGGTCGCCTCGACGAGCGCGCCGAACGCGAGCGGTGCGGTCACCGCTCCCAGGTAGGTCCCGGTCTGGGTGACCCCGGTGGCCGCACCGGGTCGGTCGGCCCGGGCTCGTACCACGGCGAGATTGAACAAGCCGGGCCACGCCCAGCCGGTGGCGAACATCAGCGGGGTGGCGAGGACGTGGAGCAGCGGAAGCTGCGGAGCCAGGAGGAGGGCGGCGGCGGCACCCGTGGCCAGGAGGGCCACCACGAGGCTGAGGGCGCGGACGGGGCGACGGTCGACGAACGAGCCCAGCAGCAGCCGGCTCGTGATGCCCGACACGCTGCCGACCGACAACATCAGGCCGGCGATCGACGGGGACAGGCCGGCGTGCTCACCGCTGTCGACGAGGAACCCGGCGATCATCGTCGCATGGCCAGCGGCGAGCCATGCCCCCGACGCCAGGATGACGAGGACGATCGGGGATCCGGCGGCGGTGCCCGTCGGCGGTGTCACCGGGCGCTCCGGCAGATCGGTCACGGCGCGGGTCGATCGGCTCGCGAGGGCGGCGAGCGCGGCGCCGCCGACGAACGCCCACCGCCAGCCGATGGTCAGACCGATCGCCGGCACCGTCAGTCCGGCGATGATCGTGGCCGCCGGGATCGCGGACTGCTTGACCGCCATGGCGATCCCCTGTCGCTCCAGCGGGATCCGCTGCGACACGACGATGTTGGCGGCCGGCTGCGCCATCGTGTTGGCCAGCCCCGCGGCGAACAGCGCCATCGTCAGCAGCGGCAGTCGGGCCGGGGTGACCGCGATCAGGAGCTGGGCGGCCACACTGCCGGCGCTGCCCAGCTGCAGCGCCCGGTGGGCGCCGATCCGCTCAGCCGCCCGACCGAGCGCCGCCGAGCTCAGCGCGCCGGCCGCGAAGAACGCGGCGATCATCCAGCCCAGGCCGCCGGTGTCGAAGCCGGCCTCGTCCCCGATCTGCGGACCGAGCGCGCCCGCCAGGAACACGGGCAGCACCGTGGAACCGATGACCGCGATCGCCGTGACGAGCGGCGCCTGCGACCGGAGACCGTCGAGTGTGCGCACCGGGCTGGCCTATCGCGAACCCCCCGGCCCTACCCAACCCCGCTGGAGCCGGCCGCCGAGGAGACATGGTGGAGCTGGGCCGCCGCGTAGCCTCGGGCCGTGCCCGTGCCCTATCTCGATCATCCGCCGCCTCTGGCGTTCGCCCATCGGGGCGGCGCCGAGGAGTTCCCCGAGAACAGCCTGGCCGCCTTCACGGCGGCGGTGGCCATGGGATTCCGCTACCTCGAGACCGATGTGCACCTCAGCGCCGACGGTGTCGTCGTGGCGTTCCACGATGACGTACTGGACCGGGTGACCGACGGGTCGGGCCAGCTCGCCGAACTGACCTGGGACGAGATCCGCGATGCCAGGATCGACGGCAGCGAGCCGATCCCCACCATGGGTCAACTGTTCGCGGCCTTTCCGGGCGCCCGGTTCAACATCGACGTCAAGAGCGAAGCGGTGGTGGGCCCGTTGTTGTCGCTGATCCGCGAGCAGGGAGCGATCGAGCGGGTGTGCATCGGGGCGTTCGACGACGAACGGCTGGAGCGGGTGCGGGCGTCGCTCGCCGGGGTCTGCACGACGATGGGTCCCAACGCCATCGCCCGTCTGAAGGCCGGGAGCTTTCGGGTGCCGGCGGGTCGCGTGGCCGGTGACTGCGCCCAGGTGCCGATCCGACACGGCCGCTGGACCGTGGTGACGCGGCGGTTCGTCCAGGCCGCCCATCGACGTGGGGTGCAGGTGCACGTGTGGACGATCGACGAGGCCGACGAGATGGAGCGGCTGCTGGACCTGGGGGTCGACGGCATCATGACCGACCGGCCCTCGGTGCTGCGCGAGGTCTATCGGTCCCGAGGAGCGTGGCCCGCGGGCTGAGCCCCCACCCTCCGGCCGAACTCACCCCGAGAAAGGGTCGGAAACCGGACCTTCCGGACGGAATTTCGGCGAGGGGTGGGTCAGGGGAACAGGACGCCGGGGTTGAGGAGGTGACCCGGGTCGAGGGCGTCCTTCACCGCGCCCATGGCCGCCCGCTCGTCGGCCGAGCGTGACAGGTGCAGCCAGTCGCGCTTGGCCACCCCGACGCCGTGTTCGGCGCTGATCGACCCGTGGTACTCGGCGACCAGGGTCAGGATGGCCTCGACCAGCGCCCGCTCGACCACCGAGGTCGCATCGTGGCCGGTGAGGTTGAGATGAAGGTTGCCGTCGCCGAGATGGCCGAAGATCCACAGCCGGGCGGTCGGCGCCTGCCGGGCGACCAGCCCACGGATCTCGTCGACGAACGAATCGAGTCCCGCCCCCGGCAGGGTGACGTCCAGCTTCAGCACCGGGCCCAGCGGCAGGAGCGCGTCGGTGATCAGCTCTCGGAGCGCCCACAGATTGCGGCGGGCAGCGGGTGTGGTGGCCACCGCCACCTCGGTCACCATCCCGGCGCCCTCGACGGCCCGGCCCAGGTCAGCCGCCGGGTCCCGGCCTGCGGCCTCGGCGAGCACCACGATCGCCGGCCAGGGCCGGAACGGTCGGTCCGGTCCACCGTGCCGGGTCGCCAGCTCGGCCTCGGCGGCGCCGAACACCTCCAGCGCCTCGATCCCTTCAACGCGGCGGAGTCGGCCGGCGAGCTCGACCGCAGCCTCCATCGACGCCACCCCGAGTGCGGCGACCGCCCGATCGAACGGTTCGGGGATCAGCCGGAGCCGGGCGGCGGTCACGATCCCCAGGGTCCCCTCACTGCCGCACAGCAGGCCCGCCAGGTCGTAGCCCGTGTTGTCCTTGACCAGGCCGTCGAGCCGTCCGATCACCCGGCCGTCGGCCAGGACCGCTTCGATGCCGACGACCTGCTGGCGCATCATGCCGTGCGCCAGGACGTGGAGGCCTCCGGCGTTGGTGGCGATCATTCCCCCGATCGTGGCTCGATCCCGCGCCCCCAGATCGACGCCGAAACGCCAGCCGGTGCCCCGGAGCGCCTCCTGCAGGGCGGCCAGTGTCGCCCCGGCTTCCACGGTGATCTGACCCGCCGCTCGGTCGGGTCTCGCCATGCGGGTCAGCCGGTCGGTGCTGAGGACCACCGGTGCCGGAACGGTGCCGGCGTGCGGTACCGATCCACCGACCAGGCCGGTATTGCCACCCTGGGGCACGATCGGCACCGACGCATCGCGGCAGACGGCGAGGACACCCTGGACCTCGGCCCGGGTCACCGGACGGACGACGGCGGCAGCGGGTCCCCCGAACCGGCCGGTCCAGTCTCGCTCGAACCCGGTCGCCAGGTCGCCCACGAGGACGTGGGTCGGTCCGACGACGGCGCGCAGCGACTCGTGCAGTGGGGTGGGCACCCCTGCATCATCGCGCTGCCCCCGCCCGGACGGTCCCAGGGTGCGCCGCTCGATCCAACCCATCCCGTAGCGTCGCCCGCACGAAGGACCGGTTCCTCAGCTCCCGGCCGGAGCGGCCGATCGGATCCCGAGGCGATTCCCGAAGGCGCGAGACGCGATGGCACGGACATCACTGCGGCGAGCAACGGCCCACGTGGGCGCGACGGCGCTCGTCGTCGCTGCGCTCTCGGGCGGCTCGGCGTCTCTGGCCCAGGACGACCGCACCGCCGGCCAGGCGGGCTCGTTCTCCTATCCCGCCGTGATGGTCGTGGACGAGCGCGGCCTGGACGCAGGAGGGATCGCCGCCGAGCTGTCGACGGTGCCCGTCGACAGCGCCGAGGTCGACGGGCTCGTCGCCGGCATCGAAGAAGCCGCCCTGCTCGGCTTCCTGTCGACGCTCGACGCCCAGGACGCCGGTCGCCGGATCGAACAGATGGAGCTCGAGCAGGCACTGGTCGCGATCGACCGCGAGGATCTGCGCGGGCAACGCTCCGACGCGCAGGAACAGCTCGAGACCGTGCGGGCGTTCCTGACCGAACTGGCGGTCGTGTCCTATGTCGAGGGCGGCGTGAGTCTGGCGTTCGACGACGAGTGGTCGGTGGCCGATGACAACGAAGAGGCGACGAGCCGAGAGGCCCTGGTGCAAGTGGGTCGAAGCCAGATCGCGGCACGCGACGAGCTGGTCCTGCGCATCGAGGGACTGACCGTGGAGATCGACAATCGGACGGTTCGGCTCGAGGAGCTGGCCACCGCGATCCTCGACCAGACCGCTCGTCGCGAAGGTGCGGCCGTGGCGCAGGTGCAGTACCGAGCCGACGTCGAACGCCTCACGCCACAGGTGGGACCGGCCCGCGCCCGGGCCGACGTGGCGGAGGTGGGCTTCTCGATGGTCATCCTCGACGCATACTTCCGCGCCGAGCGGCAGATGGCCGCGGAGCGACCCTCATGCGGCCTCGAGTGGGAGACGCTCGCGGCCATCGGGCGCGTCGAGAGTCGTCACGGCACGTTCGGAGCCGACGGGGTGACCCAGTCCGGCCAGACGGTCGGACGGGTGATCGGCATCCCCCTCGACGGCGAGAACCAGACGCTGGAGATCCTCGACACCGACGGTGGGACGCTCGACGGCGACGCCGAGTACGATCGGGCGGTCGGGCCCATGCAGTTCATCCCCACCACCTGGCAGCGATTCGCCCGCGACGGCGACGGCAACGGGACCGCCGACCCGCACAATCTCTACGACGCGGCGCTCACGGCAGCCGAGTACCTCTGCCGGGGCCGTGCCAACCTGCAGACGCGCGGCCCGCTGGCCGGGGCGATTCTCTCGTACAACAACAGCAACGCGTACGTCTCGTCCGTTCTGCGATGGCGCGGGACCTACCGGGAGCCCGGCCTTCCCGCGATCGCCGGCTGATCGTCGCCGGCTCGCGCGACCGGTGTGTGCCCAGCGTCACATCCGGGTGCTACCGTGCCGCAGTGCTTCGGGGGGAGCGAGTGGCCGCATCGTGGGATGCGGCCCCGACGACCCCCGGCGCCGATGACCTTCTCAACGATCGACTCCCTGGGGGAATCCGTGACCCGTTCGTCCCGTCACACCTGGCGCTGGCTCCTGGCCGTGCTGCTCTCGTTCTCGATGATCGCCGCCGCCTGCGGTGGTGACGACGACGACGATTCCGGAGGCGAGACGTCCGGCTCGGAGACCGGCGAGACCGACGCGTCCGGCGACACCGGAGGTGACCAGCAGACGGTCGATCCCACCGACGAGGAGGGCGAGGCGGTGGCCGGCGGCACCCTGGTGGTCGGCGTCGAGGCCGAGGTGGACGGTCTGAACCCCGCCAACAACGCCTTCGACGTGAGTGGCCTCCAGATGGGGATCACGGTGTTCGACACCGTCGCCGTCCACGACGAGGACGGGGAGGCCGTCCCGTACCTGGCCGAGTCGATCGAGCCCAACGCCGACCTGACCGAGTGGACCATCAAGCTCCGCGAGGGCATCTCGTTCCACGACGGCACGCCGCTCGATGCGGCGGCTGTCGAGATCGCGGTGAACGCCACCCTGGCCAGCCCGCTGGTCTCGCTGGCGCTCCTGCCGACGCTCGACCCGGCCGACCCCGAGACGGTGCAGGTCGTCGACGATCTGACGGTCACCGTCAAGACCAGGGTCCCCACCGCCCACTTCCCCAGCGCCCTGACCGGTCAGCTGGGCATGGTCCCGTCGCCGGCCTGGCTGGCGGCCATCGAGGAGAACCAGGACCTGGCCCAGGAGCCGGTGGGCACCGGCCCGTTCAAGTTCGAGAGTCGGGTCCAGGACGACAAGACGGTGTTCGTCCGCAACGACGACTGGTGGGGCAACGAGTACTTCGGGACCGAGACCTACCTCGACCGGATCGAGTTCGTCCCGGTGGACAACACCGACACCCGCACCACCAGCCTCACCACGGGCACGTTCAACGGCAGCCACACGACCAACCCGGCCTCGATCCAGACGGTGCGCGAGGAAGAGGACGCGGGCAACATCCGGAACCTGATCGACGACACGGGCGAAGAGGCGTTCGTCATGATCGCTACCGATCCGGCCGCCACCGACGCAGAGACGCAGACCCCGAACCCCTTCCAGTTCATCGAGGCTCGCCGGGCGCTGACCCTGGCCACGCCCCGCCAGCAGTACATCAATCTGATCGGCCTGGGTGAGCAGACGCCGGCGACGCACATGTTCCACCCGTCCGACCCGTTCTACGTCGAAGACATCGAGCAGGAGGCCGACGATCCCGACGGCGCCCAGGCCATCGTCGACGAGTTCTGCGCCGACCCGTCCAAGGCCGAGTTCTGCTCCGACGGCAAGATCAACATGCAGTTCAAGTACGTCGGTGGCAGCCAGGTCCAGGACGACATCGCCGATCTGCTCACCGGCGGGTGGAGCGATGCCGGCTTCAACGTGACGATCACGAACACCAAGCAGGACACCTACATCACCGAGGTGGCGCTCAATCAGTTCCACACCGTCACCTGGCGCCAGTTCGGTTCCGCCAACCCCTGGAGCGACCAGATCTGGCTGCAGTGTGACTCCATCGGCGTCGCCTCCCTGAACTGGCCGAGGGTCTGCGACGAGGACCGCGAGGCGGCGCTCGCCGCCGAGAGGGTCACCACCGACGAGGCCGAGCGGAAGGCCTCATGGGCCGAGATCGTCCAGAACATGAACGAGGCGTACACCTACGTGTTCCTCTGGCACACCAAGTGGGCGAATTCGTACGACACGACGGTGAAGGGCCTCTGCTCGGCGCCGGCCACCGCAGCGGGCCCCGACCAGGAGCTCCAGAAGTGCACGGTCAACGGCCGGACGCCGTACCACACGGTCTGGATCGACCCGAGCGCCTAGCGGAGGATGAAGGAGCGAGGGACGACACCGTCGAGATGAGGAGGGGGCGATGGCTCGGTATCTGCTGACCCGGCTGGGGCAGCTGGTCTTCGTCCTGCTGCTGGTCTCCATCCTGGCGTTCGTGGCCCTCAACCTGCTGGGCGACCCGCTCAACAACCTGTTCGGTCCCACGCTCGAGGATCCCGACTTCGCCGCCGATGTCGAGGCCGCCCGTGAGGAGTGGCACCTCGACGACCCGCTGCCGATTCGGTACGTGCGGTGGTTGGGCGATGTCGTCACCGGAGACTTCGGGCGGTCGTTCGCCTCGCGGTTGGACGTGTCCACCGTCCTGGCCCAGCGTCTCCCGAAGACGCTGCTCCTCATGCTGGAGGCGCAGGTCCTGGCCCTGGTCCTGGCCGTCCCCTGGGCCGTGTGGAGCGCGTCGAAGGCGTACACCAGGGTCGACAAGGCCTCCACGGCGATCAGTTTCGGGTTCATCGCCATCCCCAACTTCGCATTGGGGGTGATCCTGCTCTGGCTGTTCATCATCCAACTCGGGTGGTTCGAGCTGACCTACGACGACACCAATCTGTGGACGCGCCTGACGTCCCTGTTCCCGGCCGCGCTCACCCTGGCCGTGGGATTGGCCGGGGCCTATCAGCGCCTTCTGCGCACCGACATGGTGGCGACGCTCCAGGAGGACTTCGTGCTCATGGCCAAGGCCAAGGGCATGTCCAACCAGCGCATCCTCTGGCGCCATGCGTTGCGTCCTTCGCTGTTCTCGCTGATCACCGTGTTCGGCATCAACACCGGTGCCCTCATCGGTGGGTCGCTGGTCGTCGAGCGGATCTTCAACATCCCGGGGTTGGGCAACGAACTGGCCGAGTCGGTGATCCGCAACGACTACCCGATCGTGCTGGCCGGCGTCCTGGTCGTGGCCACGGGGTTCGTCGTGGTGAACGTGCTGGTGGACATCCTGTACTCGTTCCTGGATCCGAGGATTCGCGATGACTGACATCGATCCGAAGCCGGTTGCGCCCCTGTCCGGTGATCCGGCGGCCGGTGGTGCCGGGCTGATCGCCGAGGTGGCCCACGCCGAGGAGTTCCTCGGCGAGGACGAACTGGTCAAGAAGAAGCTGGGGATCGGGTTCTGGATCGCCATCGTGTGGATGGTGGTGGTCGTGGTGCTGGCTCTGTTGGCGCCGACCCTGTTCGAGAACCCCAACTCGGCCAGGGCCAGCAGCAACCTGCCGGATCTGTCGCCGTCGACGGACCACCTCTTCGGGACCGATCGCCTCGGTCGCGATGTCTTCGGGCGCGTCATGTGGGGCTCGCGCATCTCGCTCGTCGTCGGGTTCTCCGCCATCGCCGGCGGCATGCTCATCGGCGGTGTGCTCGGCATCATGGGCGGGTTCCTGGGCGGTTGGTTCGACCGGATCACGTCGTTTCTCTTCCTGGGCCTGCTCTCGTTCCCGGCGCTGGTCCTGGCCCTGCTGATCCTCACGTCGATCGACCGCACCCTCTTCTGGATCTGTGTGACGCTGGGCATCCTGTCCGTCGCTCCCATCGGTCGTCTGGCCCGGGCCCAGACGCTCACCTACGCCAAGCGGGAGTTCGTCACCGCGGCCACGGCGCTCGGGGCGAAGCGGGGCCGGATCATGCTGCGCGAGATCCTGCCCAACGTCATGCCGGCCATGGCGGCCCTCGCGCTGCTGGGAATGGCGGTGGCGATCGTGGCCGAAGGGTCGCTGGCCTTCCTGGGCATCACCGACCCCAACAAGTACGACAGCTGGGGCGGCATCATCTTCAACGGGTCCGAGCTGATCTCGATGGAGGACCGGCCCTGGGTCGCCTTCGGAGCGATCCTCGTGCTCTTCGGGACGGTGCTGTCCCTCAACTTCATCGGTGACCGACTCCGCGAGTACTTCGACGCGAGGGAGTTGTCGCTGTGAGTCGAGTCCTGAAGCACCCCGAGATCGATCGTTCGGCGCCCCTGCTCGAGGTGATCGACGTGAAGACCCACTTCCGCACCGAGCGGGGCACGGCCCGAGCGGTCGACGGGGTGACGTTCACCCTCGAACAGGGCAAGACCCTGGGCATCGTCGGCGAGTCCGGGTCGGGCAAGACGGTGCTCAGCCGCTCGATCATGGGGCTGATCTCCGGACCCAAGGTCAAACGATCGGGCGAGATCCGGCTCGAGGGTCGCTCCATCGCCGACGACGCCGACATCCGCAAGGTCTGGGGTGTCGAGATGTCGATGATCTTCCAGGATCCGATGACCGCGCTCAACCCGACGATGCGGGTGGGCAAGCAGATCACCGAACCTCTCCGGAAGCACCTGAAGATGGGGCGGGGCGAGGCGGAGGAGACCGCAATCGCCTTGCTCCGATCGGTCGGGATCCCCGGACCCGAGAAGCGTCTGAAGGTCTATCCGCATCAGTTGTCCGGCGGCATGCGCCAGCGGGTCATGATCGCGATCGCCCTGGCGTGCGGTCCGAAGCTGCTGTTCGCCGACGAGCCGACCACCGCGCTCGACGTGACCGTGCAGGCCCAGATCCTCGATCTCCTCCAGGAGCTCCAGCAGGAACGGTTCATGTCGGTGATCCTGGTCACCCACGACCTGGGAGTGGTGGCGGGCCGGGCCGACGACATCGCCGTCATGTACGCGGGGCGAATCGTCGAGATGGCCCCCGCCGATGTCCTGTTCCGTGAGATGCGGCACCCCTACACCGAGGCGTTGCTGAATTCCATTCCCAAGCTGGCCGACCCGAGCCACACCCGCCTGGACGCCATCGCGGGTCGGCCGCCGGACATCGTCAATCCGCCGCCGGGCTGCAAGTTCGCGGCACGGTGCCAGTACGCCCAGCCCCGTTGCCGCGAGGAGGACCCGGAACTGGTCGACGCCGAGACCGCCGGGCACGTGTTCCGCTGCTTCTTCCCGGCCAACACGCCCGAGGGCGAACGTGCGCTCGAGATCAACAACGCGGCGCTGGCCGGCGGCACGGTCTGATGGCCGGGAGCGGGACCCGTCACCTGCGCCCTGCGGGCGAGGCGCTCCTGCGCGCCGAGAACCTGACCGTCGAGTTCGCGGTCGGGGAAAGGGCACGGTGCACGCGGTCACGGGGATCAGTCTGGACGTGATGGAGGGCGAGACGCTGGGCCTGGTCGGCGAGTCGGGCTGCGGCAAGTCCACCACCGGGCGCGCCCTCATCCAGATGCCGCCTCCCACGTCGGGCTCGGTGCGGTTCGAGGACGTCGATCTGACCGAGCTCAGCGGTGAGACGCTCCGCAAGGTGCGCACCCGGCTGCAGATGATCTTCCAGGACCCGATCTCGTCGCTCAATCCCCGGCGCAAGGTCGAGGAGATCGTGGCCGAGGGTCTCGATGTCTGGGGGGTGGGTTCCCGGTCCGAGCGGGCGGCCAAGGTGGACGAGATGCTCGAGGCGGTCGGGATCGACCCCGACCTCGCTCGGGGCCGCCGGCCGCACCAGTTCTCCGGCGGGCAGTGCCAGCGCATCTCGATCGCACGGGCGGTGGTGCTGGACCCGAAGGTGATCATCTGCGACGAGCCGGTGAGTGCCCTCGACGTGAGCGTGCAGGCCCAGATCCTGAACCTGCTCGAGGACATGAAGCAGCGCTACGGCCTCACGTTGATCTTCATCGCCCACGATCTGGCGGTGGTCAAGAACGTGTCCGACCGGGTCGCGGTCATGTATCTCGGCAAACTGTGCGAGGTGTCCTCTCCCGACCGGGTCTACGCCGAGCCGGCGCATCCGTACACGTCGGCGCTGTTGGAGGCCATCCCGGTGCCCGATCCGACGGTCACGGCCGGGCGCTCCCAGCTCGAAGGTGAGCTGCCCTCTCCCCTCGCCCCGCCGTCGGGGTGCCGATTCCGTACGCGATGTCCTCGGGCCGAGAGTCTCTGCACCGATGTCGAGCCCAAGATGCGCAAGGTCAGCGAGCACCACTACGTGGCCTGCCACTTCCCGCTGGTCGAGACCGAGGAGCCCAACCCGGTCCTGGTCGACATCGAAACCTGAACCGTCTCGGGGCCAGGCACCGAGAGGGTTTCAGTCCTGCAGCGCCACCCGTTGAGCACGCTGGGGGCCAGGCACCGAGCGTGCTCAGTCCTTGGAGGCCACCGCGTTCGGGGTGACGTTCATCTTGGGGTCGTACACCTCGGCCTCGACCGCACGGGCCCGGCCCACGTACGCGGCCCGGAGCTCGAGCCGGCAGGACTCACACGGGCCGTAGTGCTCCTGGGTGAGCGGGGTCGAGCACCGGGGGCACGAGAGGTCGTCCATGGGAACAGTCTGCCCGTTCCGTCGAGTGGGCGGGTGGATCGGATCGGACGCGCCGCCGACCGGGCCCAGCTGTGGATAACTTCCGCAATTCACAGGGTTGTGCCCCTTCCTCCCCACAGGGAGTGCGTCGTACGGTGCTCTCCGTGGTCAATCCCGCACCCTCCCCAACCCCTGCTCCCCCACCCCGTGCTCCCCCACCCGAACCCAGCCCAGAAAGAGGTCCCGCCGATGGGCGCCTTCCGCGTGCACTACCGAGACGAACATGTCGAGCTGCTCCTCGGAGCCGACGCCTACCAGCAGGAAGGGGCCCTCACCACCTTCTTCCGCTGCCCCTCGGATCGACAGGTGGTCGACAGCTGGAGCACCCGGGTGGCCAGCATCCGCACCGACGAGATCATGAGCATCCGGCGCCTCGAGGCCGAGCCGACCGCGGAGCCCGCCGTCGCTTGATGCGCCTCTGGCCGGAGGGCGGCCACTACACTGCGTCGGCCGGTCCTGGCCCTTCTGACGGCCCTCGATGCCGGCCCGAATCCCCCTGGAGACCCAGTGAATTCCGACACGGCGAGCAACGTGCCAAGCCCCTCCCCCGGCCATGTGGTCATCATCGGCGCCGGCCCCGCCGGGCTCACGGCGGCGGCCCACCTGCAGGAGCAGGGCGGCCACACCGCCACCGTCCTCGAGGCCGACGACGTCGTGGGCGGCATCAGCCGCACCGTCGAGCGCGACGGCTGGCGCTTCGACATCGGTGGCCACCGGTTCTTCACCAAGGTGCCCGAGGTCGAGCGTTCTGGCACGAGATGCTGGACGACGACGACTTCCTGATCCGGCCCCGGATGAGCCGCATCTTCTACAACGGCAAGTTCTACGACTACCCGCTCAAGGCCGATGCAACGCCCTGAGGAACCTGGGCGTCATCGAGGCCATCCGGTGCGTGCTGTCGTACGTCTGGGCACGCATCCAACCCGCCCAAGGACCAGACCACCTTCGAGGGTTGGACCGCAGCCCGGTTCGGCTGGCGTCTCTACAGCACCTTCTTCAAGACCTACACCGAGAAGGTGTGGGGCGTGCCGGCCTCCGAGCTGCCAGGCCGACTTCGCGGCCCAGCGCATCAAGAACCTGTCGCTGTCCAAGGCGGTGATCAACGCGCTCAACCCCCGCCGGAACCAGAAGGACATCGCCTCGCCTGATCGAGGAGTTCGAGTATCCCCAGGCTACGGTCCCGGGATGATGTGGGAGGTGTGCCAGCAGCAGGTCGAGGCCGGCGGGCACCAAGGTGCTGCTCGAGACGCCCGTGGTCGAGATCCAGCGTGGCGAGGGTGGTGCCACCGGCGTGGTGGCGCTCACCGGCGACGCCGAGACCGTGTATCCCGCCGACCACGTCATCTCCTCGATGCCCTTCTCCTCGCTGCTGCTGGCGATGGAGCCGCCGGCGCCCGACGCACGTCCTGGCCGCGGCCGACGACCTGGCCTACCGGGACTTCCTCACCGTCGCGCTGGTCGTGCCCGAGTCGGCCGGTTTCCCCGACAACTGGATCTACGTCCACAGCCCCGAGGTCAACGTGGGCCGAATCCAGAACTTCGGCTCGTGGTCGCCGTACATCGTCAAGGACGGCAAGACCTGCCTCGGTCTCGAGTACTTCGTCTTCGAGGGCGACGAGCTCTGGGAGATGGCCGACGAGGAGCTGGTCGTGCTGGCGACCCGTGAGCTGGCGACGCTCGGTCTCATCGACCCGGCCCAGGTCGAGAAGGGGTACGTCGTGCGGATGCCGAAGGCGTATCCGACCTACGACGAGCGCTACAAGCAGAACGTCGACGTCATGCGCGAGTGGCTCGAGAGCGAGGTGCCCAACGTCTGGCCGGTGGGCCGCAACGGCATGCACCGCTACAACAACCAGGACCACTCGATGTTCACGGCCATGCTCGCCGTCGAGAACATCCTCGGCGCCGACCACGACATCTGGTCGGTCAACGTCGAGGAGGAGTACCACGAGGAGCACACCGAGCCCGGAACCGGACGTGACGCACCCGTCACGTCGCGTGCCGCCGTGGCCGACTTCGCCGAAGCCCGACGCCGGGGCACATGACCGACGCGGGCGCCGCGCCCCTGCGTCGCCCGGCCCGCCGATCGTTCGCCTTCGAGATCGGTCTGATCGGCCTGGCGGCCCTGTTGCTGCGCGTGATCTACGTGATCGGAGCGAAACGCAACGACGGCATCGACATCACGATCGGCGAGAACGGCGGTGATCAGTACTACTACAGCCTCGCCGCCGAAGCGCTGGCCGAAGGGCGGGGCTTCGTCGTCCCCTGGTTCGACACGATCACCCAGCCCGCTGCCGATCATCCGCCGCTGACGGCCCTGGTGGCCGTGCCGGCATCGCTGCTTCCCGGCTGGAGCGTCATGCCGCAGCGACTGACGATGTGTGTCGTCGGCGCCCTTGCCGTCGTGGTCATCGGCTGTCTCGGCCGTCAGGTCGCAGGCCGGCGCGCCGGACTCGTCGCCGGCGGCCTGGCCGGTGTGGCCCCGGCGCTCTGGATCAACGATGGGCTGATCATGAGTGAGTCGCTGGGCGCGCTCACCGTCGGCGGTGTGCTGCTGGCGCTCTACCGTTGGCGAGATCAGCCGTCGGTGCCGCGGGCCGCACTCGTCGGTGCGCTCTGCGGAGTCGCGGTGCTCGCCCGATCCGAGGCGGCGTTGCTCGCCCCCATCACGATCGCTCCCATGCTGCTCTGGAGCGGCGACCTGGTTGGTGCGCAACGGCTGCGCCAGATCGGCGCAGCGGCCGGCTGCACCGTCCTGGTCCTGGTGCCGTGGGTGGTCCCCAACCTGTTCAGGTTCGAAGAGCCGGTGCTGCTCTCCACCAACGACGGCCTGACCCTCTACGGCGCCAACTGCTACCCGGGCGTGTACGAAGGCGACGGGATCGGGCTCTGGACGCTGGAGTGCCCTCTGGCCGAGGACACGACAGGGTTGGATCAGAGCGAGGTGTCCTCGCTCTACCGGGACCGGGCGTTCGAGACCATCGGCGATCACGCCGACCGGTTGCCGGCGGTCGTGGCTGCGCGGGTCGGCCGGGTATGGAGCTTCTATCGTCCTGAGCAGATGATCTCGTACAACACCGGCGAGGGGCGGGAGACGTGGGCGTCGCGAGCCGCGGTGTGGGGGTACTACGTCCTGCTCGTCCCGGGCGCAATCGGCGGCTGGCTGCTCCACCGCCGCAAGGTCGCCCTCTGGCCGCTGCTCAGCCAGTTCGTCAACGTCACCCTGGTCACGGCGCTCTTCTACGGTCTCACCCGGTTCCGGATCAGCGCCGAGGTGGCCCTCATCGTGCTGGCCGCCGTCGCGATCGCTGCGTTGTGGGACCGATGGCGCACGCGCCGGTCACTCCCCCGGCCGATGTCCGACAGCAGGTTCCCGCGTGAACGAGCGATCGCTCCTGGTCGTCATGCCGGCGTACAACGAGGAGGCGGCGTTGGGTGACGTCCTCGACGAGCTCCACCGCGAGCTGCCCGACGTGCACGTCCTGGTGGTCGACGATGGATCGGAGGACCACACCGCGGCGTTGGCCCGATCGCACGGCGCCGTCGTGGCGCCGATGCCCTTCAACTCGGGGATCGGCGGGGCCCTGCGTTGCGGGTTCCGGTCCGCGCGGCGTCACGGCTACCCCAGAGTGGTGCAGTTCGATGCCGACGGTCAGCACGATCCGGCCGAGATCAAGGCCATCGTCGACCCGATCGACGCCGGTGCCGACATGACCGTGGGCAGCCGATTCGCCGGGCGGGGGACCTACGACGCCGGCAGGGTACGCGGCGCGGCCATGGCCATCCTCCGATGGGGTGTTCGCATGGCGACCGGTCGCCGGTTCACCGACACCAGCAGTGGCTTCCGGGCGTTCGGTCCCGACGCCCTGGATCTCTTCGCCGACCACTACCCGTACGAATACATGGAGTCGGTCGAGGCGCTGGTCATGGCCTGCTCCAACGGACTCGAGGTCGTCGAGGTCCCGGTGCGCATGCGGGCCAGGGCCGACGGCGTGCCTTCCACCGGCCGGTTCCGCCTCGCATACCACTTCGTCCGGGTGGCCATGGTCATGGTCAGCCTCACCCTGTTCCGTCGTCGCTACCGCTACCGCGTCCAGGAGGACCCGTCATGAGCGCACACGCCCAGATCCTCGTTGCCCTGGTCATCCTGGGCACGATCATCTTCCTGTTCCGCCTGCTGCGACGAGGCCAACTCCGCAGCAAGTACGTGTTGCTGTGGACCGTCATCGCCATCGGCCTGCTGCCGCTGGCCGTGGTGCCCGACATCCTCGTTCCCATCTCCGACGCCGTCGGCATCGATTACGAGCCCGCCACGGTGCTGTTCGCGTCCACCGCCTTCCTCTTCCTCATCGTGGTCCACTTCTCGTGGGAGATCTCACGCCTCGAGGACCGGACACGTGCCCTGGCCGAGGAGGTCGCGCTCCTCCGCGCCGAGCTGCCGTCCGCCTCCGACACTCGGGACCCGGTGTGACCACCTGGATCGCCTTGCTGAGGGGCATCAACGTGTCCGGTCAGCGCAAGGTGCCGATGGCCGAACTGCGGGCCATGCACGAGCGGCTCGGTCACCGCAACGTCGAGACGTACATCCAGTCCGGCAACGTCGTCTTCGACGTCGAGAGCGATGCCACGTCCCTCGCGGCGTCGCTGGAACGAGCCATCACCGAGACGTTCGGGTTCGACGCCCCCGTCGTCGTGCGGACCGTCGACGAGTTTTGCGCTGCGGCGTCCGCCAACCCCTATCCGGGCGACGACGCGGATCCGAAGCGTGTGGCCACCGCGTTCCTCGATGCCGCACCGGCCGCCGACCGGATCGCCGACTTCGATCCCGACGCGCATGCGCCCGACGTGTGTGTCCTCGCGGGTCGGGAAGTCCATCTTCACTGCCCGTCCGGATTCGGCCGGACCAAGCTCACCACCGCCTTTCTGGAACGGCAGCTCGGGGTGGCGGCCACGGTGAGGAACTGGCGCACCATCAGCGCGCTGGTCGAGATCGGCGAGCGGGAGCGGCCATGACCCCCACGATCATGTGGTTTCGACGGGACCTCAGGCTGGCGGCCCAGCCCACGATGACCGATGCTCAGGACGGGGGGGCGACCTGTCCGGTCTTCGTGCTCGATCCTCGGCTGTGGTCCGGCGCCGGCGCGGCCCGACGGACCTTCCTGCGCGCCACCCTCATCGAGCTCGACGACGATCTCGACGGCCGGCTGGTGGTGAAGGTCGGCGATCCGGTCGAGGTGCTTCCGGCGCTGGCCCGCTCGATCGGCGCCACGGCGGTCGTCTGCGGCTGCGACTGGACCCCGGTGGCGCAGGACCGCGATCGGGCGGTGGCCGCCGCTCTCGAACGTGACGGGGTGGCGCTGCGGCGTGTGGGTTCGCCGTACGCCGTCCGACCCGGCGTCGTCACCACCGGCGACGACCGGCCCTACCGGGTGTTCACGCCCTATTACCGCAAGTGGAAAGATCAGTCGGTCGACGTCCCGTCCGACGCGGATCCCGACCGCGTCGTCGTCCCCGACGGCGTGCGCTCCGATCCCCTTCCCGCCGACGACGCCGACGCCGAACTGTCGGTTCCTCCCGGCCGGGCGGGTGCGCTCGTCACCCTCCGGTCGTTCCTCGACGGCCCCGTCGAGGACTACCCGGACCGGCGCGACGACGCGGCCGCCGACGCCACCTCGAGGCTCTCTGCGGCCCTCCACTTCGGGTGTCTCCATCCCGCCGAGATCCTGGACCGACTCGACCGGAGGCGTACGGGGCACGACGCGTTCGCCCGCCAGATCGCATGGCGCGATTTCTACGCCCAGGTCCTGGCCGACCGACCCGACTCGGCGTGGGCCAACTACCGCCCCGACGCGGCGGTCGAGGTGGACGGCGGTCCCGGGACCGATGCCGCATTCACGGCGTGGTGCCAGGGCCGAACCGGGTTTCCCTACGTCGACGCCGGCATGCGTCAGCTGCTCGCCGAAGGATGGATGCACAACCGACTGCGCATGGTCACGGCGAGCTTCCTGGTGAAGGACCTGCACCTGGACTGGCGACGAGGCGCCCGCCACTTCCTCCGGCACCTGGTCGACGGCGACATCGCCAACAACAACCACGGCTGGCAGTGGGTGGCCGGGACCGGAACTGACGCCTCTCCGTACCATCGCATCTTCAATCCCACCTCTCAGGGCCGCCGATTCGACCCCGACGGGCGCTACATCCGCCGGTGGGTCCCCGAGTTGGCCGAGGTCGACGGGGACGAGGTCCATGAGCCCGACGGAACGCTGGCGGCCGGTGCCACCGGGTATCCGGCGCCGATCGTGGACCATGCCGCCGAGCGGCAGGAAGCGCTCCGCCGGCTCGAGCAGGCCAAGCAGGACCGGAGCGGCTGAGCCGGATCAGGCCAGTGAGGCGAGCAGTGCCTCACCGCAACGCCGTCCCGAGAACATGGCGCCCTGGGTCGAGGCTGTGTCCCGGTGGTCGCCGCAGACGAACAGCCCGTCGCCCAGCGCCACCCGCTGCTTGGGTGCGAACGGAGGGCGCTGGTCGGGCTGCCCGTGGGCGATCACGTGCGTGCGCAGGTGGCGCCACCCGTCGACCGGTTCGCCCCACCACTGCCGTAGCTGGTGTCGCACGGCCGGTTCGACGGCGGCATCGGCGATGCCCGGGCAGGCCGCCGCCACGAGCGCCGAACCCGCCGGCGCGTATTCGGGGGCGACGTTGCTCATCACCGCCACGTTGAGGGCGGGGCCGGTCCCGTTGCCGTCGAGCACGATGAGGCGGGAGTCGGTGGGTGGCCGGTCGGCGGCGAACCACACGCAGGTCGCGGGTCGGGACTCGACGGGTGGCAGCCCCAGGAGCTGCGATGCCGCCGGACCCTCGGTCGCCACGACGATCCGATCGGCGGCGATGGCGCCGTCCCCAGCCACCGTGACCTTTCCGGGCTCGACCCTGAGCGCCCGGCACTCCAGATGGAGCCGCCGGGGGTCGAGCCGTCCGGCCATCTGTCGTGGGATCGCCCGCATGCCGGCGGCAGGAACGGCGGCGTCGCCCACCGAGAGGGTGCGAAAGATGGCGTCGAACATGCGGCGGCTCGCCGTGAGCCCGGGATCGAGCTGGATACCACCGACCAGCGGCCGGAAGAACCGCTCGATCATGGCGGGGCCGAAATGGTCCCCGGCGAGGGCGTCGGCGGTGTCGACGTCCTCACCCCGGAGGAGCTGCGGAACGGGGGTGGCGCGCAGCCGACGCCGGAGCGCCAGCAGCCGCAGCTTGTCCAGCGGTGAACCCACCGGTGCCAACGCCGTCGACAGCAGGCGGCCGGGCTGCCGGAACGGATCGCCGACCGCGTGGAACCGGTCACCGATCCGGACCAGGGCTCCCGGCTCGAACGGCCGCAGCCGGAGCGCAGCACGATCGAGCTGCCGGTCCACCTCGGGATACGCAGTGAGCAGGACCTGGAACCCGCGGTCGAGGAGGAACCCGTCGACCTCGTCGGTGCGGACCCGCCCGCCGACATCGTCGGAGGCCTCGACGACGACGACGTCGCGTCCGGCATCGGCCAGCACGGTGGCGGCAGCGAGGCCCGCCAGTCCGGCCCCGACGATCACGACCTCCGCTCGCTCCGGCACCGTGACGGTCATCGTCGGCTCAACGTTCGCCACCGGCGTGTTCGGTGCACCACTCCCACAGCGTCCGGCGCCGCAGAGGCGTGTCGCTTGTGTCGTCGAGGTCCATGTCAGTCGATCAGGGTATTGGCGTAGATCTGCCAGGCCAGCAGGCTCTTGGCCACCAGGCTCAGCACGATGTAGGTCCGCTCACCGAAGACGTAGTCGGACCATCGACCCTGGCGGCGGTACTGGAGCCACTGGTTGACCGCGAAGCAGTTGAAGGCGACGAAGATCGTGGCGATGATGCCGTACACGAAGCCGGGAGGTCCGCCCGAGCTGGATCGAGAGACTGCGTAGGCCACCGTGACCACCAGCGCGAGCCAGGGGGTGATGCCTGCGATGCAACCGAACCAGAAGGGCGACCACCACACGACCCGCTTCGGTGGGTTGACCATCTCCATGATCCAACCGAACAGGATCATCGAGACGTTGACCCCGGCGATGGCGATCAACGTGGCCACGTCGGTCAAGCCGGTCACGACCGCGATGAGCAGGATCATGAGCGTGGCGGAAAGCGAGTACTCGACCCACCGGAACCGGTTGCGGCCGGCGCTGATCTCGCTCCGGTAGAGGCGGAACCCCGGACCGGCCACGATGAAGTGGAAGAGGGCCGAGAGGTACAGGAACGCCGCAGTGGCCAGAGCCAGGGGGAACGACCAGACCTCGCTGATGCTGCTCTCGTCCAGTGGTGTGCCGGGCGGGCCGTTGAGCGTGAGGGTGCTGACCTGCAGCTCGAAGTCGTTGGCCAACAGCAGCATGGCGGTGGCCGACACGAGATGCAGCACGCCTGCGACCAGGTTGAAACGCCGAAGTCCGAGCAAGGTGGCTTCGGTGACACCGGTGTGCTCGTCGTCCCGGCTGGTGATCGACGAGGGGTGCGGCGTGGTGGCGGTCATCGTGGCTCCAGGACGGGCGAGCGGCCAGCTTCACACACGTTCGTCACCGACCGCGGGTGCGGATTCCCCGGGGCGACGGGGTCGCCTCGATGATGAGGCCGTCGGCCGAGAACGGCGCACCGAACCGGCCGAGCAACCGTTCCAGGCCCAGCACGGCGCGCGCTCCCCCGGCCATCACCCGGAGCCGGCGAGACGCGGTGGGGAGTTTCCGGACCTGCGGCACGTACGTGTGGGCCGCCGTCGCGTCCCATCCGCACCGGGCCATCAGGGAGGTGAGGGTGCGCCACGTGAACATGACGACGTGGTCGGGATGGTTGAGCTCGAACCCTCCCACCGACGCGACGACGTTGAGCAGGCCGTACGCGTTGGGCGTGGTGACGATCAGCGCGCCATCGGGCTTGCAGACGGTGCGCAGGGCCGTGAGGAGCGAGCCCGGCTCGCCCACGTGCTCGATGACCTCTCCGGCGATGATCAGATCGGCCGGCTCCAGCTGGAGCGCCGCCAGTTGCTCGGCGTCGGTGCAGTCGGCGGCATGGGCCTCGTAGCCCTGTGCCCGGGCCTTCTCGACCGCATCGGTTTCGAGATCGATGCCGACCAGGGACTGGGCCACCTCGGCGAGGTGCTGGTGGAGCCAGGACTCGGTGGCGAGCTGGTCGTCGTGGAAGGACACGTCGGCGAACCCCACGTGGATCACGCGTTTGCCCCGGGCTCGCTCGGTCAGGTGGGCGATGCGGTCGACGATCTCGGTGCGGGGCAGCCGGCTGACCATGGCGGTCTGGTCGAGCTCGGCTGGGGTGGCGGCGTCGGACGGTTCGGTGGACGGGCGGGAGTCGGTCATGCCGCCATCTCGGGCTGAAAGGTCGAGAGCTGATCCGAGAGGAGCCGAACCCGGTCACGCAGCGGAGGAGCGGCGCCGCCGGCGAAGAGCCGATCCAGACGGGGCAACATGTTCCTGCGGTTGAACCAGATGAGTCTGCTGCCGGCCCGACCCACCTCGGGAACGATCCAGAACGGCTCGTCGGGGTCGAAGTCGTAGGGGTGGCAGTAGGTCCACGGGATGGCCGAGGCGGACTGGCCGCGCTGCGCCTGCCGCACGACGGGCCACGGCAGGATCCGAAGGTAGGCCCCGCCCAGCGCCGGGGCCCGGAAGCGACCGGCTCCCCCGATGGGGGCGGGCAGCTCGACCAGACCGCAGGGCCACCGGAACGGCTCGGTCGGAGCGCCGGGCCAGCCGAACTGGGGGTTGCGGGCGGGGAGCACGCTGGAGCTGTACGTGAACCCGAGGGACGAGAGCGCCTCGGGGGCCCAGCCGGACGCAGGGACGAGCGAGAAGATCGGCGCCCGGTATCCGACCACCTCGTGGCCGGCCACGGCCTCGAGCCGCTTCTTCCCTCGAGCGGTCTCGGCCAGGAACCGATCGGGCCCCACGTCGGGCAGCGGCTGGTGGGTCCAACCGTGCAGGCCGATCTCGTGCCCGGCCCCGGCGACATCGGCCAGGAGCCCGGGGTGTTCGTCGGCCACCTGGCCGACCACGAAGACCGTGGCCCGGATGTCGCGCTCCGCCAACCAGCCGAGCAGTCGGCGGACGAGCATGGGATACCGCTGCGCCACCCGGTCCGATGGCCGGTGGTCCTCGAGATCCAGTGTGAAGGTCAACACCACGGGCGGCATGCTACCGATCGTTGGCCGCAGGTCCGGCGAACGGTGAGGGTCGGCTGGAGGCGCCGAATGGCCCGATCCGGGCGGGGGGCCACGAATTCCGCTCGCCGGATCATTACCCTGTCCTCACCATGCAATCGGTAGCCGACACGGGTGGCGGCCAAGCCACGAAGCCGTCCTCGCACGTTCCGGGCCTCGATGGCCTGCGTGGCTTCGCTCTCGTCGTCGGGCCGCTGATCTTCCACCTCTGGCCCGGGCTGGTACCGGGCGGCGTGCTGTCGATCGACATGTTCTTCGTGCTGTCGGCGTTCCTGATCACCCGGCTGGGCCTGCGGGAGATGGACCGCCGCGGCAAGGTTGATGTCGGCGGGTACACCAACCGCCGCCTGCGCCGCCTCACCCCGGTGCTGGTGCTCACCGTGGGTGCCGTCGTGTTGTGGGCCGCCATCGAACCGCCCGAACTGCTGGACGACTGGATCGGCGGGGCGGTTGCGTCGTTGATCGGGGTGCAGAACTGGTTCCTGATCTCCCAGGGTGAGTCGTACTTCAGCTTCTTCGGACAGGTCTCCCCGCTCCGGCATCTCTGGTCGCTGTCCATCGAGATGCAGTTCTACGTGTTCGCCCCGATGCTGTTGATCATCGCCCGGCAGGGGTCTCGTCGGGCCGGCCGGATCGCCCTGCTCGCCGTCGCGTTGGTCGGCGCCGTTGCATCGGCGGTGTGGATGTCCTACCTGTTCGAGCCGGGGACCGACCCCACCCGGGTCTACTTCGGGACCGACACCCGTGCGCAGGGCCTGCTGGTGGGCGTGGCGCTGGCGGTGGCCGTCGAGCTCTGGGGTCCGGTGCGGACCGTGCTGGGCCGGCGGGCTGCGGTGGTGGGCGCCAACCTCGCGGTGCTCGGCCACATCGTGCTGGTGTCCACGGTGTCGGAGGAGGACACCTGGCTCTACGAGTACGGCGGGTTCCTGCTGGCCGCCACCATGGGCGGACTCATGGCGTTCGGCGCGTTGCAGCCAATCAACCGGGGCCCTGCGTTCTGGATCCTCGAGTCGAAGCCGGCGATCTGGCTGGGCAAGGTCAGCTACGGCCTGTACCTCTACCACTGGCCCATCATCCTCTACCTCTCCCCGGAGAGGACCGGTCTCGACGGCAACGTGCTTGCGTTCTTCCAGCTGGCCGTGTCCCTGGCGGTCACCGCGCTCAGTTGGTACCTCATCGAGCAGCCGGTGCTGCGCCGCAAGCCCGCGCCGTGGCCCATGGCGTTCGTGACCGTCGCCTCGATGGCCGTGATCTTCGCCGGCCTGTTGTGGGTCGAGTCCGATCGTCCGCCCGAGGTGGAGCAGATCATCGTGGCGGCGCCGGCGGAGCCCGATGACGATCCTGACGGGCCGGCTGCCTCGGAGGGCACCGACGACCCGGCCACGACGGCGACCACGGTGCAGGCGGATCGGCCCTTCAAGCTGCTGGTGGTGGGCGATTCGGTCCCCAACCAGGTGGTGCCGTCGCTGCGTGAACAGGCTGCGGTGCGGGGCCTCGACGTGCAGGTCTTCGACGAGACCCACATCGGCTGCGTGATCACGCGGTACGGCGACAAACGACCTGATCCGGACAACGAGGGGCCGGTGGGCGAGGTGTGCTCCGGTTGGGCCGATCCGGTCGAGATCGCCACCGTCGTCGACCCGGAGGTGGTCTCCTGGCCCACGGCGGTCGAAGCGTTCCAGCCCGACGCCGTCCTGCTGTACACGTCGGCCTGGGATGCGTCCGATCGCCGGATCCCGTCGTTGGGCCCCGACTGGGTCCATGCGGGACAGGAGGTCTTCGACGAGTACGCCCTGTCCGAGTACCGGCTGGCGGCCGACACCCTCACCGAGTCGGGTGCCACGCTCTACTGGATGCTCGGTCCCGCGCTGAATCGGCCGATCGTGCCCCAGAACGATCCGGTCCGCATCGAGCGCCTGAACGAGCTCGTGCTCGAGGCGGTCGAGGGGAACGAGCAGGTCGAGATCGTCGACTTCCCGGGATTCATCGGCCCGGTCGGGGGCGAGCGCGACGAGCGCCTCCGCGGCGACGGCCTGCACCTGTCCCCCGAGGGTCGTGACGAGTTGGCCGAGTGGCTCTACGACGAGGTCTTCGCCATGGACGCGTGGACCTCGAGCTCGCCCTGACGGCTCCCCGAACCCGTTCTCCCCCCGAGAAAGGGTCGGTTTCCGGCCCCGCCGGACGGAATTTCAGCGGGCGGAGCGGCTCAGTAGGCGTCCATGTCGAGGAACTCGAACGTGTCGAGCCGGATCCGGTTCTGGTCCCACTCGGGCCCGAAGCTGCGCACGATCAGATTGAGCGGCGACGGTTGGAGCCGGCGGGGGGGACGGACCCCTCGCACCCGCAGGTGGCGGTTGAATCCGGCGTAGACGCCGAAGGCCGCCCGATGGTGGCGTAGGACGGCGCCGAGGAACGCCCCGGTGGGGGCGCCGGCCGACGCCGCCCCCCGAGGCAGGAGCTTGAGGATGACGGCGGCGGGAACCGGACCGACCGCGGACGGGGTGCTGACGCCCACGATGTGCTCGCCCACGTGCAGGTGGTAGTCGGTGTGGGGGCAGGACAGCCGCCAGCGCAGCGAGGCCGGGTCGTACCGGTTGGTGAGGCCGTCGGCCGGGTGGGCGTCGAGCTCGCCGGCCAGCTCGGCGAACCAGTCGGACGCGAGCATCGCAGGGTCCACCGGAACGTGCCGCACGGCGGATTCGGCCCGGCGAGCGGGGTGCAGCACGCGCACCGGCAGCGGACCGACCAGGCGCCAGCCCATGTACTTGACCACCGCACCGGTCGACTTCTCGTTGGCCACCCCGATCACGAACTTCATCCCATGGGTGGGCGCCTCGTCGTAGATGGCCAGTCCGTTGGTCCGGAAGTGCCCGGCCCGCTGGTGGCCCGACCGGACCACGGCGTTGAGCGAGAACGCGGTGGCGACCGGTCCGTTCCGGTCCCGGTAGGTCTGCGGCACGATGGCGTAGTGCGCCACGCGCGTCCCGTTCTCGTCGGTGCTGCGTTGGATGGCGGGACCCAGGGGATTCTCGGCGTAGAGCCAACGGAGATACCGGTCGTCGACGAACCGATCGTCGGGCAGCTCCGCGGCCAAGAGCCCGGTCGAGGCGGCGAGATCGGCGTCGCCCGGGTCGGCATCGGGTGGGTCGGCGCTCATGGCGGAGGTGCGTCCTCGGGACGGTGCGGGCATGCGTGGTGCCCCGAATCGAGGCGATGGCGACGGTACCATCCTGGGGTGCGCCGGCCTTCGACATCGACGTGCCCCGCGCCTCGACCGCGGCGACGGCGCCGACTCGGGCGACCCGCCCGTGCCGTGGTCGCCGTGGCGGCCCTGGCGCTGTCGACGGCCGTGGCGGTGCCCGCCCTCGCCGCCTTCCAGGGCGACGACGACACCTGCGTCGATCCGTCCGGTGAGACGCCGGTCGACGAGTACGGGTTCGCCATCGATCCCGAGCTCCTGGTCCCGTGCGACGAGCTCGCGGCCGAGGCGCCCCCCGCCGATCCCGACGACCCCACGCCGGCCCTGGTGGATCCCGATCCCGAGGCCGGTCGGGGCAGCTCCGACGAGGAGCGGCGCGACGCGTACCGCTCGTGGAGGAGCACCACCGCCGCCTCGCTGGTCGACGAGTACTTCCAGCGGCTCCTCCTGCGGTCCGAGGCCTGCGCGACCGCCTGGTTCGAGCGGGCCTACGAGGGGCCCTTGCGGGTCGAAGCGGGCACATCGTGGCGGGCAGCTGCGCACACCGCGCTGGCGTCGGTTCCCGACCCCGATGCTCGGGCCCTGCTGTACGAGGCGCAGTCGGCCTTCTGGGAGGCCGGCACCGACTGCGAGCGTTCGGTCGAGCGGTGGCTGGAGATCACCGAGCCCGGTCTCGACGCCATGGACGCCGCCGTGCGACGCCTGGTGGCCCTCGGATGAGCCGCCGGGAGCAACGGCGTGTGCGGGGCCGGTCCCGACGTCGCGCCGCGCTGGCGCTGGTCGTTGCGCTGGTGGTGGCCGTCGGCGCCGAGGGCGCAGCTCGTCTCTGGGAGGACGATCTGCCCGAGGCGGTGCGCTGGTACGACGCAGCCAGCCAGCGCAAGATCGACCAGATGGAGCACGTCGGGTCGGCCGACGTCGTCTTCGCCGGTACCTCGATGGCGTGGCAGGGCCTGGATCCGGCGACGTTCACGGCGATCGACACCGCCGGCCGCAGCGCCTACAACGCCGGCCTGGCCGGCGGGATCCCCGGCGTGATGGAACCGTGGCTGGTCGACGAGGTCGCTCCCCGGCTGGAGCCGCAGATTGTCATCTGGGGCCTGTCGACACTCGACCTGGCGCCGGCCTACGGCGAGGACAACATCGCCGCCTACCAGGATGCCCCCGCAGTCGCCGACGGGCTCATGGCCGAGCTCGACCGGCGGGCCGGCTCGGTGTCGGCGCTGGTTCGCCGCCGTGAGTCGCTCCGCAGTCCCGAGGCGTGGTGGGGTGATGGGGCGGATGATCCCCTCTTCGCCGCCGCCGACTCCCTGTTGGGCCCGCTCGGCGAGCGACGCGAGTTCGACGCCGTTCCCGACCGGCAGCGAGCGCAGCTCGCCGCGACCCGACTCCAGGACTGGAAGCCGTCGCGTGACGATCTGGCGACCATCCGACGCACGGTCCGGGAGCTGACCGACCAGGGGATCTCGGTGGTCCTCACCCCCATGCCGACGCCGCCCCGGTTCGTCGCCCTGCACCCCGACGGCGAACGGGACTTCGACGCGTTCGACGACGCACTGGATGACCTCGCGGCCGACCTCGAGGTTCCGGTGATCGACGTCGCCGTGGGCTACGACGACGAGGACTTCGTCGACTACACCCACCTGGATCAGGCCGGCGCCCAACGTTTCACCCGGCAGCTCACCGCCGCGCTCAACGGATCCGAGCGCGGCGAGGAGCCTCCCTTCGACTGGGAGCTGCTGGCGGACATCGTCCGGGACGGGACCGAGGGCACCGCCGACCGGCGGCTCACCGTCGAGGACCGCGGCTGCGGCAGCGGCGCGCCGCTCGGTCCTCGGGGCCGAACGCCTGCACTCGGCGCTGAGCCCGTCCAAGGATCTGTTCGGCATCGAGGTGCCCCTCGTGTGGGCCAACGGTTTCCAGCGCACCAAGCAGCTGCAACTGGCCGATCTGGCGGCCTCCGGCGATTCCCCCGAGGTGCTGTTCACCGGAACGTCGAAGGTCTGGTACGGCATCGATGCCGATCTGTTCACCGAGATCGACGGTCGCAGCAGCTACAACGCCGGACTACCGGCGGCCGGACCGACGGCGCAGGAGTCGTGGCTGCTGGATGTGGTCGAACCGACGGTGGAGCCGGACGTGGTCATCTGGGGAGTGTCGGCGTACGACGTCAGCGGACGGCTCGACAGCACCTCGCAGCGCATCGTCGACGCGGTCGAGCTCCAGCAGCAGCTCTTCGCCCCGCTGGCATGGTCCGGGTTGATGACCGGGGCCGAGACGGTCGAGGAGGGTGCGCCCGAGACGTGGGTCGTCGCTCCTGAGGACGTGGGGGTCGCCAATCGGGGCCAGCAACGCACCGAGGAACTGGGCTTCAACCCGACGCTGGAGACCCTCGTGACGTACTTCGTCGGGGGCGCCGCCGAGGCCGACCCCGGCGAGCTCGCCGCCATCCGTGCCACGATCGACGGGCTGCGGGGGCGCGGCGTCGAGGTGATCATGGTCTCGATGCCCGTACCCGACTCGTTCCGTGCGCTCCAACCCGACGGGGCAGCCGACGCCCTCACCGCGGCGATCGACGACGTGGCGGCGGAGGCGGGGGTCGATCACCTCGACCTGAGCCGCTCCATGCCGGAGGGGACCTTCGCCGACTACACCCATCTGACCGGCACCGGGGCCACCGAGTTCACCCGCGTGCTCCTCGACGAGCTGGACCGACGGGACGAGGACTAGTGCCGACCCGGATCGGCCCTGAACACCGCCAACGTTGCCGGTCACGGCACTAGACAGAACCCCATGTCCCGTCCCGACCCTCCGTCACCACCGGTCGACCCGGTCGACGCCATCGCCGAGCTGGCGACCGTCACGGGATTGCGGCGCGTGCACATCCTGGCCTGGCGCGATCTGGACGATCCCGAGGCGGGCGGCTCCGAGGTCCACATCGATCGGGTTGCCGCCCTGTGGGCTCGGGCCGGCGTCGAGGTCACGATGCGAACCTCGGCGGCGGCCGATCAGCCCGAGGACGTCCGCCGCAACGGCTACCGGGCCATCCGACGGTCGGGTCGTCACCGTGTGTTCCCGGCCGCCGCCGCGGCTGAGCTGACCGGCCGACACGGCGCTCGGGACGGATTGATCGAGATCTGGAACGGGATGCCGTTCGGATCGCCGATCTGGGCTCGGGGGCCCCGGGTGGTCTTCCTGCACCATCTCCACGGTGTGATGTGGCACGGAGCGTTCCCGTCGAATCCCCGGCTTGCCCGGCTCGGCCAGTTCATGGAGCGCCGCGTCGCTCCGCTCGCCTATCGCCGAGTCCCGATCGTCACACTCTCGAGTTCGTCGCGCGACGAACTGGTCGACGAGCTCGGGCTTCGCCTCGGATCGGGTCAGCGTGGTGCCGCCGGGCATCAGCGAGCGGTACCGGCCTGGACGCCCGTTGGCGTCGGACCCGACGATCCTGGTCGTGACCCGGCTCATGCCCTCGAAACGGGTCGACGAGGTCGTCCGAGCCGTCGCCGACCTTCGGTCGAGTGTCCCGCACGTCCGTCTCGAGATCGTCGGGAGCGGTCGAGAGCTGTCGGCGCTGCAGGATCTGGTCCGCCGGCGCGGGATCACCGACGCCGTCAGCTTCCTGGGCCGTGTGTCCGACGACGAACTGCTCGACGCCTACGGTCGGGCCTGGGTCGTCGCCAGCGCGTCCCTGCGGGAGGGCTGGGGTATGACCCTGACCGAGGCGGCCGCCACCGGTACACCCGCCGTGGCCAGCGACATCCCCGGCCACCGCGACGCCGTCGACGACCAGGTGTCGGGGCTGCTCGTGCCCGAGGACCGGCCCCTCACCGAAGCCCTCCGGCAGGTCCTGACCGATGAGGCACTGCGCTCGCGGCTCTCGACCGGAGCGCTGATCCACGCCCAACGGTTCACCTGGGGAGCCACCGCGCTGGGAACGTTCCAGATCCTGGCCACCGACGCCCAGCGGCGAGCCGGGTGAGCCGGCTTCGGCGGTCACTGCCGACGCTGGCCCTGGCCGCCATCGCGTACGGTCCCCTCCTGTTGACGGCTCCGGGCCGGATCAGCGCCGACACCAAGACCTACCTGTATCTCGAACCGGGCCGGCTGCTGTCGCGGGCGTGGTCCATGTGGGATCCCAACATCGGGCTGGGGACGGTCACCCACCAGAACCTGGGCTACCTGTTCCCGCTCGGTCCCTACTACTGGGTGATGGAGACGGCCGGGGTGCCGGACTGGATCGCCCAACGGCTCTGGCTGGGGTCGATCCTGTTCGCGGCCGGCACCGGTGTCCGCTACCTGCTCGGCCAGCTGGGATGGAAGGGATCGGGGCGGACGGTCGCCGCGTTGGCCTACATGCTCAGCCCTTACTTCCTCGCGTACGCGGCACGGATCTCGGTCATTCTGTTGCCGTGGGCCGCGCTGCCGTGGTTGATCGCCCTGACCGCGCGAGCGGTTCGTCACGGTGGGTGGCGGGATCCGGCACGGTTCGCGCTCGTCGTGCTGGTGGTCGGTGGGGTCAACGCGACCGCGCTGGTCATGGTGGGTCTGGGACCCGTCCTGTGGCTGTTCTACAGCCGGTTGACCGAACCGGGGGTCACCTGGGGGAAGGTGGGGGCGGCCACCGCCCGTATCGGCGTGCTGACCGGTCTGACGTCGTTGTGGTGGGTGGCGGGGCTGTGGGTACAGGGCGGCTTCGGCATTCCCATCCTGCGCTACACCGAGACCTACAAGACCGTGGCCGATGCGTCGCTGGCCCAGGAAGCGCTCCGCGGGCTCGGCTACTGGTTCTTCTATGGGCGGGACAAGCTCGGTCCCTGGATCGAGCCCGGTGAGGCCTATACCACCAACATGTGGCTCCTGGTGGCGTCGTTCACCGTTCCGATCCTGGCCCTGCTGGCCGCAGCGACCGTGCGCTGGCGGCACCGGGCCTTCTTCCTGGTCCTGGTGGCCGTCGGGGGGCTGATCGGGATCGGGGCCCACCCCTGGGACGGGTCGTCGCCCGCCGGCGCCGCGTTTCGGGCGTTCACCGGCACCGATGCCGGCCTGGCCCTGCGGTCCACCCCCCGGGCCCTCCCGCTGCTGATCCTGGCGATGGCCGTCTTCGTGGGGATGGGCACCTCCGCGGTGGGTTCGGTGGGTGCCCGTTGGCTTTCCACCCGACCTCGCCTGCGTTCCACCCCCTTGGCCCGACCGCGCGTGGCCCGGATCCTGCCCAGCGTCCTGGTGGGGATCCTGATCATCCTGAACCAGCCGACGCTGTGGTTGGGGCAGATGGTGCCGGACAATCTGGATCGGGCCGAGGAGCTTCCCGAGTACTGGAACGAGGCGGCTGCGGCGATCGACGACGGCGATCACGCCACCCGGGTGCTCGAGATCCCGGGCTCCGACTTCGCCAGCTACCGATGGGGGAACACCGTCGATCCCGTCACGCCGGGCCTGATCGACCGGCCCTATGTCGCCCGCGAGCTGATCCCGTACGGATCCCCCGCTTCGGCCGACTTCCTCAACGCGGTCGACCGGCCGTTGCAGGAGGACGTCGCCGATGCCGACGGGTTGGTACCTCTGGCGCGACTCATGGGCGTCGGAGACATCGTGTTGCGCTCCGACCTCCAGTACGAGCGCTACCGGACCCCCCGGCCCCGCCCGACGTTCGCGTGGATGAACCAGATCGAGGGACTGGGTCCGCCGGTCGCATTCGGTGAGCCGGTGCCCAATGTGGCGGGACCCGAGCAGACGCTGATCGACGAGGTCGAGCTGGGGTCGGCGCGGGATCTGGCCGATCCTCCGCCGGTCGCGGTCTATCCGGTCAGTGACCCGGTGCCGATCGTCCGAGCCGAGACCGATCCGCCGCTCATCGTCGCAGGCGACGCCACGGGGCTGGTGGCCACCGCAGGTGCGGGCCTGGTCGAGCCGGGTCGGGTGGTGAGATACGCGGCGTCGCTGGATCCCGAGGAACCGATCCCGACCGACGCCTCGATCGTCGTGACCGACACCAACCGGCGGGCTCCGACACGATGGGGCACCATCCGCGAGAACATCGGTCATACCGAGCAGGTCGGCGAGGAACCGCTGGTGGACGATCCCGGCGACAACCGGCTGAAGGTGTTCCCCGACGAGACCGACGACAACCGCACGGTGGCCATCCACGAGGGTGGTGCTTCGACCCAGGCCACGAGGTACGGGAACGCCGTGACCTACACGGCCGACGATCGCGCGATCAACGCCCTCGATGGCGACCCCTACACCGCGTGGCGGGCCGGGGACTCCAGCGACCCGGTGGGCGAACGTCTCGTGGTCGATTTCGAGCGCCCGGTCGGGGCTCGACAGCTCACGCTGCTGCAGCCCCAGAACCGCATCCGGACTCGCCACGTCACCGAACTCGCCGTCCACCACGGTGACGCCGAGCGGCGTGTGGTGCGGCTGGACGATTCCTCCCTCGTCCCGCCCGGTCAGACCGTCGAGTTGGACCATCCCATCGGTGATCACCTCGAGCTGGAGATCCTCGACACGAACGTCGGTGCACTGGACGACTACGACGGTGAGTCCGGGGTGGGATTCGCCGAGGTCGAGATCGACGACCTCGTGCTGGAGGAGCAGATCAGGCCCCCGACCGACGTGGTCACCTCGGCCGGGTCGGAACTGGCCGCCCATGATCTCGCCTTCCTGTTCTCCCGGCGCCGGAGCAATCCGGCCGAGCCGTTCCGGTTCGAAGCGGAGCAGCAGATGATCCGGATCGTCGATCTGCCTCAGGCCCGCTCCTTCGAGCTGGACGGCACGGCTCGGGCCTCGGGATTCGCATCGACGAAGCGACCATCGCGGAGCTGCTCGATCTGGATCGTCCGCTCGTCACCCGTTCGTCCGACACTCTCTCCGGCTCTCTCCCTCGATGGCGTGGGCCGCGTTCGATGAGGATCGCGACACCGCGTGGCAGACGCCGTTGGGCGACTCGACCGGGCCGGTGGATCCAGGTCGAGCTGACGGCTCGGCAGCGGATCGAGACCCTGGAGCTGGACATCGTCGCCGATGGCCGCCATTCCGTCCCCACGGTGGTGAAGGTCGCGGTGGACGACGGCGCTCCCCAGGCGGTCTCCCTCCCCGAGATCGCCGACCGGAGCGAGCCGTGGTCGACGACGCCGTGTCCGTGACGCTGCCCGAACCGGTGGAAGGTACGACGGTGCGGGTCGAGCTGGCCGGGCACGCGGCAGGTACTGACGTCGGACTGGTACGGAGAGCACGAGATTCCCGCCCCGGTCGGGATCACCGAGGTGGACGTCGGCCAGCCGGCCGGCCCGGCGATCGACCGGTCGAGCGCGGTTCGACACCGGCTGTCGTGACGACCTGGTCTCGATCGAGGCATCGGGCCGTGCCGGTCCGGGTCACCGGGAGCGTCGGCGAGCGTCTTGGACCGATCGCCGCTCACGATGGAGGCTGCGAACCCGTGGAACTGGCCTCGGGTTCCCACGTGCTGCGGACCGCTCCCGGCCGTCTGCTGGGGCTGGACGTCGACCAGGTGCTGCCTCGACTCCCCCGCCGGTGCGCGCCCGCCCGGAGCAGCCGCCGGCGCCGGTCGATCGAGATCTCCGACGAGGGCCGCACGTCGTTCGACCTCGATCTCACCGGTATCGAGGGCCCGTTCTGGCTGGTGCTCGGCCAGAGCCACAGTCTCGGATGGACCGCCAGCGCTGACGGTCTGGGGGACCTGGGTGAGCCCGAGCTGGTCGACGGGTATGCGAACGGCTGGTGGATCGATCCGGGCGGCCTGACCGAGCTGTCGGTACAGCTTCGCTGGTGGCCCCAACGTGTGGTCAATGCGATGCTCGTGCTGTCAGCGCTCGCCGCGCTCGCCTGCCTCTGCCCTCGCCGTACGTCGCCCCCGCAGTACTCGCCGTCTGCGACGTCGCAGCGGTCGGTGATCTCGACGAGCCGGCGTTCGAACCGATCCGGTTCGGTCCGAGAGGTGGGCGGCGGGTCCGGCGGTCGACGAGCTGGTGGGCCGGGATCCGCGATACTCGATGCCGATGATTGCTCGTGGGGGCGGCGGCCTGATCCTGATGTGGGTGCTGGTGGCGTCGCCGCCCACGTGGCACGCTCGGGGTCTCACTGGCGCTACTGGTGCTGGCGGCGGGGGCGGGCGCTGGCGCTGGGTCTCCGGTGTCGGCGTCGCGATGATCTACGGTCTGCTCGGGATCTCGATCGTCGTCGGGGCAGTACATCGAGGACCATCGAGCCGACTTCGACTGGCCTGCGGCGTTCGAATACGCCCATGCGTGGGGCGTGGCGGTGATGGTCGTGTGCGGCGGTCTGGGCGCACTCGGACGTCGGTGCGCACGGTCCGGTCAGCGAGGCGATCGAGCGATGGCGAAGAGGACCAGCGTGGTGTCGTCGATCTCGTCGGTGAGATGGAAGTCCCCGCCGTCGAATGACGGGCCGTCGTCGGTGCCGAGCCAGCGGTAGGCGACACGACGGCCGGCGCCGTGCAGCGCAACGAACCATCGACGGGGCAACCGATGCCGCAGACCCAGCGGATCCAGCTTGAGCATGCGTTGCCCCAGCTTGCGACGCTGTTCGAAGTCGGCTTTGAGCTCGGGGGTGCCGTCCAGCCCCAGCACGGTGACATCGGCGAAACGATCGTCCCAGCAGGTCCTGGAGCCGCCCGGGAGCGAAGAGGCTGACGTGGAACGGGATTCTCGAAGTCGGCCGGCTCGTTGGGCGTGAGCACGAACGTCGTGCCACCGGGCGCCGTGAGCCGGGCCATCTCGGCGACATGCTCCGAGGGGTCGACGAAGTGTTCGATCAGATGTGAGGAGGTGACCCACTGGAACGCATCGTCTCGAAGGGCAACCACGGCGCCGTCGGAGCAGCACGTCGGGACGCCGTGGCCGTCCGGGCGCGTCCGGGCGGTGGCCCAGTCGTAGTCGACCCCGAGGGCCGGTCGATCGGCGTCGCTCAGCGTGGTCGTGTAGTCGCCGACGCCACAGCCGAGATCCAGGAGCCGGCCCGGCCCGAGTCGCTCGCGGATGACCCGGTAGCCCGCGTCGTGCAGTGCCAGCAGCGACGAGGGCATCTCGCCCTCGAGCGGGCGCTCTCCAGTCAGTTTCACCACACGCTCCGGGGGGCTCGATGGCCGACCGGGGAGTCTAGGGCCGCTCGATCGCCGGGGCGTGAGGCAGCAGACACGATTCCGGCCGACAGCGATCCTATGCTCGCCGGATGGCACCACCCGTTCTGTTGCTGCACGGACTGGCGACGTCGCCCCAGCGCACCTGGCGCGATTCGGGGCTGATCGATCTGCTGGCCGACGCCGGTCGCACCGTCATGGCGCCGACGTTCCGGGTCACGGCCCCGACGCTTCCCACGATGGTGGACCGACTACGAGCACCTGGTCGACGACGTGCTGCTCTGGTTCCGGACGCGCCGTGCGACGTCGTCGGGTTCTCGTTCGGCGGCCAGCTCGCCCTGCGGGCGGCAATGAGAGAGCTCCGGAGCGATGCCGGGGATCGTCGTGGCGGGCGTCGGGGAGAATCTGTTCCGGCAGGACGATCCGGCCCCATTGATCGACGTCCTCCGCTCCGGACAGGTAGGCGATGACGTGTTCGTCGGGGCACTTCCTGCAGCTGGCCACCGAGTCGGGCAACGACCCGCTGGCGTTGGCTGCGCTCCTCGACCGTCCCGCTACCGAGCCGGTTCGGCCCGGCCGAACTCGCGGCGAGTCACGCATCCGACACTGGTCGTGGTCGGCGATCGCGACTTCGTCGGCTCGACCGACCGGCTGGTCGACGCCCTCCCCGCCGGGCAGCGCCGTGGTGCTTCCGGGCGTGGATCACTTCCAGACCCCGAAGGCCTTCCCCTTCATCGACGCCGTGCTCGAGTTCCTGGACGCGGTTCCGTCTTGAGCGAACCATCCACCTTCATCATCGGTGTCGATCTCGACGGCGTCTGTGCCGACTACGCCGCCGGGCTGCGGTCGGTCCGAGCGGCGATGCTCGACGTCGATGTCGACGAGTTGCCGCCGGTGGCAAGCTGGAACTTCGAGGAGTGGGGGCTGGACCGGGCCGGATTCGAGGAGCTCCACCGCACCGCGGTGCTCGAACATCGACTGTTCCGGGAGCTCCCGGTGATGGAAGGGGCGGCCGAGGTGTTGTGGCAGCTCTCCGACGCGGGCGCCTGGGTCCGGGTCATCACCCACCGTCTGTATCAGAATTGGGGCCATGCCACCGTGGTCAGTGACACGGTGACCTGGCTCGACGACCACGGCATCCCGTACCGGGACCTGTGCTTCCTCGGAGCGAAGCCCGAGGTGGAGGCGGATGTCTACGTCGACGATGCGCCGCACAACATCGAGGCGCTCCGGGCCGCCGGCAACCCGGTGATCGCATTTCGACAGCCGTACAACGACCACCTGCCCGGGCCGGCGGCATCCGACTGGAGCGAGGTGGCCGAGCTGGTCATCGATCTGATGACGGCGGCCGGGCACGACGTCCACCTGCCCTTGCCCCTGGACACCGACCAGAGCGGCCGGTTGCACCACGCAAAGATCCGATCGACTCCTCAAGGACGCCCCTCGCCTCCCGATGGATAGGAGGTACATCAGCGTTCAGGAGGCCCCATGTCCGAGGATGCAACGCGAGACGCGTCCTTTCCGTCCGGATATGAAACCGATCTCGAGGATGAGATCGAGAATCGATACGGTCGGGATCTGGCGGTGCTCGTCGCCGTCACCGTGGCGCTCATCGCGGTGGCAGTCGGGCTCCAGCTCTATGACCGCGTCAGCGACGTTCTGCCCGACGTCGATGACCTGAATCTGAACGGTGTCGTCGCCGGCCTCCTGCTCATCCCGGCCGCGGCGGCGATCTTCGCCTACCGGCGCTACCGCGACTCTCTGCGGATGGCCAAGGCGCTCACCGAGTGGAAGTACCGCGATCAGCTCACGGGGCTCCCCAACCGGCGCGCCCTCATCAAGGAACTGGCCCAGATCGTCGAGACCTCCCGTCGCAAGGGCGCCCGGGTCGCCGTGCTCTCCATCGACCTCACCAACGTGGCCGAAGTCAACGACGCCCACGGGCACGAGAAGGGCGACAACGTGCTGCGCACCATCGGCAGCCGGCTCCAGTCCTTCATCAAGCGGCGCGGGTTCGCCGCCCGCTACTCGGGCGACAAATTCGTGGTCGTCCTCCCCGACGCCCTCCACGTCTCCGGTCTGCAGAAGACCGCCGACAAGCTGATGGCCCTGATCGTGGAGCCCCACGATCTTCCGGGCGAGGAGATGACCCTGACCAGCGCGATCGGTGCGGTGCTCTCCGAGCCCAACTGCATCGAACCCGACGACCTGCTCCGGGACGCCACCATCGCCATGCATGCGGCGGTCAACGAGGGCGGCGGCACGATCCGGGTCTACGACCGGTCGGTCCGCAGCCGCCCCACACCATCCGCCCTGGAGCGCAGCCTCCACGGCGCCGTCGAGCGAGAGGAGTTCGTGCTCCTCTACCAGCCCGTCGTGTCCCTCTGGACCAACCAGGTCGCCGGCATCGAGTGCCTCCTGCGTTGGAACGACCCCGAGCGCGGCGGAATGGTCCCTCCCAAGGACTTCCTCCCGGCGCTGGAACGGACCGGATTGATCGTGCCGGTCGGCCAGTGGGTCCTGCAGACCGCGTGCCGCAAGGCCGCGGAGTGGCGCTCGGCTTACCCGGGCCGGCCCCCGTTGGTGGTCAGCGTGAACGTCTCGCCCCGCCAGCTGGTCGACAGCAACTTCAGCAACGGGGTCGCCGATGCGATCGCCGCGGTGGGTCTGGACCCGCCCCTGCTCTGCCTCGAGCTCTCCAACGCGGGGCTCACCTATGCGATCACCGATGCCGAGGAGCAGATCCGCGCCATCCACGAGATGGGGGTGCTGGTCGCGGTCGACGACTTCGGCATGGGGGCGTCCACGCTGGTGCACCTGCGGGACTACAACCTGAACCAGGTCAAGATCGACCGGACCTTCACGTCGACCATCGCGTCGACCCGTGAGGATGCCGAGATCGTGGCCCACGTCGTGTCGATCGCGAAGACGCTGGGTCTGAGCACGGTGGCCGTCGGCGTCGAGACCCCGGAGCAGATCGCACGACTGAAGAGCACCGGCTGTGACGCGGCCCAGGGCGAGTACTACGCCGCACCGCAGGCGGCGGAGATGATCGACCTCCTCCTCGCCAACGAGGTGGGAGGCTGGAAGCCCGAGAGCAAGGAATCCCTCGAACCGCCGCCCCCCGAGCCGTCGCCTCAGCAGGCGCCCCCCGTCTCCGTGGCCAGCCAACCTCCTCCCTCTTCACCGGCGACCGCGCCGACGCCTGCCCCGGCCCGGCCGGCGCCGTCGGCTGCACCCCCGGCGCCCGTCACCCCCAGCCCAGCTCCCCCGGCGGCGGCCCACGGTCTCTCCGACCCGCTCGGCGGGCCGGCTCCCGCAACGCCGTCGGGCGCGCCGGGTCTGTCGAATCCGCTCGGCGGGCCGGCTCCCGCGAGGCCGTCGGGCGCGCCGGGTCTGTCGAATCCGCTCGCTGGGCCGGCTCCTGCGACGCCGTCGGGCGCGCCGGGTCTGTCGAATCCGCTCGGCGGTTCTCCGCCTGTGGCGGAATCACCCCTCGCCACGGCGCCAGCCTGCTCCGGTCGAGGGGGCCGCAGCGCCCCTGCAACCCATGCCGATCGACCCGGCCGGGACCGGCGGGACTCCGCTCTCCACCCCGTTGCCGTCCGACAGCATGCCGGTCCGCCGACCGGCCCAGCCCACCACTGCCCCGGCGGCCTCCCCGGAAGCGGCCCCGGTTCCGCCATCGTCGGTCGGCGACGAACCTTCGGCCTTCGACCCCGTCTCGCCGGAATCGGCGGACCTCGCCGATGGTGCAACTCCTGCCGAGGAACCCCCGGAGACTGCGTTGCCCCCGCTGCAGCCAGCTCCCCCGGCCGCGCTCGTCGCCGATCCGCTTCCCAGCGATGCCTCCTTCGACGACGAGGACCCTCCATCGGCGTGACCGGATCCGCCGGATTCGTTTCGTCCCTGGCTCAGCCGTAGCGTCCCGGGCATGCGTGTTCGCGTCGCCATGCTTGCGATCGCTGTGTTCGCATTGGCAGCGTGCGCAGGCACGGACACGGCCCGGGATCGGGAGCTCGAGGAGTGGTTCACGGCCGGATGTGGCGAGGTGCTGCTCTGGGCGCAGGCACTGCCGACCCTGCCCGAGGTGGCACCCACCGTGGGCGGCCTGCAGCCCGCTCCGATCGTGCGCTACGCGGAGGAGCTCGGTTCGGGCGCCGACTCGCTGATCTTTCGACTGGAGTCCCTCGGCCCACCGGGCGACGAGGCGGGAGATCGTCTCTACGGGGAGCTGCATCTCCGAGCTGTCCGAGGTGTCGACCCAGGGTGCCGCGCTGGCCGATCGGTACCGGGCGACGGCCGCCGTCCCGTTCTCGGAGCTGGAGCCGATCATTCGACAGGCCACCGAGCTCTCGGCCGGGGTCGCCACTGCGTTCCGCGCGTTCGGACGGGATCCCGATGTGGGCCCCACCGTCGTCGACATCGAGTCCTGCCAGGCCGTCGGACAGATCATCTGACCCCTCCGGACGCGGCGTCGTCCCTTCCGTCAGGTGTTCTGCACCATCAACCCGCCGTCGACACAGAGGATTGCGCCATTGATGTACGAGGCCGCGGGCAGCGCCAGCGAGAGCACGGCGTGGGCGACCTCCTCGGGCGCGCCGTACCGACCGAGCGGCACCCGGCGGCGCGCGAACGCCGCCCTGACGTCGGCGGGAATCGGATCGGTCATGCCGGTCTCGATCGGTCCGGGACAGATGCAGTTGCAGGTGACGCCGTCCCGTCCCAGATCCATGGCCACGGCCCGGGTCAGCCCGATGACCCCGTGTTTCGAGACGGTGTAGGGCAGGATGCCGCGGGTGGCGCCCAGTCCCTCGGTCGACGCAATGTTCACGATGCGGCCATCGGCGTTGCGCCGGAGGTCGTCGACCGACAATCGGATCATCGTCGCCGCCGCCTCGAGGTTGACCGCCATCACGCGCTCCCACTCCCGATCCAGGTCCGGGCTGTCGATCGCGGCAATGGTGCTGATGCCGGCGTTGTTGACCAAGATGTCGATCGGTCCGACCTCGGCTCGGGCCTGCTCCATGGCGACCTCGACGTCGTCGCGTTCGGTCAGGTCCACGGCGGCGGCCCAGACGTCGGCACCGTCGCCGCGTAGGCGGTCGACCACCGCGGCCAGGTCGTCGGTCGAGCGATCGAGGAGGACCAGCGGGGCGCCCTCCCCGGCGAACACGCCGGCGGTCGCCCGGCCCATGCCCGAGGCCGCCCCGGTGACGACGGTGACCCTTCCTGCGACGGACCGGCTGAGCTGTTGGATCATGACGGGGACCTTTCCCTGAGGACGGCGGAGGGTGGTGGGCCGGTGACACCCCGGAGGAAGTCGACCATGGCGCGCACCCTGGCGGAAGGGTGCCAGACCGGCGGCCGCCGGGAGGGGCGAAGCGTCCCCCGGATCAACTGGATGAGCCCGGTTGTGAAACGGATGAACGCGTGGTAAGCGCCCGAGTGTTCGCGCACCAGAAGCAGCGTGTTGCGCTGCTGGAGGTAGTCCACGACCGCGGTCGTCCCGGAGAGATGCGGGTTCTCCACCATGACGCCGCGGAGGAGTCCGCACTCCCATCCTCGTGCCCGAGCCCGCAACGCAAGGTCGGCCTCCTCGCAGTACGCGAAGTAGCGCTCGTCGAACAACCCGACCTCGACCAGACACTCACGCCGGGCGAACATCAGGGTGCCGTGGGGGTGATCGGCGGTCTCCCAGCCCTCGGACACCGCAGCCGGGGCAAGGATCCCGCCGAAGTAAGGATCGATCACGGGCGTGGCTCCGTCGCCCACGTCCGCAGACGCCAGGCCCGCTCGGGGCCGCTCGGCGAGGATGGCGAGCGCGGCACCGATCGCTCCGGGCTCGCAGAGGGCGTCATGGGGTGCGAGCGCGATCCAGTCCCAGCTCTCCCGGGGCAACCACACGCCGAACCCCCGGTTGGCCGCCGGTCCGAAGCCGGTGTTGCGCCCCAGCTCGAGGAGCTCGACGTTCGGCCGGTCCCGGATGTGGGAGCCGATCGAGGCGATGGCGGCGTCCGTGCTGCCGTTGTCGACGACCAGGACGCCGGTCACCTCGGGCTCGGCCAGGAACCGGTCGATGCTCAGCGCGCAGGCGGCCGGCTGGTTCCAGTGGACCAGGACGACCGGGACCGAGGGTGCTGTCACCTCGGGCAGGCTATGGGTCCGGGGGCCGCTCGGTGGACCCGAGAGGCTCCCGGTTCCGTACGGTCAGTGCGAGGCTCGGACGAGAGCGTGTTGCACGAGTTCGAGCAGGGCGGCCTTCGTCGCTTCCCGCTCCCGGGCGTCGGTGTAGATGATCGGGACGTCGGGACTGATGGCGAGCGCCTCGCGCACGTCCTCGATCCGGTGACGTGCCGCTCCGCCGAAGCAGTTGACCGCCACCACGAACGGCACCTGACGCTGCTCGAAGTAGTCGACGGCCGGGAAGCAGTCGGCCAGGCGGGTCGTGTCCACGAGCACCACGGCGCCGATCGAGCCGCGGACGAGGTCGTCCCACATGAACTGGAACCGGTCCTGGCCGGGGGTACCGAAGAGGTACAGGATGAGGTCGCGTCCCAGCGTGATGCGGCCGAAGTCCATGGCGACGGTGGTGGTGGTCTTGCTCGTCGCCGACCCCGCGTCGTCGACGTCCATCGACACGCTGGTCATGGCTGCTTCGGTCTGGAGAGGCTGGATCTCGGAGATCGAGGTGACGAAGGTGGTCTTGCCGACGGCGAACCCACCGGCGACCACGATCTTGACCGGGAGCGGCACACTGCCCGATGCGGCGCCGCCTGGCGCTGGTGCTTCAGAGTGACTGAAGGCCATCGAGAACCCTTTCGAGAAGACTGGTGTCCGGACGGTCGTGGTCCGTGAGAGCGACGGAGTGGGTCATGACCAGGTTGTCCGAGGCGAGGTCGCTGACGAGCACTTTGGTGACCCCGAGGGGGAGGTGGAGGTGGGCGGAGACTTCGGCGACGGCGAGTGGTTCGTGGCAGAGCTGCACGATCTGACGCCGTTCCATGCGGAGGCGAGGCAACATCGTCGAGCCCTCATCCGTGCGATGGACGAGGGACTCGATGTTGAGATTGTCGTCGGCGCGCGTCCGACCACCGGTGAGCGTGTACGGGCGAACCCGGAATTCACGCGGGGGCGGTGCATCGGACGCATCGGTCATTGAGGAAGGGCGCTCTGGAGCTCAGCGCGGAGCTCGGGGGTCAGGACGGCGCCGCAGCGCTCGACGAGGAGCGCCATCTCGTAGCCCACGAGACCGACGTCGCAGTCCGCTGCGGCCATGACGGCGAGACTCGATCCGTCGGAGATGCCGGTCACGAACAGGAACGCGTTGGTCATCTCGATGATGCACTCGTTCACCGTGCCGCCGCCGAATCCGGTGGCGGCTCCGTAGGCGAGTCCGATGATGCCGGAGGCGACAGCAGAGAACCGGTCTCCCGAGGCGCGGTCCAGGCCGGGCGTGAGGGCCATCGGCAGGCCGTCCGCCGAGACGACCACGGCATGCGAGACACCCGGTACGCGCTGCGCGAAGTTGGCGATCAGCCAGTTGACGTTGGTAGCTGCACTGCTCAGCTGGGTCATTGGGGTTCCTGCTTCCTCGCGCTCAGCTGGACGGAGACGATTCGTGGTTGGTGGGGCCATCGGCTGCGGGGGCGGTGCGGCCCTTCTTCAGGCCGCCCCGGTACCGCGAGAGCATCTGGCGGACTTCTTCCGGCGAGCGCCGGGACGAGGATACGGTCGGGCCCGTCGGCAGTGCGCTGCTCTCGGTCGTGGACCGTTCGCGGCGAGTCAGGCCCGCGTGCGTGAGGTCCTCCGCACCGGCGTCGGCCGGCGCAGGGACGAACGTCGGCTGCCAGAGCGGCAGCCCGCCCGGTGTCACCTGTCCCGATTCGGCCGGGGCGAATCCGGGGGCCGGCGTCCCGAGTGGTGGCGGCGGTTGGGAAGGTTCACCGGGGGACGATGCGCCCACCCTGCTCGGCAGACCGGTGAACCCGTCGGAGGCCGGGGGGAGATCGGCCGCGGGCGGGGCCGGTGCGAGCGGGGACCCGGTCCCCCAGTCCTCGGTCTGCGGTTCTTCGGCGGGCGCAGCAGGCGGGAGCGGCGCGTTGAAGGTGGGGAGCGGCGTGTCGTCCTGGGCCGGGGCGAACGGAGCCGGCGGCTCGGCCGGCGGCAGCGGTTGCCGCGACTCGAGCGGTTCGGGTTCGGTACCGGCCGCGGCGGCGAACGGAGCGAGGGGCTCGGGCTGGATCTCGGGTTCGGGTGGGGCGATCGGGGCCGGCGGCTGGAAGGGTTCGGGTTCGTCGATGGCGACGGGTTCGGGGATCTCGAAGGGTTCGGGTTCGTCGATGGCGACGGGTTCGGGGATCTCGAAGGGTTCGGGTTCGTCGATGGCGACGGGTTCGGGGATCTCGAAGGGTTCGGGTTCGTCGATGGCGACGGGTTCGGGGATCTCGAAGGGTTCGGGTTCGTCGATGGCGACGGGTTCGGGGATCTCGAAGGGTTCGGGTTCGTCGATGGCGACGGGTTCGGGGGCCTCGAAGGGTTCGGGTTCGTCGATGGCGACGGGTTCGGGGGCCTCGAACGGTGCCGGATCGTCGATCGCGGGCGGACCGACATCCTCGGACGGGCCGTCGTCCGCGACCGGGAAGGGCGCAGGAAGGTCCGGCTCGGGTGATTCCGTCGGCACCTCGTCGTCCGAAATCGAGGCGGGCGGGACCTCCCGGTCGAGCCCGGCCGGCGCGATCGGGGCACCCCCTCGGGACGGGAGCTCATCCAGCACGATGGTGTCGGCATCATCCTCGGTGGGGACGTCCGCCGGGGTGGGAGCGGCGGTGGCGGCCTCTTCCTCGACGTCGGCGACGACGCTGGTCGTGGCCACCGGGGGTGCGCTCTCCGCGATGATGATCGGGGCGCTGCCCTCCTCGGATGGATCTTCCTCCTCGGCCTCGCCGCCGACGAGCACCGGCTCGGGCAGGTTGACCAGGGCCGTGACGCCCCCGGACGGGCTCGACGTGAGCCTGACCTTGATGGCGAAACGGCGGGCCAGTCGGGCGATGACGACGAATCCGAGTGTCCGGTTGAGGGTGAGTCCGGTGGCGGGTGGGCTCGCCAGGAGCTCGTTGACCTCGTCCAGCTGTTCGGCGGACATGCCGATGCCCTGGTCCGAGATCGAGACCGAGTACCCCTCGTGGGTCCGGTGTCCGACGATCTCGACGACCGTGTCCGGCGGTGAGAACTGGGTGGCGTTCTCCATCAGCTCCGACAGCATGTGGGCAATGTCGACGGCGGCGCCCGAGGGGACCTCTGCGTCGTCGAACGCGACCAGGCTGATCCGGTTGTAGTCCTCGATCTCGCCCACGGCGACCCGAACGACGTCGGAGAGCGAGACGGGAGCGCTCCGGCGACGGGAGGGCTCGGCCCCGGCCAGCACCAGGAGACTCTCGGCGTGACGGCGCATGCGGGTGGCCAGGTGATCGAGCCGGAACAGGCTCTCGAGCACGTCCGGGTCCTCTTCGTGCCGCTCGAGCTCGTCGATGAACTGGATCTGGCGGTCGATCAGGGCCTGGTTGCGCCGGGCCAGGTTGACGAAGATGTCGCTGATGCCCTTCTCGAGCATCTTCCCCTGCTCGATCGCCACGTCGTAGGCGACGGTCTGGACCGTGTTGAACGAGTCGGCCAGCTGTCCGATCTCGTCCGAGCCGTGAACGTCGACGGGTTCGGGTCGACCGACATCGTTGTTCGAGTGCTCCTCGGGAGGGGTGCGGAGCTGCTCGACCAGGTTCGGGAGCTGATGCTCGGCCAGATCGTCGGCCGCTTCGGTCAGGCGGACCAGCCGCCGCGTCAGCGCCTTGGTCAGGAGGACCGCGAGCACGACCGAGACGATCGCCGCGATCAGCCAGATGATCATGAAGTTCCGGGCGTTGGAGGACGCGGTGCTCGCTGCTGCGGCCGCTTGCTCCTGCGTGGACTCCGCCACGCTGATCTCGGCTTCGCGGAGAGCGCTCGTGTAGCCCTCGATCGCGGCGTCGAGCCGGGTGCGGTCCGAGTCTCCGACGGTGCCGGTGTTGGTGGTGGCGACGAAGATCGTCATCAGGTTGTCGAGCTCGTCGCTCTGGGACCATTCACTGAACGCTTGGGCCGTGAGATCGGTGGCTTCGTCCGACGGCAGTTGCGCCAGGCGGTCGGTCGCTTCGGTTCGGGCGGACTCGAGGGCACCGAGTTCGGCCGCAACCGCAGGGGCGACGGTCGCACCGTCGGAGCCGTCGCCGAACGCGAGCGCGGTCTGGGCCTCGATCGCTGCGCCCATCTCCTTGGCTTCGCTGATCTCGAGCAGCGAGAGCACGTCGTTGGTGGCGTCGCCGAGAGCGGGCTGCTCTGCGACCTCCCGCTGCACCTCGAACAGGAGGTCCACGACCTGGGTGTACTCGGCGACGATCGAGGCATCGGCCGCTCCGCCGTCCACGCGACCGCGAAGGCTCTCGACCCCCTCGAGCGCCGTGACGGCTTCGTCGATCGCACCGACCAGTTCTTGGTCGGCGGGAAGTCCGCCGCGGCCGGCGTCGAAGGCAGCGGCGTCGGCGTCGGTTTCCTCGCGGAGCGCATCCAGTCCGGCGTCAGTGGCACCCGAGATGCGATCCGCGGTGCCGGTCCGCTCGGACTGGAGCGCGTCGACCAGCGCCGTGGTCCGGTTGGAGAAGCCCACGAGCTGTTCGGTGTCGGCCGCCGACGCAGCGTCGGCCTGTCGATCCCGGATGCCGACAAAGGTCAGGAGCAGGGCGAGCAACAGCGGCGCGGCGGCAACCGCGAGGAGCTTGGTGCCGACCTTCATGTTCGAGAGCATGGCGTTGTGGTACCTCCGTCAGGTCATGGTGACCGGACCCACGTGCTGCTCTTTGCATCGGTCGCGCCGCCTCGCACTTGAGCACTTGGCGGTGGAGGAATTGGCCCGCTGCGCCCCCCTGGCGAGCCCGTCAGCGAAGAGGCGCAGCGGTGGGGGCGATGGGGCTGGGGAGGTCCGTGGTGCCCATCAGATGCCGGTCGACCGCTGCCGCTGCCGAGCGACCCTCGGCGATGGCCCAGACGATCAGACTCTGGCCGCGACCCATGTCGCCGCAGACGAAGACGTCGTCGACCGAGGTGCGCCACGCCTCGTCGCGCTGGACGTTGCCACGATCGGTGAGCTCGACTCCGAGCTCGTCGAGGAGGCCCCCGGTCTCGGGTCCGGTGAATCCCATGGCGAGGAGGACGAGGTCACAGGGAAGGTCCTGTTCGGTTTCCGGGATGGGGACGAACCGCGGTCGCCCCTCTTCGGTGACCATCTCGACCTCGTGGAACCGGAGACTTCCGATGGTGCCGTCGCCGCGATCGACGAATTCGGTGGTGCTGACCTGGTAGACGCGCTCCCCACCCTCTTCGTGGGCCGAGGAGACGCGGTAGGTGATGGGCCAGGTCGGCCAAGGGTTCTCGTCGGGCCGACTGTCGGCCGGTCGGGGCATGATCTCGAACTGGTGGACCGATGCGGCGCCCTGGCGGTGGGAGGTGCCGAGACAGTCGGCGCCGGTGTCGCCGCCGCCGATGATGACGACGTGCTTGCCCTCGGCGGTCAGTGGCGGCTCGGCGAGATCACCTTCCTGGACCTTGTTGGCCCAGGGAAGGAATTCCATCGCCTGATGGATGCCGTCGAGGTTGCGACCCGGGATGGGCAGATCGCGACTGGCGGTCGCTCCGCCGGCCAGCACGACGGCGTCGAATCGTTCACGCAGTTCTGCGGCCGTGATGTCGACACCCACGTTGACGCCGGTCTCGAACAGAGTGCCCTCGGTGGCCATCTGCTCGACGCGACGGTCGAGGTGACGCTTCTCCATCTTGAATTCGGGAATGCCGTAGCGGAGCAGCCCGCCGATCCGGTCGGCCCGCTCGAACACGGTGACCATGTGGCCGGCGCGGGTCAGTTGCTGCGCGGCGGCGAGACCGGCCGGGCCCGATCCGACGACGGCGACAGCACGACCCGTCCGGATCTCGGGAATGACCGGGGTGACCCAGCCCTGCTCCCACCCGCGGTCGATGAGTTCGACCTCGACCTGCTTGATGGTGACCGGGTCCTCGTTGATCCCGAGCACGCAGGCCTCCTCGCAGGGAGCGGGGCACAGGCGGCCGGTGAACTCCGGGAAGTTGTTGGTGGCGTGCAGCCGGTCGAGGGCGAAGTGCCACCGGTCCCGGTAGACCAGATCGTTCCACTCGGGGATCAGGTTGCCCAACGGGCAGCCGTCGTTGCAGAAGGGAATGCCGCAATCCATACAACGGCTCGCCTGCACCTGCAGGTCGTCGGCGGGGAAGTCGCGGTAGACCTCGTTCCAGTCCTTGATGCGGACGGGCACCGGCCGACGCTCGGGCAGCGACCGATCGTGTTTCATGAATCCTCGTACGTCACCCATCGCTGTCCTCTCCTGGTGATCCAGCCTCTCTTGGTGATCCAGCCGCTTCTCGTCCACCCGAACCCGTGCTCGGAACGGACCGATGCCGCTCAGCCATGGGCCGAGGCCATGATGGCCTCCTCCACGTCGAGCCCCTGACTCTCGGCCTCGAGCGCCGCGTTGAGCACCCGCTTGTAGTCCTCGGGCATGACCTTGACGAAGGCCCCGTGGGCCGCACCCCAGTGCTCGAGCAGCTCGGCCGCCAACGGCGAGCCGGTCTCGGCCAGGTGGGTGCGGACCATCTGCAGGACGAATCGCTGATCCTCTTCCTCCATCGGGTCGATGTCGATCATCTCGGAGTTGAGCCGGCTGGGGAAGGTCAGGTCGGGGTCGTAGACGTACGCGATGCCGCCCGACATACCGGCCCCGAAGTTGCGTCCGGTCGGCCCCAGCACGACGACGCGCCCGCCGGTCATGTACTCGCAGGCATGATCGCCGACGGCCTCGACCACCGCTTCGGCGCCGGAGTTGCGCACGCAGAACCGCTCCCCCACCTCGCCGCTGATGTACGCCTCGCCCCCGGTGGCCCCGTACAGGATCACGTTGCCGGCGATGATGTTGTCCCGGGAATCGAAGGTGGAGCGCTCGTCGGGTCGCACGACCAGGCGGCCACCGCTGAGTCCCTTGCCGAAGTAGTCGTTGGCGTCGCCATGCAGGCGGAGGGTGACCCCCTTCGGTACGAAGGCACCGAAGCTCTGTCCGGCCGATCCGTTGAAGCGGATCTGGATCGTGTCGTCGGGGAGGCCGGCGGCGCCGTGGGCCCGGGTGACGTGATTGCCCAGGATCGCGCCGACCGTACGGTTGACGTTGCGGATCGGCAGCTCGAGTTCCACCGGCTCGCTCCGCTCGATGGCGGGTGCGCACAGATCGACGAGCTGCTGGTCCAGGGCGTGGTCCAGACCGTGGTCCTGCTGGGTGACGCAGTGACGCGCTGCCTCGTCGGGCACGTCGGGGACGTGCAGGATCGCCGACAGGTCGAGCCCCTGGGCCTTCCAATGGGTGATCGCGTCGGCGGTGTCGAGCACCTCGGCCCGGCCGATCGCTTCCTCGATCGAGCGGAATCCCAGCTGGGCCAGGAGCTCGCGGACTTCCTGTGCGATGTAGTGGAAGAAGTTCTCGACGAACTCGGGGGTTCCGGTGAACTTCTTGCGCAGTTCCGGGTTCTGGGTGGCGATGCCGACCGGGCACGTGTCGAGGTGGCAGACGCGCATCATGATGCAGCCCGAGACGACCAGTGGAGCGGTGGCGAAGCCGAACTCCTCGGCGCCGAGCAGGGCGGCGATCACGACATCGCGGCCCGTCTTCATCTGGCCGTCGACCTGGACGACGATGCGATCGCGGAGATCGTTCAACAGCAGGGTCTGCTGGGTCTCGGCCAGGCCCAGCTCCCACGGGGCTCCCGCGTGCTTGATCGAGGTCTGCGCCGCGGCCCCGGTGCCGCCGTCGTGGCCGCTGATGAGCACGACGTCGCTCTTGGCTTTCGAGACGCCCGCAGCGACCGTACCGACGCCGACCTCGCTGACCAGCTTGACGTGGATCCGGGCGGCCGGATTGGCGTTCTTGAGGTCGTGGATCAGCTGGGCCAGGTCCTCGATCGAGTAGATGTCGTGGTGAGGCGGCGGGGAGATGAGGCCGACGCCGGGCGTCGAGTGCCGCACCTCGGCGATCCACGGGTACACCTTGTGGCCGGGCAGCTGACCGCCCTCTCCCGGCTTGGCGCCCTGGGCCATCTTGATCTGGATGTCGTCGGCGTTGACCAGGTATTCGCTGGTGACGCCGAAGCGACCCGAGGCGACCTGCTTGATGGCCGATCGGCGGAGATCCCCGTTGGCGTCCGGCACGAACCGCCGGGCGTCCTCGCCGCCCTCTCCGGTGTTGGACTTGCCGCCCAACCGATTCATGGCGATGGCCAGGGTCTCGTGCGCTTCGGCCGAGATGGAGCCGTACGACATGGCTCCGGTCGAGAACCGGGGGAAGATCGCCTCGGCCGGCTCGACCTCGTCGATGGGGATCGGCTGGCGGTCGGACGTGAATCGGAACAGGCCGCGCAGGGTGGCCAGCCTCTCGGCCTGATCGTCGATCAGGGTCGTGTACTCCTTGAACACGTCGTACTGGCCCGACCGGGTCGCGTGCTGCAGCTTGTAGACGGTCTCGGGGTTGAAGAGGTGATGTTCACCCTCGCGCCGCCACTGGTATTCGCCGGACACCGCCAGGGTGCGGTGGGCGTGCTGATCAGGGCGGGTGGGGTGCGCCCGCCGATGCCGTTCCTGGACCGCACGTGCGATCTGTTCCAGTCCGATGCCGTCGAGCCGGCTGACGGTGCCGGGGAAGTACTCGTCGACCAGGTCGGACCCCAGGCCGATCGCCTCGAAGATCTGGGCGCCCGCGTACGAGGCCACCGTCGAGATCCCCATCTTGGACATCACCTTGAGCACACCCTTGCCCAACGCCTTGATGTAGTTGGCCTGGGCTTGCTCGTCGGTGGTGAGGTACTCCCAGCCGTCGGCCACCCGGTCTTCGATCGATTCGAACGCGAGGTACGGGTTGATGCCCGCGGCGCCGTACCCCAGCAGGAGCGCCATGTGGTGCACCTCGCGGGCCTCGCCGGTCTCGACGACCAGCCCGACCTGGGTCCGGGTGCGGTTCCGGACCAGATGGTGGTGAACCGCCGAGGTGAACAGCAGAGAAGGAATGGGCGCATGGTCGGGGTCGGAGTGACGGTCGGACAGGATCAGGATGTTGATGCCGTCCGCGACGGCCTCGGAGGCCTCGGCCCGGATTCGTTCGAGTGCGGTGCGGAGCCCCTCGCCGTCCTCGGCGACCGGGTAGAGGCACGAGATCACCCGGGACCGGAAGTTGTGGGCGTGGTCGGCGGCCTCGATGTGGTCGAGCTTGGCCAGCTCCTCGTTGGTGAGGATCGGCTGGGGCAGCACGATCTGGCGACAGGTCTCGGGTCCGGGATCGAAGATGTTGGTCTCGGGTCCGACCGCGCTGCCGAGCGCCGTCACGAGCTCTTCGCGGATGGCGTCGAGCGGTGGGTTGGTGACCTGGGCGAAGAGCTGCTTGAAGTAGTCGAACAGCAGGCGGGGCCGGTCGGACAGCACCGCGACCGGGGTGTCGGTCCCCATGGACCCGATGGCCTCGGCACCGGTGCGAGCCATCGGTTCGATCAGGATCTTGAGCTCTTCGTGGCTGTAGCCGAAGACCTGCTGTCGCTTGACCACCGAGTCGTGGGGCGAGCGGGTGAGGGGTCGGTCGGGAAGCTCCCAGACCTTGATGATCCCGTCGTCGAGCCACTCTTGGTACGGGTATTCCGCGGCGAGGGTGTCCTTGATCTCGTCGTCGGCGACGATGCGGCCCTGCTCGGTGTCGACCAGCAACATGCGGCCGGGCTTGAGTCGACCCTTCTCGACGACGCGGGCCGGATCGATGTCCTGGACCCCGGTCTCCGAGGCCAGGACGACGAGCCCGTCGTCGGTGACCGTGTAGCGCGAGGGGCGCAGCCCGTTGCGGTCCAGGACCGCGCCGATGACGGTGCCGTCGGTGAAGGCGATGGACGCCGGTCCGTCCCAGGGCTCCATCAGCGAGGCGTGGAAACGGTAGAACGCCCGGTGCTCGGGTTTCATCGCCTCGTGCCGCTCCCACGCCTCGGGGATCATCATGAGGACCGCGTGGTGCAGCGGGTAGCCACCCATGTGGAGGAACTCGAGCACCTCGTCGAACGTGGCGGTGTCGGACGCACCGGGCGTGCAGACCGGGAAGACGCGTTCGATGTCGCCGGGGAGGACCGGGGTGCGGGCGGTGGCTTCGCGGGCCCGCATCCAGTTGCGATTGCCCTGGACGGTGTTGATCTCTCCGTTGTGGGCGACCATCCGGTACGGGTGAGCGAGCGGCCAGGACGGGAACGTGTTGGTGGAGAAGCGCGAGTGCACCAGGGCGAGCGCCGACTCCATGGCCGGATCGGTCAGATCGGGGTAGAACTCGCGCAGCTGGGGCGTGGTGAGCATGCCCTTGTAGACGAGCGTCCGCGACGAGAGGCTCGGAAAGTAGACCTGCGACTGCCCATCGCCGCCCAGCTCGTGCTCGATCCGCTTGCGTAGCGTGTAGGCCCGGCGCTCGAGCGCACCGTCGAACAGCCCCTCGCCGGCCAGGACGACCTGCTTGAACGCCGGCATCGCATCGCGCGCCATGGTGCCCAGCATGGAGGGGTCGACCGGGACGTCGCGCCACCCCAACACCCGCAGGCCCTCGCTGGCGGCCAGCTTCTCGACGGCTTGGACGGCGTCGGCGGCCTGCTGCTCCTCGGCGGGCAGGAACGCGATCCCCGAGGCGTAGCCGCCGGGGGGCGGGAGCTCGAAGTCGAAGGCGGTCCGCAGGAACCGGTCGGGCATCTGGATGAGGATCCCGGCGCCGTCTCCGGTGTTGACCTCGTTGCCGGTCGCTCCCCGGTGCTGCAGGTTCTGGAGGCAGACGAGGCCCCGCTCGACCATGTCGTGGCTCTTGCGGCCGTGCATGTCGACGACGAAGGAGACACCGCAGGAGTCGTGCTCGAAGCGAGGGTCATACATTCCCTGTGCGGAGGGGGGCACTTGCGTCATGGGAGTCCTCACGGGTCGGGGCGGCGGGCGCGCGGGGGTGATGCGGAGTCTGCGCTTGCGCAAAGGGGTGCGGCAGAGCGGCAGCATCAGGGACGCCATTGGCCCGGACGGTCCATTCACCCTAGTGGGCGGTTCGGCGGGTTGCGGAGTCGGATTCCGGCCCACTGGCGCCCATGGCCGCACCGTGGTCGGATACGGGCCAAGATGGGGCCATGGAGCCTCCCGACGTGGCCGACGACCTGCTCGCCTTCATCGACGCCTCGCCCACGCCCTATCACGCCGTCGAGCAAGCGGCGGCTCGCCTGCTCGACCAGGGATTCACACCGGCCGAGGAGTCCGATCCCGGCCCGTTGCCGACCGCAGGGGTCATCGCCCGTGGAGGGTCGTTGATCGCCTGGCGCGTCGGCACCGGTGGCCCCCATGCCGGATTCCGGGTCATCGGCGCCCATACGGACAGCCCCAATCTCAGGATCAAACCCCGACCCGACACCGGAACGGCGGGATTCCGGCAGCTGGGTGTGGAGCCGTACGGCGGGCTCCTGGCCAACACCTGGCTGGATCGCGACCTCGTGCTCGCCGGCCGTGTCGTGGTCGAGCGTGACGGCACGCTGGCCCAGCTCCTGGTCCGCCTGGACGACCCGGTGGTCCGCATCCCGCAACTGGCGATCCACCTCGACCGCGACCTTCGGGAGCAGGGACTGAAACTGAACGCTCAGGACCACCTCTCCCCGGTGCTGGGACCGGGCGAGCAGCAGGAGGGGACCTTCCGGGCGCTCCTGGCCGACGCCGCCGGGGTGGCCGACGATGCGATCCGGGGCTGGGACATGATGTGCGCGGACCGGCAGCCGTCAGCGCTGATCGGCTCTGGCACCATGCTCAGCGCCCCACGGATCGACAATCTGGCGTCGTGTCACGCCGCGGTGCGGGCGCTCGGCGGAACCGTCCCCTCGGAGCACACGGCGGTGATCTGCCTGTTCGACCACGAGGAGGTGGGCAGCGTCTCGGCCGCCGGCGCGGCCGGCCCCCTGTTGGCCCACACGCTGGAGCGGATCGCAGAGACGGCCGACGGCGGGCGGGCCGCCTACCTGGCGGCGCTGGCCCGATCCCTGTGCATCTCGGCCGACGGGGCGCACGCGACCCACCCCAATTACGCCGATCGCCACGAGCCTTCCCACCAGATCGAGCTCAACGCAGGCCCGGTCCTGAAGCGGAACGACAACCAGCGGTACGCCACCGACGGGATCGGTCACGCCGTGGTCACCGCAGTGGCCGAGCGGGTGTCGGTCCCGCTCCAGCAGTTCGTCACCCGCAGCGACCTGCCCTGTGGTTCCACCATCGGCCCGGTGACCAGCGCGGAGCTGGGCATGACCACGGTCGACCTCGGCATACCGCAGCTGGCGATGCATTCGATCCGCGAGCTGTGCGGTGCCGACGACCCGGCCATGCTCGTGACGCTGCTCGAGGGCGTGCTGAACGAGAGCCCACTCCCCCGTCGCCCCGTTCCGGGCCGGGCGGGATAGCGGCCCGTGGGACGGGCCGACGACCTGCTCGAAGCCGTGCGAGGGCTGCAGCCCGAGCTGGCCGCCCGAGCCGACGAGATCGACCGGGCCAACCGGCTTCCACCGGACCTGGCCGACGCCATGGCGCGTGCCGGCGTGTTCGGCATGATCGCTCCGCCCATCGCCGATGCGGGTCCGGTCGATGTGGCGGTCATGCTCGAAGTGATCGAGACGTCCGCGATCGCCAGCGGTTCGGCCGGTTGGTGCGCCATGATCGGATCGACCTCCGCCGTCTCGGGCGCCTACCTGCCGTCGGAGACCGCGGCCGAGATCTTCGCCGACCCGATGACCATCGTGGGCGGCGTGTTCGCTCCCACCGGGTCCGCACAACCGGTCGACGGCGGCTACCGGCTGAGCGGCCACTGGTCGTGGGGATCGGGAAGCCAGCACTGCGAGTGGCTGACCCTGGGAGCGGTCGTCCGGGACCCGGACGGGGGCCCGGCTCGAACGCCCATGCTCTACGTGCCGTCCGGGGACGTCGAGATCGTTCCCAACTGGGACGTGATGGGTCTGCGCGGCACTGGAAGCCACGACCTGCGGGTGGACGACGTGTTCGTCCCCTCCGATCGGGCGGTCCTGCTCACCGACCCGCCGGTTCGCGACGAGCCCACGTACCGCTTCCCGGTCTTCGGCCTCCTCGCCCTCGGCATCGCCTCGGTGTCGCTCGGGGTGGCTCGCTCCGCTCTCACCACCTTCGGTGAGCTGGCCGGGGCCAAGGTGCCCACCGCCCACCGTCGGCGGCTGGCCGATCGTGACACCGTCACCGCCGCCGTCGCTCGGGCCGAAGCGAGCCTGCGGGCGGCGCGGTCCCTCGTCTTCGCCTCCGTCGACGACGCCGCAGCCGAAGCGGCCGCCGGGGTGATCTCCGTCGAGCAACGGGCCGGACTGCGGCTGGCGGCCACCCACGCCGCTCAGACGGCGGTCGCCGTGGCCAACGAGATGTTTCTCCTGGGTGGCGGAACGGCGGTCCGCAACGACTCGCCGCTCGGCCGCCAGCTGGCCGACGCCCGCGTGGCCACGCAGCACCTGATGGTCGCCCCGGCCACATGGGAGCTGTGCGGCCGGATCCTGTTGGGGGTCGACGTCGAGACGAGCATGCTGTGACGGCCGCCGGCGACGACGGCTACGAGACGCTCCGATTCGAGCGGTCGGGGCCGGTCCTTCGGGTGGTCATCGACCACCCCGACAGCGACCTCAACGTCGTGGACCATCTCCTGCACGGCGAACTCACCCGGATGGCGGCTCGGCTGAGGACCGAGGACGACGCACGCGTCGTTCTCCTGACCGCGGCCGGCGACACCTTCTCGGCCGGCGGCGACCTCGGCTGGTTTCCCCAGCTCCGCTCGGTCGAGGCGCTGGCGCGCCTCCAGCTCGACGCCCGCTCGCTCGTCCTCGACTTCCTCGACATTCCCTGCCCGGTGATCGCTGCGCTGCCTGGGCCCGCAGTGGGCCTGGCCGCCACCCTGGCGCTGCTCTGCGACGGACTGATCATGGCCGATTCGGCCACGCTCGCCGACCCGCACGTCTCGGTCGGGTTGGTCGCCGGAGATGGCGGCGCCGCGGTCTGGCCGCTGGCGCTGGGTCCGGCCCGCGCCAAGCAGTACCTCTTCACCGGCGCCGCCGTCGACGCCGATGCCGCGCTGGCCATGGGATTGGCCACCGACGTGGTGCCTCGCACGGGGTTGGACGACGCCGCCATGGCGTACGCCCGCCGCATCGCCGCTCAGCCACCGCTGGCCGTCCGGTACACCAAGCTGGCGGTGAACAAGCTCGTGCGCGAAGCCGTCGAGCGCACGTTCGACACGTCCGCCGCCTACGAGCTGCTCACCTTCCTCTCCGAGGACCACATCGAGGCCGTCGACGCCTTCACCGAGCGTCGGGCCGGACGGTACGAAGGACGCTGACATGACCGCACCGAGCCCATCGCCCGACCAGCCGGTCGATCTCTACGAGGGGATCATCACCACCCGCGCCATCCGGCGCTACCGCGACGAGCCCTTGGGAAGAGCGGAGCTCGAGGCGATCGTCCGGGCGGCCCAGCAGGGCCCCAGCGGCGGCAACATCCAGCCCTGGCAGTTCGTCGTCGTCACCGACGCAGAGGTTCGGCGGCAGCTCGGCGAGATCTACGCCCTGGCGTACGAGCGGTACGAGGCGGCGTTGCTCGCTTCGATGCCGCCCCACCGGGACGAAGAGTCCGCCGCCACGTGGGATCGCACGCTGGCTGCGTCGCGTCACCTCGCCGCTCACATCGGACAGGCGCCCGCGATCATCGTCGTGTTGATGCCCGACATCGACATGACGCTGACCGACGACGGCGGTGCGCTCGACGTCGGCACGCCCTACGCGTCGGTCTATCCCGCCGTGCAGAACCTCCTGCTCGCGGCTCGGTCGCTGGGCATCGGTGGGGCCCTCACGACGGTGCATCGGGTCCGCCAGGACGAGGTACGGGCGCTGCTCGGCGTGCCCGATCGCTTCCAGACGGTGGCGGTCGTGCCGCTCGGTCGACCGACCGGACGCTTCGGCGTCGCCCCGAGGCGGCCCGCGGAATCGGTCACCCATTGGGACCGGTACGGAGCCAGGGAGTCGTTCGGGCCGCCGCCCGCAGTGTTCGAGCGGTGAGCGAGGCCGACCTTCCCGGCGCGAGCCACCCGGCCCGCTGGGTGGCGGCGGCATTCGCCGGCACCGTGACGGTCGGCACCCTTCTGCTCTGGCTCCCCTTCGCCACGGCGTCGGGACAGGAGACGACATTCTCGGACGCGCTGTTCACGGCGACCTCGGCGGTGTGCGTCACCGGCCTCGTCGTGGTCGACACCGGATCGCACTGGTCGACCTTCGGCGAACTGGTGATCCTGGGACTGGTCCAGATCGGCGGGTTCGGGATCATGGCGGTGACGAGCCTGCTCGCGCTGGCCTTCTCGGGACGGTTGGGGCTGCGCACGCGGATGCGCACCGGCACCGAGGTCGGGGTGCTGGACCTGGGAGACATCCGTCGAGTGGTCCGGGTCATCGCCGGGGTGACCGTGGTCGTCGAAGGCGTCACGGCGGCCGTCCTGACCGTCGCGTTGTGGGCCGGGCACGGGCGCAGCCTGGGACGGGCGGCCTACGAAGGGGTGTTCCATGCGGTCTCGGCCTTCAACAACGCCGGGTTCTCCCTCTACGAGGACAGCCTGGTCGGCTTCGTGGGATCGCCGGTGTTCTCGCTGGCCATCGCTGCGGCGGTGATCGTAGGCGGACTGGGGTTCCCCGTCCTGTCCGACGTACGCGGCCGACTCCGCACGCCGCACCGTTGGAGCCTCCACTCCAAGGTCATCGTGTCCGCGACCGTCGGGTTGCTGGCGGCGGGGGTCGTGGTGATGATGGCGTTCGAATGGACCAACCCCGACACCCTCGGCCCGCTCGCGCTGGGCGAGAAGTTCATCGGCGGCGCCATGTCCGGCGTCATGCCGCGAACGGCGGGCTTCAACTCGGTCGACATCGGTGCCATGCACCCGGCCACCCTGCTGGTCACGGATGCCCTGATGTTCATCGGTGCGGGGAACGCGTCCACGGGCGGTGGCATCAAGATCGCCACGTTCGCACTCCTCGGATGGGCCATCTGGGCCGAGCTCCGAGGCGACCCCGACATCACGCTGTTCAACCGGCGGGTCGGTGTCTCCCTGGTCCGCCATGCACTCGCCATCGCCCTCGTCGGGGTCGCCGCCGTCATGGTGGGCACCCTGGCGATCCTGGGGTTGACCGACGCCGAGCTCGGCCCGGCTCTGTTCGAGTCCACGTCGGCCTTCGCCACCGTCGGTCTCAGCACGGGCCTCACGCCGACCCTGTCCGAACCGGCCCGGCTGGTCGTGGTCACGCTCATGTTCATCGGTCGCGTGGGACCGGCGACGCTGGGAACCGCGTTGGTGCTCCGGTCCCGACGCCGCCGATTCCGGTATCCCGAGGAGGGCCTGCTCGTTGGCTGACATCCGAGAACTCACCGCCCGATTCCGCTCGGTCACGAGCGCAGATCACCACTCCGTGCTGGTCATCGGCCTGGGACGATTCGGCTCGGCTCTGGCCCAGGAGCTGGTCGACATGGGCCACGAGGTCCTGGGTGTGGACGTCGACGACGAGCTGGTCAACCGCCACAAGGACCGGCTGACCGAGGTCCGGACCGCCGACTGCACCGAGGCCGACACGCTGACCGCATTGGGGGCACCCGACATCCCTCACGCCGTGGTGGGGATCGGAGCCGATCTGGAAGCGTCGATCCTCACGACGTCGGCGTTGTCGCAGGTGGGGGTCGACGACATCTGGGCCAAGGCGCTCACCGAACCGCACCGTCAGATCCTCGAGCGGGTCGGAGCCGACCACACCGTGCTGCCCGAGGCCGAGACCGGCCGGCGCGTCGCCCACCTCGTCTCGGGCAACGCCCTGTCCTACATCGCCGTCGAGGCGAACTTCGTGATCATCGAGTCAGCGGTGCCGAAGGTGGTGATCGGCAAGCCTCTGTTGGAGACCCAGCCCCGGAGAACGTTCGGCGTGACCATCATCGCCCTGCGTCGGCCGGGAGGACCCTTCGTCCACGCCCGGCCGGACGCCGTGCCCGAGGCCGGCGACATCATCCTGGCCGCCGGTCAGATCGACGACGTCGAGGCGTTCACCGGACGGGACTGAGCGAACGGCGGGCCCGCTCGAGCCGGCGTCGCAGCGGCACGAAGATCATCAACATCGGCAGGATCTCGAGGCGCCCCACCAGCATCATCCACGCCAGGACGAGGCGAGCCGGCCGGGAGAACCCGTCGGTGAAGTTGGCGGACGGTCCGGCCTCGCCGAACGACGGCCCCATGTTGCCCATGGCGCCGGCGGCGCCGCCCAGCGCGGTGTCGAAGGTCGATCCGAGTGCCACCACCACCACGGTCCCGACGATGATCAACAGGACGTACATGGCGGCGAACGCGAGCATGCGGGCCACGATCGATTCGGACATGGCCACGCCGTCGAAGCGGACCGACAGGACGGCCCGGGGCCGGATCCCCCGCTTGATCTCCCGACCGATCACCCCCGACAGCGCGGCGAAACGGATGACCTTCATCCCACCGGCGGTGGATCCGCTCATCCCACCCACGACCATGGCGCCGAGCAGGACGAGCTGGGCCGCGACGGTCCAGAGGACGAAGTTGCCCACGTCGCCGTTGCCGTAGCCGGTGGAGGTGAGCAGGGAGACCACGGTGAAGATGCCGCCTCTTGCCGCATCGCCGATCGGGGTGCCGTCGAGAACCAGGAGCCCCACGACCAGGACACATCCGGCGAGCATCATCCCGAGGAACCAGCGAACCTCGCTGGAGCGCCAGTACACACCGACGTCGCCCTGGAGCGCGCGCCAGTGCAGCGCGAAGTTCATCCCGCCATAGATCATCAGCACGATGATGATGATCTCGATCAACTGCGAGTTGAATCCGGCCACCGAGTCGTCGAACGACGAGAGCCCTCCGGTCGACACGATGGTGAGCGCGTGCGAAGCGGAGTCGTAGGGGCTTGCGCCGGCCAGCCAGAGCGCCGCGAAGGAGACGACGGTAAAACCGACGTAGAGCAGCCAGAGGCGGCTGGCCGTGCCTCTGATCCGCGGCGCCAGGCGGTCGGCGTCAGGTCCCGGCGCCTCGGCGCGGATCAGATCCAACCCGCCGACGGACAGGAACGGGAGGATGGCGACGGCGAGCACGATCACGCCCATGCCGCCGAACCACTGGCTCATCTGGCGCCAGAAGAGCACCCCCCTGCTGTTGCCCTCGATGCTGCTCAGGATGGTCGAGCCGGTGCAGGTGAACCCGGAGATCGACTCGAACAACGCGTCGTCGAAGCGAGAGATCGTGCCGCTCAACAGGTAGGGCAGGGTCCCGACGAGTGAGAGGGTGAGCCACGTGACGGCGACGGCGTAGAAAATGGTGGTCGGTCGGATCCTTCCGACCCGGGTCGTCCGCCAGATCGCGAAGCCGGCGGCGGCGGTGACGACCCCCGAGACCAGCAGGGCCACCTCCTGGCCACCGGCCACCATCAGCTCGACCAGCAGGCAGAGCAGCATGCCGACGCCCGCGAACAGCATTGCGACACCGGTCATGTGGAGCACGGTGTTCGGGACGCGCCGGTCGACCGGCCGGAGCCGCGCCGCGATGGACGTCGGGTCCGACGTCGTCACCGTGCCCTCCGTCCTGCGGCCTGCGCGACCGACTGGGCGGCGTGGGCCATCCCGACGGTGAGGGCGAAGAGGCCCGTTCGGCCCAGCACGGCCAGTGCCATCTGGATCAACCGGACGGCCTCGGGATGTTCGGCCTCGGTCAGGACCCCGAAGGCCGGACCCATCGTGGAGAACGCGCTGATCGAGCCCGACACGCTGCCCAGCATGTCGGCGCCGGACAGCGCCAGGCCGAACGCGCCGACGCCGATGACCAGCAGGTAGAGCGCAGCGAAGGCGGCGATCCGGTCCAGTACCGGCTCCCCGACCGCACCGTGGTCCACCCGGACCACGGTCACGGCACGGTGGTGGACCGCGGTGCGGAGCTCGCGGACCGCCATCTGGATCATGGCGCTGATGCGGCGGGCACCGAATCCGCCGCCGGCCGACCCGGCCGCCGCACCCACGCCGAACAACATGATCAGCAACATCTGGCCGACCGGCTCGGTGGTGGCCCAGCCGTCGGTGGCGAAGCCCGTGGTGCTCACGGCCGACATGGCGGAGAAGAGGCCGTCCCGCACCGCCTCGGACCATCCGCCCCCGTGTCCCCACCGCGATCACGGCCCCGACCAGGACGGAGGCGACGAGATAGAAGCGGATCTCGGTCGCCTCGAAGACTCGCCGCCGGTCTCCGCGAGCCACCAGGGCGAGCCACATGACCCCCAACCCGGCGAGCGCCATACCCAGGATGGCGACCCACTGCACCGCGGCGCCGTACGCCGCGAACCCCTGCGAGGTCACCGTATGCCCGCCGGTCGAGACCGTGGTGAGAGCGTGGTTGGCCGAGTCCCACAGGGGCATCCCGGAGACGGCGTAGGCCACCCCGATCAGAAGCGTGAGGGCCAGATAGACCAGGTTGACGGTCTCTGACCGCCCGGAGCTGGTCGTGCCGAGCAGCGTCATCGCCCCGCTGGGACCAAGCTCCTCCCGGGCCCCGCGGGTGGTGCCGAATGTGGGCATGATCACCAGGACGGCGTTGATCATGAGCAGGCCCCCCAACCACTGGAGGAGCGAGCGGTACAGGATCGTTCCGTGGTTCAGCTGGTCGGGATCGACCGACGTGGTGGCCAGCGTGGTGATGCCCGAGACCGACTCGGTGAATGCGTCGAGGAGGCCGACGGGTTCCGTGAGGGTGAACACCGCGGTGGCGATGGCGACGGTGAGGATCCACATGACCGCCAGACCGGGTAGGACCGTCGAGCGCCGGGCCCGCCGGGGCTCTCGCCCCCAGCTGCGAAGCACGATCGCCAGGGTCCCGAGGCCGGCGCCCAACCCCAGCAGGTGAGCGTGGTCGACCTGGTCGGTGGACACCTCGACGACCCCGCTGATCAGGACCGCACCGGCCTGGATGGCGAGGGTCGTGACGACCAGCGACGGGAGGATCGAGTCGTTGGCCAACACGCGACGGCGCGGTGTCGTCCAGGTGGACCGGTTGGGCTCACGCACCCGGAGACGAGCGGCGATCCGGCGCCGCTCGGCCCCGGCCTTCTGTGGCGGGAGGCGAGAGGTCACCCGAAGACTTGCTTCACGTCCTCGACCACGTGCGGCATGGCGAACACCACCACGTGGTCTCGGCTCCGCAGCTTGGAGCGGCCGCGGCCGATGTGAGCTCTGCCGTCGCGCACGATCGCACCGATCAGCACGTCCTTGGGCAGTCTGAGCTCGGCCAGCATCGCCCCGTCCGCGGGGCTTCCCGCGGACACTTCGAGCTCGAGGACCTCGGCCTCGCCCTCGAGGAAGGTGGCGACCTGGGCCACGCCACCGCGGACGAATCGCAGGACCGAGTTGGCGGTGGCGGTGCGGGGTGACAGAGCGGCATCGATTCCGGACTCGGCCAGCAACGGGAGCAGGGCAAGACCGTGGACCACCGCGATGGTCTCCTTGGCGCCGACCGAACGGGCGTAGAGGCACGCGAGGACGTTGGCATCGTCGGCGCCGGTGAGCGCGATGACGGCGTCGTAGTTGCCGATGCCCTCCTCGGCGAGCAGATCGGAGTCGGTCATGTCGCCTTCGAGGACGAGCACGCCCGGCAGCTTCTCGGCCAGCTCGCGGGCGCGGATCGGATCCCGTTCGACCAGGGCGACCTCGCCGCCCCTGGCGTCGAGCCGGGCGGCGAGCAGCTTGGCGGTACGGCCCCCGCCCAGCAGCATGATCGACCGGGGAACTCCGCGGTGCAGGCCGAGGAGTTCGAGCAGCTCGGCCTGGGCGTCGCGTCGGCAGACCACGCGGAGGAGGTCGTTCGCCCGAACGACGTGATCGCCGCGCGGGATGATGGTCTCGTCGCCGCGGCTGATGGCCCCGAACAGAAAGTCCCATTGGGGTTCGTACTCCTGCCCGATCTCGAGCAGGGTCTTGCCGACGATGGGAGCGTCCTCGGGAAGCCGGGCGCCCAGCACGATCACTTCGCCGCCACCCATGACCGCCACCTCTGCGGCGCCGGGGTATTCGAGCAGCTCGAGGATCTCCTGGGCGGTGGCCTCGTCGGGGTCGATGACCAGGTCGGCGCCGAGGTCCTGGCAGAGGGCCGATGCCGAGCGGCTCCGAAGTTCGCTGGCTTCGATCCGAACGACGGTTCGCTCGACACCCTCGATCTTCGCGATGCGGGCAGCCAGGAGATTGACCTCGTCGATCGAGGTGACCGCCACGACGAGATCGGCCTTGGCCACCCCGGCGGCCTGCATCTTCGACGGGTGGGTGCCGCTTCCCTGCACCGTGAGCACGTCGAGGTGCTCACTGATGTGGGCGCACTTTTCGGCGTCGCGCTCGATCACGGCGATGTCGTGGCCCTCGCGGCTCAGCCGCTCGGCGACGTACGAGCCGACCTCTCCTGCTCCGACGACGATCACATACACGTGACCATCCTGCCTCGTCGTCGCGCCGATGTCGTGGTGGGCGGCGGATTCTTCATCCGGTTTGGTCCGGGGTCGCTCGTTTTGCGTATCGTTGCCCGGCCCCTCGACGGGGCTCGGGGGCGCAGACGCGCCCCCGCATGCAGCGACGCCCGGGAGACCCATTTCAGTGGACGCCGTACCCTATCTCGCACTGGCGAGCGCCATCGCAGCGCTCGTACTGGCCGCGTACTACTTCACGTGGGTGAAGAAGGCGGATCCAGGCAACGACCGCATGGTCTACCTGATGACCGAGATCCAGAACGGGGCCAAGGCCTTCCTGCGGAAGGAATACACCTGGGTCTCGGCCTTCGTGGTCGTCATGGCCGTCCTGATCGCCGTGTTCATCGAGCCGCTGGGGTCGGTGAGCTACGTGTTCGGCGCCGTCCTGTCGGCGACCGCGGGGTATGCCGGCATGACCGTGGCCACCATGGCCAACGCCCGCACCACCGAAGCGGCCAAGGACGGCCCGGCCAAGGCCCTTCCCATCGCGTTCCGCGGCGGTGCGGTCATGGGCTTCGCCGTCGCCGGCCTGGCCCTGGGCGGCCTGATGATCGTCTACATCCTCTTCGTGATGGTGCTGGAGATCGACAACGCGTTCGAGGTCGTCACCGCGTACGGCCTGGGCGCCTCCTCCATCGCCCTGTTCTCCCGCGTGGGCGGCGGCATCTACACCAAGGCCGCTGACGTCGGTGCCGACCTGGTGGGCAAGGTCGAGGCCGGCATTCCCGAGGACGACCCGCGCAACCCGGCGACCATCGCCGACAACGTGGGCGACAACGTGGGCGATGTGGCCGGCATGGGCGCCGACCTGTTCGAGAGCTACGCCGGCTCGCTGATCGCCCCCATCTCGCTGGTGGCGTTCGCGCTGGCGCTCAGTGCCGACCAGGCCGGCGACGATGTCAACATCTCGCTCCTGGTCTTCCCGATCGCGATTGCGTTCGTCGGCATGCTCGCTTCGATCCTGGGCTCGTTCCTGGTCCGCGGCGGTACGTCCACCGACAGCAAGGACCTGAGTCGCGCCCTCCACCTCGGCACCAACGTCGCCATGGGCATCACCGCAGTGGCCACCATCGGCGTGTCGTTCTGGCTCTTCGGCAGCGACGACGCCTTCGACGCTCCCCTGGGCCTGGCCATCTCCGTCCTCGGCGGACTCGTCGTCGGGTGGGCGCTGGGCAAGACCGCCGAGTTCTACACCTCGGACCACTTCCCGCCGGTCAAGAAGATCGCCGATCAGTCCGAGACCGGACCGGCCACCACCGTGCTCGGCGGCATCAGCGTCGGGATGATCTCGGTGGGCGCCTCGGTGGTGCTCATCATCCTGGGTGTGGGCATCGCCTACTGGGGCGGCGAGCTGGCGTTCGACTCGATCGGTTCGCTCGACGGCGGGATCTACGGCATCGCCGTGGCCGCCATCGGCATGCTGGCCACCCTGGGTGTGGTCGTCTCGGTGGACGCCTACGGGCCTATCGCCGACAACGCCGGCGGTATCGCCGAGATGGCCGAACTGGATCCGTCGGTGCGTGAGGTGACCGACGCACTGGACTCGCTGGGCAACACGACGGCCGCCATCGCCAAGGGCTTCGCGGTCGGCTCGGCCGCGCTGACCGCGCTGGCGCTGTTCAAGAGCTTCGAGTTCGCCATTGCCGACCAGGGGGAGTCGCTCAACCTCAACGTCGGAGAGGTCGACGTCTTCATCGGGCTCTTCATCGGTGCGATGTTGCCGTTCCTGTTCGCGGCGCTCACCATCGATGCTGTCGGCCGGGCCGCACAGCAGATGATCGAAGAGGTGCGCCGTCAGTTCCGGGAGATCCCGGGTCTGCGCGAGGGCAAGGAGGGCGTCAACCCCGACTCGGCTCGCTGCGTGGCGATCTCCACCGAAGCGTCGCTGAAGGAGATGATCATCCCCGGCTCGCTGGCGGTGGTCGTGCCCCTGGTCGTCGGATTCATCGACGTCGATTCGCTCGGCGGCCTCCTGGCCGGCGCCCTGGTCACCGGCTTCGCTCTGGCGATCTTCATGGCCAACGCCGGCGGTGCCTGGGACAACGCCAAGAAGTACATCGAAGCCGGCGCCCATGGCGGCAAGGGTGGCGATCCGCACAAGGCGGCCGTCGTCGGCGACACGGTCGGCGATCCCTTCAAGGACACGTCCGGCCCCTCGATGAACATCCTCATCAAGGTCATGACGATCGTGTCCCTGGTCTTCGCCTCCGCCTTCGTCTAATCGGCGGAGGTTCGCCTCCGCCTTCGTCTAATCGGCGGAGGTTCGCCTCCCCTTCGTCTAACCGGCGGAGGTTCGCCTCCGCCTTCGTCTAGCCGGCGGACGATCGCCCCTGTCTGAGCACGCTGGGGGTCAGACCCCGAACGTACGCACCGGACGGGGACGAATTCTCCCGTAAAGGGTTGGCAGAACAGTGCTATTCAATAACCTCTGTTTCAGGAGGTTAGAGGTATGGCTCTCGCAAGTGTGGACACGTTCATCCCCCTCGGTCTCAGCGTCGACCTCGACGACCTCGGCGCTGAGACCCGCAGACTCTGGCACGACGAACCCGTCGTTGATCTCGGTCGGCGCCAAGCGTTGCGGACCGAGCTCGCCGATCTGGATCTCATGATCGAACGACTGATCCTCCGGGCCGGGTCGTGCGGCCTCGACGCCGCCGACCTCGCCGAGCTCGACGACTGCCTGCACCGACTGGAGGCCCTCCGGGGCCACTGGCTCCCGACCGCCTGATTCCGCCACGACGAAAGGATTCCCACATGCTTCATGCCGTTGCCACCGTGACCGCCCGACGATCTGCCCGTCGGAGACCATTGGACGAGCGGGTCCGTTCCCCTACGCCGTCATCCGACCGGGGCCGACGGACCCGGTCTGAAGATCGGGAGCCCAGAGTCTCGCCGCCGTAACCGTCACGCGAGGTCGATCTCGCGGACTCGTTGGTCCCGCAGCGACCGAGTGCGATGATGGCCGCCGTGACGCCGTCGATCGAACCTCGCTGACATGGATCTCGCCCTGGTGTCGGTGGCGTTCGCCTTCGGCTTCGTCGCCAACACCATTCGGCTGCCCCCGCTCGTCGGCTACCTCGCAGCCGGCTTCGTGTTGCATGCGTTCGGGGAGGAGACCACCGAGGGAATCGAGCTCATCGCCGACGTGGGCGTGTTGCTCCTCCTCTTCGGGATCGGCCTGAAACTCCGACTCCGTACCCTGGCCCGTCCCGTCGTCTGGGCCGGCGCCACCGTCCACGTTGCGGTCACCACCGCCGTCATCGGTGCCGTGATGATCGGCGTAGCGGCGCTCGGGCTGCCCCTGGCCGACCAGCTCTCGGCCCCCGAAGCTGCGTTGATCGGCTTCGCGTTCTCTTTCTCCAGCACGGTGTTCGCCGTCAAGGCGCTCGAGGAGCGCAACGAGGCTGCGTCGCTCCAGGGGCGGATCGCAATCGGGATCCTGGTGGTGCAGGACATCTTCGCCGTCATCTTCCTGACGGTGGCGGTCGACACGCCGCCGTCGATCTGGGCCATCCCGGTCGTCGCTGCCGTGGTGGCCGCTCGTCCGATCTACGGATGGGTACTGGACCGCAGTGGCCACGGTGAGCTGTTGCTCCTGCTGGGTCTTGCGCTTGCGATCGGCGTCGGCGCCGAGGCGTTCGAGCGGGTCGGTCTGAAACCCGATCTCGGAGCGCTCGTCGTCGGCCTGACCCTGGCCAGTCACCGGCGGGCCCCGGAGCTGGCCGAGACGCTGCTCGGGTTCAAGGACATCCTGCTGATCGGTTTCTTCCTCTCGATCGGTCTGGGCGGCACCCCGGAGCCGGCCGCCGTGGCGGTCGCCGTGGCCGTCCTGCTGGTGTTGCCACTGAAGACGGCGGGGTTCGTGTGGCTGATGTGCCGCTTCCGGTTCCGGTCGCGGACCAGCTGGCACACGTCGATCACTTTGGCCACCTACAGCGAGTTCGGACTGATCGTCGCGGTCGTCGGCGTCGAGCGTGACCTGCTCGACCAGCAGTGGACGTCGGCGATCGCAGTGGCGGTGGCGGTCTCGTTCGCGCTCGCCGCGCCGCTCAGTACAGCTCGCTACGCGGTCTACGCCCGGTTCGCTCCGTCGCTGCAACGCCTGGAGCGGCAGCCGGTGCAGCCCGACGACGCGTTGATCTACCCGGAAGGCGCTCGGATCATCGTGTTCGGCATGGGCCGCGTCGGGGCCGGCGCCTACGACGAGCTCGTCGAGCGGCGAGGCCACATGGTCATGGGGGTCGACCGTCGCGAGGCCAACGTGGTGGCAAACATCGCCGAGGGACGCAACGTCGTCCGCGGTGATGCGCTCGACACCGAGTTCTGGGCCCGGCTGCGCCTCGATCCGGGGATCGAACTGATCGTGCTGGCGATGAGCGATCACGCCGCCAATCTCGAGGCGGTCCGCCGGGTGAACGAGTTCCTTCCGGGCGCCAGGATCGCTGCCACCGCGTCCTACCCCGACGACGTCGCCGGGTTGCGAGCCGCGGGCGTCGACGTGGCCCGCAATCTCTACGGTGAGGCGGGACAGGGTCTTGCCGACGATGCGTGCGATCTGCTCGACATCGACGGGCCGGATTCGCCGGTCGACACCTGATCCGACCACCCCGGAAAGACCGAGCCGGCGCCGGTCGCAGCGACCTACGATCCCTCGATGGAACCGGCGGAGCACGTACCGCGCCTGGCGACCCCTGCGGATGCCGAGGAGATCGCGGCGCTGCTCGACGACTTCAATCGCGAGTTCGACGTGGACAGCCCCGGAGTCGACGTGCTGACGGCGAGACTGCGGTCCTTGCTAGCGAGCGACGACACGTTGGCGATCGTGGTCCACCACCCCGCCTCGTCCCTGGCGCTCGTCACGCTACGGCCGAACGTCTGGTACAGCAGTCCGGTGGCCCTGCTGGACGAGCTGTACGTCGAGCCGCCGCGGCGAGGCCAGGGCATCGGATCGGTGATCATCGACCATCTCCTCCTCGTGACGCAGACGATGGGGGTGGAACGGATCGAGATCAACGTCGACGAGGGCGATACGGGTGCTCGCCGGTTCTACGAGCGCCATGGCTTCTCGGCGGCCGAGCCGGGCACCGGTGAGCGCGCCCTCTCCTACTCGCGGGAACTGGCCAGCTGAGGGGTCGATGACCGGTCGCCCGGAGCCGGCTCGGGAAGCGGTCGTGGACCTCGCGAGAGGTCGAGCGGCTCGCCGGGATCGTTCCGTCGGTCGGCCGGCTCGTCGCCCGTGGGAGCGTCGCAGGTGATGGCGACGAGGATGCTGGGGAGCACCGCCAGGGTGGCGACGAGCGCCATGACGATCATCAGCGCCGTCAGCAGGCCGTAGGCGGCGAAGAGTGGCATCGGCGCGAAGGCCAGGATCCCGAAGCCGACCGCCGAGCTGATCGCCGAGGCGACGAGCGCCAGGCCGGTGCCCTCCCCCGCGATGCGCACCGCGGTCTGCCGCACCCCGTGGGCGGCGAGCTCGTCGCGGTAGCGGGAGATGAAGTGGATGGCGAAGTCGATCCCGATGCCGATCGACACGGCGGCGATCGTGGCGGTGACCAGATTGATGGCGAAGCCGGCCGCGTACATGACGGCGTACAGCCAGGCGACCACCATCAGGATCGGCACGATGGCGGCCAGTCCGTACCGGATCGACCGGAGGAACAGGCTGCCGACCAGGAGGCAGAGGAGAAGGGCGACCGGGAGGGAGATCTGGAGGGCCCGGTTGGTGGCGTCGAGCGAGGCCTCGCGGACGAAGGCGCTGCCGGTGACCTGGACGAACGTCCCGCCGAGATCCTCGGACAGGGATTGGGCGATCGGCTCGAGCTGTTCCCTGGTGGCGTCGACCGACTCCTGGGACCTGCTGTCGACCACGCCCATCTCGAAGACGGTGCGGGACTCACCCCCGGCCAGCATCACCTCCGTGTTCACGTCGTCGGGAGTGAGGATCAGGCGGGACCGGTCGAAGGGCACACCGATCTCGGCGGCGACGGCGATCAGGGCTTCGACCTGCTGGCGCGAGTCGGGGATGCCGTTCCCGTCGTCGTCCGTGAGGGTCACGCCGGTCTGCTCGGCCACGATGGCGGTCATCGGAACCGATTCCCAGGTCGCATCGAAGACCTTCAGGATGCCGCCGTCGATCTCGACGCCGTCGGCATCGCGAGCCAGGGAGTCGGTGTCGAGGTCCTTGATCTCGTCGATGCGGGTACGCGACGGCGGCCAGCGCCTCGGGGTCGGCCAGGTCGCCCTCGACGTAGAGCAGCGCCGGTTCGCCGCCCCGATCGCCCACATGGGCGTCGAGTTGGTTGAGTCCGACCACGAAGTCGGTGTCGCTCGAGAAGAAGTCCTCGACATCGAACCGGGCGGGCACCTGGAGGGCGAAGACGGCGGCGCCGGCCGTGATGACCGCGGCCAGGGGGAGCACGACGAGCGGTCGGTTGGCCAGGCCGGCCACGAGCGCCCCGATGGGCCGAGCGAGCTTGGCGTCACCGCCCATGACCGGCAGATCGCCCACCCGAACACCGGCGGTCTTGCGCCGCTGCAGAGCGAACGGCACGGCGAGGACGACGACCGCGGTGACCACGCCGAGGACGGCGCCCAGCCACGGAAGGATGAACACCAGGAGGAGCACCGAGGTCATCGTCATCGCGGCGGCGCCCGCGCCACCCAGCAGGCGAAGCAGGGAGGAGCGTCGGTCGGTACCGGGGGCCGGGACGCGGGCCTCGATGTGGGCGACGACGAGCGGTGTCACGACGCCCAGCAGCACGTACGCCGACGCAAGGGCGATGGCGGCGCCGATACCGAACTGGTTGATGGACTCGATGCCCGAGGTGAGGTTGGAGAGGAAGGCGGTGGCGTCCGAGGTGAGCGCCAGCAGCAGGGCGGCGGACACCGCCGTCATGCCGGCGACGAAGGCCGGGGCCGCCGAGCGCCCCTCGCCCCGTTCCTCGCGGTAGCGGCCGATGGCGTGGAATGCGAAGTCGACGCCGAAGCTGATCATCGCCACCGGCACGATCAGGGAGAGGACCAGGTCGTCCTTCAGGCCGATGAGGTTGCTGATGCCCTTCAGCCACACGAGCAGCGCCAGGAACGCCACACTCACGGTGGCGAGCACCCAGTAGCTGCGGAAGGTGAGGCCGACCAGGATCAGGACGGCCAGGATCGTGAAGCCGATGAACGGACCGGCGACCGCGCCCTGCTCCTCCGAGGTGAGGTTCACGTCGATCGCCACGCCGTTGGCCTGGATGCCGTCGACCCGGAACACCTCCTGCACCTCACGGTCGAACTCCTCGACGTCGGTGTCGCCTCCGAAGTTGACCGAGGTGTTGCCGAAACCGAGCGTGTCGTTGTCCGACAGGGCGGTGATGGTCAGCGCCGGGACGTTCCAACCGTCGGCGTCCCGGGTGGACTGGGACGAGATTCCCAGCAAACCCGAGCGTTCCCCGAATCGGTCGATGATCGCGGAGCCGGTCGCCTCGACCTGGGCATCGGTGGCAGCGTCGATCCCGTCGATCCCGGCGGCGCGGAGCTCGGTGTCGACCAGATCGGCCAGGGTGAGGATGCCGTTCACGTCGGTCTCCGCCTCGGCTTCGAAGTAGGAGAACAGCGTGGGGCCCAGCGTGGGGTGGGCTCGAAGGGCGTTCTCCGCGTCGAGCAGGGCGCCGAGCGGCTCGGAGCGGAGGAAGTCTCCGCCTTCATCCTCGACCACCATGAACGTGGGGTGAACCGAGGACACGAACGACTCGTCGATGCGGTCCCTGGCCGTGAACACGTCGCCGTTCGGCTCGCTGGAGGCGGACTCGGTCGGTGCCATGGTGAGGAACGGCACCAGCAGCAGCGCGGTGACCGCGACGACTGCGGCGAGCACGCGGCCGGGGTGACGCTGGAGGGTGGCGTAGGCGGTGGTCAGTCGTTCGGTCATCGGAGGGGTCCTTCGTGGCTTCGATTGGCTGCCCTGGCACTGTCTAGTTACACTGTCTAGATGGCACCATAGAGATCCATCTGGACACTGTCAACCACTTCGTCCGGAATCTCTGCCAGGCTGGAGGCGACATGAACGACACGTACCACCACGGCGATCTCCCGACGGCGCTCCGCGCCGCAACAGCTGAGCTCGTCGCCGAGCGCGGCCCCACCGGATTCAGCCTGCGCGAGGTGGCCCGTCGAGCCGGCGTGAGTCACGGCGCGCCCGCCCACCACTTCGGTGGCGCCACGGGCCTGCTCACCTCCGTGGCCACCGAGGGCTTCCAGACGTTGAGCGACGCCCTCCGTGACGCGGTCGAGGGCATCGACGACCCCGTCGAGCGCCTGACCGCGATGGGCAAGGCCTACGTGAACACCGCACTGGGTCACCCCGGGCACTTCGGCGTGATGTGCAACGACGAGCTGGTCGACACCGACGACGACGAGTTCGGCCGGGTCGCCGGGGGCGCCTACCTCCGACTCGTAGCCGTGATCACCGAGCTCCGCGACACCCTCAACCCCGACCTCGATGTCGATGCCGCAGCCACCATGACCTGGTCGGCCGTGCACGGCCTCGCCGTCCTCTCCCCCGGTCTGGACGGCCTGGCCAGAAAGACCGATACCACCACCGGTCCGCTCGACGAGCTGGTCGAGAAGTTCACCGACATGATGATCAACGGCTACGCCGCGTCCTAGCGGCGGGCCGGGTCAGCGTGTCCCGGTCAAGGTGGGGAGCAGCGCTTGGGCGACCTCGGCGGGTCGCTCCTCGTGGGCGAACAGGCCGGCGCCTTCGATGACCTCGAGCCTGGCGTCGGGGAACGTGCCGACCATCGCCCGTGCTCCGTCGACCGGGAAGAACGGGTCCTGATCGCCCCAGACCAGCTGGACCGGGACATCGATCCCACGATGCAGGACGCCCAGATCACGCACGTACTGTTCGTCGAAGGAGCGGAGCAGTTCGACGAGGGACTGAGTCGCCTGTCGTTCGGCCGGGTCGCCAACCGTCTCGCAGTCAACGACCGGATCGTCGTCTACTACTTCCCCACCAAGGACGACCTGGTCGGCGAGGTCGTGATGGCCATGGGAAGACAGCTCCAGGAGACCCTCGCCCCGGCGTTCGCCGAGCCGGCCGCCGGTCACCTCGAGCTGCTGCGGACGGTGTGGCCGATGCTCGCCCGGCCCGACGCCGATCCCATCTTCGCGCTCTTCTTCGAGGCGAACGGCCTCGCGGCGGCGGGGCGCGAGCCGTACGCCACCCTGGTGCCGCAACTGGTCGAGGTCTGGATCCGCGAACGCTCCGTCGACACCGGTCCAGTCAACGTCGATCACCTGCGGCAAGTAGCGCAGCTTGCCGAGGACCTCGATGACGCCGCCGTGATGTCCGGTGCCTGGTCGTGACGACCTGGCTCATCGACAAGTCTGCGATCAGCCGACTCCACCTCGCGGAAAGCGCAGCTCTCTGGGCCGAACGAATCGAACGAGGCTCCGTCAGGATCTCCACCGTCACACGACTCGAAGTCGGCTACTCGGCTCGTTCGGCCACCGACCACCGCACTCTGCTTGCTGCGCCCCCCTTGGCGTCAATGCCGGTCGAGTACCTCACACCCAAGATCGAGGACCGCGCTGTTGAGGTCCAATCCATCCTCGCCGAGCGCGGCCAACACCGAGCACCATCGATTCCAGACCTCCTGATCGCTGCAACGGCCGAACTTGCCGAACTCACCGTGCTCCACCTCGACAAGGACTTCGATCTCATCGCCGACATCACCAGCCAACCAGTCGAGCGCCCAACGTAGGCCTGCGCAAACGGGGTCAGACCCCCTCAGGGGGGTCTGACCCCGTTCCAACCCGTCCGTTCCCTGGGAGGCGGGTCAGTCCTGGTCGTCGGCTTCGTTCTCGTTGTCGGCTTCGTCGCCGACGACGTTGAACTGCTCGTCGAGCTGGACGTCGACCTGACTGCCGTCGTCGAGGGTCACCTCGACCTCGTAGTAGCTCTCCTCGTCGCCCACTTCGGTCTCGCTGACCCGGCCTTCACCGGTGTGCTCGAGCGCTGCGGCCGAGGCCTGGTCGAGAGCGGTACCGGTGATGGGTTGCTCGTTGTCGTCTCCAACTGCCGAGGAGGCGACGGCGACACCGGTTCCCGCTGCGACGGCGGCTCCGGCGATGACGACTCCTGCTGCAATCTTCGTGCTTCGTTTCATGGTGGGGACTCCTTCGTCCGTCGATCTACCCAGAACCCTACGGAGGTGTCCCTGACCGTCATCTGACTCGGCTCGGGTCGGCGTCTCCGGCGGTCAGCGGCGGGTCAGGTCGGGGTGGCAAGCTGGATCCGTGAAGATCCTGGTGGTCGAGGATGACCGGAAGACCGCCGATGCGGTGCGGCGCGGCCTCGAGGCCGAGGGCTACGCGGTCGAACTGGCCCACGACGGCATCGACGGGCTCTGGATGGCGACCGAGGCGGCGCCGGACCTGATCGTCCTGGACATCATGTTGCCGGGCAAGAACGGGTACAAGATCTGCGCCGAGCTCCGCGAGGCGGGCAACTGGACGCCGATTCTCATGTTGACGGCCAAGGACGGCGACCTCGATCAGGCCGAGGCCCTCGACACCGGGGCCGACGACTATCTGGTGAAGCCCTTCTCGTTTCCGCTGCTGCTGGCCCGGATCCGGGCCCTGCTGCGGCGGGCCACCCACGACGCTCCGGCACCGGTTTCGGTCGGTGACCTGCGCATCGACCCGGCTCAGCGCCGAATCTGGCGAGGCGAGGCCGAGGTGAGTCTCACCGCCCGCCAGTTCGACGTGCTGGAGTTCCTGGTGCGCCGGGCCGGACAGGTCGTCGCCAAGGACGAGATTCTCAACGGGGTGTGGCGCCACGACTTCGACGGCGACCCCAACATCGTCGAGGTCTACATCCGCCGGCTGCGGTGCGCCATCGACGAGCCGTTCGCCCGCCACTCGATCCAGACGGTTCGTGGTGCCGGCTACCGGCTGGTCGACGACGAGACACCCGCCGCATGAACCGGGCTCCTCGCTCGATCCGGGCCCGGGTCACCGTGATCGCCGTGCTGGCGGTGGCGGCGGTGCTGCTGGCCAACGCCGTCCTCGTCGTGCTGCTGCAACGCGGCTCGCTCATGGACAACCTGGACCGGTCCTTGGAACAACGCGCCGATCAGATCGCTGCGTCGTTCGAGGATCTCGAAAGTGGATTCGCCAACTCCAACACCGAGGATCGGTTCGCCCAGCTGCTCGACGCCGACGGGGCGCTCGTGGCCTCCACTGGCAACGTTGCCGAGGAAGCGATCCCGGTCGATCCGCCCACTGGCGAATCGCAGCAACAGATGACCACCTCGGACATTCCGCTGGAGGACGACAACTACCGCATCCTCGTGCGGCGGGTCGAGACCGCCGGCGAGCCCGGCCTCCTGATCGTCGGCGAGAACATCGACGACCTCGACGACGCCGTGCGCAACCTGGCCTTCACGCTCGCCGGCCTCATTCCCCTGGTAGCGGCGGCGCTCGGCGTCGTTGTGTGGTGGCTGGTGGGGCGCACCCTGCAGCCGGTCGAGCAGATCCGACGGGAGGTGGCCGAGATCAGCCTGGAACGGCTGGACCGGCGGGTGCCGGACCCCGAGACCGGCGACGAGATCGACCGCCTCGCCTCGACGATGAATGCGATGTTGGACCGGCTGGAGAGCTCGAACGATCGCCTGCAGCGGTTCGTGGCCGACGCATCGCACGAGCTGCGCTCGCCGCTCACCCGCATCCGATCCACCGTCGAGGTCGACCTGTCGACCGGCGACCCCGACCTCGAGAGCACGTGCCGCAGCGTGCTCGAGGAGACGGTGGCCATGCAGCAGATGGTCGACGACCTGCTCTTCCTCGCTCGACACGATGACCCGCACGCGCTCCCCCGCCACCAGCCGGTGGATCTGGACGTCGTCGTCGACGCCGAGGTGGAACGGCTACGCGAGGAGACCGGTACCACCGTCGACATGACCGGCGTGTCCGCCGGCCTCGTCGATGCCGATCGATCCCAGATGTCCCGCCTGGTGCGCAACCTGTTGAACAACGCCGCCCGGCATGCTCGGACCCGGGTCGTGGTCGCACTGGGCCATCACGATGGACGGGTCCGCCTGATCGTCGACGACGACGGCGCCGGCGTAGCCGACGAGGACCGCGACCGCATCTTCGAACGGTTCACCCGCCTGGACGAGGCTCGGGCCGCATCGACCGGAGGAACCGGCCTGGGCCTTGCCATCGCCCGTGACATCACCGTGGCCCACGGCGGGACCATCCGGTGCGCGTCGGCGCCGGGCGGCGGTGCCCGGTTCGAGGTGGACCTGCCTGCGGCAGAGTGAGGTCGCGGCACCCGACATCGCGCCTGCCGTCCCGCCGATCTCGCGGCCGTCGGACCCAGTTCTGGGCCTGGGGGCCGCGAGTTCATCGTGGTGCTCGTTGCGGGGATGCCAGACTGCCCCCGTGGCCTTCGCTCCCGCCTACCACGTCCTGGCCAAGCCGACGGGGCCGATCTGCAACCTCGACTGTGAGTACTGCTTCTTCCTGTCGAAGGAGATGCTGTATCCGGGCGATCGGTTCCGGATGGCCGACGAACTGTTGGAGACCTACCTCCGGCAGCTTCTCGAATCCCACCTCACGCCGGAGGTGACGGTTGCGTGGCAGGGCGGCGAGCCCACGATGATGGGTCTTGACTTCTTCCGCCGGTCGGTCGAGCTGGTCGATCAGATCAAGGCTCCGCACCAGCAGGTCTCGTACACGATCCAGACCAACGGTGTGCTGCTCGACGAGGAGTGGGCCGCGTTCTTCAAGGAGCACGACGTACTGGTCGGCCTCTCGGTCGACGGGCCCCGCGAGATCCACGACCGCTACCGGGTCGACAAACGCGGGCTCGGGTCGTTCGACCGGGTCATGGCCGGCTACGAGCATCTGAAGGCGGCCGAGGTCGACGTCAACGTGCTCTGCACCGTGCACGCCGGCAACCAGGACCACGGGCTCGAGCTGTACCGGTTCTTCCGGGACGACATGGGGGTCCGCTTCCTCCAGTTCATCCCCGTCGTCGAGCGCACCACCGAGACGCTGCTGGAGATCGCCAACCTGGGGTGGAGCACCTCGTCGAACGAGAAGAGGCCCCTCTACACCCAGCAGGGGCACCAGGTGACCGACCGCACGGTGGACCCGGAAGCGTTCGGCCGGTTCCTCACCACGATCTTCGACGACTGGTCCCGCAACGACGTCGGCGAGGTCTTCGTCCAGCACTTCGACACGGCGCTCGCCAATTGGTACGGCGAGCCGCCCGGCGTGTGCGTGTTCTCGGAAACCTGCGGAGCGGCGGTCACGCTCGAACACAACGGCGATGTCTACTCGTGTGACCACTATGTCGAGCCCGACTACCTGCTGGGCAACATCACCGAGACCCCCCTCGGCGACCTCGTGCGCTCCGAGCGCCAGCAGCAGTTCGGGCGCGACAAACGCGACACCCTTCCCGAGTTCTGCCGCAGCTGTGACGTGCGCTTCGCTTGCCACGGCGGATGCCCGAAGAACCGGTTCACCTCGACCCCCGACGGCGAACCCGGACTCAACTACCTCTGCGCCGGGTACAAACACTTCTTCGGCCACATCGACGAACCCATGCGGATCATGTGTGAGCTGCTCCAGCAGAACCGGGCGCCGTCCGAGCTGCCGGCGGTCCTCGCCGCCCGCGAGGCGGAGCGGTTCGCCGGCGCCGGACGCAACGACACCTGTCCCTGCGGCAGTGGGCAGAAGTTCAAGCACTGCCACGGGCGGCCCGACGAGCGCTGACGTCGATGACCGACCCACTGATGTCGGCGCCGTGCCCCCGGCGTTTCAGTCGGACGTTGCGGGAGCCTCTGGTCGCTCGGTCGCCACCACCAGGGCGACGACCGCGAACGAGATGACCGTGCCGAGCACCGTGGCGCCGAGCCGCTCCCAACCGGCCGAGAATGCGTCCTCCTGCAGGATGCGTTGGGAGAGCAGGAGTACACAGGTCGTGAATGCCGTCGACACCGTGTAGCTGACGCCGGTGAACGCCATCATGCCGAACCCCGCAGCGATGAACGCAACGGCGATGGCGGCGGTACTGGAATCGAGCAGGACCACCACCACGATGCCGAGCAGCACGCCGGCGACGGTTCCGGCGGTGCGCTGGAGGCCGACTGTCCAGGTTTGACGAGCCGGCGTCTGGAGCACGAGCACGACCGTGAGCATCCCCCAGACGGGGTGGTTCTCGAACAGCTGGTAGCCCGACGCGGTGGCGACGGCGACGGCGACGGCACGGAGGAGGGCGAACCGGCCGATCTGCGATGCGGCGACCTCCCGGATCGCATCGGCACCGAGATCGGTCGCCGGTGGCGGGTCGTCGGACGCGGCGGCCACGTCCGAAGGCCGATCGGTGTCGTCGCCGGACCAGAGGCTGCCGAGGAGCGACACCGCCGTGGCGATGGCCCCGCCGGCGACGAACGAGAGGGCGAGTTCGACGGCGGACGGTCCGGCGGAACCCACCATCAGGGTGACGACCGTGAGGAGGACGAGGAACTGTCCTTCGGTTGCGGCGCGTTTCCCCAGCCGGCGGCGAGCGTGCCGACGAAGGTGACCAGACTCGCCACCAGGGTCGCCCACCCCACGCTGTCGCCACTCCAGGCCAGGAGACCGACGGCGAGGGCGCCGATCGCGACGAACCGGGCGCGGGCGATGAGTCGGTCGGGCAGCGGCTCGGGATCGTCGAGCACGCCGAGGAAGATGGCGCACAGCCCGGCGAGGAGTCCCGCCGGGCCGAGGAGGCCGATGAACCCGATCGCTGCGACGATCCCCAGCGTCCCGACGATGCTTCTCTTGACGTCGATCCCACTCAGGTCCATGGACCGGTCGAGGCTAGACGCACGACCCGCCGCCGGAGCAACGGGGCCGCTCGAGTCGGGCGTCAGTCGGGCCAGTAGGGAGCCCGGAGCCGACGGACGTGGAGCTTGCCGGTGGGATGCCGTGGGAGCTCGTCGTGCACGTCCCACGAGCGGGGCACCTTGAACCCCGCCAGCCGTTCCCGAGCGAAGGTGGAGAAGTCGGCCTGCAGCTCGTCGGACCACGTGACACCGTCGTGGAGGCACACTGCGGCCTTCACCTGCTCGCCCCACTCTTCGTCCGGGACCCCGAAGACGGCCAGGTCGGCGATCGCGGGGTGCTCCTGCAGGACGGCTTCGATCTCGGCCGGGTAGATGTTGACACCCCCCGAGATGATCGTATGGGCGGCTCGGTCGGCCAGGTGGACGTACCCGTCCTCGTCGACGCGGCCGATGTCCCCCAACGTGAAGGTGCCGGCGTCGAGACGGGAGGCCGAGGTCTTCTCGGGTGCCTGGTGATACTCGAACACGCTGCCCAGCGACTGGTTGCGGCAGTAGAGCATGCCGATGTGTCCTGCGGGGAGCGGCTCGCCGTCGTCGTCGGCGGCGAACACCTCCCACGAGCCGATCGGCCGCCCGACCGTGCCCGGATGGGACAGCCAGGACGCCGAGTCGACCAGCGTCACGACCCCACTCTCCGAACCACCCCAGTACTCGACCAGCACCGGCCCCCACCACTGGATCATGGCTCGCTTCACCGAGGGCGAGACCGGTGCGGCCCCATGGAGCACACAGGTGAGCGAGGAATGGTCGTGGGCTTCCCGTTCGGCTTCGGACAACCGGAGCATGCGGACGAACATCGTGGGTACCAGGTGGGTGTGCTCGATTCCGTGGGTCTCGATCGCCTCGAGGGTGCCCAGCGCGTCGAAGCGGTCCATGATCACCATGGGTGCGCCCGCGTACAGGTCGTAGACCGCCAACCCCAGCGGAGCGGCGTGATAGAGCGGCCCGGTGACCAGGTGCGGCCCCGAGCCGTCGAGTCCCAATGCTCCCGCGTACCGGCGGGCGCCCTCGATGGCCGCCCCTCGTGACGGTGGGCGGCCCCGGCGCACCCCTTTCGGTCGGCCGGTGGTGCCGCTGGTGTAGAGCATCGAGCCGCCGGCCGCGGCGTCGAGGTCGGGCGGAGCATCGGAGAATGAGTCGATGAGGCCGGGCAGCTCGCGGTCGACGTCGATGACCTGCACGCCGTCGGGCACGTGGTCGACCAGTGCGGCGTCGGTGAGCACCACGGATGCGCCGCTGTCCTCGACGACGTAGGCGACCTCGTCCGCGGTCAGGTGACGGTTGATGGGGGTGAACCACAGACCGGCCAGCGGTCCGGCGATCGCCAGCTCCACCAGCTCGTTGCGGTTGGGCAACAGGGCCGCGACATGCCCGTCGGGAACGACTCCGAGTTCGTCGGACAGGCCATTGGCCAGACGGACCACCCGATCGTGCAGCTCGGACCACGTGCGCGTGGTCCGGTCGTCGCGTATGCCGACGCCGTCGGGCTCGGTCGCCGCCCGCCCCAGGATGGCGGTCAGGTCAGCGTTCGCCACGGATCAGAGCGCCGGGTCGGGCTCCGGTCTCCTCGCCCTCGAGAAGGGTGGGCTCGCCGGCACAGATCGTGGCGACGTAGCCCTCGGCCCGCTGGATCAGGCGGCTCGCCCCACCCGGCAGATCATGGACCAGCTCGGGGCGCCGCAGCTGCAGGCGTTCCATGTCGATGACGTTGAGGTCGGCCCGCAGGCCGGGGGCCAAGCGGCCCCGATCGCCGAGCCCGAACACTGCGGCGGTGTCGCTGGTCATCTTCTTGACCGCGTCCTCGAGTCGGAGGCGGGCCCCGGCCCGATCCCGCACCCAATGGGTGAGGAGGAACGTGGTCGACGAGGCATCACAGGTCTGGCCGGCGTGGGCGCCGCCGTCGCCCAGACCGAAGACCGTCGCCGGGCTGGAGAGCATCTCGTAGGACGGGTCCAACGTCTGGCCGGCGAAGTTGAGCACCGGGGTGAGCAGCAGGTCTCGTCCCCCGTCGGCAGCGAGTGCGTCGTAGAGCGCGGCCCACATCGACTCTCCCCGGGCCGCGGCGACGGCGGCCAGCGCGTCCTGCGGGTCGGGCTCGTAGTTGGGCGGGTCCCCCAGCGGGTACATCCGCGAGGGGTGCATGAAGGCCCCGACGATCGGGTCGTCGGCCAGGGCTTCCAGCTCCTGGATCAGGCGGGTCCGGCGTTCCGGGTCTCCGAGCTTGGCCGCCTGTTCGGCGACGGGGAGGTCGGCCAGCTCGGCCCAGCCGGGCGTGAAGCTGAGCGGATGGAACGTCTGCAGGCCGATCAGGAGGCAGACCGAGCGTGCGTGCACCTGGGGCAGGACCAGGTGGCCCTCGGCCACGGCGGCATCGGAGAGTTCGAGCATGCGTCGCCAGTCGTCGGGCGCCCGCTCGTTCTGCGTGAGCGCGTAGCTGACGGGCCGGCCGATCTCGGCGGCCAGCCGCACGATCCAGTCCAGCTCGCGGTCGGGGGCCAGCAGGTCCTCGCCCATCGCGCCGGCGGGGGCCAGCTCGAACACGCCCGTGCCCAACTCGCCGAGGACCCTCCCGATCCCGAAGAGCTCGTCCTCGGCGGCGAAGGTGCCCGGCACCGGCTCACCGTCGACCGCGGTGTGCATGACGGTGCGGGACGTCGAGAAGCCGAGCGCGCCGGCGTTGATGCCCTCGCGCACGATGGCGGCCATCTGCTCGATGTCCTCCGGCGTCGCGGGCTGGTTGCGTGCGCCCCGCTCGCCCATGACGTAGGCGCGGACTGCGCCGTGGGGCACCTGGGTGCCGATGTCCAGGATGAGCGGCCGTTTCTCGAGCGCATCGAGATACTGGGGGAAGGTCTCCCACTGCCACTCGATGCCCGCCGACAGCGCCGCACCGGGGATGTCCTCCACCCCCTCCATCAGCCCGATGATCCAGTCCCGCTCGTCGGGGTGGACCGGGGCGAACCCCACGCCACAGTTGCCCATCACGACGGTGGTGACGCCGTGCCAGCACGTCGGCGTGACCGCCGAATCCCACGTGACCTGGCCGTCGTAGTGGGTGTGGATGTCGACGAATCCCGGCGTCACCACGGCACCGTCGGCGTCGATCGACCGACGCGCCTCGCCGTCGACCGATCCGACCGCGGTGATGATGCCGTCGTCGACGGCGATGTCTCCGACTGCGGCGTCGGCGCCGGTGCCGTCGACGATCGTGCCGTTGCGAATGACCAGGTCGTGCATGAGGTTCTCCTGTTGATCAGGTCAGGCCGATGAGCTCGCCGAGCCCGAAGCGGTGACCGGCGGTGTAGCCGCCGTCGGCGACCAGGGTGTGTCCGTTGACGAACGAGGCGTCGGACGACGCGAGGAACGCGGCGCAGGAGGCGATCTCGTCGGGTCGGCCGATCCGACCGAGATGCGTGTCTCGGATCCAGATGTCGCGGAACGGTGCCAGGGCCGGGTCGTCGTAGATCGAGCGCGCCATGGGGGTGTCGATCAGTCCCGGGCACACGCAGTTGGACCGGATGCCGAGCGGTCCGTAGTCGATGGCCATGTTCTTGGTGAGCAGGACCACCCCGCCCTTCGAGGCGTTGTAGGCGCTGCCGCCCTCGGTGCCCTCGAGGCCCTCGATCGAGGCGATGTTGACGATGCTGCCCGACCGTTGCTCGACCATGTTGGTCAGCGCGTGCTTGCACACCAGCGCGGTGCCGGTGAGGTTGACAGCGATGACGCGGGCCCACTCGTCGTCGTCGATCAGGTGCATCGGCCCGCCACCCGCCACGCCGGCGGCGTTGACCACGGCATCGATCCGTCCGTGGGTCGCGATCAGCTGACCCATGTGCTCGGCGACGGCACCGGCCGCGGTGACGTCGGTCTCGGCGTGGTCGATCAGCGGGAGATCGGAGATCGGGTCCTGGACGTCCCATCCCACGACTGCCGCCCCATCGGCGGCCAGGCGGCTGACGGTGGCGGCACCGATCCCACTGGATGACCCGGTGACCAGCGCCACCGCTCCGTCGAGTCGTGCCATCGGTGTGCTGCTCCCCCTCGAGTTGGCCGGCTTCCGGCCTCGGACGCGGCTCAAGGGTACCCTCAACCGACACCCGGTCCCTGACGGGTCGTCAGATCACCTCCCATGGATCCACCTTCCCCATCGTCCCAGCCCCCGGTCGCCTCGCTGCGGTTTCGCACCAGCAGCGGGGTCGAGCTGGTCGCCGACGCGTGGGGCGATCCTGACCACCCCGCCGTGCTGCTGGCCCACGGTGGTGGACAGACCCGGCACTCGTGGGGCGGCACCGCCGCGGTCCTGGCCCGTCACGGGTGGTACGCGATCAGCATCGATCTGCGCGGCCACGGGCAGAGCGGATGGTCGGACGACGGCGACTACCGGTTCGGTCGATTCGCCGAGGACGTCGCCGACATCGCCGGCCGGCTCGATCGCCCCGCCATGGTGGGCGCCTCGCTGGGTGGGCTGACCGGCCTGCTGGTCGAGGGCAGGGTCGGCGGCACGTTCCGGTCGCTCGTGCTGGTCGACATCACGCCGCGGATGGAACCCGAGGGCGTGGATCGCATCATGGCGTTCATGGGCGAGACCATGGACCGAGGGTTCGGCTCCCTCGAAGAGGCGGCCGATGCCGTTGCGGCGTACAACCCGCACCGACCCCGGACCAACGACGCCAGCGGGCTGGCCAAGAACTTGCGCCTGGACGAGGACGGCCGGTGGCGGTGGCACTGGGATCCGGCGTTCCTCACCGGGATGGGCGAGGACCCGGGGTCACCGCTGGAGAGTGAGTTCCATCGCGCCGCCCGGGCGGTCTCGCTGCCCACCCTGCTGGTTCGGGGCCGGATGAGCGACCTGGTCAGCGACGAAACCGCTCGCGAGTTCCTGGCCGATGCACCCCATGCCGAGTACGTCGACGTGAGCGACGCCGGCCACATGGTGGCCGGCGACCGCAACGATGCCTTCACCTCGGCGGTGGTCGAGTTCCTCGAGCGGCACCGTCTCGGGCCCACCGGTCCCGGGTCGTGACGCCGGCGGAAGCTCGACGAGTGCTCGGGCTGGGAGCGGACGACGACGACCCGAACGCGATCCGCCGGGCCTACCGCAACGCCGTTCGCGGCTCCCACCCCGACCGCCCCGGGGGTGACGCTGTCGTCTTTCGGCGCTCGGTTGCCGCGTTCGAGCTCCTGATCGTCACCGTCGAGCAAACGGTGACACCGACGGTCCGAACCTCCGAGCCGGTCCGGACCACCACCGATCCCCCGGCGGACGGGATCGACGACGAGGCGGCCCGCGTCGGGCTCGATCTCCTCATGCTCGGGCTGGACCGCGTCGGTGAGGTGACCTACCTCGATCGCTCCCTGGCGCTGGTCGAGGGTGTGCTCCCCCATCCGTCCGGGGCCCTCCAGGTGCTGATCGTCGGCGGGGCCGACGGGTCGGCGAAGGTGGTCGACGTGACGCACCTCGGCGGTGACGACGCTCCGACGCCGGCGGAGATCCAGCGACTCCTCACCGCAGAGGCATAAGGAGAACAGCGGGTCGGCGCAGAGCTCAGCTCGAATTCGCTGAACTCCCAAGGCTCGCCCCAGGCGCACAGCGCCTCCCCGAAGCGAGCACATCGGGGGCCAGGCACCTCTTGCTCGTTTCATCGCCTCGCCCCGGCTCAGCGCCCGCCGGCATCCTCGAGCTCGGTCGGACCGACGTTGGTGTCGAGCCACTTCACCAGCGGCTTGGACGCGTCGAGGAACTCGACGACCCGGTCCTTGGGCTGGGCGGTGTCGAGCCACGCACCGATGTCCCATTCCCGCCAGGCGATGCAGCCCTTCATTCGCAGCAGCTCGATCCGTGGGTGGTCCTTCGGATACCCACGGGGTGCGGTCTTGAGCGTGTCATGGGCGGTGACCTCGATGCCGGCGTCGGTGAGCTTGGCGACGATGCGCTCGAGCCGTCGGCCGGTCGCTGTCCTCGTCGATCGCGGCGCGGAATCTCGCCAGCTGGTCCTTGGCCATCATGTAGTAGCCGGTCCCGACCGAGAAGGCGTCGGCCGAGAGACTGACGTACCCGCCCTTTTCCATCGTCGCGGCGATGTTGGTCTTGTAGGGCGTCTTGTCCTTGCTGAAGCGCACGTCCCGGTAGGGGCGGAAGATCTTGCCCTCACCGCACCGTCGGCGCAGCTCGCCCAGGAGTTCCTCCATCGGGGCCTTGACGGTCTCGTCGTAGACCGCCTTGTGGTCGGTCCAGAACACCTTGGTGTTGTCGTCCTCGAGTCGCTCGAAGAATTCGATCGCCTCGACGGGCCAGCCTGCGAACGTCATGCGGCAAACGCTAGTGCCGCAGCCGGTCGAAGCGAGCAAGAGGGTGCCTGACCCCCGTTTGCTCGCTTGTCGGGTCAGGCCAGGGGTTCGCCGTGCTCGCTCGACCAACGGTCGAGGACGCCGACGATCTTGTCGAACGCGTCGAGACAGGTGCACTCGTCGTCGTCCGCCAGGTGCTCGTGGCAGTGCGGACAGGGCTTGACGTAGCTCACCACGGCGTCTTCGGCCGCGTCGCGTTCGAGCTTCACGCGCTCCAGCTCGGCTCGGAGGTCGGCCAAGCCGAGCTCGGCCATGGCGGCGCGGCTCCACGTGTCGAGATAGTGGGCTCGATGCTGCTCGGTCGTGAGCTCGGCCCATTCGTGCTGATCCATCAGGGTGCCTCGGCGGTGTCAGGGGCGGTGAGACACACCACGGACCGCATGCCCTGGTCCCAGGCCTCATCGGAGGGCTGGAGGTATGCGTAGGTGGCCTCGCCGCCATCGGCGTCAGGGTGCGTGCGCTCACAGAGCTCCCGCCGGAACTCGTTGAGCTCGCCCTGATCGAAGGCACCCTCCGGGAGGGAGTCGATCGCGAAGACCACTCGGGGGTCTTCGATGTCGTCGCAGGGCCCTGCTTCGACATCGGGTGAGCCCACGTCATGGGGCAGGGTGCAATCCCCGTCCCTGAGCTGGTCGAGCTGCAATCGCCCGGACTCGACGAGATCTCCGTCGGCGTCACGGGCGGGCTCCGACGAACCGGATCCGCAGGCCGCCGCGCCGATCATCGAGATCAGCGCCACGAAGCACGGGGTTCGCCACCATCGTGAGTGCACCCTGAACCGTCGGCCGGCCTCTGCGATTCCTGAGCCGGGTACCATCCGAAGTCCCCGATCTCAGGAGGACGCGTGTACGAGTGGAGTGACGAGCACCTGATGCTCCAGGAGGCGGTTCAGCGGTTCGTCGACGAGGAGATCCGGCCGCACGTCGACGAGCTCGAGCACGGCGACCTGCCGCCCTACGACATCCTGCGCAAGCTCTTCTCCACGTTCGGGATGGACGCGATGGCCCGAGCCCGCTTCGAGAAGCAGATGGCCCGTGAGCGGGGTGAGGTCTCCGGGGCCGAGGACGAAGCGGACGTCCCCCGGTCGGTCGGGATTCGACGCCGGGATGACCCTCATCCCCATCATCGAGCTGTGCCGGGTGTGTCCCGGGATGGTCACGGCGATGGGCGTCAGCATGGGCCTCACGGCGGCGTCCATCATGTCCAAGGGCACGACGGACCAGAAGGAGCGCTGGGGCCTCGATCTGCTCACGATGGACAAGATCGGCTCCTGGGCCATCACCGAGCCGGACTCGGGCTCGGACGCATTCGGGAGCATGCGCGCCACAGCTCGCCGTGACGGTGACGAGTACGTCCTCAACGGGTCGAAGACGTTCATCACCAACGGACCCTTCGCCGACACGATCGTCTTCATCTGCAAGCTCGACGAGGGCAACCCGCCCGAGGAGCGGTCGGTGCTCACCTTCGTGCTGGATGCCGGGACACCCGGCCTGGTGCAGTCCAAGCCGCTGCGCAAGATGGGGATGCACTCGTCGCCCACCGGTGAGCTCTCGCTCACCGACGTCCGAGTGGGTCGCGATCACCTCCTGGGCGAGACCGAGCAGCGACAGTCACGCTCCGGCGCGAAGGACACCTTCACCATGGAGCGGACCGGCGTCGCCGCGATGGCCCTCGGCATCGTGCAGGAGTGTCTGGGGATCTGCGTCGACTACGCACGCGAGCGGATCCAGTTCGGCCAGCCCATCGGCGACTTCCAGCTGATCCAGCTGAAGCTGGCCAGGATGGAGGTGGCCAGGCTCAACCTCGAGAGCCTGGTGTTCCGCCAGATCGAGATGTCCCGCGACGGCAAGGGGATGGATCTGACCGCCGCCTCGGCCACCAAGTTGTACGCGGCGCAGGCCGCCATGGAGGTCACGCTCGAGGCGGTGCAGCTGCACGGCGGGAACGGGTACATGAGCGAATTCCGGGTCGAGCAGTTGTGCCGCGACGCAAAGGTGCTGCAGATCTACGCCGGGACCGACGAGATCCAGGTGAGCCAGATCGCCCGCAACCTCCTGGCCGCCAGCGCTTGATGCGGCCCTCGACCTGATGGACGGCCCGGTGGCGTCGCCGGAACCCCGAGGGCTCCGACTCGGCGGTATCCCCATCCGTGTGCAGCCGGCCTTCGTCCTGATCGTCGTCTTCCTGGGGCTCGCTCCGGGACGGAGCGCAGCCGTCGTCGTGGCCTGGGTCGTCGTCGTGACGGTGTCGATCGTGGTGCACGAGGCCGGCCATGCCGTCGCCTTCCGCCGGTACGGGCACGATGCCGCCATCACCCTCACCGGCTTCGGCGGCCTGACGGCCGGCCGGCCCCGCGACGGCCAACCCCCGCTCAGCAACGGACAGCACATCATCGTCTCGCTGGCCGGACCGGCGGCAGGACTGGCGCTGGGTCTGGTCGCCCTCGCGGTGCAGCGCAGCGACACCTCGCTGTCGGGCGGCGACTGGTTGGACGTGATGATCCTCGTCAACGTCGGTTGGGGCCTGCTGAATCTGCTTCCCGTCCTTCCGCTGGACGGCGGTCAGGTGATGGGTGCCCTGCTCTCGATGCGCCGGCCCCGTGACGGCCTCCGACTCGCAGCGGGGATCTCGGCCGGGCTCTGTGCGGTGGTCGCCGTCGTCGCCATCTCGGCCGGTTTCGTGCTGGGTGGGATCATGGCGGGCATCCTGGCGGGTATGAACATCGGATCGTTCCGTGCCGGAAGCTCGCAGCCGTCGGGCCCGAGCGGGAGCACATCGCGCTCGCCGGCCGGCAGATGCGCGCCGGCCAGTGGGATGATGCCGTCGCCGGGCTCCGCCGGGTCCTGGCGTCCGGCCCCGGTCCGGCCGACCGCATCGTCGGAACCCAGCTCCTGGGGTGGGCCCTCCTGGGTTCCGGACGGTTCGACGCCGTGGCCGAGCTGGTCAACCGCGAACGCTTCAATCAGGTCGAGGTCGCCACGCTGGGCGCGGTCAACCGCCTCGCTCAGGGTGATCCCGGCGCCGTCGGTGCGCTGGCGTCGGCCTTGGGTGACGAGTCGGTGGACCCGCCGTCGTGGGCCGCCGGATTTCTCAGCAACAGCCCCGACACCATCGACGATCTCGCGGCCAGCGTGCTGGCCTTGCCCGAGCCGCAGGGTACGGCGGCCGTGGGCGCCCTGGTGGACTGGTTGGCGCGAGCCGAGCTCCACGCCGAGTCGCTCACGGTTGCGGCCCGTGCGGCGCAGGACAAGGTACTGGCTGCGCATCGGCGGCGGCCCGGGCTGCGGTCAGCGCCCGGGATCCCTTGGGCGGCACGACGACGCCGCCCAGTGGGATGCGCTGGCGGTCAGCCTCCCGCCAGCATCGCCACCAGGGTGAAGTGGCACAGGCCGGCGACGATGGTGAAGGAATGCCAGACCTCGTGGTATCCGAACACCCGCGGTGACGGGTTGGGACGCCCCCTGGCCAGAATGACCGCACCGACGGTGTAGAGCAGGCCGCCGGCGATCAGCAGCGAGAACCGCAGCACGCCGAGCTCGCTGAGCAACATCGGGGTGGCGACCACCGCCGCCCATCCCATCACGATGTACAGCCACGAGCCGGCTCCACCCTCCTCGGTGAGGGTCGCGACCTTCAGGCCCACGCCGGTGGCGGCGGCCGTCCAGATCACGATCAGCAGCGGGACCGACCAGGTCGCCGGGAGCACCAGGCTGATGATGGGGGTGTAGGTCCCGGCGATCAGAACGAAGATCATCGAGTGATCGAGCTTGCGCAGCCACTGGCGTGTCTCGGAGGTGCGGCCCAGCAGGTGATAGGCGGAACTGGCGGCGAACAGCCCGATGACACTGGCCCCGTAGACTCCGGCCGCGAGCCGCACCGTGCCGCCCTCGGCGGCCCAGAGCAGTGCGAACACGGCGGGAATCGCCACGCACAGCGCAATCAGGTGCAGTCGGCCCCGCCACACGGGCTTGTCCGCGTGGAACTGATCATGCATCCGTTGCACAGACTCCTGCCGCTCTGCGCATGTACCGTCTTGCGGCTGGGATCAGCTGGTTGCTCGGGTCGTGCGGATGCTCTCGTCACGTTGCGTCCTGGAGCTCAGGGTCCGGATAGTGCAGCCAGGTCCCGGCGAGGGATACCTGACCTTGGCCGGGTAGTCCCAGTCGCAGGCGCCGTCGGGGAAGATCCGGGTGAGCCGTGCGGCCTGGGCGTCGTCGAATGGTACGCCATAGCCACCTACGTCGACTGGTCGGAGGGTGCACTTGATGATCTGATTTGACCGAGGTGCACCGGCTGCCGTGCGTGGATCGCCATGGACGGGGAACGCCTCGGTGCAGTCGTTCTGCTCCTCGTACAGCTGATCGCCCTCGAACGGCGCTCCGTTCGCTTCACAGGAGTCGGTCACGTCATCGGGCCGGGCGGCCGCCACGGATGTGCCGTCGACGGTGCCCTCCAGCCACTCGGCGAGCATCCCGATCATCTCGACCGTCGGGAGCGGCGCCTTGACCAGGTCGGTCAGGCCCCCGCCGTCGCGGGTCCAGATCACCCGGGTGCGTGCCGCCGGGTCGCCGTCGGGACCCTCCAGCCGATCTCGGACCGAGAAGAGCCGGAACCGATCGTGGATGTCGTAGCCGAGGTCGCTGTAGAGGTCCACGTCGATGACCGGGACCTCGATGACCGCCGAGTCGCCGTGGAGGACACGACCGTGCCGATAGGCGTCCTCGATGACGTCCGGATCCGCGATCATGCGCTCCGGCGTGACGATGCCGTCCGGGTCGTAGCCGCCGATGCCCTCGTTCAGGTCGAGGAACTGGTCGACGGTGATGGCTCCGGTCTCCAGGGCGGCTCGTCCGTACTCGACCCCGGCGTTGTCCAGGGGACGCCGACCGAAGCTGTCGTCGCCGCGGCCGAAGAGGTTGACGTTGGCGTCCTGCAGGGTGCAACGGGCGCCCCTGTCGTTGACGAAGGGGTCATAGATCAGGGTGCGGGGGACGACGGCGGCGCATCCGAGGGTGGGGTCGACGGCCGGGACGAAGGTGTCGATCCAGGCGGCGCAGAATCCCGAGACTCCCGTGGCCCTGGACGGCCAGCCGCTGCTCACCGTCGAAGGTCGATCCGGCGTCGGTGGCCCAGAACGGACTCGAGCAGGCCGCAATCGGTCACCCCGGGAGCGATCGAGACGGCGTCGGGGAACGACACCAGCGGGTTCAGGGCGTCGAGCAGTCCCGGGTAGTTCTGGGCGATGAGGTATTGCTGGATGGCTCCCCCACTGCCGCCCTGCCCGATGGTCCACCGGGGGACGCCGAACGTCTCGATGAAGTGCTCCTTGACCATCATGACGGTCTCGGCGCTGACGACGTCGTTACAGGTGGTCTGGAACGTGTTGAGCGTCGAACTGGCGACGGCATAACCGGCGGCCAGCAGCTCGGTGTAGCCGATGGGCTCGGAACCGAGGAACGTGCCCTGCCAGTAGCCGGTACCGCATCCTCCACCGAACGTGTAGACGAGCAGGCCGTTCCAGCCTTGGGGGACGGCGAACTCGTAGACCGCCCGGTTGAGCGTGCCGATCTCGACGTCGACCACCACGGGCACGCCGGTACCGCCGGTGGAGACCTGTCGGCCGTCGATGTCGTCGTCGGATTCCACCTCGGCCCACATCCCGTCGGACTTCAGGTAGCGCTGTCGCCGGATCGGTTCGGCGTGGCAGTCCTCGTCGGGTGGACCCAGCCCGAAGCCCTCGGCGGTACAGATGTACGGCTCCTGGTGCGGCCCGGAGAAGATCGGACCCGTCACGGGGTGGACCGTCAGGTCCAGCTCGGATTCCCCACTCGGCCCGGAGATCACGACCGACGTGTCGCCGGGGACCAGGCCGGTGACCTCGATCAGTCGAGCGTCCTCCAGTCCGGCCGGCGGTCCGGCGTCGTGGGTTCGCTGCGGGGTGGCGTCGACCAGCGGCTGCTCGATTCCCCCGACGGTGAGGGAGGCAGCGTCGTCGGAACCGTGGACCGCCAACACCACCGAGTCGCCGGTGACGTACTCGGCCCGGGCGGAGACCGCTTCCATGTCGGGCGCCGGCCCGCTGGGCTCGTCGACGAGGGAGCTGGCGGTGGACGGGTCGGCGGCGGCACCGGAGTCCTCGTCTCCCGCGCAGGCACCGGCGATCAGCACGACCGCGAGTCCGGTGACCAGCAGGTTCCTCTTCCCGACGATTTCGTACCCCGTTTCGCGCCACGACCGGAGGTCTCGATCGCTCCGACCCTACCGGCCCCGCGCCGGGCCGTTCGAGGAGCCCGAGCCGGTCACATGTCACACTCGATGGGTGGCCACGTCGCCGAGCACGGTGCACCTGCTGCGTCGGACGGTCGGCGCAATGGCGGACCTCGCCGCCGCGGGGGTCGGGCGGAGTCTGGTGATCGGCGACGATCCGGGCCGGATCACGGCGCAGCTTGCCGCGCTTGAGATCGAACCGTCGGACCTGTTGGAGGTGCTCGATCCCACCGTCGTCGACGCCGGTCTGGCCGAGACGTTGCGGCGGCCCGAGTCGATCGGGGACCTGGCGGCGCCGTGGCGGGAAGGTGCCCGCGCCGCGGCGCAGGCCACGGGGAAGGTCTCGCAGGCGGTGCTGGCGGCGGGGACGGGCCGCTACGAGCTGGCGGCCGGGGTGCGCATCCAGCTCGACGACGTGCAGGGTCCCGACTGGTCGGCCACGCGGATGGTGGTGACGACCGGCGCAGTGCGGTTGACCGTAGGACCGGCACCGTCGATCAGATCGGCGGGCATCGACGTCGTTGCCACGGTCGGCGCCGACGATGTGACGCGACGGCTCCAACACCTCCCGGTCGCCTCCATTCGCATCGACGAGGGATCGGTCCTGGTTCGCCCGAGTGGCCGGCTCACGCCGTTCACCATCGGGGTGGTGCCCGGGCTGCACGCAGGGCGGGTCGTACTCGAAGGGCACACGATTGCCTGGAGAGGCGTGAAGCTCCCGCTCCCCTCCCGCGTCGCTCGTCGCTGGACCCGCTGGATCGACCCGCCGGAGTGGCTGGAGATGGACGGTCTGCGGGTCGATGCCGACACCGTCGAGATCAGGGGCCATATCGAACACTGGGCCCAACCGATCTCGGTGGGAACGATCCAGCGGCTCGCCGCGGCCGCCCGGCGGCGGGGACAGGACCTGGTGGTGCCGGGGTGGTCGGCTCCTAGCGGCTGAAGCGGGCAACCACGTCGCCGGCACCGTCGAGCATCCGCAGCGCCGATGAACCGTCCGGGGCTCGGAAGTTCTCGACCGGGAGCTCGACGATCTCGTAGTCGGCGCCGCGGAGGTCCCAGCCCAGGCGAAGCGCGTCGAGCAGGGTCATCTCGTCGTCGAGCCGTAGCCCGTCTCCGGCGGCCCGACCGGCTCGGTCCAGCTCGAGGGGGTTCCAGGTCGAGGTGAGCTCGCCGAGCACCGCGGCCATGAACATCTTCTGCCGTTCGATCCGACCCAGATCCGCTCGGGGATCCTCTCGCCAGGTCCCGTCGATGAGCTCCTCGTAGTGGCGGGAGCGGACGTAGGCCAGGGCCTGTTCGCCGCTCAGCCGGACTTCACCGGCCGTCTCGATCACCAGGCCCGATTCCGTGTCGCGGGCCGGATTCGGCACTGTGATCGTGACCCCTCCGACGGCCTCGACGAGGCCCTGGAAAGACGCGAAGTCCACCTCCATGTACCGGTGGATCGGGATGCCCAGCCCGTTGATGGTGCGGATGACCGAGGCCGGACCGTCGTTGTAGGCCGCATTGACCTTGGCCTGATTCCCACCGGGATCGAGCGTCACCCACAGGTCGCGGGGGACCGAGAGCATGCTGGTGCCGGTGTCGTCCACCCGGAGGATGAGCATGGTGTCGGCTCGCTGACCACCCAGACCGTCTGCGCCTGCAGCGGCCAGGTCGCCTTCGGCGAGACCCTCTCGCGAGTCGGACCCGACGATGAGGTAGTTGGTCCCGGCACCTCCGCTGGCCAGCGCACCCTGCGTGTCGACCCGTTCGATCGCGGCGAAGCGGAACCAGGCCAGGCCGATGGCGCCGACGGCCAGGACCAGCACGACCAGGAGCGCCTTGGTGACGAACCCGCCGCGACGGCGCCGCTTGGGAGCGGTCGTCGGGGGAACGGCCGTCGGCGGTGCTTCGGCGGGGGGTGCCGGGGGTGGTGCAGCAGGTGGGACCGGTGCGGGGACGACGGGGGCCCGAGGGGTTTCGCCGGCGGGCGGCGGGGTGGGGCGGACCGAGGCCGGCGCCACCCGGGTCGGCTCGACCTCCGGACCCGCCGCCTGGGGGGGACGAACGAGCGAGTCGTCGGACTCGGGCGGGGGCTGATGCCAGTAGGCCTCGTCCTCGTGGACCGAGGTGGCATGTTCGCTGTCCTCGGGCAGTGACTGCAGGCGGTCCCAGAAGTTGGCGCTCGACGCATCGGCGGCCTCATCGGGGGCGTCCCGCTCGTCGGTCATGGAAGCAGTCTGCCCCAGTGGCCGTGGTCGGCGCGTCCACCCTCCGGCGTCCCGGCCGGGCCGCGGTGCGTCCACCCGCTGGAGGGCACATCGGGATCCCCCAGCCCAGGGTTGCCAGGTGGCAGAGTTGTCCCAACATCGGACGTATACCGAGGTCGCCGCATGGCCGCGATCACCACATCCCGAACCGCTCCCGTCCCTGCCACCCGAAGCGGGAATGTGTCCCGTGAGCGTCGTCCTTCCAGCAGCGCGCTCCGCGGGCTGCTCCTGGCGGTCCCGGCGGGCGCCGGAATGTGGTTCGTTCTGATCTCGCTGGGACGTCTCGCCCTTTCCTAGTCTTCGTTGATGGACGATCTCGCAGAACAGGTCCGTGCCTGGCTGGAAGCGCACTGGGATCCCGATCTGTCCGTCGGAGCGTGGTGGGAGCTGCTCGGTCGGTCCGGATGGGCGGTCCCCCATTGGCCGACCGACGCGTTCGGTCTCGGACTGCATCGTGACGCCGCCCGTGTCGTGGCCAACGAGATCCGGGCCGCCGGGGCGCTCTCGCCACCGGCGGGGCTCGGCCTGTTGTTGGCCGGTCCCACGATCGTCGCCCACGGAACCGACGAGCAGAAGGCGCGCTTCCTCGAGCCCATCGTGACCGGGAGGGAATCCTGGTGCCAGCTCTTCAGCGAGCCCAACGCAGGGAGTGATCTCGCCGGCCTCCAGTGCCGGGCCGACCGGGACGGCGAGATCTGGCGCATCAACGGACAGAAGGTGTGGACCTCGGGCGGGCACATGGCCGATCTGGGGATGCTCCTCGTCCGGACCGATCCCGACGTCCCGAAACACCGTGGGATCAGCTACTTCGCCATCGAGATGGACCAACCCGGGATCGACGTCCGCCCTCTGAAGGAGATGACCGGGCACGCCCTGTTCAACGAGGTGTTCCTCGACGAGGCCGAGGCCAGGGACGACGCGCTGATCGGCGGGCTGGACAACGGTTGGGCGGTCGCCAACACGACGCTGGCAAACGAGCGAGCCGGCCTGGGTGCCGGCGGGGTCGGCGCCGCGGCTGCGGCGTCTCCGGGGAGCAAGGTCGGTCACCTCGAGCGCCGAGCCGGTGACTTCGCCGCAGGTCCGGCGCCCCAGCGGGTCATGTCCGGGACGCGCGGCATCGACCAGCTGATCGCCCTGGCCGAGCGCCAGGGCAAGATGACCGATCCCGTCCTGCGCGACGGGATGATGCGGCTGCACTCGTATCACGAGATCGCCCGCTACACCGCGCTCCGGTCCAAGGCGGCCAAGGCGGCCGGCCGCGGTCCGGGACCCGAAGCCAACACGGCGAAGCTGGCGATGAGCCGGATCACCCGGCTGCAACGCGAGTTGAGCCTGGCCGTCCTGGGCCCCCACGGCACGCTCTTCGGCCGCAGCGCTCCCGACGGCGGGATCTCGGCCGGGATGGCCCTGTTCAGCCCGGCGGTCTCGATCTACGGCGGCAGCGACGAGATCCAACGCAACATCATCGGCGAGCGGGTGCTGGGCCTGCCGGGCGAACCCCGGGTCGACAAGGACCTCCCCTTCAGCCAGATTCCCAAGAACTGACCGCTCCGAATCTGAGCTCGGAGATTTCTCCCGCGATGTCCCCCCAGATTCCGCCGCCGACATCCTCTGTCTCGGACCCTTCCGAGGCACCGGGAGACGGCCCGCCGACCGGCGGCTCGTCGTGGTGGCCCCGACTCCGCCGCGTCATCGGGAGCGTGCTGATCGTCGGCTGGCTCTACGGGCTGGTCGCGTGGAACCTGCCCGAGTCCGACCGCCGCGACGAGCTTCGCGAGCAGATCGAACCCGTCGTCAATGCCGCCGCCATGCGACAGGGCTGGGGGGTGTTCTCCCCCAATCCCACCCGGACCACCCACATCACCTACGCCCGCATCGTCTTCGTCGACGGCCACGAGGAGCGGTTCGACGCCCCGCATCCCGGACCCTGGGTGGGCTCCACCCGTTCGGAGCGCTGGCGCAAGTGGGAGACCAGGGTCTTCAAGGACACCCACACCAGCCTCCGCCTGCCGGCGGCACGCTGGGTGGCCGATCGCTACGGCGGCGCCGACGAGGTCGCCGAGGTCGAGCTCGTCCACCTGCGCAGCCCGTCACCCGACCCACGCACCGACGAGGCGCGCGTCTGGAAAGCCGACGTGTTCTTCCGCTACGACGTCGCGACCGACCGGGGCCGGAGCGTCGACGAGGACCCGGTGGAGGTGCCCGGACCATGAGGGTCTGGACCCGGTTCTGGTTCCGCGAGACCGACGACGACGCCTTCGTCCTGCTCCGCACGGTCCTGGGTGCGGTGGTGCTGATCTGGGCGGCCACCCTCTTGCCCGATCTCCACGACTTCCAGGGAGCGGACGGGCTCGTGCCCGATCGCCGGATCCGGGACTGGCAGTTCACCTTCTTCCGCTGGACGGACGGCGTCGGGTTGGCGCTGACGCTCACGTGGGCCGGACTGGTGCTGAGCGCTGTCGGGATGGTCCTCGGCCGCCTGGTCCGGCTGGCGACCCCGCTGGCGGCGCTCTGCCTCATGTCGCTCCAGCAGGACAATCCGGTCATCACCAACGCGGGTGACGACCTGCTCCGGATCACCGTCGTGTACACCGCGGTCGTCGTTGTGCTCTGCCGCGCCGATGGAGTCGGGCGTCCGCTGCTGGGGCCGAGGGTCGAGTCGCTTCGCAGCACGATGCCGGTCTGGGGTCTGCGGCTCTTCCAGTTCCAGCTGACGGCGATCTACGTGGCCACCGTGTTCAAGAAGTGGCCCGGGGACACCTGGCAGGACGGCGAAGCCGCCCTCTGGGCCCTCCAACTGGTGCGACTGGAACGGTTCCCCGTCCCGGACCTGATCGCCTCGTCCGCTGCGATGGGCAAGGCCATGACCTGGGGAGCGCTCGGACTGGAGATCCTCTTGCCGGTGCTCCTCTGGATCCCCCGAACCCGGCGCTGGGGCATCTTCCTCGGGGTCGGGATGCACGCCTCCTTCGCCTACGCCATGCGGCTCGGAGTGTTCAGCGTGGCCATGACGGTCAACTACCTCAGCTTCCTCGACGCGGAGCTCATCCGGAAGGTGCTGGGCTGGCGTCCGGGTCGGGTGGCGACCCCCGAGTCGCAATCGGTGTCAGCGGGAGCGACGGCGGCCGGCCGAGCGGACCCGGTTACGGATCCGACCGGCTGACCTGACCCGGCCCGACGACGAGGACTTGGACGACGAGGACTTGGACGCCGAGGGCTTCGACGACGAGCGGCTCGACCGGGAGGACGAACCGGATCCACGCGAGCCCCGGTTGCCTTCCTCGACGGTCACCTTCCGGCGGGGCCGGCTCGACGAACCCCCGCCCAGGACGGGGCCACCGAGATCTCCTTTGCGGGAGGATCGCCGCGGTGCGGACCGGGGAGCGGGCTGCGACGTGCGGCGGCGGCTCCGGCCCCGGAAGATCGATCCGGCGGCGGCGCCGCCGATGGCAGGGCCGAGCACGTCCCACAGGCCGCTCTGCTTGCGTCCTCGCGACCGTCGGAGCACCGGTGGGACCGGCGCCGGCGGCGGTGGGCGTCGACCGGTCGGTGGCGGCGGTGGGTTCTCGCGGACAGGAACCTCGATCTGTTCCGGTGTCGGTTCCGGCGGTGGCGGTCGACCCTCGATGCGTGCCTCGACCACCTCGAGCTGCCAGGTGGCCCGACCCAGCCGCCGGATGAGCTCCTGCATCTCTGATGGGGTGGTGACGGTCCGGGACTGCTCCCCCACCTCCTGGAAGGTGTCCGACGCCTCCTCGAACAACTCCTGGACATCGCGCGGTGCTTCGGTGATCTTTTCCGAGAGCTCCCAGATGAGATCCGACGCTGCCGTCGTCTCCTCCCCCAGCTCGGCGCGGGCCGTGTCCATGTCGAGCTCGACCTGCTGCTGCTTCGCCCGCCGCGACCTCCAGAACAGGAATCCGATCAGGCCAAGGCCGCCGATGAGCAGCGCGGGCAGGAACCAGCCGATGCCGCCTCCGGATTCGCTCTCGCCGCTCGTCGCGTCCGGCGTCAAATCGGGTGTCGTGGACTCACCCGACGGCTCGGCCACGGCGAAGAACGCCCGATAGCCGTCGGCGAAGTCACCCGCGAAGAAATCGGGAGAGGACGTCTCCAACGCCGCGTCGACCGAGCCCGTCGAGTCGGTCACGGCCCACGTCTCGTCGGGGGTGACCACGACCAGGGTGTCCACCGCGGCCCCACGACGGGCCAACTCCGCGAAGGTTGCCTCGGTGAACGCCTCGAGTGACGCGTAGTCCGATACGTCGGCGCTCAGGATGACCAGCCCGCCGTCCTGTCCGCCGGCGCGGACCTGGGCCACCGCTCGGTCGACGGCGTCGATGTCAAGCGTGACGTCGTAGGCGTCCTCCACCCCCTCCTCGATGAAGACCCCGAACTCGGCGACGTCGTCGGCCACGATCCCCTCGTCCTGGGTGGGAAGTGCGGCCGCAGTCGCGGCCGGACACAGGATGATCAGGGCCACCCCGAGGGCGAGCAGTGCACGACGCATGACCAGGAGTCCTCCTCGGCAAGTGCGGCAACGAACCTAGCTGCGGAACGACTTGTGCAGAAAACGTCATCCCCGCAGCGCGGCGGTGCCGAAGAACGAGAAACCACGCCGGACACTCCGGCTCAACCCCCTGTGGAGATCCCCCAACCATGCAACGTTCACGTACCTCCAAACTCCGATTCGGACTGCTTCCCCTGCTCCTCGCTTTCGCGCTGATCGCCGCCGCCTGTGGTGACGACGATGACGACGCCGGCGACGAGACCGGCGACACCGCCGCATCGACTTCGGAGACCGAAGAGATGGCCGACACCGAAGACGAGATGGCCGACACCGAGGACGAGATGGCCGACACCGAAGACGAGATGGCCGACACCGATGAGGCCGCCAGCGCCACCATCGTCGACGTCGCCACCGACGCGGGCACCTTCACCACGCTGATCGCTGCCGTTGATGCGGCCGGTCTGACCGAGACCCTGGTCGGCGAAGGCCCGTTCACGGTCCTGGCGCCCACCGATGAGGCGTTCGCCGCCTTGCCCGAGGGCACGGTCGAGTCACTGCTCGAAGACCCGGAAGGCGCGCTCACCGACGTCCTGAGCCTGCACGTGATCTCCGGAACCGCCGCACTCTCCACTGACGTTGTCGCCATCGGCGACGGCGGCACCCTGGACACCCTCGGTGGCCCCGTCTCCGTCAACATCGACGGCGAGGCCGTCTCCTTCGGCACCGGCGACGCTGCCCTGGTGACCGCCGATGTCGAAGCCGACAACGGCGTCATCCACATCATCGACGGCGTGATCACCGAAGCCGGCTGATCCACCGCAATACTCGCACCGCCCCCTCCCAGGACGGGTGGCGCAACAGGAGAAGGCAGAGCCTCTACGATGCGGGCTCTGCCTTCTCCGCCGTTTTGGCCGGAGCACGCTCGCTTCGCTCCCGTGACCTTCCACCGCTCCGTCCTCGCCGTCGCCCTCCTGGCCTGCCTGGTCCTCGCGTCGTGCGGCGATGACGATGACGCATCAGCCGAGGGCTCCGGCGGCGAGACGGCCGAAGCGGGCGAGCGGCCCGTGGACCAGCCCGATGTGACCGTGCCCGAGAACGCGCCCGACACGCTCGTCGTCGAAGACCTCACCGAGGGGACCGGGGCGGTGGTCGGGGCCAACGACAGGGTGCGCGTCGACTACGTCGGCGTCGCACAGTCCACCGGTGAGCAGTTCGACTCCTCGTACGGACGGGAGCCGGTCGAGTTCCCGCTCAACGGGGTGATCCCGGGGTGGAGCGAGGGCCTGCTCGGGATGAAGGAAGGGGGCCGTCGGCAGCTGATCATTCCGGCCGACATGGCCTACGGCGATGACCCACCCGACGGCTCGGGGATCGCCCCCGGCGAGGCACTCGTCTTCGTCATCGACCTGCTGGAGGTGACCGTGGCGTATACCGACAAGCCCGAGGTCGACCTTCCCGAGGAGGCTCCGGCCGAACTGCTGATCGACGACATCGTGGTCGGCGACGGGGCGGAGATCGAGGCCGTCGAGCCAGGGACCATCGTCACCGTCCAGTACGTGGGCGTGTCGCTCTCCAGCGGTGAGGAGTTCGACAGCTCGTGGGACAACGGGAGCGGACCGGCCCAGTTCGACATCACCCAGGTGATCGAGGGATGGTCCCAGGGCCTGGTGGGGATGAAGGAGGGCGGCCAGCGACGCCTGGTCATCCCTCCCGACATGGGGTTCGGCGACGAACCGCCCGAGGGCTCCCCGATCTCAGCCGGCGACACCCTGGTCTTCGTCGTGGACCTGATCTCGGTCGCCTGACGGCCTGAGGTCCATCGTGACGTGGTCGCTGGTGTCGCCCACCAGGTCGACCAGCGAGTAGTCCCGGCGTCGGAACCGCCATGATCCGTCGACGCGCTCGAAGTCGTCGTGGTAGCGGCCGACGATGATGGGCTGAAGCGGGATCCGGTCCGTCGCCTGCAGCACCGTGTAGGCGGAGCGGGCCGAGGCACGATCCCCGTCCACGAAGATCTGGGCGTTCGTGACGACGTGCCGGGTCCTGGGCGTGCCGTCGTCGTGGAGCTTCACCATGGTGCGCCACACGTCCAGCAGGGTGGTCGAGTCGACCGGCGGAGCGGCCGGATCCAGGACGATCTCGGCGTGGGCGAACAACTCGGCGGCCGCCTCGAGCCGACCGCCGTCGATCAGCTCGGCGTACCGGTACAGCAGGTTGGCGATCTCGGCCTCGTCGGACACGGTGTCAGATGGGGAGATCGCCGGTGGCGGCTCGCGTGCTGCCGTGGTCCTTGTAGGCCGCAATGGTGCGCTGGGCGATGCGCATCTGATGGACCTCGTCGGCGCCGTCGGCGAATCGGGCCCAGCGGGCGTGCTGATACATGTGCGCAAGGGGCGTGTCGGTCGAGTACCCCAGGGCGCCGTGGACCTGGATGGCGCGGTCGATGATCCGGTTGAGGCTGTTGGCCACGAAGTGTTTGGCCATCGAGACCTCACTCTTGAAATCCTGCCCGGTGTCGATCTTGTGGGCCGCGTGGAGCACCATGAGCTTGCACTGGTACATCTCCATGGCCGAGTCGGCGATCATCCACTGGATCCCCTGCTTCTCGGCCAGGATCGACCCGTGGGCGAACCGGTTCAGCGAGCGGTCCACCATCATGTCCAGCGCGGTCTCGGCCTGGGCGATCCAGCGCATGCAGTGCGCCAGCCGGGCCGGCCCCAGGCGGTACTGACCCAGCAGATGGCCCTGGCCCCGCCCGCCCAGCATCCGGTCCTTGTGGACCCGCAGGTCCTCGATGACGATCTCGGAGTGTCCGGTGGAGCCGTGCATGGTCTCGATCTGGCGCACCTCGTTCCACCCGTCCTGCGGGATGTCGACGATGAACGCGGTGTTGGCGGCCTGCGGTCGGTCGGGGGCGTCCTCGGTGCGGACGATCAGGATGGCGAAGCTGGCCCGGTGGGCATTGGAGATGAACCACTTGTGGCCGTTGATCACCCACTCGTCGCCGTCCTCGTAGCCCTGGGTCTGGATCAGCGTCGGATCGCTGCCCGCCACCTCGGGTTCGGTCATGGCGAAGCACGACCAGGTCGACCCCTCGCAGAGGGGCCGCAGATACTGCTCCTTCTGCTCATCGGTCGCCCAGTGCAGCAGCGTGTGCATGTTGCCCTCGTCGGGAGCCTGGCAGTTCAGCACCCAGGGTCCGTAGTAGGACCGGGCCGACTCGGCCTGCACCATTGCCAGCTCGACGTGCCCCAGCCCCATGCCGCCCCACTCTTCGGGCATGTGTGGCAGCCACAGGCCGGCCGCATGGGCCTGCTTGCGCAGGTTGATCAGCGCGCTGATGTAGGCGTCGCGATCGTGCTTCTCCAGCTGGTCGGACTGGATCCGGTCCTCCTCCGGCTTGACCACGTCGCGGATGAAGTCGCTGACGCGAACGCGGATCTCCTCGACCTCGGGCGGAAAGCTGAAGTCGATGGCCATGCGCAGTCCTCTCGGGGAACCGGGTGAAGGTGGCGGCCATCATCGCGTACCGCGGACGGATCGGGCAGGCCGGTACCGTGGCGCGACCGAACGGAGGTGACGCATGGGCCAGTCCCGACCCGATGACCTGCCGATCAAGCTGGGCCCCTGCTCCAACGGCGAGTTCCTCCCGCCGCCGCCCAGTGCGGTGGTGCAGGAGACCGTGCGCCGAACCCGCGCCACCGCGGATCGCCACGCCCGCCGCTTGGGGATGAGCCGGCGCCGGTTCCTGCACACGGCATGCGGCTCGGCGCTCATGCTGCTCACCCTCGACGCCTGCAGCCGGGAGGAGGCCGCGTCCAACGGCGGGTCGGCTCCCGGCGGGTCGTTCGCGACGACGCTGCCGCCCGGGGCGGTCGAGGATCAGGACGAAGCGGCACGCGTGCTGGCGGGCGACGAGTTCATCTTCGACGTCCAGGGGCACCTGTTGGACTACGACCTGTCGGACGGGAGTCCGTACGACGGCTCTCCCTATCTCGGGCAGGCCTTCCCGCAGAAGGACTGCGGGGAGGACGACCCTCGGGCCTGCTTCTCGATCGAGCAGTTCGCCGATCTGGTCTTCCTGCAGAGCGACACCTCCGCCGTCGTGCTCTCCGCCCTCCCGCTGTTCGGGCCGGACAACCCGCTCTCGATCGAGTCGATGGAACGGGCCAGGGCCGTCATCGACGGCCTGTGCCGTGACGAGCGCGTGTCCGCCCAGGGCCAGGCCGCACCCAACCTGGGCGACCTGGAGGCGTCCCTGGAGGCCATGAGCGCGATGCGGGAGCAGCACGACCTGGCGGCGTGGAAGCTGTATTGCCATGCGCCCGCTGACCGGGCCTTCTTTCTCGACGACCACGATCCGTCCGCACCGCAGATCGGTCGAGCCCTGCTGGACCACCTCACCGAGATCGGGCCGCCGATCCTCTGCGTCCACAAGGGGCTCCGAGCCGTCGGCGGCGGCGCGGAGCGATTCGCCAGTCCGGTCGACGTGGGCCCGGCCGCCGTGACCCATCCGGACCTCTCCTTCGTCGTGTACCACTCGGGGTACGAGGCCGATGTGACCGAGGGGCCGTATCAGAACGAGGGCGAGCCGGCGGGGGTCGATCGCCTGGTCCGATCGCTGGCGGACGCCGGGGTGGGTGCCGGGTCCAACGTGTACGCCGAGCTGGGCAGCACGTGGCGGGCGGTGATGGGTGATCCCGACCAGGCGGCCCATGTGCTGGGCAAGCTCCTGGTGGCGGTCGGGCCCGATCGGCTGGTGTGGGGCACCGATTCGATCTGGTACGGGTCGCCGCAGGACCAGATCGAGGCGCTGCGGGCCTTCGAGATCACCGAGGAGTTCCAGGAACGTTTCGGCTATCCGGCGCTGACCCCGGCCGTGAAGGAACGGATCTTCGGGCTCAATTCAGCCGAGCTGTACGGAATCGAGCCCTCGGCCGTTTCCTGCACGTTCTCCCGCGACGAGTTGGCGATCGCACGCCAAGAGCTGGCCCTCCCGTTCTCGACGTTCGGCCCCACCACGGCCCAGCAGGTCGACCAGCTCCTGGTGGACCACGGCGCGATCCTCGCCTGAGGCAGTTGGGCCTGTTCTCGCCGGGCGGCTCCCGTCCCGACCGGGAAGCGGCCCCCTACGATGGGACCGTGGATTTCACGTGTTGTGCTCCGGTGACCTCGGAGGCTCTCTCCGAGGAGGACGCCACCGAGGTGGCTGCGGTCATGAAGGCGTTGGCCGACCCGGCCCGTCTTCGCCTGTTGAGCATCATCGCCACCAGTCCGACCGGTGAGGCCTGCTCGTGTGATCTCGTCGCACCACTCGGCCGGTCCCAGCCGACGGTCAGCCATCATCTCGGCCAACTGGTCGATGCGGGAATCCTCGAGCGCGAGCAGCGGGGCCGCTGGGCCTGGTTCAGCGTGGCGCCCGAGACGCTCACCCAGGTCTGCCGCATCCTGGGCACCACCTGCGACTGAGCACTCTGGGGGTCAGGCCCCGAGCGTGCTCACTTGACCTTCGAGATGACCTCGTCGGCGTACCACTGGATGGCGCCGACCTTCTCGTCCAATGACTGGGTGTCCTGGGCCATGGCGTAGGCGTCGCGGAACCCGACGATCACGTCGGTGATCCCCCGCGCCTCGAGCTTCTCGATCCCCTCGGGGGTGTACGCCTCGATCGAGATGACATAGGTGGCGAACGGCGCATCCTCACGACCCAGCTCGCGGCGGTAGTCGGTGAGTTGGGCCAGCAGACCATCGAGCTGCTCGGGATCTCCGCCGGCATGGAGCCAGCCGTCCAGGCGCGCCGCACGACGCAGGGCCTTCTCGCCGTGCCCGCCGATCATGATCGGCAACGGCTCGGTGGGGACCGGACAGATCTTGGCCGACGGCACCGTGAAGATCTCCCCGTCGTAGCTGAAGTACTCCCCCGTTCCCAGGCCCTGGATGATGTCGATCATTTCGTCCATCCGCTTGCCCCGGCGCTCCCACGGCACTCCGCAGATCTCGTAGTCGTCAGGCCACGGGCTGGTGCCGACGCCGAAGTGGAAGCGGTTGTCGCTCATCACGGCGACCGAAGCAGCCGACTTGGCCACCAGGACCGGATTCCGGATCGGGAGCTTCACCACGAAGGTCGTGAACGTCAGCCGTTCGGTCACCGCCGCCATGGCCGGGATCAGCGTGAACGGCTCGATGAACGGCTTGTCCTCCAGGAACTCCCGGTTGCCATCGGGGGTGTAGGGGTAGGTGCTGTCCGACACCTCCGGATAGCAGATGCTGTCCGGAACGATGAACGCGTCGAATCCGGCCGCTTCGGCCGCCTGGGCCAGCGGCAGGTAGTAGCTGGGGTCGGTCATGCTCTCGGCGAACGCGAACCGCATCGGGTCTCCTCATCGCAGGCGGGGCCCGATGCTGACCCAGCAGGGGGTCGCGGCGCAATAGCCTGACGCCGTGCTGGAGGTGCTCGCTGTCGTCGTCGGGGTTGCGCTGGTCGTCACCGCGCTGGCCGACATGTTGAACACGTTGGTCACCACCCAGACGTCCCAGGCCCGGTGGTGGCTCACCGGGCAGATCTACCGGCGCAGCTGGACGGTGATGCGGTGGATCGCCAGCCACCTGCGCGACGAGCGGATCGCCGACCGGTTGCTGGGCACGTTCGCCCCCCTGTCGGTCCTCCTGCTGCTGACCGCGTGGGTGGTGCAGCAAATCGTCGGGTTCGGCCTGATCTGGTGGGGCGTGGGCGGGCTCTCGGGCGCCGGCTCGTTGGGCGACGCGCTCTACTACTCGGGGGTCGTCTACTTCACACTGGGCTTCGGCGAGGTCGTGCCTGCCGAGGCGGTGCCCCGTATCGGCGCGCTCGTCGAGGCCTTCGCCGGCGTACTCACCACCGCGATGGTCATCGGCTACCTGCCGGCCATGTACTCGGCCTACAGCGAGCGCGAGCGGAAGCTGATGACCCTCGACGCGGGGACGTCCGAGCGCATCACTCCGACCGCATTGGTCATCTCCCGCTCACCCTCGGCCGACCCCGACGAGCTCGTCTCCTTCTTCGAGGGCTGGGAGGATTGGGTGGCCGGGGTGATCGAGACCCATACCAGCTTCCCGATGCTCATGCTGTTCCGCTCCCAGCACCGGGGCCAGAACTGGGTCACGGCCCTCGGCCTGCTCTCCGATGCCGCACTTCAGTGTCAGATGATCCGCGGGAGCGGAGAACCGGGCGCCGTACTGGATGTTCCGCCGCTCGGTGCGCCTGTTCCGGATGCTCACCGAGGGAGCAGACCTGAGCGAGTACCGGACGCGATTCGACGAGGTCTACGCCACAGACCAGAACGAGATGTGGGCCGACCTCTACCACGAGCTCGAGGCGCACGGGTTCGACCTGGTTCCCGAGCGCGTGGCCCGCCAGCGCACGCAAGAGCTGCGACGTGAGTTCGACGCCCGGCTCGAGTTCCTCATCGACGAGCTGATGGCACCGCGAGGATTCTGGGGCCACGACGTGGCGGCCCAGGGAGAGCACGCGTCGCTGCCGACCATCCGACCCGATCGGTCAGAGTGACGGCACGCCGCACACGATGTCGCCGCGCACGCAGGCGTTGATCTCGTGGTCGAGGGCGTCGGGTTCCCAGGTGTTGAAGAAGTCGGCGTGCGCCGTGTACGGCGACCCCGATGCCAGCACCAACATCGATGGGTCGCCCCAGAACGGGTACTGGACGATGAACTCCAACTGCGCCACCGGGACCGGATGGTCGTCGTCGCATCGGCCGCGCTCGCTGTACGACATGTGGCTCTTGTGGTCAGCCGAGTCCAGGTTGACCCCGTCCCAGCAGTCGGGGAAGACGACGTGGAGCCGGAGCGCCGCCCGCTCCGAGCATTGGGCGGGGGCGGCGGTGAGCCGGGGGTTGGCGCCACATCCCCATCCGACGATGTCGGTCGACTGCGCCTCTCGTGAGGATGCGTCGCCGGCGATGATCTTCAGTCCGTACGGCAACGACCCGACGGTGGTGTGGTCGACCCCCGGAGCGGCGCGGTAGTACGCGTCGGAGCTGGCCGGATCGATCTTCTCGCCGTCGTGGTAGAGCGCAGGTGCCCAGTAGCTGGCACGATCCTGCTTGATCTGGCAGGTCGTGGGACCACCCTCGAGAGACTCGGCGGTGGAGAAGGCGTCGACCTCGGTGGCGCCGAAGAAGTCGTGCATGTGCGAGAACCCGGGTTGGCCGGGAAAGACGATGGGATCATCGGGCGCCGAGTGGCTGGCATGGCACTCGACGACCAGGCGACCGCGACTTCTGGCCAGCGCATCGGCCGAGTCGCTTCGGGCGCCGATGACCATGCCCGCGGCGACCAGTGCCAGCACGGCCACCGCGGCGGCGATGGCCGGACGGCGAGTGCGGCCCACGGCTCGACCTACGCGTCGGCCGGCATGTCGGGGACTCCGATGCTGGCGATGTCGACGTCGATCACGATGTTGTCCGCCGGGACCGGCGGAGCGTTCAGCGGATCCTCCATGCCGGGGAGGTCGCCGATCGCGGGGTACTCGTAGGTTTCGTAGTCGGAAGAGGGCGGCCGGCCGTCGCGGTAGGCGATCTCGGCGAATCGGGCGAGTCCGACATCACCGAGCTCGGCGAGCTCACCCTCACACGGGGCCAGTGTCTCGATGTCCTCGGGGATGCTCAGCGTGTACTGATTGTCGCAGAACCGGTTGTTGTCCTCCATCGCCTGGGAGTTGATGATGTCGGCCGTTCGCGAATCGGTGATCACGTTGCCGCGCACGATGTTGTCCTTGGCCGGCCAGAGCAACGGGCTGGGCAGATCCGCGACCACGTCGTCGGGCGCGGCCTCGGCGTCGGCCAGGCAGTCGGGGTCGGGTGGATCCGGGATCTCGTTGATCGGGTTCTCCTCGGGGAACGGAACGATCGCGACCCCTGAGATGTCATGGTCCCAGATCTGGTTTCTCTCGATCAGGTTGGCGAGGCCGCCCGGGGTCACGACGCCGTTGCCTTGGGCCAGGATCGCGACGTCGATGGCAGGACTGTCCGCCTGATTGTTGCTGTGGATCCAATTGCCGACGATGGTCGTCTCCCGCTCGGGGGCGCACCCCTCGTACGAGCCCGAGTTGGGGACGACCCCGGCCCGGTTGAACCGGAACGTCGAGTTGATGATGTAGAGGTCGCCGCCGGAGTTGGTGCCCGAGTAGCCCAGGCCGTTGTACTCGCTGGTGAAGTCGTCGATGAGCGCATTGCACGGATAGCACTGGCCGATGTACACGCCGGCGTCGGGGCTGCCGGCCCCGTAGCTGTGCTCGAGGATGCCGTCGCGGGCGCCGAACGCGTAGATGCCGTAGTCGCCGTTGCGGGTGGCCGTCAGGTAGCTCCCGCGGTACCCCTCGATGTCGGTGGTCCAGAAGAACCCGTTCTTGGTGTAGTTCTGCGCGGTCATGTTCTCGATCGCCACCCCGTCGGTGCCGAGCACGCGGATGCCGTTCTGCAGCTCGAACTCGCCGTCGAGGATGACCTTGTTGCGGTCGACGCCCCGGATCACGATGTTCTCCTTGGGAGCACCCGCGGTGGAGGCGACATCGACCGCTTCGTTGTAGGTGCCCTCTCCCACCAGCACGAGATCGCCGGGGACGGCCGCGTCGACGGCGGCCTGGATGGTCTCGTACTCGTCGGGGACGTTGAGGACGCCGTCATCGTCGGCCATGGCCTCGTCGTCATCGGTCTCGCCTGCGTCATCCGTGTCGGCGGCGGTCTCTCCGGTCTCGGACGCCTCGCTGGTCTCGGAGGACGGCTCGGTGGTGCTGCTTCCACCGTCGTCGTCGCCGCAGGCCACGGCGACGAGGGCGAGAACGCAGAGCAGGCCGAGCAGTCGGCGCAGGGTCGATGTCACAGGAGAACCTCCGGATAAGGGTGGTGGGTCACTCGACGATGAGTACGCCGGGCATCCCGATGTCGATGGTGCCGTGAATGGAGCAGTAGTAGCGATAGGTGCCCGGCTCGGTGAACCGGAACTCGGCGGAGTCGCCGGGCGCGAAGGCCTCCTCGCCGACGGCCCAGGGTGCGTCGGGGTCCTCGGGCACGATGTCGTGGTCGTTGCGACCGCGGTTCTCCCAGACCACCGTGGCGCCGGCGGGGACCGTCTGTTCTTCTGGGTTGAACGAGTTGTCGACGGCCAGGATGACGACGGTTTCGTCGCTGAGGGGTGTCGTCGTGGCCGAGCCTCCGCCCGCAGCGACGTCGGTGTCGTCGTCGCCCCCGCACGCGGTGAGGGCGAAGAGCGCAAGGATGACGGGGGCAAGCGCTCGGCGTCGCTGCGAGCGCGGATGTCCGGTGTGAAACACGTCGGGAAGGTAGCCGACCGCGCGTCCTGCGTCACGATCATCCGAGGGTTGTCTGTGCTTGACTCTCGTGATGACGCGCTCTCCCGACATCGGACCGATCGGCCTCTGGTACTTCACCGAGACCATGACTGCGGCCGAGGCGGCCGAGTTCGCCCGACGGGTCGAGGCCCTCGGGTACGGCGCCCTGTGGATCCCGGAGACGTTCGGTCGGGACCCGATGGCCCATGCCGCGTGGCTGCTCGCCAACACCGACCAGCTGGTCGTCGCCACCGGCATCGCCAACATCCACCACCGCCATCCCGGCGCCATGCGCCAAGCCCAGTTGACCCTGGCCGAGCAGTCCGGCAATCGGTTCATCCTGGGCATGGGGGTGTCGCACGCTCCCATCGTCGAGGGGATCCGGAAGATCACCTATGAGAAGCCGGTGGCCACGATGCGGGCGTACCTCGAAGCGATGGAGGCCTCTCCCTATCTGGCGATCGAACCGAGCGAACCGACGCCCACGCTCCTGGCGGCGCTGGGACCGAAGATGCTCGAGTTGGCCGGGACCGCCGCCGACGGGGCCCACCCGTACTGGACCACACCGGAGCACACCGCCACGGCCCGAGCGGTGCTGGGCCCGGACCCGTGGCTCTGCGTCGAGCAGAAGATCGTGATGACCACCGATGCGGACGCCGCTCGTGCCGCCGCCCAGCGGCGCGTTGGGCATCTACGCCGACCTGCCCAACTATCGCAACAACTGGCTGCGGCTCGGGTTCACCGACGCGGACATCGACGACGGTGGCACCGACGACTTCATCGACGCACTGGTGGCCTGGGGCGACGAGAGCGCCATCCGGGATCGGATCCGCGCCCATTGGGATGCCGGGGCCGACCACGTCTGCCTCCAGCCCCTGCATCCTTCGGGCGAGATGGGTGCCGTCGACTGGAACGCGCTCGAGGCGCTCGCTCCCAACCGAGCCTGACCCTCGGAACGGCCAACTTCGGAGGATTCTCCCCACCCCCTGGTCCTCATCTCCCCGAAGTTCGAGGAGGTGGCGTCGGCGCGGGGTCAGCGGGCGGCCGGCAGGTCGCTCAGCGGGAGGAGACGGGCGGTCACCTCGGGGGTGCCTTCGGGGCGAACGAAGCGCAGGCCCATCACGCCGTGATCGTGGTCGGCGGGGTCGACCCAGTTGCCGATCCCCGGGTCCTCGTGCGCCACCACGATGCGGACGATGCCGTCGGATTCGATGGTTGCCCCTTCCATGGAGAGGTAGCCCTGTCCGGTGAGGTAGTTGGCCAGGTTCTCCATCCAGTGGTTGCAGAGCTGGAAGTTCCAGTGCTGGCAGGTCGGCGGGTCGAACTCGACCACCAGCGCCTCGTCCGCGGCCACCCGCCAGTACCCGAACTCGAAGTGCCGGTCGTCGGGTGAGCCTCCGATGCGGCGGTAGGCCTCCTCGGTGAACTCCAGGTCGTTTTCGAAACCCAACAGCTCCCGGGTCCACTCGCCGTAGTCCGTCTGGAGCCCGAGGATCATCTGCGCGGCGATGGCGAGGCGGGCCGACATCTCGGCTGGCTCAGGTGTGTCCGGCTGGTCGTGGGGGTCGAGGCACTCGATGGTCAACCGCGGCGCTTTCTGGGTGGACCGGTCGTCGTAGACGAGGCGCATCATCAGCTCGCGGGTCTGCTCGACGATGGGGAACCAGTTGCCCTCCTGCTCCTCGACCGCCAGGACGAAATCGACATTGCCGTCGTCGTCGGTGTAGTCGTCCAGTGCGGCCGTGTGGGGGGTGGCGGCGCGGTTGGGATTGAAGGTGGGCAGCAGCTCCTCGGCGTCGAGCCCGGTCGGGAACGCCCCCACGTCGTCGGGCACGGGCGGCGACCAGGCCGACATGTGGACGTACGGCACCGAACCTCGCTGGCCGGTGACGCGATAGCGGTAGCGCGGGTCGACCGGTTGCACGACATGGTCCTGGTTGGGCGACTGCACGCCGATCCCGCCCTTCAGGGGCGGCGGGATGATCATGAGGTTCTGCGGTCCGGTGGGCGGGGTGCGCTCGATGCAGCGCATCGAGGACATGAGCATCATCCGGGTCAGGTAGCGAAAGCCCTCGACGCGGTCCTGAGGGTTGCCGTCGGGCGTTTCACGGATGGCGACGCGCCCGGCCAGCTTCAGGGTGTCGCAGAAGTCGTCCCAGGCTGCGCCGCTCAGCAAGCGCTCCGCAGCTCGATCGTGTGCTTCTGAATCCATCGGCGATCCCTCGGTCTTTGCTCCCCTACGCTCCCACAATGGCACACCCCAACATCCTGTTGATCGTGTCCGACGAGGAGCGGCGCAACGGCTGGCTGAGCGGAAAGGTTGCTCTGCCGGCGCACCGGCGGCTCGCCGCCGACGGGTTGAGCTTCGACCGGCACTACACGCACGCCTCGCCCTGTTCACCGTCCCGGGCCAGCCTCTACAGCGGTCGCTACCTGGCCGAACACGCAGTCGTGAACAACGTGAGCTTCCCCACGCACGTGGCGCTCGACCCGGAGATCCCCACCACGGGCAGCCTGCTGCGTGAGGTGGGCTACGAGAGCGGCTACGTGGGCAAGTGGCACCTCAGTCACTCACCCACGCCCGAGATGTCCGACTACGGCTACAGCGGGTGGACGGGCAACGACAAACACTTCACGGGAAACCCGTGGACCGGGCGCCACTTCGACCCGATCATCGCGGCCGACGCGCAGCGCTGGCTCGCCGAGCACGCCGGGGGCGCCGCCCCCTGGTTCCTGACCGTGGCGCTGGTGAATCCCCACGACATCATGTGGTTCCCGATCGATCAGCCGGACTATCAGGACGCCCATCCCGAGCAGCTCGAGATCTTCCGCTTCATCCAGCAGTACATCCTTGGTGACGAGGTTCGGCCGGATCCGGCGCCGACCGACTACCCCCGGCTCTTCGACGAGCTGCCGGCCAACTTCCACGACGATCTCCACACCAAGCCGGAGATCCAGCGGGCCTGGCGGTATGTGCGCAACCACGAGCACATGGTGGGCACGCTCGACCACGACGACCACGACGCCTGGCTGCGGCAGCTGGACTACTACGCCTGGCTCCACCAGCGACTCGACGACACGCTGACCGGCCTGCTCGGCACGCTGGACGACCTAGGGATCTACGACGACACGACCGTGATCTACACCAGCGACCACGGCGACGCCTGCGGGTCGCACGGCCTACGGGCCAAGCTCCCGTGCGTCTACGAGGAGGTCATGGGCGTGCCGCTGATCATGAAGAGCCCCGGCGTGGAAGCCGGTTCGACCACCGACGCCCTGAGCACGCACGTCGATCTGGCGCACACCATCGTGAGCCTGGGGGGCGGCGACACGGGTGCGTTGTCCGGAGTGTCGCTGGAGCCTGCCCTGGCCGATCCCACTGCTCGGCCCCGCGACGCGGTCTTCTTCGCCCAGGACTCGGCCCAGTCACCACACCTGGCCGGCACCCGCTATGCCGTGCGGGGCTTCTACGACGGGGAGACCAAGTACGCCCGGTACTACGGCGTGGGGGGCGGCATCCGCCGGGACGGGACGGTCGACGAGGCGGGCAAGACGTTCGACGTCGACGCCGACTTCGACGACCAGGACCACGAGTGGTACGAGACCGCCGAGGATCCGCACGAGCTGAACAATCTGGCCCACGACCGCGGCCGCCGCAACGAGCTGCGCGGGTTGTTCGACCGACTCAAGGCGATGGAAGCCACCGAGATGGTCACGCCGTCGGGCGGGTGCCGACGATGCTGGCTCGTTCCATGACCCGCACGTGGGGCCAGTAGTCGCTGGCGGCGTAGTGCTGGACGGCCAGGTTGTCCCAGAACGCCACGGCGTCGTCGGTCCAGCGGAAGCGGCACTGGTACTCGAGGACGTCCGCCTGGGAGCACAGGAGCTGGAGCAGGGCACGACCCTCGTCCACCGGGAGACCGACGAGGTGGTCGGTGAAGATCCGATTCACGTAGAGCGCCCTGCGGCCCGAGTCGGGATGGCGCACGACGACCGGGTGCTCGACCGGTGGGTACTCCCGGCGCATCTCGGCCATGGCGTCGGCGTCCAGGCCGTAGCCGAACGCCCGGGCGTAGTCGTGGACGGCGACCATTCCCTCGATCCGTGCCTTGGTGGACTCGTCGAGCCCGTCGTACGCCGCGTACATGTCGGAGAACAGCGTGTCGCCACCGACCGCCGGCACCGAGAGCGCGTGCAGGATGGCCGCCCGGGAAGGCACGGCTCGCCAGGTGACGTCGTGGTGCCAGGCGTTCTCGTACCCTCCGGTGTCGGCCGACTTCTCGAACCGGACCAGCTCGGGGTGCTGCTCGTTGCCCGGGATGAACGGATGCACTTCGAGCTCACCGAACCGGGCGGCGAAGGCAACGTGCTGCTCGGCGTCGAGGGGCTGGTCCCGGAAGAACAGGACCTTGTACTCGGTGAGCGCCCGCCGGATCTCGTCGATGACATCGTCGTCGAGCTCGTCGGCGAGCGAGACCCCGCTGATCTCCGCCCCCAGGGACACGCCGACCGGGTCGACGCTCAGGTGGGTCCAGTCGAGCTCGTCGAGCCGCGCTCGCTCCATCGAGAGGTGGGCGACCGGACCGACGCTGGCGTCCGAGTCCGGAAGGCGGAACCGCTTCGCCTGCAGGCTGGCACCCGGGTCCTCGGTTGCCACCACCTTCGTCTTCGTCATGAATCGGGTCCTCTCGTCAGATCACGCCGGCGGCGGGGCTTCCAGCGTGACCCGGTGCCCTCGTATCCGCAACCGGTTGTCCGGTTCGACTTCGCGTCGTTCCACCACGGACACCGGGTCGCGGTGCGGGACATCACGCTGGCGATCCGAGCCGGGACGTCGGTGGCGTTTCTGGGCCCCAACGGGTCCGGCAAGTGGCACGGGGGTTCCGGATGGTCGTCACCTGTGTGACACTGCACGCATGAGCGACGAAGCTCCTGGCGCGATCAGGGCGGAGTTGTACTGGCCGATGGTCGTGGTCGTCATGATGTTCGGGTGGTGGGCACGGGCGACCTACGGCGTCGGGCTGACCGCCATCATCCTGGGTGTATGGCTGCTGATGGGATCGGTGGCGGGAGCGACCTGGATCGTGAACCGGTGGAATCGTTGGTGGGTCTGGGGCGCAGTGTCGGTGGGCTTCGTGATCCTCGCGGCGGTGGCTCTGGAATCCATCACCATCGTGGAAGAGTTCTAGCCATCTGGGGGCCAGGCGCCGGATGACGGGCGCCGCCGACCCGGTCAACCGCCGTCCTGTCCAGGTTGCGTTCGAGGGTTCGGTCATCGTCTCGTGCCCGCCATCGCAGGCCTTCGCCATTGCGGACATGGCGACTCTTGCTCAGTGGAACCCTGCCGTCGCCCGATCGGAGTTGGTGAGCGGCCAGCCACTGGTCGAAGGGGCTGAGTACGCCTGCACGATGGCGAGGGGGCCGTGGAAGCTGACGGTCCACCCGGTGCTGGTCGAGGTCAGGCAAAACACGCTGGTTCGCTACGCAGGAACATTCGGATTCGCGCCCAGCGAGGACTCGATCGGATTCGCGCCCGAGGGGGACGGCACACGGCTCACCTTCCGCAACCTTTCGAGGCTGCCCGGCTGGACCCGACCACTTCGGTGGGCCATCACCAAGGCCTTCCGCCGGCAAGCTGACCGCTCCATCCGTGGAGCCGCCCGGTATCTCGAGTCCGTCGGTCCTTGACGCTCGAACGTGGTGTCGCCCTGAGCGGCGTTGCCGCCGTCAGCCCGCGACGCGTGTCGCCTCGGCTGCGTACGCCTCCCTGATCTCGACCCCGGTGGTGCCCGACGTCGGTTCGATGGTCTCGCCCGACCCGAGACTCCACCGGGCCGCGAGAGCGGCGGAACTCCTGCCCGAGCCGATCGCAGCTGCCTGCAGCGCCGCTCCGGTCGCGACCGCCTCGTCGGCGTCGGGGACCACGATGGGGCGCCGCGCAGGTCGGCACAGCGCTGGCGGTAGGCGCCCGATCGGGCTCCCCCGCCGATGAGGTGCACCCGACCGCTCGTGTCGACGCCGGCGCCGCCCAAGGCGTCGAGCCCGGCAAGGAGACCGCACAGCACGCCATCGTGGGCGGCACGCGCCAGTTCGTCACGGGTCGTGCTCGTCCGAAGTCCCGCTATCGAGCCGGATGCGTCCGGGAGGTTGGGGGTCCGTTCGCCGTCGAAGTACGGGACCAGCACGGTGCCGCCGAACTTGGAAGGCGCCTGCAGCGCCAATTCGCTCAAGCCCGGAGCGTCCGTCCCCATCCAGGCGGCCACCGTGTCGGTCACCTTCGTTGCGTTGAGGGTGCAGACGAGCGGCAGGAACGCCCCGGCTGCGTCGGCGAAGCCGGCCACCAGGCCCGACGGGTCGGCCGTGCGCCACCGGGGACACGGCGTAGACGGTCCCCGAGGTGCCGAGCGAGAGCGCCAGGTCACCGGTCCGGAGGCCCAGTCCCAGTGCCGCAGCCATGTTGTCGCCGGTGCCCGGTCCCACGGGGATGCCCGCCGGAAGACCGAGCACGTCGGCCGCGTCGGTGGTCAGCTCGCCCGCCGGCGTATCGGGGCCCAGCACCTCGGGTAGCCGCTCCAGCCACGCATCGGCGTCGTCCACGGCCGCTCCCAACAGCTCGGGTCGGTAGCGATTCTCCGAGGGATCGAACCAGCCGGTACCCGAGGCGTCGCCCCGATCGGTGACGTGCCGACCGGTCAGCCGCCAGGTCAGGTAGTCGTGGGGAAGCATCACCCTCCGAACCCGGGCCAGCGCGTCGGGTTCGTGCCGGGCAACCCAGGCCAGTTTGCTCACGGTGAACGCGGCGACGGGCACACTCCCGCACCCGCCGGCCCATGCCGGCGCGCCCATCTCCTGGACCAGCTCGGTCGCCGAGCCTGCCGAGGTGGTGTCGTTCCAGAGCTTGGCCGGCCGCACCGGCTGCCCGGCGTCGTTCAGGAGCACCAGCCCGTGCTGCTGCCCTGCGACAGCGACAGCGGACACCTCGACGCGGTGCTCGCCCAGCTGACTCATCGCCGAGACCAGGGCGTCCCACCACGCGGCCGGATCCTGCTCGGATACCGGCGGTTCGGTGGACGGGTGGGCCGCGGCACCCCGCGCCACCACGGCACCGGTCTCCAGATCGCGAGCCTCGACCTTGGTGGACTGGGTCGACGAGTCGACCCCGACGACCAGCGCCATCAGGCCGGAGCGGCTGCGTCGGCCCCCGGGGGCACGTCCTGCATCGTGTCCATCATCCCCTCCATGATCCCCCGGATGAACTCGTCCGCCTCGTCGGTGAGGCCGCCCGCGACGCCTCCGTAGATGGCGGCGCTGAACGGATCTTCTCCCTTGTGCTCGTGGCCGTAGGCCACCGCCTCGGCCAGGTCCTCTCGGAACGCATCGGCGACCCCGTCCTGGGTCTGCGGCCGGGTGACGGCCATGTGGATGGCGTTGGGGTACTGCTGGCCGTTGAAGCGCCAGCCCTTCTTCCGCATGAAGTCGTTGACGTGGTAGATGTCGAACTCGTCGCTGGTGAAACTGAAGCAGAAGGTCGGGTCGCCCATGATCCGCAGCGAGTCGTGGGACCGTACCGCCTCCTTCATGGCGTCGGCGGTGGCGAAGATCTTCTCGGCGTACCCGAGGTAGCCGTCGCGACCCAGGCTGACCATGGCCGCCCACGTCGCAGCCAGCAGGCCGCCCGACCGGGAGCCGTCGATCCCGGGCGAGAAGTACTTTCCGCCGGTCCAATCGGTCAGGTAGAAGTACTGGCCGTTGCGCAGGGCCCGGTTGCGGAAGGCGAGCACGGAGGTGCCCTTGAATCCGTAGGCGTACTTGTGGGTGTCGGCGGAGATGGACGTGACCCCCGGCACCGAGAAGTCGAACGGTTCGATCGGGTACCCGAGCTCGCGTCCCCAGGGCAGGATGAACCCTCCGAGGCAGCCGTCGACGTGCAGGCCGATCTCGCGTTCCAGCGCCAGCGCGCCCATGTCGGTGATGGGGTCGACGGTGCCGTAGCCGTAGTTGCAGGCCGATCCGACCATGGCGATCGTCTGGTCGTCGACCAACGCGGCGACGGCATCGAGGTCGGCCTTCGTGGTCTCCGGATCGACGGGCGCCCGCCGCATCTCGACACCCAGCAGGTGGCAGGCCTTGTCGAACGCCGGGTGCCCCGTCTCGGGCTTGACGAAGTTGGGCCGCTCGACGCCGCGGGCGGTGGCCTCTTCCCGGTAGGCCAACAGGGCGTGCAGGATGCTGCCGCTGCCGCCCGAGGTGACCATGCCGACCGGATCGGACTCGGGTCCCGCCTGTGCGGCTCCCAGCATGTCCAGGGTCATGGAGATGATCTCACCCTCGAACCGCGTCGCGCTGGGACACATGTCCCGCTGGAGGACGTTGACGTGACCGAAGAGGCCGTACGCCTCGGTCATGAAGTCGTAGTGATCGTGATCCCCGCAGTACATGGTCCCCGAGCAGCGTCCGGTCTCCCAGAACTCGTCCTCGGCGGCGGCGATGGTGGAGAGCTCGGCGGTGATCTCGTCGCGACTCCGACCGTGCTCGGGCATGCCCCGGTTCACCGGGTACCGATCGGCGTACGGATAGTCGTTGCTCATGGAGGCTCCCCGTGGATGGCGGTGGTCAGGGCTTCGGCGTGCTGGCGAGCTCGGCGACGATGGGCCGGACGGCGTCGAAGGCCGCCTCGAACTGACCGTGCCGATGTTCGTACAGCCCCCGGAGCGATGGGTCCGGTTCAAAGGTTCGGTCGTGGTCGACCAGTTCGCCAAGTTCGTGTCGGTCCAGGACCCCCTGGTGGTGCCAGGCCAGCAGTGCCGCGCCGCGGGCGACGGCCTGCTCTGGAGGCGAGATCCGGTGCACCGGACGGTGCACGACGTCGGCCAGGATCTGGCACCACTGGTCGGACCGAGCCGCGCCGCCGACGAAGCCGGCGTCCACGATGGGTTCCTCGACGAACGAATCGACGTGCGGGAGCAGCCAGCGCAGGTTGTGTGCGGTCGCCTCCACCGCCGCTCGAACCAGGTCGGTGCGCGTCGTCTCGAGGGACACGTTCAGGAACCCGCCCCGCATCGACGGATCGCTCTGGGGCGCGAGCGAGCCGTGGAACCACGGCAGGCACATCGCCCCGTTGGCGCCGGGTGGCGACGTGGCGATCGCGGTGTCCAGCAGGGCGAACGGCCGCTCGCGCCCGTCGGCTCCCAACGCGTCGTCGGTCTGGAACAGCGAGGCCAGGACCTGCTGGACGACGCGGCCGCCCAGCCCGTTCTCGGCCCACACGAGGTACTGGTCGAGGAACGGTCCGGGCATGGACAGGATCTCGTGGTCCAGGTCGACCTTCATCGACTCGACCGTGTCGACCAGGACGCTGGTGGTGCCGATGGCCAGACCGCACCGACCCTCCGCCAGGGCGCCGGTGGCGACCGCGTCGGTGGACGTGTCGTTGGTTCCGGCGGAGACCTCGGCCCGGGCGGGGACACCGAGCCGCTCGGCGACATCGGGCCGGACGGTGCCGACCGTGCTGCCGACCGGGACCAGCGGCGGCAGGCGCGCTGGATCCACGGCGGCCATCTCGATCAGCTCGGCGTCGTAGGTGGTCACCCCGAGCGAACGGTTGTCACACAGCTGCGACATGAACATGGAGTGCTGCGTGGCCGAGATCGTGCCGGTGAAGCGGGCCACGACGTAGTCCATGGCCTCGAGGTATGCGGTCGTGGCACCACGGACTGCTTCACCCTCCAGCACCAGCAGGTGCCCCAGGGCCAGGCCCCCGCCGACGGGCGGGATCCCGTGACGTTCGACCCAGCGGACGAAGGCGTCGGGGTGCCGTTCCATGATGGCGAACGACGGCGTCGTGCCGCGGCGGTCCTGCCACATGACCATCGGCCCGACCGGCAGGCCCTTGGGACCGACGGGAACGATCGAAGAGTACTGCGAGCAGACCCCGATCGAGCCGACCGACGCCGCGATGGTCGGCGACGACCGTGTGAGGAACAGGATCGCGGCCTCGACCTGCTCCCACAGGTGGCCGGCGTCCTGGGTGACCGACTCGCCCCGCACGATGGTCTGGAGCGGGCGGGTCGTCGACGCCTGGATCCCGCCGTCCCCGTCGATCAGGACGGCCTTCACGTTGGTGGTGCCGACGTCGATCCCCAGTGCGGCCGTCATGGTTCCTCACCATAGGTCTGTTGTGCTCGACTACAGGCCTGGCCATTCCGCGCCGATGGGAGCGACGATGCGCAGCGTCTTCTCCACGTTCCTGTTGATCCTCACGGGTCTCGTGGCGACCGCGCCCGTCGCGTCCGCGCAGGCGGAGGGTCCGGGCGACGATCCCAACGGAGACGGCCTTCGGTTCGTCGGCGCTACGACGTTCCGGCCCGAGCCCGATCGCGGCGTCGTCGTGGTGACCGCCGAGCTGGACCTGACCAACGTCCAAGCCGACGAGCGAACCGCGGACGGCGTCCTCGAGTACTTCTTCCCCGGCGTGATCCTCCCGGTCATCGACTCGGCCCGGGACGTCCGAGCCATCTCGAACGGCACCGAGATGGACGTTGCGATCACCGAACAGGACGGGGCCACCGACGCCGCCGAGGTCACCTTCCCCAGCAACCTCCGGTTCGGTCAGGAGCGCCGGGTCGTCGTCTCCTACGAGGTGCCTTCCGCCCCGGCCAGGAGCGAGGACGTCACCCGGGTCAACCCCGCCTACGTCGCATTTCCCGCCTTCGCGGTCGGTGACCGCGGCCTCGCCTCGGTCACCGTCGAGCTCCCGGTCGGCTATCAGCCCGACATCGTGGGATCGGACCCCGAGTTCGGCGTCACCGAGGGGACGGTCTTCACCGCCCCCGACATCGAGGACCCCGAGAGCTGGTGGTCCATCGTCACCGCCCAGGACGACGATCGTCTGGCCGACCTGACGATCGAGCAGCCGGGACGCTCGTTCAACATCCGGTCCTGGCCCGGCGACGACGAGTGGGCCGCGTTCGTGGCGGGGTACACCGGCGATCCTCTGGACGAGATGGCCCGGCTGGTGGGCGAACCCTGGACCGACGGGGAGCCCTACGACATCGTCGAGGCCTACAGCCCCTACCTGTACGGCTATTCCGGCTGGTTCGAACCGACCGAGCGGCGGATCGTGATCGGCGAGGACCTGGACCCGACGGTCGTGCTTCACGAACTGGCCCACGGATGGTTCAACGGGGACCACATCAGCCAGCGCTGGATCAACGAGGGGTTGGCCAACGAGTTCGCGGCGCGGACGCTGGACGCGATCGGCGAGACCAGCGACGTCGTCGTGTTGAGCCCGGACGAGATCATGTTTCCACTGGCCACGTGGGACGACGCTCTGACCGATGCGGGTGGCGACGATGTCGCGGCCGTCGAGGAGTACGGGTACGACCGCGCCTGGTACGTGATCCATGCGATCACTGCGGACATCGGCCTCGACGGGATGCAGCTCGTTCTCGACGCCGTCTTCGATCGGGCGCCCGCTTACGCAGGAGACGGGCCCGAGACCCTGACCTCCGCCGCGGTCGACGACCGGCGCTTCCTGGATCTGCTGGAACGGGTCGGAGGGTCGGAGACCGCCGACGTCCTGCTCGAGCGGTACGTGATGACCGGGACCGACGCCGATCTGCTGGAGGACCGGGCCGCTGCGGGCGCCCGGTACGACGAGCTCGACGCCGCCGGTGGCGAGTGGGCGGTGCCCCTCGGTATCCGCCGGGCGATGGAGGGGTGGAGCTTCGAGCGGGCCGACGAGGGGATCGATGCCGCGATGGTGATCCTCGACCGACGACAGGAACTGACCGACCTCGCCGCCGACCTCGATCTGGCGATGCCGGAGGGGATCGAACCCGCCTACGAGGATGCCCGCCTGCCGCTCGATGGCCTCGCCGACCGTATGGGGGCGCAGATCGGTGCGGCACGGGAGATCGAACGGATCACCGACGCCTCGCGCGGCGTGCCCGGACTGATCGCCCGCATCGGGCTGCTGGGGACCGCCCTCGATCCGTTGGTCGACCAGGCCCGGGCCGCGTTCGAGGCCGGCGATCTCAGCAGCGTCGACGACGCGGTCCAGGCGTTCGACGAGGCCCACAGCGAGGCGGAAGGTGAGGGCTGGGCCCGCATCGGCGCCGTGGTGCTGGCGCTCGCAGCGCTGGCCGGCGTCTCGCTGCTCGCGGCTCGGCTGCGGCGAGGTCGCTCGCACCCGTTCGACGACACTCACCTGGCGCTGGACACGCCGCCCGACGATCCTCCCGAGGTCGAGGACATCTACGCACCGCCGGTGCCCTACGACCCGTCGGCGGGACACCCCCCTCCGGAGGCCGACGCCGAACTGCCGCGACGGGAACCGTCGGTCCAGGCCTGACCGGTACGCTCCATTCCCATGGTCGGCTACTCGCTCAGCAAGGACGACTACCTGGCCCGGCTCCGCCGGATCGAGGGCCAGGTGCGCGGCCTGCAACGCATGGTCGAGCAGGACACCTACTGCATCGACGTGCTCACACAGATCAGCTCGGTCACCAAGGCGCTCCAGGGCGTGGGCCTGGGGTTGGTCGACGAGCACGTACGCCATTGCGTGCGTGACGCCGCCGACGTCGACCGTGAGGCGGGCGACGAGAAGGTCGACGAAGCGGTGGCCGCCATCGAACGACTCCTGCGTTCCTGACCCCGAGGTGAACCCGTGAGCTACGCATCTCTCGCCCGTCCGGCCGACGGTGTCGGCGTGATCACCCTCGATCGGGAGGAGCGGCTCAACTCGCTCAGCTTCGATCTGGTCGTTCCCCTCATCGAACGGCTGGACGAAGCCATCGATGACCGCACCATCGAGTGCATCATCCTCACCGGGAAGGGCCGGGCGTTCTGTTCGGGCGCCGACGTACAGGACAGCGAACCGCCCCCCGACATCGACGGTCTCACCATCAATCAGATCGCCACCAAGGCGATGGACATGCTCGTCGGCATCATTCGCACCATGCGTCACGCGCCCAAGCCGGTCATCGCCGCCGTCAACGGACCCGCCATCGGTGGAGGGTTGTGCCTGGCGCTCGGCACCGACATCCGGATCGTGGCCCAGTCTGCGTACTTCCGCGCTGCGGGGATCAACAACGGGCTGACTGCCCTCGAGCTGGGCCTGAGCTACACCCTTCCCCGCGCCGTCGGCACGTCACGGGCGTTCGAGATGGCGCTGACCGGCCGGGACGTGGGCGCGGACGAGGCGACCCAGATGGGTCTCATCTCCCGCGCCGTGCCCGACGAGCAGTTGATGGACGAGGCCATCGCCATGGCGAAGCAGATCCTGGGCTGGTCGACCAACGGCGTCGTCCACACCAAGCGGCTGCTGTGGGCCGGCCTCGAGTCGGGCAGCATCGAGAACGCGTTCGAGCTGGAGTCCACGGCCCAGCTGTTCATGCGGATGACCACCGAGAACTTCGAAGAGGCCATGCGGGCCCGCAAGGAAGGCCGCTCTCCCACCTTCAACGACTGAAACGAGCAAATCCGGGGTCTGACCCCGCGTTTGCTCGTTACGGGTGGGGTTCGTCGTCGGCCAGGAGCTCTTCGGGTTCGATGAGATCGCCGGCGGCCGCCAGGGCGCTGGCCAACGTGACCGCCCGGTCGTACACGGCCACGAAGTAGTGCTCGGCCAACGTGTCCTGGCCTCCCATGGGCGGGCGGCCCAGGGACCGCACCACCGCCGAGGTGTCCTTGGCGATGCGGATGTCGTGCTGCGGGCGCGGCACGGCGTCGGCCTCACCCCAGAACTCCTTGATCGCCTTCGGGGAAACGGTCTTCTTCCTGGACCGCCCCCCTCGCTTCTTGTTGCCCCGACGTCGTCCTGCGTTCACGAGAGAATCTCCACGAGCTCGGTGTCGTCCTCCGCCATGACGGCGTCGGCGTCGATGCCCAGAGCGCGCTGCAGCTGCTCGGCGTCGAGGTCACCGATGGAGCTGGACTTGGGCAGCACCATGTCGGCGATCTGTCGTTTGCCGGCGACGACCTCTTCGACCCGCTCGTCGACCGTGCCCGGGCACACCAACCGGTGACAGATGACGGTGCTGGTCTGGCCGATACGCCAGACCCGGTCCCGGGCCTGATCCTCGACCGCCGGATTCCACCAGCGGTCGTAGAGCACCACGTGGCTTGCCGCCGTCAGGTTCAGTCCGGTCCCACCCGCCTTGAGCGACAGCACCATCGCTCCCGGGCCCGTTCCATTCTGGAACTCCTCGACCAACCGGTCTCGGGCCGTGCGCCCGAGACCACCGTGATAGCAGGCGATGTCGATGCCGGTGCGCTCGGTGAGGTACTCGGCCAGGCGCTCGCCCCACGAGGCGAAGTGGGTGAACACCAGCATCCGCTCGCCGGAGGCGAAGACCGAGTCGACGATCTCGTTGAGGCGGGCCAGCTTGCCCGAGCGGCCGTCCAGCGGCAGCTCGTCGGCCTCGTAGTTGACCGGGTGGTTGCAGATCTGCTTCAGCGCCGTGATGGCGGCCAGGACGGCGCCCTTCTTCTGCGGCGTGTTGTCCGAATCGGCCGTCTCGACCACCAGCTTGTCCAGGACCGCCTGGTAGAGACCGATCTGCTCGGTGGTCATCGCGCAGTGGTCCAGCTCGTCGATGCGATCGGGCAGTTCGGCGGCGATGGCGGGTTCGGCTTTGGTGCGGCGGAAGACGAGGATGCCGTTGAGCGCCCGCAGCGCCCGTTCCGGGCCGCTCCCCGAGCCGTTGCCCGACTTGGAGAGTTGGGCGATGAAGGAGGGGCGCGGTCCCACCAGTCCGGGGTTCGCGAACTCCATGATCGCCCAGAGATCCCCCAGGCCGTTCTCGATGGGCGTCCCGGTCAGGGCGATGCGCCCGCCCGCTTCCAGCCGCTTCAGCTGTTGCGCGGTCTCACTGGCCGGGTTCTTGATGGCCTGGGCCTCGTCGAGCACCACCTTGTTCCAGGTGACCTCGCTGAGCGCATCCATGTCGCGCACGGCCGTGCCGTAGGTCGTGATGATCACGTCGGCCTCGTTGGCCAGGGCCTCGAGCCGGTCCGGTCCTGCCCGGTTCGGACCGTGATGGACCCGGACGTCGAGGCCGGGGGTGAAGCGGGCCGCCTCGGCGGCCCAGTTCCCGACGACGGCAGGCGGCGCCACGACCAGCGAGGCGTGCGCGTTGCCGGCCTGATGCAGGTGGGCCAGCAGCGTCGGGGTCTTGCCCAGGCCCATGTCCAGCGCCAGGCACCCACCCAGGCCGGCCCCGTGGAGGAACCCGAGCCAGACCAGCGCCTCGGCCTGGTAGCTGCGGAGCTCGCCCTCGAATCCCTCGGGCGTGGTGTCGGGGTGCTCGGGCACGTCCTCGGCGCTGGCCAGGAGCTCGGCGGCCCAGTTGTCGCCTGCCAGCGTGATGCCACCCAGCGGCGTCCCCTCGAGGCCCAGCGCGTGGCGCAACATGTCGGCGCCGGTGAGCTGGGTCGTGTCGGCCCGTTCGGCGAGCGCAGCGGCCGCTTCGGCCAGGTCGGCATGGTCGAGCTCGACCCACTGCCCGCGTGATCGCACCAGCGGCTTGGCCTCGCGGGCCAGCCGTTGCACGTCCTCGCCGGTGAGCTCGATGTCGTCGAAGACCGCACTCCACCGCACGTTGGCCAGCTGCTGGGCTCCCACGACGGACTCGGTGGTGTCCTCCGAGGTGAGCCGCAGCTCGGGTGTGGGTTTGCGGCGGGAGAGCGAGGGGACCCGGACGTCGAACCCGGCGGCCGCCAACGCCTCGCCCTTGACGGTCATCAGGTCCCAGGCCTCATCCTGGCTGAGGATGACCTCACCCCGCCGGCGAGCGCCGGGTCGGAGCAGTTCGGGGAAGATCCGTTCCAGCCGCTTCAGCTGGTCCTGCACCTCTTTGCTGCGGGTGTTGGACGAGGTGACCAGCGCGGTCTCGACCGGCTCGAGGCCCCCCTCGTTGCCAGGCGCCAGGACCGACAGATACCACGCACCCACGTCGTCGGGCGGGTCGAGCTGGACGACCAGCGTGACCTTGGCGGGCCCCGAGATCGGACGGGCCCACTGGTCGAGTCGGCGACCGAGCTCGCCCCCCAGGCGCCCGGGAGCGACGAACGCTTCACCACCGAGGCGTCCCAGCATGGCTTCGCCGACTTCGGCCTTGCTGCGCGGGTCCGGCGGCGGAGCCGGCACCTCGAGCCGATCGGCCGCTTCCCCGGAGATGGCGCTGACCAGGTCGGTCAGGACGGACATGGTGAACGCGCGCGGGTCCTGCCGGTTCTGGAGCGCTCCGGCCGAACCCGGCCGGGAGTCGACCAGCCCGGCGAGCACGTCGGCGTTGATCAGTGCCGGCACCCACCGCACCTCGAACGAGCTGAACCCGTTGGGCAGGCTGCCCTCAACCGCGGGGCGCCGGGCCTTCTTCAGGGTTGGGATCATGCGGCCCTGGGCGGCCAGTCGAACGGCCAGGGCCGCGACGGACCCCAACCATCGGGCGCTGGCGCCCGTCGTCTCGTCGGGCTCGGCGGTGCCCAGCGCCACCAACCAGCCGAGGCAGGTGCCGATGGGGGCGGCGACGGTGTCGACGCGGGACCCCTCGGGCAGCCGAATCCGTTGGTGGGTCTCCCAACCGACGGATGCACCGCCGGCGCCTTCCAGACGCGCCAGGAGCTGTTCGTGCGGCTCGGAGGCGCCGCCTCGATTGGCCGACCAGGCGATGATGCGTCCCGGTGTCCAGGAGAGCTGGAGTTGTGGGGGCAGGTCGGCGCCGTCGGAGGCCTCGGCCGCCTTCGGTTCGGGGCCCTTGGGAGCCGGCTCGGCCGGTCCGATCAGCGCCGTGAGCACCTCGTCGATCCGGCTGCGTTCCTCCTCGAAATCGGCGACGACCAGATCGCGCTCGGCGCCCGACAAGCGATGGCGCAGATCATCGAGGGCCTGGTCGGTCTCGTCCAACCGCCGGAGCAGCACCCGCGCCCAGTCGTTGCTGCGGGTGCCCAGGATCTCTTCCGCGCCGGGACCTGCGACCCCGTCCAGGTGGGCCTGGACCAGATCCTCGAAGTCCCGGAGTGTCAGAGAAGGTGTCGACATGGCGTGGGGAACGCTCGGCCTTTCGGTCAAAGCTCGGTTGCAGCGCACGTTGGGTCACGCCTGGTGGATGCCCCCTCCGGGCCACCGACCGGTGGACACGAGTCCGCTGTTGCACTGATCCCCTCAGTCCAACGGGCCGCCGATGCCGCATGAGCGTTTCGGGCGGCAGACTCGCGCAGTGGCGTTGCGCCTGGACAGCACCATAGCGGCTCGGGCGCCCCGCACCCACCCTCCCGGCCCGGGGCGCCCTTTGAGCCGCCCCATTCCATCGGATAGCAAGGGAGGATGGATCTTCCAGCGCAGGGCCGCCCGGTCGCCGATGTTCTTGCCGATCTCGAGTCGAAGCGCCGCGACGACGTCGCCTGGTCGGAGGGTCGCACCTTCGGCATGGTCTACGACGGGGGCCCGTCGGTCCACGAGGTGATCGACGGGGCGGCGCGGATGTTCCTGCACGACAACGCGCTCAACACGCAGGCGTTTCCCTCGTTGGGCGCCATCCAGTCCGAGGTGGTGGGCTGGACCGCACGCCTGCTGCACGGGCCCGAGACCGCGGCAGGGTTCCTGACCAGTGGTGGAACCGAGTCCATCCTGTGCGCCGTGCTGGCCGCCCGAGAACGCGCCGAGAAGGAACGCCGCGTCGACCAGCCCGAGATGGTCGTGGCCGAGAGTGCGCACGCCGCGTTTCACAAGGCGGCTCATCTCTTCGGGATCACCCTGCACAAGACTGCGGTCGGCCCCGACTGGCGCGTCGATCTCGACGCCATGGCCGACGCCGTCAACGACAACACGATCCTGGTGGTCGGGTCGGCCCCCCAGTACCCGCAGGGTGTCGTGGATCCCATCCCCGAGATCGCGGCGCTCGCCGCATCGGTCGGCGCCAACTGCCATGTCGATGCGTGCATGGGGGGCTTCGTGCTGCCCTTCGCCGAGATGCTCGGGCGCGAGGTGCCACCATGGGACTTCCGCGTCGATGGCGTCACCTCGATCTCGGCCGACATCCACAAGCTGGGGTACGCCCCCAAGGGCGTGTCGGTGGTGCTCCATCGCACCAAGGAGCTGCGGCGGTTCCAGACGTTCGTCTTCGATGGCTGGTTGGGTGGGTTCTACGCCTCCCCGAACCTGCAGGGCACCCGATCGGGCCTGCCCATGGCCAGCGCATGGGCGGTCATGCAACACCTGGGGACCGACGGGTACTGCGACCTGACCCGCGTCACCCTCGACGCGGCCGATCGGCTCAGGGCCGGCATTGCCGAGCTCGACCGCGTGCGGGTGCTCGGCGACGGCGGGTACCACCTGATTGCGCTGGCGGCGGCGGACGACGATCGGCCGCTCGACATGTTCGCCGTCGGCGACGCTCTGGCTGAGCACGGCTGGTTCCACGATCGGCAGACCCCGCCCGATTCGCTCCACTCGACGGTGAGCAACGGCAACGCTCCCCATGTCGACGACTACCTTGCCACCCTACGGTCCTGTATCGCGGCCGTCGGCGCCGACCAGGCCGACGATCGCAGCACCAACTACGCAACCCTGGAGTAGACCCGACCATGCGCACCCCGATCTGTGATCGACTCGGCATCGAGTTCCCGATCTTCGCGTTCACCCACTGCCGCGACGTCGTCGCCGCCGTGTCGAACGCGGGCGGCATGGGTGTGCTCGGTGCGGTGGGTTTCTCGCCCGAGCAGCTGGCGGTCGAGCTCGAATGGCTCGACGAGCACGTCGCCGACGGCAAGACCTACGGCGTCGATGTCGTCATCCCTGAGAAGTACGAGGGCATGGATGAGATCGATCCCGCGCAGCTCGAGGCCGACCTGGCCGAGATGATCCCTGAGGAGACCCGCGCCTTCGCCGAGAAACTGCTGGCCGACGCGGGCGTGCCCGAGATCCCCGAGGACGAGCGCGACTTCGCCGAGCTCCTGGGCTTCGGTGCGCTGATGGCGCAGCCGCTGATCGAGGAGGCCCTCTCCCACGAGAAGTGCAGCTTGATCGCCAATGCGCTGGGGACCCCACCCGAGGACATCGTCACGCTGGTGCAGGAGTCCGGCCGAGCGATCGGCGCCCTGTGCGGGTCGGCCAAACATGCGCTCGCCCACAAGGAGGCCGGCCTGGACTTCGCCGTGTGCCAGGGCGGCGAGGGCGGCGGCCATACCGGAGATGTGGGCTCGATCGTCCTGTGGCCCGAGGTCATCGACGCGGTCGGGCCGGACCTGCCGGTGCTGGCCGCGGGGGGCATCGGCAACGGGCGTCAGATGGCCGCGGCCATGGCCATGGGAGCGCAGGGGGTGTGGACCGGCTCGCTCTGGCTCACCGTCGAGGAAGCCGATGTTCCGCCGGGCCAGATGCAGAAGTACCTGGAAGCAGGCACTCGCGACACCGTGCGCTCCCGGTCGTGGACCGGCAAGCCCGCCCGGATGCTGCGCAACAAGTGGACCGACGCCTGGGACGATCCCGAGACGCCGGCGCCGCTGGGTATGCCGCTGCAGACGATGGTCACCGTCGACGCCATGGCGCGCGGCCACCGCTACCCCGAGCAGGCCGTCGACGTGAACTTCTATCCCGCCGGCCAGGTCATCGGGCTGACCGACAGGCCGCGCCGCACGGCCGATGTGATCTACAGCCTGGTCGAGGAGTTCATCGACGCCACCCAGCGCCTGCAGCGCCTCCTGGAGGCGTAGGGGGCGGAGAGCCGTGGTGGGCGACTCGGCCTCAGGTCCCGAACCAGGAGGCTCCGGAGAGCTCGTCCCACCCTCTCGGGTCGGCCAGCACACGCTCGACCTCGTTGACGCCCAGGACTGAAGAACCGCCCGAGGCGCTCCACCCGTTGCCGTCGACCACGGTGATCGTGCGGTCGCCCTTGCGAAGCAGGCGTCACGTTCCGGACACGATGCTGCTGAACCACGAATCCAGGTTGTCCCTGTGAGCCAATGTCGCAGGCGTCGCATCCACAGTCGGGCAACCAGGTGACGCAGACGGCCGGATCGCCGAAACCGAGGGTTACCCCGGCATCGGCAACGTCCTCGAGGCGGCTCCTGGCGACCACGATGGGGAGCGCACCGGCGGCCTCGGGGATGGCGCGATCGGTTGCTGACACCAGCGTGGTCGGCGATTGGCGCCACTCGACCGAGACACCCCGGTCGACGGTGGCGAGCCCGGCGTCCACCAGGGCGCCGAGCCAAGCTTCGGCTCGGGCCCCGATGATCCGGTACCTCGCCGGATCGGTCACGCGCGAGTACTCGTCCTGCGCAGGAGATGACTCAAGATGGGGATCCGGCCACGATGCGAGGCCGCGTCCGGTCACGTCGAAGGCCGCGTCCACGGCGTTGATGAGGCGTACTGCGTCCATCGCCCAAGTCTCTCCGCGCTGCTCCGCCTGAACCACCGAATAGGAGCAGGGAGCGCTGGCACTCGACTGCCCGGAGGGGCTGCGGCTATCCGGTCGAGACGAGGATTCGCTCGGACGCATAGGAGCCGACACCGACGTGAGCGCCGTCGATCTCGACCGTGATGGTCCCCTCAGGGGAGATGGCCGTGACCGTGCCACGATTGCCGGGCAGGATCGACGAGCGCTCCAGGAACTCGAGCATGCCGTCTCGGAACTCGAGCTCCTCGGGGATCCGCCGCACCACGAAGTGTGAACCGGCGGTGAGCTCGTTGAGCGCCGTGGCGTCCCGCGGGGCGGTGTACTCCGAGCCGGGGATGGGATTGCCGTGGGGGCAGGTGGTGGGATCGTCCAGCACCCGCATCAGCGCCTCTTCCACCTGAGGGGAGATCACGTGCTCCCACTTGCCCGCCTCGTGATGGGCGGTGGTCCACGAGAGGCCGAGGACGTCGGTGAGGAACCGTTCGGCGATGCGGTGACGCCGCACGACGCTGATTGCGAGCGCCGTGCCGTCGGCCGTGAGCCTGATCACGTTGCCGTCGACGGCAACCAAGCCCTCGCTGTCGAGGCGCCGGATCATCTCGGACACGGCCGGTCGGGACACCTCGAGCCGCTCCGCGATCCGCGCTTGGATGACTTCGACGGAGTCCTCGGCCAGCTCGAAGATCGTCTCGCAGTACTCCTCGAAGGCCGGGTGGAACTCGGGGACTACGTAGGCCATCGCCAGAGTCTACCGAGGAGCGTCGCCCGATCCCGGGGGAACGTCGGATGAGTTCGCAGCGTCGGCCACGTCCGCGACGTCGTAGCCCGCTTCGTCGATGGCGGCTCGGATGGCAGCGTCGTCCCCTCCCGACACCGTGACCGAGGTGGCCGCGACATCGACCACTGCGGTCGTGACACCATCGACGGCCCGCACCTCGGTCTCGATGGCGGCCTTGCAGTGGTCACACGAGATGTCGGGAACCAGGTAGCGGCGAGTGGGAACGGTGGTGGTCATGGGGAGCTCCGTTGCAGGGACGGGGTCGGCGATGCTGTCGGCGTGACGTCGGAGCGCGACCGGAACCCACGAAAGCGACGCAGCCGCAGCGAGTTCGTGACGACGAACAGCGAGGAGAACCCCATGGCCGCCGACGCGATCATCGGGCTGAGCACCCCGAACACGGCCAGCGGGATGGCCGCGACGTTGTACGCGAAGGCCCAGAAGAGGTTGCCCTTGATGGTGGTGAGCGTGCGCCGAGAGAGCGCGACGGCGTCGGCGGCAGCTCGCAGATCGCCCGAGACCAGGGTGAGATCGGAGGCTTCGATCGCCACGTCGGCGCCCGTGCCCAGCGCGATGCCCAGATCGGCCCGAGCCAGCGCCGGCCCGTCGTTGATGCCGTCGCCGACCATGGCCACCACCCGACCCTCGGACTGGAGTCGTGCGATCTCGGCTTCCTTTTCGTCGGGCAGCACGCCCGCGATGACCCGGGGAATGCCGACCGAGGCGGCGACCGCTTCAGCGGTCGTTCGGTGATCACCGGTGAGCAGCGTGACCTCGAGGCCGAGCCGGCCGAAGTCGGCCACCGCGTCGGCCGAGGTGGCCTTCACCCGGTCGGCCACCACCAGAACCGCCTCGGCCCGTCCGTCCCGACCGGCCAGGACGGCGGTCCGGCCCCGCGATTCGGCGGTCGACGCCGCCGTCTCGATCGAGTCCGGAACGTCGTCGAACAGCGAGCGGCGCCCGACGCTGAGGGCGCTGCCGCCGACGCGACCGACCACACCATGGCCGGCCCGGTTCTCGAAGTGGTCCACCGGGAGGACCTCGGTGCTGGACGCGGCGATCGCTGCAGCGATCGGGTGCTCGGACCGCGACTCGAGCGAGGCGGCCAGGGCCAGGAGTCGGGAGCCATCGGCCTCGGGGGCGACGACGTCGACCAGTTCCATCCGGCCCTCGGTGACCGTGCCGGTCTTGTCCAACACGAGCGTGTCGACCCGGCGGCTGTCCTCGAGCACCTCGCCGCCCTTGATGATGATGCCCAGCTGAGCGCCCCGGCCGGTCCCCACCATGATCGCCAGCGGCGTGGCGAGACCGAGGGCGCAGGGGCAGGCGATCACCAGGACGGCGACGGCGGCGGTGAAGGCCTCGTGCGCGGCATGCCCGGTCACGAGCCAGCCGACGAGCGTGAGGAGGGCGATGCCGATGGCGGTGGGCACGAAGACGGCGGCGACGCGGTCGGCCAGCCGCTGGACCGGAGCCCGGCTGCCCTGGGCCTGCGTCACCAGGTCCATGATCTGGGCCAGAGCCGTCTCGGAACCGACCCGGGTGGCCTCGACGACGAGAAAGCCGTGGGTGTTGATCGTGGCGCCGATGACGTCGTCGCCGACGGTCACCTCGACGGGAACCGGTTCGCCCGTGACCATCGCGGCGTCCACCGCCGAGTGACCCTCGACCACGGTGCCGTCGGTGGCGATCTTCTCCCCGGGCCGGACGGTGAAGCGCATGCCCACCTCGAGGGCGTCGATGGGGATCTCGTCGCCGCTCTCGAGTCGAGCGGTTCCGGCCCCGAGTTCGGCCAGCGCACGGATGGCGTCACCCGACCGCCGGGTGGCGCGCGCTCGAGCCACTTGCCCAGCAGGACGAGCGTGATGATCACCGCGCCGGTCTCGAAGTACAGATGGCCACCGGAGACGTCGGCCAGGAGCACCACCATGGACCAGGTCCACGACGACAGCGTGCCCATCGACACCAGCGTGTCCATCGTGGTCGTGCCGTGCCGGGCGTTGATGAAGGCCGCCCGATGGAAGATCCACCCGGACCACCACGTGACAGGCGTGGCCATGGCGGCCACGACCCACTCCCAGCCTGCGAACTGCAGTGCGCCGACCATCGACAGCACCATCGTGGGGACACCCAGAGCGACGGCGACGATCAAGCGGCGGCGAAGATCGTCCTCCCGGGAGGACGCACCGTCGTCCACGTCGTCGCTGCCGACCGCGTAGCCGAGCGCCTCGACCACGTCGCGGATCGTGTCCTCGTCGACCGACCCGTCGTGTGAGACGGTGGCTCGCCCGGTGGCGAAGTTGACGTTGGCTTCCTCGACGCCGTCCAGCCGCCCGAGCTTCCGCTCGATGCGACCGGCGCAGGCCGTGCAGGTCATGCCTTCGACAGGCAGATCGGCACGGGTGTCGGTGGCCATTCCGTCACTCTAGCGCCGATACCCCTCCCCCCTAACCCTAGATCGACCCCAAGCCCTCGAAGTCGGGAGGATCTTGACCAGGGGGTGGTCAAAATCCCCCCGAGTTCGTTGCGGGCGGGCGGGTCTGGTCAGGTGAGGCCGAGGCGTTCGAGTTGCTCGGCCGGTGCCTCCACCTCGACCAGCGCCGTCCGGAGGAGCTCGGCCATGTCGTGCTCGGCCTGCTCCCCCGCCCGGTTCTCCTGCTCGTCGGGGTCGAGGTCGAGCCGGTACACGTGGTGCTGGTCGACCTGGTGGCCCAGGGCCCAGATCGGCAGCGGATCGCCGGCCTCGAAGGGCTGACGGAGCACGGGCACCTCGGTGCCGGGCATGGTGTCGAGCCAGGCTCGCCGGTCGGGCGCCGGCATCCCGACGACGCCGTCGATGTGGGTGGGCATGGTCGACCACCGATTGGACCAGGCCGACAGCGGGTAGTTGTCGGTGACCGGCGCCCGGGCGTACTTCGTGGCTCCGTCGGTGACCTGGACCCAGTTGCCCCACACGCCTCCGATCGCCCAGTCCCGCACCGAGTCGGTGGTGCCGTCGAGGAGTGGGGCGAGCGAGACCCCGTGCGTGGTGTGGTCCACCCCTACGTCGAACGCGTCGGCGATGGTGGCGAACAGATCGACGTTGGTGGTGAGTGCGTCGCAGGTTCCGCCGCCCTCCACCCCCGGCCAGTGAATGAGCAACGGCGTGTGGCCGAGCGGCTCGTACTGCGGCACGTTGGGCTTCCCCCAGATGTCCCGACCGGCACGCTCGTCACCCAGGTAGTGGCCGTGATCGGTGCAGAGGATCAACGCGGTGTCGTCCCACAGGTCCTGCTGGTCGAACGCGTCCAGGATTCGCCCGAACCAGTCGTCGATCATCGAGAGCTTGGCGCCGTAGTTGGCACGGATGTGTCGCCCTTCGGCTTCGGTCAGGAGGCCGTTGGCGACGGCACCGTCCGCATACGGCGGCCAGATGATCCATTCGTCGTCCCACGGGCCGTCCTGGTAGCGGTCGACCCACGGCTCAGGGGTGTCGAACGGCTCGTGGGGGTCGAACTCGTCGACGAAGAGGAACCAGCGGTCGTGGTGGGGGGTGGCGTCGGTGAGGAACCGCGCCGCCTCGGTCATCGTGCGCGGACCGGGGTAGTCGGCTTCGGCCCGGAAGAACGTCCGACTTCGGTCGTATCCGCGGTCGATGACGTCGGCGCCGAAGATCTTCTCGAAGAACCACCCGCCCCGTACTGCTGGCCGGGCGGGAGCGCCGACCCATGACGGGTCTCGGTAGGTGCGCCACGGGTCGCCCTCGTGACCGCGGCAGATAGTCCCATCCGTTGAAGTCGGTGTGGTAGTTCTCGCCGCCACTCTCGAACAGGTGGGGATGATCGGTGGCCAGGAAACTGGTGACCCCCTGGTGGCGGAGCACGCGGCGTGATGGGCTGCTCCCACGCCTCGATCGAACCCCAGGGCTTCCAGAGGAAGTCGAGCGCACCGCAGAGGATGTCGTGGCGGGCCGGCATACACGGCAGCGACCCCGTGACGTGGCGGGTGAAGCGGGTGGCGTGTCGGGCGGCGAATCGGTCCAGATTCGGCGTGGTGAACTCGGTCCCGCCGTACGAGCCCAGCAGATGGCGGTTCAAGGAGTCGAGCAGGACCACGCAGACGTTGCTGGGCTTCGCCATGCACGAACCCTAGATTGCTCCAGTACGGTTTCGGGCATGAGTGACGAAGTGACGCCCGCAGAATCCGATCTCCCCCTCATCATCTCGGTCGACGACCACGTGATGGAGCCGAAGGACCTCTGGCAGACCGAGTTGCCGGCCAGTCTCCGCGACCGTGGACCGCGCGTCGTGCAGGAGAAGGTCCGGCTCGTCTTCGAGGGCGGACACTATGGATTCGAGCGCAACGATCCGGACGGGCAGCTCTGCGACCTCTGGCTCTACGACGACCTGGTGATGCCCACCGGGTTCCTGCACGGACCGGCCGGGGTGCCCCGCGAAGAGCAACGGAACGTGGCCGCCACCTACGAGGACATGCGTCCGGGTACCTACGACCAGCACGAGCGCCTGGCCGACATGACGCTCAACCACGTACAGGCCGGCATCAACTACCCCAACATCTTCCCCCGCTTCTGCGGCCAGGGGTTCCTCGAGCGCGACGACAAGGACCTCGCCCTCCAGTGCCTGCGCATCTACAACGACTGGATGATCGACGACTGGTGCGGCGGCGAGGGCAAGGGTCGCCTCATCCCGCTGACGGTCGTGCCGCTCTGGGACCCGAAGCTTGCGGCCGAAGAGGTCCAGCGCTGCGCCGACAAGGGCAGCTTCGCCATCAGCTTCTCCGAGAACCCGTCCAAGCTCGGCTGCCCCACCATGTACAGCGGCGACTGGGACGTGCTGTGGCAGGTCTGCCAGGACACCGACACCACCGTGTCGATGCACATCGGGTCGTCGTCGTCCATGCCGTCCACGTCGCCGGATGCTCCGTTGGCCACGTCGATGTCGCTGTACGCACAGAACGCCGAAGGGTCGATGGTCGACTGGGTCTTCTCGGGAACCCTCGGTCGGTTCCCCGAGCTCAAGATCGCCTACGCCGAGAGCCAGGTCGGTTGGATGCCGTTCACCTTCGAGCGCATGGACTCGGTCTGGCGTGAGGGCCGCGGCGGCGTCGGCGGCGCCGGCACGCAGCTGCCCAGCGAGCAGGCCCGGGGCCGGGCCTACGGGTGTGTGTTCGACGATCTGTTCGGGCTCAAGAGCCGCCACGAGGTCGGAGTGGGCCAGATCCTCTTCGAGACCGACTACCCGCACTCCGACGGCACCTTCCCCCACTCGCGCAAGGTGGCCCACGAGCTGTTTCTCGAGGCCGGTATGAACGCCGACGAGTGCTACCGGGTCATCCGCGGCAACGCCATCGAGGCCTACGGCCTGCAGCGCTTCGGCATCACCGAGTAACGAGCAAGCACGGGGTCAGGCACCGGTCTTGCTCGCTACCGCAGGTCTCAGATGATGAGCGGGGGGCGTTCGTCGGCGACGATGGGCTCGAACTCCTGCTTGAACTCGTCCACCGACAGCCCTGCGATCTCGGCGAACGACGCCACCGTCTCGGGGTGCTCGAAATCGTCCCGGCGGAGCCGGATCATGTACCGCCGCGCGATGGAGTACCGGGTCGAGTCCACGTCCACCACCCGAACCCTGGTCTTGCCGGTCTCGGGGTCGAGCATGGTGTCGAACGGCACCGGCACGAACTGTCCGGCCTGCATCGTGACCATGGCGCCGCTCCCGCCGGAGATGAGGTACTTGGCCGCGCAGTAGCCCAGGTCGCGGGTGTACTCCATGTCGAGGGGGATCGGATCGGCGCACCGCAGCTCGTACCCAACGTCCTTGGCCACGATGGTGGTCTTCAAGCCGAACTCGGCCAATCGCGCCCGCACCGCCTTCTTCAGGATGTCCCCGATGTCGATCTCGGCGATGCGGACGTGGCCGTGATCGTCCCGCTCCGCGTCGTCGAGCTCGGCCAGATCGCTCTCGTCGATGTTGAGCACCACGCCTTCGGCGATGACCGCCACGCCGTCGCGGCGCCCCTCGGCCCGGCGCTTGATGATCGCGCCGACCAGGGTGTCGACGATCTCCTTCAGCTTGATCGTCTCACCGAACTCCTCGGGGATCAGCGTCAGCGTGGCGCCCGCCGCCTTCCCCATCCCGAGGGCCAGATGGCCGGCCTTCCGCCCCATGGCGATGATGAAGTACCACCGGGAGGTGGTGTGCGCGTCGACCATGAGGTTCTCGACGATCTCGACGCCGACGTGTCGCGCCGTCTGGAACCCGAACGTGTTGACGTACGCGGGGAGGTCGAGGTCGTTGTCGATCGTCTTGGGCACGTGGACGACCTGCACCTTGCCGTGGGCGACCTCGGCCAGCCGGTTGGCCGAGTAGGCGGTGTCGTCACCGCCGATCGTGATGAGCTTGGTGATGCCGAGGCGCTCGAGCGATTCGACCGAGGTCGTGAGGTCCTTCGGGTCCTTGGTCGGGTTGGCCCGCGACGTGCCGATCAGCGAACCGCCCCGGAAGTGCATGCGACTGACGTCGTGGATCGTCAACGGCTTCGTGTGCTCGATGTCGCCCTGCATGATCCACTCGAACCCGTCGCGCAGACCGATCACCTCGACACCCTCGAGGTGGGCCCGGATGGAGGCGGCGCCGATGACGCTGTTGATGCCGGGGGCTGGCCCACCGCCGACGAGAATGCCGAGCTTGCCGTGCTGATTCATCGCGAGGTCCTGAGGGATCGAGAGCAGGTGCCCCGTTTCTACCAGCCGTCGCTCAGGATGTGACCACGTCCGCGTAGGCGGTCGAGTGCGTGATCATCTCGTCGAGATCCACCGGAGGTCGAAGCGACAGGAACAGCTGGTAGCTGAACGCTCGCGTCGAGCACTTGATGGCCAGCCGGTTGGCGGCCAGCGCTGCCGAGGCCAGCGGTCCCGGCCCGAAGGCCAGCGGGAACGGCACGGGCAGACCGAAGCTCTCGTCCACCTGGAATCCCGCCTGGCGGAACAGGCGCTCGATCGTCCGCTTCGTGAACAGCCTCGTGTGGGTCATGTCGAGAATGCCGCGGGGCCCGTAGTTGAACTGGCCCAGCGCCAGCATGACCCGCTGGACGGCGAACGCGACGTTGCCGGTGGACGCCAGAACCTGGCGGACCCCGTGGTCACGACAGAACCGGGCCAGCTCGGTACAGAAGTCCTCAGGTGATCGGAGGTGCTCGACGATGTCCATCAGCAGCACGACGTCGACGTCGTCCTCGATCGGCGGGAGGCCGTCGTCGAGGTTCCACTGGATGAACTTGTCCAGGTGCGCGATGTCGAGAGGCTCCTCGAGATCGACGCCGATCACGCGACAGCCCCGGCTGCGGAGGATCTCGGCCAGGTGCCCGTCCGAGCACCCCAGGTCCAGCACGGTCGAATGGGGCACGACCCGGGCCAGCGCCGCGGTGGTGGGGCTCAGGAAGTCGGCCTTCGATTCGTAGAGCCCGACCCGGCTGACGACGTCGAACTTGCGCTCGTAGAAGAGCCCCTTGTCGTGGAGCTTGGACCGGAAGGTCTGCGAGACCACGTGCCGGGCGTAGGACAGACCGTTCACCCGGCACTGTTCGTCGCCGTAGTGCGTCGGGATGGCGATCTCGCCGATGGCGATCCCGGCCCGGGTGCACTGGATGAAGATCTCGGTGTCGAAGTGGAAGCCGTTCGAGTTGAGGTCGAACGGGATCCGCCGGAGCGTGTCGACCCGATAGGCACGAAAGCCCGAGTGGAACTCGGTCAGCTCGGTCTCGAGCAACCGGTTCTGCAAGCGGGTGAGGATCCGGTTGCCGACGTACTTGTAGCGGGGCATCCCACCCTTGATCGCCGCCTTGCGGGTGGCGAACCGGCTGCCGAAGGCGGCGCCGTTCTCCAACGCGGTCCGAGCGAGGTCGGCGACGGACTCGGGCGGGTACTGGCCGTCGCCGTGGACCATGACGACCACGTCGAACCGCTCGGCGATCGCGTACTGATACCCCATCTTCTGGTTCCCGCCGTAGCCCTGGTTGCGCGGGTTGGCCAGGACCGACCAGCGATACGGCAGGTCAGAACGGTCGAGCGCCCGCTGGGCGTAGGCGGCGGTGCCGTCCGAGGAGGCATCGTCGACGATCAGCAGCTCGACCTCGAAGTCCTCGTCGAGATCCCTCGGGATCCGGTCCACCACCCACTCGATGTGCCGGGCCGCTTCGAAGGCCGGGACGAAGACGAGCAGGCGCGGCCGACCGTCGGGTCCGACGTCGCGCAGGGCGGGCTTCGCCGGCGGTGGGGTCTCGTCGCAGTTCAGCACTGCGTCTCCATCGGCGAGCGGGGTGGCGCTCTTGAGCGGTCGGCAGATGCCGACTCGCCTCTTCCGCCGCAGCGATCGCGGCGATCGGAGTCAGTCCTGAGGGTGGATCACGATCCGGGTGTGGCGCTCGGTCTCGGTCGAATCGGTGAAGGCCTCGACCGCTTCTCCAAGCGGAGCGGAGCCTGTGAGCCATGGCTCGACCAGGATCTCGCCCGAGGTGATCGCCCCCAGGGCGTCGCTGTAGTCCCGCGGGTCCGGCATGCCGCCGAATTGCACGTTCAGACCCTTGGTGTGGGCCGACGCGGTGAAGAGGGTGTCGTCGTCCAGGTTCTGACCCGCCACGATCACCCGGGACATCCAGGGTGCGTCGTCGAAGATCCCGTTGAGGATGCCGGGGGCGCCCACACACTCGAAGACGACACAGCGGCCGCCTCCGGCTGCTCGCTGCCACGCCGCGAATGGTGGTTCCTCGGCCGGGTCGACGACGACGTCGGCGCCGGCCGCTTCGGCCGCCTGGCGGCGCATGGGCGAGAGGTCGCTGGCGACGATCGGCCCGATGCCGCGCCAGCGCAACGCCGACACCACGGCCAGGCCGATGGCGCCGCACCCGATGACCAGAGGAATCTCGCCGGGTTCGAGTGCCGCCACCCGGGTGTAGAGCATCCCCACCGAGAGCGGCTCCATCAGGGCGGCCTGATCGGTCGGTGTGGCGTCCGGGACGGCCAGGACCGACGACTCGCTGAGCACGAGCAACTCCCCGAATCCGCCGGGGTAGTCGTTGCTGTAGCCGACGATGGCCATGCCGTGATCGTGCAGGATCATCGGACCGCTCACGACCCGCTCGCCGATCGGGATCGTGCCCTGGGTGTCCGGGCCGTACTCGACCACCTCGGCACAGAGCTCGTGGCCCAGCACCAGATCCTCGTCGGCGTCGAAGTCGAACGGACCTCCGGCGGCCCTGGACCACTCGGAGAGGCGGTGTCCGTGCCGGACCATGTGCAGGTCGCTGGCGCAGATGGTGCACGCCAGTGACCGGGCCAGAAGCTGACCCGAACCCGGCTCGGGATCGGGAACGTCGTCGACCCGGAGGTCTCCGGACTTCAACACCAGTGCTCGCATCGGTGGCCTCTCGCACGATCGGACCGGGACGGACCTGCAGTCTGACCCGCCCACCGCACCGGCATCCAGACGGCGTCGCGTGGGCCGGGAATTCCTCGGCGGGGCCGCCGATGTTCCGTCGACCCTGCGGAGCGGGCATGCTTGGGGGCGTGAATCCCAATGAGACACTTCTCGAAGGAGCGCCGGAGGAGACGGCCGCACCCGGCGACGCTGCGCCGCAGGGCGACCCGGCCACCAAGGCCTTCAGCGTCTCCATCCTGATCTCCGGTATCCGCTGCGTGCTGACCTACGTGATCTTCCCGTGGGTGCTGCCCCTGCTGGGGTTTGCCGGCGGGGTCGGCCCCGCGGTCGGGCTCGTGGTCGGAACGATCGCCATCGGCTTCAACTTGGCCAGCATTCGTCGCTTCTGGGTCGCCGATCACCGTTGGAAGTGGCCGATCACCGTGCTCAACAGCTCGGTCATCGTGTTGCTCCTCATCCTGTTGGGTCTCGACCTCGCCGAGCTGGTCTGATCGGTCCGGGACCGGCCTCCACTCCTCACAAGAGCGCAGCGTCCACGATCTGGTCCTCTGACAACAACACGTGCGCTGCGGCCGCGCCGAGGGGGATCGGCGAGTCGAGGCCGCAGACCCGACGGATCTCGCCGGAGAAACCCTCGGTGACCAGTGCGGTGATGATCGCCTCACCCACTCCCCCGGTGGGACGGGTCTCGTCGGCCACCAGGACCCGGCCGGTGGCCGCAGCGTCGCGGAGGAGATCCTCGACGGGAAGTGGTGCCAGCCAGCGCAGGTCGACGACCCGGGCGTCGACCCCGGCCTCGGCCAACCGGCGCTGCGCGCGCAACGAGAGGAAGAGCCCGTTCGCCCAGGTGACGATCGTCAGATCCCGGCCGACACCGTGCGTGCGGGCGCGCCCGAGCGGCACGTGGCCGTCATGGGGTGCCGCCGTCCACAGCCCGTCGCCCTCCTCGTGCAGATCGACGGTGTGGTAGCGAGCGATCGGTTCGAGGAAGGCGCAGACCGCTCCGTCGACACCGGCCGCTGCGAGGCAGGTGCGCAACATCGGCCCCGCGTCGTCGGGGTGGCCCGGCGACGCGATCACCAGTCCGGGGATGTCCCGCAGGACCGCGACCGAGTTGTCGTTGTGAAAATGGCCGCCGAATCCCCTCTGGTGGGCGTAGGCAGCGATGCGCACCACCATCGGGTTGCGGTACTGCCCCTGCGAGAAGAACGACAGGGTGGCCGCCTCGCCCCGCAGCTGGTCCTCGGCGTTGTGCAGGTACGCCAGATACTGGATCTCGGGAACCGGAAGGAACCCGTTGACCGCGCTTCCCAGCGCAAGGCCCAGGATCGACTGCTCGTCCAGTTCGGTGTCGAAGACCTGCTGCGATCCGTGGCGTCGCTGGAGGCCGCGCGTCACGCCGTAGACGCCGCCCTTGCCCCCGACGTCCTCACCGAAGACCAGCACGCCCGGATCGGCGGCGAGGGCCGCGTCCAATGTGTGGTTGATCGTCTGCGCCAACGTCCGGGGCGTGTTGTCGTCGGACGCGTGACCCGCCAGCTCCCGAGCCGCATCCGCGACCCTCTCGGGGTGGCGCACGGCGAGCGGGCCGATGATCGTCTGCGCCGAGGTGAGCTCGGGCTCGGCGAGCAGCGAGCTTGCCCGTGAACGGATCTCGGTTCGCAGGTCGAGATACCAGCTGACCAGATCGTCGGGCCGAGCCTCGCCGCACCCGACGAGCAGCCGCGCCGTGGCCAGGATGGGGTCGCGAGCGCGGTCAGCTCGCACCGCAGCCGGATCCCGGTACGCCGATTCGGCGTCGCTCCCGGCGTGCCCGAGGAACCGAACCGTCCGGAGGTGCAGGAACGCAGGAGTGCCGTCGCGCCGCGCCGCACCGACTAGCTCGGCGGTGGTCTCGAGCACACCGGTGGGATCGGTGCCGTCGGCCGCGGCCCAGCGCAGCCCGGGGCGAGCCGAGGTGGAGCGCTCGACCCACTCGGGTGGGGTGGGCACGCTGATGCCGAGACCGTTGTCCTCGCACACGAACAGGATCGGGCATCGTTCGCCGACGTGGGCGGCGAGTGCAGCCCGATTGAGGGCCCCCTGGGCGGTCGAGTGGTTCAGCGAGGCGTCGCCGAAACTGCAGGTCACGACCGAGTCGGCCGGCCAGGTCGTCCCGGCTTCCGGAGCGGCGCGCTCGAGGCTGAGGGCGAGGCCGACCGCACGAGGGAGGTGGGACGCAATGGTCGAGGTCTGCGGGATGACGGACAGCTCACGCCGACCGAACACCTTGTGACGTCCGCCGGCCATGGGCTCGGTGGAGCGGGCCAGCAGACCGCGCAGGACGTCGTCGACCGGGTCCACGCCCGGGACCGTTCCGGCGCGCGGCGACGTAGAACCCGCCCGACCGGTAGTGGAGCAATGCGGGGTCGGACGGCCCCAGCACCATGGCGACTGCCGCATTGGCCTCATGACCGGCCGACGCGATCGTGTAGTAGCCGTGGCCCCCCGCTCGGAGCCATCGGGCCGTGTGGTCGAGCAGGCGGCTGGTGACCTGCGCCTCGAGGAGCAGGTCGAGCGCCAGCGGATCGAAGGTCGCACTCGGCCAGGCCGTTCCATCCGGCACCAACGAGACGACGCCGTCGAGCAGCGCGGCTTCGAGCGGGTCGAGGTCGTCGGGCAGATCGATGCGTCACTCTTGCGCCGTCCTTCCGGCACCGCAACAGTGGGTCATCGCCCATTCCGAATCCTCCGACCCGGTCGAGCCCACGCGTGCGATCGACCCTCGGGAACCCGTCGACCCGGAACCGCGACCGGTCCTGGTCATCCACGGTGTCGCTCATCGCGACCGTGCCGCGTTCGAGAAGGAAGTCGCCACCCTCGGTGCCGCGCTCGGGCCCGGGTGTCGACTGGTGCCCGTCTACTGGGGAGACTTCGCCCGCCGGGCCGACTCGGTGGATCAGGTCCTGCCCTACCTGGATTGGGCGTCCTCCGCCGGCGACGACGTCCTGGGCGAGGTCGAATCGTCCTCCCTTCGCGGTGCGCTGGCCGACCGCGACATGGCCCAGGCCTTCGGCTCACTGACCAGCGGATGGAAACGTCGCAGCGCTTCCTCGCGCCGCAAGGTGATCGGCGTCTTCTACGCAATCATCCGGCGCCAGTACCTGCGGGCGTCGGCGCAGTTCACGGGCGACCTCATCCTGTACCAGCGGCGAAAGGTCGAGCTCCACGCGGTGATCTGGGAGACGGTCATGCGCCACGCACCCGGGTACGGGATCCGGGAACGGCCGATCGATGTCATCGCCCACTCGTTGGGCGCCACGATGATGTTCGATCTCGCCGTTGAAGGGCACCCCGCGCTCCACATCGACCACCTCATCACCTGCGCCAGCCAGACCGGGTTCTTCCACGCGATCGGTGCCTCGCCGTCGCCGCTCGACCGCGTCGACCCCGACGACCTGGTCGACCTCCCACCCACGATCCGATCGTGGGCCAATCTCTACGTGCCGCTGGATCCGTGGGCCTTCCTCACGGCTCCGGTGTTCCGGTTGCACGACGCCAGCGAGCCCGATGACATCGAGGTGTACGCGGGCGAGCGGGGCGACCGCATCCTGACCCACGCCGCCAGCCACTATTGGACCCACCCGGTCGTGCTCGAAACCATCCGACGCGAGCTCGGGCTCCCACCTCCGGATCCGGCTGTCGATAGCCTGCAGCCGGCCCCGACGACCGACGAGGAGGTGACATGAGCGACACGAATCCACCCCGACTGACCCAGTTCAGCCACGGCGCCGGTTGAGGCTGCAAGCTCGCCCCGGGCGAGTTGGCGCAGGTGCTGCGCCGGATGCAGACCGACCCACCGGAGAATCTTCTCGTCGGCACCGCAACGGGTGACGACGCAGCGGTCTGGCGGATCGACGCCGATCGAGCGCTCATCTCCACCGTCGACTTCATCACGCCGGTGGTGGACGACGCGCGCACCTGGGGCCGCGTCGCCGCGGCCAACAGCGTCTCGGATGTGTACGCCATGGGAGGTCGACCGCTGTTCGCCCTCAATCTGGTGGGTTGGAACACCGACGTCCTGTCGACGGAACTGCTCGGGGAGCTTCTGGCCGGTGGCCAGGACATCGCGACCGACGGTGGCTTCGCCGTTGTCGGTGGCCACACGATCGACGACCCCGAACCCAAGTACGGGCTGTCGGTCGTCGGCGAGGTCCACCCCGACCGCATCCTGACCAACGCCGGACTTCGGCCGGACCAGGACCTGATCCTGACCAAGCCGCTGGGCATCGGGGTCATCACCACCGCGATCAAGTCCGGCGACGCACCGGAGCCGGTCATGGACGCCGCGGTGGCGTCGATGACCAGGCTCAACGATGAGGCATCCCGAGTGGCGCTCGCCTCGGGTGCCTCGGGGTGCACCGACGTCACCGGGTTCGGGCTGCTGGGTCACCTGGGCCGGATGGCGCTCGAGTCGGGGGTGCAGGCGACCATCGAGGTTGCGTCGGTGCCCCAGCTGCCGGGGAGCCGCGACCTCGCTGCGCAGGGCGCGATCCCGGGCGGAAGCCGGCGCAACCTCGCGTGGAGCGAGTCCTTCCTGGACGCCGGAGGCCACGACGAGCTGACGCGCCTGCTGCTCGCCGATGCGCAGACGTCCGGCGGGCTCGTGTTCGGCGTTCCGCCGGTCCGGACCGACGATGCACTGGCCCGGCTGGCCGATGGCGGCCACACCGCCGCCCGCATCGGCCGGACCAGCTCCGGCCCCGCCGGGATCGCGCTCCGGTAGCGGTCCGAGCCCCCCTGGTGTGGACGGGAGAAACCTCGTCGGCAGAGGACCTTCGGCCCTCCCGCGATCACCTCGGGTCGTGGTGTGATCGGAGGAAGAGCAGGACCGAGCGGAAGGATCGCGACCGTGGCCATGAGAAGCGCCAGCCTGGTGGATGACCAGCTTGCGGCCCAGATCGACGTGGCCGAAGCGCGCCTCGCGGCCTTTCTGACCTGTCTCGACGAGGTGTCCGACCAGTCGATCCGCCGCCGACTCACGGTGCGGGCCGAAGGGGTCGACCGGCGCTGCTCGACCCTCCGGGCCACCGTGGGCGAGCCCACTCCCATCCCGATCGGGACACCGACGGCGGTCGAAGACCTCGGAGCGACGATGGACACGCTCGAAGCCGATCTGGACGCTGCGACCCAGGTCGAGGCCGGCCCCTACAAGGCGGCCGCCGATCGGCAGGCTCGGGCGTGGCGGGGCCGCACCGACCGGCTCCGGGTGCAGGCGGCGCTGGGTGTCATGGAACTGAAGGACGACCTGGAGGGTCTGGCCCGTCGGCTCGACCACGTACGGGCTTCGGCCCTCGTGGAACTGCGTGAAGCGGTCAGCGATGCCAGGGATGGCGTCGAGGACGTTCGGGGCGACATGGAGGAGGTGCTCGGCGACCTGCGCCGAGCCGTCGACCGAGCGGTCGGGGCGATCGGCGACCCGGCGCCATGACGGCGGTGGCCACCCGCTACTGGCACACCCTGGATGACGGGCGGGTCCAGTGCGATGTGTGCCCTCGAGCCTGCAAGCTGCGCGACGGGCAGAAGGGCGTGTGCTTCGTGCGCGGTCGGGTCGGTGACGGCATCGTCCTCCACACGTACGGCCGCTCGAGCGGGTTCTGCGTCGACCCGATCGAGAAGAAGCCGCTCAACCACGTCCTCCCCGGCTCGACCACCTTCTCCTTCGGCACGGCCGGCTGCAATCTCGCCTGCCGGTTCTGCCAGAACTGGGACATCTCCAAGTCCAAGGAGATCGACACCCTCGCCGCCTCGGCCACCCCCGAGATGATCGCCGGAGCTGCGGACGACCTGGGGTGCCGCAGCGTGGCGTTCACCTACAACGATCCGACCATCTTCCTCGAGTACGCCATCGATGTCGCCGAGCGCGTGTCACGCTCGGGGCCTCCGGACCGTTGCCGTCACCGCCGGCTACATCTGTCCGGAGCCGCGAGCCGACTTCTATCGCCACCTCGATGCGGCCAATGTCGACCTGAAGGGGTTCAGCGAGGACTTCTACCGGCACACATGCGGGGCCGAGCTCGGCGCGGTCCTGGACACGCTGCGATACCTCGACGAAACCGACGTCTGGGTCGAGCTCACCACCCTGTTGATCCCCGGACTCAACGACAGCGACGCCGAGCTGGACGCCATGACTGCGTGGGTCGTCGACCACCTCGGCCCTGACGTGCCCATGCACTTCTCGGCCTTCCACCCCGACTACCGGATGCTGGACCGACCGCCGACACCGCCCGAGACGCTCAGCCACGCCCGGTCCAGAGCACTCGCCAACGGCGTGCGCTACGCCTACACCGGCAATGTCCACGACCGCGCCGGGCAGTGCACGGCCTGCGCCGCCTGCGGCGAGGTGGTGATCGACCGCGACTGGTACCGGCTGGGTCGCTACGAGCTGGACGACTCCGGCCATTGCCGGTCGTGCGGTGCGAGGATCCCCGGCATCTTCGACGGACCCTGCGGCGACGGCATCGCCACGAGTCGCCCGGTCACGCTGCACTCACCACCCGACCGGGAGCCGACCCCATGAGTACCACGCCGCGCACCGTCCGTCCTCCCGCCGTGGCCGGCACGTTCTACCCGGCCCAACCCAGCGTGTTGCGCAGCGCGCTCCGGCGAGCCTTCGCTCGCGCCGAGCGGCCCCGCGCCGGAGCGCCCACCCCCCGAGCGCTGGTCGTCCCGCATGCCGGGTACGTGTACTCCGGAGCGGTCGCCGCCGGCGGATACCTTCGCTTGCGGCGAGCGACGCCGACCATCGAGCGGGTGGTCCTGCTCGGCCCCAGCCACTTCGTCCCCCTGGACGGTGTCGGCGTCTCCGGAGCCGACGCGTTCGCCACACCGCTGGCCGACGTGATCGTCGACGACGAGGCCCGGTCCAGGGTGCTCTCGCTTCCGGGCGTCGGGTTGAACGATGAAGCACACGAGCAGGAACACAGCTTGGAAGTGCAGCTCCCGTTCCTCCAGACCGTCCTCGACGGCTTCACCCTGCTTCCCCTTGTGGTCGGTCGGGCCGATCCCGACGATGTCGCCCGGCTCATCGACTCGTTCTGGGACGAGCCGGGGACGGTCATCGTGGTCAGCACCGATCTCTCCCACTATCACCGCTACGCCGACGCGGTTCGGCTGGACGCCCGGACCGCCGCCGCCATCGTCGCCGGGCGGGCCGACGCGATCGGCGACGCCGATGCCTGCGGGGCACGACCGCTGAGGGGGCTCCTCATCGCCGGAGGTCGCCGAGCGTGCCGGGTCGAGCGGATCGACCTCCGCAACTCGGGTGACACCACGGGGGATCGGCAACGAGTGGTCGGGTATGGAACCTTTGCCGTCGCCTGACCCCGTCCTCCTCACCGAGGAGGTCGACCGGCTGTTCGACGACGCACTCGAGGCCATCGTCGGGGGTCTGGACGGTCGGCCACCGACCCTCCGGCCGCTGTCGACCCTTCCCGCCGGGCTCCGTTCCTCGATCGGGTCCTTCGTGAGCCTGTACGTCGACGACGAGCTGAACGGGTGCATCGGCACCGTCGAGCGGGTCGAACCGCTCGGTCGGGCGGTCCCACGGCTGGCGTGGTCCGCAGCATTCGGCGACCCACGGCTTCCCCGCTGCTGCGGTCGTCCGGGATCGACCGGCTCACCATCGAGATCTCCCTGCTGTCCGCGCTCGCACCGATCGGTGCCGACTCGTCGAGACGCTGATCGAGCTCGTACTGCCTCGATGCGACGGTGTGGTCGTCCGGGCCGGCGGGCGGCAGGGATTGTTCCTGCCGAGCGTGTGGGGGCAGCTACCCGACCCCGACGCCTTCGTCGCCCAGCTCTTCCACAAGGCGGGTCTGACGCCCGGATCCTGGCCGGTCGGGACGCAGGCCCACCGCTTCACGACCACGACCTACCGGCGGGGCCCGAGCCGCCGGCCGGCCGACCCGGCCGGGATCAGAGCTTCCCGATGATCTCCTCGGCGTGCGCCGCGGTCTTCGGCCGCTTGAAGACATGCTGGATGACACCGTCCTCGTCGATGAGGAACGTCGTGCGCTGCAGTCCCGTGAACGTCTTTCCGTAGTTCTTCCGCTCGCCCCAGACGCCGTACTGCTCGATGATGGTCCGGTCGGGATCGGCCACCAGCGGGAACGTCAGGTCGTGCTGCTCGGTGAACCGCTCGTGGCTGCTGTCGTCGTCCGGCGAGATGCCGATGACGGCGATCCCGTGCTCCTCCAGGAGTGCGAGATTGTCCCGGAGGTTGCAGGCCTGTGCGGTACAGCCCGGGGTGTTGTCCTTCGGGTAGAAGTACACCACCACCTTTCGGCCCCGAAGCTCGGCGAGGTCGATGACCGTTCCGGTGTGGGTGGTGGCGGTGAACAGGGGCGCCGGTTGTCCGGCGTTCAGCGGGTCGGGTTTCGCGGCCATCAACGGCTCCTTGTCGATCGGCTCGTGATGCTAGGGCACGCTTGACAGGGGACCGCGACGACGGGAAAGATGCCCGGTCGGCGCTGCGACGCCGAATCCTCCGCCTCTCTATGCGAAAGCTGACCCCATGTTCCTCGCTGCTGAATTCGGAACCGGCCAGGTGCTCTGGTCGATCTTCTACTTCTTCCTGATCTTCCTGTGGATCTGGTTGGTCATCACCGTGTTCGTCGACATCATCCGGAGCGACGACCTCTCGGGCGGCGTGAAGGCGCTCTGGGCCGTGGTCATCATCTTCCTCCCCTACCTCGGCATCTTCATCTATCTCATCGCTCGCGGTGGCAGCATGGCCGACCGCCAGGTCCAGGACGCCCAGGCGGCCGACGAGGCGAGAAGGGCCTACATCCGTGAGACCGCGGGCGGCTCCAGCGCAGCCGATCAGCTCGCGAAGCTCTCCGAGATGCACTCCAACGGCAAGCTGGACGACGCCGAGTACGCCCAGGCGAAGGCGAAGGTGCTCGGGCCGACGTGAGTCGCGAGGTACCGGACTGGGTCGCCGCGGCCCGTTCCGGGTGGTCCCACACTGGTCGCTCGCGGCCCGACTTCGCCGACGAACCGGGTCCGGGCCAGGAGTCGGTCTGGGATTATCCGCGGCCGCCGGTCATCGTCGCCGACCCGCGGCGGGTCGTCGTCGGGCCCCCCGACGCGCCGATCGCGGCCACCACGGCGGCCGTGCGGGTGTTGGAGACCGCCAGCCCTCCCACCTTCTACCTCCCGCCGGGCGATGTGGACCGGGACCGGCTGGTTCCGGCCGACGGGTCCTCGTTGTGCGAGTGGAAGGGCACGGCCCGGTACTGGGCCGATCGCGACCGTCCCGGGGAGCCGATCGGCTGGGAGTATCCCTCCCCGTTCGACGATTTCGCGACGCTGGCCGGCTTCCTGTCGTTCTATCCGGCCCGAGTGCCGTGTCGGGTCGACGACGAGGTCGTCCGACCACAGGGCGGTGGCTTCTACGGGGCTGGGTGACCGACGAGATCGTCGGGCCCTTCAAGGGCGAGTCCGGGACCCAGGGCTGGTGAGCAGCGGGGGCGCCGCTCCTACGGAGGCCGACTCGAACACCGCATCGGGGATCGGGGACCTGACGGGCTCGCAGCCACTCACCGAGGGCCTTGGCCTGCGCGTCCTGCCGCGTCGACGCGGCCACCCCTTCGTCCAGCAGGCCTCGGATGACGAAGTTGAGTGACCGGATCGCCGGGAACCGGAATCGCTCGGTGACGAGTGGCGCCGTCTCGGGGAGCAGCTCGTGGAGCCGCTGGACGGTCAACATCGTCGTCCAACCACGCCCACGCCAGATCGGTCCGGGCGAACACGCCGAGATTGGCGTCGCCGCCCTTGTCGCCGGAACGGGCGCCGAGCACCGTGCCCAGCGCCGCCACCGTCGTCGGGCCGCCCGGCAACGGCTGTGGCGGTGCGACGTCGCGGAGCGATCGGGTCCCCCGGCGGGACCACAGACTCGACCATGACGGTGGCCGGCTGATCGCCGTCGTTCAGCATGTGCACGTACTGCGGCACCAGCTCGGCCGGCACGGTGGCCGGGCGGTAGACGCCGTAGGGCGTCGCCGCTCCCGGACCGCCTCCGAGGCCGTACATGCCGGGGATCCCGGCGAGCGCGGTGTGGACCATGGCGTCGGAGAAGGCCCGACCGACCTTGCGCTCGTCCGGGTCCTTCACCGTGAGCCGCCAGATGGCCGTCGCCTCCTCCTGGGTGGCCGGATCGGGCTTGTCCGTGCGCACGACCCGGCTGACCGTCGAGTCGAAGTCGTCCGGCCCGTACGGGCAGGCGTCCCAGAACGCGGCCTGGGCGAAGGCGGCCTTCTCGTCGATGTCGAGCCCGGTGAGCGCGACGGTGAACGAGTTCCGGAACCCGCCCAGCTCGTTCATGGCGACCTTGAGCGTCGCGGGGGGGGCCTGGCCCCGGGTCCCGGCGACGCGGACCCGGTCGGGACCGACCTGGTCCAGCTGGACCGTGTCGAAGCGCGCCGTCACGTCGGGCCCGAGGTAGTCCGGTCCGCCGATCTCGTACAGGAGCTGCGACGTGACCGTCCCGACCGTGACCGCTCCCCCGGTCTCGTCGTGCTTTCCGATGACCGACGATCCGTCCTCCGCCACCTCGGCCCACGGAAACCCCAGCCGGGCGCGGCCGCCGACCTGGTCGGTCCCCTGGATCTCGTGGAAGAACGAGTAGTTGCCTCCCGTCGCCTGGGCGCTGCACTCGATGATGTGGCCGGCGACGACCCCGCCCGCCAGGCGATCCCAGTCGTCGCGTGCCCAGCCGTGATGCCAGGCCGCCGGACCGCACGCCACCGCGGCGTCCGTGACCCGGCCGGTGATGACGATGTCGGCGCCGCGGTCGAGCGCCTCGACGATGCCCCAACATCCGAGGTACGCGTTGGCGGTGAGGTACGCGGACGGGTCGCCCAGGTCCCCCGCAGGGCCGAAGGGCTGCAGGTGGCCGCCGTCGGCCAGCTCGACCACCCGGGGCATCAGGTCGTCGCCGCTGACGTAGGCGATCGTCGGGGCGAGGCCGAGCCCCGCCGCGACCTCGGCCACCGCGTCGGCGCACCCGTCGGGATCGAGTCCACCCGCGTTCGACACCACCTTGATGTTGCGGTCAAGGCAGGTCCCCATGACCTGTTCCATCTGCCGGACGAAGGTGCGGGCGTAGCCGCCGGCCGGATGTTTGGCCCTGATCCGGGCCAGGATCAACATGGTCAATTCGGCCAGCCAGTCGCCGGTCAGCACGTCGATCGGACCGCCCTCGACCATTTCGGTCGCGGCACTGGGGCGATCGCCGAAGAAGCCCGAGCAATTGGCGATGCGGATGGGGTCGCTCACGAGCCGTCGGGGGCGTCGGCCGCCTCGAGCGCCACGAGAAGGTCACCGGTGTCGACGCGGTCGCCGACCGCAAAGGGCACGTCAGCGACCACCGCCGAGCCGACCGCCGTGATCCTGTGTTCCATCTTCATCGCCTCGACGACCATCAGGAGCTGGCCGTCGGCCACGCGGTCGCCGGCGTCGACGTGGACGGCGATCACCGTGCCCGGAAGAGGGCAGATCGGTCCCCCGCCGGCCGATTCCGCCTCGTGATCCTCGAAGCGGGGGGCCCGCTGCCATGTGAGGGTGCCGGCCCGACTGCCGGTGATCGCAGTGGGGCCGTCCAGCCGGACCTCGATCACTCGCCGTAGACCGTCGAGCTCGATGACCTGGCGACCGGGAGCACGGGCCAGGAGCCGGACCACCGCCGTTCGTCGTTCGTCAGGGGCGAGCGTGCCGTCCTCGGTGATCTCGGGCCAGGGACCGACCTTGACCGCCGCGACCTCGTCCTCGAGGACGTATTCGAGCGGTTGGGGCACACCGTCGACGAGCCAGACCTCGCGTCGGCCCTGGGTGCGGAGATTGCGCCAGCCCGATGGGGCGAACCCGGTGACCGGGTCGGCGGCACGATCGGCGCGGTCGGACTCGAACACCGCCCCCAGCAGGAGTGCCAGCCGGTCGTCACCGGCCGGGCCGCCGCCACCGAGCGTCTCAGGGTGGCTGTCGAGGTAGGAGGTGGGCGTCCGCGCCGCGCCGAAATCGTCCTCGTCGAGAATCGCCACCAGGCTGGCCAGGTTGGTCCGGACGCCGGAGACACATGCGGTCCGCAGGGCGCGGGAGAGCCGCCGAACGGCCTCGTCCCGGGTGGGAGCGTGGGCGATGACCTTGGCCAGCAGGGAGTCGTAGTCGGGCGTGACCTCGGTCCCGGCGCGTACCCCGGCGTCGACGCGGACGTGATCGCCGATCCGGAACGCGCCGAGCCGGCCGGTGGAGGGCATCCAGTCGCGCGGCCGGGTCTTCCGCCACGAGTCGGACCTCGACGGCATGACCATCGGTGACGATCTCGTCCTGTGAGACGGGCAGGGGTTCGCCCGCCGCCACCCGCAACTGCAGCTCGACCAGATCGAGCCCGGTGACCGCCTCGGTGACCGGGTGTTCCACCTGGAGGCGGGTATTCACCTCGAGGAAGTTCACCCGTCCGTCGTCGGCGACGAGGAACTCGACCGTGCCGGCGTTCTCGTACCCGACGCTGCGGGCCAGGGCCACGGCCCCATCGCACAGAGCCCGGCGCGTGCTCTCGTCGATACCGGCCGACGGGGCCTCCTCGACGACCTTCTGATTGCGACGCTGGATCGAGCACTCCCGCTCGCCGAGATGGAGGACGCCGCCATGGGCATCGCCCATGATCTGCACCTCGATGTGCCGGCCGTGCTCGAGGTAGGGCTCGATGAAAACGGTGCCGTCCCCGAACGCCGACGCTGCCTCGCGCGACGCCGACTCGACGGCGTCGGCCAGCTCGTCCGCCTGCCGAACGATGCGCATGCCGCGACCGCCGCCGCCCGCAGCCGCCTTGACCAGGGCGGGCATGGCCACGTCGTCGGGAATGGCTCCCGGCGCGGCGGCGAGCGCCGGCGTCGTGGGCACTCCTGCGTCGACGGCGGCCTGTTTGGCCGCCACCTTGTCGCCGAGCAGGGCGATCTGGTCGGCGGTCGGTCCGACCCAGATGATCCCGGCATCGATCACGGTTCGGGCGAAGGTCGCGTTCTCGGCCAGGAATCCGTAGCCGGGGTGGATGGCCTGACAGCCGGTGTCCAGCGCGGCCTGCACGATCAGCTCGCCCCGGAGGTACGACTCGGCGGGCGAGGCGCCACCCAGCGCAACGGCCAGGTCGACCGTGTCGACGTGGAGCGCATCGGCGTCGGGCTCGGCGTAGACCCCGACCGTCCCCATACCCAGTCGGTGCGCGGTTCGGGCGATGCGCACTGCGATCTCGCCTCGGTTGGCGATGAGCAGCCGGGAGATGGGACGGGCCGGTGCCATCAGTGCCGCCAGACCCCGTACTCGGTTGCGCCTTGAACCACATTGCTGTGCGCGGCCGAGAGCGCCATGCCCAGCACCGTGCGACTGTCCGCCGGATGGATGATGCCGTCGTCCCACACCCGACCCGTGGCGTAGAGCGCCGTCGATTCGTGCTCGATCTGGGCCTCGAGAGCGGAGGTCTGAGCCGCCAGCACGTCCTCCATCTCCTGGGTGATCTCGATGCCCTTCCGCTCGGCCGAGCCACGAGCCACGATGTCCATCACCCCGGCGAGCTGCTTGGGACCCATGACGGCGATGCGATGGTTGGGCCAGGAGAAGATGAAGCGAGGGTCGTAGGCCTTGCCGCCCATGCCGTAGTTGCCGGCGCCGTAGCTGGACCCGACCATGAGGTTGAAGTGCGGCACCGTCGAGTTGGACACCGCGTTGATCATCTTGGCCCCGTTGCGGATGATGCCGCCCTGCTCGGCCTTGGAGCCGACCATGAACCCCGTGATGTTGTGCATGAAGACCAGCGGGGTGTCGGTCTTGTTGCAGAGCTGGATGAACTGCGCCGCCTTCTTGGCCTCTTCGGAGAAGAGGATCCCGTTGTTGCCGAGCAGGCCGACCGGGAAGCCGCAGATCGAACCCCACCCACAGATCAGCTTGTCGCCATAGAGCGGCTTGAACTCCTCGAACCGGCTGCCGTCGAGCACCCGGGCATAGACCTCCCTGATCTCGAACGGGATACGAACGTCGGCCATGGCACAGCCGAGCAGCTCGGCGGGGTCGTACACCGGTGGGTCGGCGGGTTCGGTCGGCCCCGGCCCCAGCTTCTCCCATCCCAGATGGCGGACGATCTGACGGGTGATCCGCAGCCCGTCCATCTCGTCGAACGCCAGGTAGTCGGACAGCCCGCTCGTGCGGGAGTGCATCTCGGCGCCACCCAGGCTCTCCTCGTCGACCTCTTCATCGATCGCCATCTTCACCAGGGGCGGTCCGCCGAGGTAGGCGGTGCCGCGTTCCTTGACGAAGACCGAGTAGTCGCTCATGCCCGGGATGTAGGCGCCGCCGGCGGTGTTGGGCCCGAAGGCCACGGTGATGGACGGGATGCCCAGTTTCGACAGTTGGGTGAGGTTCCGGAAGCCTGCACCGCCCGGCACGAAGATGTCGGCCTGGCGCGGCAGCTCGGCGCCGGCGGACTCGGTGAGCGAAATGACCGGAAGACGGTTCTGGCGGATGATTTCGTAGAGCCTCCCGCCCTTGGCCAGACTGGTCGGGTTGGCCGAACCTCCCCGATAGGTGAGATCCGAACCGCTGATCGCACACTCGACGCCTTCGACGACGCCGATGCCGGTGACACTCCCGGCGCCGATCGGGTCCTCGGTTCCCCAGGCGGCCAGCGGGCTGAGCTCGAGGAACGGGGTTCCGGGGTCGACGAGTGCCTCGATGCGCTCGCGGACGAGGAGCTTGCCGCGACGGCGGTGGCGGTCGACGTAGCGCTGCCCGCCGATGGTCGGGACATTGGCGAGCTCGACCGCCACCTCGTCCCACAGCGACTGCATGGCGGCGAGGTTGTCGAGGTAGTCCTGGGAACGCGTGTCCAGGCGGCTCCGCAGCACCGTCCCGATCGTCACCCTGGCCCCTCCGTTCGTCCGGGTCTCCCGGCCCGAGCGGCCGAGCGTACTACGGTGCCGAGACCACCCAGGCGGCCGCCCGTCCACCCTCCCGGTGACGCGTGCCGCCGCCCGTCCCGCCGGAGGATCACCCATGGGAACCGCATCGATCGGCGTCGCCGAGGTCCGCTCCGACCTCCTCGACGAGCAGCAGGCCCTGGACGCCGTCGTGGCGGAGCTGGCCCCCGACCGCTGGACCGAGCCGACACCCAGTCCGCGCTGGACGGTGGCGCACCAGATCGGGCATCTCGCCTATTTCGACCGGGCCGCGGCGACCGCCATCGTCGATCCGGACGCGTTCGGCCCGATGGTCGAGGCGCTGTGGGGGATGGCGGGTGAGGGCGCAGAGGCCGTCGACGCCTACACCCTGGAGGCGTACCTGTCGCTGGGACCGAAGGATCTTCTCGAGCGCTGGCGGGCCGATCGGGCGGCGCTGGCCGAGGCTGCGACGGTGCTGGAGGATGACACCCGCGTGCCCTGGTACGGGCCGTCGATGGGTGCGAAGTCGTTCCTGACCGCCCGGCTCATGGAGGTGTGGGCGCACGGTCAGGACGTCGTCGACGCCGTCGGCGGGCACCGACCGGCCACCGACCGCCTCCGCCACGTCGCGCAGCTCGGCTTCATCACGCGGGGGTGGTCCTACGCCAACCGCGGTCTCGAGGCGCCCGCCACCAAGGTCCGCGTCGAGCTCACCGCACCCTCGGGCGCAATCTGGACGTTCGGGTCGGACGATGCCGACGAGTCGATCATCGGACCGGCCGAGGACTTCTGCCTCGTCACCACGCAGCGGCGCCACGTCGACGACACCTCGCTGGTCTTCGCCGGGACCGCGGCGCAAGAGTGGATGGCCACAGCTCAATCCTTCGCGGGGCCGCCGACCGACGGACCCGCCGCTTCCGAGGAAGGCTCGGCATGACCGCTCCATCCGCAGCGACCGAGGCCGCGCGCCGCCATCGGCGGGATGATGCTCGGCCTCCTGGCGTGGGTGACGCGCAACGGCTAGGTCGGCGGTTTCCGCGAGATTGTTCTATAGCAGGTGCCGTCCCGGGCCGGTCCTATACTCGGCCGTCGTCCCCCTCCTGAAAGAGTCCTCCATGTCGCGCTCCGCCCGCCGTACCCGCACCCGCTCGTTCCTCGCGATCGCGCTCGGGGCGATGCTCTCGGTCTCGTTCCTCGCCGCGTGCGGTGACGACGACGCAACCCCCGAAGAAGCCTTCTGTGACGCCGGGGCCAGCCTGGAGAGCGACGTGCAGGCGCTGGGCGACCTGGACATCGTCGCCGAGGGCACGGATGCCCTGGAGGAGCAGCTCGGGGCCATCGAATCCGACCTGACCGCGATGCAGGACGCGGGATCCGAGGTCGCGAGCGAGCAGATCGCCGACACGCAAACCGCCATCGCCGACCTGGAATCGTCGCTGGAGAGCCTCGGCGGCGAGCTCACCGTCGACAACGCCGCCAGCGCCATCGACGCGGTCTCCCGCATCGTCACGTCGGCTCAGGCGGTGCGCACGGAGCTGGACTCCACCTGTCCGTGACGAGTCGCCGGAGCATCACCACGCCGGTCGAGCCCGAAGGCCTCCTGGACCACGTCGGACCGGGTACCCAGATCATCGTTCCGCTGGCCAACGGTGAACCCACCGCGCTCGTCGAGGTCCTGGACGAGGCGGGCCCCACGCTCGACGGGGTGCGGGTGCACCAGATGCACGCGCTGCACGACCATCCGTATCTCGCCGGCGCGTACGGCGATCGTCTGCGGCACCGCTCGTACTTCCTCTCCCACATCACCCGGCCCCACTTCGCCGCCAACACCATCGACCTCGTACCGTCACACTTCTCCGAGACCTACGCCGCCATGGCCACCAGTGCGGACGATCCGCTGGTGATCGCAGCCGCATCGCCGCCGGACCGCCACGGCTACTTCTCCCTCGGTGTCTCGGCCGACTACACCTCGAGCTTCATCGGGCGAGCACGCATCTTCCTCGAAGTGACCGAGCACATGCCGCGCACCTTCGGCCGCAACCAGATCCACGAGTCACAGATCCTCGGCTGGTGTCGCTCCGACCGGCCCCTCCTGGTCGAGCCGCCTCGCGAACCCGACGAGCTCGATCGCTCCATCGCCGCCTTCGTCGCCGAACGGATCCCCGACGGAGCGACCCTCCAGACCGGCATCGGTGCCATCCCCAACGCGATCATGGACCTGCTCCGCGACCATCGCGATCTCGGCATCCACACCGAGCTGCTCTCCGACGGCGTCGTCGACCTGATGGAGTCGGGCGTCGTCAACGGCATCAAGAAGGACCTCAACCGGACCAAGGCCGTCGGCACGTTCGCGCTCGGCACCGAACGGCTGCACACCTTCCTCCACGAGAACACCGCCTTCGAGCTCTGGCCGGTCCGGTACGTCAACGACCCCCGGATCATCTCCCGCGAGCGCAACTTCGTCTCGATCAACGCAACGCTGTCGGTCGACTTCCTGGGCCAGTGCGCCTCGGAGACCATCGGTGGTACCTACTACTCGTCGTCGGGCGGCCAGAACGACTTCGCACGGGGTGCCGCCTACTCCCCCGGAGGCCAGGGGTTCGTCGTGCTCCACTCCACCACCAGCTCCGGCCGGTCGCGCATCGTGGCGCGGCACGCCGCCGGCGACGCGGTGACGACGCCGAAGAACACCGTCGACAAGGTCGTGACAGAGCACGGCGTCGCCGAGCTTCGCGGCCGGTCCATACGCGAGCGCTCCGCGAGCCTGATCGCGATCGCCGCCCCGGAACACCGGGACGAACTGGCCGCCGCCGCCGAGTCCATGGGGTACCTCTAGCCTCGGATCAGTCCGATGTCCGGAACCACCTTCAGAGGAGCGCCCCGATGGCCCTGATCGAGATCGAGACCAAGCGGAACCTGAGCCGGGAGGAGGCGGCCGCCTGGCTCCGCGAGCTGGCGGATTCGCTGGCTCGTCACAACGACGTGGAGTTCGAACAGGACGGCGTCCGATACGAGGTCGCGGTTCCTGACCAGCTCGAGATGGAGCTGGAACTGGAGATCGGCGAAGACGGCACCGAGCTCGAGATCGAACTCCACTGGTAGCCGAACCGGTGAGCGGGGACGGCCGCATCGACATCGCCGCGATGCATCGGATGGTCAATCTGGACCCGCCCGTCCTCCGCCGGGCCGAGGTCGCGGAGATGGGTGGTGTCTCGCCGGACGACTCCATCCGGTGGTGGCGTGCGATGGGGTTCCCGGAGATGCCCGACGACGCGCGCGCCTTCGGTACCCAGGACGTCGACATGGTTCGGCAGCTGAACTCGCTCCTGGTCGTCGGGCTCGTCGAGGACGAGGACATCCTCCGCCTGGCCCGTCTGATGGGTGCGGCGTTCTCGCGTCTGGCCGACGCCCAGATCGCCGTGATCGACGACTTCCTCGCCTCCCTTCCCGGAGCGGATCCGACCCAGTCGCGGCGCTCCCGCCTCTCGGCCCTGGTCGCCGACCAGGACGCCGACGTCCTGGCCTTCCTCGAGGACTCGGTGGCCTACGTGTGGCGACGCCATCTCCTGGCCGCCATGGGACGCTGGCTCTCGGTGGACGACGACGCCACCGAGCAGGCGGTCGGCTTCGCCGATCTCTCGGGCTTCTCCCGCCTGACGAAAAGGGTGAGCAGCGCCGAGCTGACCGAGACGATCGAGGCCTTCGAGGCGGTCGCATTCGACGTGGTCTCGTCCCACGAGGGACGGGTCGTGAAGCTGATCGGTGACGAGGTGATGTTCGTGACGCCCGATCTCGACGAGGCGATCGCCATCGCGATCGACCTGGTCGATCGGCTCGAGGCGTCCGACATCGTGCCGCCGGTGCACTGCGGCGTGGCCCACGGGCCGACGGTGACGGTCGGAGGTGACGTCTTCGGGCCGACGGTGAACCTGGCCAGCCGCCTGACCGAGGTGGCCCGGCCCGGCACCGTCGCGCTCGACCGCAACGCCGAGGCACAGCTCGACGGGCGCGAGGATCTCCACGTTCGGAGGGTGCGCCGACACTACGATCTGAAAGGGGTCGGCCGAACGTCGGTCGTCCTGATCCGGCCGGCCGAGTCGGCGTAGGAGCTACACATGCAACCGACCAGCGACGCATCCGCCGAGGGGCCACCACTCCTCGATCCCGAGCTGGCGAAGGCATGGCCGGTCGCGGCGTTCGTCGGCGTCCTCACCATTGCGCTGGGGCTCGCCGTCATGGTGTGGCCCAGTCAGACGCTGACGGTCCTGGCCATCCTGCTGGGGCTCCAGCTCCTGCTGTTCGGTCTCTTCCGCCTGATCACCTCTTTCTCGTCCGATGTCCGCTCACCGGGGCTCCTGGCCTTCGCCGGCATTCTGGGCATGGTCGGCGGTGTGATCGTGCTCCGTCACCCGTTCGAGACCGTGGTGGTCCTGGCGACACTCCTGGGGGTGGTCTGGGTCGTCGGCGGTGCCATCGAGCTGATGACGGCGGTCGTCGACGGTTCGCACGGTGACCGATGGCTGATGCTCTTCGCCGGCCTGCTGTCGATTGCCGCGGGGGTCATCGTCATCGCCTGGCCCGCGCCCACGGTGACCGTGGTCGCCTGGATCAGCGGGATCTACCTCCTCCTCTCGGGCATCCTCATCGGCGTGCTGGCATTGCGCCTTCGGTCGGCTGCCACCTGATCCGAACCCGCCGCCGACCCGTTTCGACCCCGGATCCCGCCGCTGCGTACACTGATCCTCTCGCCGATGGAGGTATTCCGTGCCGCTTCTCGATCTCTTCTGGTCCATGCTCGTCCTGTTCATCTGGATCGCATGGTTCTGGCTCTTCATCTCGATCGTCATCGACATCTTCCGCAGCGATGATCTGAGCGGTTGGGGCAAGGCGGCCTGGGCCCTGTTCGTGGTGGTCGTGCCCTTGTTGGGGGTGTTCGTCTACCTCATCGCCCGGGGTGACTCGATGCAGGATCGGAAGATCCGGGACATGCAGGCCAGCGAGGCCGCATCGCGGGACTACATCCAGTCCGTCGCCGGTACCGGCAGCACCGCCGACGAGTTGGACAAGCTCCAGCAGCTCCGCCAGAACGGCACCATCGACGACGCCGAGTTCCAGCAGCTGAAGGCCAAGGTTCTCGCCGGCTAGAGCCGCCTCGGCCGTCGCCGTTCCCGTAGGGTACGGAAATGGGGGAATCGGGCTTCAAGGCGTGGCGACCGCATCCGTGGCACGGTCTTGCGGTGGGACCCGATCCACCGCGCCTGGTCACCGCCTACATCGAGATCACGCCGTTCGACCTGGTCAAGTACGAGGTCGACAAGCACACCGGCTACCTGCACGTCGACCGGCCCCACCGGGGAGCGGCGACACCGCCCAATCTGTACGGCCTCATCCCCCGGACGTACTGCGGCACTCGGGTTGCGGCCATGAGTCCGGCCGTGGACCGGGCTGACGGCGACCCGTTGGACATCTGCGTGGTCTCGGAACGACCGATCGATCGGTCGGACATCACCCTCAGCGCTCGGGTCCTGGGGGGACTGTGCATGCTCGACGGCGGCGAGGCCGACGACAAGATCATCGCCGTGCTCGAAGGTGACCCCATCTGGGGTCATGCGTCGGATCTGGGCGATTTGCCGGTCGCCGCCGTGGACCGGTTGGAGCACTACTTCGCGACATACAAGGCGCTCCCCGGCCAGCCGCACGACGTGGTCATCGATCACCGCTACGGCAGCGAGCATGCATTCGCAGTGGTCGAGGCATCCATCGCCGACTACGACGAGGCGTTCCACCCCGAACCCTGACGGTCCCATCGGGCGGGGCCTGATCTGGCAGGATCGGTCCCATGTACGCCGTGGCCACCTTCCTGATCGTTGCCGTCATCTCCATGGTGTTCGGCCTGATGGCGACCGGGGCGCTCATCGCCACCGGGGTCCCGCCCGACATCGCATCCTTCCAGGCAAGGTCAGCCTTCACCGGCGCGGGCTTCACCACCACCGAGGCCGAGAACGTTGTCAACCACCCCGCTCGACGCAGGATCGTGTCGGCCACGATGTTCGTCGGCAATCTGGGCACCCCGACCCTGGTGGTCAGTGTGCTGATCGGCCTGATTGCGCCCGGGCCCGGGTCGACCACCGAGCGGTCCCTGGTGGCCATCTCCGGTGTTCTGCTGATGGTGCTCCTCGTCGGCAACCGTCCGGCGAAGCGGGCGATGGTGCGCGTCGGTCAGCACTACGCTCGGCGCCGCCTCCTCCCCGCGCTGGTCGTCGGGCCGGAGCAGCTGCTGTCACTGGGGCAGGACTTCTCGGTCACGGCGGTCCGCGTGGCCGAGTCTCCCGGGGAGACCTACCGAAGCCTCCGGGAACTGGAGCACGCCATTCCCGGTGCGACGGTGCTGGGCGTGCGACGCGGGACCCGGTACCTCGGTGAGCCCCCGGTGGACATCACGCTGCAGGAGGGGGACGAGTTGGTCATCTACGGCCGCGACGACCGCATCGGTCGTCTGGGCGGGCCTAGCGGCGATTCATCGCACCCATGACCCCGCCGACCAGCACCGAGAGCACGATGCTGCCGATGATCGAGATGCGCATGGGCGACCCGATGATGGCGAGGACGACGTTGATCCCGATCAGGACCAGGATGAAGACGGCGAACTGGGCGAGCGGGCTGCGACGATTCACGGCGGCACCCTAGCGTCGCGCAGGCCGACAACCAGACGATGGTCCCCAACGCCGGAAGGATCCACCGGTCGACGGAATGAAGGTCCTGATGAACCCCGAGATCGACGAGTACATCGCACGGTCCGAGCAGTGGCCGGACGAGATGACCAGCCTTCGATCGGTCCTGCTGAGCTGTGGGCTCACCGAAGAGATCAAGTGGGGGAAGCCCTGTTTCGGTCGTGACGGCGCGAACATCGTCATCATGCAGGAGATGAAGGGCTTCCTGGCCCTCATGTTCTTCAAGGGTGCCTTGTTGGACGATCCCGAGGGTGTCCTCGAGTACCAGGGACCGAATTCGCGGTCGGCTCGGCGGATCTGCTTCACCTCGGTCGAGGACGTGGCCCGGCTGGCCGACACCGTCAGCGCCTACGTCGGGCAGGCGATCGACGTCGAGAAGGCGGGCCTGACGGTGGGCCCGGCCCCCGCACCGGAACTGGTCGACGAGCTCCAGCACCGGCTCGACAACGACCCCGCGTTGAGGGCTGCCTTCGAGGCGCTGACCCCGGGCCGGCAACGGGAGTACAACCTGCACTTCTCCGACGCCAAGCAGGCCAAGACCCGCGAGGCACGCGTCGAGAAGTACGCCGAGAAGATCCTGGCCGGCAAGGGCTTCAGGGACCGATGATCCGGCCGTCGGCTACGACCGTGGCGGGCGCGGTACCAGGACCGGCGTATCGCGCGTGTAGGCCCGGAACGACTCGTCGTCACCCCAACGCTTCTCGGCCCGCTCCTCCAGCATGGGGATGCCACTCACCCGCGTGAGCAGCAACACCACGAACACCGGCGAGATCAGCGTCACCCATCGCCACCCGGTCAGCACCGGTAGGGCCATGATCGCTACGCCGACCCAGAGCGTGATCTCCCCGAAGTAGTTGGGGTGCCGCGACCACGCCCAAAGCCCTGACGTGATGAACCGGCCGTCGTTCGTAGCGTCTTGCTTGAAGGCCGACTTCTGCCGGTCGGCAACCACCTCGATGGCGAAGCCGGCCACCCAGACAGCGATGCCGAGCACCGCCACCCATCCGATCGACTGTCGCTCGCGCCCGGTGATGATCGCCAGCGCACACGCCAGGGTGAGGAGGACCCAGAGCGCCTGGAGCGTCCACGTCATGAAGAAGCGCAGCGGGTCGACCTTGATGCGATCGAACCGGCCGTCGCGACCGTCCCGACGGACCCGTCGGAACAGGAAGGTCCCCAGCCGCAGGGCCCAGACGGCGACCATGAGGGCGACGATCACCGAACGAGCGTCCAGTTCGTCGCTCGCCACCACCGCGACGGCCGTGAGCGAGAGGTAGGTCACACTCCCGGTGAGATCGAAGTAGTGCTCGGTCTGGGCGATGTTGGACGGCACGAAAACGGCCCAGTTGATGACGTACGAGAGCACGCCGCACACGGCGAACACGGCGACCGACCCGATCTCCCAGCTGCCGTCGCTGCCGGCCAGGATGACCAGTGCCCCGATCACCAGGTTGGCCAGGATGCCCAGGAGAGAACTGCGGTTGTGGGGGGTCACCTCGGCGACCCTAGTGGGGATCGAACCGTCGACCCGAGGGCCTGATCTGCCCACGCCCGGATCGAGCGACGCTTGACCGACGCCGACAACTGCCCGACGTCGACCCCAACCAGTTGCGGGGACGCGACAACGCAGCTGTGGGAAGCTCCGCGCCGAGCTCAAACCGATCCAACTCCGATCGGCTACTCCCGTCCGGTCTTGGTCGGGAGATCGTTCGTACGGGCTCACGTCGGATGCGGGATTGCACCCCTTGTCCCCCGCCACCGAAGCGACTGGCCCCTGACATGCATCCGGTAGACATCTACTTAGTGGATGTCTAAACTGTTCGCATGTCGCCAACAACAGGCACGACCTTCGGCATTCGCGAGGACGACTTCCTCGACGACCCGCACGCGTCGAAGTACCGCGATGAGCTGGCTCGACGCCCCGAGGCGTTCGTCCGGCTGTTCGCGCTGCTCAACGACCCTGCGAACGAGCAGCGGTTGATCGACGCCGAAATGCACAAGCTCCCGGCGCTCTGTGGCGTCGTCCGATTCATCGAATCCGATCCAACCATCAAAGCCGTCCTGGTCGAGGACCGCGCCGGTTACCGCTTCCGCCAGACCGTCGGCGTCGCACTGAAGCTCAAGATGGCCAAGCTCGGCTGGCGAACCACCGGCAAGAAGGGAAGCGTCAAGGGCGCCAAGTACTTCACGAAGGCCGAACACTACGTCGCCGACCCCTCCACTCGAGACGATCCAGCATCCAGTGCTCTCGCAGCCCTCGACGCAGTGACAGCGATCGGCGACGACGACGAACGAGACGCAACCGGACGCGAGCTCATGGACGCACTGGCTGCAACACGTCGCGCCGAGGGACGCCCCTTCTGAGGTGCTGATCATCCTCGACAGCGGACCACTCGGCCTGCTCAGCAACCCAACGACAACCGGGCCTGGCCAGAAGGCGCAAGACTGGGCGCGGGCTCGAATCTCCGCCGGCGATCAAATCATCGTTCCCGAAATCGCCGACTACGAGGTACGACGCGAACTCATCCGCGCTGGCAAGACCCAGGGCATCGCCCGCCTCGACGAACTCTGCGCAGGACTCGGCTACCACCCGCTGTCCACGCCCATCGTGCGCGACGCCGCACAGCTCTGGGCCCAGGCCCGAAACGACGGCCACCCCACCGCCCACGACGCGGCACTCGACGGCGACGTGATCCTGGCAGCCCAGGCGCGCAACCTACACTCCGACCCGGCTGGGGAACGCGTCGTGGTGGCAACAACGAACGTCGGCCACCTCGAGCGCTACGTCGATGCGGAGGTTTGGACCCAGCTGTAGCCAGCTCTGCCGTCCACTGCGCTCCTCGGCTCAACGTCCTCCTCTCCGAGGTCGGACTGGCCGAACCGGAGAAGATTGGTGGTGTCGGAGGGGCGAGTTTAGCCCGAAGTACACGCGCCCCCTGGGCCGCTGAGCTGGTCGCTGCATAGGCGATTCGCCTGGTCAGTGCCGAGAGCTTCTGTCGCCTCTGCAGCGATCGCGAACACACGACCGCGACGGCACAACCCTTGTTGCGGCGAGATCCATCTGGTCGGATCTCCGCAGAACGGGGTTGCTAAGGTCACAACCATTGTCTCCCTGCTGTTTGCCGATGCGTGACCGCTCCAACAACGCTGCTGTCGACGACGCAGTCGACGCCCAGCCCGAGACGGTCCAGTGGCTTCTGGAGGGCGACCAGGCGATCCGCTGGCAAGTCAAACGCGACCTCCTCGACGCCCCGGCCGACGAGGTCGACGCCGAACGAGCGCAGGTGGCCACCACCGGTTGGGGCCTACAACTCCTCGAACGCCAGGACCCCGATGGCACCTGGGCAAACGGCCTGTACAGCCCCAAGTGGACCTCGACCACCTACACCCTGCTGGTGCTACGACACTGCGGTCTCGACCGGGGCAATGAGCGGGCACAGCAAGGGGTGGCGCTGATCTGGGACGGCGCCCGCTACGTCGACGGTGGCCTCACCCCCGCAGTCTCGATCGACGCCCCCGAAGCCTGCGCAACTTCCCTCTACCTGGCGCTCGCCTACTACTTCGGCGCCGACCACCCCAACGTCGACCCAGCCCTCGACTGGCTGCTGGCCAACCAGCTCGACGACGGCGGCTGGAACTGTCGAACCGTGCGCTTCGGGGACCGCCACAGCTCGTTCCACACCTCAATCATGGCCCTCGAAGCCCTCGCCGAAGCCCAACGAACCCTCCCCCACCGGACCGACATCGCCGACGCCATGGCAGCCGGCCGCGAGTTCTTCCTTCGCCACCACCTCTACAAGTCCCACCGACACGGCACTATCGCCGACCCGGCGTTCACCAAACTCTCGTTCCCGCCGCGCTGGCACTACGACCTCCTCCGAGGCCTCGACCACTTCGCCACCACCGCCTCGCCATGGGACGACCGCTGCTCCGATGCCCTCGATGTCCTCCGAGCCCGCCGCCGCAAGGACGACACTTGGCCCGTGCAGCACAAACACGCCGGTCGGGTCTGGTTCGACATGGAACCAACCGGCAAGCCCAGCCGGTGGAACACCCTTCGAGCACTCCGCGTCCAACGCTGGCACCAGCGGGCCACCAGCCCCTGAAGCACCCGGTGCAAGGCGGGGCGCTTGCTCGCAATGCCGCCGCAGAGTGAACCCCTACGTCGCAACGATGGGCATTGACGGGTTGCCTCGGCGGCTGGAAGTGTCACTTGATGGCAATGGATGTGCGCCCCGCGACGGACTTCGAGGACGTCAAGACCATGGTCGGGCCTAAACGGCCCGACGCAAGCGTGTGTTGGTGCTTGAGCTATCGCCTCAGATCCTCGAAAGAGAACCGCGAACTCGTGGGCCCAGCGCGAGGCGAGAAAGTCCAGCTCCTCGTGCAGGAGGACCCTGCACCTGGAGTACTCGCGTACGACGACGACGAAGTCGTCGGTTGGGCCGCCGTACACCCGCGCGCCGACACGAGCTTCGCCCGAAACCGCAAGATCCCACACGTCGACGACCTCGACGTGTGGTCGGTGTGGTGCATCCGCGTGCGGCCCGGCCACCGCAAGCAAGGCATCTCACACCACCTCCTCGCAGGCGCCGTCGAATTCGCACGGGCGAACGGCGCCGCCACGATCGAGGGCTACCCCCTCGACAACAAGGGGGCCAAGATCGACACCACCATGGCCTACGTCGGCACGATGGCTCTCTTCGAGAAGGCAGGGTTCCTCAAGGCCACCAACACCGACTCGGTACTGAACGGATTCCCCCGCGTCCTCATGCGACTCGACCTTCGCTGAACCCAACGCAGAGCCGACGTCGAGCGATCCGCAACATCAGCCCGGCTTGGCCCAGACACGGAGGGCCAGCTGTGAGTACAAGCAGGAGCACAGACCCTAGGTGATCGAACACCTGTTCGAGTGTCGGAGGACCGACGTGAACCCCCACGTGGCACGGTCCGGCCGCCACGGATCAGACTGTGACCATGGGATGGGCCTACCTCGTCGTGTCGATCAATGGTGCCGCGTACACGCTGAACGCGTATCGCCCGGCCCGCAAGAGCCGCGTGCTCTACGGGTGGAGCTTCTTCGCCTCGTGGATCACCATCGAAATGGCTCCCTTCCACCTCCTCTGGCAGGTCGTGGCCACCGCCGTCTTCGCGTGGAAGGGCGCCCTGCGGACCACTCCGGGACGCCTCGGGCTGGCCATCACCCTCACCTCGTGGGCCGGCCTCGCGCTCTCGGTCCGACGGAGCTTCGCCGCCCGGCATGAGATTCGTGAGGCACTCCGCGAGCTTCGCCATGACGCCCCCGAGGTCGAACCGCAGGCGGTGAAGGTCGAGCGCAACATCACCTTCGCCCGGGCCGGCGGACGGAACCTCCACCTCGACGTCCACGCCCCTGCCGACCCTGCCGAACCGGGCCAGCGCCGTCCGGCCCTGGTCCAGATCCACGGCGGCGGCTGGGTCCTGGGCTTCAAGGACCGCCAAGGCCAGCTCCTGATGGACCATCTGGCGGCCCGGGGCTGGGTCTGCTTCAACGTCGACTACCGACTCAGCCCCATGGCCACGTTCCCCGATCACCTGGTCGACGTGAATCGGGCCATCGCCTGGATCCGGGAGCATGCCGATGACTACGGCATCGACCCCGACTTCATCGCCGCCACCGGCGGATCGGCCGGGGGCCATCTCACCACGCTGACCGCCCTGACCCACGATCAGGACCGGTACCAGCCCGGGTTCGAGGATGCCGACACCTCGGTCCAGGCCGCGGTCCCCTTCTACGGCGTCTACGACTTCACCAACCGCAACGGTGCCTGGCCCGAGGAGACGATCCCCTGGTTCCTGGCCCCGGTCGTGATGAAGGTCGACCCCGACGAGGATCCCGCTGCCTGGGCGGCGGCCTCACCACTCGATCAGGTCAGGGCCGAGGCCCCGCCGTTCCTGGTCGTGCACGGCGACATCGACGTGCTGGCCCCGGTCGAGGACGCCCGGGACTTCGTGCAACGCCTCCGGGCGGTCTCCGAGGAACCCGTCTACTACCTGGAGCTCAAGGGGGCGCAGCACGCCTTCGAGACGTTTCCCTCGGTGCGGGCGAACGCCGTGGTCGAGGCCGCGGCACGGTTCCTGAACGCGGTGCACGACGCCCACCTGCGCCGCCACGACGGTGCTCCGCTCGCCGAGGACGTCGAGCAGGCGGTCGAAGAGGAGCTCGGCTCGGAGATCACCCAGTCGCTGAGCTGAACGGCCCAGCGGCAGGGCTCACGCTTCTGCCGGAGGCATGGACATGATGGCGAAGGTGCCCGAAGCGGTGGCGATCAGCCGATCCCGGTCGTCGACGACGCCCGCCTCGAGGTGCACGACGTTGCGGCCCTTCTTCAAGACCTTCGCCTCGGCCACGACCACCCCGGAGCTCACCGGGCGGATGAACCGCAGCTGCACGTCGACCGAGGCGCAGAACAGCCCCTCATCGAGCACACCCATCGTCGCCTGGCCCATCGCAGTGTCGACCATGGCGAACAAGACGGCGCCGTGCGTGACGCCATTGGGGTTCCCGTGCTGCTCGGCCAGCTCGATCCGCGCCACACCACTTCCCTCGGCGGCCTCGACCATCTCCATGCCCAGGTAGCGCCGGAGGGGAAAGTCGCCGTAGTCCTCTGCTCCGTCCGCTACCTCGGCCATGCGTTCAACCTCCCCGCACGGGCCGGTCGCGAGCGACCGCCAGTCGTCGCAGCCGCTCCGACACCACCGGGTCGACGGCGACATCATCCAGGGTCCGCGACCACGGACGTCGCCAGTTGGCTCGCTGGTCGCTCGCCGTACCCGGGATGTTGACCGGTTCGGACTCGAGCCAGAGATCCTCCATGGCCACGCTCACCAACGGACTGGCCGAGCCCCCGAGCCAGTCGAGCAACGCTTCGAGGAACGGTCCCACCGGCTCCGCCGGCACCCCCAGCACCCGCGCCAGCCGGGCCACGGCCTCGCGTCGATCCGTCCGCTCCTTCGCCGCACCCGTGTCATCGAGGAGCCCGACCAGCAGTCGCTCGTCGATGTCCACCTCCTCGACCCATCCGGCCAGCGACGGAGTGTCGTGCGTGTTGATCAGCGCCGCCTCGGTGGCGGCCGGACCAGACGGCCGAGGTGACTCCCCCGCTCCGAACTGGGCCAGATACATCCGGAGAATCCCGTGCCGGGACAGACCGGAGTCGATCTCCGGGGGAACCGTGCCGAGGTTCTCGCCCACGATGGCGCAGCGATGACGGTGGGACTCGAGACACACCACGGCGAAGAGCTCCTCGAGCGGGTACTGCACGTAGGTCCCGTCGGCCAGACCCGCTCCCGACGGGATCCAGTAGAGGCGGCGAAGCGCCATGACGTGGTCGATGCGCAGCACCCCGGCCAGCCCGGCCTGGTGGGCGATGCAGTCGGCCAGGTAGCGGTGGCCCTCGGCTCGGGAGATGCCGGGAAGAATCGGTGGGAACCCCCAGTTCTGGCCGCTGGGAAAGCCGGCATCCGGAGGCGCCCCGACCGACATCCCGGGCGCGAACAGGTGCTGGCGGGACCACACGTCGTAGCCCTCGGGATGGACTCCGACGGCCAGATCGAGACCCAGGAGCGGCCCGTCGTCGAGCGACGAGGAGACCGACGCCAGCTGGTCGCGCATGGCCTGTTGGGTCACGAGGTGGAACCGCTCCTCGTCCGGATCCACGTGCGCATCGTCGAGCATGCCCCGGCGAGCCTGATCGGGCCAGGTCATCCACGCCCGACCCAGGCGGGCCTGCGCCCCGCGGAACCGGGCGTAGCGGGCCAGCTCGGAGTCGATCCGATCGGGGTCCGGCCGATGGTCGACCCCCACGGCGGCGCGGACCTCCCGATCGGCGGCGCCGAAGTCGAGGAGGTCGGGGACCTCGACGGGGCGGTGGTCCGGCCCGAGGTTCAGATGGAGCTCGCTCCAGAACAGACGGCTCACCGGCGAATAGGGACTGGGCTCGGGCGACGCTCCGTTGAAGGTGGGCAGCAGCGGTAGCAGGCTCACGATCCCACTGCCCCGCTCGGCCGTCCACCGAGCCAGCGTTTCCAGGTCGTCCAGGTCGGCGAGCGACCGGCTGCGAGCGGTCCGCACCGCCGCCAATTGCGCTCCCACACCCCAGCGCACATCAGGATCCAGCGGCCACGAGCGGACCGGGGCGGAGATCACGGCGATGGTGGCCTCGCTCGGTCGATCGAGCACGAGCGTGTGGTAGCCGAACGGCAGGGAGACCGGGGACCGATCGACGCCGCCCTCGACGGCGCACTCGTCCCCGGACTCGAGGCGGATCCGCCCCTCCGCTCCCGCCAGGGCCGCGGGGAGGGTCAGCGTTCCGTCCCATGCGACCAGGACCGGTGGGACCGCCTGCGCCTCCTCGACCAGGTGCGCTTCGAGGGCCGCTGCGGCATCCGCGGCCGACCCCACCGGCGACCCGAGGGCACGGCAGACGGCGATCAACGTGTCGTCACCGGGCCGGACGGTACGGCCCAGCCCGTCGACGAACTCGGTCGCCACCCCGAGGGCTGCGGCCAAACGACGGAGCTCCGTCGCCGGAGCAAGCGCCGTCGTCACGAGTCGACGGGAGCCAGGAAGACCGCGCCCAGCGGCGGAACCGTCACCTCCAGCGAGACCTCGTACCCGTGCGCCGTTTCGTCGGTCGTCGTGAGTTGGCTGTTGCCGACGCCGCTGCCGCCGAAGCGCGGCTCGTCGCTGTTGAGCAGCTCGTCCCAGGATCCGGCGACCGGCACGCCGACCCGGTAGTCCCGGCGCGGTACGGCGGTGAAGTTGCACAGGACCAGGACCGGTCTTGCCGTCGCGTCGGCGGAATCGGTCCGGAGGAAGGCCAACACCACGTTCTGCTCGTCATCTCCCACGATCCACGAGAACCCCTCGGGAACGTTGTCGAGCCGGTGGAGAGCCGGTTCCGACCGATACAGCCGATTCAGCGCCGCCACCCAGTCGAGCATTCCCCGGTGCTCAGCGTGCTCCAGCAGCCCCCAAGGGAGTTCCTCTTCGTGCTGCCACTCGCCGTTCATGCCCAGCTCCGAACCCATGAAGAGCAGCTTCTTGCCCGGGCTCCCGTACTGATACGCGTAGAGCAGCCTCAGACCGGCCATCTGCTGCCAACGGTCACCGGGTTGGCGGTCCAGCAGGGAGCCCTTGCCGTGCACGACCTCGTCGTGGGAGAGCGGCAGGACGAAGTTCTCACTGAAGGCGTACACCATCCGGAACGTGAGCTCGCCGAGGTGCCAGTTTCGGTGCACCGGATCCCGCTTGACGTACTCGAGCGTGTCGTTCATCCAGCCCATGTCCCATTTGAACCCGAAGCCCAGTCCTCCATCGTCGGTCGGTCGGGTCACGCCGGGCCAGGCCGTGGACTCCTCGGCGATCGTGATGGTGTCGGGATGGTTGACATAGATCCGGCGGTTGAGCTCCTGCAGGAAGCTGACCGCGCCCAGGTTCTCGTTCCCGCCGAACTCGTTGGGAATCCACTCGCCCTCGGCCCGCGAGTAGTCCCGATAGAGCATCGAGGCCACCGCGTCGACCCTGATCCCGTCGGCGTGGTAGCGGGACAGCCAGAACCGGGCGCTGCTGAGCAGGAAGCTCCGGACCTCGTGGCGGTCGTAGTTGAAGATCGCGCTCTTCCAGTCGGGATGGAACCCCAGTCGCTCGTCAGCGTGCTCGTACAGATGGGTGCCGTCGAACTGTGCCAGTCCGTGCGCGTCGGTCGGGAAATGGGACGGCACCCAGTCGAGCAGGACGCCGTAGCCACGCTGGTGGAGCAGGTCCACCAGGTACATCAGGTCCTGGGGGGTGCCGTACCGGGCGGTCGGAGCGAAGTAGCCGGTCGTCTGGTAGCCCCACGAACCGTAGAACGGGTGCTCCATGACCGGGAGGAGTTCGACGTGGGTGAACCCGGTCTCGTCCAGGTGATCGGCCAGCTGGTGCGCCAGCGCTCGATACCCCCCGGGCTCGTAGCGCCAGGACCCGAGGTGGAGCTCGTAGATCGAGATCGGCGCGTCGTGCCGGTTCCGATCACCCCGGCCGGCCATCCAGTCGGCGTCGCTCCACTCGTAGGACAGGTCGGCGATCACCGACGCCGTCTCGGGTGGTTCCTCGCCGGCGAAGGCGACCGGATCGGCCTTGTCCAGCCGGGCTCCGGCGGCGGTCTCGATCCGGTACTTGTACCGCTGCCCGACGGTGGCCTCCGCCACCCGACCGGACCAGATCCCCGACGGCGAACCCTGCAGCCGGTCGCGGTCGTCGGTCCAGGTGTTGAAATCACCCATGACCGACACGGACGCGGCGCTGGGAGCCCAGACCCGGAACACCGTGCCGGCGCCGTCCCGCGGGTCCGGATGGGCGCCCAGGAAAGCGGCCAGATCGTCGTGGGTTCCCTCGCTGAATCGCCACAGGTCGGCGTCGGGGATGGAGGCGAGGATGGGGGGCTCTGGGACTGGCATGGCGACCCCACGTTACGGGCATGCTGGGGTGATGCCGGAACTTGCGGATCGCCCCCGTGTCCTGTCGATCGTCCTGGCCGGCGGGGAAGGCAAGCGGCTCCAGCCGCTGACGTTCGATCGGGCCAAACCGGCCGTCCCCTTCGGCGGGCGCTACCGGCTCATCGACTTCCCGCTCTCCAACCTGGCCAATGGCGGGTATCGGAAGATCGTGGTCATGACGCAATACAAGAGCCACAGTCTCGACGTCCACATCTCCAGGACCTGGCGACTCAGCTCGTTCCTCGGCAACTACGTCACGTCGGCCCCGGCCCAGATGCGACGCGGCCCCAGGTGGTTCCTGGGATCGGCCGACGCGCTCTTCCAGAATCTCAACATCATCGACGACGAGGGCCCCGAGTACGTCTTCGTCTTCGGAGCCGACCACATCTACCGATTCGACCCACGCCAGATGCTGGATCAGCACATCGAGAGCGGCGCCACGGTGACCGTCGCCGGCATCCGATGCGCTCGGAAGGATTCCGAGCAGTTCGGGGTGATCTCGGTCGGCGAGGGCACGAAGATCTCGGCATTCAGCGAGAAGCCGCACCCCGACAGCATCGACGGGTTGTCCGATGCGCCCGACCAGATCCTGGCCTCCATGGGCAACTACGTGTTCAGTACCGATGCGATGGTCGATCTGCTCCACACGGATGCGGACGAGGCCACCTCGCGCCACGACGTGGGCGGCGACCTCATCCCGGCGATGGTGGCCACCGGTGACGCCCACGTGTACGACTTCACCAACAACGTCATCCCGGGCCAACGCGACGACACGCACTACTGGCGCGACGTCGGAACCCTTGACAGCTACTACGACGCCCACATGGATCTGGTCGGCGACTTCCCCGCATTCGACCTCTACAACGACTCATGGCCCATCTACACCTTGGGGCGCAACCATCCGCCGGCCAAGGTCGTGAACGACGGCCACCACGGCGCCTCGCGTGGTCGAGCGCAGTCTGCTCAGCAACGGGGTGATCGTCGCCGGTGCCGAGGTCACCGGGTCGGTGCTGTCTCCGGGCGTGCGCGTCCAGGGTGGCGCCACCGTCCAGGACTCGATCCTGCTCGACGACGTGGTGGTCGAGTCCGGTGCCGTGGTGCGCCGCACGGTGTTGGACAAGAACGTGGTGGTGCCCGCTGGCATCACCATCGACGACGACTCCGACTACGCCAACCACCACACGGTCTCCGACTCGGGCATCGTCGTCGTGGCCAAGGGCGCCTCCCTCGAACCGAGCCAGGTCGACTGACCTCAGGACCCGATGAGCTCCGCGTAGAGGTCGAGGTGCTGTGAGGCGGGCGAGGTCCACGACCAGTCCCGGGACATCCCCCGCCGCCGGATCGCGTCCCGCCGTGGCGTGTTCCGGGCGGCCCGCACACCGCGATGAAGGGCGTCGACCACTCCCCCGTCGTCCACCGAGGAGCTCACGAACCCGGTGCCGCCCGATCGGTCACGATCGGCATCGATGACGGTGTCGTGGAGCCCACCGACGTCGGTGACCACCGGGATCGACCCGTACGCCATCGCCTGCATCTGGGCCAGCCCGCAGGGTTCGAACCGGCTGGGCATGAGGAACAGGTCGCTGCCGGCGAACAGCCGGTGGGCCAACGGTTCGTCGTAGCCGTCGACGAAGGACAGGTGATCGGGCGTGCGGTCGGCCCAGTAGGCCAGTCCGGCGGCCAGCTCGGCCGAGCCCGAGCCCAGCACGGCGAGACGGGCCGGCATCGTGTCCAGGAACCGCGCCGCTCCCAGCGCCAGGTCGACGCCCTTCTGGTCGACCAGCCGCGTCACCATCGCGATGATGGGCGTGGCGTCGGCGGGCCACCCCGCCTCGGCCGCCAGGGCGGCCCGGCAGCCGTTGCGGCCCGCCAGGTCCTCCGGGGTGTACACGGCGGCGATCTTGTCGTCGACGGCCGGATTCCAGATGGTGGTGTCGATGCCGTTGCGGATCCCCACCAGCCGGTCACCGAGGGCGGCCAGACGCTCGTGCAACCCCATACCCAGAGACTCGGTGAGGATCTCCTCCGCGTAGTTGGGACTGACCGTGATGACCCGATCGACCAGCTGGAGCGCCCCCGCCATCGGGTTGGTGGCACCCCAGGAGGCGAACCGGAACGCCTCCGGGCCGAGCCGTTCCAGCCAGTGCTCACCGGCGACGCCCTGATGACCCAGCGTGTGGATCGTGAGCACCAGCGGGACCCGGCCGGAGAGGAAGGCGGCGGCCGCGGCGGTGTGCCAGTCGTTGAGGTGCACCACATCGGGAGGGTCCTCCAGCGCCAGCGCTGCGATCGCCGCCGAGAAGGCGAGGAACCGATGGTCGTTGTCGGGCCAGCCCCGGCCGTCCTCGTCGACGTAGGGATGGGGACGGTCCATCCCCGGCACGTGAACCAGATCGACAGCACCGACCTGGGCGTGATGCCCGCGGCGGACGCGCGCCTCGCCCACCCAGTCGGGCACCGCCAGCTGGTGGACCGACTCGTCGCTCAAGGGAACGTCGCCGTAGTCGGGGAGGACGACGTGGACGTCGACCCCGGCGGTGCGCAGCGCGCTCGACCAGACCCCCGGCCGCCTCGGCGAGCCCACCGACACGAGCGACCGGGGTCAGCTCGGCCGAGGCGAAGAGCAGGCGAAGCGACGTCATCGTTCGGACTCGAGCTGGAGCAGCATCAGCGCCCATGCCCCGACGTCCCAGGTCGCGTCGGTGGCGACGATGACATCGCGGGCGTGATCGGTGGCGGTGTCCAGGTGAACCCGCCAGGTCCGGCCGCCCAGTCCCATGGGGATCCGGAACGTCACCGGTTCGGGGTTGGCGTTGAGGAGCACGAGGAAGCTGGCATCGACGATCCGCTCACCGCGGCGGCCCAGGGCGGTGATGGCCTCGCCGTTGAGGAAGAGGGCCAACGATCGGGCGTATCCGGTCGACCAGTCCTCCTCGGTCATCTCCTCCCCATCCGGGGTGAACCAGCCCACGTCCTGGATCATCTCGCCGTGGACGGGACGGCCCTGGAACCAGCGCCGGCGGCGGAACGTGGGATGGTTGGCGCGGATCCTGACCAGGCGTCGGACGTACTCGAGCAGCTTCTGGTCGACGTGCTCCCAGTCGTACCACGAGATCTCGTTGTCCTGGGCGTAGGCGTTGTTGTTGCCCTGCTGGGTACGACCGATCTCGTCGCCACCCGAGAGCATCGGCACCCCCTGCGACAGGAAGAGCGTGGCCAGCATCGACCGCCGCCGCACGTTTCGCACGTCCTGGATCTCGGGATCGTCGGTGGGACCCTCCAACCCCGAGTTCCACGACCGGTTGTGGTCCTCACCGTCGCCGTTGGTCTCGCCGTTGGCCTCGTTGTGCTTGTGGTCGTAGGAGACCAGATCGGCCATCGTGAAGCCGTCGTGGGCGGTGATGAAGTTGATGCTGGCCGACGGCTTGCGGTCCGACCACTGGTACAGGTCCGAGCTGCCGGTCAGCCGCGAGGCGAGATCGCCCAGCGACTCGTCGGCGCCCCGCCAGTAGTCGCGGACACCGTCGCGGTAGCGACCGTTCCATTCCGACCACAGCGGAGGGAAGTTGCCCACCTGGTAGCCACCCTCACCCACGTCCCAGGGCTCGGCGATGAGCTTGACCCGGTTGACGACCGGGTCCTGGTGGATGGTGTCGAAGAAGGAGCTCAACCGGTCGACGTCGTGCAGCCCGCGCGCCAGCGTCGAGGCCAGGTCGAAGCGGAACCCGTCGACGTGCATCTCCTGGATCCAGTACCGGAGGCTGTCCATCATCAGCTGGAGTGACTGGGCGTGCCGCATGTTCAGGCTGTTGCCGGTGCCGGTGTAGTCGACGTAGTGACGTCGGTCGTTGGGATCGAGCCGGTAGTAGGCCGGGTTGTCGAACCCCTTGAGCGACAGATGCGGGCCGAGATGGTTGCCCTCGGCCGTGTGGTTGTAGACGACATCGAGGATCACCTCGATGTCGGCTTCGTGCAGCCGCCTCACCATCTGTTTGAACTCCACGACCTGTGCTCCCCCGTCGCCCGCCGCCGAGTACGGCCCGTGCGGGGCGAAGTAGCCGATCGAGTTGTAGCCCCAGTAGTTGGACAGGCCCCGCTTCACCAGCGCATGCTCTGACACCGACTGGTGGATGGGCAGCAGCTCCACCGCGGTGATGCCCAGCGACACGAGGTAGTCGACGATCGGCTCGCTGGCCAGACCCGCATAGGTGCCGCGTAGTTCCGGCGGGACGTCGGGATGCCGGGCGCTGATGCCCTTGACGTGGGTCTCGTAGATCATCGTGTTGTGCAGATCGGTGCGCGGCGGCGAGTCGTCACCCCAGTCGAAGGCACCGTCGATCACGATCGACTTCGGAACATGGGGCGCACTGTCTCGATGATCCGGCTTCTCGTGGTCGGACGGGAGGTAGCCGAAGACCGACGGATCCCAATCGAGCTCGCCCTCGATCGCCTTGGCGTAGGGATCCAACAGGAGCTTGGCCGGGTTGCACCGAGCCCCCTCGTCGGGCACCCAGGGCCCGTGCACCCGGAAGGCGTATCGCTGCCCGGGCCGAAGGTCCGGGAGGTAGCCGTTGTGCACCGACGAGGTCACCGACGGGAGGACGGTGCTCGTCTCGGTGCCGTCTTGGTCGAACAGGCACAGCTCGACCTTCTCGGCCAGCTCGGAGTACACCGCCACGTTCACGCCGGAGCCGTCCCACACTGCGCCGAGGGATGTGGACGAGCCGGGCCAGATCCGCACCTCGGTGTCGTCGGGCCCGGGCGAAGTCACGATCGATCGGGCGGCCGGCGGCTGGTAGAGCTCGTCACGGTAGTCCCGGACCATCCGGGCGGCCGTGATCTGCGGGCCGAGCGAGCGCCAGCAGTGCCGCACCCGGTCGAGCCACGGAACGGAAAGGGGCACGCCGTCGCCGTAGTACGCCGGACGGACCTCGGAGGAGATGATCTCGAGGGCGACGGCGGACTCCTCACGATCCCGCCGGCTGGGCCGGCTGGCCAGGCTGTCCGGAATGGTCCAGCCGTTCCGGCCGTCGGCCATCTCGTCCCACCAGCCGTCGCTGATCGAACAGTTGAGGCCGCCGTTGAGTGCGGCCTTCTCGCCGCTGGTGCCGCAGGCCTCGTGGGGTCGGATCGGGCGTGTTGAGCCAGACGTCGCAGCCGGCGTACATGGCGCGGGCCACCGCCATCTCGTAGTCGGGAAGGAAGACGAACCGTTCCTTGGCGGCGCTGGTCTTGGCGAAGGCCACGATCTCGGCCAGGAGGGCCTTCCCGTCCTTGTCGGCCGGGTGGGCCTTGCCGGCGAACACGAACTGCACCGGACGTTCGTCGTCGGCCAGCAGCGCCTCGAGCGTGCTCCGGTGGTGCAACAGCAGGTTGGCTCGCTTGTACGTGGCGAATCGGCGAGCGAACCCGATCGTCAGCGCCTCGGGGTCCAGCTCGATGGCCCGTCCGCTCGGCCACGAAGTCGGTCAGGACCTTCGAGCCCGTGCGCCTGAGGTCCCGGACGGCCTCATCGGGGAGCTGACCGACACGGTTCCACGCATCGGGGTCGCCCTCGGCCCATGTCGGACCCGCACGTCGTCGTCGAAGGCCTCCTGCAGGTGAGGGGCCGTCCATGTGCGCGGCGTGGACCCCGTTGGTGATGGATCCGATGGCCCGGCCGGACCGCACCTGGGCGAACAGATCGCGACTGACCGCGCCGTGGAGTTTCGACACGCCGTTCGAACGCGCCGCCGACTCCAGGCAGAAGATCGCCATGTTGAACTGACCCTCGCGGTCGTCGGGGTCGGCCCCGAGCGCAGCCAGGTCGGCGACGGGCACGTTCCACTCGTCGGCCCAGGGCTGGAGATGCGGGGCGGCCAGGTCGGCGGCGAACCGGTCGATCCCCGCCGGGACCGGGGTGTGGGTCGTGAAGACGACGTGGGGCCGGACCCGCTCTCGAGCCTCGGCCAGGGTGGCTCCCGCCCGGATCTCGCGGTCGAGCAGCTCGAGGAGCAGGAAACCGGCGTGGCCCTCGTTGAGGTGGTGGATGGTCGGCTCCCAGCCCAGCTCCCCGAGCGCACGGGCGCCACCGACCCCCAGGATCAGCTCCTGCTCGATCCGGTGGCGCCGATCGCCGCCGTAGAGCCGATCGGTGATCGCTCGGTCCTCGTCGCTGTTCCCGTCGAGATCGGTGTCGAGCAGCACCAACGGCACACGGCCGACCGTCAGGGTCCAGACGCGGGCGCTCACCAGCCGGGAGGCGATCGGCACGTGGACCACGACGCCGGTGTCCTCCGCGCCGAGGGAGGCCGGTTCGTGGGTTTCGTAGCGCTCCACCTGCCGGCCGCGCGACAGCGCCTGCCTGAAGAACCCCTGGCGGTAGAAGAGGCCCACGCCGCACAGCGGCACGCTCAGATCGGAGGCCGCCTTCACATGGTCGCCGGCCAGGATGCCGAGCCCGCCGGAGTACTGGGGCACCAGCTCGGAGATCCCGAATTCGGGCGAGAAGTACGCGATGTCGGGCGGACCGGGTTCGGGCGTCGTCAGCTGATCGAGCGCAGCGAGCTGTTCCTGGACCCGGGCGACCACTCCGGCATCGGACGCCGCCGTAGCGAGCTCCTCGGGGGTGAGGCCGGCGACCACAGTCACCGGGTGGACCGGGTGCCCGTCGGCCAGCTCCTCGAAGAGGGCGCGGAGCTGCCAGGACCAGGTCCAGACGTGACTGCGGGCCAGCCGATCGAGCGCGGTACCGAGCGCGTGGGCGTCCATGAGGGTCGAGAGCTCCGATCGAGACGGGGGGTGTCGTCGTCCAACACCGAACTTCGGGGGATTTTCATCAGGGGGTGAGGAGAATCCCCCCAACTTCGGTGGTTGGGAGGCACAACGCTATCGGCGACCGGGGTCCGGGCTGTACCAATGTGCGGTAGAAACGGGGCATGCCTCCCCGCCCCGCCGCCACGTGAGCCCCGACGTCGTCGACCCCGAGACCTGGGCCACCGACGTGGTCGTGGCCGACGGAGGAGTGGTGCGACTCCGGCCGCTGCGGCCCGACGACGGCCCGGGCCTGCTGGAGCTCGCCGCCCGGCTCTCCGACGAGACCGTCTACAACCGCTTCTTCACCCACCGACGGCCCCAGACCGACGAGGACGTCAAGCCGTATCTCGACCTCGACTACCGAGAACGATTCGCGTTGGTCGCCGAGCTGGACCGGTCGATCGTGGCCGTCGGGCGCTACATGTGGGATCCGGACCAGAGCAGCGCCGAGGTGGCCTTCGTCGTCGAAGACCGTCACCAGCTCCGCGGGATCGGTTCGATCCTGCTCGAGTACCTGGCGGTGATCGCCCGGTCCAACGGGATCGATCGCTTCCACGCGACGACGCTGCCCGCCAACGGGAAGATGCTCGGGGTGTTCAGCCGAGCGGGCTACCAGGTTCACCGGTCGCTCGATCAGGGTGTCTGGGACATCGAGTTCGGGTTGGACGACTCCTCGATCGACTCGATCACCGCTCGCGAGCGCACGGCCGAGGCGGCCTCGGTGGCCCGGGTCCTGGCTCCGCGGTCGGTGGCCGTGGTCGGAGCCAGCCGAAACGCGGGGTCGATCGGCAACGTCCTCTTCCGCAACATCGTCAGCGGCGGGTTCGGCGGTGTGGTCTTCCCGGTGAACCCCGACGCCGACAGCGTCGCCGGTGTGAAGGCGTTCCCCTCCATCGCAGCCATCCCCGACCCGGTCGATCTGGCGGTCATCGTGGTGCCGGCCGCCGTCGTGCCGCGGGTCATCGAGGACGCAGGTGCCGCCGGCGTCGGCGCGGTGGTGGTCATCTCCGCCGGTTTCGCCGAGACCGGCGAGGACGGCGCCGACGCGCAGACCGAGCTGGTGCGTATCGCCCACCGCTACGGGATGCGGATGGTGGGACCGAACTGCATCGGCGTCATCAACACCGCCGACGAGGTCCGGCTCAACGCCACCTTCGCCCCCGACGAACCGGCGCGGGGTTCGATCGGTTTCGCATCACAGTCCGGGGCGCTGGGTCTCGCCATTCTCGATGTCGCGCGCGGACCTGGGCCTCGGCCTGTCCTCCTTCGTATCGGTGGGCAACAAGGCCGACGTCTCCGGCAACGATCTGCTCCAGTACTGGGAGGAGGACCCGGCCACCGAGGTGGCGTTGTTGTACCTGGAGTCGTTCGGCAACCCGCGGAAGTTCAGCCGGGTGGCCCGGCGGTTCTCGCGCCGCAAGCCTCTGGTGGTGGTCAAGAGCGGGCGTTCCGAGGCCGGTCGACGTGCCGCCTCGTCGCACACCGCCGCATTGGCCAGCAGCGACCTGCTCGCCGACACCGTCTTCCGGCAGGCCGGCATCATCCGGGTGACGACGCTCGAGCAGCTCTTCGACGTGGCGCGGATGCTGGTCCACCAACCGCTCCCGGCCGGTCGGCGCGTCGCAATCGTCGGGAACAGCGGCGGACCGGGGATCCTGGCCGCCGACGCCTGCGCCGGGGCCGGCCTCGAAGTGCCCGAGCTGTCCGAGGCGACCCAGGACGAGCTCACGCGGCTGCTCCCGGCCGGAGCCGGCGTGTCGAACCCGGTCGATGTCATCGCCAGCGGGTCGGCCGCCGACTACGAGGCGGCCCTGCGGCTGGTCCTGCGGGACGACGGGATCGATGCCGTGCTCGTCATCTACACCGAGGTCACGGTCAGCGACCCGTTCGAGATCGCCGGCGCAGTGGCCCGCATCGTCGAGTCGGGCGCCACCAAGCCCATCGCGGCGTCCTTCCTCTCGGGCGAGGTCGGCCGGGAGATCGAGGCGACCGGTCCCGACGGCATCTGCCGGAACGTTCCGGTCTTTCCCTTCCCCGAGGCACCTGCGATCGCTCTGGGCCACATGGCGCGGCTCTCCGAGTGGCGGCAACGCCCCGTGGGTACGGTCCCGACGCTCGACCGCGTCGACCTGGAACAGGCCCGCTCGCTGGCGTCCCGGGTCGTCGCCCACGACCCCGACGGGCTCTGGCTACCGGCCGATGAGTTGGCGGGGTTGCTCGAATCCGTCGGCATCGCCCTCGTTCGGACCCGCACCGCCCAGAGCGCGGAGGAGGCACACGAGATCGCCGCCGACTCCGGAGGGCCGGTGGCGCTCAAGGTCGTGTCCGAGTCGATCCAACACAAGACCGACGTGGGCGGCGTGCGGCTCGATCTGGATCCGTCCCAGGTGGCGACCGCCTATCGGGAAATGGCGTCCCGTCTCGGCTCGGACATGAGCGGTGCCCTCATCCAGCCCATGATCCCCCCGGGGATCGAGGTGATCATCGGCGCCGTCAACGACCCGGCCTTCGGTCCCGTCGTCATGTTCGGCCTGGGCGGCACGGCCACGGAGCTCTTTGCCGACCGGGCCTTCACCATCGTGCCCGTGACCGATCTGGACGCCGAGGCCCTGATCCGTCAACCGCGCAGCTCGGCCCTGCTCATGGGACATCGTGGGAGCGAGGCCGTGGACGTCGACGCACTGGAGGATCTCGTCCTCCGCGTCGGCCGGTTGGCCGACACCGTCCCCGAGCTCGCCGAGCTGGACCTCAATCCGGTCATTGCGAGGCCCGACGGCGCCTACGTGGTGGATGCCCGGGCCCGCCTCGAGCCGGCCGGCGTCCCCCTCGTCCAGCCCATTCGGCGACTGGACCGCCCCGCCCGCTGAACGCAGGTCGTCGTCAGCGGAGTGAGATCAGCAGCTCGCGGGTGGCGGCGAGCTCGTCGGGCGTCCCGAACTCGCTGGCCGCGAACGCCGTGGCCCCGGCGCGGTCGATGCCGGCCAGACGTTCCGCCACCTGGTCGGCGGTCCCGATGATGGCGACGTCCTCGGGACCGGCCACGCCCTCGCGGTCGAGCATGGCCCGGTACGAGGGAAGGGTGCCGTACATGACGAACTCGGCCGCCGCTCGCTCGGTGGCCTGGTCGGGTTGATCGGTCACGCAGACCGGCAGGCAGACGGCGACCTGGGGCTCCGGTCGGCCGGCCTCCGCTGCGGCGGCGCTGATCGTCGGAACGATGTGCTCGGCCAGCGCCGTCGGACCCACCATCCACGTCACCGTCCCGTCGGTGACCCGACCGGCCAGCTCCAGCATCCTGGGCCCGAGCGCGGCGACCAGGAGCTCTGGAGCCGGCGCCCTCACGTCAACCGTTCCGAGTGCAGTGACGACCGCTCCGCTGGCAAAGGTCTCCTCGCCCCTCAGCAGCGGCCCCAGGGCATCCAGATACTCCCTCATGTAGCGCAGTGGCCGGTCGTACGACAGACCCCAGAGCGACTCGACGACGATCTGATGGGACAACCCGATCCCCAGCGTCAGCCGGCCACCGCCCACCTGACTGACGGTGAGGGCCTGCTGCGCCAGTGCCATCGGATGCTGGCGATACACCGGGACCACACCGGTGCCCAGGCGGATTTCCGGCACCTCGCGGGCTGCGATCGCAAGCGTCGTCAGGGCATCGAGCCCGAAGATCTGCGGCATCCAGAACGAGCCGAATCCCTGGTCGGCGGCGAGACGGATGTGATCGACCGCCCGGTCGACCGTGGGTTCGTACCTGAAGATCCCGATGTCCACGTGCTGGCACCTCCCGTCGATCGAACCACGGAGGTGGCCGACATCGCTCGACACCCTACGAGTCCGTCTCGACCGATTCACCACGTCGTGGGCGGACCATGACCCGATCCACCATCATGCAGGGGTGACCGAGACCGACCAGCGGGCCCGGGCGTTCGTCGAGACGGGTTCCGGCGTGCTCGTCGAAGCCGCTCACGAGTTCCAGGCGGACCGCTGCCGTCGTCTGGGGGCGGGGCTTGCGTACTACGCCCTGTTTGCGCTGGTCCCGACGCTCCTGTTGACGGCGATGATCGCCGCCACCCTGGTGGGTCGTGAGGCGGTCGAGGGCGAACTGGCCGGTCAGCTCGACGAGGTCGTCGGACCGGACGCGGCCGCTGCGCTCCAGGATGCGATCGCCGGCCTGTGGGAGAACACCGACACCTCGAGCTTCGCCCTCATCAGCGTCCTGGTGGTGGTGTACTCGGCGTCGATCCTGTTCGTGGCATGGAGGGACACGCTCGAGATCGTCTGGGACGTGCCCTACGAGGCCAACCTCGCCATCACCCTGCGGGCGCGAGCGTTCGGTGCCCTGGTGCCGATCACGGCGGGTGTCCTGCTCGCCGCGGTGCTGATCCTGGAAGTTGCGGTCGGATTCGTGGAGGAGCTGGTCGACTCCGTCGTGCTCGACACGACGCTCCAGGCGGCCGGATCGCTCCTCCCGGCCGTCGCTGCGGTCCTTGCCCTCGGATTCCTGTATCGCTATTCGGCCCGGTCGCGGCGGCCGGACTGGCAAGACATCTGGCCGGGGACAGTGGTGGCGGCCGTCCTCCTCGCCCTTGCGTCCTGGGGGTTCGGGGTGTACATGAACGTCGTCGGAAGCACCAGCGTCACCGGAGCGGCCAGCAGCGTCGTGGTCGCACTCATCGTCGTGTACTACGCGGGGCAGATCGTGCTCTTCGGCGCCGAGATCATCAAGGTCCTGCACGAGCGGCGTGAGAACGCCGGGTCCACCACGGCCTGACCGGCACGGGTGTCGGATCGACGCCGGGCAGGCTGCCGATCTCGAGCCCGGCCAGGTGCGAGGTGCCTTCGAACAGCACCCGCCCCCGCTCGCGCACGGTGCAGTGGAGCCGCCCGGCCAGGTGTTCGAAGTCCGTGTCGACGTTGCGCCGCTCCGCCGGGAGCGGGACCGGAAGCACATGCGGATCGATGCCGGCACCGTCGCCTTCCAGATCGATCCGGTAGCGAAGCGATCGGGCATGGAGCGACCACCGACCGGGCGACACCTCGGATCGCACGGGGGTCGGCGGCGTGAGACGGATCACCCGGTCGCCGATGCGTACGACGATCCCGGACACGAGACGGGCGATGGGTCCGAGCGAGAGGAGCCCTCCGGAGAACGCCACCGACACGTCGGCCCCGTCGAAATCGTGGGCCTGACCCCACCACCATCGCTGAGGGAACCCGGCGCCCCAGTTCCGCTCGCAGTACAGCCTGGCCTCGTCGAACGTCCACCGGTCGGTCCCGGTCTCGGCGGTCCCGCTCGCCGATCCACCCAGCCGGTACGGATGCCAGTACTGGTTCAGGAACGGCACGGACGAGAACACCCCGCCGCCACCGAACGCCTTGGGCCAGCGGTAGGCGTCGGCGAACGACAGGTCGAGGTGCACGTCGTCGAGATCCACCCGCAGCCGTTGCGGTGAGGCCTCGAACCGGTCGGAGCCGGTCGAACCGGCCACGATGCCGAACCGGGTCCGGTCGGCTTCGGCCCCGTCCAGGGCGGCTGACCGCACCACGCCACCCGGGTGGAGGGCCACGGCGACCGTGGCCCAGTCCCCGGCCGGATGCCGGTTCACGCCGCACAGGGCCACCACGACGCGGCCGCGAGCGGCGTCGGTCGCCCGCCAGAACCACCCTTCCATCTCGGTGCCGTGGGAGGGGACCGGATCGCCGAACGGCAGGTCGGCGCCGGTCCCGCGAAAGCTCCGCAGTGCCGCGGCGGCGATCCGTCCGGCGATCGTCAGTCCCCCAACCCGTTGGCCGTGCCCTCGACGTTCACGTCGGGAACCACGGCAACGCTCGAGAAGCACATCTCGTCGACCGTCCCCTCGTTCCAGGTGATGTACCGGGGCTCGGGCAAGGTCAGGTTGGCGCGGTCCCAGGTGCACTCGAACCGGAAGGTGTCGCCCGGCTCGATCCGAATCCTCTCGGTCGGCACGTAGTACAGCTGCCACTCGAAGCTCCAGGACGGGATGTCGAGCACCACCCGCTCGTCGGGGGTGTCCGGATTGAGCGTCATGCGATAGGCCGCACCGAATTCGTGCATGTGGCCCAGAACCGAATACAGCGTGCCGAAGTCGGCGGCAGGCAGGTCGCATGAGCTGGAGAACCGGGTCCCGTCCAGGTCGTCGTAGTCGTCGACCGTGCCGCCACACCGGCGAATGAGCGCATCCGGGATGAACCGGGCCTCGCCGCCGTACTTCTCGGCGATGTCGTCGAGCACGGCATCACGATCGCAGAGCGGGCCGGACTCCTCCGGAGTGCACGGCCCTTCGGCCGGGGTCAGGTAGCTACGGCCGGTGATGTGGGTCATCGGCTCGTCGCGCTCGGCCACCTCGGCGCTACTCATCGTGTCGAACACCAGCACCGACTGGTCGGGCGGCGTCTCCTCGTCGAAGTGGTAGTGCACCTGGTTGACGATGAAGTCACCCGGCTCCAGATACAGCCCGACCCCGTCGGGGTACACGCGCGGCTGCTGACCCGGAGCCCACCCGCCGATCGACCGCACCCCTGGGGTCTGCAGGTTGGAACGCCCGAAGCAGGTCCAGCCCGGGCGCCCGTCGGCGCCGTCGAGCCGCTCGACCTCTTCCCGAGCGGCGGCCGGGACCCGGTAGATGATCGAGTGGTGGACCACCTCGTCCTCATCGGGCTCGAAGGCGATGCCGGTGACCCACTCGCCGTCACCTTCGGGATCGTCGATCTCGTGGACCAGGCAGCGGTAGTCGTCCTGGACCGCCAGGTCGCCGACGTACACCCCTCGGGCCGGAACGACCTGGTCGCGTTCGATCTCCTCGAAGGGCGGCGTGTCCGGAACCAGCGGAGTGGATGGAGCGACGTCGAGGCCTCCCCCTCCGTCGGCCCAGGCTCCGATCACCTCGATCTCGGCGTCGCTCAGGGAGAAGTCGTGTTCGAAGGGCAGGCTCAGATCGGAGGCGGGCCAGGGGGGCATGTACCGGGCCGCGGTGACGAGGGCGATGTCGTCGGCGATCTCGGCCGCCTTCCCCGCCGTGTCCAGCTCGACGGTCGACCAGCCGGGACCCCCCTCGCTGTGGCAGGAGACGCACCCGGACTCGAGCACGGGTTGGACGGAGGCGGCGAACGCGCCGTCGCCCACCTCGCGCTCATCCGCCGCGGTCCGGAGCACGTCCTGGTCGGGCGGGTTGACATCGCCGGCCGCACGACCGGCCACGAGTGAGAGGTCGAATCGGACCTCATCTTCGGTGTGCGCCAGTCCGGCGACGTGGATCGGGCCGATGTCGTAGGTGGACATCAGGATCGTGCCGGTCATGTCGGCGCGCAGCGTGTCGTCATCGACCGACGCCGGACCCGTGAAGGTCACCGGAGCGGTGGTCTCCTTGATGGTGAGGTCGCCCGTGATGGTCAGCTCGCCACTGGCCTCGGCTCCGATGGCGGACGGGATCCCGGTGACCTCGGTGGCCTCGAACGTGGCGAACGGGTAGTGGGTCGACTCGAGGAAGTCGTGGCGGATCCGTTTGTCGCGCAGGGTCGAGTCGGACTCGAACATCTCGATGTTGATCACGATCGTCCCGATCCGGCTGTCGGCGGGTTCGGCGAGGTTGACCGCGATGTCGCCCGCCATCACCGTGCTGGTTCCGGTCGCGGTGCCCGACCGGCCGGCCAGGGACTCCTCGACGTGATAGGTCAGCTCGGACCCGTCCCCCGGGGTGATGCGATACAGCGCCTCAGTGGACGCGTCCAGGTCCTCGAGGGTGGGAGCGACCGCCCCGGTGGTATGGGCGTGGTCACCCTCGAGGAGCCAGTGCCACTGCTCCTGGGTCGCCGCGGCGACGCCGACCACTCCGACGAGGAAGACCAGGACGAGCACCGCTCGATGCTGCAACAGGCGCCGCAGGCGCGTCATACCGTCTCCCCTGGACTACGGGCCGCCATTGCGACCATGTCCCCATGCTGCGCCCACTGTACAAGGGCTCGACAACCGGTTCAGCCCTTGACCGCACCGGTGGTGAGCCCGCGGATGATCTGCTTCTGGAACACGATCAGAAGTATGAGGATCGGCAGGGCGGCGATCAACGCAGCGGCGACCCCCACGTTGAAACGTTCCGGGTTCTGGACCGTGATGCTGCGGAGGGTCACCTGGACCGTCTCCCAGCTCTCCCGCGTGGTGACCGCTCGAGGCCACAAGTACTGGTTCCAGGCCGTGAGCGCGGCGATCAGGGTGAAGGATCCGATGATGGCGCGGTTCATCGGTATGGCGACCCGCCAGAGGAACCCGGCGTGGCCGTACCCGTCGAGCCGGGCCGCCTCGCGGAGGTCCGATGGCATCCCCAGGAATCCTTGCCGGATCAGGAAGATCCCGAACGCCGACGCGACGAACGGGGCGCTGAGCCCGGCGATCGAGTCGAGCCAGCTCAGCTCGCGGATGGTGCGGACGTTGGCGACGAGCGTCACCTCGATCGGCAGGAGCAACGATGCGATCACGATCACGAACAGCACGTTCTTGAACGGGTATCGCAGGAAGGCAAACGAATAGGCGGCGAGGACGGACGTGACCAGTTGGGCCAGCGTGATCACCACCGTGACTGCGAGGGTCAGGAGCATCGACCGCCCCAGGTCGCCGTCGCTCCACGCGGTGCTGAACACCTCGCTGTCGATCGCGACGGGGTAGAGGGGTTGGCCCTCCTCGATGTAGCGGAACGGGTCCGAGATCGCCCGGACGAACGTCATCCAGATCGGGAACAGCACCAGGAGCGACAGGGCGGAGAGCAGCAGGTACCACGCGATCTGTCGACCGCTGGTGAACCGGCGTGTGGTGCGGTCAATCGCCATAGTGCACCTTGCGGTTCAGCAGGGTGAGCTGCACCATCGTCACGACGAACGTGAGCGCGAAGAGTCCCAGCGACATCGCGGCGCCGTCGCTGATCGACCCGGGATCCTGGCGGTTGAAGATCTTGTAGACGAGGGTCTCCGTGCTCTGGGCGGGTCCGCCCTGGGTCAGGATCTCCATGGGAGCGAAGGCCTGGAAGCCCATGATGACCAGGACGACGGTGAGAAAGGCCAGGGTCGGCGAGATGAGGGGGATCGTCACGCGCCACAGCCGCCGGAGCGGACCGAACCCGTCCAACATCGCCGCTTCGTTCAGCTCCTCGGGCACCGCCTGGAGCGCGGCCAGGACCAGCACGAACGAGAGGCCGATGTTCTGCCAGATCGAGGTGAGCGCCACGCCGCGGAGGGCACTCTCGGACCGGCCCAGATCGATGAAGTCGACCTGGCCGAAGATTCCGATCTTCGGATTGACCAGGCCGAAGAAGACCACCGACGCGACCGCGGTGGAGGTGGCGACGGTCGAGCTGAAGATCATCTGGTACACCTTGATCCCCCGCAGCCTCCGGTGCGCCGCCACGGCGAGCAGCAGACCGAGCAGGAGGCCCGGCGGGACGGTGTAGAGCAGATACCGGACGGTGATCGAGAGGCCATCGCCGAACTCGTCCCCGGTGAGCACGTCGGTGATGTGCGACGGTCCCACGTACACCTCACCCGTGCCGAACCGGTTGGGACGGTTGAGCGACAGGTCGACCAGTCGATACAGCGGGTAGTAGGCGAACGCCGCGAGCCCGGCCAACGCCGGGACCAGCAGGGCGTAACCGAGCGCCGCTTCACGCCACGACCGCTGGTCGTTCATTCCGGCCGTTCCCCCTCGCTGCCGATGCGGCTCACGGGGTGACCCTACCTCCCGCCCGGACGGCAGGAATCCTGCTGGGCGTCGAGTTCCCCGGGCAGCAGACAATCTCCCCTCCCTCGCACGGAACCCGTCCGATGCCTGCCAGACTTCAGCCATGCAGGTCTTCGACGGTGTCCAACAGCCCGGGCAGGTATGGCGCAACCTTCCCACCCCGGCCCTCTACGAACACGCGGTCCGCCGCCACGAGGCGATGATCTCGCACCTCGGGCCCATGGTGGTGCGCACCGGGCAGTACACGGGGCGCTCACCCAACGACAAATGGGTGGTCGAGGAGCCGGGGAGCAGGGACGAAGTCTGGTGGGGGGACGTCAACCAGGCCATGTCGGAGGAGACCTACGACCATCTCCGCGCCCGGCTGATGGCGTATCTCCAGCAGCGCGACCTGTATGTGCAGGACTGCTACTCGGGGGCGGACGACCGGCACCGGCTCAACGTCCGGATCGTGACCGAGCGCGCCTGGCACAGCCTCTTCATCCGCAACATGTTCATCCAGGAGCTCGACCCCGAGAAGCTGGAGGCGTTCGAGCCCGACTTCACCGTGATCGACGCGCCCGGGTTCAACGCCGTGCCCGAGGTGGACGGCACCCGCAGCGAGGTCTTCGTGGCGCTCAACCTGGCCCGCAAGGAGGTGATCATCGGCGGCACCGAATACGCCGGCGAGATGAAGAAGTCCATGTTCACCGTGATGAACTACCTCCTTCCCAAGGAGGGCATCATGGCCATGCACTGCTCGGCCAACCACGCCCCCGGAGATCCCGACGAGTGCGCCATCTTTTTCGGGCTCTCGGGGACCGGCAAGACCACGCTCTCGGCCGATCCCAATCGCACCCTGATCGGCGACGACGAGCACGGATGGGGCGACAACGGCGTCTTCAACTTCGAGGGCGGCTGCTACGCCAAGGTCATCAAGCTCAGCCCGACCGGCGAGCCCGAGATCTACGAGACGACGCGCCGCTTCGGCACCATCCTCGAGAACGTCGCCATCGACCCGGCCACCCGCCACATCGACCTGGACAGCGACGAGTACACCGAGAACACCCGGGCCAGCTATCCGCTGTCGCACATCCCCAACGCGTCGAAGACCCGGATGGGCGGCCACGCCAAGGTCGTGATCATGTTGACCGCCGATGCGTTCGGCGTGCTCCCGCCCATCGCTCGGCTCACGACCGAGCAGGCGATGTACCACTTCATCTCCGGGTACACCGCCAAGGTCGCCGGCACCGAACGGGGCATCATCGAGCCCCAAGCCACGTTCAGCGCCTGCTTCGGAGCGCCGTTCATGGTCCACCCCCCGGGCGTCTACGCCGAGCTCCTGGCCGACAAGATCTCGGAGCACGACTCCAAGGTGTACCTGATCAACACCGGGTGGACCGGCGGACCGTACGGCGTCGGGGAGCGCATGGACCTGGCGCACACCCGGGCCATGGTGGACGCCGCGCTGAACGACGACTTCGACGGCGTCGAGTTCCGGGACGACCCGGTGTTCGGCCTGTCCGTGCCCACCAAGGTCGCCGGCGTGCCCGACGGGGTCCTCGACCCCCGCAGCACCTGGCCCGACGGCGATGCCTATGACGCCCAGGCCGCCGAGCTGGCGGGCATGTTCGTCGCCAACTTCGAGAAGTTCGCCGACACCGCGTCGGCCGAGGTCAGGGCGGCGGGCCCGACGTCGACCTGAGGTGACGGTCGTGATCGAGCAGGCTCCCTTCGGCTCCACCGGGCACCGAAGCAGCCGCGTGGTCCTCGGCGCGGCGGCGCTCGCGGCGATGAGCCAGGACCGCTCGGACGAGACCCTCGCCACCACGCGCGAGTTCGGGATCAACCACATCGACACCGCCGCCGACTACGGAGAGTCCGAGCTCCGCCTGGCCCCCTTCCTCGCCGATCATCGTCGCGACGTGTTCCTGGCCACCAAGACCGGCGAGCGGTCGGCGAAGCAGGCCCGGGCTCAGCTCGAACGCAGCCTGGAGCGCATGGGCGTGGACCACGTCGATCTCGTCCAGTTGCACAATCTCGTCGAAGAGGACGATTGGCGCACTTCGTTCTCGCCGGGCGGCGCGGTCGAGGCGCTGTTCCAAGCGTCCGCCGAGGGCCTGTGCCGCCATGTCGGGGTCACCGGTCACGGCCTGCGCATCGCCCGGATGCACCTGCGCAGCCTGGCCGAAGCCCCGTTCGCCTCGGTCCTGTTCCCCTGGAACCACGCGCTCGCCGCCCTCCCCGACTACGCGGCCGATGTCGACCAACTGCGCTCCGTCTGCATCGAGCGCGGCGTCGCGATGCAGACCATCAAGTCTTTGGCCCGGCGCCGATGGGACGATCCCGGGACACGACGGTTCTCGTGGTACGAACCCATCGAGGTGGGTGAGGCGATGGATCGCGCCGTGGCGTTCGTGCTGGCCCAGCCCGACCTGTTCCTCAACACCTCGAGCGACGGTCGCCTCCTACGGGCCACCTGCGAGGCGGCGACCGAGGGGATCAATCCCCCGGATCCGGACCAACTCGCCCGCGATCGCACCGAGCTCGACATCACTCCCCTCTTCGACGGCGATCGCCTCGACGTCATCTAGCGGAGACGCGTCTGCGGGCGCGTTTCGACCACGTCGTCGGTGTGACGTGGACCGAGCGTGGTCGCGTGCGACGGTCTGCTCTGCGCCGATCGTTGATTCTGCTCGCATAGCTGCGACAACGACGTCGTCGGCTTGGTCGGCACGCGGCCCGATCCGGTACGAACACCGACGCGGTGATGGCCGATTTTCGGGCACCGATCGGCGAGCCGCCACGCAACGTTGTGGACCGGCAACGACCACGGGCCGGGCTCGCCGTGGCCAGCCTCGTTTGTCGCAGCTATGCGAGCACGAACGGATCCAGTGGGACTTCGGGCAGGCACTAGCCCTCGGCGAGGGCCAGGAACTCCTTCTCGATCCCCTCGGCCACGTCGTCGAGGTCCGGGATGACGTCGCGGTCCGACGTGATACCGAAGAACAGCTGGTCGTCGTACGACAGCACGGCGATCGTCAGGCCTTCGTCGTCGATGACCTCGACGTACGGGTAGGCGCGGAGCAGTCGGCCCCCTCGTAGGTACAGCGGTACCGGCGGTCCGGGGATGTTCGTGATCACCAGGTTCATCGGGATGCGACGGCTGACCAGCCGGGTGAGCGGCGCGGCCAGCGGCGTGATCCCGTCGGCGATCTTGAGGATCATCTCGGCACCGTCGACCAGACCCGATCCCTTGAGCTCGCTGGTGCGCTCGTGAATCCGCTTCAAGCGGGTCAGCGGATCCGGTTCGTCGACGGGGAGGTCGACGACGATCAACGAGATGCGGTTGCCCAATGTCTCGCCGTGGTCGGCACGTGCGCAGGGACACCGGCACCATCGCCTTGAGCACCCGGCCGTCGATTCCCGAACCGTGCTCGATCAGGAATTGCCGCAGCGCACCGGAGCACGCGGCCAGCACCACGTCGTTGATGCTCACCGCGTGTTGCTCACGGACCCGACGGACGGCGTCGAACCCGACGTCGGCGTGCACCCAGCGGCGATGCGGGTGACACCGCGACGTTCCAGGGAGCAGGCTGGGGCATGTCCATGAAGGTGACCAGCGTGCGCACCACATCGAACGGTCGCGTCGATGCGCGGGCGCGGGGTTCCTGCAACGCCTCCGCCGAGGAACGGGCCAGCTCGGTCGGACGCATCAGTTGGCCCCACACCGAATCGGCCAGCAGGCGTTGTGGCGAGGGAGCCGGACGGGCCCTCCAGGCGACCGCGGCCCGAGTCCTCCGGTGGGTCCGGCTCGAGATCGACCAGCGCCATGGCCAGGTCGACGTTGGCGATGCCGTCGCCGAGCGCATGGTGGGTCTTGATGATCAGTGCGATCGTCGTCGCCCGCCAGACCGTCGATGAACCACATCTCCCACAGCGGGCCGGCGCCGGTCGAGCGCCAGTGACTGGATGCGGGCCATCAGCGTCGAGCAGCTGGTCGTCGTCACCGGGTCGAGGCAGGGCGGTGAGTCGCACGTGATAGTCGAGGTCGAATTCGTCGTCGTCGACCCAGACCGGTCGACCCTGGCCGAAGGGCACCTCCATGACCCGCTGGCGGAGGCGCGGCACCCGCTCGAGCCGCCGGGCCACGTGGTCGCGCAGCTCATCGAATCGGACCCGACCCGATCCGTCGCGGAGGTGGCCGCCTTCGAAGACCGACAGCGAGCCCACGTGTTGAGGCTCGTGAGGGGTCTCGATGCGCAGGAAGACCGTGTCGGCTGCGGTCAGACGCTCGTACGCCATCGGTTCCCCTCTTCCGTCCCGTTACTTCGGCCGCTGGCCGGCTCAGGTCGGGTTGATCGCCGCACCTTCCGTGAACCAAGCGTACGGCTTCGGCCCGCGCCCGTAGCGGGTCTCGACCCGTTCGATCTCGAATCCGGCGGCCTCCACCAGTTCGGTCGGGTCGCGGGTGAGATGGCAGCCGTCGCGCCACCACCTTCTGCATCGGCTCGAGCCGCCGTTGCCAGCGCGCCACCGGCTCGTCGGGGGAGCGCCCGTGTTCGAGGAAGTGGAATCGACCGCCCGGACGAAGCACCCGACTGACCTCGGCCAGCGCCTGTTCGACCCCCGGAATCGTGCAGAGCGTGAAGGTCGACAGGGCGCCATCGCACGAGTCGTCGTCCAGCGGGATCTCCTCGCCTCGAAGCCCCACGTGGTGCACGGTCACATCCGGATCGGCGATCCGGCTCTCGGCCAGTCGGCGAGCCGTGTGGGCGGGTTCCACGGCGTAGACCTCGGTGACCTCGGCCGGGTACACCGGCACGTTCAAGTCCCGACCCGAACCCGATTTCGACCAGGGTGCCGCTCAGCCCCTCGGTCACGTTGGCCCGCCACCGCTGCAGTTCGGCACCGCCACAGGCGAGGTCGACCACACGAGGGAAGGATGTGCTCCCGATAGAGACCCATGGGGGCAGTCTCTCCACCGATGCGTCGACCCGTGGCAACGAGGCGGCCCACTATCGTCGACCCGCTCGCGGCAAGGACCCGAGCCGCCCGAGGGAGCATGTCATGGGAACAGCGGTGGTCACCGGTGGAGCCGGATTCCTGGGGAGCTCCGTGGTCCGCGAGCTCCTCGACGCCGACGAGGGCGGCCGTACGGGTGCTGGCACTGCCCGCGAGCCGCTCGACAACCTCGCCGGACTCGACGTCGAGGTCGTCCGTGGCGACGTCACTGAGCCTGCGACGGCGATGTCGTCCACCGACGGGATCGAGACGCTCTACCACTGCGCCGCGATCTACAAGGACTACATGCCCGACCCCTGGCCGATGTACACCGTCAATCTGCACGGCACCTTCAACATGCTCGAGGCGGCGCGCCGCAACGAGGTGCCGACCACCGTCTACACGTCGTCGATCACGGCACTCGGCCGGCCCGTCCCGGCGAGCTCACCGACGAGTGGCGCCCGGTACGAGGCGTGGGACGTCGACTTCCCCTACACCCGAACGAAGTATCTGTCCCAGCGATTGCGGAGGACTTCGCCGAGTGGGGACTCGACGTCCGCATCGTGTGTCCCGGCGTGATCTTCGGCCCCGCGACATCGGGCCCACCCCATCGGGCAAGATCATCATCAACGCCCTCTCCGAGAGGAGCCCCACCGCTCACCGACCGATGGTGGCAGCAGCTACGCGGACGTCCGCGACGTGGCCAAGGTGCATCTCCTCGCGGCGTCGAAGGGACAGCCGGGAGCGGTGTACGCCGCAACCGCGCACAATCTCGACAACAAGGCGTTCGTCCGGGCGATCCTCGACGCAGCCGGCCGCGACCCCGACAAGCGGCTGATCAGGGTGCCGGGGACGGTCATGTCGCCGGCTGGCGCGGGCGCTGGAGGCCCTTGCGGTCCGCAAGGGGGAGGAGCCCGACATGACCGCGGCGATGCTGGACTACTCACGGGTTCCGCTCTACGTCGACAACCGGCGCTCGATCGACGAGCTGGGGGCCACCTACCGCCCGATCGATGAGACGATCCGGGACGCGATCGCGGACTTCACCGAGCGCGGCCTCATCGGTTGACAGGGCCTCGTCCGACGCCGCTCCCGTCTTGCGGTGCCACTTCACCGCCGGGCATGCTCGCACTCCGACGATCGAGAGGATGATCAGTGATCGCAGTGGAATGGGGCACGGGCGAGGTCCTCGTCGGGTTGCTCGCCTTCGGCATCGTGGCGCTGTGGATCGTGATGGTCATCTACATCTTCGGCGACATCATCCGCAGCCACGACCTCTCGGGCGTGGCCAAAGCCCTGTGGGCCGTCGCCATCATCCTGCTCCCCTTCCTCGGCGTGATCGCGTACCTGGCCGTGCGGGGCGACTCGATCGGGGCCCGCATGGTGTCCGATCGCGTGGTTCCCTGAGGCGATCTGCAGCCCTGTACCCGGCGCTGGCGCTCACCCTGGCCGGGCTGACGGCCTACAGCGTCGCGCTGGATCGCATCATCCCGCGACGCTGGCACCTGGCCACGAATCTCGCCGCCGGCGGCGCTCTCCTCGCCACGGCGCGAGCCGGAGGCATGACCGCGGGCGAGCTCGGCACCGCCCGGTCCCGGCTCCCGACGGCGGCCCGTCAGGGTCTCGGCGTGTCCGCCGCGATCGCAGTGACGGTCGGGCTCGTCGCCACGCCGAGGCGTCTTCGACGACAGTTCGCCGACGAACGCGTCCGAGCGCAGAGCCATCGGGAGGTCGCCTACGAGACGCTGGCCCGAATCCCGATCGGAACGGCTCTGTTCGAAGAGATAGCGTTCCGCGGGGTGCTCAGCGGACTGCTCCTCCGAACGATGGCTCCCGGCCCCGCCTACCTTGCTTCAGCGACGGCGTTCGGGCTGTGGCACGTCCTGCCGGCACTCCGTGATCACGCCGGCAGCCCCACCGCTGCCCGTGTCAGCCCCGGGGCCGCGGCCCTTTCGACAGCGTTGGTGACGGCGCCGGCCGGTTTGGCGTTCGAGGCTCTCCGCCGCCGGAGCGACAGCCTGCTGCCACCGATCCTGGCCCACGCCGTGCTCAACGCGAGCGGCTATCTCGCGGCTCAGGCCGCCCACCGCGACATGGCACGAGCCGCTACCGACCGGTGACCATCGGCGGCGTCACTCGCTCCCGTCACTCTCGGCTTCGATGCGTCCGGCGTCGATCGCATCGACGAAGGCGGCGTAGTCACGCTCGTTCTGATCGGCGTAGGCGACCGAGAATTCCGCCAGCGCTCGGTCGAACGCCTCTCCCGAGCCCAGGTAGCCCGCGATGGCCGCAGCGTCACCGGATCGGGCGTGGGCTCGCGCCAAGGTCCATCCGCACAATCCCGCGTACCGGCGCATCGAGGCGAGCGACGCGGTGTCGACGTCGATGGAACCCTTCATGTCCTTGAACTGGCGCCAGTAGTAGTGCTTGCCGGTGATGTCTCCGGTCGTCCACCCGAGAAAGCTGTCGCTGGTGGCCTGCATGAGCCTCTGTCCGACGACCACCCGCTCACCAGGGTTGTCGTATTCGCTGTCGGGCAGGTGGCCCTCCAGCACCGAGCTGACCGCCTCCTTGATCTGGAGGAAGAACGGATCCTCCGCATCGCGGCCCTTCAGGAGGACGATGAAGCAGCGGGTACCCACGCTGCCGACGCCCACCACCTTCAGGGCGATATCCCGGTAGCCGAACCGCTTCATCAGCACGTGCATATGATCCGGCAGGGTCTCGAGGTATTGATGGAACTGATCCCTGATGGTCTCCTCCGCCTCTCCGGGCTTCTCCGCCGCAGGCATGTCGCGGAGGGGAACGATCAGGGGCGGCTGCGACTCGATGCGGTAGCCGTCGGGGCCCTCCTCGGCCAGCTTCTTGAACGCGTGGACGCTGCCCTTGGATCGCGCCTTCTCGGCGAACTTCCTACCGCGCTTCTTCTCCTTCTTGGTCAGCTGGTCCTTGAACACGGCGTAGATGTCATCCGACGTGAGGTGGGAGTACCACACGTCGAGATAGCCCATGGTGGCGAATCGGGCCATGGCCTGGCGGTAGGCCGAGGTCGCGATGGCGGGCAAGTCGGTCTCGTCCTTCGTGTCGTATTCGTTGTTCCGAGCGGCGATGGCGAAGCTCGCACCCAGGCGCTTCAGGTCCCACTCCCACGGTCCCGGAAGGGTCTCGTCGAAGTCGTTCACGTCGAACACCAGGTCTCGCTCGGGTGAACCGAACGTGCCGAAGTTCGAGAGGTGGGCATCACCACAGAGCTGGGCCGACAGACCGGTCACCGGCGAGTCGGCGAGGTCCGACGCCATGATCGCTGCACTGCCCCGGTAGAAGGTGAACGCAGACCGGCTCATCCGCCAGTGACGGATCGGGACCAGGTACTGAACCCGATCCGTGTCCTGGGCGGTAATCAGGCCGACCGGGTCGGGCCGGTCGGGTGCCGGCTTCCAATCTCCGTGGCTGCTCCTGGGCGTGTCCTTCCGCAGCGACTTGCCGCGCTCACTCCCCGTCTGTCCGGTGGACTCGACCGTCATGACTACTCCTCGTGGGTGTCCCGCTCCCCCCAGGATGCGGCTCCGTCGCCGACCAGGCAACCCGCTCGAGCGAGACCATAGGATGCGGCGATGGACGTCCTGACCCACCAAGACCTCGAAGTCCTCATGGCGGAGCGACCCGGACCGTGTGTCTCGGTCTACCTTCCCACCCATCCGGTCGGTCGCGGCACCACACCCGAGGACCCGGCCACCTTCAAATCCATGGTGACGGAAGCGGCCCGGGCGCTCGCCGACCGTGGACTGCGCCGACCCGACATCGACGCGCTGCTCGAGCCGGTCCTGGCGCTCGACAACAACCACTTCTGGTCGCATCAGGACGCCGGGCTCGCGGTGTTCGCTGCGCCCGGTTTCATGCGCGAGTACCGGTTGCCGGCCTCCTTCCCGACCGGCTCGCTCGTCGCCGACCGGTTCCACCTCAAGCCGATGCTTCCGCTCGTCGCCGGTGAGCGATGCCTGGTCCTGGCCCTGTCCCAGGGCGACATCCGCCTGCTCGGCGCCGATCGGTTCGGGGTCCGGCCGGTCAAGCTGCGCGCCGTTCCCACCAGCCTCGAGGAGGCGCTGCAGTTCGACGACCCCGAGAAGCAACTGCAGAGCCGACAGTCCGGCGTGGTCGGCGGCGGCCGGCAGGCGGCCAGCTTCCACGGTCACGGCGCCGGCCTGGACGAGAAGGACCGGATCACCCGGTATCTCCGAAAGGTCGATCAGGGTCTCCACGAGGTCCTCCGCCACGAGCGGTCCCCCATGGTGCTGGCCGGCGTGGACTACCTCCTGTCGATCTACCGCTCGGTCGCCACTTACCAGCCGTTGATGGACGATGCCATCGAGGGCAACCCCGAACAGATCAGTGATCGGGACCTGGCCGAGCGGGCCCGCACCATCACCGACCCGTGGTTCTCCGCCCAACGAGACGCGGCCGCGGCGGAGTATGCCGGTGTGGCCGACACCGACCGGGCCAGCGACCGCCTGGACGAGGTCGTGACCGCCTCCCTGGCGGGTCGGGTGGCGACGCTCTTCGTCCCGATCGGGGTCAAGCGGTGGGGTCGGATGGTCGACCGACAGGTCGTCGAGCACGACCAACCCGAATCCGGCGACATCGACCTGCTCGACGAGGCCGCGCTCGCCACCTGGAAGACCGACGGTCGCGTCTACGCGGTCCAACCCGAGCAGATGCCCGCCGCCACCGACGTGGCGGCGATCTTCCGGTACTGACGATGCCATTCGCCCGCACGGGCTCCGACGCGCTCGGCGTGGAACTCGAGGCGGCGTCCTCACGCTGACGAACAACGAACCACCGCGGAACCGGATGACGTTCGAGTACATGGACGCCCTCGAGCTCCCCCTGGCCTGCCACTTCCGACTCGCCGCCGACGAAGGAGCGCAAATCGGGCTCCCCGAGCTGGAGCTCGGCACGGTCCCGGCCTGGGGCGGAACCGCCCGCCTGACCCGGTGTGTCGGGCGCGACCAGGCCCTCGACATGATCCTGCGAGCCCGAAAGATCGACGGGGTGCGCGCCCATGAGATCGGTCTGGTCCACGAGCTCCACGCCCCCGGTGACCTGAAGGCCGCCGCCGGGGCGCTGGCCCGAGAGCTCGCCGCGAGGCCACCGGTTGCCGTCGCTGGGGTCCTCGGTGCGATCGTCGGTGGCCACGACGCGCCGATCGACGAGGCGCTGGCAGCTGAACGCCAGGCCGTTCTGGCGTGCGCAGGCACCAAGGATCAGGCCGAAGGGATCCGTGCGTTCATGGAGAAGCGCCCTCCGGTGTTCACCGGCGAGTGACCACGACGCACACGGCGATGCGCCGTTCGGGTGTCAGTCGTCGACGAGGACGGCGCGCATGACGCCGAGCCACTTGTCGAGGTGGGTGTCGCCGAGGTGGAGGTCGAGTGCCCGGTCTCTGGCGCCGTCGCCGAGGCGCTTGCAGAGATCGGCATCGTCGAGGATCTCGCAGACGGCCACCCCGAACTCCTGGAGATCGGCGGGATCCCGAATGAGCCGACCGGTCTCCCCGTCGATCACCTGATCGACGATGCCGCCGACCGCGCTGGCCACGACCGGTGTGCCCTTGAGCATCGCCTCGGCGACGGTCAGTCCGAACCCCTCGGCCAGGCTCTTCTGGGCCACGATGGTGGCATGGCGCTGCAGCGCATTGACGATGGCGGCGTTCTCCTCCAGGTCGTGCATCGGGAGGCACACCAGCTGGACTCGGCTCCGGATGGCGTGCGGGAGCTCCCGCCACTCGTTCCACGAGTCCTGGAGCACCTGCCCCCCTTCGGGGTCGTCGGCGACCGCGGACACCACTGGGCCGGCCAGGACCAGTTGTGCGTCTCGACCGGAGTCGACGTACCTGGCGAACGACTCCATGACGCCGGTCATGTCCTTCATCACGTCCCAACGGGACACCTGCACCAGCATCGGGACGTCGGGGGTGGGTGACGGACCGGTCCGGAAGACGTCGCAGTAGCTCTCGACCCGGCTGGGGGACCCGTCGATGCGCTCGAAGGACGTGTCACCCGTCCTCCCGGCCAGGATGCCGACCTGGGTGAGGATCGCCTCGACCTTCTCGTCCGACATCGCCTGGTTCTTCGCCGAGAACGGGTCGATCGACGGCCAGATGACCGAGCAATTCTCCGCCGTGATCCACGGCGGGGGGAACCGGTCGTCGGTGAACACGTAATGGTCGACGTACGGCTCCAAGTAGGGCCGGAGGAAGTCCCATGCTTCGAGGCTGTTGTCGTTCTGCTCGTCGATGCCGACGTGACATCGCCAGACGACGTGGCATCCCATCGACTTCGCGTGTTCGGCCAGTCCGGCGGTCTGCGGATCGTGGAGCACGATGATGTCGCCCTTGCGGGCCGACTCGGCCAGGCCATGCGCGTTGGGCGCCAACGCTGAGCGGTAGATGGCGTGCTCGGCCTCGCCGAGCGGTCCACCGTCGCCGACCCCGCCGTACAGGTGGTTGTGGATGCGCTTCGTCAGCTCGAAGAACGGCGGATCCCCCTCGATCACGAGCCATCGGGCATCGACCCCGACCCCTCGCACGTAGCCCAGCAGCACGTGCAGCATCTCGGCCACCCCGCCACCGGCCGCCGTCGAGTTGACGTTGATGACGCTGCGGCCGTCGAGCAGCGACGAAGCCTCGCTGGCGGCCACCACGGCGAGCGCATCCGCCCGTTTCGGGCCGATGATCTCGGCGAACTGGAGCGGGTCTCTGGATCGGATCGTCACCTTCTGCATCCAGAGATCATGCCCGATCGAGCGGGGTTTTGCCGTGACCGGGCGAATCAGCCCCGCGCGAGCTGATTGAGCGATCGCACTGCGACCGAGACCCGGGCCAGATCCTGGATTCCGGACGCCCGGATGTCGGCGAAGGTCTGGCGGCACCGGTCGGCGGTCACGGCGTTGGCGTCGAGCCAGTCCTTCACCGACTTCTCGGCCTGCAGGCGGCCTCCGGCGTGATCGAGCACTGCCGCGGTGAGCGCTGCGTGCTCACGGAAGAACTCGTCGCGCAGCGCTCCCCTCGCCATGGCCTCCCAGTAGTCCGTCCGGGGAAGTTCGGTGAGCTGCCGGCGAAGCCACGACAATTCGAGCTGGTCGTCGAGTGCGCCACTGATCGCCGCCACGAGCCGCAGGTCGACCCCGGTCCGGGCCGCGACCCGACTGAGCTCGAGGAATCCGAACGCCGGACCTGAGGCCTCGACCCGCCGGGCGAGGGCATCGGGAACACCGGCATCGACCAGCTCCTCCACCTTCGCCTCCGAATCGAGCGCGGGAGCGTCCTCGGAGCCGGCGACGATGTCGTGCAGTTCACGGACCGGCGCCGAATAGGTCGCCACGACCGCCCCGATGTCGATGGGCTGGGGTTCGTTGCGCAGGAGCCACCGGGCCGCCCGCTCCCCCAGCCGCTTCACGTCCAGTTGCATCCGGGTTCGCACGTCGGCCGGGACCTCGGGCCCGAGGGCGTCGATCGAGCTCCAGACGGTGTCCAGGTCGTAGATCCTCGTCGCTGCGGTGTGGGCCCGAGCGATGTCGGCCACCGTCGCCGACGTCTCGCCCATGAGCCGGTGGACCATCGAGATGCCACCCCGGTTGACCAGCTGATTGGCCACGGCCGTGGCCACCAGCTCGGCCCGCAGTGGATGGGCGACCGCCAGGTCCGGGTACCGCTCGCGGATCTGGCGGGGGAAGTACGCCAGGAGCGCGCCGTCATAGGTCGGGTCCGACGCCAGTGGTGAGTCGACGAGCTCCGCGGCGAGCAGGTTCTTCGTGAACGCGAGCAGCACGGCCAGCTCGGGTCGGGCCAGCCCGCGGTCGGCGTTCTGCCGCGCCGCCAGTTCCGCATCGGTCGGGAGCGCCTCCAGCTCGCGGTCCAGCCCCGCCCGCTCGGTCAGCATGGCCATCAGGCGCTGGTGGGCCTCGACCATCTCGGGCGCCTGGACCAGCGCCGCGGTCAGCGTCTCGTTCTGCGCGTCGTTGTTGGCCAGGACCTGCGCACACACCTCGTCGGCCATCTCGTCGAGGAGCTGGTCACGGTGCTTCCGGGTCAGATCACCCCCCGCGACCGCCTGCGAGAGCAGGATCTTCAGGTTGACCTCGCGATCGGAACAATCGACGCCCCCCGAGTTGTCGATGGCATCGGTGTTGATCCGGCCCCCGGCGATGGCGTACTCGATCCGGCCTCGTTGGGTGACCCCGAGGTTGCCGCCTTCGCCGACCACGCGGCAGCGGAGCTCGTCGGCGTCGACCCGGACCGTCTCGTTGCTCCGGTCGCCCACCTCGGCGTGGGTCTCGGTGGACGCCTTCACGTACGTGCCGATCCCGCCGTTCCACAGCAGATCGACCGGGGAGCGAAGCACCGCCCGGATCAACCCGTTGGGCGTGATCTCCGTCACCTCAGAGTCGATTCCGAGCACCTCGGCCATCTCGTCGGTGATCTCGATCGACTTCGCGGCGCGGGAGAAGACGCCACCCCCCGGTGAGATGAGTGAGCGGTCGTAGTCGTCCCACGAGGAGCGGGGCATCTCGAAGAGGCGGCGACGCTCGTCGAACGGACCGACGGCGTCCGGCGTCGGGTCGATGAAGATGTGGCGATGGTCGAACGCGGCGACGAGCCGGATCATCCTGCTGCGCTGCATGCCGTTCCCGAACACGTCACCCGACATGTCGCCGACTCCGGCCACCGAGAACTCGGTGCGGTCGACATCGAGCCCCATCCCGGCGAAATGGTGGCGAACCGACACCCACGCCCCACGCGAGGTGATGGCCAGCTCCTTGTGGTCGTACCCGCTCGATCCGCCCGATGCGAAGGCGTCGCCGAGCCAGAATCCGCGCGTTTCGGCGATCTCGTTGGCGATGTCCGAGAACGACGCGGTGCCCTTGTCGGCCGCCACGACCAGGTACGGGTCGTCCCCGTCCCTTCGAACGACCCGGTCCGGGCCGACGACTTCACCGTCGACCAGGTTGTCGGTGAGGTCGAGCAGTGCGCCGATGAAGGTCCGGTAGCAGGCGACGACCTCACCAGCGATGGCATCCCGATCACCGTCCTCGGGAAGCCGGCGCGCCACGAAGCCACCCTTCGCCCCGGCCGGGACGATCACGGAGTTCTTGACCGATTGGGCCTTCATCAACCCCAGGATCTCGGTCCGGTAGTCCTCCATCCGATCGGACCAGCGCAGCCCGCCACGGGCCACCCGACCCGAGCGAAGGTGCACCCCCTCGGTGCGCGGGCAGTTCACGTAGATCTCGGCGGTCGGAATGGGCCGCGGGACGTCGGGAACATCGGACAGGTCGAGTTTGAAGGCGAGAGCGGGCCGCGGCTCGCCGTCATCGCTCCGTTGCCAGTGATTGGTCCGGTTCGTCGCGTCGACGAGAGCCAGGAACGACCGCAGGATCCGGTCGGCGTCGAGGCTGGGCACCTGGTCGATCGCATCGACGATCTCGCTTCGCTTGTCCGAGGCCGTGACCTCGTCATGGTCGTCGGGGTGGAACCGCAGCCGGAAGAGCTCGAGAAGGAGCGACACGATCCGGGGGTTGCGGTTGACGGTCTCGCGGACGTACGCCGGACTGAAGTGGGATCCGACCTGCACCAGATAGCGGGCGTACGCCCGCAGCACCGTCACGTCCTGCCAGGTGAGTCCGGCCGCCGTGACCAGTCGAGCGAAGCTGTCGCTCTCGGCTCGTTCGGACCACACGGCGAGGATCGCCTCACGGAACCTCGCTCGGCCGTCCTGATCGAGCTGCTGGTCCAGGCGGATCCCGATGTCGTAGATGAACCGGGGGCGCTCGCCCTCGACGAGCACTTCGTACGGGATCTCGTCGATCACGACCGCCCCGAGGTCGTGGAGCAGAGGAATGAACTGGGTCAGGGTGATGGGCCGACCCAGCCGATACAACTTGCAGCGCAGCAGGGTCTCCTCGGCCTCCAACGGCCGATGCATCGCCACGTCGAGGTCCCCTTCCTCGAGCGCCTCGAGGTGCTCGATGTCGCTGACGGCTCCCTCGGCGTACACGTTGGAGCGGTAGGCCGCAGAGAACGCCGAACCGTAGCGATCCACGAGGGCGAGTCCATGATGCTCGCCGTGGGCGGAGATGAGCGCGGCCCGGAGGTAGTCGTCCCAGGTGCGGATGGCTCGAGTCAGACGAGTCTGGACCGCGGTCAGATCGGGCAGCTCCTCCCACGTGTTGGGATCGGTGTAGATCACGAAGTGGATGCGGGCCAGGGAGTCGCTGGAGATCTCGGTGCTGAAGCGGGACGAACGCCCCTGATACGCGTCCATCAGGATGCGTTCGATCTCGAGCCGGACACCGGTGCTGTGGCGGTCCCGTGGCACGAAGACCAGACATGAGAGAAATCGGCCGAAGTCGTCCCGTCGGATGAGCAGGCTCACCTGGCGCCGATCGCGCAGGTCCAGGATGTCCAGGGCCGTCTCCTCGAGCCGGTCCACCCCGGTCTGGATCAGCTCGTCCCGAGGATGGAGCTGCAGGATGTTGAGCAGGCGACTGCGATCGTGACTCCCCGGGGCGAAGTTGGAGCGCCGCACCACCTCGGCCACCTTGGCCCGCACCACGGGGATGTCCTCGATCCGGCCGCTGTACACCGCCGAGGTGAAGAGGCCCAGAAATCGACGTTCGCCGGTCACTCTGCCGTCGGCGTTGATCTCCTTGATCCCGATGTAGTCGAGCGGGACCGCGCGGTGCACCGTCGAGACGGTGTTGGCCTTGGTCAGGTTGAGGATGTTGGGTCGGCGGGCCTGGTCGGTGATCTCCGGGGGGAGCTGATCCAGCCGGCGGGTCGTCTCCTCGGACTGTCGCATCGTTCCCAGTCCCGTCTCGGGCCTGGACACGATCAGCGGGTGGTCCGGGTCGTCGCGGAAGTCGTACTCGCGGTAGCCGACGAACGTGAAGTGGCCCGACTCCATCCATCGCAACAGGGCTGCCACCTCGGCCGCATCGGTCCCGACGTCGGCCCGGAACCGTGGCGTGGAATCGACGGCCCAGTCCTCGAGCTCGTAGGCCAGCGCGAGCGCCTGCTCCCGCATCGGCATCCAGTCCGACACGGCCACACGGACGTCCCGCATGACCGCCAACGTGTCCTGCCGCAGCCGCTCCACGCTCGCTCCACTGGCCACGCGATCGATCTCGAGGTGGAGGAACGACTCGGTGAGCCCCGCCCCGCCGTTCTCGGACGGTTCGATGCCACGGACGCGACCGTGCTCGTCGCGATCGACCGCGGCGATCGGATGAACCAGCACGTGGACCTGACGGCCCTGCACCTCGAGCAGCGCCAGGACCGAGTCGACGATGAAGGGCATGTCGTCGGACACGACATCGATGACGGTGTGGCCACTCGACCATCCGTCCTCGTCGATGTCCGGGTTGTAGACCTGCACCAGCGTCTCGGCCGGAGCCCGCTGCCCGGCCAGCTGCAGGTGGCGGACCGCAGCGCCGTAGAGGTCGATGGGGTCCTTGTCGGCCAGGTCCTGCGGCGCGACCCGCTCGTAGTAGAGCCGGATGAGCCCCTCGGCGTCGTCGGGTGGGATCCGCGTGTATCGCTGACGCGTGAGGACCGCTACTGCGTCGAGGAGCGCGTCTTTCACCTGTTCGGACGTGTCGGTCATCGAAGCCCTTCCTCAAGGTACCCCGTCGACGGTTCGCCCGGAGGTTCAAGCCACGGACCGGCCCCGAATCACTCGTCCTTCGGCTCCGGTCGCCAGAAGGCGGCCAGCAGGAGGACCGCCCCGGCAAGGCCGAGGAGCGCGATCCACACCCCACTGTCGGCGGGCGGGTCGAAGATCTCGAACGCGTGGTCGAGCGACCAGCCGCCGGCGCCGAGCACGGCGATCGCGAACCCGCACACGATGAGGGTCATCACGTACTCCCATCCCTCACCGGGCCGGAAGATGAAAAAGCCGTTGCCTCGATGGTTGGTGACCAACGCCACCGTCATGGTCCCGATCACGGCCGCCCCGCCGAACGGTGTGAGGAGCCCCAGCACCAGGAGCGCTCCGCCCACCACCTCGGTGACACTGGCCAGCCAGGCGTGCACGATGCCGGGTTTCATACCGAGGCTGGCGAACCACCCTGCAGTGCCCTCGATCTTGCCGCCACCGAAGATGTGGTTGATGCCGTGCGCCAGCATGACGGCGCCGACGGCGCAGCGGAGCACGAGCAGGGCCAGGTCGATGGAAGATGCGTCCATGCGGCAAGCATCGCGCGGCGACGGGCCGCGCTCTCAGTCCCGGTCGCTCCGGTACGTCATGAGGGCGTCACGCGTCTCGCTGGGCATCCGGGCCGGGCGCCCGGTCTCCAATCGGACGAACAGGCCACGCTGGGACGCTCGAGCCGCGATCTGCCGTTCCGCTCCCGCTCGAACGTCGAAGCGCATCGTGGCGGACGCGGCTCGGAGCTCCGACAGCCAGAGCTCGATCCGCACCGGCTCCCGGAGCCGAATCGGTCGGAGATAGGAGATCTCGGTCCCCGCGATGATCGGCGCCACCCCGGACGCTACGAGGTCCCCGATCGGCAGACCGACCGCGTCGAGGAACCGGACGCGCGTCATCTCGAGCCACCGGATGTAGGCGATGTTGGACACGTGGTCGGCGAAGTCGATGTCGAAGGTGAAGACCTCGACATCGGTCCGGAACACCTCTCCGGTCACCGTGGCGTCCCGCTCCCGAGCGCCGAGCCGATCTCGACCATGGCAGCGGCCTCCTTCTCGGACACCTGCGGGCCACCGATCCCGAAGAGCCACCCCTCTCTGCTGGCCTCGGCCGTCGCCCGGGCCGCACCTGCGATCCACTCCTTGTAGGCGGTCGCCTCGCCGGGAGGACATCGTTCGTCGACGATCTTCGACGCGGCGGCGATCAGCCCCAGTAGCTCGTCCTTGTCCAGATCCTCGTCGTGCCGCGGGCTGTCCTCGTCATCCTCGCTGTCGCGCATTCCGCCGACCAGCGACGCCACCAATTCCTCTGCTTCCCCTGCAGCCGCCGGCATCTCGAGCGACTGCCACAGCGCCTTGAACTCCGCCACCATCCCGGTGATGTGCATGTCCGAGTAGACGACCAGGATCCCCGCCGCCCATGGTGCGGCCCGAAGGATCTCCCACTCCTCGGTGGTGAAGTCGGCGCTCGTCGTCATGTGCTCGTCCTCGTGAGCGGAATCTTTGCAGATTCCGTGGGGTACGGGTCACGGGCGTACCGCGGCCCTCGCCGTCGATAGCCTCGCTCCGTGCCATGGGAGACCACCCGACGGGAGGCGGTGCGGTTGGCCGCGCTCCTGGGGATCTGCGGATTCGCAGTCACCCAACCGTTGCTCGATGTCTTCGGTGGCGCTCCCGAGCAGTTCGCCTTCCGGGAAGCGACCAGCACCGACATCGTGCTCTTCGCGGTCGCCATCGCGGTCGTCCCCGCCGTGCTCCTGTGGCTCCCGGGGGCCGTTGCGGGACGCTTCTCCGATCGGGTCGGGTCGGTGCTCCACCTGGCCGCAATCGCACTGAGCCTTTTCATCGGCATGCTGCAGGTGGCGCGCCACCTCCTGGGCATGGCCGGACCCTCCAAGGCGATCGTCGCTGCCCTCGGCGCCGCGGCCGGTACCTGGCTCTACCGCCGTTTCGCTGCTGCCCGCTCCTGGTCGCAGGTGATGGCGCTCTCGTCGGTGGTCTTCGTCGGCCTGTTCCTGTTCTCGACCCCCGCCGGCGAGCTCGCGTTCTCCGAGCCGCCCGACGTGGTCGCGTTGGAGGCGGATCCCAGCCGCAAGGACGGGGAGCCCCTGCCGGACATCATCATGATCATGCTGGACGAGTTGCCGACGGCCTTGTTGTTGGACGAGGAGGGCGGCATCGATCGCTCCCGCTTCCCCTCGCTCGCCGCACTCGCCGATGATGCGACCTGGTACCGCTCGTTCACGACGGTGTCGGCCGAGACGGTGCAGGCGGTGCCCGCCATTCTCAGCGGACAGCTTCCCAGCGAGTCCAGCGAAGCGGTGTGGACCCGGCGACCCGACAACCTCTTCCGCCTCCTCGGCGGGAGTTACCACATGACGGCGTCCGAGTCGCTCACCAGGCTCTGTCCGGCTGAATGGTGCGGCACCGCCGATGTTCCGCCGGGCGATGGCCCTGCCGCGCCCACGGCGAGCCAACCATCGCCGCCGGCCGCTATCGACGCGCCTCCCGCCGGGTCGGAAGAGGTCGGCTGGCGCGGGCTGGTGACGGACGGGTTCGACGTGTGGACGGCTCAGATCGCGTTGGACCGGGACCTCCCGGTCCTGACCGGATTCGAGGAAACGGCCGTGGCCGTCCCCGCCACGAGCGACGGATCGACCCCGACCGAGGACAGCAGCCTTCCCTCACTCCCGTCGGGCTCGGCCCGCCTCTTCGCGTTCCGCCCCGACGACCGCTCCACCGAGTTGCCGCGAGTCGAGTGGTTCAAGGACGCGATCACCGCGCGCGAGGTTCCGTCGCTCGCCTACCTCCACCTGCTGCTGCCCCACTCCCCCTACATCTTCACCCGATCGGGAGCGACCTACGACGGACCGGCCGTGGGGCGGGGAACCGCCGCTACCTGGGACGCCCAGATCGTCGCCCACCAGATGGCGCTGCAGATGGAGTTCACCGACAGCCTGATCGGGGACGTGATGGATGACGCAAGGGACGAAGGGGTGTACGACGATGCCATCATCATCGTGCTTGCGGACCATGCGGCGGGACTCGACGGGGAGAAGGCGTCGAGGTACTACGACGGGACCAACGCCTCCGAGTTGATGGTCACACCGCTGTTCGTCAAGGCTCCCGGCCAGACGGAAGGGGTGGTGAGCGACGCCCCGATCGAGGCCGTCGACGTGCTGCCGACCCTCGCCGACATGCTCGACATCGACGTGCCCTGGTCGATGGACGGCAGCTCGGCGCTCGGCCGGGATCCGCAGTACGTCGACCCCGAGTGCGACGACGTCCGACGGTTCATGCGCTTCGACATCTTCCTGGTCGGCGGCTCCCCCGGCGATGCCGACCTGTTCGAGCTCTGTGCCAACGAACTCGTTCCGCCGGGTCTCGAGCCGATCCTGGGTGAGCGGCGAGCCGACGACGAGTGGGAGACCGCGCCCCTGGCCCGGTCGACCCCCTTCGAGGAGCTCCTGGGCCTGCCATGGCGAGACCTCGGCGCCGAGCCCGGCGCGGTCACGGTGACGCTGGACCGCGCGATGCAGACGACCGGGGGAAGCTCGCCCCCACTGGGTGTCGTCCGCGGCACCGTCGATGCTCCCATCGCCGACGAATGGGTCGCGGTTTCCGTGGACGGCCGCATCGCGGGCATCTCCCCGATCTACGACACCCGGTCGTTCCTCACCGATGCGACGTTGGCGTCCGAGCTCGACACCGAGCGCCAGTTCACCGTTCTACTGCCGACTGCGCTGCTCGACGAGGACGGTTACGACGTCCGCGTGGCGTCGCTCCGGACGACCGCCGAGGGCCCGATCGCAACCGAGCTCCCCGTCGGTCCCTGAGCTCAGGAGGTGTGGGTGCCCACCTGGTGCAGCTCGATGACGTTGCCGGACGGGTCGTCGATGAAGGTCTGCCGATCCGGCCCGACAACGCGGGCGTCCTCGAGATCGATGCCCTTGGCGCGCAGCTCGCGCACCACGTCGTCGACGTCGGCGACCAGAACGGCGAAGTGCTGGCCCAGGTTGGGGGGAACGTCGGTCTCGATCAGGTGGACCTGGGTCGAACCCAGGTCGATCCACGCTCCACCGAACCCGAAATCGGGGCGGTCGTCGCGGACGGTGCCGCCCAGGACCTCGGTGTAGAACGAGATGGACCCGTCCGGATCCGACACGTTGACCGACACGTGATGTACGCCGAGCGGATCCACCGGCCGGAGGCTATCGCCCAGGTATGAACGACGCTGGAGCGACAACGGCGGGAACGTGTATGGAACCATCGGACCGCCACAATCGACGAGCATGCGCCTCGAAGCCTCCCTCCGCTGGGTCGTCCTGCCCATGATCGAGGAGGACACCCGACACAACGCTCACGCCGATCTTCTCCGGGAGTCGGTCGACGGCCGGACCCGGGAGTGAGCGGGCGGTCGCAGTGGGCCCGACCCCGAAGCGGTGGCGATGGCTCGGACGATCCCCAGCTCCTACGCCGGGTGGCAGCCCACGCTGGGCGCCCGCTTTCGGGGGCGGCACGCGGTCGAGCTCTGCGGCTCCGTACTCGAGCCCTGACGCCGCCCGGCGACGGAATCGCAGGCTTGTGCCTCACCCACGCGGGTCGATCGAAAGAATTCTGGCTGGACGTTGTCGAAATCGATCGGTCGGTTCGTGGTAGTGATGTCGGCAGGTAGTCGACGGGTCAGGCGGCCGCCGGTCGCAGAGGGAGCACCACGATGAGCAAGGTTTCGATGATGGGCACGATCACCTGCCAGGACGGCAAGGGCGACGAGATGGAAGCGGTGCTGGCCAAGATGGTCGAGGCGGCCCGCGACGAGCCCGGGGTCGAGATCTACTCGTACCACCGCGGCGAGGGCAACAACTTCTCGTTCTTCGCCCTGATGGCGAACGAGGAGGCCATGCAGGGCCACGGCCAGAGCGAGGCCATGCAGGCGGCGATGCAGTCGTTCGGCCCACTGATGGCCGAACCGCCGCAGATGTCCCCCGCCAAGCCGATCGCCGCCATCGGTTTCGACGTCTGATGCCCCAGTACCTCCTCTCGGTCTTCCAGGAGGAGGGCGCCGCCCCTCCGGCGCCCGAGCACGCCCGGATGGTCATGGAACGCGTTGCCGCGCATCAAGAAGAGCTGAAGGCGGCGGGCGCCTGGCTCTTCTTCGGCGCCTTGACCGATGCCTCGTCGGCGACGGTCGTCCGGGCGGAGGGCGAAGACGTGTCGATGACCGACGGCCCGTATGCCGAGGCCAAGGAACAGATCGGCGGGTTCACCGTGATCGAGGCCGCCGACCTGGACGAGGCCCTCGAGTGGGCCCGCAAGGGATCCGACGCCTGCATGTGGCCGGTCGAGGTCCGGCCGTTCCTCGGCCCACCGCCTGCGTGACGCTGGACCGGCGCGAGTTCACCGCCATCTACCGGCGCGAGGTCGGACGGTGCACGGCGACGCTCGTGCGGGTCCTGGGGGACATCGACCGGGCCGAGGACGCGGTCGCCGACGCCTTCGCGATCGCGGCCGAGAAGTGGCCCGTCAGCGGTGTGCCGGCCAACCCGGGCGGTTGGATCACGACGACGGCGCGCAACCGGGCGATCGACGGGCATCGACGCGAGACGACCAGGGACACCAGGGAGAGGGAGGCAGGGATGTTGCACGACCCCACGCCCGACCCCCCGGTCGATCTGGGCGATCTCGACGCCGTGCCCGACGACCAACTCCGACTCATCTTCCTCTGCTGCCACCCGGCGCTCGGCGTCGACGCCCAGGTGGCGCTGACGCTCCGCCTCCTCGGCGGCCTCACCACGGCCGAGATCGCGCGTGCGTTCCTGGTGCCGGAGCCGACGATGGGTCAGCGCCTGAGCCGGGCCAAGCGCAAGATCCGCGACACCCATCTCGCGTACCGGATCCCGGCCCCGGACGAACTCCCGCGTCGACTGGGACCGGTCCTGGCGACGGTCTATCTGGTCTTCTCCGAGGGACACAGCGCCACCAGCGGCGACGACCTCCTGCGGCCGGAGCTCAGCGGCGAGGCCATCCGGATCGGTCGCACGCTCGTCGAGCTCCTGACCGATGAGCCCGAGGCGGCTGGGCTCCTCGCCCTCATGCTGATGACCGAGGCCCGATCCCCGGCTCGGGTGGATCGGAACGGGACGCTCGTTCGGCTGGCCGACCAGGACCGATCGCAGTGGGACTCCGCCTTGATCACCGAGGGCCATGAGCTGGTGAGGGATTGCCTGGCCCGAAACCAGCCCGGCCCCTACCAGCTCCAGGCCGCCATCGCTGCAGTCCACGCCGATGCACCGACGGCCGAGGCGACCGACTGGGCCCAGATCGTGGCGCTCTACGACCACCTGCTCCGATTCCGCCCCGACGATGTCGTGCGGCTGAACCGAGCGGTCGCAGTGATGGAGCTCCGAGGTCCCGAGGCCGGGCTCGAAGCACTGGACGCGACCGACCTGGCGACCTATCACCTGTTCCACGCCACCCGTGCCGAAGCCCTCCGCCGTGCCGGCCGGACCGGTGCAGCCACGGCATCGCTGCAGCAGGCGATCGCGCTCACCACCAATGCCACCGAGCGCCGCCATCTCGAGCGCCAACTCGCCGCCCTGCGCGATCGCTAGGCGCGGAGCCCCCCGAGGTGGCCCCGACCCTCAGGCGAGTTCGATGACTCCCGGGGTGCCGGCCCCGACTTCCCACTGGGTGGCAGCCGCGACCGGTGACGCTTCGTCGAACTCGTCCTCGACGGTCCGGTAGGTGGCCAACCAGCGCTCGGGGGTCGGCGCGCAGGTCGGCGACCGCCGCCGAGTGGAAGTCACCGGTGATGACCACGAGGTTGTCGACCGCGGCCCCCGCGGCCTCCAACACCGCCTGCCGTTCGCCGGCGTACCCGTCCCAGGTGTCCACCACGACGGCGGGCGGATCGGCGCCCACCACGGCGTTGCCACCGAACATGAACACCTGCTGGGCCAGGACGTCCCAGATGGCCGTCGAGGCGGCGATCCCGTCGAGCAGCCAGGCGCGCTGCTCTTCGCCGAGCATGGTCTGCTCGGGCGAGAACCCGAGGGCATCGTCGCGGATCTGTACCGCGTCCCCGAGCGCCTCGACCAGCGGCTCGCTGCGCTGCTGGTCGGCCCGGTACTGCCGGGTGTCCAGCACGTGGAACCGCACCAGGTCGCCGTGGGCGAACGACCGGTAGATGGGATAGTCGGGGCCGCTGGGCGGGTCGAGACGGACCGGGGTGTGCTCGTACCAGGCCTGGTACCCGGCGGCGCGACGAGCGAGGAACGCCTCGCTCTCGGCATCCTCCTCGCTGCTTGCAGCGGCGTAGTCGTTGTCGACCTCGTGGTCGTCCCACGTGATGATCCAGGGGACCAATGCGTGCGCCCCCTGCAACAGCGGATCACTCTTGTAGAGGGCATAACGCTGTCGGTACTGATCGAGCGTCTCGCACTCGAAGTCCTGGTCGTGGGTGCGACCCCGCTGGTCGACCGGCTCGCGGGCGGCGTACTCGTAGATGTAGTCACCGAGAAACACGAAGGCGTCGAGGTCACCCTGCTCGACCAGATCGCGGTAGGCGGCGTAGTAGCCCTGCTCCCACCACTGGCAGGACGAGAAGGCGAAGCGGAACCGTTCCGGCGTCGTCCCTGTTCCTGCGAAGGTGCGGGTACGAGCGGGGGTGGTCTCGAACTCACCCTGGCGGAACCGGAAGCGCAAGGGACGTGGGCGGCATCGAGGTCGGGGCCGGGAGATCGCCCGAGATCGCAGGCGATTCGGTATCGCCGTCGCTGCACGCGGCGAGCGCCGCGGCGATCGTGCCGGCCAGGAAGCTGCGCCGTGTCAGCCGTTCGGGCCTGCGGTCGTTCATGCGTGACCCCTCGATCGTGGTGCTGTACCAGCCGCACGAATGTACCCACCCCCTCGATGCCGCCGATACGGTGTCGGGGTGAAGCACCTCTGGTCCACGCGGGTGATCGGCGCTCCCGCCGAGGAACTCTGGCGACTCCTCGTGACGCCCGACGAATGGCCTCGCTGGGGTCCCACGGTCCGCAGCGCCTCGGTCGACGGCGGAGAGCTTGCGTTGGGTAGCACCGGGACGGTGACGACGATCGCAGGGGTGGACTTGCCGTTCGAGGTGACGGCCTATGACGAGGGATCCCGCTGGGCATGGAAGGTCGGCGGCATCTCGGCCACGGATCACACCGTCGAAGCCGTCGATGCGGAACGGTGCCGGGTCGGCTTCGGGGTCCCGTGGCCCGCAGCCCCCTACCTTGTGGTCTGTTCCGACGCCCTGCGTCGATTGTCGCAGATGGTCGCCTCTCCGTGATCTCCACCGAGATGCCCTGCGCCGCAGACGCCGCCACGGTCCACGAGCTCCTGGTAGACGTCGATGCGTGGGCTTTGTGGTCCCCGCACGTCGCGTCGGTCCAAGCCCTGGAACGCCGGGTCACCCCGGGTTGGATCGGCGCCACCCGTGCCTTCTTCGCTCCCGCCGCCACGTCGATGATCGTCGACGACGTGATGCCCGACGGCGGCTACCGCTGGCACTCACGACTCGGTCCGTGGCGCCTCGACTACGAGAACCGGGTCGACGGCGCCGCCGCGGGCAGCCGGCTGCGCTTCACCGCCCGTCTCAGCGGGCCCGGTAGCCGAGTGATCGAGCGTGCCGTCGCCCCGCTCTCGGCCCACGGTCAGCGCCGCCGAATGCGTCGCCTGGCGCAACTCGCCGAGCTGATGGAGCGCACGTCCCGATGATCCTCGTGACCGGCGCCACCGGCTTCATCGGCCTCGAAGTGGTCCGCCAACTGGTGGCCTCGGGTCACCGACCCCGCGTCATGGTGCGGCGGCTCACGCGCGCACCCCTCCTGGCCAGCATGGATGTCGAGGCCATACACGGCGACCTGATGTCGACGCCGTCGCTGGAGCGTGCGGTGGAGGGCGTCGATGTGGTGATCCACCTCGCTGGGCGAGCCACGTTCGAGCCATACGACCGCCTCGAGCCCACCATGGTCGACGGGACGGCCCGGCTCGCCCGAGCCGCCGCCGGCGCCGGTGTCTCGCACATCGTGTTCGGATCGAGCATGTTCGTGCACGATGGAGCGACTCCGGTCGACGACACCACCTCGCCCAACCCCGTGCTCGACTACGGACGGTCGAAGCAGGCGGCCGAGACCACCCTGACCGGGATCATGGCCGACGGAGGCCCCACCGTCGCCGCGATCCGACTCCCCCACGTCTACGGACCCCAGAGTGTCCTGTTCGGCCTGGTCCGGCGTCGGCTCGTGGTGTTTCCCGGACGGGGCGAGAACCTGTTCGCCCAGCTCCACGTGGAGGATGCGGCTCGCGTCCTGATCGCCGCCGCCGAGCAGCGGTGGACCGGCACGGGCCCCATCGCCGACGAGCACACGGTGACCTGGAACGAGTTCTTCGACGTCCTCACCGCCTACGCACCCCGCATCCGCGTCCAGCGGCTCCCCGCCTCGCTCGCCATCGGCGCTGCGTACCTCGCCGGTCCGGTTCTCGGGCGACTGGGGCCCACCCTCGTCAGTCCCGACACCGTCCGCGGCTGGAACCTGTCGCTGCCGGTGCTCACCCGCAGGCTCTGGAGCGAACTCGACCTGGAACCCCGCCATCCCAGCGTCCTGTCCGGCATTCCGGCCACGCTCGACGCCGCCGTCGCGTTCCGCTGGCGCCATCCGGTGTTCGACTGGTCCTGACCGTATCGGCTCTCCCGTGACCCCACTCCCGCTCCCCGAACCCGGACGGCGCGCCGCCGAGGCCTTCGTCCGAGGTCACCTCGGCCACCTCGTCTCCGACGAGATCGCCGGTTCGCGACGCTTCCGGGGCGGCCAGCGCGAGGCCGATGCCGCCCTGGCATCGTTCGAGGTGGCCGGATACGCCCGTCGTCGCAACGAGGTCCACCCTGCGTCGCGTCGGGGCGCCTCGCAGCTGTCCCCCTACATCCGCCACGGCCTCCTGCAGCTCGCCGACGTCTGGCGTGCCGTCGCCGGCGGGCCGACCCGCGACGTGGCCAAGTTTCGCGATGAGCTGCTCTGGCAGGAATACGCCCGCCACTGGTACGCCCGCCTCGGCCCACGAACCGCCCACGGGGTGCGTCGGGAGCTGGTCGGCTCCGCGGACCCTGGGCGGGGCTGGGACGGCGACCTCGCCTGCCTCGACCTCGTCGTCGGTGAGCTCGAGACGGACGGCTGGCTGGTCAACCAGACGCGCATGTGGCTGGCCAGCCACTGGGCCGTCAGGGAAGGACTCCCGTGGCGAGCCGGCGAGAACGTCTTCTTCCGGCACCTTCTGGACGGCTCGCGGGCCGCCAACCGCCTGGGCTGGCAATGGACCACCGGGGTCGGTTCGTCCAAGGCGTACGGATTCAGCCGTTGGCAAGTCGAGAAGCGGGCACCAGGGCTCTGCGGTTCGTGCGCGCTGAGGGACCGATGCCCCATCCAGGACTGGCCTGACGACCCCGAGTTTGTCGCCGGCGACCGACCGCCGCGTCTCCGTGGAGAAACGGCGGTGTCACGGCTCGCCGGACCGAGCGAGGTCGTCCGTGGTCGTGAGCCCGACACCGTCTGGCTGACGGCGGAGTCGCTGGGCGATGCCGACCCGGCGCTCGCCGCCCATCCTGATCTGCCGGTGACCTTCGTCTTCGACGAGCCACTCCTGAGAACACTGGGCCTCTCCTCCAAGCGGCTCGTGTTCCTGACCGAGACACTGGCCGAGCTGGGAACCCAGCGGAGGCTGGAGATCCAGCTCGGTGACCCGGTTCGGCTGCTGTCCGACCGGGTGCTGGCGGTGACCCATGCCCCGGTCCCCGGGTTCGAACGGCGAGCCGGTGCGCTCGGCCCGGTCGAGGTCCATCCGTGGCCGTGGTTGGCCCAGCCGAGCACCGGGTCGGTGGCGTCGTTCAGCGCCTGGCGCCGGAAGGTGAGCGTCGAGGTCTGAACCGCCCGGCCTGGGTTTGGCGGGAGGAGGCATCGGCGGGTAGCGATTCCTCATGCAGCTGATCATCGATTCCCCGGCTCCTCGACGAGTCGACGCCGACGACCACGCCACCGAGCCGACGCTCGACGACGAAACGGCCGGGCGACTGCGCCGGGCCAATCTGGCTGCGGCCGCCTTCCACTTCGCTTCGGCCGTGCTGTTCCTCCTCATCTCAACCGATTTCGATCTTCCGATCACGGCATCGTTCCCCACCCAGGACCCGGCCCTGACCGAAACGCTCTTCCCACCCGAGGTCCTCACCGAAGTGACGATCGGGTATGGCGTCGCCGCCTTCTCCCTGCTGAGTGCTGCGTTCCACCTGCTGGTTGCCACCGCGGCCCGTCACACCTACCGCCGCGCGATCGCCGCGACTCAGAACCCGTTCCGGTGGATCGAGTACTCGCTCAGCTCGACGCTCATGATCGTGCTGATCGTGATGCTCCTCGGCGACTACGACATCGGCGCCTTGATCGGTGTCGCTGCAGCCAACATCGCCATGATCCTGTTCGGCTGGCTCATGGAGCGCCACAACACCCCGGGTGCCGCCGACATCGACTGGGCGCCCTTCGTCTTCGGATGCATCGCCGGGATCGCTCCTTGGATCGTCGGTACCGTCTACTTCGCCGGCTCCCTCGGCAACGCTCAGGAGGCAGTCCCCACCTGGGTCTGGGCCCTCTTCATCAGCGTGTTCGTGATGTTCAACTGCTTCGCCGTCAACCAGTTCCTCCAGTATCGCGGCGTCGGCCCGTGGCGCTCCTACGTCTTCGGCGAGGGCGTCTACATCGTGCTCTCCTTCGTGGCCAAGACGCTCCTGATCTGGCAGGTGTACTTCGGAACCGTCCGGTGACCGGGGCCACCACCCTCATCCGAACCGGCACCGGCACCGGTACCGGGAGACCACGTCGGTCCGGGCCCTTCGATCACTAGCCTCGTCTGATGGATGAGCATGCGGCCTTCCCCACCCTCGACGCCGCCCAGATCGCCCGGATCGAACCCTTCGGCACCCGAACGAAGGTCGCCGCCGGCGAGCTGCTGTTCGTCGAGGGACAGCACGCCTACGACTTCATCGTCATCGTCGACGGCGACGTCGACGTCCTGGCGCGCAACGCCGACACCGGAGAGCAGATCGTGGTCGCGTCCCACGGCCCGGGTCGATTCCTCGGTGAGCTCAGCCTGATCACCGGGCAGCGCACGTCGCTCGCCGGGATGGCAACCTCCGACGCGACCATCCTGCGGGTGACACCCGAGCGGTTCCGTGCCCTCATGGCCACGGAGACGGACCTCTCCGACCTGATCTTCGCCGCGTTCGTGGCCCGACGTGACGCCCTACGCGAGGGCGACGGCGCTGCCGTGCTCAAGATCTACGGCTCACGCTTCTCGCCGCAGTCGCTGGCGCTGGGCTCGTACGTGCGACGCCAGCGACTTCCGTTCCAATGGTTCGATCTCGAGCGAGAGGATGTCGACGCCGAAGTGGAGCTGGCTCGGCACGGTGCCCGTCCCGCCGACGCTCCCGTCGTCGTGACACCCAACGCGACACTGCGCAACCCGACGACCGCTCAGCTCGCCTCCCACCTCGGACTGACCTACCGGGCCGCCGAGGGCGCGGTCGCGGACGTCGTCGTGGTAGGCGCCGGTCCGGCCGGTCTGGCCGCCGCCGTCTACGGCGCGTCCGAGGGCCTCGACACGATTCTCACCGACGCCTCGGGCGTGGGGGGCCAGGCGGGCACGTCCTCGCGCATCGAGAACTACCTTGGGTTTCCCAGCGGGATCTCCGGAGGCGACCTGGTCGAGCGAGCCGCCATCCAGGCGCAACGCCTCGGCGCAACGATCAGCACCCCGTGCCGGATCTCGTCGATCGACGGCTCGGGAGAGGAGATCGTCCTGACCCAGTCCGACGGCGTCGAGCTCTCCGCTCGCACCGTCGTGCTCGCCACCGGTGTCCGGTACCGACGACTCCCGGTCGACGATCTCGAACGCTTCGAGGGCGCCGGGGTGTACTACGCCGCAACCGACATGGAGGCCAACGTCTGCAGGGGCCGACCCGTGACGGTGGTGGGCGGCGGCAACTCGGCCGGGCAGGCCGCCATCTTCCTCGCCCAGCAGGGTTCCGACGTGCGGGTTGCGATTCGCGGCGATGACCTCGCAGCCAAGATGTCGCGCTACCTCGTCGCCCGCATCGAAGCGGCGCCCAACATCGAGGTCGCGGTCGAGTCCAGCGTCCGGGCGCTCTACGGGGACGCCCATCTCGAGGAGATCGACATCGAGGGCCCCGACGGTCGGACGTCGCGACGGCCGTGTGCCGGGTTGTTCTCGTTCATCGGCGCCCAGCCCAGCACCACGTGGCTCCCTCCCGAGGTCGCGACCGATGAGCGCGGGTTCGTCCTCACCGATCGAAGTCTGCCCCCGACCGGCGACGCCCTCGAGCGGCTGCCGTTCGAGACGTCCATGCCCGGGGTCTTCGCCGCCGGCGATGTCCGGGTCGGATCGATGAAGCGCGTGGCCGCTGCGGTCGGTGAAGGATCGAGCGTGATCCGATCGGTTCACGAGCACTTGAGCCGGCGGCACGTCTCCGGGCCCGTCTGACCGCCACGATCCGGTCGACGACGCCCGAGGCGCTCGATAGTGTGCGGCGGTTCCGAGTGGGAGGATGACCGATGACGGCAGGCCGCACGACGGGTGGGTTCCGGAAGAGGGCGTGGGTCTCGGTGGTGAGCGTGCTCGCCCTGGTCGTTGCGGCGTGCTCGCCACAGCCGCCGCCCGATGGCACACCGGTGATCAACTCGTTCAGCGCCACGCTGACGTCGGGACCGGCTCCGATCACGGTCGCGTTCACCTGGTCCATCGCCGATGCCGACAACCCGACGCTCACCTGCGGTTTGGACCTGGACGACGACGGCACGTTCGAGGTCACGATCACCGCCTGCACCAGCTCCTCGGTCCGCTCCGCCACGTTCGACACTCCGGGCACTCATCCGGTACGCCTGCAGATCTCTGACGGCACCACCACCGTGACCAGTGCGCCGGTCACCATCGAGGTCGGAGCAGCCTCCCCGGACGCCTACGACATCACGGTGCGGTTCAACGGAACCCTGACGCCGAGCCAGGAGGCGGCCTTCACGGCGGCGGCAGCACGGTGGGCTCAGGTCGTGCGCACCGGCCTGGTGGACATCCCCATCAACGTCCCAGCCAACTTCTGCGGCACCGGCGCACCGGCGTTCTCGGGAACCGTCGATGACCTGATGATCGAAGCCAACATCGAACCCATCGACGGCTCCGGAGGCATCCTGGCCGAGCGCGGGGCCGTGCCTGACACGCATCGCCGGCGGTCTCCCGGTGTACGGGGCGATGCGGTTCGATTCGGCCGACGTGGCCGATCTCGAGGCGGACGGTCAGCTCGAAGCGGTCATCCTGCACGAGATGGGCCACGTCCTCGGATTCGGCACCGTCTGGGGCCTCAGGGTCACCGGCAGAGGCACCTCCAATCCCGTCTTCACCGGCCTCAACGCACGCGGTGCGTGGGACGCCCTCGTCGGCGGGAGCGGCGAGTCCGTCCCCGTCGCCAACACCGGCGGCCCGGGCACCGCCGACGCGCACTGGCGCGAGTCCGTCTTCGGCAACGAGCTGATGACCGGCTATATCGACAGCGGTGACCTCCCGTTGAGCGCCGTGACGGTCGGTTCGCTGAGCGACATCGGCTACGGAGTCGACCTCGGCGCCTCCGATCCCTTCGGCACCCCGGCCCTTCGCACCCGGACCAGTCAGGGCCGACAGCTCCAGACCGACCTCATCTACCCGCTGGGCGAAGTGGGCTGACCCATCGGTCCTTGCACCTCACGCGACGTGAGGTCGTAGGTTCGATCGTGTGACGCAGTCGAAGGGGAACGACGTGATGCGTCGCATCGGCGAGATCGCCAATGCGACGAACCTGACCGTCCGAACCCTCCACTACTACGAGGAGATCGGCCTTCTCTCCCCTGCGGGGCGGACGGCGGCCGGTCACCGGCTCTACGGAAGCGATGCGGTCGAACAGCTCTACCGGATCTCGTTGCTCCGCCAATTGGGCTTGCCGCTCGACCAGGTGCGGATGGCGCTCGAGACCGGCGACCACGACGTGCCGTCGTTGATCGTCGACCACCTCGCCACCGTCGAGGCCCGGCTCACTGCCGAGCAGCGCTTGCGGGGGCGGCTCCTTCGGCTCGTCGACACCCTGGAATCCGACGAGGACACGTCCCGTGACCTCCTGAACGTCCTGGAGGACATGACCATGCTCGACACCACCCTCGAACGGCGTATCGCCATCCTCGTCTACGACGACATCGAAGCCGCCTTCGACTACCTGATCCGGGTGTTCGGTTTCGGGCCCGGCGAGCTCATCCGCGATCCGGACGGCAACGTCGTGCACGGTGAGATCGAGGCCGGCGACGGGGAGTTCTGGCTCCACGCCGAGTCGGAGCCGTTCGGGCTCAAGTCACCGAAGAAGCTCGGTGGGGCCAGCGGCACCATGGCCATCATGGTCGACGATGTCGACGCCCATCACCGCCACGCCGTCGAACAAGGAGCGACAATCCGCTACGAGCCGGTCGATCAGGACTACGGCTATCGCGAGTACTCGGCGGTGGACCTCGACGGTCACCTGTGGTCGTTCATGAAGCCCCTCGACTGACGGTCCCAGAGCGCAGGGTCAAGCGTCAGTCCCCGTTGTCGACTCTCCACCTCATGATGCGTTGGGGGCTCGACCGGGGGATGCGCTCGATCTCGCAACGGGCCTCCATATCGGTCTTGGTGTACCGGACGTAGTTGGTGAGGCGACCCTTCGGGAAGAGCTCGTGGTCCCCGTAGCGATCCTGGGCGGGTCCAACCGTCGAGCCCTCACGGTCGGGTGGCGTCGAAGATCTCGACCCGGCCCTTGGTGCGCCGGGCCTCGGCTCATCCGACCAGGTGCGCGGGGCGATCGGCCGGATCCTTGTCGATCGGCATCGTCCACTGCTCGCCCGGCAGATCGGTGCCCAGGACGAGTCGGACCGGCGGGCCCGCAAGGTTGCGATGGAGCCAGCCGGCCGGGGCCTGGAGTCGGCATCCGGGAGCGATCTCGGTGACGTTGCCGTGCTCGTCACAGAACGCACCCGTGCCGCCAATCACCCAGGTCACCGCGGCGAATTCGTGCCAGTGCAGCGGCTCGTCCTCGTCCACGACGAGGTCGAACGCGAGAGCGTGCAGGCCGAGTTCGGCCGCGTTCGCGAGGGCGTCCTCCTCGCTGATCGGATCACCCTGACGAAACTCGTACTTCATCACTCGACTCCCCATCGGCGCGGTGCACGGTCGTCCGTGGACAATCCTACTCCTGTCGAGGTCGTCGTCCGACGCTGACTCAGTCGCCGTTCTGCGGCCGAGACCAGCCGGTTGAAACGGACCGTTCGTGAGATAGATTTTGGCCATGTCCTTCGAAAACCTCTTCGACTACTCGGCAACGCAGTACGACATCGTCCTCAGCGTCTTCACGCTGACGACTGCTGTCTTCGCCGCTGTCCTCGTGTACTCGCTGGCCACGGCGAAGTCGATCTCGCCGCGCTACCGTCTCACGTCCTACCTCACCGGTGTCGTCATGGTGAGCGCCGTGCTCGAGCTCGGCCTCCTTGCGCTCCGGTGGTCCGGCGCGTTCTCCTGGTCGGGCAGCAGCTACACCCTCACGGGGAGCCTGTTCTCCAACGGGTTCCGCTACATGAACTGGAGCATCGACGTTCCCGTGCTCCTCACCCAGCTGCTGATCGTGGCCGGGATCACCGGCAGTCTCTTCTTCCGCCGATGGGCATCGTTCGTCGTCGCCGGCCTCGCGATGATCTGGACCGGCTACGTCGGCCAGTTCGACGAGGTGGACGGAGGGGCCCAGTTCTGGATCTGGGGCGCCATCAGCACCGTGTTCTACCTCTGGTTGCTGTACGTCGCCTGGCAGACCATTCAGGACGCACGGGCGCGATCGTCAGCCTCGGTGAGCCGACTCTTCTCTGCCGTCTGGGTCCTGTTCCTCGTGACCTGGACGATCTACCCCGTGGCGTACCTCATGCCACAGATCTGGGACACGGCCGACGGGGTGGTCCTCCGGAACCTGATCTACAGCTTCGCGGACATCGGCTCAAAGGCGGTGTACGGCATTCTGCTGGCCATCATCGCCCAGAAGGTGAGCGCCGAGGACGGCTACCAGCCCGCCATCGAGTCGGACTTCTGGTCGGACCGGGCCCCGGAGAGCGTGGGCAACAGCGGGTCGTGATTTCGCCGGGGACCACACCGGAATCTCACGAGGTAGCCTCGCCGACGTTGGGTCCGGCCGAACCGGCAGCGTCCTGAACGACCACCGTGTGACGGGAATCGACCGTGCAGAGATTCAAGAACATCCTCTTCACCCCCTTGACCGAGGAAGGCGTCGAGGCGGCGCTGCAACGTACCCATGAGCTGGCGTCCCGGAACGACGCATCCCTCACCGTGTTCGGCACGGTCCCCGAACCCTCCCGCCTGACCCGGGTCCTCCAGCGCACGTCGGGCCCGACGCCCGATCTCCTGGCCGACCAGCTTCGGCAGGAGCTCGCCAACCGGGTCGCCGAGGTCGACAGCCCCGTGAAGGCCGACGTCGAGGTCACCGTCGGCGTCCCGTTCATCTCCATCGTCGAGCGGGTACTCACCGAGAAGCATGACCTGGCGATCGTCACCGACGACGGTCCCGACAGCCCCATGGCCAGCACGACCAAGCACCTTCTCCGCAAGTGTCCCTGCCCGGTCTGGGTCATGCGACCGAAGGACACACCCGGACATCGGGTGCTGGCCGCCGTCGACCCCGAGCCCGACGACCCGGCGGAGATGAACCGCCTCATTCTCGATCTGGCCAGCTCGCACGCCGAGCTGAACGACGCCACCCTCCACGTCGGCCACGCGTGGAGCGTCTACGGGGAGACCGCGCTCCGGACCAGTCCCTTCCTCCGGTCCCCTGGCGGTGAGCTCGACGAGCTGCGGGAGGAGACCAGGGACGGTCACCTCGGCCGCCTCGAGAAGTCCCTCACCCGCCACGGCGTCGGGGGCCGGGACCACGAGGTCCACCTCGTCGAGGGCGACCCCGGCGATGTCATTCCCTTCCTCGCGGAGAAGCACGAGATCACCCTGCTCGTGATGGGGACCGTCGGACGGACCGGGGTGCCCGGATTCATCATGGGGAGCAACGCCGAACGGATCCTCGATCAGGTGCGATGCTCGGTGATCGCGGTCAAGCCCGAGGGATTCGTCACTCCGGTGAAACCTCGCCGGGCGTGACGATCCCCGTCTCGTAGGCCAGGACCACCAGCTGGGCGCGGTCACGAGCGGCCAGCTTCGTGATGATCCGGCTCACATGGGTTTTCGCGGTCAGTGGGCTGATGACCAGGCGCTCGGCGATCTCGGCGTTGTTGCGACCGCGGCCGATCTCGGCCAGGACGTCGCGCTCACGTGGAGTCAGATCGTTCAGGACCGTGGCGTCACCGGCCGCAGGACGGGCGGCGAACTCCCCGATGAGACGCCGGGTGATCCCGGGGGCCAGCAGGGCATCGCCGGCGGCGACGACACGGATGCCGTCGAGCAGCTGCTGCGGCGCGGTGTCCTTCAGGAGGAACCCGGAAGCTCCGGCACGGAGCGCGGCGTAGACGTGCTCATCCAGGTCGAAGGTCGTGAGCACGAGCACCCTCGTACCGGCGAGGCGTTCGTCGGTGGTGATGCGCTCGGTAGCGGCGATGCCGTCGAGCTGCGGCATCCGAATGTCCATGAGGATCACGTCGGGATGGGCCTGGAAGGACAGATCGATGGCTTCGGACCCGGTCGCCGCCTCGCCGACGACGACCAGACCCTCCTCGGCTTCGAGGAGAGCACAGAAGCCGCGACGAACGAGCTCCTGATCGTCGGCGACCAACACCCTGATCGGTCGGTGATCCGTCATGACGGCAGCTCCGGGTTCCCGGCTCGGTGGTACGGGATCATGGCGTCCACCTCGAAGCCTCCTGCTGCGATCGCCCCGGCGCGCAGGCTGCCACCGAGCGTCTCCGCCCGCTCGGTCATGCCGATCACGCCGACCCCGGTCGAAGGGGTCGGCGGTCCAAGCTCCCGGCCGGCCTGGTTCACGATCCGGACCCGCACCTCGTCGGTGCCGTGGCGGATCGACAGCGCGACCGGAACCGCCCCGGCGTGGCGCGCCACGTTGGTGAGCGCTTCCTGGATGATCCGGTGCATCGCCACGACGCAGACGTCGCCGACGTCGGGTGGAAACCGGCCGACCAGCTCCGTTTCCACCTGCAGGCCCGCGTTGGCCGCCCCGGCGAGTACGTCGGAGAGGTCGTGGGGATCCGTCGGCGTCGGCCGGAGCGGCATGTCCTCGTCGGTCGAGCGGAGCACCCCGACCATGACCCGGAGCTCCTCCAGCGCGTGCTTTCCGGTGGCGTTGATGATCTCGAGCGATTCCTTCGCCTGGCCGGGATCCCGGTCGAGGAGGTGAGCCGCAACCCCGGACTGCACCGTGATGGTCGAGAGGCCGTGAGCGACCACGTCGTGCAGATCGCCGCGATGCGCAGGCGTTCGGCCTGCACCCGCGCCTCGGCCTCGGTGTCGACGAGGCTCCGAATGCGGTCGGCCCGACTACGCGTTGCATCCCCAACGGCGACCGGCAGCATCATCAGCGCCGCCTCGCTTGCCAGCTCGGCGAAGAACTCGTCACGGTTCAACCCGGCCACGGCGAGCATCATCACGATCGCAGCGCCGGTGGCCGCGAGCAGGCTCGAGCGCCGATCGCCGGTGCGGGCGACGGTGTACAGGGCGATCATCGCCGCCGGGACCAGCGCCACGTCGTTCCCGGTCTGCCAGGTCACGACCGTCCGAGCGACGACCACCACGGCGAGCACGGCGATCGGGCTCCGGCGCCTCACCAGCAGCGCTCCCCCTGCGACCGCCACCAGGACGAAGGCCAGAGCACCCGGATCACCCTCGGCGTCACCGAAGTCGAAGGCGACGGCGATGACGGCGAACAGGGTGGCCGCCAGCGCCAGCGCCCCGTCTTGCGCCTCGGGCCGGCCGGCGAGCACCTTCACGCGAGGCGTCGCAGCGGGAGCGGCGTCGGTCGTCGTGCGGGGCGGGTCATGGTGCATCGGTTCTTCTCCTTCCAGTCTGACCGATCGGCCCCCGGCCCAGGCTCACGCCCATCCTGGGCAAGCGCAGCCCGGCGGGCATCGGCCCCTGGGAGACACCTCACGGTCACGGTGTACTCCCGCGGGAGTAGTCGGAATCTCCCGGCGGCGGATTCGCTCGATCGGTCGGTGATCGACGCTGGTCCCATGACCGCACTCCTCTCACCACCCGAAACGACCCCGCCCGTTCCCACCGACATCGATTCGCAGCCACCGTGGCGGCGCCGGCGGGTCTGGAACGGCTTCACACCACTCCAGCTCATCGTCGTGACGCTGGCCACCATTGCGCCGCTGCTCGTCGGTGGCGCGATCGGCGCGGCCCTGCTCGGTGTGGTCTCGACCGAAGCCATGATCGACTTCGCCCTCGCCGCCGGAGAAGACCCCGGCATGATCACGTTCGGCGCCCTGTTCCTCGCCTCGCCGATCCAGTGGCTGACCGGCCGATCTCAGGTCCGCGTTCGGAAGTACCTCGGCATCGTGTTCTTCCTGCTGGCCCTCAGCAACGGAGCCATGTTCGTCCTCGAATCCGGCCTGGCCGCCGTTCTGTCGGCGCCGTTCCTGATCGCCGGAACCATCGCGCTCGCCCTGGCGCTCCCCCTGTTCCTCACGAGCAGTCGGCGCTCACAACGAGCGCTCGGCATGCGACGCTGGCGGATCCTCCACAAGCTGACCTATGTCGTCGCCGCCGCGCTCCTGGCTCACGTCGTCCTCATGGGCGAGATCGGGCTGGGGTCGGTCCTCATCGCACTCGGATTCGTCGGACGGATCCCCGCGGTTCGGCGCTGGATCACCGACCGCAACGGCCGTGCCGAGCGCACGCTCGAGCCCGAGCCGGCTGCGAGAACCCGTCGTCAGCCGGCGCCGACGTCGCTTCGGTAGCTCTCGAGGGCCGCGGTGATCATTGCGTCGGCCTCGGTCACCGCGGCGTCGATCGGACCGTCGTCGAGCAGGACCTGGTCCAGCGCCTTCTCGATGGCCAGCCGCACCTCGTCGTAGGGACCGATGATGGGCCCCGGGAAGTCGGTGTCGATCCCACTGAGCACGTCGTAGGCCACCTTCTGCCACTGGCCGCCGAGGCTGGAGGCCCACGCCTCCTGGAGCAGCGGATCGTCGGCGGCGGCCTGGCTGACCGGTGCGGCCGAGCCCTCGACTCCCCATCGCACCTGGGACTCGACCGAGTTGTTGAACTTGACGAAGTCCCAGGCGGCGGCCTTCTGCTCGTCGGACACGGTGTCGGTGAGGTACCAGACGAAGCCGCCGACCTGCCCCTTCCCGGCCGCTTCGACGCCGGGGTACGGGGCGACGTCCATGTTCAGATCCAGCTGAAGCCCCTCGGGGATGTCGACGCCGAGCTCGGCGGAGAGGTCCTCGGCGGCGATCGTGCCCTCGATGACGCCGGCCACGGTCGACGACGCCGCAGAAGACTCGACGGTGAACGAGGACTGCTGGCCGGCCATGGCCAGGAGATGATCGGCGTTGCCGTCGGTGCCCGGTGTGACGTCGAGCAGTCCTTCGGCCTTCGCCGCCTGGAGGGTGGTGAGCAGATCCCGAGTGACCGCATTGTCGAAGCTCGACGCGGTCGCCCACGTGCCGCCCCGCCCGTTCTCCTCGTTGACCAGCACCTGCTCCGCACCCGAGAGCCAACCCTCGAACAGGAACGAGTTGGCCTGGAAGACCATCGGTCGGTCGACCCCCGGCAGCCCCGCCGCCCTGATCGCACGAGCCGCCTCGATCATCCCGTCGATGGTGGTGGGCGGCGCATCCGGGTCGAGACCTGCGGCCTCGAAATGGTCCCGATTGAAGAAGATCAACGCCCGGAACGTCGAGAACGACACGGGCCAGAGCACCTCGTCGATCGTGTAGGTCGCCCGTGAGAACGGCAGCAGATCGTCGCGGACGGCCTGGGATGCCGGATCGGCGGCGTAGCACGCGTCGGACGGCACGAAGAGCCCGCTGTCGACGATCCATCGGGTCTTGGTGTCGTCGGGCACCACCAGTGCCGGCAACGAGCGGTCGGGAGCCGCCTGCTCCATCTTCCGGTGGAGCTCCGCCGGCGAGACGCCCTGGTTCTCGGCCTGCACGACCACCCTGTCCTGGGAGGAGTTGTAGTCCTCGACGAGACCCTCGAGCGTGCGCCGTGCCAGCACGCGGTGTACGGGTGCCAGATCGTGATCTCGACCGGGCCATCGGCCGTCTCCAGCGCGTCGACGGGACACGCCCCCGCGTCGACGTCGCCCCCACCGGTCTCCTCCCCGCCGGTCCCGACGTCCGCTACCTCGCCGTCGCCGTCGGCGGCCGACTCGTCGGATCCGCCGCACACGATCGCGACGAGCGAGACCACGGCGAACACCGCGATCAGCCGCCTGAGGGTCGCGGTTCCACTCGACAGTTGCATGGCTTCTCCCGTTCCGTCCGTCACGTGCTGGCGGACGCTGCCGACGCCTCCACCAGTCGGCCGAACTTGCCCAGCATCCGGCCGAGCATGAAGGTCATGATCGAGCCGGTCGCCTTCGTCACGACCGCAGGGCCTTCGCGAGCCGTGTCGAGCGCCATCGTCCACTCGACCCGACAGCGTCCACCGCCGATGTCGGTGACCTGGTAATCCTCGGCGAAGGCATCGATTCCGTCCTTCGAAACCTCGTTGAACCGGAACGCCATCCGGACCCCGTGCTCGTAGGCGATGAACTCCTCGTACCCGACGAGGCCGCCCCGCATGTGCACGGTCCGGGTCGATCCGACCTCGATCGGGAACCCGGAGGTCCATTCGACCGCGGTGATGGGCATGGCCCACCGAACCCACGAGTCCGCGTCGAGCAGTACCTCGAACACCTGCTCGGGCGTTGCGGCGATCTCCTGGGTGGCCTGGTACCGCGTCGGTGCGGTGTCGAAGAATTCGACACCGACCTTCTCGCACGTGAATGTCACTCGGGACTCCTCTTCCGGGTGGGCGGGTCGCCCGCACGCGGCGACAACCGTCCGTCTCGGGATCGCCATTCGCTCGAGCCGAACCTACTCGCCGCACCACACGCTCATCGGCGAAGCCGACTCCGCGCTCGCGGGCCCGTCTTCCGGAGGGTTGACCCTGCCGCGCATCCGTCGCGAGACGGAGTCCACGATCCACTTCCAGCGGGATGTCCCACTCGGGTTGTTGGGGTTGGGTGGTTGGTATGACGAACGAAATCACCCAACGGCATGGAGGACTCGTGACACCCGCAACAGGCGAGCACCGGCTCGTCATCGAACACCTCACCAAGGCATACGACGACCAGAACGTGGTCGACGACCTGACCTTCACGGTCGAACCCGGCCGCATCACGGGGTTCCTCGGCCCCAACGGGTCGGGCAAGTCCACGACCATGAAGATCCTGCTCGACCTGGCCGCAGCCGACCGCGGTACCGGCACCATCGGTGGACACCGGTACCGCGATCTCCCCCACCCGGCGGACACCGTGGGCGTCGTGCTCGAACCCAACGCGTTCCATCCCGGTCGATCGGGCCGCGACCACCTCCGGGCCCTGGCCGCGGCCACCGACCAGTCCATCGGGCGCGTCGACCAGACCCTCGGCGCGGTCGGACTCGATCCGAAGGCGGCACGGCGCCGGGTCGGCACCTATTCGCTGGGCATGAAGCAGCGGCTCTCGCTGGCCGGCGCACTCCTGACCGATCCCCCGGTGCTGATCCTCGACGAACCCGCCAACGGACTCGACCCGCAGGGCATCCGCGAGCTGCGCGATCTACTGCGGGCCCGGGCTGCGCAGGGCCACACCGTGTTGGTCTCCAGCCACCTGCTCACCGAGGTCGAGCATCTGGTCGACGACGTGGTCGTCATCAACCAGGGGCGGCTCGTCACCACCGGCACCATCGCCGACCTGACCCAGGGTTCGGCTCGGGTCCGGACGCCACATGCTCGACAGCTCGCCGAGCTCCTGGCCACCGTCGGCACCCGAGTGGAGCCGGCAGGCCCCGACACGCTCCTCGTCACCGGTCTCGATCTCGACCGGATCGGCGACACCGCCCACGCTGCAGGCATCGCGCTCCACGAGCTCTCGCCTCACGCCGGATCCCTCGAAGACGTCTTCTTCGCCCTGACCACTCCAACCAACCAAGCCCAGGAGGCCCTCGCGTCATGACATCCATCAACCTCCTCCACAGCGAGCTGCGCAAGCTCACCACCACCCGCATGCCGCTGGCCTTCGTCGTCGTGCTCGTCGTGCTGGCGGTGATCAACGGCGTCGCCGTTGCCGTCGGCACCGACATGGACGGCTCCAAGACGTTCATCTCCACCGCCGACGACCAACAGTCCCTCATGGCGTTCGCGGCCAACGCATTGATGATCGCCGGCCTGTTCGGTGGCATCGCCGCCGCCCGCGAGTACGCCCACAAGACGGTGATCAGCACCTACCTCGCGGCTCCCCGTCGCTCCCGAGCGCTGTGGGCACAGCTGACGGCGGTCGGGCTCGGCGGCGCGATCCTCGGTCTGGTCGGCGCGGCGTTCACTGCCATTGCGGTTGCTGCGTCACTCCCCTTCACCGACTTCGGCTTCATGCTCTCGGCCGGCGGTGTCGGCCAGGTCCTGGCCGCCTCGACCCTGGCCGGCGCGTGCGGTGCCGTGCTCGGGGCCGGAATCGGGACCGTCGTGCGCAACACCGGCGGCGCCGTCACCGGCGCCGTGCTGGTCCTCGTGATCGCCCCGCCGCTCGTCGTTCAGCTCGCCAGCGACGCCGGGCCCTGGGTTCCCGGCACGCTTGCCACCGTGGCCTCCGGTGTCAGTGACGAGACCAGCATCGCAGCCGCGACCCTCGCCCTGGCGCTCTGGGCGCTGATCCCGGCGCTGATCGCACTGCAGGCGGTCCGGCGCCGTGACATCGTCTGAGGAATCCAGCTTCTAGGTTGACCACCAGGCATGAGCAGCATCACCGACGAACCGAAGGATCGCTCACCAGGCACCCCACGACGACCGACGTGGGGTGCCTGGTTCGATCCCGGCGAACCCCACCCGCCCACCGGACCGTTCACTCGCTGGCCGCAGGCCAGCGATGCCGTCCTGGCCCTGGTGGTGTTCGCCGGGTCGCTGATCGCCGTCACCGCCAGCGAACTCGACGACGGGGAGAGCTTCACCCTTGCGGCAGTCGGAGACCGGCCTGCCGGTGCGTTCGCCATGCTGGCGATCGCCGCGGCCGCACTCTGGTGGCGGCGGGCACGTCCGATCACGGTCACCACGTTCGTCCTGGCGGTCATGGTCGGCTGGGCACTCGCCGGGTACGGAGACGGCCAGGAGCTCGCCGTCATCATCGCCGTCTACAGCGTCGGTCGGTACACCAGCGACCAAGGGCGCAGCCTCGCCACGTTGGCTGCGGTCGTCGCCGTCGGCATCATCGGGACGGTCATCGACCCCAACCAGCGCATCGACCTCCTGCCCGCGGTGATCGTCGCCGGACTGCCGTGGTACGTCGGTCGGCGGGTTCGCAACCGCGGCGCCTACCTCGCCCTGCTCCAGGAGCGCGCCGACCGTCTCGAAGCCGAGCAACAGGCCAGAGCCCGCCAGGCGGTCGCCGAAGAACGCGCCCGCATCGCCCGCGAGCTCCACGACGTCGTCGCCCATCAGGTGTCGATGATGACGGTTCAGGCCGGTGCCGCCAAGACGGTCGCTGCGGACGACCCCGACGCCGCCATCGAAGCCATGGGCGACGTCGAACGAGCCGGCCGCCAGGCCCTCGGCGAGCTCCGCCATCTGCTCGGGGTCCTCCGCCCTGACGGCGCCGACCCCGACCACCTCGGCCCCCAACCCGGGCTGGCCGACATCCGCGTGCTCGCGGACGAGCTGACCCACACGGGCGCCGACGTCACCCTCACCGTCACCGACCCACCCGGCCAGCTCAGCGCTGCGGTCGACCTGTCGGCGTTCCGCATCGTCCAGGAGTCGGTCACCAACATCGTCAAGCACGCCGGGCCCGATCCCATCGTGAAGATCGACGTCGCGCCCGACGACGGTCGGCTCGTCATCGACATCACCAACACCACGACCGTCGCACCGCCCGGCCTGCCCCCGTCCGGCTACGGCATCGCCGGAATGCGCGAACGCGCCAGCCTCCTCGGTGGCACCCTCACCGCTGCGCTTGAGGCGCCCAACCGCTACCGCGTCCACGCCCGCCTCCCCCTCGAACCGGAGCCGACATGACCATCCGCGTCGCCGTCGTCGATGACCAAGCGCTCGTACGGCGCGGTTTCGCCATGGTCCTCGACCACCAACCCGACATCGAGGTGGTCGCCGAAGCCGGCACCGGCATCGAAGCCATCGAGGCCACCCGCCGGCACCGTCCCGACGTCGTCCTCATGGACATCCGGATGCCCGAGATGGACGGCCTCTCCGCCACCGCCGCCATCCTCGAGGAAGCCGACTGGCCTGTCCGGGTCGTCATTCTCACCACCTTCGACCCCGACGAATACGTCTATCGAGCACTCGAAGCAGGGGCCAGCGGCTTCGTCCTGAAGGACATCCCGCCCGAGGAGCTCGCCCCAGCCGTTCGTACCATCGCCGACGGCGGCGCCCTGCTCGACCCGACCATCACCCGGCGGCTCATCGGGCGCTTCGCCCTCACCCTTGCCGCCGACACCGCCTCGGCCCGCCGACTCACCACCCTCACCGACCGTGAACGCGAGGTCCTCACCGAACTCGCCAAGGGAGCGAGCAACGCCGAGATCTCCGACACCCTCTACATCGGCGCCGCCACCGTCAAGAGCCACGTCTCCAACATCCTCACCAAGCTCGGACTCCGCGACCGCGCCCAAGCCGTCGTGTTCGCCTACGAGAGCGGCCTCATCACCCCCGGCCACCACGAGATCGGCCACTGACCCACCCGGTCCCAGGCGAGCGGGGCGGCCTCCGCGACCCCTCTGGCCGAGACGATGCGCTCGCACGGCCGGGTCAGACGGGTCGGGCGGTCACCCATCCGAGCTCGGAGGTGAGACGGACGCCGGTGCGCGGGTCGTGCAGCGGGCCGATGGCGTCGCGCAGCGCGTCGCAGAACGCTTGGTAGCCGACCGCCTCGATAGCGGGGATGGCCGGGCCCGCAGCGGCCAGGGCGCGGACGGCCGTATCGATGTCGGGCCACTCGTTCGTGACGTCGACGGTGCCGCGCGCCCGAACCTCGAACCGGGTCCGCGCAAGCATCACGGCGACGACGTCGTCGGTCTCGCCCTGTTGCATGGTCGCCGACTGGTGACTCGCCGGCGACAGCTCGATGATCGTCATGAAGTAGGGCAAGAGCCCCATGCGGTCATACGACCCCCAGAACGTCATCCCGAGGCGTCCGTCGGGGGTCAGCACCCGACGAGCCTCCGTGAGCGCTTCGTCGCATCCGTTCCAGATGCCGTTGAAGCTCGTCACGGCATCGAAGCGCCCGTCGTCGAACGGGAGATCGAACATGTCGCCGACCCGGAAGTCGCCCTCGGGCGTGCGGGCCCGAGCGATGTCGATCAGGGCCTCCGCCGCATCGATCCCGCTGACGGAGGCGCCCCGACGTGCGGCGACGTTGGCGGCCAATCCCGACCCGCAGGCGACATCGAGATGCTCGGTTCCCCGCCCCACCCCGAGTTGATCGAACAACAAGTGGTTCGCAGGGACGGCATAGGGCTCGAACTGGTAGGCCCACTCCTTCGCCCGTGCTCCCCAGCCCCGTCCCGCTTCCCGCCAGTCGCTCCGGTGCGCCTCGGCGTCGGCCGGTGCGGCCAGCGTGTTGTCGCTCATCGGGTCCCTCTCAGATAGCACGATCGGTCGTATTCCGTTAGAACGTACGACCGATCGTGCTATCTTGTCAACCGATGGCTCAGACGACGACGGGTGCCAGACGACGAACCAGAGCCGACGGCGAACGGACCCGACGGCTCATCCTCGAGACCGCCGTGCACCTGGCCACCGTCGAGGGGCTCGACGGACTCAGCATCGGCAAGCTCGCGAGTGCGACCGATGTCAGCAAGAGCGGCGTCTATGCGCACTTCGATTCGAAGGAAGACCTGCAGCTCGCCACGGTGGCCACCGCCCGCGCTCTCTTCATCGACGACGTGGTGGTCTCGGCCCTCGAGGTCCAGGGCCTCCAACGGCTCGGCGCGCTGTGCGAGTCGTTTCTGTCCTACGTCGAGCAACGCACCCTCCCCGGCGGCTGCTTCTTCGCCGCTGCCGCTGCCGAGCTCGGCGGACGACCAGGCCCACTGAAGGAGCGCGTCGCCGAGAATCAGCGGGATTGGATCGGCGTACTCACCGAAGCGGCCGAGAACGCACAGGCGAATGGAGAGCTCAGTGCCGACGTCGATGTCGCCGTCCTCGTGTTCGAGCTCAATGCCCTGGTGATCGCCGCCAACACCGGCTTCCTCCTCCAGGATGACACCGCCGTCATCTCCCGGGCGCGAGCCGCCGTCGCACGAGTGCTCGACGCCGCAACCCACACCTGACCGCGCCGCGCTGGGACCTCAGTGGCCGGACGCAGACACGTGCTGGTAGTCCTTCGAGGACGACCAGGTGCCGCCCCATCCCCACCCGCTGGCAGCGAAGGCCCGGACGGGGACCGACGACGCAGTCAGCATGCCGGGCCGCACCGGCATGCGGGCCACGTACGGTGCTGCGGAGGGCGGCTCGAACGACGAGCCCTTCACCCAGGGGTTCTCGCGCGGGTTGATGTCGATCGCCCGCCCGTACGCGTGCTGGGACCACCTCGTGGTGCCGGCCACCCGTCGGCAGTTGAATGCCGAGGTGTTGTCGGCCTCCATCGACGCGTCGTCGCTGCCGCCGAAATCGTCGACGAGGCGCATCGAGCGGATCGGGAAGCGCTCGTCCCACATGCTCTCGAACGCAGCGGCCACGGCGCCGACCGCGTCGCGGTGCACCACCAGCTCGCCGAGGTGCTCCCGGCCGTCGAAGCCCATGTGGGACACCCTGGCGTAGACCAGTGAGGACAGCGGCACGGGACAGCCGGCGCGATACGACGACGGCGTGATACGGGCGGCGAGACTCGAGCCGATGGATGTGGTGGTGAAGCGAAACCGGTCGCGGCGGGCCACCTCGTCCCAGTAGCTGGTCGCGATCGCCGCTGCTTCCGAGAGCTGGGGCTCGGCCAGCGGCGCATTGCCCTGGCCGACCCACCAGGCCTGGAACTGTGCCGGAGTGCATGCGCCCAGGACGGCGAGGGCGACGACGAGGAGGGACAGCAACCGGGTTCTCATCCGAGTCAGTCTCCCTCACACAGCGCGGCGGCTGGCGTCATGTCACGAGGTCGCCCGCTGCTCGGCGAGCTCGGCGAAGTAGGCCGACCAGGTGATGTGCTGCCTGCCCGCGGCCTCGGGATACTGGCTGGGGTTGTCGGCCGCTCCGTCCCGGATCCCCTGGTAGATCCCGGTGATGACGGTGCCCAGGAACTCCCCGAGCTCCGCGGTCCGATCGACGAGGTACTCCTCGACGGTCGTCGGCGTGTAGGTCAGATCCGTGCCGAATGCCTGGTTGAGATAGTCAGCGAGCTCGTACTGCGTGATGGCGTCACCGTGGAGGTTGTAGGTGTGGCCGTTGTGCCGGTCGTCGGTGAGCAACTGCGCATAGGCGTAGGCCAGCTCCGGCCGCGTGGTGTAACCACAGCGACCATCGCCGGCACAGTTCGTGATCCCACCGGCCGCGACGTAGTTGTCGATGAACTCGACGTCGGGCTCGATGTAGATCCCGTTGCGGCCGACGACCCAGTCCAATCCGCTCGTGCGCACGTCTTCCTCGGTCTGTCGATTGCTCTGGATGATCGGCGAGAACGCAGTGGCTTCCTCTGCGCCCTGGACGCTGGTGTAGACGATCTTCCTCACGCCCGTGCTCCGGGCCGCTTCGATCACATTCCGGTGCTGCTGGATTCGGTTCTCGGGGGCATCCATCCCTGACACCAACAGCACCGCATCCACCGATCGCAGCGACTCCTCGAGCGCGCCCCTCTGGTCGTAGTCACCGGGACGGATCTCGACGCCGAGGTGCTCTGCGTTCTTGGGCGTCCGTGCGAGCCCGATCACCTCCACGCTCGGGAGCAGCGCCGTGGTTGCCTTCACGATCTCCGAACCCAGCTGACCACTGGCCGCAGTGATGGCGATGGTCATCTGCACCTCCTCGGTCTCGAACGGAGCGGTCCGCCCGACCCCAGTCTGACCGACGCGCCGCGGCCGACTCGGCACGTTGGCAGATTCGGTGACTTCCTCAGCGGATTCACATCAACCATGATTGACTCAATCAATATTGATCTCTTAGTCTCCCGGCATGGACGAATCGGTAGAACGGCGGGCGAGGCTCCACGCAGCCATCGGCGAACCCGTACGTCTCCGGATCGTCGAGGCCCTCGAATTCTCCGACCGGTCACCGAAGGAACTCGGCGAAGAATTCGGTTTCGGGACGAACCTGCTGTCCCATCACCTCGACGCACTCGAGGCGGTCGACCTGATCGAGCGGGTCACGTCATCGGGTGACCGTCGACGCCGGTATGTCCGTCTCAACAAGCCGGTCCTCGCACAGATCGCCCCCGCCAGGCAGATCGCTCGGGCGACGGTGTTGTTCGTGTGCAGCCACAACTCCGCTCGCTCCCAGATCGCCGCCGCGCTGTGGCACGCCCGCACCGGCGGGATCGCCACCTCGGCCGGCACCCGCCCCGCCCGCCGGGTCCATCGCGGCGCAATCGCCGCCGCCCGACGCGCCGGTTTCGATCTCACCGGGGCGGAGCCACGCCCTCTCGGCGACGAGGTGGATGAGTTCGACCTCGTCGTCACGGTCTGTGATCAGGCCCACGAAGAACTCGATCCCGGTCCTTCCTGGTGGCACTGGTCGACCCCCGACCCGGTCGAGGTCGGCACACCCGCCGCGTTCGACGCCGCCGTCGCCGCCCTCGACCAACGAATTCCCACCATCACCCAAGGAGTCCCGACATGAACGACGACCGCACCGAAGACGCGGGGGTGTCCCTGACCGGCGACCTCGACAAGCCTGCCGTGTTGTTCCTGTGCGTCCACAACGCCGGACGGTCACAAATGGCCGCCGGGTGGCTGCGCCATCTCGCAGGCGATGGTGTCGATGTGTTCTCCGGAGGCACCGATCCCGGTCACGAAACCAACCAGACGGCCGTGGCTGCGATGGCCGAGGCCGGCATCGACATCTCCGCCGAGTATCCCCAACCATGGACCGACGAGATCGCTCGCGCGGCGGACGTCATCGTCTCGATGGGCTGCGGGGACGCCTGCCCGATCTTCCCCGGCTCACGCTACGAGGACTGGGAGCTCACCGATCCCTCGAATCAACCCATCGAGACCGTCCGACAGATCCGCGATGACATCCGTCGCCGGGTCGAAGCACTCATCGTGAGCCTCAACCTGGCTGCTGCCTGACCCAACCGGACGCACTACAGGCCGCGGCGCGTACGATCGGGCGGCTGGCCGGGACCGGTTCAGGATTCGTACTGCGCTACGAGTCGTTGTCCCAGGCTGTGGAGTTCGGTTCTCAGGTTCGCGGGCTCGAGGACTTCGACGACTGATGCGAAGCCAGCGAGTTCGGCGACTGGGGTGTGGGTCGCGGGAAACCTGATCTCCACGTGGAGCCGACCGTCGTCGTTGGTTGCGGTGGTGGTTGTCGTGGTTGAGCGGACCGCGACTCGGTCCGTTCCGAACTGAGCCTGCAACCAGCTGACGGCTCGTGGTTCGGCGAGGGCGCTGACGGTCTGCTCACCGCGCAGCTCGGCGATGTTGGCGGCGATGGTTTCCCATTCCTGTCTGAGGTCGAAGTCGGGCGGTCGGACGGTGGGCTGGTCGGTGAGTTGTGCTGATTGGATTCTCCAGACGCGGAACGTTCGCTGTCCAGTGTCGGTGCCGGCGATGAGGTACCAGGTGTTGCGTTTCGACACGAGCCCCAGTGGGTGGACGGTTCGCTCGGTGACGTTGCCCTGCCGGTCCCGGTAGCCGAGCTCCACCTGGACTCCGGTGACGATGGCGTGTTGCAGCGTTTCGAGGTGGCGGGGTGGTTCCGGGCTGTCGCTCCCCCACTCGGCGGGGTCGAGGACGATTGCCGATGCCGCTTGTTCCGCTTCGGCTCGGAACGTCTCGGGGAGCGCCTGGATGAGCTTGCGGAGTGCCGCTTTGGCTTCGGGGGTGACGGCCGACGAGGGGCCGGCGACGAGGAACAGGGTTCTGGCTTCTGCGGCGGTGAGTCCCGTGAGGTCGGTGCGTGCGCCGCCGACAAGCGACCATCCTCCGTTGCGGCCGGGCTGGGAGTACACCGGGATTCCGGCGATGGCGAGGGCTTCGAGGTCGCGGCGGGCCGTGCGGGTCGACACGTCGAGCTCGGCGGCGACCTGGGCGGCGGTGACGCGGCCGCGCGTCTGGAGGAACAACAGTGTGGCCACGAGGCGGTCGGCGCGCATGATTCAAGTTTCTCACGGAACCTGGACAAAGGGTGGCCACATTCGATGAGAGGATGCCCATCATGAACGAATCACAACTGAACACCTCACCGACAGCGACCGGCAATGAGGGCAGAGACCCACGGCCAGTTCTCGACCGTGCGATCGCCACGGGCGGGTCCGTCATCGCTGGTATCCGGCCCGACCAGCTCACCGCCCCAACGCCATGCTCCGAGATGGACGTGCGCACCATGCTCGGGCACCTCGTCGGTGTGCTCGACCGCATCGCCGCAATCGGACGGGGCGAGGACCCCTTTGCCGTCGCCGAGACCCTTGCGCCCGACGACGGCTGGTCCAACGCCTGGACGACATCGGCCCGCCGCACCGTGGACGCATGGCGCAACGATGCCGTGCTGGAACAGCCCATGGCGCTGCCGTGGATCCAAGGCAACGGCGCCGAGATCCTGGCCTCCTACCTCTCCGAACTGACCGTTCACACGTGGGACCTCGCAACCGCGACCGGACAACAACCCGACTGGGACGACACCGTCGTCAACGCAGCGCTAGCCGCGCGCGACATCCTCCCCGCCGAGAACCGGCGTGCGCTCTTCGAGGAGATCTCGACCGCCATGGGCCTCGACGAGGTCGCCATGCCGTTCGCCGAGCAAGTTCGCATCGCCGACGACGCCCCCGCCATCGACCGCCTCGTCGCCTGGAACGGCCGAGATCCCAGCCGCTGACCCGGTCTGCGAACGTGTGGCTCGCGGGCGCGGAAGTCTTCGATCTCCTCGATCGGCGTAGGCTCTGCCCGTGGGCGTACACGTACTCGCCATCTACATACCCAAAGAGGGCCATGAGGCCGATCTCGAGGAGGAGATGGTCAACCACGTTCCGCTGCTGCGGGGGCTCGGGCTGGCGACTGAAACCCCCTCGACGGTGCTTCGGGCGTCGGACGGCACGATCGCAGAGCTGTTCGAGTGGGTCGATCATGACGCGATAGCGGTGGCGCACGGGCACCCGCAGGTGTTGGAGATGTGGGCGCGGTATGACGCCTGCTCTACCTACGGCACCCTTGCGGAGCTGCCGAACGCACAGGAGATGTTCGCCGAGTTCGAACTCATCGGCTCCTACTAGGCCGCTGCCGCAAAGAGTGGCTGACCCTGTCGGAGGACGCTGGCCTACCTCTGCAGCGTGCTCCCCGCTGCCTCACGGCTCAGGCACCGAACGCCGACGGACGGTTCGACCGGTTCAGGACGAGGGGGCGTCCGCGTAGCGCAGGTACGGAGCTCGAGGATCATGGGGCGATGACCGGCGTCGACTCGCTTGGAGCGCCGGCGAGGGCGAGGTCGACGGCGTCGGAGAACAGCTCGATCAGCTCGATGCCGGCAGCCTCCGCCATCGTGACGACGACCGAGCTCGGGGCGAACGAGCAGTAGGGGCCGGCTTCGAGGAACCACGGTCGGCCATCCGGATCGATCCGCACGTCGACGAGCCCGTGGTGCCGGCAGTGGAGAGCGACGTGCGCGTCAAGGGCGAGGCGCTGGACCGCAGGCACGATCGAGTCGTCGTCGGACACGATCCAGGCGTGGTCGGCGTCCTTGGCGACGAGCTGCAGGTCGCCCTGGCCGTCGCGGGCCAGCTTGTCGTCTGCACTGCGAATCGGCTTGGTCGTGGCATCGACTGCGTACTCCTCCAGGGGAAGGGCCACCAGCTCCCCACCACGACGGATCGTCCCGCAGCGCACCTCGCGACCGAGCGGCACGAAGTCCTCCACCAGCGCCGCAGGACAGAGTTCGAGTGCTGCGTCGAGCGCGCCGGCGCAACTCGGCGGCGTCACCGACGAGGCGGACGCCGGTGGAGTTGTCGGCGACGACCGGCTTGACGACGACCGGCCCGGCGATGGCAGGCGCGGGATCGCCCCGGCGCACGAGCACCGCCGGGGGGACCGACGCGCCGGCGTCGGCGAGGACGGCGCGCGTCATCGCCTTGTCCATCGTGAGGGCCATCACCCAGGCGGGGTTGCCGACCGACGGAATCCCAAGCAGCGAGAGCAGCGCACGGTGATCGGTGAGCCCCGGTGGGCAGAAGAGCTGAGGCACACCCACGTCGGCGTCGCAGCTCGGCGAGGCGGGCCAGGCCGGCGGGCCGATCGAGCCGTTCGGCGGCGGCGAGGTCGGGCGGGCGGAGCGATGCGGGGAAACGCCACGATCCGTCGGGGGAAACGTCGACGACGACGTGCTCCCAGCGCCCTTCAATGGACGGCCCGGCAGTCGAGAGCGCATCGATGGCAGCCGCGGCGTAGAGACGGGAAAGATCGGCCCACGCATCGTCGACGGGCGAACCAGTGCAGTGCACGATCCGAATCGGTGAGGAGTCGGGAGGCACGGGTGCTCAGTCCCCCGCCGGCTCGACGAGCTTCCCGATGTTGACGTCGATCTTGACCCACTCGGTCCCCCGTACCAGCGCCGCGAGCAGGAGCGATGCGATCTGGAGGTGCGGGACGAGCAGGAACGGGAGCGGGTCGTGCGGGTCGAGCAGCGCCTCCTTGCCCCGGGCGATCTCCCGGATCCGTCCGACGGCATGGCGCGGTCGAGTCAGCATCCGCCACAGCTCCATGTGCCACCAGTAGGTCGGACGGCTGGCGGGCGTCGGGACGAGCGTCTCGATACCGTCATCGAGGTAACCGCGTGCCAGGTCGGGGTGGTCGTAGAACATCGTGATCGCCGAGTGGGTCCGGGGGTTGCACTCGATGGCCACCGCTCGCCCGTCGCCGTCGACGATGAAGTCGAACGAGACCTGCCCGGTGAGCGCCAGCGACCCGACGTAGGTGCGCACCCACTTCTCGATGTCGGGTCGATCGACCATCTCGTAGTTGAGCTGGCTGGGCGACGACCGGCAGCACGCCCACGCCTGAAGCCTCCCGTTGCGCACGGTGCCGTGGGTGCAGAACTCCTCCCCGACGACGAACTCCTGGAGCACCCATGGCTGGTCCGGGCTGATCGGGAGGGATCGGGCGTGGGTGGCGGTGGCCTCGGGCGTGGTCAGCGGCAGGGTGGTCAGGTCGAGCCGGTACACCGGGTCGTACGGGATCGACTTGAGGACGAAGCGGCGCCCGGGCCGGGCATCGAAATCGAAGGCGACAACCTCTTCGGGATCGGTGATCCGGTGCGTCTCGGGGACGACCAGCCCGATGGACTCGCCGCTCTCGGCAAACATGTCCTTGTCGTCCAGCATGCGGATCCTGTCGGCGTCGACGTGGACGACCTCGCACCGCCCGGCGAGGGCCGCCGCCGCCGCAGCGTCATAGCGGCTGGACAGCGGGCTGCACACGGGGACGAACACGTCGACGCCCTCCTCCTCGACGATGGCGACGAGCGCTCCGGTGTAGCTGCGATCGTTCGGCGGCGGGACGAGCCGGAACACATCGACGCAGTTGGAGAAGCGGTGCCCGGTCCACCGATACCGGGCCGTCTCGACCAGGACGACCCGGTGCCCCGCCCGGTGGAAGGCGCGAGCCAGCGTCAGCGCTTTGGTCATCTTGCCGCCCGACAGCAGGATGGTCCGCGGCCGATCGGACGGGGTGACCGGCGGACGGGGTCGCAGCCTTCCGACGGCGGCCGCTGCGCCGGTGATCGCAAGGTCGATGGGCAGCACGGCGACCGTGAGCGCAAGCATGCCGAGCGAGCGAAGCCGCGCTCGGCGCCCGTCCGGAGCTCATGCCTAACGAACTCGGGCGAGTGTGACGCCGTCGCGCAGCGGCACCAGGACCTGCTCTACCCGATCATCAGCGGCGACGGCGGCGTTGAACTCGGCGATGGCGGTCCCGTTGGCATCGACCTCGGTGTCCTGTGCATAGGGCTGGCCTTGGAGCAGGGTGTTGTCGGCGACGACCAGGCCGCCCGGGCCGACGAGATCACGGTCGAGCAGCAGCCGAAACACGGGCAGGTACCCGGGCTTGTCGGCGTCGAGGAAGACGAGGTCGTAGCGTTCGCCGGCTTCTGCGAGCCGGTTGAGGGTGTGGAGGGCAGGGCCGAGCTCGATGCGGATGCGCGCTCCGGCCGGCGACCGATCGAAGGCGGCAGCGGCCATGTCGGCGACGCCGGGGTCGAGTTCGCAGGTGACGACCTCGCCCTCGTCGCCGACGGCCTCGGCCATCGACAGCGCGGAGTACCCGGTGAACGTGCCGACGTCGAGCACCCGCTGCGCGCCGGACAGTTTGACGAGCAGCGACAGAAGGCGACCCTCCACGTGGCCCGACAGCATCTCGGCCTCGAGGGAGTGGTCGGGATCCCACGGGTGTCCGTCGCTGGTGCGGGCCAATGCGGCGAGCGCCGGAGACGGCGGCGTGGTACACGCAGCGAGGTACATGTCGAGGCCTCGCAGCAGCGCCAGCGCCCGGTCGGCGTCTCCTCGTTCGAGGGCTTCGACGGCCAGTCCTACCGGGGTGACGGGACGGAGGCGGGGGACGTCGCGATCGGTCATGCCACCGCAGCAAGGTTTAGGCGGTCGGCCACCGTCACCGCTGCGGAGAAGTCTTGGCCGGCGGTGTTTTCGTTGGGCAGCGCCACACAGCGCAAGCCGGCTGCAGTGGCGGCAGCGACCCCGTCGACGTTGTCTTCGACGGCGACGGCGTCGGCGGCGTCGGTGCCGAGTCGCTCGAGCGCTTGGAGGTACGCCGCTGGGCTCGGCTTGGGTTCGGAAACGCTGTCGGAGGTGACCACCAGGTCGAAGTCGTCAGCTTCGAGGTGCGGGGAGAGCGCAGCGAGAAGGGCATCGACGTTGGTCCGCGAGGTGGTCGTCACGAGGGCGACCGCGTCGCCGGCGGCGCGCGTCGCCCTCACGGCGTCTGCCACCCCTGGCCGCGGCTCGACGCCTTGCTCGTCCAGACCCTGCTGGAACAGCCGAGACTTCGTGGCGTGAACGGCGTCGGCGTCGACCTCCGCGCCGACCGCCTCCGCATGGGCCGCGATACGGTCCCGTCCGCCGGCGGAAGCCAGCATGGACCGGTACTCGTCGCGGTCCCAGTGCCAGTCGAGACCGTGTTCGGCGAAGGCGGCGTTGAAGGCCGATCGCTGACGCTCGGACGTGTCGGCGAGGGTCGAGATCGACCCGAGCAAGAGTGTGGTCATAGAGGTTCCTTTCGGTCACGCAACGGCGTCGCCGATTCCGGCGGCGGTCGGGGAAGGCGGCTCGTGGTCGGCGACGACCGACGGGTCTTCGAGACCGACGTCGCTGCAGTGGGGCTCGATGCCGACTCCACCGCGAGGCTCAGCGGTGGACCGCTCCCGGTAGTCGTCGAGCGCTGCCTCGAGCTCGGTTCTGGTGGGCGCGTCCAGGTAGCCGACCGCACCGATGCGATCACGCGGAACGGCGGCCAGCAACCGGCCGCCCCGCTTCTCGACCATCCGCTGCTGGGAGGCCCACAGCAGGTCGTGGTCGTCGAGGATGGCGTGCCAGGTCGACAGTCCGAGCCGGCTCAACAACGCCAGGATCCGGTCGAGATCGTGTTCGGCGAGAAGGCCGGCGCGGTGGGAGAGGAAGGCGCCGAAGCCCATCCCGATCGACACCGCGTGGCCGTGCAGGAGCCCGGCGGCGATCTCGAAGCCGGGCGACCACGTGTGGCCGTAGGCGTGGGGACGGAACTGGTGGGTCTCGTAGAGGTTGTCGAATTCTGCGCCGACGTAGCTGCGGAGTGCTGCAGCTACGATCCGACCGGCGATGGGACCGACGTCGCCGACACCGTCGATCGCAACGGTTCCGAAGCGAGTGGTCACGAGGTCCGGGCCAGCCTCGTCCAGCATCGCAAACAGATCGGCGTCGTCCACGATGGCCATCTTGGTCACCTCGGCCAAGCCATGGCGGAGCCACCCCTCCCGGAGGCTGGAGAAGAAGGTTCGGTCGGTGATGGAAAGGACGGGTGGGTGGTAGGCACCGAGCAGGTTCTTGTAGCCGAACCCGTCGCAGCAGGTGCGAGGGGACGGGCCGGCGTCGATGCCGGTGACCAGCGACGTCGACAACATCACGTAGGGCGTGGACCGATGGTAGAGCGCGCAAGCGAGGCCGGCGGTGTCGGCGAGCACCCCGCCGCCGGCTATCAGAACCAGCTCGTGGCGGGCGACCCCGTGTGCCTTCATCTCGCCGAGCATGCGCTCGACGTTGCGGAGCCCCTTGTCAACCTCCATCGCCCGATGGACGAGCAGGTGCAGTCTGATGCCGTGGTGGTCGAAGTACCCGGTCAGCGCCTCACCGTGATGCTCCATCACGTTCTGGTCAACGAAAGCGACGCAACGACCGAAGGGTGCGTACAGGTCGGCGAGCAGGGGTTCACCGGGATCGAGCACGCCGTCGACCACCCTCACGGAGGTGAAGGTCTGTTGGGTCATCACCGCCTCGACGGCTCGGTCGTCGGCGCTCGACACGACATGACCCTCCGAGCGCCGGAACGGCGAGGTGGCGGCGACGGCGTGCGGGTCGGTGAGGGCGAGCCGGTCGACCCAGTCCCTGGGACCGAGCGCTTCGAGCAGAGGGCGGTCACCTTCGGGTGTGCCGATCAGCCGCTGTGCGAACTCGCCGAGGACGACGGGACCAGCTGCTCCGGGTGCGAGCTGTCTCAGCACACGGGCCAGCAGGCCGATGGCGAGCGCCGTGGAGGACGTCAGCACCGTGCGCAGCCGCCGGAGATCGCCGAGGAGGTCCACGTGGCCACGTTCGCTGAGTTCCAGGGAGAACGCCTCGTCGCTGGCATCGAGGTGCGTCACCTCGATCAGGACCTGCTCGAGCGTCGGCGACGCCAAGAGGACGGTCATCGCCTCGTCGATGTCTGCGCCGGTGGCTTCAAGGTCGAACCGGAGGGCGAGGTCGATCAGCCGGTCGAGGACCGTCTCGTAGGAGCTGGTGCGGGAGGTTTGGGTGAACACTACGGACTCCCGAGAGCGGCGTAGGCGGCGTTGTTGCGTAGGCACGCTGCAGGTGGATGTTGGCACAGAACGAACCGAAGCCCCTGACGAAGCAGGTCAAACCACATCATCACTCGGAGCTGGATCGGGGTCGAGGTCACTCCTCCACGGTGATCGTGACGGTATCTGTCAGATCGAGCGCGGAGTGAAACCCGTCGCCGGCCTGCAGGCAGACGGTGCGCTCCCCGGGCTCGAGGTCGAGGGTTGCCGTCGTGCTCCCGTCGCCGAAGTGCAGGTGCTCGTCGTCGGCGGGGATCACGGTGCCGGGCTCGACGCACGGTACGTCGACCATCAGGTGGAAGTGCCCGGCGCCGGGTCGCACCTCACCCGCCGGCTCGATCTCGAAGGCCTCGGCCGCCATGGTGAACTCGACCGACCCGGACACGGTTGCTCCGTCGGCGGGCTCCACGATCATGACCGAGGTGGTCGGTTCGTCGGCACCCGACCCTGCGGCCTGAGACGCATCAGTCCCGTCGTCGCCGCAGGCTGTGGCTGCGAAGAGGAGCGCACACGACAGGGCAAGTGATGACATTTTGGTTTTCATGACCCAAGGATGGTCGATGCCGGGGCGCTTGCAACGGCCGGCCACGGTGGCATCCGGCACACCAAGGACCGCCTCGAGCCTCTGTTGGAGCTCGGGAGCATCCTCCACGGTCAAGACCCCCCACCATCTGCCCCCGGAACTCCTCAAGTCCATCCGGGCCATATCGGCGAAGTAGCGCGGGTGGGTGCTGCCGCCGTCGGTTGCGGCGGCCCGGAGCACGCAGAGCAGTGCGGGAGGCTTGAAGGGCGTCTCGATGAACTCGACACATCGAAGCGCCTCCTGCGACCGAGCACATCAGCGCACTGGCGAAGTAGCCCGTTCCGCCAGTTGCGTCACGGGTTCAGGCCGAGGGTGCGTCCGCGTAGCGCAGGTACGGCTTGACTTCCTCCACGTTTTCGAAGGTCGCCTTTGCGTCTTCGGTCGACATGCCCGGAGACACGATCACCCGTTCGCCGGGGCGCCAGTCCGCCGGCGTGGCGATGGCGTCGCGATCGGTGGCTTGGAGGGCATCGATCACCCGCACGATCTCGTCGAAGTTGCGACCGACCGACTTCGGGTAGGTCAGCATCAGGCGCAACACGTTCTCGGGGTCGACGATGAACACCGACCGCACCGTCGAGGTGTCGCCGGCGCCAGTGTGGATCATGTCGTAGAGCTCGGCGACCGTGCGGTCCGGGTCGGCCACGATCGGGAAGTTGAGCGGCGTACCGGTCACCTCGCCGATGTCGGGCGCCCACTTGTGGTGATCCTCGATCGGGTCGATCGACAACGCCATCGCCTTGGTGTTGCGCTTCGCGAACTCACTCTCCAGCGCCGCAGTACGACCGAGCTCGGTGGTGCACACCGGCGTGAAGTCGGCAGGATGACTGAAGAACACGGCCCACGACCCCTTCTTCCAGTCGTGAAACGAGATCTCTCCGTCGGTCGTGTCGGCGGTGAAGTCGGGGGCGGTGTCTCCCAGATGCAGACTCATGGCTCTTCCTCTCGTTCGGACTGTCGGCGGACTCAACCGAAGCCGGACGAGCGCTATTCCCAGCGCGTGATCGTGCCACGGGCACAACCGGCCGCAATCCGAGGGCAGGGCTCAGCCCGGTGGCCAAGCACGGGCTCACGAAGCAGATCTGGTCGTTCGACTCTGGTCGCGGCGACGCGGACATGGCAGGAAGAAGGCAGAGGCATCCGAGTTCCCGGGTGGCGACGTAGCGAAAGAGGTTGTTCCGGTGACGAGGAGCACCAGGGTGATCGGGTTCGGAACCCTGCTGGTGTTGGTAGGCCTGGTCCTCGTCTACAACTACGGCCTCGCCTCGTTGGCACACTCTCCCCTCTTTGGCGAGTACAACCTGAGCGATCCGCTGACGATCGACGTGTCGTCCCGTGCGGTCGTCACCGACGACGTCGAGCTGCTGCGTTGGAGCACCATGCCCGAGGTCGTCTCGCCGCCCGACGACATCCGGGTGCAGGGGGTTGCGACAGGGTCCGAGACGGTCTTCATCGGAATCGCTCCCACCGATGCAGTTGCCGGGTACCTCGACGGCGTCACCCACGACGAGATCGCCGAGTGGGACTCCTTCCAGGACGACATCACCGATGTGGTGTACACCCGGCAGGAGGGCACCACCGATCCCACCGCTCCGGGGACCAAGGACTTCTGGCTGGCGTCGGTGAGTGGTAGCGGTGAACAGACCCTCGACTGGACGATTCAGCCTGGGGAGTGGGCCGCGGTGATCATGAACGCAGACGGCTCGCTCGGGGTTTCGGCCGATGTCCGTTTCGGGGTTCTGGCGCCCTCCATCCTCCTCCCGCTCGGGTTGGCCTCGTTGGTCGTTGGGCTCGTGGCGCTGATCGGCGGCGGCCGGCTGGTCTCGTCCCTGCCATCTCGGCCGGGTGAGCCCCGCCGCTGGACGTTGTGGGGTCGCTCGGTTCTGCCGACCACGATTGAAGGACGCGTCGCAGTCCTTTGTGCAGTGTTGGCCCCGTTCCCGTACACCAGCGGGACGATGTTCGGCGCCCCGATCTTCTTGTTCCTCGGCGCACGCAAGGGTGACCGGAGCCTGTTGCTGGTGCTGCCCTTGCTCGTCTCGATCCTCCCGATCGGGCTGATCGCCATGATGGTCTGGGCGATTCTTGGTGGGTAGATGAGGACCGACCGGCAGCGACCGAGCGACCTGCCCGTGACGTCGGGTCAGGCCGGCTGACAGTCGGGACACCACCACACCTTGCGTCCAGCCAGCTCGGCTCGGCGGATCTCGGCACCACATCGCCGGCACGGCTGGCCGGCTCGTTTGTAGACGTAGAGCCGTTCGCCTCTCGGAACATCTCGAGCACGGCGATGACCGGCTTCACCAACCTCGACGGTGACGATCCGGCCGATGCGTTCCCCGAGCCTCAACAGGTCGACGGCTCGCTGCCAGATGGCTTCGGCCTCGTCGGCGCTGACGTCGTTCGAGGGCCGGCGCGGGTCGATCCCCGTCAAGAACAGCAGCTCGGCCCGATAGACGTTGCCGATGCCGGCCACCAGCTTCTGGTCGAGCAGAGCCTGAGCCACGGGGGCTCGACGTCGTACCAACCCGGCTACGAGCCGCTCGCCGTCGTCCGGCTTCGGGGCCAACGGATCGGGTCCGAGCCGACTGCGCAGATCGGCCTCCGCGTCGGGGTCGATGATCTCGCAGACCGTCGGCCCCGAGAGATGCAGCGTGCCAGATGAGCTGACGAAGCGCAGCCGTGTGCCATCGGTCGGGGGCGAAGGGTTCGTGGCCCATATCCGAAACCGGCCGAACAAGCCGAGGTGCACGTGGAGGGTGTCGCCGCTATCCCAGCGGTAGAAGAGGTGCTTCCCGTGGGCGTCGATATCGTCGAGCACCTGCCCGTCGAGCAGGCTGGCACCCGGCGTGAAGCGTCCCTGCGGCGAGTCGACAGCGATGCCCTCACCGCCGAAACGGCGCTGCTGCAGCCGGGCGGCGCGATGGATGGTGTGTCCCTCCGGCATGGTCTTCAGCGGCCCCGACCGGGAACGCAGTTCTGGTGCCTGGGTGCGTGGCGGCCCGAGGCAGCCCACACCCTCCGGGCCGCCTCCGACCGATTCGGAGCTGTGCTCCACACCGCCGACACCGTTGTTGCCCAGGTTGGTCGAGGCGAATCCTGCAGAGCCTGCCGTTCTACCTTCCCAAAGACGATCACGACAGCTATTCGATGACGGCCGACCCGTCGGATGCATTCTCGGTGAGACCAAGCCCGGCTGCACCGTGAGCAGTCCTTCGAGTTCGAGGGTGGATGGTGGGTGGACGAGGATGAGCGCATGGTTCACGACTTGGTCATCAGCCCCTTCGGCGCGAGTGCGCGGGACATGGTCGAGGTTGCTCGTTGCGCCGAGGACAGCGGCTTCGACGGCGTCTGGACCTACGACCACATGACCGGCACGATGCTCGACCGGGGTCGTTCGCACGATGCCTTTGCGGTCCTGGGCGCCATGGCAGCCGCTACCGCATCGGTCCGTCTCGGTCCCTTGGTCGCGAACATGATGAACCGCCACCCCGTCCAGCTCGCCGTCGCGATGGCGACGCTGCAGTCGCTCAGCGGTGGTCGGGCGGTGTTGGGGGTGGGCGCCGGCGCGGCCCCTGGTTCCCGATTCGCCCGTGAGCACGAGGCGATCGGGACGGTGCCACTCGACGGTGCAGCACGGCGGAGAAGGCTCGTCGAGACCATCGCCGTCGTGCGACAGCTGTGGGCCGGCCAGTCGGAATTTCGGGGCGAATTCTTCCGGATCGGCGGGCTCGACTTCGGGCTCGGCGAACCATCCGCCCCGCCGATCATCGTCGGGGCAAGTAGTCGCTCAACCGTAGAGCTTGCTGTGCGCCACGCCGACGGCGTGAACCTCAGGGTCGATCGACGACTCCCCGAACTCCTCACGACGATCGGCCGTACCGCCGACGTCGATTTCGAGACCTCGATTCACGTTCCCATCGATCTCGACCACCCAACCGGAGGTGCGTTGCCCGCCGGCGTGAGCGAGAGTGTCGCCCGAAGGGTCCTGGCCGTCAGCGCCCCGTTCGATCTGGCCCGCTTGACCCGCCTTGGCTCGCAACTCCAATCCTCTGCTCGGTGAGACGACGCCCTCAGATCACCGGATCGATCGCGCCCGGGAGCAGCGGGATGCCACCCGCAGCGTCGGTCTCGACCCGCCAGAACGTTCCCGTCGTCTGACCGAAGCCGAGGTCGGCGACCGCCGTCGCGGTCACGTACAGCGAGGCGCCGTCGAAGGCGCAGTTCGTCGGATATTCGCCGATTTCGATCTCCTCCACCACCCCGCCCTCGGGGGAAAGGACCGTGACACCGCGGGAGATCGTCGTGCACACGAACGCCCGGCCGTCTTCGGCGAACGCCATGCCGTCGGGCACGTGCTCGTCGCTGAGCTGGGCGAACGTCGCGGCCTTGCCGTCCTCGAGGCGACAGACGCGATGCCCGAACGACTCGGTCCAGTAGAGCCGGCCCTGCGCATCGAACGCGATGCCGTTGGGATAGACCTGCGGGCGCTCAATCACCATCTCGCCACCCTTCGCAGCGACCGCGTAGAGGCGGCCGGGCTCCCGTACGGCGTAGCGCTCATCGCCCTCGGTGCCCGAGTCCGTGAACCACAGCCGCCCGTCGGGGCCGAAGGCGAGATCGTTGGGTCCGGCGAGCGATTGCCCGTCGATCATCGACGTGAGCAGGACGACGTCGCCATCCTCATCCACCCTCTGGATGCCCGGGACGGCACTGAAGTCGCCGCTTCCCGGAACGTTCCCGCCCTGCGTGACGTAGATGGCGCCGTCGCTGCCGAGCACCGCCCCCCACGGTGACCCTCCGGTGCGAGCGAAGGTCTCGAGCGTGCCGTCGCTCCAGCGGAGGAGCTCCCCCGTATTGCCGTCACAAAGGACGATGGAGCGGTCCGGCATGACGACCGGACCCTCGGGTAGACCCAGCCCAGATGCGAGCAGCGTCACGTCCACGTGGCAGTCCTTGAGTCGAGGGGCCACGACTTCGCCCTACGAGCGTGGACTCGGGGCGGGAGCCCGAGTGCCCGCAAGGGTAGTCCCGCCGAACGCGTGGTCGCCTCGGCGACCATCGATTCTGCCCATCGAGGCGACCGCACCGTCGCGGCACGCTCGCCTCCCGTTGCCACCAGTCACGTTGCGATGTGCCAACCCAGTGCCCCGGCGACGGGCGAGGCGGCGAGCGGCGACACAGTTTCGAACGTCGGAGGGTCCTCTTGTCACACGTACTCCCCCGACGCCCCCATGTGGTGCTACCAGAACCGGTACGGCGCGTTCAGAGTCGAAAGCCATGGGCTTCTCGACTCCTTCCACGGTGGAGGCGACGATGTCCGATGTGCGCGTGTTCATCGGGGCGACCTACCTCGATCTCGCGGAGGCGGACGCGGACTTCGAAGCGCTCCGGCAGATGTACGTCGACCTCGGCGCACCGCGTGGCTTCGACGCCGTGACGATCGGCCGGAAAGCCTCCGGAGAGGTTCGATTCCATCGAGAACCCGATCGTTCACAGGGCTCGGCTGCGCACGACCATGCGGATCCCGATCTTGCTGCCGGCCTTGCGGCCGCGCTGTTCCCCTCGGTCGCCGCGGACAGCCCGATCGGCCGCCTGGTGGAACGGGAGATCCTCGGCACCGTTGCGGGGATGGTGGCGATCGCCCTCGGACGGAGCGGTCTCAGCGATTTCGGAACCCATCTGGACTCCTCGTCGGCGAGTCTCATCGCGGCCGCCACAGTCGAGCAGCAGGACAGAATCCTGGACGTGCTCACCAACGCGCACGCCACGATCACTCGATCGGCGACGGTCGACATCGAGACGATCGTGCGAACGACCGACCGCCTTCACCGAGCCGCACCGAAAGCGCAGCGGAAGACCTCGTAGGTGCGGCGCGCTCCGGGGTCGGGCGCTCCGTGGTCCCGTCAGTCGCCCAAGTAGCCGAGACCTCGAGCCTTGGCGACCGCGTCGCGGCGTCCGTGGACATTGAGCTTGTCATACAAACGGACCGTGTTCTTCTTCACCGTCCCCGGTGCGATGAAGAGCTCCTGGGCGATCTCCTTGTTGGTCTTGTGCGCCGCCAAGAGGTGCAGCACGTCGAACTCCCGCAGCGTGAGGGCGGGCTCGCCGGTCCGCTCTCGTCGTTGCGGGCGGCAAGGCGTGGAGGGCGTCTCGAAGGCGGTCCAGATCCCCCAGGCTTCCTGAGACACATTGATGTTCCCCCGGTTGTGCGCGCACGGGTGTCTCCAGATCCTGTGGCATCAACGTCGACAGTCCGCGACGGCAACGCGTCCCAGGCGGACGCGGTCACCTGAGCTACCGCTCCTGCTGCCGCTAAGGGGGACCTGATGAGTGATCCGGTCGCTATGTGACCTCGGCCTGGAGGGGGGACTTGGACTCTGCCGCGGTCGCGTCGGAACGGACGAATCCGGCCCGGTCTCTCGCGTCCGCTCAATCAGTCGGCCCGCCCGTGTCTCATTGAGACTGGTTCTGGGCAGTCCTGTGACGTCGCCCCCGGCTTCCACTCCGGATCCGACACGGCGATCCCGGCCGCTGACGACGTTGATCGGGCGCCCTTCGGCTGACGAACTCGATCTGCGGTTGGCAAACGGTTAGCAAACCGGCCCCAGAGCGGCTCGCGATCGTTGCAATGCCAACGGTTTCCGAGTGTCGGAGGGGGGACTTGAACTCCGCCGCGGCCCTGTCCATCCAGACTCATCCAGGGCGATCCAGTGTTGTCTGGCCCACGATCTGGCCGGAGGTCATGCCATCGAGGCCGGTCTGGTGACGTCCTGTGACGTTGCTTCCGTTAGCAAACGGTTTGCAGTCCGAGGCCCCGCGGGTCAGCGAGGGACCTCGAGGATGAGACCAAGGACCTCCCGAATCTGCGCCAAAGCAGCCGCTCCAACATTGCCCCGCGTCGCTTCGACACGCCCAACCGCAACCGCCCGAACGTGCTGACACTGAGCTGCGGAGGTCCGCTCGAGGCCATTGCTCGCATCAACCTCGATCTCAACCTCAGACGCGAACCCTCGAAGTGTCGACGTGACCGGCACCACCTGGACCACACTCGGATCGGAATCCAGAATCCGCTGAGCCGTCACCACGATCGCAGGATGACGAAACCCCGCTTCCCTCGATGCCGGCACGCCGAAGTCCAGATCGACCACGTCACCCGAGATCAGCGTCAAGCCAGCCAACTTCTTCGGCGCGCAGATCCTGACGAAGGTCGTCGCCAATTCGATCCTGACGCAACCGCCGCACCGCAAGCGCGACCGTGTCCCCCACGCTGACCCCCAACGAAGCAGAGAGCTTCTTCAGCTCTCGATGCGTCTCAACATCTACCCGGACACTCGTGCTCTGCATGCAACTATGTTAACACATTCGCATGCACGCGAGGGATCGAGAGTCTCGTCACCGAATCGTGGACCATGAGCGGATCATTGGCGCCAACCGACTGTCAAGTTCCGGGCGGCCCAGCCCGACCGCGGCATTCGCAAATCCATTTGCAAACGACACCCCTAGTGTCCTGAGTCGTTAGTTCGGGGGAAGTTTCGGTGGGGTGTCGCGTTGGGTCTTTCATCGACAACGATGGGAGACGACGATGGCGAAGCGACGAGGACGACCGACCGCGGTTGTTGAACTGACCGGCGAGGAGCGTGAGACGCTCGAGCGGTGGGCGCGCCGACCGAAATCGGCGCAGGCGTTGGCGTTGCGTTGTCGGATCGTGTTGGCCGCGGCGGATGATCGGACGAACATCGATATCGCTGGTGAGCTGGGCTGTAGTTCGGCCACGGTCTCGAAGTGGCGGAACCGGTTCGCCGAGCGGCGTCTTGATGGGCTCCATGATGAACCGCGGCCGGGGCCACCGAGAACGATCAGCGATGCCAAGGTCGAGGAAGTCATCGTCAAGACGTTGGAGACCACACCGGCCGATGCAACGCACTGGTCGACTCGGTCCATGGCTGGGGAGGTCGGGTTGACCCAGACCGCGGTGTCGCGGATCTGGCGAGCGTTCGGCCTCAAACCCCACCAGGTCGAGGAGTTCAAGCTCTCTCCCGACCCGCAGTTCATCGACAAAGTCCGAGACGTGGTGGGCCGGGGGTGTTGAATTCTTTGTGTGAGGTGTCCCGACCATGATGAGAGGACACCATTGATGACAATGACTGAATCGAGTGCAGAGAGTGGGCCTGAGCCTGTGGGCAAGCCCGTGATTGATGAGGCGACGCTGGACCGGTTGATGGCCCAGGTCGACGCCGAGGGCCTCGAGCTCCTCGGACCGGATGGAGTGTTGACCGAGTTGACGTCGCGGATCATGAACCGGGCGCTCGAGACCGAGATGACCGACCATCTGGGCTATGAGCACGGCGATCCGGCCGGGAGAGGTTCGGGCAACAACCGCAACGGCACGTCAGCGAAGACGGTGTTGACCGATGCCGGCGCGGTGCCCGTCAAGGTGCCTCGTGACCGCAACGGCGAGTTCGAACCGCAGCTGGTCCCCAAGCACGCCCGCCGGCTCGAGGGGTTCAACGACATCGTCCTGTCGCTGGTCAGCCGGGGGATGACGACCCGAGACATCAGCCGATCATCTGGCCGACGCCTATCAGGTCGACGTGTCGGCGGAGTTGATCTCCAAGATCACCGACGCGGTGCTGCCCGAGCTGCGAGCGTGGCAGTCCCGGCCGCTCGATCGAGATGTATCCGATCCTGTATCTCGATGCGATCGTGGTCAAGGTCCGCACCGATGGCCGGGTCACGAACCGGCCCGTGTACATCGCCATGGCCGTCGATCTCGATGGCGCCAAGCACGTCCTGGGCCTGTGGCTCGGCAAGGGCGACGAGGGCGCCAAATACTGGCTCGGGATCCTGACCGAGCTCCGGAACCGGGGCGTGGCCGACATCCTGATCGCTTGTTGCGACGGGCTGACCGGCTTCGCTGATGCCATCGAAGCGGTCTGGCCCCAGACCGTGGTCCAGACCTGTGTCGTGCACCTGATCCGCAACTCGATCCGGTTCTGCTCCTGGAAGGACCGCCGGGGCGTCGCCAAGGCCCTGAAACCCATCTACACGGCCCCGACCGTCGACGCCGCCGAAGCCGCTCTCGACGACTTCGACACCGAATGGGGCGACCAGCTACGGGGCCATCGTCGATCTGTGGCGACGGAACTGGGAACGGTTCATCCCGTTCCTCGATTTCGATCCGGCCATCCGCAAGATCATCTACACCACCAACGCCATCGAGTCACTGAACTACCAGCTCCGCAAGGTCACCAAGACCCGCGGATCGTTCCCCACCGACGACGCCGTCCTCAAGATCTTCTACCTCGCCATCGACAACATCGGCCACCACCGAGGCGGCGAACTCGGCAGCCACACCCAAGGCTGGAAACAAGCACTCAACGCGTTCGCCGTCGCCTACCCCAACCGGATCCCCGACAACCTCAACTAACCACCTCACACAAAGTTCTTGACAAGCCCGAACCCGCCCGACGCTGCGGTCGTGTTGTGTGTCGATGAGAAGACCCAGGTCCAGGCACTGGATCGGACCGCCCCGATCCTGCCACTCATGCCCGGCACCCCCGAGCGGCGAACCCATGACTACAAACGCAACGGCACCACCAACCTCTACGCCGCCCTCGATGTCGCATCCGGCCACGTCATTGCCGACATGACCCCACGCCACCGGGCCGAAGAGTTCCGCAAGTTCTTGAACCTGATCGACCAGAACGTCCCCGACGACCTCGACGTGCACGTCATCCTCGACAACGTCTCTACCCACAAGACCCCATCGATCCAACGCTGGCTGGTTCGCCACCCCCGGTTCACGTTTCACTTCACCCCGACCTACAGCTCCTGGATGAACCTCGTCGAACGATGGTTCGCCGAACTCACCACCAAATGGCTCCGCCGCGGCACCCACACCAGCGTCCGCGACCTCAAAGCATCCATCAGAACCTGGATCGCCAACTGGAACGACGAACCCCAACCCTTCGTCTGGCACCGCACCGCCGACGACATCCTCGACACCCTCACCACATATATCAACCGAATTCCCGACTCAGGACACTAGTCAGGCGGTCATCTCCCAAGCATCCGCTCGATCTGTCGCTGCTCCCACGATGAATCAAGCGACGGTCGATTCAGCCGGACAACGAGTCCGTGGACAGCGATCCCGGCGCCCCATCCAATGAGCGCCCAGACCGACCACCATGCCGACCATTCACGTGCGATTCCGGCGGAGAGGTTGGTGAGGAGATTCACCGCGGAGATGGTGGTCATACCGGCTGCGAACACCGCGGCGTGGACGTAGAACGCACGGAGCTGCTCGACATACCGTCTTGCCGCTTCCTGTCGTTCACCGATCGCGTGGTCGATCATCGAGCCACCTCTGCAACCGGAGCGGTAGCCGTTGGATGGCGGAGCAGGACGATGCCGGTCCAGGCGAACCAGGCGATGGATCCGAGACCGAAGATCATCCCGACATCGGACAGGCCCGGGACGAGCGTGATGAGCCCGGCGGCTGCGCTGATGATACCCAGCACGTTCAGCCCCTTCGGGAGACGCTTGGTACCCCAGGCAGCGAGGCTCACCAGCAGAATCCACATCCCACCGACCAGCTCGTTGCCGCCGCCGAGACCGTCGGTGACGGTGGAGATGGCTCGACCACAGGGCTTCGGCGGCTGCCGGGTCGGTTTCGTTGAGGTCGGCGACCGCAGTGATGCCGATGTTCGACGTCATGCCGGTGGCGAACATCAGCCCGGCCCAGATGTAGGCGAACACTGGCGCCGATGTCGGCGAGTTCCGGGCTGACGTCGACGAGACGTCGATGTAGGGCCCGGGCCAGCGGGATGATCGCGACCCCGAACACGAGGAAGATGACGAAGTACCAGACGTAGAGCGTCGACTGGTGCGCGACCAGGAAGTCGACGGATTCAGCGACCGTGGAGGTCACCTTCGGTGTAGTCACTCAGGCTCGTGACGAACAGTGCAATGCCGAAGATGAAGGTCGCAGCGGCGATGAGGGCGCCGATGGCGCCGGCTCGAGACGGGACGATCTTGCTTGCTCGGTTTGGTGGTGGTTGGTGGTGGTCATGATTGCCTTTCAGTTGGTTTGGTTGGTTGTGTGAGAGAGCGAGGTGTTCACGAGGCGCGTGAGGTCTCGAGACGTGGGCTGGCCGGCTGCTCAGCCGACCGACCGTCGTCGGATATCAGGGCGATTCCGACTGCGATGAACCAGACGATCAATCCGAGACCGAAGACCGCTCCGACCTCCTCGAGGGCCGGCACGACGGTGACGAGCCCGGCGACACCCATGACCACGCCGAGGTGGTTGACCCAGCGGGCGAAGAGCCGCTCACGGAGAGCAACGATGCTGATTCCCAGCACCCAAACGCCACCGAGGACTTCGTTGCCCCCACCGAGGCCGTTGGTCACCGCGTCGAGACCAGCCCACACCGTGCGACGCCATCTCAGGGTCGGTGCCCTGGAGGTCACTGACTGTGGCATAGGCGATGTTGGTGATCATCCCGGTGGAGATGATCACCCCCGACCAGATGAGCCCAAACACCGAGGCCACTCTGGCCAGCGGCGAATGAGCCTCACGGAGACGGTCCCCAATCGCCAGCACCAGAGGAACGAGGACGATACCGAACACGATCATGATCGTGATGTTCCACAGGTGCAGGGCCAGTTGGTTGTCGGCGATGAACTCCACCGCCGCAGCCGGGGTGGCCGCAGATACGAAGTCGGTGAAGAGTGTGGCGAACATGGCCAGACCGACCACGAACGTACCGGCGGCGATGAGGGCACCGATCCCACCCATTTTCTGAACTGATTGCATGTCACAACCTCTCGATCGCTTTCCACGTGTGAGGGCTGCTATCACCTTCCGGCAATTGCCGCCCCAGCACATCGGCCGCAGGGCTGTGATCGGGTCGTCCCCCGGTTGATTCAGCGTGCGTACCTTCGTCCGATGACGGTGGACCCATCCCGATCTACGCTGTTCGCATGGTGAACGCGCTCCGATCGCTCTGGGATGAACCAGCCGAGCCCCATCCGCCACGCCGCGTGTGGAGAGATTGGGTGCTGGTGGGCTGTGCTCGCCGGGTTTGCACTTCTCGAGGGCATCACCCGAGAGGAACTGGTGTGGCGACCACTCTCGGTGCCGATGCATCTCCTTCCGATCGTGATGCTGCTGTGGAGGCGCACCCATCCGCTGCTGTCGGTAGCCATTGCGTGGAGCGTCATTACAGGGCTGGACATCGCCGCCATCGCCGTCGGACTCGATTCACCCGGTTTGCACACCATGGTGGGGATGATCGTGTTCCCCTACGCCCTCTTTCGCTGGGGGTCGGGGCGCGAGGCTGTCATCGGTCTCATGATCATGAACGTGATGCACGTGACGAACATGATCTGGTTCCCGAGCGGTCCCGAGCTCACCATCTTCAGTTTTGCCTTTCTGCTCTTGCCTTCGTCCCTCGGCGCGGCCGTCCGTTTCCGCGACCGGGCACAGACCAACGCCATCGCCGAAGCCAAGCTGTTCGAACGCGAACAACTCGCCCGAGAGCTGCACGACACCATTGCCCACCGCGTGTCAGCGATCGCCATCCAGGCCGAGGCCGGATGGACCCTCGTTCGCTCCGACCCCGAAGCGTCGGCCTCCACACTCAAGGCGATCAAAGAGGAGGCGAGCCGTACCCTCACCGAGATGCGCAGCATCGTCGGAATGCTGCGCCAGGGCGAAGACGAGCACAGTCCACAGAAACGTCTCAGCGACCTCGAGCGCCTCGTCGCCAACGGAGCACAACAACCCCCAATCGAGCTCGAGGTGCTTGGCGAACTCGACGATGTGGCCCCGTCGATCCAAACGGCAGTGTTCCGAATCGCCCAGGAAGCCACCACCAATGCCCGACGCCACGCCCGACGCGCAACGAGAATCAGCATTCGGGTCGAAGAAGACAACCAGGACGTGACAGTCACCGTTGCCGACGACGGGGACGCCTCCTACGTCGACCCGAAATCGTCCTCAGGATACGGACTCGTCGGAATGAGCGAGAGAGCCTCCCTACACGGCGGCTCACTCGATGCAGGGCCAAACCGCGGACGAGGATGGACCGTGAAGGCCGTACTGCCAAAGCAAGGGCAGCCCGGATGACGATACGAGTGGTCGTTGCCGACGATCAGGATCTCGTCCGGACGGGACTCACCATGATCCTCAATGCTCAACCGAACATCGAGGTCGTCGGGGAAGCCGCCAACGGTGTGGACGCGGTAGAGCTCGCCCAGCGGCTCCGCCCCGACGTGTGCCTCCTCGACATAGGCATGCCCAAGATGGACGGGATCGAGGCCACCCGGGTGCTCGCGGGACCAGAAGTCGAAGATCCGATCCCGATCGTCATCATCACCACCTTCGACCGCGACGAATACGTCTATGGCGCCCTCAAAGCCGGGGCCCGCGGCTTTCTCCTCAAAGACGCCGACCAGGACCTGCTCGTGCAAGCTGTCCACGCCGCCGCCACCGGAGACGCCCTCGTCGCACCCAACGTCACAGCCAGGCTCCTCCAAACCTTCGCCAGCATCGAGCGCCCAGCTGCCCCGCCCCAACCAATCGACCCGCTCACCGAACGCGAGGAGGAAGTCCTCGCCGAAGTCGCGCGAGGAAAGACCAACGCCGAAATCGCCGAAGAACTGTTCATCAGCCACAGCACCGTCAAGACTCACGTCGCGAGACTGATGACCAAACTTCAGGCGAGAAACCGCGTAGAGATCGTCATCTGGGCCTACGAGACCGGACGCGTCGGCTAGATGTAGGGACCATTGAGGTTGTTGTCGTGAGGGGGTGAGGCTCCGAGGCAGTGTGGATGTTACGAAACGACCACACGAACCTCGGAGTCTCGATGTCTCACCGTAATGCTCGTCTCACGCCGACTGGTCGGCGGATCATGGTTGAACGAGTCGCGGCGGGCACGCCGCAGGCGCATGTCGCGGAACAGATGCTGGTGTCGCGGGCGACGGTGTCGAAGTGGTGGCGCCGTTGGCTCGCTGAGGGCGACGCTGGTCTCGAGGACCGGTCGAGCCGGCCCAGGACGTGTCCGACCAGGACCCCGAAACGGGTCGAGGAACGGATTTGTCGGCTGCGACGCTCGAAACGGTGGGGTCCACGGATGATCTCGATGCACACCGGGATCCCGGCGTCCACGGTCCACAAGATCCTGGTCCGCCACGGTCTGAACCGGTTGTCGTGGATCGAGCGGCCGACTGGCCGGGTGATCCGCCGCTACGAACGAGCTCACCCCGGCGAGCTGGTCCATCTCGACATCAAGAAGGTCGGCAAGATCCCACCCGGCGGTGGCTGGCGCTGTCCGTGGACGCGGCCAAACCAAGACCCACCGCGTCGGCTACACGTACCTGCACTGCGCCGTCGACGACCACTCCCGGGTCGCCAACGTCGAGGCCCACGACAACGAGAAGGCCGACACCCTCGTCGGATTCTGGACCCGAGCCCAAGACTGGTTCTGGGCCCGCGGCATGGCCGTCGACGAAGTCATGTCCGACAACGGATCCAACTTCCGGTCCCGGGTGTTCGCGGACGTGTTGGCCGAGCGGGCCATCAAGCATCGACGCACTCGGCCCTATCGGCCGCAGTCGAACGGGAAAGTGGAGCGGTTCAACCGCACCATGGCCGACGAGTTCCTCTACTCGTTCACGTTCCGCTCGGAGAACGAACGACGACGCCGGCTTGACCGCTGGATCCACGACTACAACCATCACCGCAACCACACCGCCGTCGGCGGACCACCCGCATCACGCGTCCACAACGTCTGTGGCTCCTACAGCTAGGCAACCCCTGGTACAGCGTTCGAAGTCGAACACTTGTTCGGTTTCGGAGGAGGGACTTGAACTCACCCGCGACCCGTCCCCCTGGACCCGTCGCGTGCGATTCTGTGGTGTCCTGTCCACGAATCGGCGGGAGGTCGTGTCGTCGAGACCAGTCCTGTGCGGTTCCGCAACGTCGCTTCCGTTGGCAAACGGTTTGCAGTTCCTCCGGCCTGATCGACCGGTCTCCGTGAGAGGCGGCGGCCGAAACGACTAGCGTCACCTGCCCGTCGGTGGTGAGAGCCGCCGCCGAGCGCACCTTGGCAATTCTTGCCAAGCCCCGTACACTCGGGCCATGACCACGATGAACGTCTCACTTCCGGACGATCTCAAGAGCTTCGTCGATTCCCAGGTCACCCACGGCAACTACGGATCGACGAGCGAGTACGTGCGCGATCTGATCCGACGCGACCACGACCGCCGCCAGCTCCGAATCGCCCTCCTCGAAGGCGCCCGCTCGCCGATCGCCGGCACCGCAGACGCCGCCTACTTCGCCTCACTCCGCGCCCGCGCCGAAACCGACACCTGAGCACACCGGTGCAAGTCCACCTCCGCGCCCTCGCAGCATCCGATGTCGAGGCCGCGGTGACCTACTATCGCGACGAAGCCGGCCCGAAGACCGCACACGACTTCGTCAACGCGCTCGAAGCAGCGATCACCCACCTCCGCCGACATCCGCTCACAGGATCGCTTCGATTCGCCGTCGAACTCGAAATCCCGGATCTGCGCAGCTGGCCTCTCGAGAGATTCCCCTACTTGATCTTCTACCTGCCTGACGACGACCTCATCGACATCTGGAGAGTCCTCCACGCCCGACGGGACATCCCGGCCTACCTCACACCCGACCCGTCTCACTGAACCTCTCCCGATCCGAGGCGTGCACCAACGTCGGAGGGGTATCCCCGGTTCAGCCGAACGTCTGACAGTCCCTCAAGATCATGGGTCCGACCAGTCGTCAGTACAGCATCATCTTCTTCTCTGGAGCCTGGTGCGATCGGACTCCCGCTCGACGCCAACTGCGTAGATATGGGACTGCCGCGCGGCGGGGTGACATCCAACGTGTGGTGCCGAGAGGCGCCGCGAGAGGATGTGTGCCATGCCCAAGCCCTATCCCAAGGAAGTCCGTGACGAGGTCGTCCGGGTCGCGTTGAACCGCGAGGACGGTGTCCGGATCAAGGACATCGCTGCCGACTTCGGGATCACCGAGTCGTGTCTCGGAAACTGGTTGACCGATGCCCGCAAGGATGGCCAGGGCCCCCAGGCCCAAGGTGAGATGGCCGAGCTGCGCGAGGCGAAGAAGCGGATCCGTCTGCTCGAGCAGGAGAACGAGGTGCTGCGTCGAGCAGCCGCGTATCTCGGGCAGGCGAACCTCCCAAAAGGATGATGTACCCGCTCGTGCGTGAGCTCGCCACCGATGGGATCCCCGTCGTGGTGTCGTGTCGGGTACTCAGCCTCGCTCACCAGCCCTACTGCCGGTGGCTGAAGTCGCCCTTCACCGATGCCCAGCTCGACGAGGCCTACCTGGCGAATGCGATCCACGATGCCCACCTCGATGACCCGGAGTTCGGGTACCGATTCCTCGCGGATAAGGTCCGCCTCGTCGATCACGACGTGTCGGATCCGGTGGTGTGGCGGATCTGCCGGGACAACCAGTGGTGGTCGGCGTTCGGCAAACCGAAGCGGGGCAAGGGAGCCAAGCCGGGCGCTCCCTCACACGACGACCTGGTGCGGCGTGACTTCACCGCCGATGCCCTCAACGTCGTGTGGGTCGCCGACCTTTCCGCGGCCCGAGGGTCTGCTCTGTCCGGTCCGGAGGTTCCTTGCGGCCGGCCAATGCATGGCACCAGTGACGTTGGGCCCTGGGCGCAACGTGTCGATCGCGCAATCCTGGTGGCGAGTTCTTGAGGAGCCGGGAGGCCGTGATGGTTGAGAGTCGTTTGTCGTCGGAGGAGATTGCTGCAATCGCGGAGGAGGCGTACGTCTTCTCGTTTCCGATGTTGATGGGGTACCGCGCTGCCTTTGCGATGTTCTTGGTGCCGTCGCTGCCGTCCTACCACGGCCCGATGAACGAGATGCTGGGTGACCCGGTGACGCGCGACCACAACTACAAGGACGTCATCTCGCCAAACGCCGATACGCCGTACTCGGAAGCGCTGCTGGACCTGCGGGCCGAACCGCTGGTGCTGACGGTGCCAGCGGTGACCGACCGCTACTACGTCATGCAGCTTGTGGATCTGTTCGGGACGAATCCGCATTTCGTCGGCTCGCGAGCGACCGGTTCGGACGCCGGATCGTATTTGCTCGTCGGTCCTGGGTTCACTGGCGACACGCCGGACGGATTCACCGACGTCCTGCGATTCGAGACCGATCTCGCGATCGTGATCGGGCGGACCCAACTGCTCGGCCCCGACGATGTCGAGACCCTGCGACTGATCATGGAGGCCTACCAACTCGAGACGCTGTCAACCCATCTGGGCACCGAATCGCCCGCCGCACCGGCGTTCGATTGGCCGGTGTGGGACGACGAGGCATCGCGCGACGAACGGTTCATCGGCTACGTCAACCGTCTGCTCGAATGGTGCCAGCCCCCACATCCGAACGAGGAAGCAATGTTCGAGCGTTTCGCTCGGGCCGGCATCGGCGCGGGGTTGCCGTTCGACCACGACGATCTCGGCGATGACATCCGCGCTGCGCTTCGTTCCGGGGTCGACCGGGCACGCGCCAAGATGGCCGACAAGGCTGAGCATCTCGGCGACAAGGTCAATGGATGGATCGCTGTTGACGCGTTCGGAAATCGCGAGTTCTTCGACGGCGACTACCTGCTTCGGGCGGGCGGGGCGATGGCCGGGTGGGGCGGCAACGACAAAATCGAGGCCTTCTACCCGATGACCAGCATCGACAGCGACGGCCAACCGCTGGCGGGTGACAACGCCTACCGGCTGCGGTTCGACACGCCCCCGCCGGCGAAGGCGTTCTGGTCGGTCACGATGTACGACACGTCCTACGACGGCGTCGCCGGCTACCTGGTCGACAATCCAATCGGCCGCTACCTGATCAACTCGACGACGACCGGCCTGGTGACCGGCGATGACGGATCGCTGACCATGCACATCCAGCACGACGAACCCGACAACGAAGAAGGCAAGGCGAACTGGCTGCCAGCACCCGACGGCCCGTTCTACCTGGCAATGCGTATCTACTGGCCCGAACCCGAAGCGCTCGACGGCACCTGGGAGCCACCACCCGTCACCAGGGTCTGACCCGAGAGGTCGTCTCCAGAGAGCCACCACCCGGATCCAGAGATGGGCCTCGTGCGTCCATTCGGACTGCGTCCCCGTCCGACGGCCAGGCGTACGGGGCGAATCGTCTAGCTGTGTGCCGCTCGATCATCCGAGAAGAGGGTATGGATCCAGATCTGGGCGGCGATGCGTCCGAACTCCTCGGGCGTGCCGCCGCGGCGGCCGATGATCTCGAGAAGCAGCGCTTCGTCCATCAGGGTCAAACGT
>CAWCAL010000004.1:0-497940 GCA_963793475.1 uncultured Acidimicrobiales bacterium
CCTGGCGCTTGCGTACGTCGTCGAGGTCAACGCCCTGGCGTGCTCAGGTCGATCCGAGGAAGCACATCGGCTGGCCGACTCCGTGGTCGGTGACCCCCGGTTCGCTGACAGCCCCTTCGATCCGATGGTGTTGTCGCGTTCGTACCTCGGCTGGTTGGAGGGCGACCTCGACTCCGTGGAGCGGTATGCGACTCAGCTGCTGTCGACCGATGAGCGGCCCACGTCGAAGGACCTCGACACGCTCGCCCACTATTTCCTGGGGACGTGCGCGTACGAGCGGAACCGGCTGGCCGACGCCGAGTACCACCTGTCGATCACCTTCGCCCGGCGCTATGCGACGAAGGCGCTCTATGCAGCACATGCCGGCATGGCCCTCGCCTTCACGGAATTGGCATTGGGTCGCCTGGAAGGGGCCGACGCCTCCGCTCAGGCCACCGCGCAGTTCGTACTCGACACCCAAAGCGAGTTCCTGCAACCGGCGGCTGATGCCTTCATGGCCGAGTTCGGTCTCCGTCGTGGCCGGCCGTCGCCGGGGCTGCACTGGGCCCGCAGCGTGGTCCTCCCCGAAGAGCGCTTTCGATTCATGTGGTTCAACCCCACACCAGCGCTCATCGAAGTCCTCTCCTCCTCCCCACCCGACGCACCCCGCGGTCGCGAACTGCTCGACAGGGCACTCGGGTCGGCACGGCAACGTCACCATCGCCCACTCACCATCCGGCTCCTCGGCCTCCGGGCTCTCGATCTCGCAGCCAGCGGCGATGACTGCGGTGCGCTCGACGCACTGGAGTCGGCCGTCCGTATGTCGCAAGAGGGTGGGATCGTCCGCCGTCTCGCCGACCTCGGACCGCCACTCAGGTCGCTGCTCCACCGTCTCGAGGTGACCGGCGACGTCCTCACCCACTGCGGCACGATCCTCGCAGCGATCGACGTCCACTCCGACGTCGACCGGCCCAACGCTGCGTCCGACGAGTTCGCCTCGGTCGCCGACGGACTGGCGCTGAGCGAGCGCGAACTGGAGGTATTGCGGCTGTTGGCGGCCCGATACTCCAACAAGGAGATCGGCCGGGAACTCATCATCTCGCCGGCCACGGTGAAGAAGCACACGGTTTCGCTCTACAGCAAGCTCAACGTCCATGGCCGCCGCGAAGCCGTCGACAAGGCCCACGCCCTCGGCTACGTCAACGCCTGAACCCGGAACAGGCGATGGCCGCGAGCACCGTCGCAGCTACACCCTCGACGCACCGTTGTGGGGCTAGCTGGTACGGGTCCGGTGGCGGGAGAATTGCACCACGATCCCGGCTCTCGAGTCAGTGACGACTCCCACCGAGGAGCACGAACGATGAATAGTGACCACCGCAACGAGGATCTGCGCCGCAAATCCTTCGCCATGCAGAAGCTGCAGGCCGCCGACTTCCAGGGCGCGGATCTGCGCGGCACCGATTTCACGGAGACCGACCTCTCGAACGCGAACTTCCGCAATGCTCGACTCGGGGTGTCACCAGCGGCCGGCGCAATGATCCTCGTGGCCTCGCTTGCGGTGTCGACCGGCTTCGGTGCGGCGGCAGGACTGGCGATCGACGCCGTGCGTGACCGACTGTACGGCCCGGGTTGGGAGCGGCCCTCGAGCGCGGCGGGCATCCTGATCATTCTGATCGTGTTCGTCGCGGTGATGTTCTGGAAGGGGATCGACGCGGCGATCAAGACCTATCTGTGGACCTTCGCTGTGGTGTTCACGGCCAGCCTCGTCGTTCGTCTGATCTGGGGCGAGGTCGACATGGCGGTTGCGGCGCGTGGCGTCGGCCTTGTGCTGGTACTTGGACTCGCCGTCATCTCGGGCATCGTCGGCCGGGTCGTCGGGGGTTCACTGGGAGCGTGGGGCATTGCGATCGTTGCGGTCCTCGGTGGTCTTGCCGCCGGGCAAGCCAACGGCGGGCTCGCTGCGCTGGTGGTCAGCGTGTCCATGGTCCTGATCTCGAAGCGGGCGTTGCGCAACGACCCGCGCGACCGTTCCCTTCGGATTCTCGCCCATCGAGTCGTGCGCCGCTGGGGTACCCAATTCGCACGTGCCGATCTGACGGGCGCCGACTTCACCGAAACGGTGGCCGATCACTGCGACGTCGAGGGGGCGATCATCGACGACGTCCGCTGGGAACCAGGACACGCCCCGCTCTCGGTCGCCAGCAGTAGCCCGAAGGCCTCGGCATCCTGAGGACTGACGGGGCGCAGCGGGAGCCGTGACCGACGAGCCCGCCGCCGAGGGCCACCGGCCCAGGCGAGGTGCTCGGCGGTGCTGTCGCGACGGTGCGGGCACGAGACGATCTCGACGTAGGAGACCGAGGCGGCCTGGCGGTAACCCCATTTCGGTGATGCGATGGTCACCCGTGCCGGGACAAGTACTCGCGATACCTCGCACGCACCGCGAGCACCTCGCGGGCATCGTCATTGACCCCTTTGAAGTAGACCTTCTGCAGCGCGGCGTCGGTCATGATCGACGCCGCGAACTGCATCGACGCGAAGACTCCCAGCAGGATCGTCTCGGACGTGAGCGGATACTCATGGCCCGCGACCGTGGCTGCAACCAGCGGATTCCAGTCGGATTCCGCAATTCGGTCCACTGCTCGATGGTCTCCCGCCGCACGAGCAACATGCCGACCAGCGCCAGCACCAGCGTCACGATGGTGGCGACGACGAGACCCGCGAGCCAGGCCGGCACGTGCCATGTTCGCCGTGGTCGGCGATTCCACGCGAGGACGACGATCCAGACGAAGGGGTCAATGAGAGGACGAACACCCCGTAAAGGGTCCAGCCGGGTAGACGCCGCGCGCAAGCAGTGTGATCGACTCGGCGATCCCAGTGCTCGTCATCGTGCTGTTCTTCGTCGGACGGCGTGTTTATTGGTCGAGGAAGTTCGCGACGGCGTCGTCCACCTCGAGGAACACGTGGTCTTCGCCGATCCGCTTCATCAAACCGGACCGCTCCAACATGTCGAAGACCGGCTGGCGCACCCTCGCCCACGACACGTCGACACCCGCGGCGTCGAGGGTGTCCAGGAGCTCTCCGAGCTGTTGGGTCGCGGTGGTGTCGATGTCGGACATCCCCTCGGCGTCGATCAACAGGGTCTCGGCCGGTGGCTCCGACTCCGCAAGGCGCTGCTCGACGTCGCGCACGAAGAAGGCGGTATTGGCGAAGAACAGCTCGTCGTCGATCCGGTAGATCAACAGACCCGGGATGCGGTGGGCGTCGGGATGGTTATCGAGATCGCGGAAGGTATCGGTGCCCTCGACCCGCCCGAGCTCGGCGGTGTGCGGCCGGATCAGCCGTGTCAAAGCAACCAGCATTGACAGGCCGATGGCGAACGCGATCCCACCGAGCATGCCGAACGCCAGCACCGAGATGACGGTGATGGTGCCGAGCCAGAACTCGGACCGCCTGATCCGCCACAACGCCCGGAAATCGCGGATCTCGAAGAGGCCGAGCCCGGCGACGATCACGATGCCCGCCAGCACGGCCAGCGGGAGCTGCTCGAACAGCCCTGTCAGGAACAGCAGCGTCACCAGCACCAACGCCGAACAGATCAGCCCGACGAGGTTGGACTTCCCTCCCGCGTCGCGCTGTACGTAGCTGCGCGATTGACTGCCGTTGACCGGAATGCCCTGCAAAAACCCCGCCGCGACGTTCGATGCTCCGATCGCGAGGAACTCCTGATCGGCGTCGAGCGTGTACCCGCCCGCCGTCGACAGCGATCGGGCCGTCAAGAAGCTGTCCGGGTAGGCGAGGAGTGCGATCCCGAGCGCCGGCAACAGCAGCTGCGTGAACTGGCTGAACGATGCGTCCGGCAGCCCCGGCACCGGGACCCCCGAGGTGATGCTCCCTACGACCGCCACACCCTCGGTGTCGAGATTCCACACCGTGGCCGCCACGATCCCGAGCACCACGGCGACCAGCGGCGCCGGAATCATGGGGACGAGCTTGCGCATCCCGAACACCAGCACGACCGTTGCCAGCCCGATCAGCGTCGTGAGGCCATGAGCGTCACCGAGATTGCGCGCGACGGCACCAACATCGGTGGTGTAGAGGTCGGTATCGACGTCCAGCCCGAACAACGCCTCGAGCTGGCTGATCACGATGATGACACCGGACCCGAACACGTAGCCGGCCAGGATCGGCCGGGACAGGAACTCGCTGATGAACCCGAGCCGGAACACGAACCCGAGCACACACCACCCGCCGACCAGCAAGGCCACCAGCGCCGTCAGCTCGGCAGCGCTGTCGGGATCGGTGACCAGCGGGGCAACGGTCGCCGCCGCCATCAGCGCCACCGTCGACTCCGCTCCCATGTTCAGGTCACGACACGTCCCGAACACCGCATAGGCGGCCAGCGCAGCCATCGCCGCGTACAACCCGTGCACCGAGGGCACCCCGGCCAACGTGGCATAGGCCAGCGACTGCGGCACCACCACGGCCCAGACGGTCAGGGCCGCACGAGTGTCGACACCAGCCGAGTGCCGCACACCCGTCGCGATGCTGGCTACGCCGGGCACGAAACGCCCGAAGCCAGAGGGCTTCTCCGGCAAGGTCAGTCGCTGCACCATCGTCGCTCATCCTGGACCACCGCGCCCTCGCTCACCAGCACCCGAACGGCGCTTCGTGGGAGTACTCCCGCTGGCGATTCGAGGGGCGGTGGTGCAACGTTCCCCCGGCCTCACCGGCCCGGTCGTTCGGCCACGGGGATGCACCCCCACAGCACCTTCTTGGGGCTACCGGGGCGAAGCCGAGCCACGCAGGATCGGACCACGAGGCAAAGGTGCGCGGTCGATGCTCGGTGTGATCTCCAACAAGGCGAGCGACGCCGCCCAGGAGGTAGTCGACTCGCTGAACCAGGGGGACCTGACCGGCTGGGACCTGTTGGCGGCAGCGGTCGTGGTGGCCCTCACCCTTGTCCTCTCTCGTCTCGCTGCCCGCACCATCAGGCAAGCGCTGAGGAAAGCAGGGATCGCGTCGCCCGAGGTCGCGTCCGATCTCGGGCGGGTGACGAAATGGCTCGTCTACCTGCTCGGCATCGCCTTGGCGGCGGGGATCCTGGGGCTCAATGTCGGCTTCCTGTCGGTGCTCTTCGTTTTCGCGCTGGTCATCGGGGCGTTGGCGATCAAGCCGATGATCGAGAACACGGCTTCCGGCATCCTGCTCGTCGCTCGGCCGCACTTTTCCGTCGGGGACCAGATCATGACCTCGGTGTATCGCGGCTCGGTCGAGAGCATCGGCGCGCGATCCACCACACTCCGCCAGAGTGACGGCGTTCTTGTGTACATCTCCAACAATCAGGTGCTCGGCAATCCGATCATGGTGTACAGCTCGACCGACGGTCGAAAGGCAAGCTTCGACATCGAGGTTCGCCCGAGCACCGACCTCGACGCGATCACCTCCGCGGTGACCACCGCTATCAGTGCGGTCGACCATGTCCTCGACGATCCCGCGCCGGCGGTGGAGGCGACCGGGATCACCAACAACGCGATCACGCTGTCGATCAGCTACTGGTACCCGTCGACCATGTCCGGCTCGTCGGCTGTGACCGACGGGGCGATCCGAGCGACGATGTCAGCCCTGAGCACCGCCGAGATCGAGCTGAGCGTCCCGGACGTGAACGTCACAGGACTCGCGGCACCCCACGGCGCCAGCGGCGACCACCCGCCAGAGGGCGGCGGCGATCACCGCAGTGGCTGACCCGATGGGCCGAAAGGACCGGACTCGGCGCCGACGCCGCTCCAGCCATTCCTCATGAACCGTCAGAGGTAGTCGTGTCGGGTGAGCCATTGCAGGCTCACGTATCCCCACACCGGCGGGATGTAGTAGCTGATGAGCCGGTAGATGAGCACGGCCGAGACCGCGACGTCGCTGTCGACGCCGATCGCGGTGAGGCCGGCCGTCATGCCCGCCTCGGTCACGCCGACACCGCCGGGGACGGGCATCAGGCCTGCGAACAGCGACACGGTCACATTGATGAAGACGGCTTCGCCGAGGGTGATCGATCCGCCGACGGCCAGGACACACATGGCGAACCCGGCGCCGTAGAGGATCTCGGTGCCGAGCGAACCGCCAAGCGCAGTGACCGCGGTCTTGGGATCTTTCACCATCTTCAGCGCGTCGCCCATCTGCGACATCGGCTTGCGGAGCTTGTCCTCGGCCCAGTGCCTCCACTTCGGCACCAGCGCCACGACGATGGCAACACCGACGAAGATGGCGATCGCCATCACCAGTAGGCGAATCGCTCCACCTCCGCCCTCCATCTCGGAGAAGTCGATGCTGCCGGCCCCGACCATGATGGTCAGGGCGACCAGGACGGCCTGGGCGATGAACCCGACGAGTCCGGTGATCGCTCCGGTCGTGGTGGAGGTCACCGCGCTGATGCCGAACTTCTCGAAGTAGCGGGCGTTGGTCGCCACCCGACCGGCGGCGGAGGGGACGGCCATGTTGACGAAACCGATCGCGAACTGCTCGATGGTGGTCACACCGATCGGGACCGGCTTGGGCGAGACCGCGGCTAGCGCGACGGCGTCGCTCCAGTTGGTGGCCCCGGCGAGGATGAGACCGATCAGGATCAGTCCCCATCGGGCGTCGGACAAGGTGTCGACGATGGTGTCGAAGCCGACATCGGCGAGACCGCCGATGAGCGTGTACGCCGCGAACCCGATGAAGACCACCATCAGGACGCTCTTCCACGTGACCCGCGTCAGCTGGACCGGCTCGGGAACATCCACGCTCAGGGCGGCTGCGGTCTGCTTGCGGAGATCCTTGATCTTCAGCTTCTGCTTCTTGACGTTGTGACGCAGGCGGCCGTTCAGCGCGGCGGTCTGGAGGAGCGGGAGCATCGCCGCGATCGCATCGTCTCCCTTTACTCGACGAGCGGCTGCGATGGCGCGATCGGCACCGACCCCCAAGGTCGTCATGACCAGCGTCGCCGCCAGGTCCTGCTGCAACTGATCCCCGGTCGGGTGGATCGCCGCGTCGGCGAAGCCGGTCAACTCCAGGTCACCCGCCGCGTCGAACCAGAAATGGACGCCGTCGATCGACCCGTGACTGATGTCGGCCTGATGGAGCCGGTCCACCAACCCCCAGACCTCGTCGAGCACATCGTCATCGATGGCATCGATGTCATCGAGGGCCATGTCGGCCAAGGTGTGGTCGAAGAGATCGGTGACCAACATCGCGTCGTCGAGCGAGGTCATTCCGACCGTGACCAGTCCGGGCACCGACACGCCCTTCTGCTCGGCCAGCAGCAGGGACAGCGACTCGTGCTCGACCTGCTGGCGGCGGTCGGATCCGTACTGCGCACCTTGATCCTGGTACCAGGCTTCCTTCCACAGCCTGAGTCCACCGGCGGGTGCTCCACGAGTCGCGGCCCAGTGCGCTGACGAACAACGGCTTGCCGGCGGTCGACGTGCCCGACAGCACGATCGAGCCCTCGGGCTGCTCGTCGAAGTAGCTCAACGTGTCCATCTCGACACCGAGGTCGGCCAACCCGGCCCGCATGCGGTTGGTCGAGGGCAGTCCCGCCGAGGTTCCGAAGACGTAGCGGGTGATCGCCGCCGCGAAGAGGCCGACGAGCAACGCTCCCAGCGAGGCGCTGACCGTCGTGACCGCCCCGAGCACCGAGGCCCCGGTCGCGGCCAGGATGAACGTCCAGCCGAGCTTCCTCATCGGAGCCGTCAGCCACGGGGAGGCGGCGGCCTGGGTCGCCGCCGCGGTCGCGACGAAGAAGGCGGGAAAGGTTCTGCGCGTCTCGTTCAGGTCGAGGAACGCGAATTCCGGCCACCGATCGTTGATGAGCCAGGTGAGCACCAACGAGATCACCACGGCGAACAGGGCCGCCAGCACCATGTCGCGAAACACGTTCAACCGGCCCTTGGCGAAGATCCCCACGCCGATCAACAACCCCACGCCGTACACCACGCCGACGGCGTACGCAGCCTGGCCGAGCCAGAGCAGCCAACCGGGCAGTCCTCCCACGAACTCGAGGGTCGTGTCATCGAAACTGGAGCCTTGGCCGGCGACCAGAATCAGGAAGAACAGGAGGGCGGCCGTGAAGGCTGCCGAGATCAGATCGGTCTTCCACCGGACCCGTGGCGCATCCGACGGGGCCGAGAACACCTGAATCCCGCTGGAACGAGAGCCGCCGCCCGGAGCCCCGGCAGCAGCGTCGTCCGGCGTCGCCGCAGGATCGTCGGTTGTCGTCATTCCAGCCTCACCCTCGATACGGGTCGTGTCACTACCCGGTCATCTGGCACGTCACCGATCTTCCTCCTCCGCCGGGCTGTCCGATAGCGCCAAATCGGTGCCTCCGGGGTGCATCGGGTCGACGAGCGCGACCTCGAGTGACGGGGCACCCTCGATGCCGGCTCCCTGGAGCGCGCCGTACACGGCCCGGATGACCCCATCGGTGACCTGATTCGCCGCATCGATGCTCGACTCGTGCCAGAACCGAATCGACAGCTCGACACAACCGTCGAGCGAAACGGCGCGAATGGATCCGACCCGCAGCAGGCCATCGACATCGGCGAGAGCAGCACGGATCACCCGCTCGGCGTCGGCGATGACGGTGTTGTAGGCGAGCTTCACGTCGACGGTCGATCGGCGCTCGACATCGGTCGACAGGACGATCACGTTCTCCGAGAGGACGTCGGCATTGGGAATGTGCACGCGAGAGCCGTCCCTCAACCGCACCACCACGCTCCGTTGGGTGATCTCGATCACCTCACCGACGATGTCACCGACCCCGATCTCGTCGCCGACGTCGAAGGCCGGACGCGACGCGATCACCACGCCGATCGCGAAGCTCTCGACGACCGGTTTCATCGCCAGCGCCACGATGAGCAACACGATCGCGCGAAGAGCGTGAAGCCCCCAACGTCAACGGCTGCCCGGTGAACGCCTCGTCGAGTTTGTCCAGGTCCATCGCCACCTCCGGTCGACGTGCATCGTCGCGAGCCGCCGGCGTCGAAGGAACCTCCAACATGGTGATCAACGGGAGCATCGGTGCGGCGTATTGCTCCATCGCATCTCCCATCTGGCGATTGCGCCGCCATCTGAACCGGAGGATCGTGGTTGCATGACCGACACGGATGATCTCGCCCCGATGCACAGCGCCGATCCCGCCGAGGTCGAGTACATGTTCGCCCAGACCGCGAGCGGGCTCGACATCGACGAGGACCGTGTCACCCTGAGAGGCGTGTCGGCGACCACCCTGTTCTTCTCCGATCGACCCGAACGGCTGACCGGGCACGTCCCGACCGGTGAGTTCCTCGCCTCCTGGGGCGTCGGAGACGACAACTTCGCGGACGACCCGCCGAACGCGCTGCTGTCGATCTTCGAAGAGGACGCGGTCAACGACGTCGTGGGCGTGTTGCGAGAGCCCGCCCTGAGTGGCGACGACCTGAGTTACGCGTTCGAGGTGACCGACGGGGAGCTCACTGCGTCCTCGGGCCCTGCGAGCCTGTTCATCGACATGATCGGCCGGCCGCTCAGCCCGGGATCGGTCGCCGGCGTGCGCCGGCGAGGCCGTCGCAGGGGAGGGCGCCGCGTTCGCCGAGCGGTGCGCTGATCCGCCAAAGAGTGGCAGACCACGGAGGCACCCGATCACCAGGAAGGACCAACCAATGGCTGAGAGCACGACCGACAGTGATGTGACGACGGCGACGGCCTCCAGCTCGGACAGCAGCGCGGTCGAGCAGGTGCACTTCGAGGTACTGCCATGGCTGCGTCGCGTCGGCACCAACAGCTGGATGTTCGTCGGACTGATGGTCGCGCTCGCTCTGATCATCGTCCTGATCGCCGCAACGCGCGACATCACCGCCCCTCTCGCCGTCGGAATCTTCGTGGCGGTCGTCTGTGCGCCCATCGTCACGTGGCTCGAGAAGCACGGCGTCAAACGGGCCGCTGGTTCGGGGATCGTGGTCGTCGGGCTGTTCGTCGTGTTCGCGGGGTGCGCTCTGATCACGGCGGAGGCACTGGGGAGCCAGAGCGAAGCGCTGAGCGAGAACCTCGGCAACGCCGTCGACGAGATCAAGACGTGGGTGGCGGACCTCCCCATCAGCACCGACGCCATCGACGAAGTCGACTCCACCGCTCAGGACGCGGTGCCCGTCGCCCGCGACGGGATCGCCACCGTGCTCGCGACCGCCTTCGACTCGGCCAGCGCCTTCATCGCCGGGCTGGTCCTCGGGACGATGGTGCTCTACTACATCCTGAAGGACGGGCCGACGATGACCCGGAACTGGGTGGGCCGTCGGTCGGACCCGGCTGCGTCGCGCCGCCGCGCAGAAGATCGTGGAGAAATCGATCAAGGACATCCAGTCCTACTTCGCCGGACAGACGGCGCTGGCGCTGACCAACGGTGTTTCCATCGCGATCGGGGTGTACCTCCTCGGGGTGCCCGGGGCGCTGGCGATCGGTGTCGTCAACTTCGTGGGGGCCTACATCCCCTACATCGGCGCGTTCATCGGCGGGGCGTTCGCCGTGCTGATGGCGCTCGGCGATGGCGGGGTGGGCATGGCCGTGGCCGCCTTCGCTGTCGTCATGGTGGCCCAGGTCGTGCTCGAGAACCTCCTCCAGCCCAAGCTCCTCGGTACGAGCCTCAACATGAACCCCTTGACCATCCTGCTGGCGACCACGTTCGGCGGGATGGTGGCCGGCATGATCGGCCTGATCCTGGCGGCGCCGGTCATGGCCATCGGACTCGACCTGACCCGCGAACTGCGAGCGGTCGGATTCTTCGGCGACGACCAGCAGCCTGATGCCGCGCCAACCGATCCGTCCGCTCACTGACCTCGGGGGTCAACGTGCCAGATTCACCAGCGACCCACCAGCACGAACACCTCACGGTCGAGGAGCGCAAGGAGCACGGGCGCGAGGCCCGCAAGAAGGTGCCGCGGTCGAGTCACGCCGACTGGTCGCCTGCGGCGGACCGTCCCGATCCGCTCGACGTGCTCACCGCCCAGGACCAGAGCCGGCTACAGGAGCTCGTCCCGATCCGTCACGGACGGATGTCCGAGTCACCGTTCGCCTTCTACCGCGGCGCGGCGGCGATCATGGCCGGCGACCTCGCTCCCACCCCCGTGTCCGGAATCGACGCGCAGCTCTGCGGCGATGCCCACCTCTCCAACTACGGCGCCTTCGCATCACCGAACCGGACCCTGGTGTTCGACGTCAACGACTTCGACGAGACCCTTCCGGGGCCCTGGGAGTGGGACCTCAAGCGGCTGACGGCGAGCTTCGCCCTGGCCGGCCGCGCGAACGGCCTCGGTCACAAGGCGACACGCGATGCGGTCATGGCGTCGGCCGAAGCGTACCGGACCGCGATGGCGTACTTCGCGAAGCAGGCAGCACTCGACGTCTGGTACGCCCAGCTCTCGGTCGACCAGTTGACCGATGCGCTCGACAAGAAGAGCGATCGGAAGCGCCTGTCGAAAAGTGCCGCCAAGGCGCGGTCCAAGAACAACCTGAAGGCCATGACCAAGCTCACCGAACGAGCCGACGGCGCACTTCGGATCGCGAGCAGCCCACCGCTGCTCGTTCCCCTTCGGAACATCGCCGGTGACGATGCCAACGAGCTGCGCCACCAGGTCGAACAGAGCTGGGAGCTCTACCGCAGCTCGATCACCGACGACCGCAAGGCACTGCTGAACCGGTATCGCATGATCGACGTCGCCCTCAAGGTCGTCGGTGTCGGCAGCGTCGGCACCCGTTGCCTGCTCGCGCTGTTCGAGGGGCGCGACGAACAGGACCCGCTCTTCCTGCAGGTCAAGGAGGCCGGCGCCTCGGTGCTCGAGGCCCACCTGAAACCGAGCACCTATGACACGCCCGGCGAACGGGTGGTCCAGGGCCAGCGCCTGATCCAGGCGTCCGGCGACACCCTCCTCGGATGGTCCAGCAGCGAAGCCGGTCACCACTACTACTGGCGCCAATACCACGACATGAAGGGTTCGGCCGACGTCGAGACGATGAGCCACCGGCGTCTCGGCGTCTACGCCCAGATCTGCGGCTGGAGTCTCGCCCATGCGCATGCCCGGTCGAGCGACCCGGTCGCCATCAGCGGCTACCTCGGCACCGGCACGGTGATGGACCGTGCGCTCACCGAGTTCGCATTCACCTACGCCGATCAGAACGATCTCGACTTCGCGTCGATGACCGAAGCCATCGACGACGGTCGGATGACCGCCGAGGACGGCTGACGACGGTCATCTGGATGCCGCACGCGGGCGACCGATAACGTCAAACCCGTGTTCGGTCCGTCACTCGACAACTCTCTGGCTCCAGCGCTCGGGCGGCAGGGATGACCGAGGCGTTCGCCGAGGTCGATGCTTCGGCGTACCTGGTTCGCTCGGTGCTTCTCCATCGTCCGGCACCACCCGAGGATGCGGTGGCACGAACCCGTCTGAACGCCGTACTCGACGACGACCTCGGCCGGGCAGCGACCTTGGTGACCGCCCCAGCCGGTTTCGGCAAGTCCGTCGTCGTCAGCCAGTGGTGCGAGACGCTCGACCGACCTTGCGCCTGGCTCTCACTGGATTCCACCGTCGACGACCCTCGCCAATTCATGATCCACCTCGCCGCAGCGGTGCGCCGCGTCATCCCCGAGGCGTTGGACGTCACGTCACAGATGGCGAAGGCCGCGCAGCTCCCCGACGAGCACGTCCTCACGACGGAGCTCTCCAATGAGCTGGACGAGCTCACGCAGCCGATCGTGATCGTGCTCGACGACTACCACGAGATCACGTCGCCGGCGGTCCACCGAATGATGTCGGACGTCCTCCGGCATCCCTCGACGTCCGCGAACATCGTGATCATCAGCCGACATGACCCGGAGCTCCCGACAGCGGCGCTCAGCGCGAGTGGGCAGCTCAGAGAGCTACGCATGAACGACCTTGTGTTCTCCGAGGCCGAGATGAAGGCCTTTGCGATGCAGGTGCTGCGCTACGCCCTACCGGCCGAAGATGTCCGGGCGCTCACCGAGTCGACCGAGGGATGGCCGGTCGGCGTGCGGTTGGCGACCGAAGCCGTACGCGTCTCGGGGGCCGGTCGACCGATCGCCGGTGTCGGCTTTCTCGACCATGCAGCCCAGGAGTACCTCGTCAGCGAAGTGCTCGAAGGTGTCCCGCCAGCCATACGGCAGTACCTCCTCGCGGTGTCACCCTTCGATCGTTTCAGCGCGCCGCTCAGCGAAGCCGTCATCGCCGCGGTTGCGCCCGGATCGCCGCTGGTGACCGGCGCCGAGTTCATCGAGTGGCTTCGCCGTCGCAACATGTTCATCATCGCCCTCGACGACGACGGCGAGTGGTTTCGCTTCCACCACGTGTTCGCTCGGCTGCTCGACCGCTGGCGGCAGGCGCGCGGGGTCGAATCGATGGGGCGCGGTCGAAGAGGTGCACCGAACCGCCGCCCGTCTGTTCCAAGACCACGGAATGGTCGAAGACGCCATACAACAACTCGGTCTGGCCGGCGATCATGCGGCCATGGCAGCACTCGCCGCGGACCGTGGGTTCGACCTGATCGACGAGGAGCGCTGGGTGGAGCTCAACAAGATCGTGTCCATGGTCCCCGCCGACGTGGTCCACGACGACGCGGCGTTGCTCGTCCTCCGCGCGTGGCTGCTCGGTGAAGTCCAGTCGCGCCACAAAGAGATGAACATCATGCTGGATCGAGCCGAGCGCATTCTCGATCGTTCAGGCGACGCGGAAACCACGCGGTCGTCGGAGCTGCGGGCTCAGATCGCGGAGCTCCGCGGCGCGTATTCGAAGCTGTTGAGGGCCGATTTCGAAGGGGCCATCGACGATGCTCGGACCGCCCGTCGACTCCTGGCCCACCGACCGGGCCGAAATCTCGCATTCGCCTATGTGCTCGAGGTCATCGCTCTCGCCGGCGCCGGCCGCTCGGCGGAAGCGCACCAACTCGCCGCTTCGGCGGTCGGCGACGAACGGTTCGCCGACGCCCCGTTCGATCCGCTGACATTCGCCATGCCCTACCTGGGTTGGCTCGAAGGCGACCTCGACGCCGTCGAACGGCACGCGACCCAAATGGCGGCCATTGGGAAGCGTTTCGGTCTCGAGGACTCGACTGCGGCGGCGCACTACTTCCTCGGCATCGCCGCGTACGAACGCAACAGGCTGCACGAGGCCGACGAACACCTGGCCATCACGCTCGATCTCCGACTCGTCGCGGCGACGATCATGCCGATGCAGGCCGGGATGGCGCTGGCGCTGAGTGCCCACGCCCAAGGTCGCCAAGCCGAGGCCGACGACACAGCCGCAGCCATGATGCAACATGTGCTCGACACGCGCAGCGAGTTCCACCAGCCCGTCGCCCTGGCGTTCCTCGCCGAACTCGACCTGCGAAGCGGACGCCATGCCGCCGCTCTGCGGTGGGCGCGGACCGCAGACATCGACGCTGAGCGCCACCGCTACATGTTCTACGACCTTGCGTCCACGCTGGTCGGGGCCCTCCTGGCCTCACCTGACGACGCCGAGCGGGGCAGGCGGCTTCTCGAGCAGACGCTCGCATCCGCCACTCGCAACCACCACGCCCCCCTCACGATCCGGCTGCTCGGACAACAGGCCCTGGACCTCGCCGCCCGAGGTGACGAGGATCGAGCGCTCGAGGTGCTGACGTCCGCCATCACGTTGTCGCAGAGGGCTGGAATGGTCCGGCGGCTCGCAGATCTCGGTCCGGCTCTCGTTCCGCTGGTATCCCGCCTCGACGTCTCCGGCGAGGTACTGGCGCACGCCGGGACCATCATCGACGCGATCCAGCCGGCAACAACCGGGCACGACGCGGACGGAGCACTTCCCGGCACGGTGACCACCGTGCACACCGGTCCGCAGCTGACCGGCCGCGAGCTCGACGTGCTCAAGCTGCTCGCGGAACGGATGTCGAACAAGGAGATCGCCCGAGAGCTGTACATCGCGCCGGCGACCGTCAAGAAGCGCACCGTCACGCTCTACAACAAGTTCAACGTCCACGGTCGGCGAGAAGCCGTCGCCAAGGCCCGCTCGCTCGGCTACCTCGGCTGACGGCGACTATCGCTCGTGCGTCGGCGACGCGGCGCGCTGCGCTGAACGGCTCGCCCGCTCGATCAGGGCGACATCGATGGTGGCGGTTCGCACCATCACCGAGCTTGCTCTCGTGATTGCCTCGCCGACGCGGGACTCGAGCGCGGACGGCGCGGCAACCAGGAGCGCCGCCGTTGCGCTGTCGAGGTGCCGGCCAAGGTCCCTCATCACGTCGCGACCGAGCCCCCGCGCCACCTCACCGGCAACTGCAGAGAGGGTCTCGTGTTGGGCCAACCATGCTCTCGGAACGTCGGCACCAACCGACGGATAGATGGCCAAGGCGAGACCCTGAGCCAGGCTCGCGTCGACGCCTGCGGGCGTATCGGACCCGGAACTCTGCGCAGTCCGCCGGTCGAAACGAATCTCACCCGACACCTTCCTCCCGATGGTCACGGCTTCGAGCGTCTGTGACGAGCCGAGTTCCGAGGAGAGCTGGTGGACCGCCGAATGATCCGCACCCGCTTCGGCCAGATCGACATACGTCGCGACCACGAACACGTACGGATCAGGCATGGTCCCCCCGTTCGGGCGTGGACGGCCCCGGCCCGGGATTGGATGCGTATGGATGACCCATTGCCCGGATTGTGCACGGCCGCCTCTGCCCCGGATAGCACCAAGAAGGTGCCTCGAAGGCGCACCGCCCACCCGGAAGGGCATCGCCGTCGTCCGCTGGGGCCGGGTCGCGCTGTCACCAGGAGCGCCCTCATGGCGCAGATATGGCGCGAGTATCGGCCGACCCATCCACGACTGAAGATGTCCTCGTCAACCCGCGCATGCGAGCTTTCCCGCCGTTTCGACGGACGGGACTGATATGCCCGCAGTCCAGCTGATCTCCCCTTGTGACACGCTCGCTCTGGATCTCCGCCGGGTTGTTCCTCATCGCCTTGCTCCTGCCCAACCCGCCGCTCGAAGGCACCAACACCTTCACCCAACACGCCATCGGCGGCGGCGCCGCCTGCGCCGTCGCCGGGCTGTACATCGCCCTCAACGCCGGCCTCCGCCTGCGCACCCACCACAGCCCGCCCAACATCGGAATGTCGACGATCTCGTCGAGCAACGGCCAAGCCTCCTCGGGGACACCGTTGCGCTCGTGGCCGAGGAGCAGGGGCTGTTGCAGGGTGTGTGTATCTGAGGGTGCTCCTCTTGGCCGAGTTGTCACCCGACCGGTTGTGTCTCCTTCGGTCGTGTATCGGATCGGTGGGCGAGGCTTCTCACTCGTCGGAGCTCCAGAGGAGCCGGTCTTCACGAAGCTGGACGGCGGTGTCCTTGGCTCGCTCCGGAATCCGTGGGGAACGGTTCAGCCCGTGAAGGTTGGTGAAGCCGCTATTGGAGTGGCGGCTTGCGCCGGTTGGGCGTTGGGGGTCCTAGTCGCCGCGGCGACGGCTACGGGAGTTGTGGTGGTTGTCGTGGTTGTTGTGCTGATGGTCTCGACCGGAGTGGGTGTCCCGAATTGGTCGGCGACGAACGAACTGATGTCATTGATGGCAGCGCCGATCACGCCGGAGTGGTCAACGCCGGCGTAGGTCATCAATGTGTAGGGCTGACCAGTGGCGTCGTACGTCTGGGCGAGAATCTCACTCGCCTGGACCGGGACCTGCTCGTCGGATGTGCCGTGCACGACGAGAATCGGCGCTGGCACAGGGCTGTCCCCCGGGCTGTTCAAGTCCAGCAACGATGCCCAGGGCTCGATCGCGGTTGGGTCAACATCCACAAGATCTCCGAGTACATACGGGCTGACAGCGTCGGTGACCGTGCCGGTGCAGCCCAAGTCGACCGAGTCGACGGCGGCGAGACCATCGGTGGTCATGACAAGATCGAGGTCGGCTCCGTGACCAGCCTCGAAGCCGGCTGCGATCATGACGATGTAGGCCCTCAAGAGAGGCGTGTCAGGCACGAGGCCAGCAGCGATGGACTGATAGATCGCGGCGAGGTTCGACGCCGGCGCGGCGGCCACGATCCCCACCAAGTCGAGTTCTGGTGCCCACGATGATGCGTACTCGCCGGCAAAGAGGCCGGCGTGGCCGCCCTGGGAGTGGCCGAACACGAGGAAACGGTCGCTCACCTCGGTGCCGCCCGTGTTGCGGGCCGCTCGAACGCTGTCGAGCACCGACCGTGCCGCACTCTCACCAACAAGATACGGATGGCGACCAGGTGTGCCGAGACCCTCGTAGTCGGTCGCGGTCACCACGTAGCCGGCGAGTGCGAACCCTTCGAGCAAGCTCGAGGGACCAAGGGATGATGGAGCGCACTCGTCGGCGATTCCGGCAGTGCCATGGGCCCAGGCGACGACTGGCCATCCGCCCGAAGGTGGCCCACCCGGCGGGGTGTACGTCAACCCGGTGACGGCGATGTCGTCACCGGCGATCGAACGAGAGTGATACATCACCCGCTCGATCTGAACGCCGCTCGGTGTCGTGACCAGTGCTTCGTCTTTGATCAAGTCTCCCGGGGCGCCCACGGCGAGCGGGGCCGGGACCTCATAGAACGGATCCGCAACCGTCGGGAGCGCAGGTGACACTCCGCTGGGGACCGCGGTCGACAGCAGTGTGATGGCGAACGCCAGAACGAGCCTGCGGTGCCACCGCCGTGAACGATGTGCCTGAGCCTTGCGAGAAGGAACCATGGAAATCAGCTGCCCACCCTTGAGTTGTCTCCGCTATCTGGTCGTCATCTGAAGGAAGCGACTACATCCCCACCAACGACCATTATGCGGGACCGTCAGAGCCTCGGTGTAACCGGCTGTTCGGACCTGAGGATGGGGTGATGGTCGACGAGCCGACTCACTGCGGTTTCGATGCGGTCGGGGTCCGGCAACCCGTTCTCGTCGATCGAGATCCCCGTGGCCGGCGAGGTCGAGCAGGACGCTCGGATCGGCGAGCGTCTGGGCGGTGACGGCGGCGACGGTTCCGGCGAGGAGGCGTCCAGCGAGAGGTCGGCCCTAGCGCCTTGGTCTCGAGCTCGGGTTCGGTGCTCGGCGGCCTCGGAACGGAGTCCTTCGACGTATTCTCTCGGGTTCAGATGTGAGATCGTTGACATCTTCGGGCTCGTCGTCGGGAACTGTCTCATCTGAGACAGTTGGGGCGTCGGTATCGGTCATGCGGCTTCTCCTGGACGTACGCTTCAAGCCCGTTCGATGTCGGCGGGCGGGAACTGGAGCCCTCCATCACCAGCTCCAGGGGCACGCCGTGGAGTTCCCCCGCTATGTGAGACACCTGAGCCTGGGAGAATTGTCCCGGGAAGGAGTCCACGATGGGCGCGCACAGATGTCCCGAGGAGTTTCGTCGCGAGGCGGTCGAGTTGTTCCGGTCAGCCGGTTGTGCCATCTGGTCGGACTGCCCCGGGCGACCTACTACCGGTGGGCCAGCCCGACCCTCTCGGACCGGCTCGCCACCAAAGACCTCGACGTCTGGGTCCTGATCGACCCGTCCCCCAGGCTCAGACTGGCGATGTCGATGAAGACCCGATCCTCGCCGAGACTCTGGCTCAGGCGGTCGGCGATCCGGCCCGCCCAGCCGGAACTGTCCGTGCGCCGGTACGAAACACGCTCGTCGTGACATCGCACCTCGAGCCCGTGACGACCCGAGCTTCGCCCGCCTGAGGACCCGGTGTCCACCGCATCAGCCGCGGAGAAGCCCGCGGCCGAGGTCGCTCGTCACCGTCGGTCGCCGGGTCGACCCACCATCCGCGATCACGAGCCGAGCGGGCGCGATCGTGAACCTGTCGTGCTCACCCTGCTGGCCGCTCTCGTCATCCCCATCGCCATGGCGACGATCCTGTTGTCCCGCGAGCGTGGCTACCGGCCGACCTTCCGGCCGGGCGGCCCGCTCCCCAAGCGGCGACCCACGATCGACGAGCCGGTTTCCGTTGCGTGAGGCTCTCACCCAACGTCAGCCGGCGATCTCGGCTTGGTACTCGATCGTCTCGTCGAGCGTTCTCGCGACCTGACCCTGCAGTTCGAAGGCGCCGCAAGCAATGATCATGCTCGCCCATGCTGGGTGAACGTGAGTTTCGAAGCGCCTCGAGATGTCATCGGTAGTCCCCCTGTCACGGCGGCACCGCTTCGTCGCCTTCTGTCTGCGAGGCCCCGGTACCACCTCGGTTTCGACCCGTGACGCCGGGCCTGCCCGTCGAGGTGCGCATCACCTTGGCCGTCTGTTCCTGCAACGGGTCACCATCTGCGATTCCCGGCGTCCGCTCGCAATTCTGGGCATGTCGTGCCGCGCTTCTCGTTGCCCTCGCCGCTCCTAAGATCCGGGAATCATGGTGCTGTCACGCAAATGGGCCTACAAGCCGACCTTCCGTCCGGGTGGGCCCTTGCCGAGGAGACAGCCCCTTGCCGAGAGGAACCGCAACCGCGTGAAGTACATCACGAGAGAGCGGGACGCCTCCGGCCCGACGGCGGCTCGCCAGCCATGGCGACGCGGCTCAGGATGAGTGCCGGCCGCCGTTCCTAGCAGATCGAGATGCGGAACACGATCGCCTCGCCGGCCAGCCCGACGCCGTCGGCGATCTCCATCACCGGGTGCAGCGTGAACTCGTTGTACGGCGAGAACTTCGCGATGTCGGCCGTCGGCGAAGCCAGATGGTCGGTGGTGGCCACAGCGAAGCCCCCTGGCCGTCGCCTGCGTCCCCCCAAGCCGGCAGGGTGGCGACGTCGGTCGACCGAACGCCACCCGGCCCGCCGATTCGGCGTCGGACGGACCGACATCACACCGACATGGATTCAGCTGAGGTGGCGGGTGCGTTCGGCGGTCTCCCGCTCGTGCGGTCGGTAGCCCCAGGTCCCTCCGGTGGCCGCCTCCTCGAGCCGCTCGCGCTCGGCGCCCTTGCGTGACGGAGTGACCAGGAGCAGCAGGCTGGGCAGCACGAACAGCGCCACGATGGCGCTGAAGAGGATCATGACTGCGGTCAGGATCCCGAACGTCGTGAAGATCGGCATCGGCGCCAGGCTCATGATCAGGAAGCCGCCGATGGACGACACCGCCGACAGCAACAACGCACCGCCGGTTCCCTCCCCCGCTCGACGCAGGGCGGGGAACCGGCTGGGTTCGTTCTCGAACTCCTCGCGGAACCGCATGGTGAAATGGGTGGAGAAGTCGATCCCCACCCCGACGGCGATGGCAGCGATGGTCGCCGTGACGACGTTGATCTTGTAGTCGAACACGTACATGAAGCCGTAGACCCAGCCGACCACCAGCAGGACCGGAACCACCGCGGTCGCCCCGTACTTGAACGACCGCATGAAGACCATGGCGAGGAGTGAGCACAGCACGACGGCCACGGGCAGCGAGAGCAGCATGGCCTGAGTGAACTGGTCCAGCTGATCCTGACTGACGATCGTCTCCCCCGACACGCTCACGAACGTGAAGGCATCCCCGGCCGGTCCGTTCTCCAGCTCGTCGGCCGCGTCGTCCAGCGTGCTGCGCACATCGAGAATCACGGCATCCTCGGTCAGCGTCGTGATGCCGACCTCGATCAGGGTGGCGTACGAGCCGTCGCCGAGATCGTCGACGGTCGCCTGCGCCGCGTTGGGCGGGAAGACCAACGCTCCCCCCTCGTTGACCAGACCTCGAGCGCGTGCGTGGTCGTAGATCGCGGCCAGCTCGTCGCCGCCCAACTCTTCCACGGCCGGACCGACCGCCACGCCCGTGCTCTCCTCGATCGCCGCTCGCGACGCGTCGGTGGCGACCGCCAGGCGCGCCATGGACGCAGCGGTCTGCGACACCACGAGCTCGTCGTCGAGGTCCCGGGTGAGCTCGGCATCGGAGGCGTCTACCGCCGCGATGCTCCCCTCGATGGCGACGAGGGCGGCCGCGTCGGTCAGATCGCCCTCGACGTAGATGAAGCCGGACCCGCCAGTGCTCTCGCCCAGGTGTGTCTCCAGCTTGTCGAAACTCACGATCGGGTCGCTGGAGCTGGGGAAGAAGTCGGTGAACGAGAACTCGGCATCGACCTGCGTGAACGCGACGAACCCCAGGATCGCGAGGACGAAGGTCACCGGGAGGGTGACCACCCGCCAGCGCGCCAGGAAGTGGACGATCGCCCCCGCCCCGACCAGACCCTGGCCCACTCCGCGCACCGAGTCGTCGACCGGCTTTCCGGCGGCCGCCGACTTCGCGTACGACCTCCTGGTCATCCAGAACGGCAGCGCCACGAAAAGCAGGAGGAAGACGATCATCACGGCGAAGCCGATCGGCGGCATGACGACCGAGAAGGTCACCGCCGCGCCTCCGGCCAGCACCATCAGCACGAACCCCAGCCGGTGACCCAACCGCAGGAACCCACGCTCGGCAGGCGGCGGCCCCAGATTCGCCTCGGTGGCCAGCAGGACCTTGGGCGCCAGCAAGCCCAGGAACAGGTACCCCCACGCCAGGGCGATCGCCGCGCCGAACCCGAACTGGATGATGGCCTCGACCCCGGACACACCGTTGGACGCGAACGCGGCCATCGAGGACACCACGGCCAGCGTCAGCGCCGGCGCGACCAGGCTGAGGCCCACCGGGTACGCCCGCTCGCGGTTCAGCCCGGCCGCTTGTTCCTCCCGCGTCCGGCCCGTGGAGTGGAAGAAGAAGTCGACGCCGAAGCTGATGACCGAGATCGGGACGATGAAGCCGAGCAGCATCCCGCCCTGGAAGCCGAGCAGCGTCGTGCATGCGGCGAACCACAACAACGTCAGGCACAGGCCCACGGCGACGTAGGCCGACGCCCAGTACGAGCGCATGAACACGCCCACCAGCAACACGATGAAGACGACCGCGAGGAGGATGAAGGGAGAGGACGCTGCCAGCGACTCCTCGGCGACCAGGTCGGGATCGATGACGACGCCGATCGCCTCCATCGACACCTGGTCACCCCGCAGCTCGGTCTGCACCTTCCGGAGCCATTCCTCGATCTCGATGCCGTGCTCGGAGTCCTCGAGCGAGTCGTCGGGGTCGAACGACTCGACGTCGTAGACCAGCGTCGAGGTGAAGGCGGGCGCCTCCCAGATGACCAGCTGCTCGCCGCCGGCGCTTCCTGTGCGGGAGGTGACCAGCTGCGAGAGGGTGAATCGGAGTTGCGTGGTTGGGGCGTCCTCGGCGAAGAGCGTCGCCAGGGCGAGCTTCACATCGGCATCGGTCGTCGCCGGGTCGGCCAGACCGCCGGCGAGCCCGTCCGCCCGCAACTGCTCGTCGACCGCGTCGGCAACCGAGTACACCCCGTCGATCTCGACTCCCAGATCGAAGTCGAACTGCGTCGCCAGGTGCGGCTCGTCGTCGGCGCCGAGCGTCGGCGGGTCGGCGCGCAAGGCATCGGTGTTGGACTTCCACTCGAGCAGCGCGTCGCGGGTCAGGACGTCGCCGCCATCCGGCGCCTCGACGATGAAGACCGTGCGCGCCACCGGCTCGATCGGCTGGAGCCGGTCCTCTGCCACCAGGTCGAGCGTGTCGTAGATCTCACCCGAGGGAGCGAAGTCCGGCTCCTCGGTCTCACCGTTGGCGGCGAGCATCGTCGCGGGGACGGTCAGCAGCAACAGGACCGCCACCATCCAGCGAATGTGCGCCCCGACGAACTCGAAGACTCGATTCCCGCGTCGGCCCGCTGCCGCACCGTCGGCCGGCGCATCATCCGCCGGCGGCGCCGCCCCCGATTCCGTCTCCAGCACGTCATCGCTCACGGCAGCCTCCTCGATCGTCGGCTTCCGCGGCGACGCTACACCCGGACTCGTGCCGGCGACGGAGACGCGACCAGGACGTGCCCGGGTGCAGGGGCGTAGGGTGCGAAGGTGGTCCGCCAGCCCAAGAGATCGAGGATCGGGCCGACGCCCGGAGCCGCCCGACCGCGATCGTTCGCCCGGTTCGCCGCCGCAGCGCTGGCGTTGGCGCTCGTCGCCTGCGGCGGGGACGACGACACCGGAAGCTCACCCTCGACGTCGGGCTCGCCCTCCGACGGCGACGCGGTGATCCACGAGTTCGTCGCCCTCGACGCGGGCGGGCCGCTGACCAAAGAGGCACTGGCCGGCGGAGAGATCGACGTCGCGGTGCTGTTCACCAGCAGTGCCGACGAGGCCACCTACGGGTGGACCCACCTCGAGGACGATCGAGGACTGCAACCGGCCGAGAACATCGTTCCGGCCGTCCGTTCCGAGATCCTGAACGACCGCATCACGACGGCCCTCGACGCGGTGTCCGGGGCACTCACCACCGAGTCGATCCAACCGATCGTCGGCCTGGTCACCAGCGGCGTGTCCGCCAAGGAGGCGGCGGCCGAGTTCCTGGCGGCAGCGGACATCCCCGCCGCCAAGGACCCCGCGGTCGGCGGCATGTTCGCGCTGACCGTCGGCAGCGCCTCCTTCCCCGAATCCGAGGTGGTCGCCGAGCTGTACACCCAGGCGTTGCGCGGGGCGGGAATCGAATCGGTCCACACCCCCGACCTGGGCTTCCGCGAGGTCTACCTCCCAGCCCTCGAGGGCGGCGACGTCGATGTCGTGCCGGAATTCGTCGGTTCGCTGTTGAGCCATCTGGGAGGCGAACCGACCAGCGAGCTCGACGGGAGCCTCGACGCCCTCACCGCAGCTGCGGGCGAGCGCGGCATCGTCCTACTCGACCCCGCACCCGCCCAGAGCCAGAACGGCTTGTACGTCCGCTCCGTCGACGCCGGCACGCTGGGGCTGACCACCGTCTCGGATCTCGCCGGCGTCGACCAACCGCTCATCTTCGGAGGTCCCGCCGAGTGCCCTGAGCGCCCCCTGTGCCTCGTCGGGCTGCGCGAGGTCTACGGCCTCGAGTTCGATGTCTGACGGCACGCTGGCCGCCGACGTGACGCCGGGTGAGGCCGATCCGGTCAATTTCGACCCGACGCCGGTCCGGCGGCACCGGCGGCCATCCGGCGAACCGCCACCCCTCCCTCGGGAATGGGACCGCGCCGGCACCACCTGGTTGGTCATCCTCGGCGCAGCGTCGATCGTCTGGTTCGCCACCATCAGGTTCGAGGGACCACGACTCTGGTTCACCGATCAGGACCTCGATCTCATGCGGCCCCTCATCGAGCGACGCACCGAGGGGCTCACGTCGTTCGCACGAGAGGTACAGCGCATGGGCCTCCACTGGCTCATCCCCATCGTCGGCTGGTCCGCCATCGCCGCCATCGTCTTCTCCCGACGGTGGCGGCATCTGTTGGCGTTCTTCGCGTCCGCCATCATCGTCACCGCCGCCTCCGACCTCCTGGCCTGGTCGATCGGCCGACCGCGACCGTTCGGCGTCGAGATCCTCGGCGAATGGGGCGGCTGGGCGCACCCGTCCACGCCGACCGCCACGCTCACCGCCATCCTCGTCGGCAGTTGCGCGGCTGCCATCCCCTCCGGTCCCTGGCGGCGGCTGGGCTACACGGCCAGTGCCGCGATCATCTTCGTCTTCGGCACGGCCCAGGTGTACCTGGGAGTCGATCACCCGACCGACGTCTTCTTCGCCGCCATCCTCGGGAGCGCGGTGCCGCTGATCCTGCTGCGGCTGTTCGTCCCCGAGGCTGCGTTCCCGGTCGCGTACCGGAAGGGCCGCACCGCCCATCTCGACGTGACCGGCGCTCGCGCCGAGGCGATCCGTCGGGCGGTCGGCAACCAGCTCGGGCTGCGCGTCTCCGGCCTTCGCCCGGTGGGACTCGAGGGCTCGGCCGGCTCGACGCCCATCCTGCTCACGATCGACCGCGACGAGCAGCAGCACCTCTTCGGCAAGATCTACGCCAGGAACCATCTGCGCTCCGACCGCTGGTACAAGGTCGGCCGGGAGCTCCGCTACGGGCGACTCGAGGACGAGGGCAGCTTCAAGAGCGTCCGCCGGCTGGTGCAGCACGAGGACTACCTCCTCCATCTGATGCGCGACGGCGGGATCGCCAGCGCGGCGCCGCACGGCATCGTCGAGATCACCCCCGACCGCGAATACCTGATCCTCACCGACTTCCTCGACGGGGCCGAGGAGATCGACCAGGTCGAGCTCGACGACGAGATCATCGACGGTGCACTCGGTGCCATCCGGGCGCTCTGGACGAGCGGCCTGGCCCACCGCGACATCAAGCCGGCCAACATCATGGTGAAGGACCGGACGGTCTACCTGATCGACGTCGCCTTCGGCGAGGTGCGACCGTCGCCCTGGCGGGAGGCCGTCGACCTCGCCAACATGATGCTGATCCTGGCGCTCCACTCCTCGCCCCAGCACGTCCTGGAGCGGGCTCGGCTCCTCTTCACCGATGACGAGCTGGCCGAGGCGTTCGCAGTGGCGCGTGGGATCACGCTCCCGTCACAACTCCGACGCCAGCTGCGCGAAGACAGCCGGTCGCTGCTGGAGGACTACCGGGCGCTCCTGCCTCCGACGCCCCCGGTGAAGATCCAGCGCTGGAGCTGGCGACGGCTGCTGCTGACCGTCGGCGTCGCGCTCGTGACTGCGGCCATGGTCGCGATCGTCCTCGGCAACCTCGACGCGATCGGACTGATATGAGACGCACCCTCCTCGCCGGGCTCGCCATCGTGGCCATCGCGGCGTCCGCCTGTGGTGAAGACGGGTCGATCCTCGGCAAACCCACCTGCCCCGACGACCTCGTGCTCGTCGCCCAGTCCGTCCCCGACGCTGCGCTCGTCCCGTGCTTCGAGGGCCTTCCGGGCGGCTGGACCGTGAGCTCGACGTACATCGGCGACAAGGGCACCACGCTCAAGCTCGACTCGGACCGGGCCGGTTTCGGCGCCGCCACGTTCGCCTACCGCGGCCAGTGCGACGTCAGCGGCCTCGGGCGGCTTCCCTCGGAGCAGGACGACGTCGAGATCTACGAGGAGATCGACCAGCTCGCCGGCGGACTCGAGAGCACGCGCTACTTCGTGTTCGACCGCGGGTGTGTCACGGCCCGCTTCGACTTCGACGGATTCGGCGACAAGGAGTACGCGCAGGATCTTCTGGACACCATGCTCCTGATCTCCCGGGAGGATCTCAACGAGACTCTGCAGACGCAGAACGACGAGTTCGAGGTGTGAAGCCCGGCTCCGCGGCGACCGCCGGCCCGCGACGCCCCTCCCGGCCGGCGATGCCGCTGATGGTGGGTGGCCTGGCCCTGTTCTCCGTCGCCACCCGCTGGGGTCGAACCCGGACGGTGTCCGCTCGGGAGGAGCACATCTACCGTGCGTTCAACCGACCTGGCGACCCGGTCGATCTGCCGGTGTGGCCCGTCATGCAGATGGGCAGCCTGGGCGGGGCGCTGGGCACGGCAGCGGCGTTCGGCGTGGCGGGTGAGCGGACCGCCGCCGTGGCGATCGCCGTCAGCGGTGCCGGCGTCTGGGGCGGCGTCAAGCTGATCAAGCCCTTCATCGGGCGCGGGCGCCCGGCCGCGCATCTCGCCGGCGTGCGCGTCCGCGGGAAGGAACAGACCGGGCTCGGCTACCCGTCGGGGCATACGGCGGTGTCGCTGACGGTGGCGATCGTCGCCAGCCGGGTCTCGTCGCCGCTCGCCTCCCTCGCGCTCGCTGCGGGTGCGGCGACGACGGCGGCGTCTCGGCTGTACGTCGGAGCGCACCTGCCGGTCGACGTGCTGGGAGGGATCGGCGTGGGGATGATGACCGGCGGGATGACGCTCGCTCTGCTCGAACGAGCCGAGCAGCGGGACCGAGCGTCGGACCATCCGGCCGAATATGGGGGCGATACTCCACCGCCACGGTAGGTAATCGCCCCCATATCCTGCCGAGTCAGGTTCGGTCCACGGCGAAACGGCCGTAGAGCCGCTTCACCAGGCTCCGCGTCGACCGACCGCGGGACCAGGCGGGGCAGCGCGGCGCCCATCTTGTTGCCCGCGCCCGGAATGACCAGCGCCCGGTTCTCGGCCAGGCCCGCCAGACCGGCCCGGGCCACATCGTCCGCGTCGGCGTACAGAAAGTCCGGCGCCGACGTGGCCATGCCGTTGGCCTGCTCGATCTCGGTCCGGGTCGGACCGGGGCACAGAGCGGTCACGTGGACCCCGGTGCCGTCCATCTCCGCGTGCACGGCCTCGGCCAGGCTGGTCACGAACGCCTTGGTGGCGCCGTAGTTGGCGCTGAACGGCGTGGGCTGGAACGACGCCGTCGAGGACGTCAGGAGGATCCCGCCGTGACCGGCTTCGGCCATGCCGGGAAGCGCCAGGTGCACCATCCGCGCCAGGGACAGCACGTTCAGCCGGATCATCGTGTCCGCATCGTCGACCTGGCCATCGAGGATCGACCCGATCCAGGCGACGCCCGCGTTGGCCACAAGCAGATCGATCGGATCTTCGTCCGCGACCAATCGGGCCTCGGCGACCGCACGTTGGTCGTCATCGGCCAGATCGGCGACCAGGATCTCGACGTCGACCAGCAACCGATCGGCCAGCGCCTGGAGCCGCTCACCGCGACGAGCGACGAGCACCAGGTCGACCCCCTGCTTCGCAAGCTGCCGGGCAATGGCCTCACCGATGCCCGACGACGCTCCGGTCACCATCGCCCGCTGCCATGCCATGCAGGCACTCTAGGGAGTTCAGCGGCTCCGGCGGGAGAGAACGGACGCCTCGTGCGTCCGTCCCGGGCCATCGCAGACCCAACAAGCCGAGTCGCGCGTGCCCGACCAGGCGACCTGGCAATCGTGGCAGTGGAGGCGCACGATCACTTCGGGTCGCCGCTTCTGGTCCAGGGGGTGGAGGGAACTCACTCGGCACCATCGGTCCGACGGAGCCGGTTGTGAGCACCCGAGGGTTGGGATGGTCAGTCGACCGCGGCGCGTTCGTCGATGGCCAGCGTCGACTCGAAGCCGGCCATGGCGGCGAGCACCTGGGCATCGGCCAGATGGGGACCGATCACCTGCAGACCGACGGGCATGCCGCCGTCGGTGAGGCCGGCCATGACCGAGCCGGCCGGGTTGCCGGTCATGTTGAACGGGTAGGTGAACTGCACCCAGTTGCCCTCGAGCTGGCCGTCGAGCGTGCCGAACTCGCCCACCCGGCCGGTCTGCCCCGCAACGGTCGGACACAGCAGGACCGCGACACCCTCGAGCGCCGCGGCCACCAGCTGGTGCAGCTCGAAGCCACGATCCATCGCCTTGATGAGGTCGACGGGATCCGTGGCGTCCCGCACCAGGTCGATCAGAGCTCGGAGCTCCGGATCGACCAGCTCCCAACGATCGGTCCCGTCGACGGCCTCCAGTGACCGCAGGTTGCACAGACCGGAGATCCGGGCCCACTCGAAACCCGGGTCCTCGTCGATGACCTCCTCCACCTCGACCACCTCGACACCCGCATCGGCCAGCGCCGCCACCGCACCGGCACAGACGCGGGCGATCTCGGCGTCGACCGTGCCGTACCCGAGCGTCGGCGACCATGCGACCCGATCGGGCAGCGATGCTGCATCGACGCCGTCGAGCCAGGGCCGACCCGATGCCGGGAGCGACGCCCGATCACCGGGATCCGGACCGACCACGGCGTCGAGCGCCAGGGCCGCGTCGCGGGCCCGGACCGTCATCGGGGCCGGCACCGAAAGATCGAGCCAGCCCGGCGCCGTTCGGGTGGGGACGCGGCCCAGCGACGGCTTGAAGGTGGACAGCCCGCACAACGACCCGGGAATCCGGATCGAACCCCCACCGTCGGAGCCCGTCGCGATGGGGACCATCCCCGACGCCAGCGCCGCCCCCGTGCCGCCCGACGAGCCGCCCGGCGAACGATCGGTGTCCCACGGGTTGCGTGTGGGTCCGAAGACCGGATTGACCGTGTCACCCTTGAAGCCGTACTCCGGCGTGTTGGTCTTCCCCACCACCACGCAGCCCGCCTGCTTCAGACGCTCGACGAGGAGCGAGTCCTGGGTGGCCGCCGGGTCGTCGGCGTGCACCGCCGAGCCGTTGGTGGTCACGAACCCCTCGGCATCCTCGAGGTCCTTGACCCCGATCGGCATGCCGGCCAGCGGCCCCACGTCCTCGCCGGCCGCAACGCGGTCGTCCAGCGCGGATGCGGCCGCCCGGGCCCCCTCCTCGTCGACGGCCACGAACGCGTTGATCGACCCGTTCAGCAGCGCGATGCGCTCCAGCGCGGCCTCGGTCATCTCGAGCGCCGGACGGGCCCCGGAGCGAACGGCGGCGGCAAGTTCGGCCACGGTGTGATCGCGAAAGTCCATATCGCCGAGACTACGACGTCTAGGGTGATCGGCACCGATCCACCTCACCACGGCAACACGCTCGGAGGTGCGGATCTCATCCGCCGAGAAGGGGGACCTCCATGGCCCGATCGCTCATCTCGCGAGCTCCCCGCAGGGCTCTTGTCGGGCTCAGCCTCCTGCTCGCCGTCGCCGCGTTGCTGCTGACGGCCCGCCCCGCCGACGCCGCCACCATCAGCGGAAGCTGCTCGGCCACCGCGGCCTCGTTCGCCTCCGGTATCGACCCCGACGATCCGGCCAGCCTGGCCGTCGACGCAATCGACATCCCCGAGAACAGCTCGGTGAACAACGGCACCCGGGGCAACCCCTTCGGGATCGACTCGCAGGGGTCGGTGGCCTGGTCGGGTCAGACATCGATGGCGGCCACCAACCACTCGTGGAGCATCGACTTCCTCGTCGCCGGCGTCGGCTCGCTCGACGACTCGGATCCCAACGGGGAGGACGAGCGCACCAGCTCGGGGGTGAAAGACATGGCCGGCATCTTTCCGGCCGACATCACCGGGTTGGTCAAGGTGACCGGCACGTTCAAGTCCGACGGCGGAACCTGCACCGGCGACGGCTGGATCAAGCTGATCGGCAGCCCCACGGGCACCATCCCCTGGATCGGAGGCCTCGCCGCCGGCGCCCTCGGCCTGCTCGGGCTCGGATTCGCGACGCCGAAGGCCTCCCCTGCGGCGGTCGCCATGGTGCCCGAGGCAACCGCCGGCGGCGCCGCATCACCTCCGGCCGAGGCCACCCCGCCGGTCGAGCCGGCCGGAGACGGTCCCGCGACCGACGGACCGGGCTCGATCTCGCCGCCCGATGTTCCGGAGCAACCCCCGGACACGCCACTCGGTCCCGGGGAGGGAACGGCATGAGCGACACGTACAACATCCAGCGCCGTCCGATCCTCGGGTTCTTCAGCGGCCTGCTGCTCGGACTGGCCGTGGCGGTCCTGCTGTTCAGCTACGCCAAGATCGCGCTGGGCACGCTCACGCCGTACGTCATCATCGGGGTCGGCGCGCTCCTGGGCCTGCTGTGGTCCATCGTCGGACCGGCCCGAGGTCGGAGGAACTGACTCCTCGGTCCGCGTCAGGGATCGAGGCCGACCACACAGACGATGAAGTCGGGATCGTCGGCCAGCCCCACCGCCAGGGTGCCGTCGGGACATGCCCCGGGATCGAACACTCGGGCCAGGATCAGCAGGGTGTCGTCGGCGCAGCCTGCCGGGGCGAACGTCACCAGGCCGTCCACGGGAGGCAGAACACAGCGGGCCAGTACGTCGTCCTCGGACCGGTTCGAACCCCCGCTGTCGTCGTTGGCGGCCAGGACCGCCACGATCAAGACGACCAGGGCGAGCACCAGGCCGGCACCGGCGACCACCGCTGGACGCAGGATCAGCTCGGAGACGCGCCGACCCCGTGCGGCGACCGGGCGAGGGGCCGGGGGTCGTCGGGGTGCGCTCGTCGACCGGACGGTCGCCGGAACGCCGCTCGGAGCGGAGATCGCCCGGGCTCGGACCAGATCGTAGGCCTTGCGCTTCTCCGGCGTGGAGACCTGCCGCCACGCATCGGTGACCTCGGCCATCCTGGCGGCGACCTGGTCGTTCGTTCCCACCGACGTGCTCGGCTGACGATCGGGATGCAGCTCGGCGGCGAGCAGGCGGAACGCATCGCGGAGCTCGTCGTCGGACGCGCCGGGATCCACGCCGAGCACGGCATACGCGTCACGGGTCACGGGGACATCACCCTCCGATCATGTCGGCTCACCACCTACGCTCGCACCATGAGTATCGAGATCATCTGCCCCCAGTGTGGCGAGGATGACGACCTCTCGGGCACACCCCACGACGATGTCATCGCCATCACCTGCGGACGGTGCGGCCTGAGCTGGGACCGAGACCCCAGTCCCACCTGCCCGACCTGTGGCAGCACCGACGTCCGCGCCGCCATGCAGGCGGTGCTCGACAAGTCGCGCGGCACCCAGCTCTCGATCCAATCGCTCCGGGTCGTCCACCTGTGCCCCGACTGCGATGCCGACCGCCTCGCCGACTGGAACACGACCAACTCGCCGATCCCGCCCGACGAGCTCCCGGCGTGATCGAGGAGCAACGATCCGGGCGACGCCGCAACTGGTGGGGATGGGGCTGGGAGGACCAGGCGCTCGACGACGTCACCGCCCGCAAGCTCTGCGCGGGCGTGGCGGCCGCGTTCGGCGTCGACGTCCTGCTCGCCGATCCGCCCCGACTCGACGACCTCGACCTTCCCGCACCGCGGATCAGCCCGCCGTCGGCCCTGGCCGCTCTCGTCGACGCCACTCCGTACGCCAGGGCGTCCCACACCTTCGGCAAGTCGTATCGGGACGTCGTCCGTGGCTTCCGGGGCCAGCTGGATCATCCCCCCGACCTGGTCGCACGGCCCGTGTCCGAGGCCCAGGTCGTCGCACTCCTGGACTGGTGCTCCGACGCCAACGTCGCGGCCATCCCGTACGGCGGAGGGTCCTCCGTGGTGGGGGGCGTCGAGGCCGACGTGGGCGACGGCTTCGCCGGCGCGATCAGCGTGGATCTGACCGGCCTCGACCGCGTCCTGGAGATCGATCCGGTCTCGCGGGCGGCGCGTATCCAGGCCGGAGCGCTCGGCCCGGTACTCGAGGACCAGCTGCGGCCCCACGGCTACACGCTGCGCCACTTCCCGCAGTCGTTCGAGTTCTCGACCCTCGGCGGCTGGCTGGCGACCCGATCGGGTGGCCACTACGCCACCGTGTACACCCACATCGAGGATCTGGTCGAGTCGATGAGGGTGGTCACCCCCACCGGCATCAGCGAGTCCGCCCGCCTTCCGGGCTCGGGCGCCGGGCCGTCGCCCGACCGGCTCTTCTGCGGATCCGAGGGTTCGCTCGGCATCATCACCGAGGCGTGGATGCGCCTCCAGGATCGCCCACGGTGGAAGGCCTCGGCGGGTGTCCACTTCGCCGACCTGGCCACCGGGGCCGAAGCGGTGCGTGCGCTCTCCCAATCGGCGCTGTTCCCCACCAACTGCCGGCTCCTCGATCCCACCGAGGCCCTCACCGGTGCCGGCGTCGACGACGGGTCGGCGCTGCTGGTCCTGGGCTTCGAGAGTGCCGACCACCCGGTCGACCCGTGGATGGAGCGAGCGCTCGAACTGGTCGCCGACCACGGCGGTGCCGTGCCGGCCGGCGTGCGCCGTAGCGGCCCCGACGACCAGCCGACCACCGACGGAGCCGTCGGGGCGTGGCGCACGTCGTTCCTCCGCGCTCCCTACGGACGCGATGCGCTGGTCCGCATGAGCGCCATCGTCGAGACGTTCGAGACGGCTTGCACCTGGGACCGATTCGCCGAGCTGCACGCCAGGGTCAGCGAGACGGCGCGAACCTCGATCGACGAGATCTGCGGTCCCGGCGGATGGATCACCTGCCGCTTCACCCACGTCTATCCCGACGGTCCGGCCCCGTACTTCAGCGTGATCGCACCGGGCCGGGCCGGAAGCGAGGTGGCCATGTGGGACGAGCTCAAGAGCGCGTTCGGCGATGCCCTGGCCGACGCCGGCGGCACCATCACCCACCACCATGCGGTGGGCCGCGACCACCATCGGTGGTACCGGCAGCAGCGGCCCGAACCGGTCGGGCGGGTCCTCGTCGCGGCCAAGGACGCGGTCGATCCGGCCGGCATTCTCAACCCCGGCGTCGTCGGCCGCTTGTGAATTCGTTCTTTAGCGGTGTGACCCTTGACACATCGCCGGGACGGGCGCACCATCCTCTCACTGCCCTCCGAGGGCACCGGAAGCTCCAGATCACCATGTAGATCACGAGGAGGTACACCGGAACATGGGACGAGCAATCGAACGATCTCCTCCCCTGTAGGCCTTCACCCGGGCCGCACGGCCCGGGCCGAGGAACCGTGGCCATCGCCTGACCCGCTCCAAACGAGCATCGGATGCGCTATCGACGTCGGGACCCTTTCCGCAGCCGTCGCTGCTGCTGTGCACGCGGGAGACCCAGACACCGAAGCACACCAGGTTCGTCCGACCGAGAGCGGCGCAGACGGTGGCTACGGTCGCGTCCGGGCAGGAACGAGCACATCCGGGGTCAGGCACCCCGCTTGCTCGCTTCAGCCGAAGGTGAGCACGCTCGGTGCCTGACCCCCAGCGTGCTCAACCTGAACCCTCTCGGTGCCTGACCCCCAGCGGGTTCAGGTTTCAGTAGCCGGCGTCGGGGTCGACCAGGCCCAGGAGGGGCTCCGCCGCCGCGAACCGGCGCACATTCTCGGTGATCCGGGCCGACAGCAGCGGCACCGCCATCCTGGGGGTGTTGCCGACGTGGGGCGTGAGCAGGCACCGGGGCTCGGTCCAGAGCGGGTGGCCGTCGGGCAGCGGCTCCGGCTCCACGACGTCCAGCCCGGCACCCCCGATCGAACCCGACGCCAGCGCCTCGACCAGCGCATCGGTCCTCACGTGCCGACCGCGGGCCACGTTCACCAGCCACGCCGACTCCGACAGCGCGGCGAGCTCCGGAGCATCGATGATGCCCTCGGTCTCGGGGGTCAGGGCCAGCGCCAGCACCAGGAGATCGGTGTCCGGGAGCAGCTCGACCAGGGTGTCGGGCCCGACCACCCGGTCGACGCCGTCCATCGGTGCGGTCGAACGACGGACGACCGTGACCCGGCAGCGAAACGGCGCCAGCAGCCGGAGCAACGACTCGGTGATGCCTCCGCCGCCCAGGATGGTGACGGTGGCCCCGAGCAGGTTGACCCCCTGGGGTCGTTCCCAGGTTCGGGCCCGAGCGTACGTCCCGAACCCCCGCATGCCGGCCAGCGCCAGCGTCAGCGCCATCTCGGCCACCGGTTCGGCGTAGACCCCCTTGCCGCAGGTCCACGTCCGCCCGTCGTCCATCAGGTGGATCAGCGGTTCGACCCCGGCGAACGGCGTCTGGACCCAGCGCACGTCGGGGCCCAGCGCCAGTGTCGAGACGAGCTCCTCGGCCCCGGTGGGACGGGCCCACACCAGCCCCTCGGCCTCGTCGATCGGCACTATCTTGGCGCCGCCGGCCTCGACCGCGGCCCGCACCCAGTCGCGCACCGGTTCGGGACCGATGGCCAGCCGAGGCGGGTTCGACGAGGTCATCGCGAGAGTGCGCCCATCACGGCGCCGCACCGTAGCATCGCCCCCGTGCCCGAAACCTCGGCAGATTCCCGCACCGGTGTGGGTTCGTTGCCGAGATTTCGCTGTTGGAGCGGCACGAGGAGGAGCACACCGTCATGAAACTCGGATTGATCTGGGGCTATTGGGGCCAGCTGCCGCCGCCCAATCTCATCGAGGCCACCCAGGAGGCCGAGCGACTCGGCTACGACTCGGTCTGGACCAGCGAAGCCTGGGGCTCCGACGCCTTCGGCCCCCTGGCCTACCTGGCCGGCCACACCGAGCGCATCAAGCTGGGAACCGCCGTGGTCCAGCTGGCGGCCCGAACCCCCACCGCCACCGCCATGCACGTCCTGACCCTCGACCACCTCTCGGGCGGCCGGGTCATCCTGGGGCTCGGCGTCTCGGGACCGCAGGTGGTCGAAGGATGGTACGGCCAACCCTCCAACCGCCCCCTGGCCCGCACGCGGGAGTACGTCGAGATCATCCGGCGGGCCCTGGCCCGCGAGGAGCCGGTCGAGTTCGACGGCGAGTTCTTCCAGCACCCCTACCACGGCCCCGGCTCGGTCGGACTGGGGAAGCCGCTCAAGCCCATCACCCATCCGCTCCGGCGCCAGGTGCCCATCTATCTCGGCGCCGAGGGGCCCAAGAACGTCACCCAGACCGCCCAGATCGCCGACGGCTGGTTGCCCCTCTACTACAGCCCGCATCATCAGCAGGTCTACGCCGACCAGCTGGCCGGAGCGTCCGACGACTTCGAGATCGCGGCCATGGTCCAGATGAACATCAACGACGACCTGGACGCCGCGCTGCTCCCGGTCAAGATGATGGTCGGGTTCTACATCGGCGGGATGGGCGCCAAGGGCCAGAACTACCACACGAAGTTGATGGAACGGTTCGGCTACGTCGACGAGGCGCTCCACATCCAACAGCTCTTCATGGACGGAAGGCGGGACGAGGCCATCGCTGCGGTGCCGGACGAATTCGCCGACGCCATCTCACTCTGCGGCCCACTGGATCGCATCAGCGATCGCCTCGACGCGTGGAAAGCCAGCCCGGTCACGACCCTGCTGGTGACCGCGGGTGGCGACCAGAACCTGCTCCGCAGCGCGGCCGAGCTGGTCCTGGACTGAGGCCGCTGGCGCTACTTGCGGGAGGAGCCGGACCCGACGCGACGTCCGGTCCGTCGTTCGGCCGGCGGCTCGTCGGGCGGATCGGCTCGGAACAGCCGTCCCGGCGCCAGCACCACGGCGACGGCGGTGAGGACAGCGGCGCCGCACAGCACCAGCAGCAACAACAACGTGAGGTCGCTCATCGGAGTGGATTGACCCTTCTTCCCGCCCAAGATCACCGTCAACCAGAGGGCCTCACGAGGTCCTCGGTACGGGTCGGCAACCGCCAAGCGCGAACCCGTGCGCCTGACTCTAGTTGCCGGACGGGGCGGTGGCGCGGATTCTTCGACCGGACACGGGCCCGCCGTCGTCACTCGCCCGATGCAGGGCCCGTGTCGGGCGCAGGCGCCAGGGCGTTGGCCAGCTGTTCGAGCCCGGCGGCTCGGCTGGCCTTCACCAGCGCAGCCACCCCACTCGGGATCGGACCCAGGGCAGCGACCGCCTCGTCGACCGACCCCACGTGGTCGGCGTCCTCGCCGTAGGCCTCACAGGCCACCGCCACCACTCGGATGCCCAACGCCGTCGCGAAGCCGGTCACGTCGCGATGCGCGGCGTCGGATCCGGCGCCCAGCTCTCCCATGGCCCCCAGCACCGCGACGCGTCGGTCGGCGTCCAGCGCGGCCAACGACTCCAGCGCGGCGCGCATCGAGGTCGGACTGGCGTTGTACGCGTCGTTGATGACGACCCCGCCGGCAGCCGAACGGCGCAGCTCCATCCTCCAGGGGGACAGCACGGCCCGCTCGAGGCCCTGGGCGACGGTGGGCAGATCGATCCCGCACACGTGCCCCACCGCCGCGGCCGCCAGCGCGTTGCCCACGTTGTGCCGACCGCTCACGGCCAGGCGCACGGTGGCGCGCTGCCCGCCCTGATCGATCACGAACCGCGGCCGGAGCTGGGCGTCCATCTCGACGTCCTCGGCCCGGATGTCCCCCGCTGCGCCGTAGGTCACGACCGTTGCGTCGGCACGCGCGGCCATGGCCAGGACCGACGGATCGTCGGCGTTCAGGACGGCGAACCCGGCGGCCGGCAGGGCCTCGACCAGCTCACCCTTGGCCCGGGCGATGTCCTGCAACGTGCCGAACAGCTCGGTGTGCACCGACGCAACTGCGGTGACGACCCCGACGGTCGGGGCGGCGATGGTGCACAGCTCCGCGATGTGACCCCGCCCTCGCGCTCCCATCTCGATGACCGCGGCGGTCGTGGCGGCGGACGCGTTGAGCAGCGTCAGTGGCACCCCCATCTCGTTGTTGAACGAGCGCAGGCTGGCGGCCGTGGAGAACGTGGTGCCGAGCACCGAGGCGCTCAGATCCTTGACCGACGTCTTTCCCACCGACCCCGTCACGCCGACGACCCGATCGGGGAGGCAGGTCCGCGCCAGCCGTCCGGCCGCCGCGAGGCCGTCCACGGTGTCCGCCACCTCGATGACCGGGAGGTCGATGCCGAGCGGGCGGTCGGCCAGCACCGCAGCGGCGCCGGATTCGATCGCCGCCGGCACGAAGTCGTGCCCGTCGCGCTCGGCGACCACGGCAACGAACAACTGACCGGCCTGGACACTGCGGCTGTCGATCGACGCGCCGTCGACGGCGCGATCCTCCCCGTGGAGCCGGCCGTTCGCCACGGCGGCGATCTCGGACGCGTACAGTCGCACCACGCGATTCTGCCCCAGGAGCGGCACCCGATGGCCGATGACACCCCCGCCGGACGCGTCCGGCTGCTCGTCCTCTTCGGCGGGCAATCCGCCGAACACGACGTGTCGTGCGTGACGGCGCGCCACGTGTTGGCCGCCGCCGACCCCGACCGTTTCGAGGTGATCCCCATCGGCATCACCCGTGACGGCCAGTGGGTCCAGGCCGCCGACGCGCTCGCCGCGCTCCACCAGGGCGCCGAGGCCCTGCCCACCAGCGTCGCCGCGGACGGCCCCCGGGTCGAGCCGTTCCCGGTGCTGCGCCCGGCCGATGAACCGCTCACCACCGTCGTGCTCCCCCTGCTCCACGGGCCGTTGGGGGAGGACGGAACGGTGCAGGGCCTGCTGGACCTGGCCGATGTCCCGTACGTGGGAACCGGGGTCCTCGGATCGGCCGTGGCCATGGACAAGGCGATGGCCAAGCAGGTCGCCGCCGCAGCCGGCATCCCGCAGTGCCGCCACCTGGTCACCACCGCCGGCTCCGCCGACGCCCTCTTCAGGAAGGACGTCGCCGACGAGCTCGGCTTCCCCGTCTTCGTCAAGCCCGCCAACATGGGATCGTCCATCGGTGTGTCGCGGGTGACGACCGACGACGAGCTGATCTCGGCCCTCGAGCTGGCCCTCAGCTACGACGAGATCGCCGTGGTGGAGGAGGCCGTCGACGGACGCGAGATCGAAGTAGCCGTCCTCGGCAACGCCGAACCCCAGGCGTCGGTCGCCGGTGAGGTGGTGCCGGGCGGCGACTTCTACGACTACGACGACAAGTACAACGACGGGGCGGCCGAGCTGCTGATCCCGGCGCCGCTCGACGACGATCGGATGGCCGAGGTGCGTGCCCTGGCGATCACATCCTTCCGGGCTCTCCGGTGCACGGGCATGGCTCGCGTCGACTTCTTCTTCGAGGAGGGCGGGCGCGGCTTCCTGCTCAACGAGATCAACACCATTCCCGGGTTCACTCCCATCTCGCAGTACCCCAAGCTCTGGGAGGCGTCCGGCCTCGCCTACTCCGACCTGATCACCGAGCTGGCCCGGCTGGCGGTCGAGCGCCACGCCCAGCGGCAGAAGCACCGGCGCACGTCGCACAGGTGAGCACGCTCGGGGTCAGGCACCCAGCGTGCTCAGCCGCGGCATGTGGTAGAACGCGGCCATGAATCCGGAGCCCGGCAGGGTGAGCGACATCGTCGGCTGGGATCGCGACCACGTCCTGCATCCCTGGATGGTCAACGCGACCCGCCGGCCCCTCGTCGTCGCGGGCGCCGAGGGCTGCGAGTTCTGGGACGACACGGGGAAGCGCTATCTCGACTTCACGTCGCAGTTCGCCAACGCCAACCCGGGTCACCGCCACCCCCGCATCGTGGACGCCATCGTCGAGCAGGCCGGCACGCTGCCGTTCGCGGCCACCCCGTTCGCGACCGAGGCCGCGTCCCGCGCCGGTCGCCTGCTGGCCGAGGTGACGCCGGGTGATCTGGAGCGCACCTTCTTCTCCACCGGCGGCGCCGGCGCCATCGAAGCCGCCATCAAGATCGCCCGCCTCGCCACCGGCCGGCACAAGATCATCGGTCGGGCGCGCGACTACCACGGCGCCACCTACGGCGCCCTGACCGTCGGCCGCGACTTCCGGACCTGGCCCAACGAGCCGGGCATCAGCGGCGTCTCCCACGCACCCGAGGCCTACCCGCTTCGCTGTCCCTTCAGCTGCGCCGGCCGGGGCGGTTGCGATCTGCTCTGCGCTGATGCGATCGACCACGCGATCCGCAGCGAGGGTGGCGGCGGGCACGTGGCCGCGGTGGTGATCGAGCCCGTCCCCGGTGCCGGCGGTGTCATCGTGCCCCCGGACGGCTACCTCCGAGCGGTGCGCGAGATCTGCGATCGCCACGGGGTGCTGCTGATCGCCGACGAGGTGATGACGGGGTTCGGCCGCACCGGCGAGTGGTTCGCATGCGATCACTGGGACGTCGTGCCCGACATCATGGCCCTGGCCAAGGGCATCAACGGCGGGTATGTCCCGCTCGGGGCCACCGTCGTGACCGCGGCGGTGGCGCAGCGGCTGGACGAGCGCTTCCTGGCCCACGGGCTGACCTACAGCGGTCACGCCCTCGCGTGCGCCGCGGCCGTGGCCACCATCGACACCTATCGCGACGAGCGGATGGTCGAGAACGCCCGCCAACGCGGCGCCGAGCTCGGCGACGGCGCGGCCGAGCTCGTCGATCGCCATCCTTCGGTGGCCGAGGCACGCGGCCTCGGGCTGTTCTGGGGGCTCGAGCTGGTCCGTGACCCCGAGTCGCTGGCACCGGTGCACGACGCGTTCTCCCCGCCGCCCGGACCGACGGCCAAACAGGCGGTCCTCGCCGCGGCCATGGAACGGGGCGTCTACTGCATGCCCGGAGCCGCCAGCGTCATCATGCTGGCGCCGCCCCTGCCCGTCACGACCGAGCAGCTCCAGCGGGGACTGGCCGTGATCGACGAGGCGCTCGACGAAGCCGATCGGCTCCTCGACCGCCCCGACTGAACCGCCGCGCCAGTTCGCGCATCCCCCCTCCCGCTGCTAGAGAGGGAGCCGTGATCGCCTCGTCGCTCGCCACCAAGCGCATCGCCATCACCGGCGGCACCGGGTTCCTGGGCACCGCCCTGATCGAGCGGCTCCTGCGGTCGGTCCCCGACTGCGAGCTCGTCCTGCTGGTCCGGCCCGGCCGCACCAAGACCCCGGCCGAGCGGGTCCGGCGCGAGATCATCCGCAACGACGCCTTCCACCGCCTGCGCCAGCAGCTCGGCAAAGACGGGTTCGCCGAGATGGTCGAGCGCCGCGTCACCGCCATCGCCGGGGACGTCGGGACCGACGGGCTGGGACTCGACGACGACGGGCGGGCGGCACTCGCCACGGCCGACATCGTCATCCACTCGGCCGCCGCCGTCGCCTTCGACTCGCCGCTGGATCTGGCGGTCGAGGTGAACCTGCTGGGACCGTCCCGCATCGCCGCCACCCTGACCGACCTCGGCGTCGCGCCGCACCTGGTGGCCGTGTCCACCTGCTACGTGGCGGGGAACCACCGCGGTTCGGCTCCCGAGACCCCTGTCGCCGACAGTCCGTACTTCGTCGATGTCGACTGGCGCGACGAGGTCGACGCCGCCCGCCGGGTCCGTGCCGACGCCGAGGCCGAGAGCCGCACCCCCGAGCAGCTGGCCCACTTCGCCAGGGAGGCCAGGCGAGAGCTGGGACCCGCCGGCGGACCGCTCCTCGCGGCGAAGTCCGAGACCCTCCGGGCCCGCTGGGTCACCGACCGCATGGTGGAGGCGGGACGATCACGTGCCGCCTCTCTCGGCTGGCCCGACGCCTACGCCTACACCAAGGCCCACGGGGAGTGTGCCCTGCTGGGCCAGCGGGGCGACCTGCCGGTCACCATCGTGCGGCCGTCGATCATCGAGTCCGCCCTGGCCGAGCCCTCGCCGGGCTGGATTCGCGGGTTTCGCATGGCCGAGCCGGTCATCATCTCCTACGCACGCGGCCTGCTGCGGGAGTTCCCGGGGGTCCCCGAGGGTGTCGTCGACGTGATCCCCGTCGACCTGGTGGTGGCCGCCATCATCGACGCGGCCGCCCGCGGGCCGGCCCGCGAGGCCGACGGCACCCTGGCCGAGCCGGCGATCGTCCAGGTCGCCTCGGGCTCGGCCAACCCCTTGCGCTACCGACGCCTGGTCGAGCTGGTGCAGGGTTGGTTCGGCGCCCACCCCGTCTACGACCGCAACGACCAGCCCATCGCCGTGCCCGAGTGGTCCTTCCCCGGCCGGGGCCGGGTTCAGGCCCAGCTGGAGCGGGCGACCAAGGTCCTCACCCGAGCCGAACGGGGTCTCCAGAGCCTGCCGCTACGGGGACGCCAGGCCGAGCTTGCGGCCCGGCTCGAGGAACGCCGGGAGGAAGCCGAGCGGGCCCTGGGCTACGTCACCCTCTACGGCGCCTACACCGAGTGTGAGGCCATCTACGGCGTCGACCGCCTCCTGGCCCGGTACGAGTCGCTCGAGCCGGCGGATCAGGACGAGTTCTGCTTCGATCCCGCGGGTCATCGACTGGGACCACTACGTGCGCGACGTCCACCTTCCCTCGGTGGTCGAACACGCCCGCGTGCGGACCGAACCGGGCGGCAAGGTCACCAACCGGGCCAAGCGGTTGCGGGGTCAGGTGCTGTCGCCCGACCGGCACATGGCCGCCTTCGACCTCGAGAACACGCTCATCGCCTCCAACGTCGTCACGTCGTACGCGTGGCTGGCGTCGCGCCGCCTCGACCGGGCCGATCGGGCCCGGCTGACCGCCAAGCTCGTCGCCGAGGCACCCTCGTTGCTGGCGATGGACCGGCGGGACCGCAGCGACTTCCTCCGCCACTTCTACCGCCGGTTCGAGGGCGCGCCCGTCGACCAGCTGGAGGCCGACTCGGTCGAGCTCTTCAGCGATCTCATCCTGTCCAAGGCCTTTCCGGCGGCCATTCGACGCGTACGCGAACACCGGCAGTTGGGCCACCGCACCCTGTTGATCACCGGAGCCCTCGACATCGTCGTCGAACCGCTGGCCCCACTGTTCGACGACATCGTGTGCGCCCGGCTGGGCCGCCAGGACGGCGAGCTCACCGGTGAGCTGACCGCCGTGCCGCCCACCGCCGAGGCCCGGGCCCAGGCCATGATCGACTACGCCGCCCACCATGACCTCGACCTGCGCGAAGCGGTCGCCTACGCCGACTCCAGCAGCGACCTGCCGATGCTCGAGGCCGTCGGATTCCCGGTGGCCGTCAACCCCGAGACCCGCCTGGCCACGGTCGCCCGCAAGCGGGGCTGGCTCGTGGAGGACTTCAAACCCGACCACAGCGCGCCCCGACGCCTGTTGCCGCTCGCCCCCACACGGAGAACCGCATGACCGCCGTCTCGCCTCGTCCCGGCCTGGTGCTCGACGTCGATCGCTCGACCCCACCGATCCTGTTCCACCGCGGCCCGGGGTTCAGTCTCGAGAAGCTCCCGCCGGGACGGTCGCGCGTGCTCTACCCCGCCGAACCGTTGGCGGGGCTCGACGACCCCGACGACGCGATCCGCCACGCGCTGGATCACCCGATCGACTCGGAACCCCTGGCGTCGCTGCTCCACGCCGACATGCGGTTGACCATCACGTTCGACGACATCTCGCTCCCGCTCCCCAAGATGCGTCGGCCGGACGTGCGCCAGCGCGTCATCGAGGCGGTGCTGGACCTGGCCGCCGAGGCCGGCGTCGACGACATCCATCTCATCGCCGCCCTCGCCCTCCACCGCCGCATGACCGAGGACGAGCTGCGCCACGCCGTCGGCGACCGCGTCTACGACGCCTTCGCTCCGTCGGGCCGGATCTACAACCACGACGCCGAGGACCCCGACGGCATGAGCCTCTTGGGCACCACGCCGCACGGTGAGGAGGTCCAGATGAACACGCGGGCCGCCGAGAGCGACCTGATCGTGTACGTCAACCTCAATCTGGTCGCCATGGACGGCGGCCACAAGAGCACCGCCACCGGGTTGTCCGGCTACACCGCGCTGCGCCACCACCACAACGTCGACACCATGCAGCACTCCCGCAGCTTCATGGACCAGGACAGCAGCGAGCTCCACCGCTCCAACTGGCGGCAGGGTGCGGTCATTCGGGACGCCGGCGTGAAGATCTTCCAGATCGAGACCACGGTCAACAACAACACCTTCGGCCGCACCGGCCCCCTGTCGGTCCTGCAGAAACGCGAGTGGGAGTGGTCGGGCCGCGACCGCGCCACCTTCATGGCCATGCAGACCGGCCTGAACCGCATGCCGCTGCGGGCTCGGCGCCGGATCTTCAACGGGTGGGAATCTCCGTACGAGCTCACGTCGGTGCAGGCCGGCGAGATCGAGGCCGTGCACCGCGTCACCACCGAGAACGTCTACCGCCAGCACCTGGTGCCCATCGAGGGCCAGGCCGACGTCCTGACGATGGGACTGCCCTACATCTGCCCCTACAACGTGAACTCGATCATGAACCCCGTCCTGGTGATGTGCCTGGGCCTGGGCTACTTCTTCAACCTGTACAAGGGGCGCCCGCTGGTGCGGGAGGGCGGGGTGTTGATCATGAGCCACCCCACGCCGTGGGAGTTCCACCCCGTCCACCACCCCAGCTACATCGACTTCTTCGAGCAGGTCCTGGCCGAGACGACCGATCCCCACGAGATCGAACGGACGTATGAGAAGCGGTACGCGGAAGACGAGTGGTACCGCCACCTCTACCGCACCTCGTACGCGTACCACGGCGTCCACCCGTTCTACATGTGGTACTGGGGAAGCCATGCCCTGTCGCACCTCGGCGCGGTGATCGTCGTCGGCGGCGACACCCGAGCGGTCCGCCGGCTGGGGTTCCGGCCCGCCTCGACGCTGCAGGACGCACTGGAGATCGCGAGCGACGTCGTCGGCCCACAGCCCTCGATCACCCACGTCCACAACCCGCCGATCCTGATGGCCGACGTGACATGAGCGGTCGCTCCCGTCGGGACCGCAACGACTCACTCATCACCCGGCTCCGGTCGGTCCGCGTCCCGTCAGCGACCGCGGCGTGGCGACGGCGGTCGTTCCCCCTGTCCCCGCCGGCCCAGCCGATCGGTGTCGAACCCGCACCCCGGGAACCGTCGATGGGCATCCACTACGAGAACGAATGGGCCCGCGAGTCCCCGGCCCGCGCCGCCCGCGCCGCGCTGAACGAGACGATCGGCCGAGGGGTCGTCTGGGGCCTGGCCACGCCCGACATCCACGGGCTCGACCGTTTGAACGGGCTGGACCGGGACCAACCGGTGCTGTTCGTCAGCAACCACCACAGCCACGCCGACACCGTCATCCTGACGCGGGTCGTCCCTCGACCGTGGCGACGCCGCCTGGTAGTGGGTGCCGCCGCCGATCACTTCTTCGAGCACCGGGCGGTCGCCGCCGGCGCCTCCCTCGTCCTCAACGCCATCCCCATCGAGCGCACCAAGGTGTCGCGGCGATCGAGCCAACAGGCCGAGGAGCTGCTGGCCGACGGGTGGAGCCTGGTGCTCTATCCCGAGGGAGGTCGGAGCCCCGACGGGTGGGGTCGCTCGTTCCGCCCGGGCGCGGCCTGGCTGGCGATCCGGGCCGACGTTCCGATCGTTCCCATCCACCTCGAGGGATCCGGGCGGATCCTGCCCAAGGGCGAGTGGATGCCGCGGCGCAACAAGGTGACGGCCAACGTGGGGGCGCCGCTGCGCGCCCGCGACGGCGAGCACCGCCGCGAGTTCGCCCAACGGGTCGAGGCCGCGGTGGCCGCCCTGGCCGACGAGACGGCCACCGACTGGTGGCAGGCGCGTCGGCGTGCGGCCCGGGGAGCCTCTCCCAGCCTGGTGGGGCCCGAAGGGGCCGGATGGCGGAGGGCCTGGGCCCTGGACGACCACCGCTCGCGACGTCGCTCACCGAAGGTGCGCTGGCCCGAGCTGTAGGGGCGCAACTACCCCCGAGAAAGGTCCGGGTGGCGGACCTTTCGGACGGAATTTCCGCTGGTCAGCGGGTCTCGGCGTCGGCGTCGGCGTCGGCGTCGGCGGTCGTGGTGGTGTCGGCGGTGGTGGTGTCCTCCGGCTCGTCGGTGAACAGGTCGCCGAGGGTGCACTCGCCGAAGATGTCGGTCACCGCCTCGACGTCGGCGGAGTCGACGTTGTCGATGTTGTCCTCGACGACCACGTCCTCGAGGTCCTGCGCCTCGACCTCGTCCAGGATGCAATTGGCCTGCTCGTCGGTGAACGCGAAGTCGTCGCTGGTCAGGTCGGCGAACGCCTCATCCCGGTCGTATCCCGGGATGTCCACCTCGACGCCGGCGCGCTCACCGAGGAGCAGGAGCAGCTCGTCGGCTCGATCGAACCGGGCGTCGGCTTGGTCGAGATCGCCGGCGACGCAGAACTCGGCCCCCTCCCGGAAGGTGGCAGCCCACTCCGCCGCTCGCTCTTCGGTGGACTCGTCCGGTGCGTCGGTGATCGACTCGATCGCGGCGTCGATCGCCGGATCCCCGAGGATCGCCTCGCAGCGCACCGAGGCCGCTCCCCTGGATCGCTGGGCCGCCTCGTCGATTGCCGTCCTCGCATCGAGGATCACCACCGACTCCACCGCGAAGGCCTCGGCCCACTCGGCGCCGGAGGGAGGCGGGTCGTCCTGACCGACGAGCGCAACGATCAGACCGATCGCCAGCAGGGCGAGCAGCGCGAGCGCACCGGCGACGAGCCAACGTCGGCTCGACGGTGGATCGGCGGGTGACGGCGGCGGAGCGTCAGCCACCGGGTCAGCCGGTCTCGGTGCCCAGCTCTTCCTGGACCGCGTCGTCGATCGCCTCGTCGAGCTCTTCGGTGAACAGATCACCCAGGGTGCACTCGCCGAAGATGTCGGTCACGGCCTCGACATCCGCGGGGTCGACGTTGTCGATGTCGTCCTCCACCACCACGTCCTCGAGTCCCTGCGCCTCGACCTGGTCCAGGATGCAGTTGGCCTGCTCTTCGGTGAAGTCGAAGTCGGGGCCGGTGAGATCGTCGAACGCAGAGCCCCGGTCGTAGCCGGTGCTGCAGGCGGCGGCGACCAGGGTGAACGCCAGGACAGCGACGAGGAGCTTCAGGGTCTTCATTGGTGGAATCCTCCAAGGGAGCCCATCGGTGGGGTGGTCCGTGAAGTTAGCCGTCTGTTCCCGCCGAGGTGTCGATGTCGGCGACGGGTGCCACCACCGCTGCGTCGTCGACCAGGCGCAGCCCACTGGGCGCCATCGACGTGGACGGGTGCGGGAGATCGACGACGAACTCGGTGAGATGGGCGGGAAACACGTGCTCGCTCAGGAGTACCGGCCGCCCGTCGACCGAGCGGGTGATCCGTTCGCAGCGCAGGATCGGCGAACCCTCGGGGACGTCGAGAGCCCGGGCCTCGTCCGCATCGGCGACCGAGGCACCGATGGTCTGGGTGGCCCCGCCGAGCTCATGGGAGAGCAGCTCCAGGAAGGAGTGTCGCTCGACGGACGAGCGCGACAGCTCGGCGCCCAGGTCCTCGGGACACCACACCGTGACCAGGGCGAACGGTTCACCGTCGGCGAGACTGCGTCGCCGCACCTCGAGGACGGTCGTCGCCCCGAGCACCGCAACGGCGCGCGGCGGTGCGGCGACGATTCCGAACTCCATCACCTGGCGGCTCGAGGCTCGACCGGACTCGGTCAGTTGGTGCTCGATGGTCCCCAGCCGAGCCAGGGTCTGGCGGAGCGGGTCGGCGGCGACGAACCAGCCGAATCCCTGCCGACTGTCGACCAGTCCTTCGTCACGGAGGACCTCGAGCGAGCGGCGGATCGTGACCCGACTGACCTCGTAGGTGGCGCCCAGCTCGGCCTCACTGGGCAGGAGGCGGCCCGCCGCGAACTCGCCGGCCTCGATCCGGAGCCGGATCGCGTCGGCGATCTCCCGATACCGAATCGTGCGCATCCCGGCAGCCTAGGTTGTATGGCACTTGTATACAATAGGGAGACGCGCGAAGATGCAGACCCGACCGAACTCTCACAGGAGCCCATCCGATGGCCGTCGCCGCCTCCACCCCCATCGAACTGGTCAACCAGGTCTATGCCACCCTCGACGAACGGGTCGCGCTCGGCCGAGAGCGCCTGGGCCGCCCCCTGACGCTGGCCGAGAAGATCCTGATCAACCACCTGGACGATCCCGCCACCGCCCAGCTCGAGCGGGGCGCGTCCTACGTCGACCTGCGACCCGACCGGGTGGCCATGCAGGACGCCACGGCCCAGATGGCGTGGCTCCAGTTCATGACCGCCGGCCTCGACGAGGTGGCCGTGCCCACCACCACCCACTGCGATCACCTCATCCAGGCCCGCGTCGACGGCAAGATCGACCTGCTGGCCGCACTGGAGAACAACGAAGAGGTCTACGACTTCCTCGAGTCGGCGTGCTCGCGCTACGGGGCGGGGTTCTGGAAGCCGGGTAGCGGCATCATCCACCAGGTCGTCCTCGAGAACTACGCCTTCCCCGGCGGCATGATGATCGGCACCGACTCCCACACGCCCAACGCCGGCGGACTGGGCATGGTGGCCATCGGCGTCGGCGGCGCCGACGCGGTGGACGTCATGACCGGCTTCCCGTGGAACGTGCGCTGGCCCAAGCTGATCGGCGTGCACCTGACCGGAGAGCTCAACGGCTGGACCTCCCCCAAGGACGTGATCCTGAAGGTGGCGGACATCCTCACCGTCAAGGGCGGCACCGGTGCCATCGTCGAGTACTTCGGGCCCGGCGCCGACTCCATCAGCTGCACGGGCAAGGGCACCATCTGCAACATGGGCGCCGAGATCGGGGCGACCACCTCACTCTTCGGGTACGACGACGCCATGGCCCGCTACCTCAAGGCCACGGGCCGTGAAGCGCTGGCCGACGCCGCCACCGCCGTGTCGCACCACCTGCGGCCCGACGACGAGGTCCTGACCGATCCCGGACGCTACTTCGACCAGGTCATCGAGATCGACCTGTCCACGCTGGAGCCGCACATCAACGGACCCCACACCCCCGACCTGGCCCGCCCGGTCGATGCCCTCGGCGCCGAGGCGAAGGAGCAGGGTTGGCCCCTCGAGGTCAGCGCCGCGCTGGTGGGCTCGTGCACCAACTCGTCCTACGAGGACATCACCCGCGCCGCGTCGCTGGCCCGCCACGCAGCCGACAACGGCCTGACCTGCAAGGCGCCGCTGCTGATCACGCCCGGGTCCGAACAGGTCCGCGCCACGATCGAGCGCGACGGTTTGCTGGCCGACTTCGAGCGCATCGGGGCCACCGTGCTGGCCAACGCGTGCGGCCCCTGCATCGGGCAGTGGTCGCGCGACGATGTCAGCGAGGGCGAGGAGAACACCATCGTCACCTCGTACAACCGCAACTTCCCCAAGCGCAACGACGGCTTCGCCTCGACCTACGCGTTCGTCACCTCACCCGAGACGGTGGTGGCGCTGGCGCTGGCCGGAACGCTCGACTTCGACCCGATCCGGGGCACGCTCACCAACGACGCCGGCGACGAGGTCCAGCTCATCGTGCCGGTCGGCGAAGAGCTCCCCTCGGCCGGCTTCGACCCGGGCGAGTCGGGATTCATCGCCCCGGCCGACGACCCTGCGGCCATCGCGGTCGTGGTCTCTCCCGACAGCGATCGGCTGCAGCTGCTGACCCCGTTCGAACCCTGGGACGGCAACGACTTCACCGACCTCCCCGTGCTGGTCAAGGCGGCGGGCAAGTGCACCACCGACCACATCTCCATGGCGGGACCGTGGTTGCGCTACCGCGGCCACCTGGAGAACATCTCGGGCAACCTCTTCCTGGGTGCGGTCAACGCCTTCACCGGCGTCGCCGGCGAGGGCAAGGATCAGCTCGACGGCCAGACCAAGCCGTTCCCCGAGATCGCCAAGCACTACGACGAGGCCGGTCAGGGCTGGGTGGCCGTCGGCGACGAGAACTACGGCGAGGGTTCGTCGCGGGAGCACGCGGCCATGGAGCCTCGTTTCCGCGGGGCCAAAGCGGTGCTGGCCCGCTCGTTCGCCCGCATCGCCGAGACCAACCTGAAGAAGCAGGGCGTCCTGGCGCTGACGTTCGCCGATCCGGCCGACTACGACCGGATCGGCGAGGACGACCGCCTGGCCGTGACCGGGTTGGCCGACCTGGCGCCTGGTGCGCCCGTGTCGGTGTCCATCACCTCACCCGACGGCGCCACGATCGAGATCAGCTGCACCCACACCATGTCCGAGGCCCAGATCGCGTGGTTCCGCGCCGGCAGCGCCCTCAACATCATCCGCGCCCAGACGAACTCGTGACCTCGATCGCCTGAGGTAGAGGAGTTCAGCCACGCTGAACTCCCAAGGAGCCGGGCAGGCGCGAAGCGCTTGCACGGCTCCCTCAGTCGGTGCCGGGGCGACGCTCGAGCTCGGCGGTCGGGTCGCCCTCGTAGCCCGGCGGCAGCGTGCGGGCCAGTTCTTCGGCCGTGGGTTCGTGGCCCCGGTGGGCCTCGGCCGGCAAGAGCTCGGTGATGGCCGCCATGATCCGCTGGGTGTCCTCGTCGGGATCGGTCAGATCCAGGTCGACGCGGGCCCCACCCGCACCCTGATGTCGGGCGGGTTGGTGAGGTTGAGCACGTCGGGAAGTCGCGACGATCGGGGCCACACCTTCTCGGTCCCCCAGATCCCGACCGGGATGACCGGTGCGCCACTCATCGCCGCCAGCCGCGCCGCACCCCACCGACCCTTCAGCTCGGGATCGAAGAACGCCCGACCTCGGGGGATGGTGCCCTGCGGCATGAGTGCGACCAGTCGCCGGCCTCGAGGGCGTGACTCGGCGGCACGCAGCGGCTCGTCGGAGCCGGTGGCCCGATCGACCCGGATGACGCCGGCGGCCCGGACCAGAGCGCCGACCAGCGGAGCGTCGACGACCTCTTTCTTGCCCAGTGAGCGCACCGGGCGGCCGACCTTGGCCGTGGTGAGCGCCATGGCCACCGGATCGAAGTAGCTGCGGTGGTTGGCGACGATGATGGCCGGACCCCGCCTGGGGATCCGGTCGGTGCCGGCGATGTCGAATCGGGCGTACGGGAACAGCTCGGGCCGGGGGAAGGGAATGAGCGACCGTCTGGGGTTCGATGCCGCCGAAGCTGGGAACACCGGCCGGGGCAGGTCGAACTGGGTGATCGGCCAGCGCAACGCCGTCGCCATGGCCCGCAGGCGCGGGTCGGGATTGACCGCGGTGGGGTTGGCCACCGCGTCGAGCATGGGCAGGTCGTACCAGCTGTCGGAGTAGGCCCAGCTCTGGCTGACCGCGACGCCGTTGGCGCCCGCCCAGGACCGGACGGCGCGCAGTTTGCCCTTCCCCCACACGAACTCGCCGTCGATGGTGCCGTCGTAGTTGCCGTCCTTCTGCATGCCGTACCGGGTGGCGACGACCGCGTCGATCCCGAGGATCTCGGCCAGGGGCTCGACCACATCGTACGGGGTGGTGGTGGCCATGATCACGGGGCGACCGGCGTCGCGGTGCTCGGCGATGGTGGCGAGAGCGTAGGGCTGGACCTCGGCGGCCAGCACCGGTCCGGCCCGACGCCCGGCTTCCCGTACCGCCTCGCGATCCCAGCCCTTGGCGAACCGGGCGCCCTCGCGGGCCATCCGCATGGACAGCCGGTTCTCGCCGACCAGGTCGAAGAGCTTGAAGACCGCCCCCTCGCCCGGGATCGGACCCGCAGGTGAGCACGCCCACGTCGCGCATGGCGGCGCTGATGACCGGACCGGAGGCACCGGCCAGGAGGGTCCGATCGAGATCGAAGATGGCAGCAGCGCTGGTCATGACGATGACCGTACCCGCATCCGCCCAGGACGCGAAACGAGACCGACCGGGGGGGGAAGTGGTCGGTCTCGCTTCGATGGCTCGGGGCCCGACCAAAGGGGGGGGAAGGTCGGGGACCCCGGAGCCGCTGCACCAGCGAGGCGGGGGGGAGCCGCGCTGATGTGCTGGGAACATCATGCCGGATCACCGGTCATCATTCCAACAGTTGTTTGCGATATCAGGTATCGTTCAAGGCGATGGACCTCCGCCAGCTCGAGATGCTCGTCGCCATCGCCGACCACGGCTCGTTCTCGGCCGCGGCCCGATCGCTCCACACGGTGCAGAGCAACGTCTCCACCCACATCGCCCGACTCGAGCGAGAGGTCGGCGCCACCTGCATCGACCGCTCGACCGGTCAGCTCACCGACGAGGGCCAGGCCGTCGTCGACCGGGCCCGCCGCATCCAGGCCGAACTCGACGATCTGCGCTCCGATGTCGCTTCTCTCCGCGACCAGGTGATCGGCCGGGTCAGGGTCGGCATCATCGGGACCGTGGCCCGCTGGGCGGTGTCCCCCCTCCTCGAGGCGCTGGCCGACCGCCATCCGCGGATCGACCTGGTCGTCCTGGACGCCACCACGACCAGCCTCGTGCCCCAGCTGGTCGCCGGCGCCCTCGACCTCGCCGTGATCAACCTCCCCGCCGACCATCCCGACATCACCTTCGACCCCCTGTTCGACGAAGAGACGGTGCTGATCGCCCCCGAAGGCCATCCCCTGCACGACCGCGAACGGGTCGCTCTCGGCGACCTGGCCGGCGTCCCCCTGCTGCTCCCCGCCCCCGGCACGAGCTTCCGCGACGACCTCGACGCCGCGTGCGCCGAGCACCGCATCGAGCTCACCCCCCGAGCCGAGATCGACGGCATGCGCCTGCTGGCGTCGCTCACCTTCAGCGGATTCGGGGCGGCCATCGTCCCCGCCACCGCCGCGCCCGGATGGATCGGTGGCACGTGGCGCCGCATCCCGGTGGACGGGGGCGTCCATCGGGTGGTCGGTGTGGCCCGGCGCAAGCGGGGCATGCTCTCCACCCCCGGTCGCGCCGTGCTCGAGGTGCTGGTCGAGGTGCTCCAGACCCACGCCGCCGACCAGGGAAACGTCACCCTGGCGTGAGCGCGGATCGGCCTCGTCGCTCCGACGTACGTAGTCGTTGCGCCGACGTCGTAGGATCGGGCCTCGACGCAGCACTACCCCACACGTCCGGTCAGCGCGCATGCGCCACTCGAGACCGGCGACGACCCGAGGAGCATTACACCGTGGCCGAGAGCATCACGATCACCGACAACCGATCGGGCGAGTCCCTCGAGATCCCGATCGTCGACGGAGGTGTCTTCAGCTCCGAGTGGAAGAAGATCCTGCCGGGCATCTGGTTCCACGACCCCGCCTTCACGGCGACCAGCGACGCGGCCAGTTCGATCACGATGCTCGAGGGCGAGGCCGGCATCCTCCGGTACCGCGGCTACCCGATCGAGCAGCTGGCGGAGAAGTCCACCTACCTCGAGGTGGCCTACCTCCTCATCCACGGCGAGCTCCCCACCCCGGAGCAGTACGCGACGTGGAAGCACGAGATCACGTATCACACGTTCATCCACGAGAACGTGCGCAAGCGCTTCATGGAGGGCTTCCACCACGACGCCCACCCGATGGGCATGCTCGTGTCCGCCATCGCCGCGCTCTCCACCTTCTACCCCGAAGCCAAGAACATCTTCGATCCCGAGAGTCGCGAGAAGCAGATCATCCGGCTCATCGCGAAGATGCCCACCCTGGCCGCCGGGTGCCACCGGTTCAGCGTCGGCATGCCGTTCGTCTACCCCGACAATTTGTTGAGCTTCCCCGAGAACTTCCTGTCGATGATGTGGAAGGTCGCCGAGCCGCACTACGAGGCCGATCCGATCCTGGCCCGGGCGATCGACGTGCTCTTCATCCTCCACGCCGATCACGAACAGAACTGCTCGACGACGGCCATGCGGGTGGCCGGTAGCTCTCATGCCGACCCCTACTCGGCCATGGCCGCCGCCACTGCCGCGCTCTACGGACCCCGCCACGGCGGCGCCAACGAGGCGGTCATCCGGATGCTCAACGAGATCGGGTCGATGGACCAGGTCGACGGCTACCTCGAACAGGTCAAGGCCGGGAAGTTCCGGCTCCAGGGATTCGGCCACCGCGTATACAAGAGCTACGACCCCCGGGCACGGTGATCAAGCAGACCGCCGACGAGGTCTTCTCCGTCACGGGCAAGAACCCCATGCTGGACATCGCCCTCAAGCTCGAGGAGGTGGCGCTCAACGACGACTACTTCATCAGTCGCAAGCTCTACCCCAACGTCGACTTCTACTCAGGCCTCATCTACCAGGCCATGGGCTTCCCGCTGGACATGTACACCACGCTCTTCGCCATCCCGCGTGCGGCCGGCTGGCTTTCTCACTGGTCCGAGCTGATCGACCAGGACCAGCGCATCGCTCGCCCTCGCCAGCTCTACATCGGCGAGGACGAGCGCGACTACGTGCCCCTGGACCAGCGCTAGCGGCTCCGTCCCAGCCAAGGCTGGGACGGAGCTTGCGAGTTCGGCGATCGTCGGGCACACCGCCCTCCGATGCCGAACTCGTGGGCGGCTTCGGGTGCTCAGCCTTTGGCGACGTCGATGACGATCTTGCCGATGTTCGCATTGGCCCCCATGTGCTCGTGCGCTGCGGCGATCTCCTCGAGCGGGTAGCGCGAGTCGATCACGGGGCGGAGCTCGTCGCGGGCGATCAGCGGCAGCACTTCACGGCCGAAGCGCTGGCTGAGCGTGATCTTCTGCTCGATCGGCCGCGAGCGCAGGGTCGTGCCGGTGAGGGTGGCCCGCTTCATCAGGAGCTTGCCCACGTTGACCTCGGCGACTCCGCCGCCCATCAGGCCGACCTGGATGATGCGCCCACGGGTGCGAACGCAGTCGAGATTGCGATCGACGTACTCACCGCCGATCACATCCAGGACGGTGTCGACCCCGTCGCCGTGGGTGAACTCGTCGACGGCGGCCACGAAGTCCTCGCTGGTGTAGTCCACCGCCAGGTCCGCTCCCAGGACCCGACACGCCTCGACCTTCCGGGTGGAGGCCGTGACGATGATCGAGCCTCCCAGGGCCTTCACCAGTTGGATGGCCGCCGTGCCCACGCCGGACGCACCGCCGTGCACCAGCGCGGTCCGACCCGACGTCATCCCGCCCTGCACCACCAGCGCGTCCCAGGCGGTCAGGAAGACCTCGGGCAGGGCGGCTGCGTCGTCGAGGGCCACCCCGTCAGGAACCGGAAGCAGCATGCGTTCGTGGGTGACGAGCTGCTCGGCGTAGCTCCCCCCGCCGACGATGCCCATCACGGACTGACCGGGCTCGACCGAACGGACCCGCTCGCCCACGTGCCGCACGTGCCCCGAGAACTCGAGGCCCGGGATCTCGTGGTCCATCGGCGGGCTGGCGTACAGCCCCATTCGCTGCAGCAGGTCGGCGCGGTTGAGGGCGGTGGCCACCACGTCGACCAGGACCTCATCCGGTCCGGGTTCGGGCGCAGGCACCTCGAGCAGCTCGAGCACGTCGGGGCCGCCGTAGGAGTTCAGAACGATCGCACGCATGGCGCGACCCTACCGGTGGGCCGCCGACCGCTTGCTCGTCAGCCCGGGGCCGGGCACTCGCCGGGTTTGTAGGCCTCGGGATCGGAGCGCCAGTCGGTGTCGCGCCACCCGGCGTTGGTCGTGGCGCCGTAGCGGTCGGCCAGGATGTCCAGCACCGGTTCGGTGAGGCGCAGCGACGCTTCCTGACACAGGTGCAGACCGTCGAGGTTGAACAAGCGCTGGGGCGGGGCGACCGAGGTGTCGATCTCGAGGTAGCCGCCGTCCGGGCCGGCCAAAATCCCCGGGCCGTCGACCCAGAACACGTGTGGCTCGCGAGCAGCCACGTCCCACCACACCGCGTTGAGCTGCTGGTTCTGGGCCGAGGTGGGCGCATGGCGGGTCAACGGCATGCCCACCCAGATGATCTCGGACCCTGCGGCCCCGGCGCGCTCCACCCACGGTTGCAGGTAGTCGCGGCGGTAGATCTCGGGCCAGGCCGGATCGGCCGGGTTCAGGACCTCGCCGCTCTGGAGCGCACCGTTCTCCCACGTGGCCAGCAGCATCACGAAGACGTCGGGGGCGTTGGTCCGGAGCCGTTCGTCGAGGGCCACCCGGGTGTTCTCGATCAGGAACCCACCCGCCTCCTGATGGTCCACCTGGGTCCGGTCGCTCTGCAACGCAGCCCGGATGGGCGTGAGAATCCCTCGCGACATCGAGTCGCCCGTGACCGCCACGGACAACGGCGTCGGCGGCGTGGTCGGAGGAGGGGGTGGGGGCGGCGCCGGCTGGGTGGTGGGCGGGACCGTCGAGATCGACGTGGTCGTGGTGGTCGTGCTCGTCGACGTGCTGGTGGTGGTGCTCGTGGTGGTCGTGGCCTGGCGGGTGGAAGTGGTGGTGCGCTCGACGGTCGCGACGCCGGATCCCACGGCGACCGGCGTCGAATCGTCGTCGGAGAACAACACCCACCCGGCCACGACGAGCGCGACCGCAACGGTCGCCAGGAGCACCGGGATTCGCCACCCACGCAGGTTCACCCCTCCATGGGACCACGCCCGCCGCTCAGGCGGAAGTCGGTGGGACAGACGTCACATCGCGAAACGAGCACACCTGGGGTCAGGCACCATCGGTGCTCGCATTCCGCTCCCCCGGATGCGGCGGGTGGATCGGACCGTCGCCGTCGCGTAGCGACGGGACCCGCCGGCCGGTCCGGGCGGCGATGATCTCGGCCGCGATGGACACGGCGGTCTCCTCGGGCGTGCGCCCACCCAGGTCGAGGCCGATCGGGGCCATGATCCGGGCCAGGTCAGGCTCGGCGACCCCCTCGGCCCGCAGCCGCTCGATCCGTTCGGCGTGGGTTCGGCGCGAACCCATTGCCCCGACGTAGCCCACGTCGGTGGTCAGGGCATGCACCAGCGCGGGGACGTCGAACTTCACGTCGTGGGTCAGCACGCAGACGGCATCGGTGGGACCGAGCCCCTCCCCCACTCGTCGGAGGAACCGGTGCGGCCAGTCGACGACCACCTCGTCGGCCATCGGGAATCGTTCGGCAGTGGCGAACACCTCGCGGGCGTCGCACACCGTGACGTGGAAGCCCAGCAGCTTGCCCTGCCGCGCCAGCGCAGCGGTGAAGTCGACCGCTCCGAAGATGAGCAGACGCGGCGGTGGCGCGAACGACTCGATGAGGACGGCGACGGTGTGGTCCCCGGCCTGACCTGCGGAGCCGTAGGTGCGTCTCCCGCTGCGGCCCGCATCGAGCTCGCCCAGAGCGTCGCGCGCCACCACGCGGTCCAGCTGCGGATCGCCCAGCGAGCCGAGCGCAGGTTGGTTGGGCTGGACCAGCAACCGGGACCCCACGCCGATCCCGTCGACGACGGTGGCGAGAGCGACGGGCCGATTGGCCCGAACGAGTCCGGCCAACACCGGATAGAGCAGCGTGGCCACCGCTCCGCTACCAGTCCAGCGGTTCGAGGAAGAGCTCGACCGTGCCGCCGCACGTGAGTCCGACCGCGAACGCGTCGTCGTCCGAATAGGTGAACCGGACGATGCGGCGGGCTCCGGTCTCCAGGACGTCCAACGCCTCGGTGACCACGGCCCCCTCGACGCAGCCGCCGGAGACCGAGCCGGCGACGTCACCCTGATCGTTCACCGCCATCGCCGCGCCGGCCTCGCGGGGTCCACTGCCGACCACGTCGACCACCCGGGCCAGGACCACCGATCGGCCGGCCGACCGCCAGCGGTCGATGTCGTCGAGGAGGTCCCTCATCCCGTCATGATGCTGCGCCCCTTCCCTCTGGGACAATCGCCGGTCCACCGGTAGCGTCGGCGGGATGTCCTCCCGGTCGCTCGTCACCACCAGCGAAGGGGAGAATCGCGGGGCCTTCACGCCCGGGGACTGGGGCTTGCTCCTCCTGGCGGCCAGCATCTGGGGTGCCTCGTTCCTCCTCATGGAGATCGCGCTCGACGCCTTCCATCCCTCGGTGGTGACGCTGGGTCGGATCGGATTCGGCTTCCTCGCTCTGGTGGCGTTCCCCGGGGCGCGCCAGCCGGTCGACCGTCAGGACTGGCCCCGCCTCTGGCTGCTCGGGTTCTGCTGGATGGCGTTTCCGCTCTCGATGTTCCCGATCGCCCAGCAGTGGATCGACTCGACGCTCGCAGGAATGCTCAACGCCTCGATGCCCATCACCACCGCCGCGCTGGCCGCGGTGCTGCTCCGACGGCTTCCCCGAGCCCGCCAGGCCGTGGGATTGGCGATCGGTTTCGTGGGCATCGTGCTGATCGGGGCCCCCTCGCTGGGCAATGGATCCAGCGAGGCGCTCGGGGTCGTCCTCGTCATGCTGGCGATGCTGTCGTACAGCGTGGCGGCCAACGTCGCGGTTCCCCTGACCCAGAAGTACCACTCGCTGCAGGTCATGGTCCGGGTCGCGGCCACAGCGCTGGTCATGGTGCTGCCGCTGGGCCTGGCCGGTGTCCCCGCGTCGGAATTCGCGTGGGGTCCGCTGGTGGCCGTCGTCGCCGCGGGCGCGTTGGGCACGGGTGTGGCCTTCGTTGCCGCGGGCGCACTCATGGCCAGGGTCGGAGCCACCCGGGGGTCGATCATCACCTACATCATCCCGGTGGTCTCCACCGCCCTGGGCATCGGCCTGCTCGACGAGTCGGTGGCGATCGTGTCCGTGATCGGCATGCTCCTCGTGTTCGCGGGAGCGTGGCTGGCCAGCCGGGCCGAGGTCGCAGCGACGGGCCAGGGTCCGGAACGTCCGGGAAGACAGGGTCCGGAACGTCCGGGAAGACAGGGTCCGGAACGTCCGGGAAGACAGGGTCCGGAACGTCCGGGAAGACAGGGTCCGGAACGTCCGGCGCCGACCGCGGCAGAAAGGACACCCCCATCGTGAACGAACCGCTCGACGATCTGGCTCGGCGCTTCTGGGATCTCCGTCTGGAGACCACGCCGTCCGTCGCCCCCATCGAGGGCGACTACCGCTTCTGTGGCGCCATCGAAAACTGGACCGCCGAGCACGAGGCGACGACCCGGTCCCGGCTGGCCGACCTGCTCGAGGGCGTGACGGCGCTCGACACGGCCCAACTGTCTCCGGGCCAGCGCGTCACGGCCGGACTCCTGCACGCCGAGCTCGCCGACGAGATCGAGTCGATCGACCTTCGGACGATCGAGCTGGCCTCCAACCAGATGACCGGGCCGCACGCGATGTACCTGCAGCTGCCCCCGCAGACGACCTACCCCGATCCGGCCTGTGCCGACCTGGTTCCCGACCGCTACCGGCAGATGCCGACCGCGCTCGCCGAACTCATGCAGCGATTCCGGGAGGGCCTCGATGCCGGCCGCACGCCGGCCCGGCTGTCCATCGAGCGTTCCCTGATGCAGCTCGACGGGTACCTGGCCACCGAGCCCGATCAGGACGTGTTCCTCTCGGTTGGCGCTCCTCCCGACTGGGATGGTGAGGCCCGGTGGCGCGCCGCGCTGGCCGACGTGATTGCCCGGGAGGTTCGTCCGGCCTTCGCCCGCTTCAGGGCCGAGATGAACGACGACCTCCTGCCGGCGGCACGCGACGACGAGCACGCCGGCCTCTGCCACCTGGTGGACGGTCCGACGCTCTACGAGGCCGCGATCCGCCGGCACACCTCGCTGCCGCTCGGCGCCGAGGAGATCCACCGGATCGGGTTGGACGAGACCACTGCGCTGGCGGACGAGTACCGATCGATCGGATCCGGCGTCTTCGCCACCGACGACCTGGGCGAGATCTTCCATCACCTGCGCTCAGACGAGGACCTTCGGTACGCCAACCGCGCCGAGATCCTGGACGCGGCGGCCGACAGCCTGGCCCGGGCCAAGGCGATCATGGGCGACTGGTTCGGCATCCTGCCGCGCGCCGACTGCGTGATCGAGCCCGTGCCCGAGTTCATGGAGACGGCGATGCCGCCCGCCTACTACTGGCCGCCGAGCCCCGACGGTGCCCGACCGGGCACCTTCTACGTGAACACCCACAACCCGACCGAGCAGAGCCGCATCGAGGCGCAGGCCATCGGGTACCACGAGGCGATTCCCGGACATCACCTCCAGGTTGCGATCGCCACCGAGTTGCCGGACGTGCCCATCTTCCAGCGGCGCTCCATGGCCAACACCGCTTACGTCGAGGGGTGGGGCCTGTACGCCGAACGCCTCGCCGACGAGATGGGCCTCTACTCGCAGGCGCTCGATCGTCTGGGGATGCTCGTAGCCGACTCGTGGCGGGCCGGTCGCCTGGTCGTCGACACCGGTATCCATGCGCTGGGCTGGAGCCGGCGGCAGGCCATCGACTGGATGGAGGCCACCACGCCGATCGCCCCCGACACGATCGCGGTCGAGATCGACCGCTACGTGGCCATGCCCGGTCAGGCTCTCTCGTACAAGCTGGGCCAGCGGGAGATCTTCCGGCTGCGGGCCCATGCGCAGGACGAGCTGGGCGACCGGTTCGACCTGGCCGACTTCCACGATGTTGTCCTGGGGTCCGGCACCGTGAGCCTGCCCGTGCTGGCCGACCTGATCGACCGCTGGATCACCTCCCGCTGATGCTGATCTCGTGAGTCCCGAGGGGATGAGGGTGGTGAGCTCCTCGCCTGCGACGCCGAGCCGTTCGGCGATTGGGCCCGGCCGGTAGCATCACCCCGATCGACGAGGGGGAACCGTGAGCACCACCGACGAGCGAGTCGTCCACCGGACCTGCCCGCTGTGCGAGGCCACCTGCGGGCTGGAGATCACCGTCACCGACGGTGCGGTGCGGCGCATCCGCGGCGATGCCGACGACGTCTTCTCGGATGGGTTCATCTGCCCCAAGGGCACGACCCTCGGCCACCTCCACGAGGACCCCGACCGACTCCGCACCCCGCTCGCCCGCACCGGCACCGACGACAGCGGGGCCCCGATCTTCGAGGAGATCGCCTGGGACGATGCCTTCGCCCGCGTCGCTGACGGCCTCGGGGCGGTCCTGGAGGCCGGTGACCGCAACGCCCTCGCCCTGTACCTGGGCAACCCCAACGTCCACACCCTGGCCGGGAGCATCTACAACCGCCCACTGATCCAGGCGGCCGGCACCGAGAACCTGTACTCGGCCAGCACGGTCGACCAGATGCCCAAACACGTGTCGGCCGGACTCATGTTCGGCAGCCCCAACACCATCCCCGTGCCCGACCTGGACCGGACCGACTACCTGCTCATGCTGGGGGCCAACCCGTGGGCATCCAACGGCAGCCTGTGCACGGCGCCGGACTTCCCGGGCCGGCTCGAAGCACTGGCCGAACGAGGCGGTCGACTGGTCGTGGTCGACCCCCGGTTGAGCCGGACCGCCAAGGCAGCCGACGAACACCTCCCGATCCGCCCCGGCGGCGACGCAGCGTGGTTGTGCTCACTCCTGCACGTCCTGGTGCGCGACGGCCTCGTTTCCCTCGGGCGCCTCGCCGACCATGTCGCCGGCGTCGATGAGCTGGCCGCCGCGGTCCGGTCGTTCTCACCCGACGCCGTCGCCGATATCACGACGATCCAGCCCGCCGTGACCGAACGGATCGCCCACGAACTGGCCGCGGCACCGACGGCGGTCGTGTACGGCCGCATCGGAACCCACACCGTTCGCTTCGGCACCGTCGCGTCGTGGGCGGTCGACGCGATCAACACGCTGATCGGTGGTCTCGACGAACCCGGCGGTGCCATGTTCGCCCTGTCCGCCACCGGTCGTCCCGCCGCGGAAGCGCCGGGCGGACGCGGATTCTCCCTCGGCCGGTGGCGCAGCCGGGTCCGGGACCTGCCCGAGGCCCGCGGCGAACTGCCCGTCGCCACGCTCCCCGACGAGATCCTCACTGAGGGACCGGGCCAGGTCCGAGCCCTCATCACGGTGGCGGGCAACCCCGCCCTGTCGTGCCCCGACTCCCAGCGGATGGAGGAGGCGCTCGGCTCGCTCGACTTCATGGTGTCGGTCGACATCTACCGCAACGAGACGACGCGGTACGCCGACGTCATTCTCCCCGCACCATCGGCCCTGGAGCGCAGTCACTACGACCTGGCCTTCGCCACGCTCGCAGTGCGCAACGTCGCCAACTGGTCGCCGGCCGTCTTCTCCACCGACGCCCCGTCCGAGAGCGACGTCCTGGCCCGGCTGGCATTGATCCTGAGCGGCGCCGGCGCCGACGCCGACCCCGGCGCCGTCCACGATCTGGTCATCGACACCGTGCTCACCACGGCGACCGGCCGTCCCGACTCGGCCGTCGCCGGCCGCGATCCGGCCGAACTGCGCGACCAGCTCCACGGCGACACCCCCGAGGATCGGGTGGTCGACGCCATGCTCCGCCTGGGCCCCTACGGCGACGGCTTCGGGGCGTTTCCCGAGGGCTTGTCCCTCGCCATGCTGCAGGACCACCCGCACGGCGTCGACCTGGGCCCGCTCACGCCGCAGCTGCCCAACGGCATCCGCACCCCCTCGGGCCGGGTCGAGCTGGCCCCCGATCCGGTCCTGGAGGATCTCGACCATTTGGCCGACACGCTGACCGCCGGGCCGGGTGACCCGGACGAGCTGCTGCTGGTGGGGCGCCGCCACCTGCGCTCGAACAACTCGTGGATGCACAACGTTCGGGTGCTCGTCAAAGGCGCCGAGCGGTGCACGCTGCAGATGCACCCCGACGACGCAGCGAGTCGTGGGCTCGAAACCGGCGCGACGGCAACGATTGCGTCGGCCGCCGGATCGGTCGAGGCGACCGTCGAGGTCACCGACGAGATCATGTCGGGTGTGGTGAGCCTGCCCCACGGGTGGGGCCACGACCGACCCGGAACGGCGATGGAGATCGCCCAGGACCGACCCGGCGTGAACAGCAACGTCCTGACCGACGCCGGCGTGGTGGACCCGCTGTCGGGCAACACCGCACTCAATGCGATCCCCGTCACCGTCAACGCCTGACCGCTCCCCCCACTCCGAACTCGCGGCCACAGAGCCCAGTTCCGGGCCTGATGGCCGCAAGATCCGGGGGTGGTCTGAAACGCCGGACGGTGGTGATCTTGAGCTCGATGGGGCCGCCCACGTATCGTCGCCGCAACATCGAGCACCCGGGGGGACCGTGTGATGCGACATCGATTGCTGTTCGCGCTCGCCCTGGGTCTGGCCCTGCCCGGACTGGCCGGATGCTCCACATCGGAGGATCCGGCCGACGCGCAGGCCGACACCTCGGCTGACACCTCCGACCGCGAATCGTCCGACGGCGACGTCGACACCGGGGACGACGCACCCAACGACGCCGAACCGCTCGACGGTTCCGTGCAGGGCAGCGTCGAGCAGATCGCAGTCCTCGGGACCGAACCCGGGACCGAGCTGGAGCTGATCGACGCCGATGGCGCCCCCGTGGCCGACGGCGCCACGGACGACCAGGGCTCCTACCTCTTTCGGGAGGTCGAGCCCGGAGACGGCTACACGGTCGCGACCGCCGACGGCGCAGCCTCGGAGGCGATCACGGTGATGGATCGCACGACGGTCCCCGACCAGGCGCTCTACGACGACCAGGTGCTCGAACCGGGCTTCGGCTACATCACCACCAGGGACGGCACCAGGCTCTCCGCCACCATCTATCTTCCCGGGCCCCCCGAAGACGGCCCGTACCCCACGGTCGTCGAGTACTCGGGATACGACCCCGCCAACCCGACCAGCACCATCGAGAGCCTCGTCGGAGACACCGATGCCATCGACGTCGGCGTCGCTGTGCGACGAAGGCGGGCTGCTCCTCGCCGCCCTCCCCGCGCTCTGCGACGGTGTGCCGGCCCAACCGGGATCGCTGCTCGCCTCGGTGCTCGGCTACGCCGTGGTGGCCGTGAACATCCGCGGCACGGGCTGCTCGGGCGGCGCCTACGACTTCTACGAGGAACTCCAGGTCCTCGACGGCTACGACGTGATCGAGACCGTCGCCGCCCAGGACTGGGTCGCCGGCAACCGGGTGGGAATGGTCGGCCTGTCCTATCCGGGCATCAGCCAGCTCTACGTCGCGTGGTCGAATCCCCCGTCGCTGGCGGCCATCACACCGCTGTCGGTCATCGACGACACGTACCGGGGCACGCTGAGGCCCGGCGGGATCTACAACAACGGGTTCGCGGCCGAGTGGGCCGAGGGGGTCCTGGACAACGCCGACCCCTACGGCCAGGGGTGGGAGGAAACGGTGGTCGGCGACGAGGAGGCCGACGGGGACACGTCGCAGTGCGCCGAGAACCAACTGCTGCGTGGCCAGAATCGGGACATCCTCGAGCTGTCGAGGGAGATCGACTGGTACGACGAGGACTACCTCTACACCGTGCCCCAGACCTTCGTGGACCAGATCGACGTCCCGGTGTTCCTCACCGGGGCCTGGCACGACGAGCAGACCGGATCGCACTTCGCCAACATGCTCGACGAGTTCACCACCGATCAGCTGCGGGTGACGATGTTCAACGGCACCCACGCCGATGGATTCGGTCCGGAGACCCTTCCGGCGATGAACGACTTCCTGGATCTCTACGTGGCCGAGGAGCCCCCCGAGCTTCCTCCAGTGGTCGTCTCGTTCGGCGGCGTTCTGTTCGACCTGGCGTTCGGCTGGCCGCTCGAGGTCCCGCCCAATCGGTTCAGCGGCATGGACCACGCCGAGGCACTGGCGGCCTACGAAGCCGAGCAGCCGGTCCGGGTGGTGTTCGAGAGTGGGGCGGGCTCCGACTCGTTGGGAGCGCCGATCGGCACGTACGAGGCGACGTTCGATCAGTGGCCGCTGGCCGAGACGGTGGCCACGCCGTGGTACCTCGGACCCGACGGCACGCTGTCGCCGGACGAGCCCGCGGCCGACAGCGGGGCCAGCGACTACCGATTCGACCCCGACGCCGGTGGGGTGACGACCTTCGACGGCGGCAGCACCGACATCTTCGGCAACCTGCCCGAGTACGACTGGCCGGTCCCGGCCGAGGGCACCGCCGTGACGTTCGAGACGCCGCCGCTGGCCGAGGACACGGTGCTCCTGGGTCCGGCCAGTGCCGACCTGTGGGTCGAGTCCACCGACGACGACACCGACATCGAGGTGACCGTCAGCGAGGTGCGGCCCGACGGGACCGAGTTCTACGTGCAAGCCGGCTGGCTGCGGGCCAGTCACCGGGAACTGGACGAGGACGAATCCACCGAGCTGCTCCCCGTGCAGCACCATCTCGAAGACGAGAACGGTCCCCTCCCGGGTGACGAGCCGGCCCTGATGCGCATCGAGATCTTCAACATGGGTCACATCTTCCGGGCCGACTCGAGCATCCGCATCGCCATCGACACGCCGGGAGGTTCGTGACCCCGCTGGAAGTTCGAGCTGCTGGAACCGGACGGCGAGGTCACCAACACGATCCACCACTCGGCGGCGTTCCCGTCGCGGGTGGTGCTGCCCGTGGTGCCGGATCTCGGCGGCTGGCCCGAGCAGGCGCCGCCCTGCCCGTCACTGCGGGGCCAGCCCTGCCGCCCCGCCCCCGAGATCGAGACCTGAACCCTCTCGGGGTCAGGCACCGACAGGGTTCAGTCCTGGTTCGACGACGCGTCAGGTGATTCGGCGTCGTCGCCGGAGCGGGCCAGGACCTGCCGCACCTCGTCGAGCTCGTCCGCACGCACCAGGAGCCGGTGTCTGAGCACGGCCAGGTTTCCCGGTAGCGAGCCCTGGTCGTCCATCGTCAGGAGCTCGACGGTCAGGCCCTCGTCCCGGCAGGCTTCGGTGACGATGTGCGCGTTGAACCGATCGAACCCGAGCCTCAGCGTGACGATCTCGACATCGTCGGCCCCCGTTGCCACGAAACGAGCATAGGAGGTGCCTGACCCCACGTTTGCTCGGTTCGTCAGCGGACGGAGGCCAGGATCGTGCGGGTGGCGATCGTGGTGATCTCGGCGGCCCGGTCGGGCGCCGCTGCGACCGAGGCCGACAACCCCTCCAGGAGGTGCCGAACCAGCACCGTGTCCACCGCTCCGTCCAGGTCGGCCCGGAACACGCCCTCGTCCCGACCCTCCTCCAGAATCCCGGCGATCAGCCCGTCGAGGGCCACGTCGAACTCGATCAGAGACGCCCTCGCCTCGGGCGACAACGAGGAGCGCACGTCCAGCGCGTGTGGTGCGTGAGCCGTGGTGGCGGCGACATGGCGAATCAGCTGCCCGAGCCGGTCCAGCGGTTTCTCGACCACCCGCATCGCAGCATCGAGCAGCTCGACGCTCTCGGCCGCATGCTGCGAGATGGCGGCGGCGACGATGCTGTCCACATCGGGATAGTGGTTGTACAGCGTCTGACGGGCGATGCCCGCCGTATCGGCCACGGCGGACATGGTCACGCCGGAAAGGCCCTGCTCGCCGATGAGCATCAGCGTCGCATGGACGATGCGATCCCTGGTGGTGGCCCCCGCCGACCCGGCGACCTCGGGATCGGTCACCCGTCGGCCCTGCGGTAGAGCCGCATCGACAACGGGACGAAGACCACGAGCATGCCCACCATCCACGCCAGGGAGAGCAGGAGATCGCCGCGAGCGGGGTCGCCGTCAGCGAGACCGCGGACGGCATCGGCCGTGACCGAGACCGGCTGGTACCGAGCGAACGGTTGGAGCCAGCCCGGCATGGTCTCGGCCGGGGTGAACGCCGTGCTCGCCAGCATCATCGGGAACAGCCAGAACATCGACAGCATGCCCACCATGTCGGGTTGGCGAACCTTCGCAGCAATCGCGGCGCCCATCCACGAGAAGGCGAACCCCATCCCGGTCGCCAACAGCACCGCTCCTACTGCGCCCGGCAGCGACCCGAACCGGTAGCCCATCAGAAGGCCGAGGAGCGCCACGAGTGTCAGCCCGACCACGTTCCGCCCCGCATCGGCGAAGGTGCGCCCGGCGATCACGGCAACCTGACTCATCGGGAGAGAGCGGAACCGGTCGGTGACCCCCTCGGTCAGGTCGGCGGCCAGCCCCATGCTGGTCTGCTGCGCCCCGTTCAACGCGGTGATGACCAGCACACCCGGCACCAGAAACTGGAGGTAGTCGATGTCGGCGCCGGCACCGATGGAGCCGCCGAACACGTAGTTGAACAGGATGAGGAAGAACGATCCCATCACGACCGCGAACGTCAGCATCTCGGGCTGCCGGAGAGTACGGATCGTGTCGCGCCACAACACGGCGCTGGTATCGGCAACGGCCCATCGCAGTCGCAGCGACGCTCCGGGATCGTCGATCACGTCGGAAGTCGGCGCAGGGGCGTGGACACCGGTCATGCGGCCTCCTCGGGTCGGAGTCCGGGAGCGGGCTCGGCCGGTTTCCCAGTGAGGGTGAGGAACACGTCGTCGAGTGTCGGGCGACGGAGCTGGAAGTCGGCGATGGTGATCCCGCCGTCCTGGAGCTGTCGCAGCAACGCCAGCGACCGTTCGGCGCCGTCGGTGACGGGGACGTCCAGACGACCGACCTCGGCGTCGACGACCGCGCCGTCGGCGTCGCTCAGCAGGTCGGCGGCGCGATCAGCGTCGACACGGTCGGCGAGCCGGACCTCGAGCACGTCGCTACCCAGCTCCCGCTTCAGCGTCGCGGGACTGCCCGCGGCGACCTGGGCACCGCGGTCCACCACCACCACGTGGTCGGCCAGCCGGTCGACCTCCTCCAGGTAGTGCGTGGTCAGGACGATTGCGGTTCCATCGGATGCCAGGGACCGGATGGCGTCCCACAATTCGATCCGGCTGCGCGGATCCAACCCGGTCGTCGGTTCGTCGAGGAACAGCGCCGCGGGGTCCGCCACCAACGCAGCGACCACGTCGAGTCGCCGACGTTCCCCTCCCGAATAGGTCCCGGCGATGCGGTCGGCGAACCCACCGAGATCGAACCGTTCGATGAGCCCGTCGATCCGGGCCTTCCGGCGGGGTTTCGGAAGCTTGTACAGCCGGCCGAACAGCTCCAGGTTCTCGCGGGCGGTCAGCTTCTCGTCGACCGCGGCGGCCTGTCCGGCCAGGCCGATCAACTGCCTCACGATGCCCGGTCGGGTGGCCACGTCGTAGCCGCTCACCGACGCCGAGCCCGACTCGATCGGGAGCAGCGTGGTCATCATGTTGATCGTGGTGGTCTTGCCGGCGCCGTTGGGTCCGAGCAGACCGAGCACCTGCCCCGCCTCGACCGAGAAGCTCAGGTCTCGGACGGCCGGGACACCGCCGAAGCGTTTGCCCAGATCGCGGGCCTGGACGATGGAAGGAATAGACATAGTGTCTAGCCTAGCCGACGCTCTGTCCGCACGACGAGCCGCGAGAATGGGCGGCATGGACTGGCCCGACGCTCCCCGACCGCTCCCGACCGTCACCCGGGCGCAGATGGAGGAGATCGACCGGATCATGGTCGACGAGCTGGGCATCGAGCTGCTTCAGATGATGGAGAACGCCGGGGTCAACCTGGCCCGGCTCGCCCGCGAGCGCTTTGCGCCGAGCCACGTCCTGGTGGCCGCTGGCACCGGCGGCAACGGCGGGGGCGGCCTGGTCGCGGCGCGGCACCTCCACAACGCTGGGATCGCCGTCACCGTCCTCACCACCCGTCCCCCGGACGCCTACCGGGGGGTTCCGGCCCACCAGCTGAGGATCCTCGACCGGATGGGACTCACCATCGTCGACTCGGTGCCGGGCCCCGGACCGGACACCACACCGATCGACCTGATCCTCGACGCCGTCATCGGCTACGCACTGGAAGGGCAGGCCTCGGGACGGGCCGCGCAGCTGATCGACGCCCTCGACGTGCTCGGCGCGCCCATCCTCTCGCTCGACACGCCCAGCGGGGTCGACGTCTCGAGCGGCGAGGCCCTCGGCGCCCACATCCGGGCCACCGCCACCCTGACGCTGGCGCTTCCCAAGACCGGACTGGTCGGGTCCCCGCTGGCGGGCGAGCACTACCTAGCCGACATCTCGGTGCCCGCCGGTCTCTACGCCGAGATCGGGGCGGTCGCCGGGGCTGCCGTCGCACCGATCTTCCGGGCCGGGCCCATCCTGCGGGTCCGCCCCGACTGACTCCGCCTTCGGAACCGCGCCCCACCCGCCGAACTTCGGGCAACCACCCCACACATTTCCGGATATCTGCCCAGAGTTCGATCGGGGGAGGTCACAGCGGGCACTCTGGGCGGATGAGTCAACCGATCCTGGTCACCGGCGGAACCGGCTACATCGGCAGCCACACCGTCGTCGAATTGCTCGACGACGGTCACGACGTGGTCGTGGTCGACAATCTCGTCAACTCCTCCGCGCTCACCATCGACCGCATCGAGCGGATCACGGGCACCCGACCGGCCTTCCACGAGATCGACCTGTGCGACGCCACGGCCCTCGATCGGGTCATGGCCGAGCATCACCCGGGCTCGGTCATCCACTTCGCCGCACTGAAGGCGGTGGGTGAGTCGGTCGAGCAGCCGGTCCGCTACTACCGCAACAACCTGGACAGCACGCTCAACCTGATCGACGCCTGCGCCGCCCACGGTTGCGAGACGATCGTCTTCTCATCGTCCGCCACCGTCTACGGCGACCCCGAGTCGGTCCCCATCCCCGAGGACGCCCCGGTCGCCGCCACCAACCCGTACGGCTGGACCAAGCTGATGGCCGAGCAGATCCTCACCGACGCTGCCGTCGCCCGGCCCACGTTGCGCATCGCTCTGCTGCGCTACTTCAACCCGGCCGGCGCACACCCTTCCGGCATCATCGGCGAGGACCCTCACGGCATTCCCAACAACCTCATGCCCTACCTGCTGCAGGTCGCCGTGGGTCGCCGCGACGAGTTACTGGTCTTCGGTGACGACTACGACACCCCCGACGGCACCGGCGTGCGCGACTACGTGCACGTGGTCGACGTGGCCCGCGGCCACCTGGCCGCCCTCGCCGGTCTCGGGCAGCGGGAGCCGGGCACCCGCACCTGGAATCTGGGTACGGGTCGGGGTGCGTCGGTCCACGAGGTCCGCACCGCCCTCGAGGACGCCTGCGGCCGCACGCTTCCCTACCGGGTCATCGAGCGCCGCGCCGGCGACATCACGGCCAGTGTGGCCGATCCGGCCAAGGCCAACGCCGATCTGGGATGGTCCGCCACGATGACGCTGGCCGACATGTGCCGCGACGCGTGGCGCTGGCAGTCGCAGAACCCCGACGGCTACGCGTCGCCCTGACCCAGCGACGTCCCACCGGTCGCGTCGTCGGAGTCGAGCGGGTCGTCGTCAGGTCCGAGCAGCACCCAACCGGGGGCGACCTCACCGAGCTCCAGCGGGCGCATCGAGATGTCGATGGCCGTCCAGAGCGTCTTCGCCGTGCCGGAGAACAACAGCGGGAACCCGATGGCCACGATGAGACCGGCCACGATCATGGGCACCACCGCAATCTCGGGATAGGTGATCACCGCTCCCACCACCAGGGTCAGGAAGAGGAGGGTGAAGGACACGATCACGCTCAGGCCGAGACTGCCGATCCAGTGTCCCTCGACCCGTTCGAAGTGCAACCCACACGTCTCGCAGTCGTCGGGCAGAATCAGCCCGTAGCGGAAGTGGGGATGAGTGCCGCAGACCGGACAGCGGCGGAAGAGGCCCCGCCGCAGCATCCGACCACGCGTCAGCGGCAGGGGGCGGGGCGCGGCTTGCTCGGTCACGGGCGTCTGCGCTCGCGGGGCAATCGGCGCCGGCCCCACAACAGGAGAACGGCCGGTTGCACCAGGACCGACCCGATCAGCGAGAAGATGATCGCCACGGACATCAGCGTGCCGAACTGACGGATGGGAACCAACCCCGAGAACACCAGCACCCCGAAGCCGGCCACGGTCGTCGCCGCCGACCCGGTGAGCGCCGCCCCCGTGTGGGACAGCGCCTCGTCGAGCGCTTCCTTCACGGTCAGCTCCGAATCGCCGATCTCCTCGATGAACCGGTGGGTCATATGAATCCCGTAGTCGATGCTGAGTCCCACCGCGACCGAGGCCAGGGTCACGGTCAGGATGTTGAAGTCGATACCGAGCAGCCACATCGAGCCGACCGTCCACGCCACGACCATCGTGGTCACGGCCATCGACAGCAACCCCAACCACGGCCGGCGATCGACCAGTCCGAAGTACGCAGTGATGAAGACGGTCGCCGCCAAGAGGGCCAGCAGGATGCCGCGCCGCCCGGACTGCGCCAGCAGCCGATTGGTCTCGTGCAGCAGCAGGTCGTCCGACGCGACACGCACCTCCAGCCCGGCCTCCTCCAGCGGCGCCGCCACCTCGAGGAGCTGGTCGGCCAGCTCCCGGGCGCCGTCCTGGCCCACCGTCGTGGGCACGGTGATCAATCCGAGCTGCCCGTCGTCGGCGATCTCGATCGTCACCAGTGACGCCGCACCGGTCTGGCGCGCCCCGTCCAGTTCGGCGACACGAACCGCCACTGCGTCCAGCTCGGCCCGGGCGTCGGGACCGCCGAGGTCGCCTTCGATGAGCAGGAAGCTCTGCTCGGTGAGGTCCCCACCGAAGAGCGCCACCAGATCGTCGACCACCCGCTCGATATCGGTCCCGTCCGGGATGAACTCGTCGGCGTCGAACACGGTCTCGATGTCGAACGCGGCCACCACGCTCCCAGCGGTCAGCAGCACCGCCACCACGATGGTCACCACGGGTGCCGCCATGCCGACATTGCCGACGGTGCGGGCCACCCGACCGATCGTCCCCAGTCCCTGGCCGCCCGCCGGGTTGACGTGCGCGTCGCCGGCGCGGCGGTTGTCCAGCAAGGTGCGCGCCGCGGGCACGAGGAGCACGAAGACGACCAGGCCGGAGAGCACGCCCAAGGCAGCGAACACCCCGTAGTCGCGGATCGGCGGCAAGGGGCTGGCCAGGTTGGTCAGGAAGCCGATCATCGTCGTGACCGTCGCCAGTCCCAGGGCGGCCCCCACGGTGGACAGCGCCCGGGCCGACGATCGGGTCGGCGTCAGTCCACCGGCCCGCTCCTCGCGGTAGCGGAAGGTCAGCTGGAGGCCGTAGTCCACCCCGAGACCGATCAGGAAGACGGGCACGATGACGGAGATCTGGGTGAAGTTCCCCGTCAATCCCAGGTAGTCGGGTCCGACCAGCACCGATAGCCCCGTCATCCAGATCACGGTGGCGACCAGGGCGAGCAGAGCCAGTGCGACATCGCTGAAGCGTCGATACAGCGCGCTGAGGATGATCACGATGAGGACCAGCCCGATGCCCAGCAACCGGGGCATCTCGGCCAACGATGCGTCGCTGATGGCCGCGTTGACGATGAGGAAGTTGAACGGGTCGACAGTGGCCGACCCGTCGTATCCTTCCTCCAACGCATCACGCACGGCCAGGGAGGTCTCGCGCACGTCGGGGATGTCGGTCGTCGAGTCGAGCCGAACGAGGACCACGCCCGCCTGCGCGGTCGCCGCCTCGGTGTCGAGGTCCAGCGAGAACGGCAGCTGGGCGGCGGAACCGAGCTCGGGGTCGGCGAAGGCCAGCCTGGCCGCCGTGCGCAGCTCGTCGTCGGACGCATCGGCGACCGCCGCGCCGGAGAGCTCCAGCACGACCCTCATGGGATCGGTGTACGACACGATCGCCTGCGGGTCGTCGCTCAGGAACTGCTCGACCTCGGGAACGTCGAGCACGATCGAGCGGACCTGGTCGGCCACCGCCACCCCCTCGGCGGAGATGACCGTGCTGCCCTCGCCGGCGTTGACGAGGATCTGGATCGACGTCAGCGCACTCTGGGCTCCGAAGGTGCCGTTCAGGGTGTCGATGTCGTCGGCCAGCTGACTCTCGACCTGGAAGGGTGAGGCCCCGGCCTCCAGCTGCTGCTGTCGGGCCAGCCCTCCGAACACCAGCGTCAGGGCGACGACGACGACCAGCGTGGGGGCCGGTCGCTCCGCCACCGTGCGGGAGACCCACTGGAGCAGGCGATGGAACATGAGGACGAGAATCTACGACGCTGCTCACGGCACTTCCCAGATCGCCGTGGCAGGATCGAGGGGTCATGAGCAGCACCGCCAGCGTCGAGCCGCGATCGAGCGCAGTGCAACAGCTGCGTCTGGCCTTGATGCAGGCGCCGCTCCGGCTCGCCACCAGCGGAGCCGAGCGGGCCCGTAGCGAGCGCTCCCAACTGCTCGACCAGATCGACGACTATCTCCTGCCCCGCCTGGCCCAACTCGATGCTCCGCTCCTGGCGGTGCTCGGCGGCTCGACCGGCGCCGGAAAGTCGACGCTCTTCAACAGCATTCTGGGTGACGTCGTCTCCGCCGCCAGCGTGCGCCGCCCGACCACGCGCACGCCGGTGCTGGCCTGTCACGTCGACGACCAGCCCTGGTTCCGGTCCGACCGCGTGCTGCCGGGCCTGGCGCGGATCGACGAGGACGCCGGATCCGAGGCCCGGCCGGGCACACTCAGGATCCACACCACGAACGCCCTTCCACCCGGACTGGCGCTGCTGGACGCGCCCGACATCGACTCGGTCGAAACCGCCAACCGCTCGCTGGCCGAACAGCTGCTGGCCGCCGCCGACCTGTGGGTGTTCGTCACCACGGCGGCCCGCTACGCCGACGCGATCCCGTGGGAGGTGCTGTCCACCGCGGCCGACCGCGGCACGGTCGTGGCCCTCGTGCTCAACCGCGTGCCGCCCGGCGCCCGCGACGACGTCTCGACCCACCTGCGCGAGCTGATGCACGAGTCCGGCCTGGCCTCGGCCGACCTGTTCGTCGTCGACGAGGGACCCAAGTCGCCCGCAGGCCTGCTCACCGGCGACGATCTCACCGCGGTCTCGGACTGGGTGCGACGGCTGGCCGCTGACGCCGACGCACGCGCCACGGTGGCGCAGCGCACCCTCGACGGTGCACTGGCCAGCCTGCTCCCCCGGACCGGCACGATCGCCGAAGCGGTCCAAGCCGAGCTCGACGCAGCCGAACGTCTGGCCCGCGACATCGACGACGCCTACGGCGAAGCGGCCGAGGCCATCGCCCACCGGGCGATCGCCGGACGGGCCCTCCACGCCGAGGTGCTGGGCCGCTGGCACGAGCTGGTGGGCACCGGCAAGATCATCGGCACGGTCCAGCGCCAGGTCGGTCGGGTCCGTGACGCCGTCGCCGGCGCGTTCGGGCGCCGATCCGAGACCGCCGCCGCCACCGGAGAGCTCACGTCCGATCTCGAGCGCGGCATCGTCCTCCACGCCGACGAAGCATCCCTGGCCGTGGTGGAGCGCTGGCGAGACGACCCGGCCGGTGCGGCGCTCCTGGGCGGCGACGACGTCCGCCTCTCCCGCTCCGACCCCGATCTGGCGGTCAGGGCCCGAGCCGAGATCGACCAGTGGAGCGCCTCGGTGGTCGCGCTGGTCAGCGACCAGGGAAAGAGCCGGCAGGTCGTCGCCCGTGTGCTCTCGATCGGTGTCAATACGGTCGGACTCGCTCTGATGGTCGCGGTCTTCGCCAGCACCGGGGGCCTCACCGGAGGTGAGGTCGCCGTCGCATCCGGCACGGGCGCCGCGTCCCACGCCCTGCTCACCGCCGTGTTCGGCGAACAGGCCGTGCGAGATCTGGTCGAGCAGGCCCGAGGTGACCTCGAGATGCGGATTCGACGGCTCCTGGCCGACGACGCAGCGCGGTTCCGACAACGACTGGCCGCCGACTCGGCCACCCCCGAGGTCGCCGCCGAGCTCGATGCGGCCATCGAACTGCTCTCCGAGCGTACGACGTGAGCGAGCCGACGCTGGAGGACCGACTGACTGCGCTGGAAGCGTCGATCTCGCTCGCTCAGCCCCGGATCGCGCCTCCCCAACTGACCGAGGCCGACGCGGTGTGCCGTCGCACCCGGGGCCGGCTGGGCCACGGGACCCACCACGCGGTCGTCGCCATCGCCGGCCCGACCGGCAGCGGGAAGTCGACCCTCTTCAACGCCGTCGCCGGCGGCGAGCTCTCGGCGCCAGGGTTACGCCGACCAACCACCGCCGCTGCGACGGCCGCGGTCTGGGGGCCCGACATCGAACCGCTGCTGCGGTGGCTCGAGATCCCCTCGGCCCATCCCGCGCCGGACTCGTCCCTCTCCGCCTCCGCCGGCGACGACCTCGACGGGCTGGTCCTGGTCGACCTCCCCGACCACGACTCGATCGAACGCTCGCACCAACTCGAGATGGAGCGCCTGACCGACCTGTCCGACCTGCTGCTCTGGGTCACCGACCCGCAGAAGTACGCCGACGCATCGGTCCACGCCTACCTGCGCGATCTCGCCGGTCAGGACGCGGCGGTCATCGTCGTCCTCAACCAGATCGATCTGCTCACGCCCGACGAGCTGGAGACCTGCCTGGCCGAATTGACCGGCATCCTCCGCTCGGACGGACTCGAGCACGTCACGGTGCTGCCGGTGTCCGCAGCGGACGGCACCGGGGTGGAACAGCTCCGGGCGCGGCTCGCCGACGTGGTGGCGTCACGCCGGGCCGCCGTGGACCGCGCCGTTCTCGCGGTGGCCGCCGTCGCCCGGGACCTGGACGGTGCGCTCGACCTGGACCTTCCCACATCGGGCGCAACCGGCGAGCGCCGCCGGCTGACCGCCGAGGTGGCGGCGGCCGCCGGGGCCGACTCGGCCTGCGATGCCGTCGCTGCGTCGCACCGGCGGATGGCGACGCTGCGCACCGGCTGGCCGGTGACCCGGTGGGTCTCCGCCGTGCGACGAGATCCGCTGCGCACCCTGCGAGCGACCGGACAGCCGGCGGCGCCACCCGTCGCAATTGGCCCCGGGACCCCGCAGCCGGACCCTTCCGAGCCGCAGGTCGTCTCGGTCGACGGCGCCCGGATCCGTGCTGCGGTCCGCACCTATGTCGAGCAGGCGGTGCCGGCCCAGTCCGCGACCTGGCAGGCGGCTGGACGCGAGGCTGCAGCCCGCCACGGTGAGACGCTGGCCCGAGCCGCCCAGCAGTCCGTCGCCGCCGCCACCCTCGAACCCACGTCGCTCCCCCGATGGTGGAAGCTGGCCGCGTTCGTGCAACGCCTGGCCGGCCTGGCCGCCGTCGCCGGTCTGGTCTGGCTGGTCGGGATCGCCGCGCTCGAATGGGCCAAGGTGCCCGAGTTTCCCATTCCGAAGATCGGCGACGTCCCGGTCCCCACGGCGCTCCTGCTGGGGGGCGTCCTGGTGGGGCTGCTGACGGCATGGATCTCGCGTCTGCTCGCCGGGGTCGGCGCCGGGCGCCGGGCTGCGGCGGCCCGGTCACGCATCGAGACCGCAGTGGACGAGATCGCTGGGGAGCTCGTCGTCACGCCCATCGACGCCGAGGTCGCCGACCTCCGACGACTCGACACCCTCCTCGGCGTCGCAGGAAGCTGAAGCGGTGAACGCGACCACGCCCCCGCGACGATTCGCCGGCCGCCGCGCCCTCGTCACCGGCGCCAGCCGTGGAATCGGCGCCGCCATCGCCCATCGGCTCGCGGCGGAGGGCGCAGACGTGGCCATCGCGGCACGCACCCTGACCGCCGGCGACGAGATCTCCGGAAGCCTCGCGGAGACCGCCGCCCGGCTCGAGCGGTTCGGCAACGGAGTCGCGACGGTCGTCGTCGACCTCGGCTCCCCCGAGGCTCGCGACGGCCTGGTCGACCGCGCCGCCGCTGCGCTGGGCGGCACCGTCGGGATCCTCGTCAACAACGCTGCGGCGTCGATCCACGGTCCGCTGCTCGGATACACGCCGAAGCGGCGGGCCATCACCTGGCAGCTCAACGTCGAGGCGCCCCTCGACCTGGCCCAACAGGCGGTCCCCGCCATGCAGGAAGTCGGCCACGGCTGGATCGTCAACCTCACCAGCGGCAGTGCCCGCCACGAACCGGGCCCGCCGTTTCGCGACGCGCTCCCGACCGGCTACTACGGCGCCTCGAAGGCCGCCCTGGACCGGATCACGAACGCCCTGGCGCTGGAGACCCACGGCACGGGCGTCCGGGTCAATGCGATCCGACCGCGGGCCGCGGTTCGCAGCGAGGGCGCCGACGCCATCCTGGGCGCCGACTTCGACCCGGGCCGCTTCGAGCCGATGGAGTCGATGGTCGAGGCGGCGGTGGCCCTGTGTGCCTGCGAGCCCGACCAGACCGGCTGGGTCGGCGACAGCCTCACCCTGCTGGACCGTTGGGACCTGGTCCCCCAGCGCTTGGACGCCTCCGGCCCGGCGTGAGCCGCCTGAGCGGGTAAGGCGTCGGCAGGTCGGAACCCGCTCCTCTTTGAGACGCGGGGTGCTCCGGTCGTATTCTCGACCGACACGGAGTGAACGCACGGTCGCGCTGCGGTGGCGCCATCCGGGTGCGGGGGATCACACATGACCACTGATGCGACGGCGGCGTCCGGCGGCCCGCAGGACGAGGACGATCCCTCCAGCGAACCTGCGCCTTCTCGCGAGAAGATCACGTTCAAGATGCGGCCGCTTCCGCCGCTGGACGGCATGCGGGGCATCGGAGCCCTCGTGGTTGTCCTCTACCACATGACCGGGCACAACAAGCTCTGGCAGATGTGGGCCTATGCCCTCGTCGTGGTGTTCATGACGATGAGCGGCTTCCTCCTCACGTCGCTGTGGCTGCAACGCCGCTACGAGACCGACCACCGTCCAGGCCGGACCTTCGTCCGCCGCCGGGTCTTTCGCGTGGTCCCCAGCAACACGATCTACACCGTCACGATCGGGGCATTGCTGGTGCTCGTGTTCCTGTTCCCCCCGCCAGACACCACCGACGAGTCCGGCGGCGCACTGGACCAGGGAGAACAGGTCGAGATCGTCGGCGGGGACGGCGAAGGCTGCCGTGAGACCGATGCCAGTCCCGTGGTGGCCGCCGCCACCAACCTGGTCTTCGTCCTCAACTTCTTCCAGGCCGACGGCATGTGCGGTTCGGTGTTCTCGCATCTCTGGACGGTCAACATCGAGTTCCAGTTCTACCTGCTGCTGCCGCTGTTCATGTTGGGGCTCTGGCGGTTCGCCAAACGTGACCCGGTCAAGGTCGGGCTGATCGTGACGGGGGTGGGGTCGCTGCTGGTATGGATCAACCGGCTCCGGCTCGACTACTCCACCGACTCGGCCTTCCAGATGGCCTACTTCAGGACCGACATGCGCTTCGACGCCATCTTCCTCGGCATCTTCACCGCGCTCGCCGTGCACCGGTGGGGGCTCCCCCGCCGGGCCAGGCCCTGGGGGATCGCCGCGGCGGTGCTCTTCTTCGTCGGCGGGCTCGGCCGCTCCAGCCTGTTCCAGGGTGCCCTGTTCGACTGGACCAGCATGGACGAGATCGACCTCGACCTGGAGCTGGGCTTCTGGCTGCAATGGCAAGCCTTCCCGGTCGCCGTCGCCGGTGCCTGCTTCGTCGTCTGGGCCGCCAGCCGCGCTCCGGGGCGGGGCCGCAACCTCCTCGAACGGCGCTGGGCCCTGTGGCTGGGGGCGCTCTCGTACTCGCTGTACGTGATCCACCTGCCCTTCGCCGGGCCGTCGTGGCTCATCGCCGAGAGCGACACCCTCAACAACTGGCACCGGGCTGCGGCCGTCGTCGGCGGCACGACCGCCGCCATCATCGCCGCCTGGCTGCTCCACATCTTCGTCGAGCAGCCCTTCATGCGACGCGGCGCCGGCAAGGACTGGGACGTCCCCATCATCAGTCCCTGGCTGGAGAAGCGCCGGACGGCGAAGGCCGTGACCTTCGCGCTCGTGACCGAGCACCCCGAGCCGTCGTTCGCCATCATCGGCGCCGGATTCGGCGGCATCGGCATGGCCATCGAGTTGCTGGCCCGGGGACATCGCGACGTCACCATCTTCGAGGCCCGCGACGGCGTCGGCGGCGTGTGGCGGGCCAACACCTATCCCGGCGCCGCGTGCGATGTCCCCTCCCACCTCTACTCGTTCTCGTTCGACCTCAACCCCGAGTGGTCGCGGAAGTTCAGCCCGCAGGCCGAGATCCTGACCTACCTCGAGGACGTCACCGAGCGGTACGGACTCGCCTCCCACCTGCGGTGCAACACGCGGATCGTCCGCGCCGAATGGGACGAGGAACGCTCCCGCTGGGCGCTCACCACCGACGACGGCACCACCCGCCACGCCGAGGTGCTGGTCGCCGCGACCGGTCAGCTCCGTCTGCCCCGGTATCCGGACCTGCCCGGTCGCGACGACTTCCGCGGCACCCAGTTCCACTCGTCCGAGTGGAACCACGACCACGATCTCTCCGGCGATCGGGTGGCCGTGATCGGCACGGGTGCCAGCGCCATCCAGTTCGTCCCGGAGATCGTGGACAGGGTGCGCCGGCTCTCGGTCTTCCAACGCTCGGCCCCCTGGGTCCTGCCCAAGCCCGATCGAGCGTTCACCGAGCAGGAAAAGGACCGCTTCGGCCGCCACCCCCGACTCATGCAGGCCTACCGCGCCTCGATCTTCGCCCGGTTCGACGCCCGCTTCTCCCTGCTGTTCGGCGGCCGCGCCCCCGGTGCGCCCCTGGTGGAACAGGCGCAGGCGAAGTATCTCGAGGCCGTCGTGGAGGATCCGGACCTGCGGCAGGAGCTCATGCCCACCGATCCCCCCGGCTGCAAACGCCTGCTCATGTCGAACGACTGGTACCGCTCGCTGGTCGAGCCGCAGGTCGAGGTGATCACCGACCCGGTCGACCGCATCACCGGCACCGCTATCCGCACCGAATCGGGCCGCGAAGTCGGCGTCGACACGATCATCTGGGGCACCGGCTTCCGCGCCTCGGACTTCCTGGTCCCGATGGAGGTGATCGGCCGGGACGGTCGCAGCCTGCACCGGGACTGGAACGCCGGAGCCGAGGCGTTCCTGGGGATGACCGCCCCCGGCTACCCCAATCTGTTCATCCTCTACGGCCCCAACACCAACCTGGGCCACAACTCGATCCTCTTCATGATCGAGTCACAGATCGCCTACGTGGTCCAAGCCGCTGCGCTGCTCCGCGACACCGACGTGCGGTCGGTCGATGTCCGACGCCATGTCGCCAGCGTGTACAACGAGGAGATCCAGGCCGAGCTGGCCGACACGGTCTGGGCCGCCGGGTGCGACTCCTGGTACACGACCGAGGACGGCCGCAACACGCAGAACTGGTCGGGACGGGCCGGCTCGTACCGGCGACGGACCCGGCGCTTCGATCCGGCCGACTACCTGCTGACCCGTCCCCGAGCCCTCGCCGCTTGACACGTACGAGCCCGGGGTGTCTAGGTCAACCCCAGGAGGCTGAGGCAGACGCCGGCCGCCTCGCCGCCCGCCTCGTCGGCCACCGCCAGGGCGCCCGGCACGTCGAGGCCGTCGCACAACCGGCCGAGCACCTCGCCGGTCGCGGCGTCGTCCGCCCCACCGCGCCCCGCCGCCGAACGGAGGCCGTCGAGCCGGGCCGCCGACCGGTCGAGCAGCGCCGGCTCGTACGACCAGGCTTGGTCCCAGGGTCGGTCCAGGATCATCAAGCGCACGACCTCGGGCTGCCACTCCTGCAACAGGTCGAAGACCAGGACCAGATTGCCGGTGGACTTGGCCATCTTCTCGCCGTCGACCCCCACCTCGCCGATGTGCATCCAGGCCCGGGCGAACGGGGCGACCCCGGTGGCGGACTCGACCAGCGCAGCCTCGTAGGCGTGGTGCGGGAACGCCAGGTCGCTGCCGCCGCCGTGGACGTCCACCGACAGACCGAGGATGGCCGTCGCCATGGCCGCACACTCGGCGTGCCAGCCCGGCCGTCCCGGCCCCCATGGGCTGTCCCATGCCGGATCGTCGCCCGACGACGCCTGCCAGACGGGAACATCCAGGGGATCGTCGCCCAGCTCCGGATGGTCGGTGGCCGCGAGCGCGGCCTCGGCGGCGGAGCGGCTCAGCCCGGCCCGCTCCGGAACCTGGGCCCCCCGGAAAAGCACCGATCCGTCCCGTTCGTAGGCGGCGTCGGTGTCGAGCAGGGCCCGGGCCAGGAACACCACCTCGGTGATGTACTCCCGCGACTGCGGCTCGAACGAAGGTCGACGCACCCGCAGCTTGCGCATGTCGTCCTCGAACTGGGCGGTTTGCTGGGTGGCCAGGGCCTGCCACGCGACGTTGCGGCGGGCGGCTTCGTGCACCAGCGCGTCGTCCACGTCGGTCACGTTGCGGCACAGCTGGACCTGCACGCCGGCGTGGTCCAGCACACGGGCCAGGGTGTCCACCCACGTGAAGGTGGAGGCGTGCCCCAGGTGGGTGGTGTCGTAGGGCGTGATCCCGCAGACGTAGATGCGGAAGCGGGACAGGGGCGGCAGGGGGTGGCCGCCGAGGCGGAGCTGAAGAGCCATGCGCCATCCTGCCATGCACCGCGCGGCCCGTCGTTGCCCGGCGACGATGCGGCTCCCGACCCGGCCGGTCCGGCAGACTGCATTGGTGACCGATTGGCTGGAACGACTGGGACGTCCCACCTCTGGCGACGTCGTGGCGGGTGCCTCGGTCGGACTCGTCCTCCTCCCCCAGTCGATGGCGTACGCCGAGCTGGCGGGCCTGCCAGCGTACGTGGGCCTCTTCGCGGCCGTCCTCCCGCCGCTGCTCGCCGCCCTCTTCGTGTCCTCGCCCTACCTGCAGACCGGACCGACGGCGATGATGGCCCTGCTCACGTTCGGGGCGCTCGAAGGTCGTGCGCCCACCGGCAGCGACGACTACATCAAGCTGGCCGCGCTGCTGGCGCTGATCGTCGGCGTGACCCGGGTGGTCCTCGGCGTGCTGCGCCTGGGACCGGTGGCGTACCTCATGTCCGAGCCGGTCCTGCTCGGATTCACCTCGGCGGCAGCCGTGCTCATCCTGGCCTCGCAGCTTCCGGTCATCTTCGACGTGGCGGCCGAGGGCGACGGTGTGCTCTCCCGAGGCTGGTGGACCCTCACCCACCCGGGTGAGTGGGAGCCGGCAGCGCTGGCGCTGACCGTCGCCACCCTCGTGCTCATGCTGGCCGGCCCCAGGATCCATCGTCTCTTCCCCGGCGTCCTCGTCGCGGTGGCACTGGGCACGATCCTGACCGCGGCCGGCGGCTACGACGGCAGCACCATCGGCGAGCTCCCCGGAGGGTTCATCTCACTCACCGGCTCGTTCCCCTGGGACGAGGCCACCGGCTTGATCGTCCCCGGCATCGTCATCGCTGTGGTCGGCTTCGCCGAACCCTCCTCCATCGCTCGCACCTTCGCCAGCGCCGACCGGCAGCACTGGGACGCCTCGCGGAGCTCGTCGGCCAGGGCGTCGCCAACCTGGCCAGCTCGGTGTCGGGGGCGTTCCCGGTCGGTGGTTCGTTCTCCCGCAGTGCGCTGAACCGGCTGGCCGGCGCCACGACCCGATGGAGCGGCGCCGTCACCGGGATGCTCCTGCTGCTGTTCCTGCCGTTCTCCCCGATTCTCGAGGATCTGCCCCGTGCGATCCTCGGAGCGATCGTGTTCGGGGCGGGCTACAAGCTGGTCCAGGGCCGCGCCTTGGTCGGCCTGTGGACCGAGTCGCACCCGCAGGCGCTGCTGGCCTGGACGACCTTCGCTGCGACGCTCGCCACCGCACCCCGCATCGACCTCGGGGTCATGGTCGGCGTCGGCCTGGCCATCCTCAGGCACGTGTGGCTCGAGACAACGATGCGGGCCGATGTCCGGTATGACGACGGCACGCTCACCATCCGGCCCTCGGGGGTGATCTGGTTCGTGTCGGCGCCGGCGCTCGAGGACCTCCTGATCGACCACCTGGCCGATCATCCGGACGCCGAGCGGCTGGTGATCGACCTGGATCAGGCCGATCGGATCGACTACACCGGCGCCGCCGCGCTGGCCCGGGTCCTCGAGGACGCCCGCGCCGCGGGGCTCGAGGCCGAGGTGGTGGCGGTCCCCCTTCACAGCCGACGCAACCTGTCCGCCCTGCTCACTGAGGACGAGGTCGACGACGCCTGACCGGGTGGAGGCAACCGGACGCGCACCCCGCCGCAGTCGCACCTCGGGAGCATCGAGCGCCTCAGCCGGCGATCGCCTCCCACAGGAGGAGCGTTCCGAGGCCGGCGCCGAGGGTGACCAGCGTCTGCTTCGACCGCCAGCCGGCGATGGCGGCGACGATACCGGCGACCATCCGAGGATTGGGGAGCTCGATCGCTCCGTCCGGCGCCACCAAGGCCGGGAGGACCAGTCCGGCCAACGCCGCGGGCGGGATCATGCGCAGCACCGCCGTGGCCACCGGACCGACCTCGCCCATCCGTCGTGCGACCACCAGGAACGAGGCCCGGATGAGGTAGGTCCCGACGGCGGCGGCGACCAGTGCGGTCCAGACCCGGGCGGTCATCGGTCCGAACCTCGCCTCAGGTCCGCGACCGCGCCGGCCGCGATCCCCGCCGTCACCCCGAGGACCAGCGCTGCGTTACCGGCGCCCAGTTCACCGGCCAGCACCGTGCCGACGCCGGCGACGACCGCGGCGACCACCGTCGGACGATCGGTGATCGACGGGATCAGCAGCGCGAGGAAGACGAGGGGGATGGAGAAGTCCAGCGGCACCGAGTCGGGCACCGTCGATCCGGCCACCGCCCCGATCACCGTCGTCGTCTGCCACGTCGTCCACATCAGCGCTGCGCAGCCGAGGTAGAAGTGCAGTCGCTCACGCCCCGACGCGAGCGGTTCCCGTACGTATGCGGCGATGGAGAGACCGAACGCCTGGTCGGTCAGCGGGTAGGCGGCCGCCAGTCGTTGGCCGAGGGGCTGCGGGGCCAGGTAGGGCGCGAGCGACGCCGAATACATCAGGAACCGGAGATTGATCAGCAGCGCCGCACCGGCGGCCACCAGAGCCGAGGCACCCGAGTCCAGCAGCTCGATCGCCGCCAGCTGCGACGCTCCGGCGAACACGCCGACCGACCACGCGACGGCGCCACCGAGCCCCATCCCCGCGTCGGTCGCCGCCACGCCTGCCACCAGACCGAACGGCACGATGCCGATCGCGATGGGAATGCCGGCTCGGGCCCCGGCGCGCATGGTCAGCACCTGCGGAGTCTGGCACCCGCAGCGGTGCGCACCCAGGACGATTCCGGACAGGTCCTAGGATTCGCCGATGACCGATGCCGATCCGTCCCGCCGCCCCGAGCCGGCTTCCGCCGCCGCCTATCGGGAACTGCTCGTAGTGGTTGAGGCGGCCGACGGCTCGTTCTACGAGGGTGACCGGGCCATCGACGACCCCGCCACGCTCCTGGAAGGGTACCTCTTCCTTCCCACCGTGCTCCAGGTGGCCATGACCGCGTTCGTCCACGCCGACCCGCTGCGCCCCGTGCTGGCCACGATCGCGGGGCCCGACGTGCCGACCATGCGCTGGGGCGGCGACAACAGCGACTCGCGCTATCGCCACTGCCCGATCGATCCGTCCCGGACCTATCGCATCCGAGCCACGGTGGGGGACGCCGTCTACACCTCGGTGACCGTCTACGCCGGACCCGACGACGGCCGCTGGTCGGATCGCATCGTCGGGATCGTCAACACCCGCGACCTCCGGCCGGACGCCGCCGGCGGGTGGGAACTGCTGGTGGGACCCGACGTCGAGCCCGGCCGGGGGATCCGAACCGACCCGGGCGCCACCGACATCGTCACCCGCGACTACGTCAACGACCCGCAGGGCGACCGGCCCACCGAGTGGAGCATCGAACTGCTCGGCGACCCGCCGGGCCCGCCGCGGCTCGACGACGCCGACCTGGCCAACCGATTCCGCCGGGCGGCCAACTTCGTCCGCGACCTCACGTCGATCGTCCCCCTGTCGCTGGCCGAGCACCGCAACGTGATGCACGAGCCCTACCCCGTGCCCGAGATGACGTACGGATGGGCGGCCGGCGACGCCGCCTACGCACTGGGCGGCTTCGATCTCGACGACGACGAGGCGCTGGTCATCGAGGGTCGCTCCCCCGCCTGTGCGTTCTGGAACGTGTGCCTCTGGAACCCGTTCCTGGCCGGGTTCGACTACCGCTACGAACAGGTCACCCTCAACGGCAGCCAGGCCAGGGTCGAGCCCGACGGCGCGTGGCGGCTGGTGGTGACCGCCGCCGACGCCGAGGTGCCCAATCGGCTCAGCACGGCCGGCCACCGGAGCGGCGTGATCTGGTTCCGGTGGTTCCTCCCGGCCGAGACACCCGGGCCACTGACGACGCGGGTGGTGCCGGTGTCAGAGCTCGGCGACGGATGACCGAATCGGCCGAGCCGAGCGCCATCACCGCCGCTGCCGTTCGCGCCGCCGCCGACCGGTTGCGCGGCCGCGTGCTCCACACGCCGACCCTCCCGGGCTCGGCGGACGACGGCTCGCCGCTGGCCCTCAAGGCCGAGAGCCTGCAGCACACCGGGTCGTTCAAGTTCCGGGGCGCCACCAACCGCATTCTGGCCTTGCCGCCCGACTGCCCCGGTGTCGTGGCCCACTCCTCCGGCAACCACGCCCAGGCGGTGGCTCGCGCCGCCCGGCTGGCCGGGGTCCCCTGCACCGTCGTCATGCCCGACGACGCCCCGCCCCTCAAGCGGCGACGCACCGAGGACGACGGTGCCGACGTCGTGGAAGTGGGCCCGGACAGCGCCGAGCGGGCCGAGCGGGCGTCCTTCCTGGCGGCGGAGCGGGGGCTGGTGCTGGTCGAGCCGTTCGACGACCCGCTCGTGGCGTCCGGACAGGGCACGGCCGCGCTGGAGCTGCTCGAGGACGCGTCGGTACCGCTGGACCGGTTCTACGCCCCGGTCAGCGGCGGAGGCCTGATGGCCGGATGCGCGGCGATCGTCGCCGAGCGATCACCACAGACCGAGATCGTGGGCGTCGAGCCGGCGGCGGGTGACGACACCCGCCGGTCGCTGGCCGCCGGGGAGCGCCGCTCGGTCCCCCCGCCCGACACCATCGCCGACGGCCTGCGGGTCCGCACGCCGGGTGCGGTGACGTTCCCGGTCCTGCAGCGCACGGTGTCCCGCATCGAGACCGTGACCGACGACGAGCTGCGCGCCACCGTACGTTGGGCCGCCGGCCACCTCCGACTGGTGCTGGAACCGTCGGGAGCGGCGGCGCTGGCCGTGGCCCGCCGCGAGGGTGGCGCCACCGGCGGGGTGATCCTGTCCGGCGGCAACGTCGATCCCACACTTCTCTGCCGCGATCCTCTCCTCCTGAGCCACCCCCCGAACGGGTGAGGGTCAGGCCAGTTCGCCGACCACGACGGCCTGCTGCTCCGAGGACACGACCCCCGGAGTGGCTTCGTCGGTGAGGGCGAGGGCGTCGAGCGTCTCGGCCGCCTCGAAGACCCAGACGTCGGGATCGGGACCGAGCACTCCGAGCGAGATGACGAGATCACCCGACACGCCCCACAGCTGGTAGGTGCGGCCGTCCGCCAACTCGGGCAGCTCGCTCCCGTCGACATAGCCCAGTCCGCCGGCGCTGAGGCCGGCCTCGGCGACGAGCCCGCCGTCCTCGGCCACCAGGGAACCGGTCACGGCGCTGGGATCGTCCTCGACGGCGGCGATGGCCCGTTCGGACGACGACGGCGCGTCGTCCCGACCCAGCGCCACGGCGAATCCGGCTGCGATCAGGATGGCCGCCGCCGTGGCGACTGCCAGGGCCACACCGGCCCGGAGTGGCCCCTTGCGGATGGGCACGACGGGAGCGAGCGGTTGCCCGGCGCCGTCGGCATCGGGCTCGGCGGTCGAGTGCTCCCCGCCCTCCACGGAGGTCAGCGGCGGCAACCAGCTGATCTCCGGCGGTGCCTCGTCGAGCGCATCCTCGATGGCCGACCAGAGGTGGGGTGGCGCCTCGGAACCCTCGAACGCCAGCTGGGCGGCGACCTCACGGTGTTCGGCGACCTCGGACCGAGCTCGTGGATTGACCCGGAGGTAGTCCTCGACCGCCAGCCGCTCGTCGGGATCGACGGCGTCGAGCGCATAGGCGCCCAGGAGCTCATCGAGCTGCGCGTCCGTGAGGCGGGCCGAGGTCATAGCGCGTCTCCGCCAACGTCGACCAGCGAACCCCGCAGCTTCTTGAGGCCCGAGCGGATGCGCGATTTCACCGTTCCCTCGGGCGCGCCCAGGATCTCGGCCGCTTCCCGGTAGGTATAGCCCCCGAAGTAGGCCAGAACGATGGCCGACCGCTCGCCCTCGGGCAGATCCCCCAGTGCCTCCTTGACCCGGCCGGCGACGGCGAGGTCCATGACCTCGTGCTCGAGGTCGTAGCCGGTGTCGACGGTGCGCTGGTGGTCACGTTCCTCGCGCCGTTTGCGGGCCTCTTCGCTGCGGATCAGATCGATCGAGCGACCGTGGGTCTGGGAGAGGAGGAAGGCGCGTAGCGAGCCCCGATCGGGGTCGAACTTCTCCGGGCTGTTCCAGAGCCGGACGAAGATCTCCTGGGTGACCTCCTCGGCCAGGTCGGGCCGACGGATCAGGCGCTGCGACAACGCCGACACCGAGCCACCATGGCGACGGTAGGCCTCGGCCAGCGCCGCCTGTTCGTATCGTCCGATGTGGACGATCAGCTGGGCATCCGATGCCTCTTGCAGGTTGACCTTCACTGATCTCCCTTCGTCGCCGGTACCCGAGCCGGATGAGGGGTCGTCGGTACTCACTGCGCCGGCCCGTCCAGAACGGTCACCAGTTCGACGTGGGAGGTTCCGGGGAACTGGTCGATGAGCGTCATGGCCCCGACCGTAGACCCCCGTTCGACCATGAGCCGAACGTCTCGAGCGGCGGACGCCGCATCGCACGAGATGAGCACGATCCGCCGGGGTCCGGCCGCAAGCAAGCGGTCGACGCCGGCCTTGCCGAGGCCACGGCGAGCCGGGTCGGCGACCGCGGCGTCGACCTGCCGGGGCCGCCATCGTTCGAAGGCGCTGCGGATGACGCGGGCGTCGGGGCCCAGGTTGATCCGGGCGTCGGCCGTCGACGACGACGAGCGCTCGACGGCGATGACGCGGTGGGTGGCCTCGAGGGGTTTCGAGAAGAGCCCGACCCCGGCGTAGGCGTCGAGGACCGTGCCGCCGGACCCCTCCAGGGCGCGGGTGACGACGTCCATGAGCGCGGCGGCGCCGACGGCGCTGGCCTGGAAGAACGAGTCGGCCGAGATGCGATACCGATGGCCGTTGACCTCCTCGTGGCTCCACGCCCGACGCCCGGCATCGAGCTCGTCGCGGCCCACCACCAGGACGTCATCGGGCATCCGGACGCCTTCGGCGGTGGGTGAGGCCAGCACGAGGCGGTCGCCGGTATTGGCTCCGACCCGGATCACGGCCTCGACCGCCTCGCCGAAGTCGCCCTCGACCAGGAGCTCCTCGGCTCGGGGGTGGGCGACGAGGCAGCTGTCCACCGGCACCAGACGATCGCTGCGCCGGGCGTGGAACCCGGCGCCGGACGGTCCGGCGGCGATCCGGACCGTGGTGCGGTAGCCGGCCTCGGGGAGCGCCACCGAGGCGATTTCGGGCACGGCCAGACCCACGTTGTGGGCGAAGGCGTCGGCCACGATCTCGCGCCGCAGCCGCCGCTGGTGGTCGTCGGTGATGTGCAGCCAGTCGCAGCCACCACACCCCGAGGCGACGTGGGGACAGGGCGGTTCCCGACGCTCGGGTGCGGCGGTCAGGACGTCCTCGACGTCGGCGAACGCATGGCGGGCCCGCTGGCTGCGGAGTCGCACGGTCCCCCGCTCCCCCGGCAGCAACCCCGAGATGAAGACCACCCGTCCGTCGGGAGCGTGGCCGATGGCGTCGCCACCGACGGCGATCCGCTCGGCGTCGAGGGTCAGGCGGTCGGGAAGGGGCTGACCCGGGCGCTCGGTGGTAGGCACCGCGGGACGGTACCGCACGGTCCGACAGGATCGCGTGCCGAGAGCACGAGCACTACGATCGCGGCGTGACCGGTGCCCTTCCCCCGATCGAGATCGCCCCGTCGGTGCTGCCGGCCGACTTCGCCCGCCTCGGCGAGGAGTGCCAGGCCCTGGAGAAGGCGGGGGTCGACCGGATCCAGTGGGATGTCATGGACGGGCAGTTCGTCCCCAACCTCACGTTCGGGCCGGATGTCATCGCGGCCATGCGTGACCTGGTCTCGGTCCCGTTTGAGGCGCACCTCATGGTCGAGACGCCGGACCTCATGCTGGATCGCTACGTCGATGCCGGATGCCAGATCGTCATCGTCCACGCCGAGGCCTGCCCTCATCTGCACCGGACGCTCGGTCGCATCCGCGAGCTGGGGGCCCAGCCGGCGGTGGCACTCAATCCCGCCACACCCGCCGACGCCGTGGCCCACGTGCTGGACCTGTGTGACCTCATCCTGGTCATGACGGTGAATCCCGGATTCGGCGGCCAGTCGTACATCGCCACCATGGAGCCGAAGATCGCCGAGGTCCGGTCCATGATCGAGGCATCGGGGCGGGCGATCGATCTCGAGGTCGACGGCGGGATCGGTCCCGCGACCGCCGCGGGCGCTGCGGGCGCGGGGGCCAACGTGCTGGTAGCCGGATCGGCCCTGTTCCGCGACCCCGAGGGGCTCGATCACGCCGTCGCCGAGATCCGGGCCACCGCCACCGCCGCCCAACACTGATCCCGGCCACGGTGCGCGCCCCATCCCGACTCGCGATCGCCGCGGCTGCCATCGTGGCCGTGCTCGGCGTCACCGGCTGCGGGGACGACGACGACAGCGTCGACCTCTCCTACTGCGACGCACTTGCGGCCCTGGCTGCGGAGCAGGCGACGATCGGCCCCGACGCCGATGCCGCTGCGGTCGCTTCGGCACTCGACCTGTGGGAGCGGGTGGCTCGCTCAGCGCCGCCCGAGAGCGCCGAGGCTGCCGGGGTGATGGCGGACGCAGCGACGACGGTGGCGCAGGACGGCTCGGACGCGGACCTCGACCTGGACACGGTGGCGCAGGCCAGTGCCGCGCTGGCAGGGTCGGCCGCCGACACCTGTGGTGTCGATCTCATGTCCAGTTCGGACTCATGATCGTCACATAGCGGCCGACAGATCCCCCACACCGTTGCGCTCGTGTTGCGAGCAAGTGGCGGGGGTCGTCACACACCACTAGCGTCCCGCGGAGAGGGACGGATCGAACACCACAGGTGGCGGCCTGTGTTACGGTTTCATCTCAGTCGTCATTCAATCGAAACACAAGGCGGGACCTTGCAATGACCACTCCTCCGACAGCTCTTGCTCGACGCGCCACGAAGCGCGCCGGCCTGGCCGTGGTGGTGATGCTGGCCCTGCTCCTCGGGGCCGCATGCCAGGAGGCGGCGTTCAGCAGCGCGATCGCCGTCAATGAGACCCGAGCCAGTGTGGGTCGCTCCACGCTCACGCTCGAGGCCGATCTCAGCGCCATCGCCCAGAACCACGCCGAGGCCATGGCCCGCGGCGGCCGGCTCTACCACTCCTACTCGTCCAGCCGCCCGCCGGCGGGCTATCGCACGGTCGGAGAGAACGTGGGCCGGGGCCACACCGTCAGCGGCATCCACAACGCGCTGCGAGCCTCCGCCGGGCACTACCGCAACATGGTGAACCCGTCGTTCTCGGCGTTCGGGGTGGGTTCCGCCTACGGCAGCGACGGCAAGCTCTACGTCACCCAGCTCTTCGCGGGATAAGGGGATCTCGTCCTCCGGACGAGATCCATGGGAGTTCAGCTCCCGCTGAACTCCGAACCTCCGCGCAGGCTCCCCTAGTCGATCTGGCCGCGCTTGTTGATCACGTTGTCGATGAGGCCGTACTCCTTGGCCTCCTCGGCGGTGAACCAGCGGTCACGGTCGGAGTCGGCCTCGATCTGTTCGACGTCCTGGCCGGTGTGGTGGGCGATGCGCTCCGCCATCAGTCGCTTGACGTAGACCATCTGCTCGGCCTGGATGGCGATGTCCGACGCCTGGCCCTGCACCCCGCCCAGGGGCTGGTGCATCATGATGCGGGCGTGGGGCAGCGCATAGCGCTTGTCCTTGGCCCCCGCGCAGAGCAGGAACTGGCCCATCGAGGCGGCCAGACCGACGCAGATGGTGGCCACGTCGGGGGCGATGAACTGCATGGTGTCGTAGATGGCCATCCCCGAGGTGACCGACCCGCCGGGCGAGTTGACGTAGAGCCACACGTCGCGCTCGGGGTCCTGGCCCTCGAGGTAGAGGAGCTGGGCCATGATCGTGTTGGCCACGGTGTCGTTGACCTCGGATCCCAGCACCACGATGCGGTCCTTGAGCAGCCGGTTGTAGATGTCGTTGGTCGGGTCGAGCATGGGGACGCCGTTGGCGACGATCTCGGGGATCGCGGAAGAAGGCTCGGTCACGGGGGCTGACTCCTCGAAGTCTGGGGCGATTCCGCCGTTCTGGGGTCTGGTCACCTTACCGGTGGGCGGTGGGAACCTGGTGCGGGTGACCGGTGGAAGGCCGGAGAACTGGTACCCGTTGACCTTCGCTGCTGCCGAAGCGCTCAGTCGGTGGCCGCCAGCGTTGCGGCCAGCGCTCGGAACGCCCTCCCGCGATGGGAGATCTCGTGCTTCTCGTCGTCGGACATCTCGGCGAAGGTGCGGCCGTCGGCCTCGAGGGGGGCGAACACCGGGTCATAGCCGAAGCCGCCCTCTCCCCTGGACTCGCCGGTGATGCGGCCCTCGACTGCGCCGATGCCCACGATCTCGGTCCCTCCGGGTGTCATCACCATGGCGACGGTGCGGAAACGGGCCGTCCTGCGCTCGACCGGTACGCCCTCCAGCTTGGCCAGCAGATGCCGCACGTTGTCCTCATAGGTGGCGTTCTCGCCGGAGAACCGGGCCGAATGCACGCCCGGGGCGCCATCGAGAGCGTCCACCTCGAGGCCGGTGTCGTCGGCGACCGCTGCGGCGCCGACGTGGCGAGCCACTGCGACGGCTTTCAGTCGGGCGTTGTCCTCGAGGGTCTCGCCGTCCTCGACCACATCGGCGAGATCGGCCGGGCGCGGCACCAGCTCGACGTCGTCGCCCATGATGGCGGCGATCTCGGCCACCTTGTCGGGGTTGGCGGTGGCCAGGACCAGCTTCACCGCTCGGCGGGTCGGGCGGCCGGCGGCTCGGCCACCGTCGCCTGCTGCATGGCGGCCAGCTCGCCGATGCCCTTCTCGGCCAACGCCAGCATGGCGTTCAGGTCGTCCCGGCTGAAGGCTTCACCCTCGGCGGTGCCCTGCACTTCGATGAACTTGCCGGATCCGGTCATGACGACGTTCATGTCCACCTCGGCGGCGACGTCCTCGACGTACGGCAGGTCCAGGACCGCCCGACCGTCGACGATGCCCACCGAGATCGCTGCGCACGGCTCGACCAGCGGGTGGGTATCCAGCGCACCCGAGGCGACGAGCCGACTGAGTGCGTCGTGGAGCGCCACATAGCCGCCGCAGATCGACGCCGTGCGGGTCCCGCCGTCGGCCTGGAGCACATCGCAGTCGACCGTCACCTGCCGCTCCCCCAGCAGCTCCATGTCACAGACCGCCCGCAGCGAGCGGCCGATCAGTCGCTGGATCTCCTGGGTCCGGCCCTTCGGTCGAGCGGTCTCCCGGCGGATCCGCTCGGGCGACGAACCCGGCAGCATCGAGTACTCGGCGGTGACCCAGCCCTTGCCACTCCCCCGCATCCACCGGGGCACGTCGTCGTCCACCGACGCGGTGCACAGCACCTTGGTACGGCCGAAGCTGACCAGCACCGACCCCTCGGCCATCTCGGTGTAGTCACGCTCGAACGTCACCGGGCGGAGGGCGTCCTCGGAACGGCCATCGGGTCTCATACGTCGAACCTCTCGTGGGGTGCTGCGATCTTGACCGGGCGACCGAAGGCCGCTTGGGCCTCTGCTTCATAGTCGGCCGGATCGCCGTCGGGCGAGTAGTGGGTCACGACCAACCGGTCGACGCCGCTCTCCTTGGCGTCGAGCCCGGCCTGCAGCGCCGACAGGTGTGGAAGGTCGTCGGGCCGGTCGGCGTCGAGCATCGTGGCCTCGCAGAGCGCCAGATCGATGTGCGGGCCCAGCTCGGCCAGCGACCACCCCGGGCCGGTGTCGGCGGAGTAAACGACGGACGCCTCGCCGTGGTCGAACCGCATGGCCAGGGTCTCGACCGGGTGGTCCGTGCGTGAGAAGCGGATGTCGATGTCCCCGATGCTGACCCGACTGTGGCGATCGATGACGGTGAGGTCGAACACCACGTCCAGATCTGCGGGGTGGAACCCGCGGAGCGCCGCCGCGACCGCTGCCGTCGTGTAGACGGGGAGCCGGGGCCGGGGCCGGTACCACTTGAGCGCGTTGTAGAGCACGAGGAGCTCGAGCCAGTGGTCGGGGTGGACGTGGCTCACGACCATGCCGGTGAGCTCGTCGAGTGAGACGTGGAGCTGCAGATTGCCCAGCGTGCCGGGTCCGGCGTCGACCCAGATCTTCGTCGTCTCGCTGGCGACGAGATAGCCGCTGCACGCCCCGCCCGGAGCGGCGTAGGTGCCCGAGCACCCGAGCACCGTGACACTCAGTCCCATGTGTGCCCGTCGGCGCTGGCCAACTCGGGACCCAACAGGCGTCGCCCGAGCGCCTCGAACCACGCCGGATCACCCGACGAGATGAAGCGGTAGTGGGCCTCGTTGCCCTGGGGGGCGGCCATGCCGGTCTCCTCGAGGATGCGGCGGATGGCGAACGCTGTCTCGTCGGCCGAGGACACCAGGACCACGTCGGAGCCCATCACGGTGCCGATGGTGCGGGCCAGGAAGGGGTAGTGCGTGCAGCCGAGGAGGAGGGCGTCGATCTGGGCCTGGCGAAGGGGTTCGAGCAGGCGTTCGGCCAGGATCGTGATCTGATCACCCGCGGTCTCTCCTCGCTCGACGAACTCGACGAAGCCGGGACAGGCTCCGCACTCCAACGCGATGCCGGGACCGGCTGCTCGAACCGCGACCTGGTATGCGCCCGAAGCGATGGTACCCACCGTGCCGATCACTCCCACCCGGCCGGTGTCGGTCACCGAGACCAGCGCCTGGGCCCCCGGCTCGATCACGCCGATGACCGGAATGGGGAGGTCGTCCGCCAGCTCGTCCAGCGCCGCCGCGGATGCGGTGTTGCAGGCGACGACGAGGAACTTCACGTCGTGGTCGCGCACCAGGCGTTCGGCGATCTCGTGAGAGAAGGTCCGCACCTCGTCGAGCGGCCGCGGGCCGTACGGATAGCGGGCGGTGTCGCCGAAGTAGACCAGCGACTCGTCGGGGCAGAGGTCCATGAACGCACGGGCGACGGTGAGCCCGCCGAACCCGCTGTCGAACATGCCGATCGGCCGCACCGCCATCGAGCGATCGTAGGGCAGCGCCTGCGGCCGACCCGGGACGGGCATCGGACTCGAGGTCGACCCGTCGATTGGGCCGATCGGCCCTGTCCCCGTTGGATCGTCGCTGGATACCGTCGCGTCCAGGCAAGGTGTCGCGTTCCCGCGACACCGACCGAGCGGCCGTGTCCGGCGAAGGGGCACGGTGTCGGTTCCCATGCGATTGCGAAGGCGGAGACCCCATGTTCCCTCGAGCGGCCCGGCGCTTCGGCGCTTCATTTCTCGCGTTTTCACTGTTCTGCGGCATGACCGCGGTCCAGTCCATCCAGGCGCAGGAAGAATTCCCGGCCGACCTGGTCGGATGCGGGGTCGGCGACGGCACCCACACCGTCAACTTCTTGCGCCAGACGGGCGGGTTCTGGTTCCAGAACGGGATCTACAACCTGTCACCCGACTCCACCACCAACGGCGGGCCGCGTCTCGATCAACTCACGGTTCCCATCGGCGGCACGCTGGCCCCGGGCGTCTACCAGGTGTTCGGCATCTCCTTCGACGACCATCTCCAGAACCCGCTGGACCGCAACGACACCGCTCCGTTCGAACAGTTCGCGGTCGCGCTCGGCTACGGAACGGCCGATCAGGTGGTCAGTGACATCATGCCCGACCTCCCCGACGACGCCCAGTGGCAGTCGAACGGCACCTTCCCCGACGAAATCCAGGGTGAGCTGATCCCCGGACCCGGATCACCGTTCCCGCCGAGGGATCCGGTCACACCCGACGCGGTCGCCGCCTCGCGACCGGGCGCTCCGTTGGGCCAGATGGTCGTCACGACCCTCATCGCCGACGTCACCGCGGTCCATGCCACCGTGCTCGACCCCGAACTGGTTGCCGAACCGACCGCGTTCGGCAACAGCATCGTGCCCTGGGAGGCGGCATTCGTCTGTGCCGGCGACGTGGCCGTGACCAAGACGGTCGATACCGAGTCGACCACTGCCGGCGCCCCCTTCACCTGGACCATCACGGTCGCCGCCGACGAAGCCGCCCCGGCGCCTGGTCTGATCCTGGAGGACCAGCTGCGCCCCGGGCTGACGGTGGTCGGCGATGCCACCGCCGATTCCGGCTCGGTCGAGATCGTCGACGGCACCTTGCGCTGGACCGGCGACCTCGATCCGGGTGAGGTCGTCACCATCACCGTGACGACGTCGGTCGCCGATGTGGCGGCCTTCGATCTCTGCACCGGGGGCGCCGACACGGTGTGCACCAACACGGCGGCGCTCGTCGACCACTTCGACACCAATCCCGACAACGACGCGGCCAGCGCCACCGTCGGGTTCAGCGACGTGCTCACCGTGACGACACTGCCGCCGGTCACCACCACCGCTCCGCCGGCCCAGGTCCAGACCAGGACTCAGCAGCCGGCCCCGCCCGCCGTCGCGCAGACCGCGCAACCCAGCTTCAACGGTTAGCGGAGCTGGGGAGTCGCAGCCTCCCCGCATCCAGCTCAGAAGTAGATGATGCGCTCGGCGCGTTCGACGACGTCGTCGAGCGGGTCGGTCCACGCCCCTGTTGACAGGTACTTCCAGCCGCCGTCGGCCAGGACGACCACGATGACGGCCCGATCGACGCGCTCGGCCAGCTTGGCCGCGCCGGCTACGGCCGCACCGCCGGAGATCCCGCAGAACACTCCCAGCTCGCTGCTGAGCCGCCGGGTCCATTCGATGGATTCACGAGGCCCGACCAGCCGGTTGCCGCTGAGCAGGGCATCGCCGCCCCACTTCTCGTACACCGGCGGGATGTAGCCCTCTTCGAGATTGCGCAGCCCCTCGACGGTGAGTCCCACCGGCGGCTGGATGGCGTGGATCTCGATGTCGGGGTTCTGTTCCTTGAGGTACGTGCCGACCCCCAACAGCGTGCCGCTGGTGCCCAGGCCGGCGGCGAAATGGGTGATGTCCGGCACGTCCCGCAGGATCTCGGGGCCCGTCGTCTCGTAGTGGGCCCGGGGGTTGGCCTCGTTGGCGTACTGGTAGAGGAACGCCCATTCGGGGTGCTCCTCGGCCAGGCCCTGAGCCTTCTTCACCGCACCGTTGGAGCCTTCGCCTCCGGGAGACAGGATGATCTCGGCCCCGAAGATCTCCAGCAGCTGGCGCCGCTCGATGGAGACGTTCTCGGGCAGCACGATCTTGATGGGATACCCGCGCAGCCGGGCGATCATGGCCAGGGCTATCCCGGTGTTGCCCGACGAAGGCTCGATGATGGTGCGGCCCGGGGTGAGCGTGCCGTCGGCCTCGGCCTCGAGGATCATCTGCCGAGCGATGCGGTCCTTGATGGACCCGGCCGGGTTGTTGCCCTCGAGCTTGCCGATGATCTCGACATCGGGATTGGGGCTGAGCGCCGACAGATCGACCATGGGTGTGTTGCCGATGAGCTCCATCACCGAGCGGTGCACGGTGCGTCGGGTGCGTTCCATCGAGGCGGTGGGCATGTCGATTCCTGAGGGCTGGGCCACCCGGAGCGGACGCTCCGGGCAATTGTTGACCTGTTGGGTAGGAATTCTAACCGCGTACGAGCGAAATCGACTCCTCGGTGATGTTTTCGTCCTGGATGCGGAACGATCGCACCACCGGAGCGGCGTCGCGGAGCGACACGATCACGTAGTGCCACCCCGGATCGGGCGCCTGGGCCACGTCGGTCGGCGAGGGGTACGCATCGGTGTGCGTGTGGCTGTGCATCACCCCGACGATCTCCATGCCGTCGGTCTCGGCGGCGCGGTCGGCCCGCAGGTGTTCGGCCGGATCGACGGTGTACACCTTCGACGACCGGGCCAGATTCTCCGAGGGGTGGAACCGCACGATCGACGGCGGCGCCAGGGTGCCGACCAGCAGTCCGCACGCTTCATCGGGCAGCCCGTCGTAGGCGTGGCCCACCATGGCAGCGTGCGCCGATTCCGTGAGGTGCAGCATCGGGCCGAGGCTATCGTTGCCCCATGGCTACCGACGGCACCACGGTCGTCGCGACCAACCGCCTCGCCCGCCGCAACTACGACATCGTCGACACCGTCGAGTGCGGCATCGTGCTCAAGGGCAGCGAGGTCAAGTCCCTGCGCGAATCGAAGGTCCAGCTGGCCGAGTGCTACGCCCGGATTCGCAACGGTGAGGCGTGGCTCCACTCGCTACGCGTCGCCCCCTACAGCCACAGCGGCTCGGCCATGGGCCACAATCCCGACCGGGAGAAGAAGCTGCTCCTGCACCGCAGCCAGATCGACCGCCTGGGCAGTCGGCTGGACCGGGAGAACCTCGAACTGGTCCCGTTGTCGCTGTACTTCAAGGACGGCCGGGCCAAGGTCGAGATCGCGCTCGCCCGCCGGCGCACCAAGGTCGACCGCCGTGACGTGATCGCCAAGCGCGACGCCGAGATGGAGGCACGCCGGGCGATCTCGGGCCGTCGCCATCGCTGAACGCGGACCTCGGCCGCTCCGACGACCGCTACCCTGGTGGGGCATTTCGAAGCGCGTTCTTTGACAATCGAGATGCACACGGGGCTGATCGGTTTCGACGCCGGGACCGGATGGCCATGTTGTGCGACCGGAGTTGCTCAGACTCCTTAAACGGGGCACACCAACAACCGGCAATGACTCGGTTGCTCTCGCTGCCTGACCCTTAGGGACCAAGTAGTAGAGAGATTCGCGACCAGCAATGGCACGCGGGGCCTGTTCGCTACAGCCCGGCAACAGAAGTAGCGGAGGACGGCAGGGAAAGACCGCTGACGGCGAGAAAGACCGCTGACATCGGGGAAAGACCCGGCGGTGGGGTTTCCCCAGCCGACCCGACGGTGCGACAACCGCAAGTCACGAATCGGGAATGGTCGTAGCGCAGCGGGTCGTCACCCGACGGACGAGGGTTCGATTCCCTCCAGCTCCACTCTCTCTGCGTTCCCCGGGCACGCAGCCCGCCCGCGTCCCGGTTGGGGTGGAACTCAGGTGTTCCCGGGTGCGCCCTCTTGCGTTCACCGCGCCCGCAGTCCGCCTCTCTCCGGGGGTCGCGCGGTCCGCCCGTCCCTTCTCACCCCGAGAAAGGGTCGTAGGCCGGACCTTCCGGACGGAATTTCGGTTTGGGGGCAATCAGGCTGGTGGCGGCAGCATCTCGGTCTCGATCGGCGGGTCTCCCTCGTCGGCATCGACCAAGCGGACGGTGACGACATCCCCCGGTCCCAGGGAGGCGGCGATGTCGCCCCAGTGCACGGCGGTCTGATCCTCCGGTTCGCCCGACTCGCCGCGAATGAAGCCGCTCACCGCCAGCATCGTCGCACCCACGTCCGGACCGCCGCGCTCGTCGGGGATGTTCACGTGCGACACGAATGCGCTGACGGCCCCCTCTTCCACCCCAGCGCGGCAGTAGGGCTCACCGTTCATCTCGACGACCAGGATCCTCATGCTCGCCCTCCTTCCACGCGTACGCAGCCCCATTCTCACCCCGACAAAGGTCCGCTGTCCGGACCCTTCGGACGGAATTTCGGCCAGGGCCGGCTGAAGCCGGAGTCAGGAATTCGGTCACGGGTTCTGCCGCCGAAGCCGTTCCCAGGCTCGACGCAGGCGACCAGGCGGGATGTGCGAGACCGAGTAGGCCTCGATGTCGCCGATCATCGACCGGCCCCGCACCGTCACCACCGGTCCGCTGGGCATGGGCGGCTCGACCGCCTCGACCCGGTCGCCGATCACGTTGAACGAGCGCATCTTCACCGTCGCGCCGTCGGGCACGATCACCCGCACGTCGCCGATGCCCACCGACGCCCGGATCTCGACGCCCTCGGGCGGGATGGTGGCCGACGACAGGTCGATCACCACGTCCCCCAGGAACGCCGTGGCGTGGAGCACGGTCCCCACCGCCAGCGCGCCACCCAGCTTCACGTCGCCCACCAGCTTGATCGAGCGCTGCGGCACCGGCCGGGCCGGGGTCGACGGTCCGAACGCTACCGGTAGCCCATCGGTCAGCACGGCGAGCTGCGCCATCGTCCGAGCGCCGTATGCGCTCTCGATGCGATCCTCGGCCTCGACCGGGGTGAGCCGCCCCTCGGCCATGGCCTGCTCCAGGATCCGCACCACATCGGTCCGCTCGGCGTCGGAGGCCAGCACCGCTGGCGTCTCACTGGACGGGGGACGTTCCGGCATGGCTCAACCCTACCCTCGGCCCTACCGTAGGATCCGACCCGACCGGCAGGACCGACCGGGAAGAAGGGACTCCCATGGCTGATCAGATCGTCGTCGGCATCGATGGCTCGGGCGGTGGCGCCAAGGCGCTCGCGTTCGCATTCGAAGAGGCGCAGCGACGGGACGCCGACCTGGTCGGCATCTACGCCTGGCACTACCCCACCCTGGCCGCCACACCCGCTCCCTTCGGCGGTGTCCCACTTCCGCCCATCGAGGAGATGGAGTCGGCGGCGAAGGAGGGACTCGACCATATTCTCGAGGGGATCGAGATCCCCGAGGGCGTCCGGTTCGAGGGTGTGGTACGGGAGGGTTCACCGGCACGCGTCCTGATCGAGGCGTCCGACGAGGCCGACCTGATCGTGGTCGGAACCCGAGGCCACGGCGGGTTCACCGGCCTGCTCCTCGGCTCGGTCAGCCAGCAGGTCGTGAGCCACGCCGAATGCCCGGTGGTCGTCGTTCCCACCGACGACGACTGAGGCCGGCCCTCCCGGGTTCCCTGACAACAGGCCGACGGGCTCGTCCCCCAACTCGGGCACCGTCACTCGGCCGGGAAGACCATGCCGTCCTGCACCCGGTGGCGGACCACCTCGATGTCGCCCTTGCGGTCCCGGCGCGCCAGCACACTGCGCTTGGTTCCGCGGCCGGACCGGTCGAACCGCCATCCGTGCGTGATGCAGACCAGCTCGTCGCCGACGACGCTGCCGTCGACGTCCAGCGGCGACCACTGGTGAGGGCAGCGGCCCGCCATCACGCACGGTTCACCGTCGGCGCCGGTCCAGACCACGAGGGGCTCGCCGTCCAGCTCGGCGGCCGCCACCTCGCCCGGCTCGGGGACGGCACAGAGCGGTTGGGCCTCGGAGCTGCTCAATGACCGCGGGCGACGTACTCGTCGAAGTGGGCCGCCTCGGCCCCCACCGTCGTCTCGTCACCGTGGCCCGTCAGCACCCGAGTGGCGCCGGGGAGACCGATCACGTCGCGCCGCAGGCTCTCGATGATCGTCTCGAAACTGCTGAACGAACGACCCGTGGCACCCGGACCGCCGTTGAAGAGGGTGTCGCCCGAGAACAGCACGCCGTCAGAGGGTGCGGAGAGGCAACAGCCGCCCGGGCTGTGGCCGGGAGTGTGGAGGACGGACAGCTCGCTGCCACCCACCGAGATCACCTGACCGGCCCGCAGCTCGTCGTCGGGTTCGCGCTGGGGATGCACGACGTCCCACAACATCCGGTCGTCGGGATGGAGCAACAACGGTGGCCCACCGACCGCGTCGGCCAGTTCGGCCGCGGCGTTGATGTGGTCGTTGTGGCCGTGGGTCAGGACGATGGCCTTCACCGTGCGGCCGCCGATCCCCTCGACGATGGGCCGGTGATCGTGGGCGGCGTCGATCACGATGCACTCACCGTCGTCGCCGGCGATCCAGATGTTGTTCTCCACCTCGAAGTCCTCACCGTCGATCGAGAAGATCCCGCTGGTGAGGACGTGGTCGATCCTCACAGCACCACCACGGACCGCAGTACCTCGCCGGCCTCCATGCGGTGGAACGCCTCCTCGACGTGGCCCAGGCCAATCGTCTCGCTGACGAATCGATTGAGGTCGATCCGACCCGACAAGTGGTGGTCGATGAGGATCGGGAAGTCGCGGGTGGGGAGGCAGTCGCCGTACCAGCTCGGCTTCAACGCCCCGCCGCGACCGAAGAACTCGATCATGGGCAACTCGAACGTCATCGACGGGTCGGGCACGCCCACCAGGACCAACCGGCCGGCCAGATCGCGGCTGTAGAACGCCTGCACCAGCGTCTCGGGCCGCCCGACCGCCTCGATGGCGACGTCGACGCCCAGGTCGTCGGTCCGTGCCTTGATCGCCTCGACCGGGTCCTCCTTCGAGGCGTCGACCGTGTCGGTCGCCCCGAACTCCTTGGCCCACTCGAGCTTGCGAGGGTCGATGTCGACGGCGATCACCGTGCGGGCACCGGCCACCGAGGCCCCGGTGATGGCGGCGTCGCCGACCCCACCACAGCCGAACACGGCGACCGTCTCGCCCCGTTGCACCTCGCCGGTGTTGACGGCCGCCCCGAAGCCGGCCATGACGCCACATCCGATCAGTCCGGCCGCCTCGGGCGGTGCCGCCGGATCGACCTTCACGCACTGCGAGGCGGCGACCAGGGTCTTCTCGGCGAACGCGCCGATCCCGAGGGCCGGGCTGAGCTCGGCTCCGTCCAGGGTCATCTTCTGCGTGGCGTTGCCGCTGTCGAAGCAGTAGTGCGGCTGGCCCTTCCGACAGGCCCGACAGGTACCGCACGGCGCCCGCCAGGCGAGGACCACGTAGTCGCCCGGTGCAACACCCGACACGCCGTCGCCGACCGCCTCGACGATGCCGGCCGCCTCGTGGCCCAGGAGGAACGGGAACTCGTCGTTGATCGCGCCCTCCCGATAGTGCAGGTCGGTGTGGCACACGCCGCACGCCTTGACGTTCACCAGCGCCTCGCCCGGCCCCGGATCCGGGATCTGGATGGTGGCGAGCGTGACCGGCGCCTTCTCCTCGGTGGCGACGACCGCCTGAACCTCGTGCATTCCGACCCCCTGGCTCGACTGGATCCGATCCTATGCTCCTCCCCCATGCTCCACCGACCGCACGTCCGGAACGCGATCGTGCTGGGCACGGCGATCGGCGTGTTCGGCGTCGCCTTCGGGGTCCTCGCCGTCCAGGCCGGGTTGAGCCCCTGGCAGGCGCTGGCGATGTCCCTGCTGGTGTTCACGGGCGGCTCACAGTTCGCCGCCATCGGGGTGATCGACGCAGGCGGCACCACTGCGGCCGCTATCGGCGCCGCGTTGCTGTTGGCCACCCGCAACGGTGTCTACGGGGCCACACTGGCCGCCCGATTCGGGAAACGGCTCCGGCCCCGACTCGTCGCCACGCAGCTGGTGATCGACGAGTCCACCGCCATGTCGGCCGCCCGAGAGGACGACGACGTCGCCATCGAGGCGTTCTGGGCCGCCGGTCTCTCGGTCTACGTGTTCTGGAATCTGGGCACGGCCATCGGTGCCTGGGGCGGCCAGATCATCGGCGACCCCGAGACGCTCGGCCTCGACGCCGCTCTCCCGGCCGGGTTCGTCGCCATGCTCCTGCCCTTGGCTCGGTCCCGGCGGGGCCTGGCCGCCGCTGGGTGGGGCGCTCTCATCGCCTTGGTCGCGCTTCCCTTCACGCCGCCCGGACTCCCGGTGATCCTGGCCGCGTTCGGCGTGCTGCCGGTCCTGCTCCACGACCGGTGGAGCGCGGGCGAAGGGACCACCCGGTGAGCTGGGTTGCCCTGCTGAGCCTGGCCGCAGGCAGCTTCGCCATCAAGGCGGCCGGTTACCTGGTCATCGGCGACCGACCCGGGATCAAGCGCTGGTCACCGGTCCTGGACCTGTTTCCGCCCGCACTGCTCTCCGCCCTGGTCGTCGTGCAGACGGTCGGAGTGGAGAGCGCGATCTCGATCGACGCCCGCCTTCCCGGCGCGGTCGCGGGATCGGTCGCTGCGTGGAAGAAGGCGCCGTTCCCGGTGGTCCTGCTCATCGCCGCCGGAGTCACCGCGGGACTCCGGGCCCTGGGCTGAGGTCCGAGCCCGAAGGGTGCCCGAAGTGGTGTGTCGCTGGATTGGCGTCGGTGGATCGGCGAGGAATTGGCGACCACGCACCAGGAGTTCGGCGGTCGCCGAACTCCCAAGGCGCCCGAAGGGCGCTCCTATACGTCGAGGTATCGGGTGACAGCGATGAACGAGCCGATCGCGCCGATCACGACCGCCACGACGACCAACCAGATGCTGGTGGTGAAGACCTCGCTGCTGCTGATGGAGAACCCCGCCAGCAGCGGCAAGTCGTCGGACGCGAATTCGTCCTCCAAGGCGTTGGCCAACCACACGGTGGCACCAACCGCGATGGCGGCCCCCAACAGGCACTGGATCAGTCCTTCGAGCATGAACGGGACGCGCACGAACCAGTTGGACGCACCCACCAGCTTCATCACTTCGATGTCGCGACGGCGGGATCGTATGGCCACCAGGATCGTGTTGAGGATGAGGAACAGCGCGGCCAGCAGGAGGACTCCGGCGGCCAGGAACATCCCAACGCTCAACTTGTCGCTGAGGCGTTTCACCCGCTCGACCGCCTCGTCGGCGAAGCTGACCCGGAGCACGCCGGGCACCAGTTCGTATCCCTCACCCACCTCACGGATGGCCGAGGTGTCCAACTCGGTGGGTTTCACCCGGAACGACGGCGGGAGGATGTCGGGTGTCACCGACGCCACGAGATCGGGCGAGTCGGCGAACAGCTCCTTGAACTCCTCGAACGCCTGGTCGCGGTCGAAGAACGTAAAGGTCTCGACCAACGGGTTCTCGTCCAGCGACGCCCGCACACTCTCTTCCTGGGCTGCGGTGGAGTCGGGATCGAGGAAGATGATGAACTCGACGTCGTCGGCGAAGCGGGCCGCTGCGTTCTCTACCCCGAGGCGGGTGACCCACGCCGAGCCCAGCAGGGCCAGCGAAATCCCCACACACAGGATGGTGGCGACGGCCAGGGTGGCGTTCCGGGTGAGATTGGTCGCCGTCTCACGCAGCGCGTACATGATCTTGGCCATGGGGGGTCCCTACTCGTAGACGCCGCGGGCCTGATCGCGCACGATCTGCCCCCGGTCGAGCTCGATGACGCGTCGGCGCATGGTGTCGACGATGCCGCGGTCGTGGGTGGCCATGACCACCGTGGTACCGGTGCGGTTGATGCGGTCCAGCAGCTTCATGATGCCCACCGACGTCTGCGGGTCGAGGTTGCCCGTGGGCTCGTCCGCCAGCAGGATCAGTGGCCGGTTGACGAACGCCCGTGCGATGGAGACCCGCTGCTGCTCGCCGCCGGAGAGCTCGTCGGGGAAGCGGTCGACCTTCTTGGCCAGGCCGACCAGCTCGAGGATGGCGGGCACCTGCGATTTGATGACGTGGCGGGGCCGGCCGATGACCTCGAGGGCGAACGAGACGTTCTCGGCCACCGTCTTGTTGGGCAGGAGCTTGAAGTCCTGGAACACGGATCCGATGTTGCGCCGCAGATAGGGCACCTTCCAGGAGCTGAGCTCGTTGGTGTTCTTGCCCGCGACCCAGATCTCGCCCCCGGTGGGGCGCTCTTCGCGGTTGACCAGCCGGAGGAACGTGGACTTGCCGGAACCGGACGCGCCGACGAGGAACACGAACTCGCCCTTGCCGATGTCGACGGACGCGTCGCGGAGCGCGACCACCTCGCCCTTGTAGGCCTTGGACACATTGTTGAGCTTGATCACGGCAACACCACGGCAGAGTCTGGCCCACTGGGCGACGGAAGTGGTGGCACGGGCCGGGTGATGTCAGTCACCGGACCGCCTCCACCGGAGAAACGCCTCCATGAACGGATCGAGATCACCGTCGAGCACCGAATCGACGTCGCCGGTCTCGTGGCTGCTCCGGAGATCCTTGACCATCTGGTAAGGCTGCATCACGTACGAGCGGATCTGGCTGCCGAAGCCCACCGCCTTGGCCTCTCCGGCGATCCCCGCCAGCTCCTCCTCGCGCTTCTGCCGTTCGAGGTCCAGCAGCCGAGCCGCCAGGATCTGCATGGCCCGGTCCTTGTTCTGGTGCTGGCTGCGCTCGTTCTGGCACGACACGACGATGCCGGTGGGCAGGTGCGTGATCCGGACCGCCGAGTCGGTGACGTTGACGTGCTGCCCGCCCGCTCCGGACGAACGGTAGGTGTCGATGCGCAGGTCCTTCTCGTCGATCTCGACCTCGTCGGTGACCTCGTCGAAGAACGGCACGACCTGGAGGGAGGCGAAGGCCGTCTGGCGCTTGGAGTCCTTGTTGAACGGGGAGAGCCGGACCAACCGGTGCACGCCGTGCTCGGACTGCAGCAGGCCGTAGGCGTGACGGCCCCGCACCAGGAACTCGGCCGAGGAGATCCCCGCCTCCTGGCCCTCGTTGACCGAGTCGATCTCGACCTCGAAGCCGCGCCGTTCTGCCCATCGTCGGTACATGCGAAGGAGCAGCTCGGCCCAGTCCTGGGCGTCGGTCCCACCCTCGCCCGATTTGACGAAACACACCGCGTCGCCGTCGTCGTGCTCACCGGTGAACAGCGAGCGCAGCTCGAGCTCGTCGAACTCGGATGCCATCGCGGCAATGGCACCGGTGATCTCGGCTTCGGTCTCCCCCGCCGGCTCACCGCCGGCCTCGTCCTCCTCGCTCAGCTCCAGCAGGGTGGCGGTATCCTCGATCCCCTGCCCGAGACGGGTGAACAGGGCCAGATCGTCGTTGACCGCCGCCAGTTCGGTCTGCATGCGCCGAGCCGCGTCGGCGTCGTCCCACAGGTTCGGCTTCTCGAACTCGGCCTCGAGCTGCGGTTTGCGCAGCAGGAGCTCGTCGATCCGCAGGTAGCCGCGGGCCTGGGACAGGCGGTCGGCGAGCGCGGCGATCTGGTCGTGATGTTCCTGCATGCGGGGAGCCGATCAGCGGCCGTGACAGTGCTTGTACTTCTTGCCCGACCCGCACGGGCACGGCGCGTTGCGCCCGGTCTTGTCCCAATCGGACTTGACCACCGGCGTGTTGGGCTGGGGCTCGTTCGGCGCCGGCCCGGTGGACGGCAGCGCGGCCGGATCGGCCTGCGGGGCAGCCTGGGCCACCTTGGTCGCCGTGATGCCCTGCACGGGCGAGTCGGGCGCCGAGTACGACACGTCGGCAACGTCGCTGGGCTCGGCCGCCTGCTCCTCGGGCGGCTTCACCTGGATGTTCATGTTCAGCACGTAGGTGACGAAGTCGGTGGAGACGTTGTCCATCATCTGGCCGAACATCTCGAAGCCCTCACGCTGCCACTCCATGAGCGGATCCTTCTGCCCCATGGCCCGCAGCCCGATGCCGTCGCGGAGGTAGTCCATCTCCTGGAGATGGTCCCGCCAGCGGCGATCGAGGATGCGCAGCATGACCTGGCGCTCCAGATCGCGCATGATCTCGGCGCCGACGACGGTCTCCCGCTGCTCGTAGTGCTGGGCTGCGTCGGCCAGGAGGAGCTCACGGAGGTCGTCGGTGACGTCGGCGTCGGCGAGCTGCTCGGACGTGAGCTCGGTGGACCAGATGTTGCGCACCTCGCCCAGCAGTCCGTCGATGTCCCACTCCTCGGAGTAGTCGGCGACACAGAAGGTGTCGATCACGTGGGTGATGGCCCGGTCGAGCGCGTCCGATGCCTCGTCGCGGAGGTCCTCACCGTCGAGGATCTGGTCGCGGCGCTTGTAGATGACCTTGCGCTGCTCGTTCATCACCTCGTCGTACTTGAGCACGTTGCGGCGGATCTCGGCGTTGCGCTGCTCGACGGTGTTCTGCGCTCGCTCGACCGACTTGGTCACCATCTTGGATTCGATGGGGACGTCGTCGGGAAGGGCCCGGTCCATGACCCAGTTCATGGCCCCGGTGGCGAACAGCCGCATGAGATCGTCCTCGAGCGACAGGAAGAACCGGGACGAACCCGGGTCACCCTGGCGGCCGGCGCGACCCCGGAGCTGGTTGTCGATGCGGCGCGACTCGTGGCGCTCGGTGCCCAACACGTGCAGGCCGCCGAGCTCTCGCACCTTCTCGCCCTCGCGGGCCATCTCACCCTCGTAGTCGCCCTGGAGCTTGGCGACCAGCTCCTTGCCCTCGTCGCTGTCGGGGTCGACCCCCTGCGCCCGAGCCTCGATCTCGGCCCCGATCTCCGGGTTGCCGCCCAGCACGATGTCAACACCTCGACCCGCCATGTTGGTAGCGACGGTGATGGCACCGAGGCGGCCGGCCTGGGCCACGACGTGGGCTTCCTTGGTGTGCTGCTTGGCGTTGAGCACCTGGTGCGGAATTCCCCGCTTGTCGAGAATGCCCGAGAGCTTCTCGGAGTGCTCCACCGACGCGGTACCGACCAGGACGGGCTGTCCGACCTTGTAACGGTCGAGCAGATCGTCGACGACCGCGCCGAACTTTCCTTCCTCGGACTTGTAGACGAGGTCGGCGGCATCGTCGCGGGCGATGGGCTTGTTGGTCGGGATGGGCACGACGTCGAGCCCATAGGTGCTCTTCAGCTCGGCGGCCTCGGTCTCGGCCGTACCGGTCATGCCGGCCAGCTTGTCGTACATGCGGAAGTAGTTCTGGAGCGTGACCGTGGCCAGCGTCTGATTCTCTTCCTTGATCTTGACGCCTTCCTTGGCCTCGACCGCCTGGTGGAGGCCGTCGGACCAGCGCCGGCCGTCGAGCACCCGGCCGGTGAACTCGTCGACGATCTTCACCTGGCCGTCGGTCACCAGGTAGTCCTTGTCGCGGTGGAACAGCTCCTTGGCCCGCAGTGCCACCCCCAGCTGGTGGACCAGGTTCTGCGACACACCGTCGTAGATGTTCTCGACGCCGAGGGCCTTCTCGACCGCCTCGATCCCCTCTTCGGTGGGCGAGACGACCCGCTTCTCCTCGTCGACGTCGTAGTGATCGTCGCGAGTGAGGCCGCGCACGATGGCGGCGAAGTCGTAGTAGAGCTTGGCTGCATCGGCGACTCGGCCGCTGATGATCAACGGGGTGCGGGCCTCGTCGATGAGGATCGAGTCGACCTCGTCCACCAGGCAGTAGGCGTGGCCGCGCTGCACCTGGTCCTCACGGCTCAGGGCCATGTTGTCGCGCAGGTAGTCGAAGCCGAGCTCGTTGTTGGTCCCGTGCGTGATGTCGCACTCGTACTGGGCCCGTTTGTGCTCGCGGTCGAAGTTGCCCGGCAGCACCAGACCGACGGTCAGACCCATCCAGCGATGGATCTCGCCCATCCACTCGGCGTCGCGGCTGGCCAGGTAGTCGTTGACGGTGACGATGTGCATGCCCCGGCCGGTGAGGCCGTTGAGGTAGGCGGGCAGGGTCGAGACCAGCGTCTTGCCCTCGCCGGTCTTCATCTCGGCCACCCAGCCCAGGTGGAGCGCGGCCCCGCCCATGAGCTGGACGTCGTAGTGGCGCTGACCGATCACCCGCTTGGCGGCCTCGCGGATGGCGGCGAAGGCCTCGACCAGGAGGTCTTCCATGTCCTCGCCGTTGTCGAGCCGCTGGCGGAACTCGCCGGTCTTGGCCTTGAGCCCGTGGTCGTCCAGCGCCTCCATCTCGGGCTCGAGCGCGTTGATGTCGGGTACCAGCGCTTGGATGGCCTTGAGTTTCCTGCCCTCACCGGCGCGGAGGACGCGATCGAAGATTCCCATGAACCGGCCAGTCTACCGATCCCCGCCCCCTCCCCCCGGCACGCTGGATATGGATGCGGAAACCCACGCCAGGTGTGGGTCAGCGCATCCATATCCCGTGGGTAAGTTGGCCCGATGGCATCGAGCGGGTCGTCCCCCGGCCTCACCATCTGGATCCAGGGGGCCCGGCCCCGCACCCTCGGAGCCGCCGTCGCCCCGGTGGCGGTCGGCACCGCGGTGGCCCTGGACGACGGCCCCATCTCCTGGCCCCGCGCCGTCGCCGCGCTGATCGTGGCGCTGGCCCTGCAGGTGGCCACCAACTTCGCCAACGACCTGGCCGACGGCCGGCGGGGCCTGGACGGCCCCGCCCGCGTCGGCCCGATCCGGCTGGTCGGTTCAGGTCTCGCCAGCGAGAGTGCGGTCAAGCGGGCGATGCTCCTGTCCTTCGGCGTGGCGCTGGTCGTGGGCGGGGCGCTCGCCCTCGTCGTGGGTCCCGAGCTGCTGGTCGTCGGCGCTCTCTGTGTGGCCGCCGGCTGGGGCTACACCGGCGGGAAGAACCCCTACGGGTACCGGGCCATGGGCGAGCTCTCGGTGTTCCTCTTCTTCGGGCTGGTCGCCACCGCCGGGTCGACCTATGTGCAGACCAGGAGCATCGCTCCGCTGGCCCTGGTGCTCGGCAGTGCCATCGGCCTGATCGCCTCGGCGCTCCTCGTGGTGAACAACCTCGCGCGACCGTGCCGCCGACGAGCGGATGGGCAAGCACACCCTCGCAGTGCGGCTCGGCGATCAGCGGACCCGGCAGCTCTACAACGGCAGCCTCGCCGGCGCCGAACTGCTGGTCATCGTGGGCGCCTTCGGCTGGGGTTGGCCCATCCTGTCGGGGCTCGTCGTCAGCCCGCTCGGCTTCCACGCCATCCGCAAGGTCCGTGGTGGCGCCACCGGCCCGGAGCTGATCGAGGTCCTGGGCGTCACCGGGCGCATCCTCCTGATCGGTGGCGTGGCCCTCGCCATCGGAGTGGCGCTGGCGGTCTGGTGGCCCGACCGGTAGCGGTCAGCCGCGGGTGGCCAGTAACAGCTGGCTGATCCCGCCCGACAGCCGGGTGTGCTCGACGTCGACGAACCCGGCCCGCTCGAGCATGGCGCACATCTCCGCTGACTCGGGCAGGTAGACCACCGACTCGGGCAGGTAGCGGTAGGCGTCCCGGTCCGATACCACCCCGCCCACGAACGGCACGACCCGACCGAAGTAGACACCATGGCCCCACTTGAGGAAGCGCTGGTCCGGTTCGTCCACATCGAGCAGCGCGACACGACCGCCCGGCCGCGTCACCCGGGCCAACTCGGCAAACACCGGGGGGAGCGCATCGAAGTTGCGCAGGGCGAAGCCGCTGATGGCCCCGTCGACCGAGCCCGACGCCACCGGGAGCGCGAGCGCGTCACCCTGCACGAGCGGCGCACCGGTGCGGGCCACGTCGAGCATGCCGAAACTGAAGTCGACACCGACCGGGACCAGATCTGCGTCCGCGAGGTCACGGCACAGATCGCCGGTTCCGCACGCCACGTCGAGCACGACCGATCGGTGGCGCAGACCCAACCCTTGGACGGCGCGTTTGCGCCACCGGGTGTCGAGCCCGAACGTGAGGGCCCGGTTGAGGAGGTCGTAGCGGGGAGCGATGCGGTCGAACATGGTCCGGACCGCCGCCGGTTTGTCCGCCGGATCCGGCAGGGCGCTCTCGCCCGATTCGTCGGCGATGACTACTCCTGGCTGATGAGCAGGCCGACGTCGCCGTCGTCGCGCCGGTAGACCACCGCCGGCTTGCCGGTCTGGCGATCGGTGAAGAAGTAGAAGGGGTGGTTGACCAGGTCCATCTGCAGCGCCGCGTCGGACGGCGTCAGATCGTCCACCTCGATGTGCTTCACCTTGACGATCCGGTAGCCGAGCTCGGCGGCCACCTCTTCGTCGGCGGTCTCGGGGTCGGGCAGGGTCGGCATGAGATCGGCCTCGATGCCGTGCCCGCGTTTGGCGTGTTTGTCGTAGCGCTTCTGCTTGGTCTTGAGCTTGTGCAGCTGGTGCTCGAGCTTGTCGACGGCTCGGTCCAACGCCTGCTGCTCGTCCACCCCGCTGACCTTGCACCGGACGTGGTGGCCGTGCCCCACGAGCGTGACCTCACAGATCTCGCGCTCCTCGATTCGGGGGTTCTTCTCCTCGATGAAGTGCACCTCGGCGCGCTCGAGTCCGCGCAGGAAACGATCGAGCTTGCCGATCTTCTCCTCCGCCATCAGCCGCAGCTGATCCGACACTTCCACGTTGCGCCCACTCACCGAGACGTCCACCTGGAACTCCTTTCGAGGGTGCGAGGTGCACCATGCCCGATCGTACGCCAGCAGGGCCACCATCACGCCACCCGAGCCACCGTCAGACCGTGGACCGCGTCGGCCCCTGCCGCGTGCAGCGCCTGGCCGGCCCGACCAAGGCTGGCACCGGTGGTACACACGTCGTCGACGAGCAGGACCGGCCCGCGCACGGGCCGTCGGACCCGAAGGCGCGGGCCACGGAGGCGGAGATGGGCCGGAGCCCCGGTCTGGGCCGGCCCGCTGTCGCGGACGAGCAACCTGGTGGCCGGAACGCCCAGCCGTCGCGCCGTGGCTCGCGCCAGCAGCTCCGCCTGGTCGAAGCCTCGGCGACGGCGGCGCTGCGGGGTGGTGGGGACCCAGCTAACCGAGCGGATCGGCCCCGGGGCTGCGGCGGCCAGCCGGTCCGAGACCCACGGTGCCACCGACTTGGCATTCCGGTACTTGAGCGCGGTGACCAGTCCCCTGCTGGCGGCGTCCCACTCGTACAGCGCCACGAGCGAGTCGAGGCCGCCGACCGCCGGACCGCGGGTGGCCGTTCGAAGGGTGCCGGCGCACGTCGCACAGACGACGGCGCCAGGCGCTCGGCAGATGGCACAGGTGGGAGGAAAGAGCACGACCCCAGCATCCCGCGAGGGTGTGACAACAGGCACTCGAGGAGTCCTGGACACCTGTTCGAAGAGGCGTACCATCAGAAGTACGGCGGGCGGCTCCCCTTATTGGAGGTGCGTCCCATGCGTCCGACCCATCCCATTGCCATGACGATGGTGGCCATCGGATCGGTGGTGGTGCTCCTCTTGTGGCCGGCGCTCCCGGCGGGAGCGATCCACGATCAGGTCATTCCGGTCGACACCATCGTGCGCGGCGATGCCGGCGAGGTGATCGAGTTGACGACGGTGCCGGTCGAGGCCGATGAGGTCGGGCTGGTCTGCCAGCTCACGGTCACCGGTGAGAACAACCCGTCACAGCATCCGGACACGGATCTGATCATCACCAGCGCCGGTGTCTCGTTGGTCATCCCCGACGTCGAAGCCACCGCCAACCAGACCACCCGAGGCGGCGGCGAGATCGTGTTGGGCGAGACCGTCCTGATCGAGGTGCGGCTCGGACCGCACCGCGTCTTCAGCGGCGGGCTCATCCTGACCTCCGAATGCACGCAGCCGACCACGACGGTGGCACCCACGACCACCACGGTCGCACCGACGACGACCGTTGCGCCGACCACGACGCAACCTCCCGCCGAGGTGCTCGCCGAGTCGGCCACGGTGCCGGCCCCGCTGCCGCAGGCCAAAGCCGAAGTGGCCACGGCAGCCCAGCCCACCTTCACCGGCTGACTCATCCCACCCACCCCAACCGCCCAAGTTGGCAGGACTCTGATCACCCCCTGATCAGAATCCTGCCGAGTTCGTGGCTGGTTGGGGATCGGGCCGGGTGTGTCACACGGCTTGGGGCACCATTCCCGGAATGGACGCACTCTTCGACGCTCTCCGCTCTGCCGCACCGACCCAGTTCGGCGTGATCAGCAGAGCCCAGCTACTCGAGGCAGGGGTCAGCTCGGTCGGCATTCAGCGAGCGGTCGAACGCGGTGCCCTCGACCGCTGCGCCGCCGGCGTGTTTCGCGCTGCGGGCAGTCCTCCCACCCACCTCCAACGTCTCGCTGCGGCGTTCCTCAGCTGCCCCGGCGCCGTCGTCTCCCACGAGTCGGCGGCCCAACTGCATCGCTTCCCACTCGTGCGCAAGGATCTGATCGTGCTCTCGGTGCCCGCCGGAGGCCACAACGCCGTCCCGCTCGCCGATCGGGTGCACCGTTCGAGCGACCTCGACCGGGTCCGCCACGTCGACGTCGGTTGCTTGGCGGTGACCAGCCCGTCGAGGGTGCTCATCGATATCGCCATTCACATCGGACGAGGTCGACTCGAGCGGTTGGTCGACGACGTCCTGAGCTCCCGACGCGTCGATCCCGACGACCTGATCACCACCTTCAACCGCCTGGCTCGGCGAGGCCGGCCAGGAAGCGGTCGGCTCCGTCCCCTGCTCGAGGTGCGTCTCGACGGGCGGGTGCTCCCGACCACGGCCCTCGAGGCCGCCTTCCTCCGGTTGGTCCGCCGGTTCGGTCTGCCCGAACCCTTGCCTCAGCACCTCCCGCCCTGGGCGGTCCACGACGGCATCGGACGGGTCGATTTCGCCTATCCGGAGCAGCGACTCCTCATCGAAGTTGACGGCCGCCGCTGGCACTCCCGCGATGCCGCCTTCGACCAGGACAGGCGACGGGACCAGGAAGCGGCCATGGCCGGGTGGCGCGTCCTCCGGTTCACGTGGCGTCAGGTCGACCAGCAACCGAACGAGGTGGCCAGCGCGGTGCAGACGGTGCTCCGCCGCGCCGCCTGAGGGTCCTGACCGATCGACCCACCCGCAAGTCGGCAGGATATCTGATCACCTGCTGATCAGAATCCTGCCAACTTCGGTGGGTGGGGCGGTGGGGTCGGGGCCGTCAGGTGAGGGGGCTGCCGCGGTCGACGATGGCTTGGTGCCGCGCTTCGACGAACGGAACGAACTCGGCGTGGGTGAGGATGTAGAACTCGTCGCCCACGATGGCGTCGTGGACTCGGTCGGCCACGTCGGCCGGATCCATCCCGGCCTCGATCACCGACTCCATCATCGCCGCCATCCCGGCCCCGGGTCCCTCGTCCGCACCGTTCGCCCCGGGCGGCGTCAGGTCGTGGGGCCGGTTGCGGTCGCTCTCGTGAATCTGGGTCCGGACCCACGCCGGGCACAACACGGACACCCCGATGTGGTGCCCGGTGACCGACAGCTCGCGGGCCAGCGTCTCCGACAGGGTGACGACGCCGTGTTTGCTCACGTTGTAGGGGCCCATGAACGGCGCCGAGGTCAACCCGGCGATCGACGCCGTGTTCACGACGTGGCCCTCGCCCGCCTCGATCATCCGCGGCACGAAGGAACGCACGCCATGGATGACACCCCATAAGTTCACGCCCAGCACCCACTCCCAGTCGTGGGTGGTCAGCTCCCACATCGGTCCGCCGCTGCCCACACCGGCGTTGTTGCAGGCGACGTGGACGGCGCCGAACTCGGCAACCGTGGCGTCGGCCAGCGCTTCGACCTGGTCGCCGACGCTGACGTCACACTCCCGGGTCAGGACGGTCGCGCCTGCGGCTTCGAGGTCGGCCGCCGCATCGCGCAACGGCTCGACCTCGATATCGGCCATCACCAGCTTCATGTCCGCTGCGGCAAGACGCCGGGCGATTCCGAGCCCGATACCCGACGCGGCACCGGTGACCACGGCCACCTTTCCGGCGAGATGCTCCATCGCCGGACCCTAGTGGCGGCGCGCCAGTGAGCTCACGGCCCCGAGCAACGTGAGCACGCTGGGGGCCTGGCCCCGAGAGGGCTCAGTAGCGGTAGTGCTCGGGCTTGTAGGGGCCGCCCACGGGCACGCCGATGTAGTCGGCCTGCTCCTGGGTCAGCTCGGTGAGCCGGACGCCGAGGGCATCGAGATGCAGGCGGGCGACCTTCTCGTCGAGCAGCTTGGGCAGCGTGTACACGCCGATGGGGTACTGGTCGGTGTTCTGGAACAACTCCATCTGGGCGATCACCTGGTTGGTGAAGCTGTTGGACATCACGAAGCTGGGATGGCCGGTGGCGCAGCCCAGGTTCAGCAGCCGACCCTCGGCCAGCATGATCACCGAGTGCCCGTCCGGGAAGACGAACTCGTCGACCTGCGGCTTGATGTTGACCCGCTGCACATCGCTCAGCTTCTGCAGACCGGCCATGTCGATCTCGTTGTCGAAGTGGCCGATGTTGCCCACGATGGCCTGGTGCTTCATGCGGGCCATGTGCTCGGCGGTGATGATGTCGAAGTTGCCGGTGGTGGTGATGAAGATGTCGGCGGTGTCCAGCACGTCCTCGAGCCGGACGACCTGGAAGCCCTCCATCGCCGCCTGCAGGGCGCAGATGGGATCGATCTCGGTGACGACCACGCGGGCACCCTGGCCCCGCAGCGACTGCGCACACCCCTTACCCACATCGCCGTAGCCGCAGATCACGGCGACCTTGCCGGCGATCATCACATCGGTGGCCCGGTTGATGCCGTCGACCAGCGAGTGCCGACAGCCGTACAGGTTGTCGAACTTGGACTTGGTCACCGAGTCGTTGACGTTGATCGCCGGAAAGAGCAGCGAGCCGTCTTCGGCCATCTGGTAGAGGCGATGCACACCGGTGGTGGTCTCCTCGGACACACCCTTGATGCCGGGGGCGATGGCGGTCCAGCGGTTGGCGTCCTCGGCCAGCGAGCCGCGAAGCAGCTCGAGCACGACGCCGAACTCCTCGGAGTCCTCGTCGGTCGTGTCCGGCACGGCGCCGGCCTTCTCGAACTCGACGCCCTTGTGGACCAGCATGGTGGCATCGCCGCCGTCGTCGAGGATGACGTTGGGGCCGCCGTCGGGCCACATGAGCACCTGCTGGGTGCACCACCAGTACTCCTCCAGCGTCTCACCCTTCCAGGCGTACACCGGGACACCCTTGGGGTCGTCCGGCGTTCCGTCGGGCCCCACGACGACCGCCGCAGCGGCGTGATCCTGCGTGGAGAAGATGTTGCACGATGCCCAGCGGACCTCGGCACCGAGGGCCACGAGCGTTTCGATCAGCACCGCGGTCTGGATGGTCATGTGTAGCGACCCGGTGATGCGCGCGCCCGCCAGTGGTTGAGCGTCGGCGTACTCGGCGCGGGTGGCCATGAGGCCGGGCATCTCGTGCTCGGCCAGGCGGATCTCCTTGCGGCCGTAGTCGGCCTGGGAGAGGTCGGCGACTTTGAAGTCGGGGGTGGTCACGGTGGTACTCCTTCGGGCGCGTTGGTGCGCAGCTGTCCTGGGGCGCGGATGCGCCGGGTGAATGTGGGCTGGGGCCAGCTGGCACCGTGCAGGACAGCCCGAAGACCGTGAGGTCGTCCGACGAGTGTAGGCGCCCGCCCGCCGATCGGCACGGGTCGAACGGATCCTCGTCGGCGTGCCGTCGCGCTGCACTACGGTGCACGCGACGGCGATCGTTCAGGGGGGACCATGCCGCAACAGCCCGACCAGCCGCGCCACGCCACCCACCTCCGGCCCGGGATTCGGCTGTCCCGCCGCGACGCGATCCGGCGCATGGCCGGTGCGGGCGCCGGCCTGCTGTTCCTTCCGGGCGCCGGCTCGATCCTGTCGGCGTGCGGGGACAGGTCGGTGCAGGACGGTTCGGCCACGGGGTCCACCACCAGTCTGTCGGCCCCCGACGGGACGGTCGGCGGCACCACGCTCGCCGACGCGGTCGAGATCACCGACGTCGACGAGATCCTCATCGGCGTCGTCGCCCCGTTCTCCGGGGCGTTCACGTTCATCGGCGACGTGACCCGCCGAGCCCTGCTGGCAGCCGTGGCCGAGATCAATGCCAACGGCGGCGTGGGCGGACGCAAGGTGCGCACCATCGAGGTGGACGCGCCCGGCGAGGAGCTCACGGCCGCCACCGAGCCGGCCTACTCGCAGCTGGCCAGCACGCAGAACCTCTCCGGCGTCCTCTGGTGCACGGCCATCGGGCTGCGACCGCTGGCAGAGCAGATCAAGCGTGACAACATGCCCGTGATCTCGGTCTTCGAGGACCTGAGCGTGTCGGGCAACCTCTGGCCGTCACCGGACGCTCCCCGGTCGGTGTTCCAGTTCCTGCTGAGCGTGGACGCCGCCCTCGACCAGCTCTCCGGCTACGTGACCGACGACCGGGGATACGCCGACACCGTCCTGGTCCGCGACGTGCTGCTCACCTCGCCCTACGCCCAGGACGTCGAACGGATCTATGCGGAAATCCCCGACCGCTTCGGTCTCGCCACCTACCCCGAGATCGGCTACAGCCTGGGGCAGAAGGACTTCGGCGGACTGGTCAGCCAGTTGAGGGAGACCAACGCCCAGAGTGTGATCATCGCCGGCGGCCCCGAGGAGACCGCCCTGATTGCACAGGAGATGGACGCCCAGGGTCTCGGATACGTCGACACGCCGACGGCGAAGGACCCGGCATCGTTCGCGCCCCAGCTGTTCGGCACCCCGGCCAACATGGGCGAACCGGTCTGGGTCGACCTGGCGGGCGACGCGGCGAAGACCGGGTCGATCACCGCGTGGACGTTGGGCGGTGTCCTGAACGCACCGAACGTGCCGATCGTCGAGATGGGGAAGAAGCACACCGACGGACCCAACTTCATCGCCGGCGAGAACGAACCCGCCGATGGCCTCTGGACGCTGCTCGCCGGGATCCGCGAAGCCGGGTCGGCCACCGACCGGCAGAAGGTGGTCGAGGCCATCGAGTCGCTCGAGTCGATCCAGTTCGCCACGCGCGTCCCGTTCTCGTTCACGGCGGACCGCCACCAACGCAACCGGCCCGAGGATCTCTGCCTGATCACGCTGGAGCGGTCCACCGCGATCGACACCGATCCGCCCTACGAGCTGGGCCGGGAGTGGGAGGAGAACCTGGTCGATCGCGACGACGCACCGGTCCACCTGGTGCGGCCGACCCTCGAAGCCAACCGAACGGCCGCCCCCGAGCTGATGGACGAGATCCTCGCCGGCGGCTACGGGTGCCAATGCACGAAGACCCCCGCCGATGCCAGCGGGACCGAGGTGGAGCTGACGACGGCGTGCCGGATCCACTGACCGCTCGCCTGCCCGTGGGTCGCCCCGTCCGTGTCGGGTCGGCGCCCCGCTGGTGACCGACCTGCTGCTGGTGCTCCGCGGCACCATGGTCGTCGGGTCGATCCTGGCGCTGGTGGCGTTCGGCTACACGATCATCTACGCCAGCAGCCGGGTCGTGAACTTCGCGCAGGGAGCGCTCCTGCTGGCGGGCGCCTGGTTCTTCTTCGACGCCGTCGATCCGGCACACCTGGGATTGACGCCGTGGCTGGCGGTGCTCCTCTCGTGTCTCGGCGCCGCCGTGCTCGGCACACTCGTCTGGGCCGTCGGGATCTGGCCCCTGGGCCACCGGGCTCGGCAGCTCGACGTCTCGTGGATCCTGACGACGGCCGCGCTGGGGCTCCTGATCCAGAACGGGTTCCTCGCCGACCGGTACGGAACCCAGCCGGCGCCGGTCGAGTTCATCGATTCGATCGCCGGCTGGCAGGGGTCCCAGCCCGTCCAGGGAGTCACCCTCGACGCGCCGACCCTGGTGCTCGTGCTGGGCGCGGTCCTGGTCCTGCTGGTCCTCGAGGTGGCGCAACGTCGCACGGTGCTGGGCCGAGCGTTCCGGTCGGTGGCCCAGGATCCGGTCGATGGCGTCGCTCGTCGGCATCAGTCCACGCCAGGTCGTCGTCGGCTCCTTCGCCCTCGCCGGGGCGCTCGCCGCTCTCGCCGGCGTCCTCATCGGTGCGGACACCGGGGTCAGTCCGCAGACGTTCCCGGTCATCGGCATCCAGGCGTTCGTCGCCGCAGTGCTCGGCGGACTGGGCTCCACCCGGGGCGCCATCGTCGGGGGGTACGTCATCGGGCTGGTCCGGTCGTCGTTGGCCGTCTGGGGTCCCGACATCGGCTTCATCGAGAACCCGGCGGCGTGGGAGGAGTTCGTCGTCTTCGCGGTGTTCCTCGGCGTCCTGGCCCTGCGGCCCACCGGCCTGTTCGGTGAACCACAGGTGGAGAAGGTATGACCCGGGACCGACCGGCCGGCGGAATCGGCGCATGGTTGCCGCCGGTCGGCTTCGCCGCGCTGGCCGCCGCCGTCGTCGTGTTCGGAGAGCTGACGGTTCCGCTCTCCACCACCGACGACCGCACCTGGATCCTGGCCGGAACCGATGCCATGGCCCTGGCGGCCGCCGCCCTGGCCGCCAACGTCCTGATCGGCCAGACCGGGCTGTTGTCCCTGGGCAACGCCGCGTTCGTCCTGATCGGACTGTTCGCCGGGGGCGTCTGGGCGGGCGAGCTCGGCCTGGGCGGTCTCTGGGCGCTGCCCTTCTCCTTCCTGGTCGGCGGGATCGTGGGCGTCGGACTCGCACTGCTGTGCTGCCATCTCCGGGGCTTCTACCTGACGGTGGTGACGTTCGCCTTCGGCAGCCTCTTCCTGACGATCTCCGGCGTGTTTCCCGGCCTGTTCGAGCGGGCCGGAACCGTCGACACGATCGACCCCGCTCGGCTGGGCCCGCTTGCCCGGAACAACGAGTTCCTGGGCCACTACTACCTCACGGCGATCGGATTCGGCGTCGCGTGCGCCCTGACGTGGAACCTGCGGCGCAGCCGCTGGGGTCGGGCCATGAACGCGGTCCGGGACTCCGAGATCGCCGCCCGGGCCGCCGCCGTCAATGCGTACCGCGTGAAGGTCGGCGCCTTCGCTCTGTCGGCCGCGATCGTTTCGCTCATGGGCGCCATCAAGGCGGCCAGCCCGAACGTCGCCGAGATCTCGACCAACGCGGTCGGCACCTTCGAGTCGATCCGCCAGGTCCTGGCCGCGTTCATCGGAGGCATCGGCGGATTCGTCGGTCCGATCCTCGGGGCGTTCTTCCTCGAGCTCGGCGCGCAGGCGGCGGGAGATCGGTTGGGCGACACCTTCCGCACCAACGAGGACGAGATCGTGATCGCTATCGGGCTCGCCGTCGTGCTGTTCGTCCCCGGCGGTCTGCTGAGCCTGCTCCGGAGCCTCGGACGCAGGGTCGGGTGGCCGGGTGACCCGTCCTCCCTCCCCCGGGTCGCGACGCTCGCCCCGGGACGACCGCAGGCCGGTCCCGGCGACGGCGGGGTGGAGCCGGTCGCCGAGATCGAGGCGGAAGGCGCGTTCCTGACGCTCGAGGGTGTCACCAAGGACTTCGGCGGACTCCGAGCGCTCGACGAGGTCGACCTGAGCGTGTCCCCCGGATCGGTCCACGCCCTGATCGGCCCGAACGGGTCCGGCAAGACCACGCTGATCAACGTCCTGACCGGGTTCTACCGGTGCGACCGGGGCTCGATCCGCCTGGGCCACACCGACATCAGCCGGGAGCCCACCCACCGGCGCGCCGCGCTCGGTCTGGGACGCACCTTCCAGAACCTGCAGATCTGGCGCCACATGACCGTCCTGGAGAACGCCGCGACCGGAGGCCACGGCATCGCCCGGGGAACCCCGGCCGGCGCAGCGCTCGGGTTGCCTTCGGCCCGACGGCAGCGCACGACCTCGGCCCGGCGGGCCCTGGCGATGCTGGAGGTCGTCGGTCTCGCCGATCGGGCCGACACCGTTGCCGGCGACCTGCCGATGGGCGACCTGCGCCGACTCGAGATCGCCCGTGCGCTGATGGGGGCACCTCGGGTTCTGTTGCTCGACGAACCCGCCGCGGGCATGCAGGCCGCCGAGGTCTCGTCGTTCGCTCGGTTGGTCGGAGGGCTCCGGTCCGGCGGCCTGACGATCGTGCTGATCGAACACCACATGGACCTCGTCATGGAGATCGCCGACGTGGTGTCCGTGTTGGACCATGGGCAGAAGATCGCCGAGGGATCGCCGGCCGAGGTGCGGGCCGACCGCGCCGTGGTCGACGCGTACCTGGGAAGCTTCGCATGACCCCGCCCGCAGCCCCGGCGCCGATGCTCCACGTGCGGGACCTGACCGTGACCTACGGCGCGGCGCGGGCCGTCGACGGCGTCGATCTCGAAGTCCACGCCGGGGAGATCGCCACGATCATCGGGGGGAACGGAGCCGGCAAGAGCAGCACCCTCCGGGCAATCTCCGGCATCCGCGACGGCCTCCAGCGCTCGTCGGGCCTCATCGAGCTGGACGGACGAGCCGTCGACCGGCTGTCACCCGAGCGCATCGCCCGGCTGGGATTGGCCCACGTTCCCGAGGGACGCCGGGTGTTCCCGGCGATGACGGTCGAGGAGAACCTCACCCTCGGCGCGTTCCGCCGACGGCGGGATCGGGCCGGCGTCGCCGACGACCTCGAAGCGGCCTACCAACGCTTCGGCGTCCTGGGAGACCGCCGCTCGCAGCTCGCCGGCCTCCTCTCGGGAGGCGAACAGCAGATGTTGGCCATCAGTCGCGGGCTCATGGCCCGACCGCGTTGCCTGCTGCTGGACGAGCCATCCCTGGGCCTGGCGCCCCGGATCGTCGAATCGCTGTTCGACGTCATCGCCGAGCTCGCGGCGGCGGGCCTCACCATCCTCCTGGTCGAACAGCTGGCATCGGTGGCCCTCGAGGTGGCGGACCGGGCCTACGTCCTCGAATCGGGCGCGGTGGTGATCGAGGGTCCCGCGGACCAGGTCGCCGAGGACCCGAGGGTGGTCGAGGCCTATCTGGGCGCCTGAGCCAGGGCCGCTTTCAGATCCATCAGCACCGGGATCGGCCCCGGATCCACGCCTTCGTTGAATGCCAGGTGCAGCGACCAGACATCGCCGGTGAGCGCCAGATCGAAGAACTGGGCCAACGGGCCGTCGCCGTCCGCCTCGACCACGAACCGGCGATGGACGACCTCGTCCATCAGCGGCCGCAGCAGCTCGAACCGCCGGCGGATCTGAGGGTGCTCGCCCGAGTGGCGCAGCTCGATCAGACTCAGCAGTTGGCGGGTCATGTCGCCGTGCTGGCCGAACCCGCAGATCTCGTTGTGCATCAGCTCGGGGACCGAGTGGGCGAAGGCCGGCGCCTTGGCGTTCTCGTTGACCTGGTTCTTCCACCGGACCGCCGCGACCTGCCCGATGCGACCACCGCCGTAGATCAAGGGCATCGTCCGATCGATGTGCGCCGCGAGGTGGACGATCTCGCTGTCGTCGGCGACGAGTGCGTCGCGACACGCGTGCAGCTGGGCCGACGCCGCATCGAGGAGATCATCGGCGTCCGGCAGGACACCGAGCGTTCCGAGGAGCACGATGGGTGGCACCGCTACGGCCGCGATCGCGGCCCGCGGCATGGGAATGGTCGCGTCGACCGGAAGGGTGGGACGCCCGGCGTCGGCAGCTCGTTCAGCCAGCCGACCACCCGACGTGATCGCCACCCAGGGGGCGCCGGCCGCCTCCGCCCCGGCAACCGCCTCGAGCGTCTCTTCGGTGTTGCCGCTGAACGACGCTGCGACCACCAGCGTGCGCGGACCCACGAACGCGGGGATCTCGTATTCCTTCGACACGAGCACCGGAGACGTCAGGGTGCCCGCTCCGATCGCGGCAAGGACGTCCCCGCCGATCCCGCTGCCCCCCATCCCCACCACGACGACGGCGTCGAGATCGTCACCTCGGGGCAGCTGCTCGACCTCACCGGCGACCTCGGCCGCCGAACGCCGCGCCTCGTCGAACTGCTCGGGCAAACCCAGGGTGGCGCCCATCATGTCGAGCGAGTCGTGGCGGTCGCTCACGCCTCGGTCCAGGCCGGCTCGATTCCCTCGGCCTCGGCCTTGGCCATGAGGCGTTCGTGCTCGGCGTCGTCGACGGTCTCGGACTCGTCGATCAGCATGACGGGAATGTCGTCCCGCACGGCGTAGCGACGACGCAGGCGGGGGTTGTAGAGGGTTTCCTCACCCTCGAAGTAGAGCAGCGGCCCCTTGTCCTCGGGACACGCCAGCACCTCGAGGAGCTGTGGATCGAGCGCCATGGTCAACCTTCCAGGAGTGAGCGGACTTCAGCGACCCGTGCGGCACACGCGTCACGGTCGGCGGCTTCGAGATTGAGCCGCAGCAACGGTTCAGTGTTGCTGGGGCGCAGGTTGAACCACCAGTCCTCGAACTGCACCGTCAGGCCGTCGAGTCGATCTTGATCCCCGTCCGGGAACGCGGCGGCGACCCGCTCGATGACCTCCGACGGATCGTCGACCTTGGTGTTGATCTCGCCGGACGCGGCGTAGCGCTCGTAGTCGGTGCGCAGCTCGCTGAGCGGCTTCCCGGTCTCGGAGAGCACCTCGAGGACGACCAGTGACGCAATGAGGCCGGAGTCGGCTCGCCAGTTGTCGGCGAAGTAGTAGTGCGCCGAGTGCTCCCCACCGAAGGCGGCCCCCGTGTCGGCCATGACCGCCTTGATGAAGGAATGACCGACCCGCGAGCGGATGGGCTCACCGCCCAGCTCGGACACCACCTCGGCCACGGAGCGGGAGCAGATCAGGTTGTGGATGACCTTGGCGCCCGGATGGCGCTGCAGCACCGACGCAGCGACCAGGGCCGTGGTGGTCGAACCCGACAGACCGTTGCCCTTCTCGTCGACGAGAAAGACCCGGTCCGCATCGCCGTCGAACGCGAGCCCGACATCGGCGCCGACCTCGAGCACTCGGGCGCGGAGGTCTTTCTGGTTCTCGGGCTGGATGGGGTCGGCCGGATGGTTGGGGAAGGTGCCGTCCAGCTCGGGGTACATGACCTCGAGATCGAACGGCAGCGCCTCGAACGCGGCGGGGACCACCAAGCCCCCCATGCCGTTGGCGACGTCGGCGACCACCTTCAGCGGCCGCAACGCGTCGAGGTCGACGAAAGAGTGGACGTGGCGGACGAACGCGTCCAACAGGTCCATCTCGGACGCAGTGCCCGGATCATCGACGGGGGGGAGATCCTCTCGGGCATCCTCCCGAATCAGCGCCAGGCCGCTCTCGTCGCCCACCGGCCGTGCTCCCGAGAGGCAGAACTTGATGCCGTTGTAGCCGGCCGGGTTGTGCGATGCGGTGAACATCGCACCCGGGGCCTCGAGCGATCCGGCCGCGAAGTAGAGGAGATCGGTCGAGGCCAGTCCCAGCTCGACGGTGTCGAGCCCTTGCGAGCGGACTCCGGCCGCGAACGCGGCGACCAGCTCGGTGCCGCTGGGGCGCATGTCCCGCCCGATCAGCACCCGGCTGACCGACTCGTCGTCGCCCTTCGCGAACTTGGCGAAGGCGGCGCCGATGCGGCCACACAGGGCTGCGTCGAGCTGCTCGGGTACGAGCCCTCGGACGTCGTAGGCCTTGAAGACTGCGTCGATATCAACCATGGCGATGCACCGTTACGTTGGGGGACGAGAGGAAGCCGGGGCGACTCGGGGCTCCGGGTCGGACCGTGACAGCCGATCGCGATCGGCGGGATCGAGATCGTAGAGGCCCTGCCGGGCGCGGGCCCGGATCCGGAACAGATCGCCGACCAGGCCGATGGTCGCGGGCACGATCTTGACGGTCGATCGCTCGGAGTTGACGACCTTCACCGGGAGCTCGGTGAGGGAGAAGCGGTAGCGCTCGACCAGATAGAACATCTCGACGTCGAAGGCGAAACGATCGACGCGGGCCCGACCGAAGATGGCCTGCGCGGCGTCGCGGCGCATGGCCTTGATGCCGCACTGGGTGTCGCGGTGCTGGCCGAGCAGGACCAGGTGCGTGAACAGGTTGACGGCACGACCGCCGAGCTCGCGGAGCCGCCCGGCCCGCACGAGCGTCGTGGTCTCGGTGTGCTGGCGGCTCCCGACCGCCACGTCCCACCCGTCCTCGACCGCGTCGAGGAGCTCGAGCAGCTGGGCCGGGCTGTACGCCAGATCGGCGTCGATGAAGGCCACCGTTCGGCCCCGAGCGGCCAGCATGCCGGCACGCACGGCCGCTCCCTTTCCCCGGTTGGTCTCGAACACGAGCACCTGGTCGGCCCCGGCGGCGCGGGCCCGGTGGGCCGTGTCGTCCGCCGAGCCGTCGTCGACGACGAGGAGCTCGAGCCCCCCCTGGGACTCGACATCGGCCAGGGCGGCCCGGAGCCGGGTCAGCGTGTCGGCGATGCGATCCCCCTCCCGATAGGCGGGTACCACGACCGAGAGGCGGGGACCGCCGACCAGCTCGGGCCGCGCCACGGGCGTCTCGATGTCGTCCCGGACGAGGGAGAAGAGCTTGCGCCGATAGAGGGTGAGCCGGACCAGTGCCGCAACGGTGAGCGCACCGAGTTTGGCCACGATCGTGGCGGCGACCCCACCACCGATCACCCAGCGCAGCACACCGAGGACCGCCACGTCGACCAGGACGCCCACGACCATCGATCCCGCCACCGTCGCGGGCCGGGCCATCCACCGCACCCTGGGGTCCCCGGGGAACGTCAGGACGCGGTGGAACCAGAAGGAGAAGACACTGGCGACCGACACCGCGATGAGATCGGCCACCAGGGGCATGAGATCGGCGGCGAGATACAGGGCCAGGAACAGGCCGAGGTCGATGACCGTGGCCAGCGCCCCGCCCACCAGGAGCCGCTTGATCCTGGAGATCATCAGGACTCGGGCGGTTCGGACGGTTCCGCGAGCTGGGGCTCGGACGGTTCCGCACGCTCGACATCATCGAGCTCCCCATCGTCGGGGTGGGCACCGTCGGGGTGGGCACCGTCGCCGTCGCCACCGTCGGGCGCGCCACCCTCTCGTTCGAAAGCATCGGGGTCGATCGGGTCTCCGCCGTCGGCGTCGGCGGCACGCCGGACGATCGGCCACCCCTCGGGGACGGCACGCTGGCGAGCGAGGACCACGATGCCCAGGATCCCGAACACCGTCATCACCCATGCCCCGATGTCGAGCGCAGTCCAGCCGTACTCGAGATCGACCTGGGTGTCGGTGGGCACGACCACCATGAGGTTGGGCGTGACCCGGTACGGGCCGTCGCCGCCGGACACCTTCCAGTTGGGGAAGTAGCTGGCCCGAACCAGGACCGGGACGCCGACCTGGTCGACCTCGAAGCTGATCCGGTCGGTGTCGGTGTCGATGTTGGTGACCTGCACCGGGGGCAGCGGCGCTCGGAGGGCGGTGTCGCCCACCGGGAGGCGCTCCCAGCCGTCGGGCCCGGAGGATGCCCAGAACACCTCCTGGGCGACGGGGTCCTGGTACCAGGCCACCGCCGGCTCGAGCCATCGCTCGGCGCCGTCGGTGACGTTGCTGTACACGACGGGCTCGTGCTCCAGGGGGACGACCAGATCGCTGTCGGCGACCTGGAACACCGTCCAGGGCGGCGAGCCTTCACCTTCGAGCTCGGTGAGATCGGGATGGGCGCGGGCGAACTCGAGCATCGAGTCGCTGAACGCCATGTAGTAGCGCACGCCCATGAGCTGGAGGTGTTGGACCCCGAGCCGGAAGTCGTCGGCGGTGGGCGGCCCCGCGCCGTACGGAAGATCGCGCATGGCGTTGGACGGCGCGGCCGACAGCTGGTCCTGATTGAGGAAGTGGTACGGCGTGGTGGTGGACGCCTCGAAGTACAGGCCCTCCATGGAGCCGATGCAGCCGTCGGTCCAGAACGGCAGCAGCATGAGCGCCATGGGCGTTCCGTAGCGGTCCAGCTCGGACTCGTACTCCCACATGGCCCGGCCGCAGCCGTGCTCGGTGCCGATGTCGTCCATGGCCTGGACGATGTCGTGGTACTCGCGGTAGTCGGGTTTGCCCTCGTAGCCGGAGAAGTTCCACTGGGCCCAGAACGGGATGAAGTTGGCCTGGCGGTCGGTGGTTCCGGCGAACCGGAAGGCTCCGTCGGCCCCCGTGTGCGAGAAGGGCAACCAGGGTTCGTGGAAGTCCACCGCCAGCGCACCGAAGCCCAGCATGGAGCCCAGGGCCAGGACGGCGACCCCCTGGGAGGCCTTGGCGGTGGGCGACTCGGCGTCGGCCCTGAACAGCGGCGCGACGGTCCGGGTGGCCCACTTGACCAGGAGCCGGAGTCCTTCGGCGACGGCGATGGCCGCCAGGAAGAACAGCACCAGGTGGTAGAAGGGCAGGATGCGGGCGTTCCAGAGGCGACCGTCGGGGATGAACCGGAAGGCGACCGCTGCAACCACGGCGAGGGTTGCGATGGCCATGCCGGCCTGGTGCCGGAGGTAGACCGCCACGCCCGCCCCGACCACGGCGAGGAGCACCAGCCAGCGCAGATCGTCGGGGAAGAGATTCTCCATGAAGAGGGTGGTGCGTTCCCAGCCCATGTCGTTGACGAAGGCGCGCCGGCCGGCGAACGGCACGACCCAGAAGGCCGACAGCAGGGCGGCGACCGAGCCCATGGTCGCCAACCACCAGAGACTGCTCACCCTCCACCAGGACCACGGAGCGGCCTCGCGAGGCCGGAAGAGCCAGAAGACGGCCGTGGCGGCCAGGGCGAAGAACGCGGGAATGATGTGGCACAGCCCGGTCAGAGCCAGGAGCCCGGCCGCCAGCGCACGATGCTTACCGGTGCGGAATCCCCGCCACACCACGCCCAGGTACACGATGGCGATCGGCAGGGCCAGGGAGAACGCGAACTCGCCGGCCATCGTCGACGCGAGGTTGCCGCCGTAGATGGTGTACGAGGTGTCGAAGAGGAAGAGTGCGCCGGCGAGGCCGAACAGCGCGGGGGTGGGGTTCTTGAATCCGACCAGCCAGGCGAAGATCGCACAGGCGGCGGGCATGGCGAGCGGTCCGGCGACGACGACGGCCTTGAACGCGATCCCGTACGGCAGGAAGAGGTCGAGGAACAGGATCAGCAGGGACGGCACCACCATGTAGAACTGGTAGGCGGGGAAGCCGGCGTACCAGTCGGGGGTCCAGCCGGAGAGGCGGCCGCGGGGCAGGAGCTCGTCGCGGAGGAAGGCCGGGCCCCAGACGTGGGCCCCCATGTCACCGCCGGCGGGTGTGCTGTCGACCCAGATGGGCCCCAGCTGGAGGTAGACGTACCACGTGGTCAGCGCCACGACGAGGAAGGTGAGACCCACCTCGAAGGTGAACCGTTCCGAGATCCGCTCGCGCACCCGGTCGAGCCGGGAGGGTTCCTCGTGGTGGCGCTTGCGCTCGACGACCCAGGCCTCGGGGTCGGACTCGACCTCGTCGAGCTCGTCGGTCTGTCGCACCCGCTCGATCACCGGGCTGGCGTCGGTCATCTGGGTCCTGTCGGTCCTGTCGGCTCGGTGCACGCGCGGGCTGTTCTTCCGCTTGCCAGCCTACCGACTGCCGTGGCCGGCCCAGGGGCGCGCCCCGACGAGACCGGGCGCGACGTGGTGCTAGGACGCTCCGACGGTCGTCGCCGCACGCGGCGGCGTGCCCAGCGTGGCCAGGACCCCCGCAAGCGGCACCTCGATGCCGTGCCGATACCACGAACGGTGGTCGCAGGTGGAACACGACCGCATCGTCATGGCCGATGGCCCACCGGCCAGGTGAATCTCGATGACTGGTGTACCGCATTGTGAACAGTGGGCTTCCACCGCTTACCTCCATGATCGGCCCCGAACTCCGCAGCTCCATCGACCACCGAGAGCGGTCGTTGAGGCGATTCGGCGAGAAAGCCGGCAATTGGGAGGAATTACCCAGGTCAGCGGATCGCGACCGGTCAGACGCCGGCGGATCCGGCCGACACCAGGCTCTTGACCCGGAAGATCGGCTCGGGCGGTCGCCGTCGGTCCTCCATCTCCCACCCGCGGGGCACGACCAGTCGATCGGCATGGTCGGCGCAGAGGTCGTGGTCCATCGGATGCCCGATCGGCGACGCGGCATCGATGCGGACCGACGCGTTGGCGTAGTCGTAGGTGAGCGTGGCCGACGCCTCGATCCCGCACAGGGGACGGGCGCAGCGGCGAGCCGAGGCGCTGGAGCGATCGGCCGGGGAGGGTCGTTGCGACATGGCGGGGACGGTAGTGGCCCCGGACGGCTCGATGGTGGAGCGCCGGCCGCCAGCCGCGCCGGCGCTCGACGCCCCTAGCATGGGTCCATGCCTTCGGAGCCCCCGACACCTCTTCCCCCGCCACCACCGCACCACGACACCGAGAACGGTGCCTCGGAGGATCGCGACTCGGACGACCGCAGCGGCGACAAGGGATCCGGCTCCTCCGGTGGGTTGCCCGGCAATTGGCCCCGGTGGCTCATCTGGGTCCTGCTCGGGCTGGTCGCCGCCAGCTTCCTGGCCCCGTTCGCTCTTCCCGGCTCGTCATCGACCGAGATCTCGTACAGCGAGTTCCTCGAGCGGGCCCAAGCCGAGCAGATCGACAAGATCGACTACGACAACACGACGGCCAAGATCTCCGGGGAGTTCAGCAGCGGGCCCGACGAGGGCGACAAGTTCACCACCACCGGCGTGGGCCTGGACGGGTTCTCCGAGGACGACCGCGCCACCCTCGAGCAGGCGGGCGTCGAGATCAACCCCAAGACCCCGCAGACCAACTTCTTCATGAGCATGCTGCCGCTGCTGCTGCCCATCGGGCTGCTGATCGCCTTCTTCTGGTGGATGCAGCGCCGGGCCCAGGGCCAGGTGGGCGGCATCATGTCGATCGGTCGATCCAAGGCCAAGACCTACAGCACCGAACGGCCGGCGACCATGTTCGCCGACGTCGCCGGGTACGAGGGCGTGAAGACCGAGATCACCGAGGTGGTGGACTTCCTCAAGCACCCCGAACGGTTCACCGAGATCGGCGCCCGCATCCCCAAGGGTGTCCTGTTGGTCGGCCCGCCCGGAACGGGCAAGACGCTTATCGCCCGGGCGGTCGCCGGCGAGGCCGGGGTGCCGTTCCTCTCCGTCTCGGGATCCGACTTCATGGAGATGTTCGTGGGCGTGGGGGCCAGCCGGGTTCGTGACCTGTTCGAGTCGGCCCGCAAGCTGGGCCGGGCCATCATCTTCGTGGACGAGATCGATTCGATCGGCCGCAAGCGCGGCGCGGGCCTGGGTGGCGGCCACGACGAGCGCGAGCAGACCCTCAACCAGATGCTCAACGAGATGGACGGGTTCGAGCCCACCGAGGGCATCGTCATGATGGCGGCGACGAACCGACCCGACATCCTCGATCCCGCGTTGCTCCGCCCCGGCCGCTTCGATCGGCAGGTCGTGGTGCCGCTCCCCGAGCTCTCGGACCGCCGGGCCATCCTGGGTGTCCACGTCAAGCTCAAGCGCATGGCCGACGACGTCGATCTCGACCTCGTCGCCCGCGGCACCCCAGGGATGAGCGGCGCCGACCTGGCCAATCTCGTCAACGAAGCCGCCCTCTTCGCCGTTCGCGAGGGGAAGGACCTGATCAGCCTGGCCGATTTCGAGAAGGCACGCGACCGGGTCCTCATCGGGCAGGGCCGCGAGTCCATGGTGCTGAGCAACGAGGAGAAGGAGGCGGTCGCCTACCACGAGGCCGGCCACGCCATCTGCGCCGCCGTCCTCGAGCACGCCGATCCCGTGCACAAGGTCACCATCATCCCGACCGGGATGGCGCTGGGCGTGACCCAGCAGCTCCCGCTCGAGGAGCGCCACATCTACACCCACGACTACATCGCCGACTCTCTCGTCGTCCGTATGGGTGGTCGCATCGCCGAGGAGCTCGTCTTCGATTGGTACTCCACCGGAGCAGGCGACGATCTGGTCAAGGCGACCGAACTGGCTCGCCGGATGGTGCGGGAGTGGGGCATGAGCGCCGAGGTCGGCCCCATGGCCTGGGGGAGCCAGGGTGAGGTCTTCCTGGGCGAGGACCTCATGCACTCCCGCGAATACAGCGACGAGACCGCCCGCCTGATCGACGCCGAGACCGAGCAGATCCTCCGGACCCAGGAACAGCGCTGTCGCGATCTCCTGACCGAACATCGCAACGGCTTGGACCTGGTGGCGCGCGCCCTCCTCGAGCACGAGACCATCGAGGGGGCGGAAGTCTCCCGATTGATCGACGTGGCCGCCGGGAGCGGGGCCGTCGGCTCAGTCGAGGGGGCGGTGCCGGACGAAGTGCTGGACGACCCTGCCCCGGTCGAGGTTCCCACCCCGGTCGAGGTCGAGCACGACAGTCAGTCGATCTCCTGATCCCGCAGTTCGGCCATCGTCGACCACAGGTCGGCGGCCGTCGGGGGTCCGAGGAACTCGGCCCGCACGGCACCTGACGCGTCGCACACGATCACCGACGGCACGGCGTCGATCGCGTATCGCTCGTGCAGCGTTCGCTGCGCGGTGAACTCGACGTCGACCACCGCCACCTCGACACTCTCGAGCGGTTCGACGACCTGCCTGGCCTCGGCGCACGAGGCACAGGTGGCCGACGAGAAGAGCACCACCAGCCAGGACGCGTCGGGCCGGTCGAAGTCGGATCGCCGGACGTGGCTGGGAAGGCTGCCCCGGGTCGTGACGGGATTGCCCTGATCCTGGCGCCGGCCGACCCATGCGGCGACGCCGGCGGCGAGCAGCACGAGGACCAGCACGAGCAGGACGCGAGCCATGGCTCAGTTCCCGACGACGGGAACGAACGTCGAACTGGTGACCCAGCCCTCGCCCCGCACCTCGAGCTCGGCCACGACCGGAAGGCTCGCCACGATCCGCACGAGGCCGGCCGGGACCTCGAGGAGCTCCCAGGCGTTCGGATCGATCTCCTGCTCGATGAGCGATCCGTCGGCCGTCGTGACCGTGACCTCGACGAGGGACTCCGAGCTGGGGTTGTGCAGGACGACCCCTCGGGCGAGCTCGTCGGGAATGGGCACCGTTCCGCCGACCATCGAGGTGGCGAGCTGCGACCGTCCGCTGGTGATCTCCAGTCCCGTCCCGCCTGCGTCGTGACGGATGCGCTCGACGACGATCGGCACACCGTTGTCGGAGACGACCGACACGCCGTAGCGAGCCCCGAGCGGCACACGACTGGAGCCGGTCGTCTCGACGATGATCGCCGAGTCGCCGCGCACGGTCCGTTCGAAGGGCTCGACCCCGATGGTCTGGACATCGACGAGGACCTCCGCATCGCTCTCGCCCGGGTTGAGGATGGCGAACCGTTCGACGCGGGTGGGGTCGACCGGGGCCTCGAGCTGGGGATCCCCCTCGGACTCACCCTCGGCGATCGTCGTGCTGGGCGCCGGCTCCTCACCCTCCGCGCTCGCGTCCGGTTCGACCGCTCCCCCGTCGGCGAACCACCACTCGGGAGCCGCCGCCGGAGCGCCCAGACTGAGTCCCAGTCCGCCGATGCCCTCGCTGCCGTCCAGCTCCTGGACCCGTTCGACGACGACCCGCCCACTTCGCGCCCGGATCGACGCCGCCACGAGGTCGCGCCGGTTCACCTCGGGGCCGATGTCGAGCGCAATGACCGACCGCCCGTTGATCACCAGCCCGTCGTAGGCGCCGGGATCGCGGTCGACATCGTCGGTCTCGAAGGTCAGGTCCACGACGGCGGCGTCGGAGTACGGGTTGAAGATGTAGATCGTCTCGACCGCCGACTTCCGGGTCGTCCCCCAGGGGAGGTACCACTCGTCGGAGGTCGTGGAGGCGCAGGGTCCGGCGGCGACACCCGTCTCGGCAACGATGCGGTGCTCCACGAGCACCTCGTCGCCCGGCGTCTCGACGAGGATGGCCGCGGTCCCGGCGGTCACCAGGTCGGAGGCCACGACGGTGACGGTCGCGTCGGGAGCGACGATGAGGTCCCGGCCCACGGGAGCACCGGTGGCGGTGGCGACGGACACGGCAGCGCTGACTTCACGGGTGCCGAGATTGGTGACGAACACGGTCTGCTCGTGCCTGCCGTCGCCGGCGCTGCCCGCGGCGCAGTACCAGGCCGAGCTGAGGGCGGAGCCGCGGGTCACGGCGTTGCTCACCGGGTCCACCGCGACCGCAACCGGGTCCTCGACGTCGCGATCGGTGACACGATCGATGGCCACCCCGCCGGCCACCAGCGCAGCGAGCAGGACGAGCACCGTCCAGCGCGGCAGCTTCACGACGGCTCCCCTGGCTCCCGGTCGCCTTCGGCGTCGGTATCGCCTTCGGTGGCGGCATCGTCCTCGGCGGCGACCGACGAGCTCAGCACGAGCCGGTCAGGGTCTTCGGAGCCGGACGGCCGCCTGGTTCGGCCGACTCGCAGCGCGACGACGGCCAGGCCCAACAGGATCAGGACCTGGGCGGCCACCGAGAGCAGGCGTACGACGGCGAGCGGCCGTTGGTACCGGACATCCTCGCTGCCGCCGGACGGCACCGCGTAGCTGCTGGCCCACCCGAACGCCTGCTCGCGTTGGATGGTGTCGCCGTCGACCGTGAGGTCCCACGAGCCGCCCGCGCCGAACCCGACCAGGAGGGTCTCGTCGACCGCCTCGGTCTCGCCCTCGAAACGAACCGAACCCGCCGGTTCGTCGTCGGCCAGGCGCGCCTCGGCGTCCTCGGTCGGGAACGCCAGCGCCACCTCGAACGATCGATTCGGCTCGAGGGCGTCCGCCGGGACGGACGCCACGACGGGAACCCAGGCGGTGTTGCGGTACACGATCATGGCGCTGGTGACGTTGAGCCGTTCCAGGTCGAGTTGCTGATCCAGCTGGCCCGCGACCCCGGCCAGCTGGGGCGGAATGTCGTCGGATCCGTCCGGCAGCGGAATCGCCACATACTTCACGCCCGACCCGAGGAGGAGCGGCCCGAACCGCTGCGTTTTCCCGTCGAGGACATCGGACAGGGCGGCACCGATCGTGGACGTGGCCGCGTCCTCGTCGACGAACCGGTCGCGCACCGTCGGTGGACCCGCGTCGACGAGCCCCCAGGCCAGCTCGGCCTCGACCGGCCTGCCTGCGATGGGCAGGTCATCGGACTCGCCGAGCCAGAGCGTTCGGTACCAGACCTCGTCGTCCTGCTCGAACAGCGCCAGCCGGGCGGTCACCCGATCGTCCGGGCTGTCCCACCGTCCGTCCACGGCGCTGGCCATCCACACCAGGGTGCCGCCCACGGCCGCAATCGCGGCGACACCGACGGCGACCTGACGCCAACCGAACCGGGCCTCGGCCAGGTCGAGCTCGAAACACGCCACCGCCATCCCCACCAGGAGCGCGACCGAGGCGGCGGAGGGTGCCAACAGCACCTCGGGCCGAGGGAGAGCGAACGGCGCCACGCCCATCTCGGCGACCAGGGCCAGGAGCCAGCAACCCACGGAGATCGTCGCCAGCCGGATGGCCCACACCCGCCGCCACTGCCGGCCGATGAGCAGCGCCGTCACCGCGGCGACGGGAAACGCCCAGCCCGTCACGCCCGCACCGTGCGGTCCCGTGAAGAAGCGGAGGAGCTGGTCGGCGGTGAGGTCGCCCCCGAAACGGGTTCCCCCCACCGACGCCCAGGTGAACCCGTCGAAGAGGAGGCCCAGGAACCACGGCAGGTTGAGGACGGCGGCGACGATGGCCGCGCCGGACCCCACGATGATCAGCTCGCGCACGCCGGTCATGCGCCCTGCGAGTGCCGAGCCGATGACCAGGAGGATCACCACCGCGGCCACGGTGAAGAAGGCGAAGGGGACGAAGGCGGTGACCAGCCACAGCACCACCCCGAGGCCGACGATGGTCCGCCGCCGGGACCCGGCCGGGCGGTCCGGGCGGTCGCCCCCCGGCGATGGCGTGTCCAGCGCTTCGGCGGATGCGTGGAGCAGGATCGGGGCCAGCGCCCACAGGAGCAGCCCGGACCAGGACCCCGTGGCCAGGGCGTTGTACGGGAGCGGGATGGCCACCATGGCGGTGACCGAGACGATCGCAGCGACCGGCGAGAACCCCAGCCGTCGGGCCAGGCTCCAAGTCGCCCAGCCCGCAACCGGGAACAACCCGATGGACAACACGGTGCGGAGGAGGGCCATCTTCCCCAGGACGGCTCCGCCGGCGGCGCCCAGGAGCCCATAGGCGGTGGGCGGCACGCCGTCGGCCCCCACCCCCGACGCCTGGGAGGTGGACAGGAACTCGCGGAACAGCGTCAGCGGCGATTCGACGAACCCGGCGAACTCGCCGAACTCCGCCATCCCACCGCTGAGGATCCGCCTGCTGCCGATGACCCCGACGATTCCGATCAGCACGGCGGCGAGGATCGCGGGTCGCAGCTCCGGATCGCGGAGGCGGGCGCCGAGACCGCGTCCGCGGCTGGCCAGATCGGTGAGACGTTCGTCCCCGTCACCGAACCGCCGGCGCAGGAAGGAGGTGAGCTGCGCACTGCCCCGGGTCTGCAGCGTCCGCACCTCGCTGTCGGGCACCCGACGGATCGCCTTGACCGCACGACGGTTCTGCCGGATCGCCCCGAGATTGGCCAGGTTCCAGCCCGCTGCCCGGAACAGGTGCCCGGCCTGTCCGGGTCGGCCTCGCAGCAGGAGCCCGAGCATCTGGGCGAGGTCGAGGAGGAACTGCTGGGGCAGGACCCGTACGAGATGGAACAGGGAGTAGTTGGACAGGACGTTGCGGAGCCGGTGGCGATGCTCGAGCTCGCGCCGATCGGTGCCGGGCGTCCGTTCGGAGAGATCCTCGCGATGGAGTACCACCGCCTCCGGCGCGACGATGACCCGCGCTCCGGCGAGGTGGGCGCGCCACGACAGGGTGAGTGCGTCGCCCAACAGGCTGATGCCCTCGTCGAATCCACCGAGTTCGGAGAAGAGATCGGCTCGTACGAGGACACATCCTCCGGGAGCGAGGAAGACGTCGCGCACCGCGTCGTGCTGTTCCTGGTCGAGCTCCCCCGGGTCGACGAACGTCTCGGGGTACCCGAACTTGTCGGCCGACATGCCAACCGAGAGGATCCGGTCGTTGTCGTTCCAGTCGACGATCTTCGGGGTGACCAGGCCACCGTTGGACCGGAAGGCCTCCTCGACCATCGAGCGCACCGCGCCGGGCTGCAGCGCGATGTCGTCGTGACAGAACAGGTAGAACGCGGCCCCGTCGACCATCGTCGATGCGAGGTTCGACGCCGCCCCGAAGCCGGGATCCTCGTCGAGCCGGCGGACGAACGCCGAGGGCAGCAGGGGTGCGATGCGCGGGGTGGGGTCGGTGGCGCTGTCGGTGTCGATGACGAGCACCGACAGGTCGCGGTAGTCCTGCTGCTCGATGCTCAGCAGCGACTCCTCGAACCAATCGCCCGGGTCGTGGGTGACCATGACGAGCACGACCGGCGGAAGCGTCGGCTTCACCGGCGGCGACAGGGGCTCCGGCTCTCCGGTATCCGACTCTCCATCCACGACTCGGTCAGGCTACACGCCTCCATCCTGAGGCCCCGGGCACCGCCGACGCCCGGTCGTACTGCCCGAGGCAGCTGCCGATGGGCCATCATGGTCAGGATGCGGCTCGCCTTCGACGCCACCTCGCTCTACGGCCACCGCACCGGTGTGGGCCGGTTCGCCGAGCAGGTGTTGCAACGCTTGGCCGACCACGAGGAGATCTCGACCTGCGTCTACGCCACCAGCTGGCGCGAGCGGGGCCATCTCGGTCGGGTGACGCCGCGTGGGGTGGAGATCTGCAGGGCGCCGATGCCCGCCCGCCCGCTCCGTGCGCTGTGGCGGCACTTGGACGGTCCGCCCCTCGAGGTCTTCACCGGACCGATCGACGTGTCGTACGGACCGAACTTCCTGTCGCCGCCCACGCGCCGTGCCAGAGAGATGGCGACGGTGCACGACCTGACCCCGCTCCGCTTCCCCGAGCTCTGCACCTCCGACACCCTGCAGTACCCGACCCTGCTGCGCCGGGCAGCGCGGACGCGGCGCCCTCTTCCACACCCCCACGCAGGCGATCGGCGACGAGCTGGTCGACGCCCTGGCCATCCGGCCTGATCAGGTCGCCGTGGTCCCACTGGGCCTCACCCCAGTGGGTCACGGCACAATTCCCCAGCGGCTCCGCGACGTGATCGGCGACCAGTTCCTCCTCGCCGTCGGGACGATCGAGCCCCGCAAGGACCTGCCGACCCTCGTCGCCGCCTTCGACCAGCTCGCATCACAGCGGCCCGACCTCCGTCTCGTGATCGCCGGCCCGGACGGATGGGGCGCGGCACAGCTGACCGCGGCGGTGGCCAGGAGCCGGCACCAGGACCGGATCATCCGCACCGGTGCCGTCGACGAAGCAACCAAGTGCGAGCTCCTCCGATCGGCTCGTGTCCTGACCTATCCGTCGCTGTACGAAGGGTTCGGCCTGCCGCCGCTCGAGGCGATGTCCGTCGGGACGCCGGTCGTCACCACCGAGGTCCCTGCGATCACCGAGGTGTGCGGCGACGGAGTCTCGGTCGTGCCGGTCGGCGATGCGGAAGCCGTGGCCAAGGCGATCGACGCCCTCCTGGGCGACGACGAGCTTCGACGACGCCAGATCGAGCGAGGCCACGAGATCGTCGCCCGCTACGACTGGGACCGCACCGTCGACGCGCTCTGCGACCACATGCTGGCCATGGCCGAATCGGCCTGACGGCACGGGTCACCGGCGGGCCCGCAGGACGGCCGAACGTTGGTGGACAGGGCACTAGGATCCACCGATGCGCGCGCTCGTGACCGGTGCCGACGGATTCGTCGGACGCCACCTGATCAGCCACCTCGAGGCCGAGGGGGACTCGCCCACCGCCTCGGACCGGAGCTCCGGTGGACCCGACCTGCTCAACGCCCGCGACGTCATCCAGCTCTTCGACGATGTCCGCCCCGAAGCCGTCTACCACCTGGCCGGCGACGCCGACGTCGGCGGATCCTGGGAGCACCCCGAGTCCACGTTCATGGCCAACGCCGTCGGCACGATGCACGTGCTGGCCGCCGCCCGCCAGGCGGGCGTCGAACGGGTGCTCTGCGTCAGCAGCGCGGACGTCTACGGCCGGGTCGCCGAGGCCGATCTGCCGCTCACCGAGGCGTCACCGTTGGCGCCCGTATCGCCGTACGCCGCCAGCAAGGTCGCCGCCGACGCGCTGGCGCAGCAGGCCTTCCTCGGTCACGGACTGGAGGTCATCCGGGTGCGGCCGTTCAACCACCTCGGGCCGGGCCAGCGGACCAGTTTCGTCGCTCCGGCCATCGCCGATCGGATCGCCCACAACGAGATCTCGGGCGGACGGACCGTCGCAGTCGGCAATCTCTCACCCCGGAGGGACTTCACCGATGTCCGCGACGTCGTGCGCGCCTACCGGCTGCTGATCGAGAAGGGCCTTCCCGAGCTGCCCTACAACGTCTGTTCCGGACGCGACATGGCGGTGCAGGAACTGGCCGACCAACTCCTCGAGATGGCCACCACGTCGATGGAACTGGTGCAGGACCCCGACCTCGTCAGGCCCGTCGATGTGCCCGTGCTGCGCGGCTCGAACGAACGGCTGCGACAGGTGACGGGCTGGGAGCCCACCATTCCCCTTCGTACGACCCTGGCCGATCTGCTCGACGAAGCCCGTCGCCAGGTCCGCCTCGAACAGGACGGTCCGACCGTCGACCACCCCCGGTCGGATCCAGAGAGGAACGGCACCCCATGACGAAGCGCGCGCTCATCACCGGAATCACCGGTCAGGACGGCTCCTACCTGGCCGAATTCCTTCTGGAGAAGGGCTACGAGGTGATCGGGATGGCCCGCCGGTCGTCGACGGTCAACTTCGAGCGGATCGCCCACCTCCAGGACACGATCACGTTCTGCCCCGGCGACCTCCTGGACGAGGGCTCGATGATCCACGCGCTCCGCCAGTACGAACCGAGCGAGGTCTACAACCTGGCGGCACAGTCCTTCATCCCCACCTCGTTCAACCAACCCACGCTGACGGGCGAGACCACGGCCCTGGGCGTGACCCGGCTCCTCGAAGCGATCCGGATCGTCGACCCGTCGATCCGCTTCTACCAGGCCTCGAGCAGCGAGATGTTCGGCAAGGTCGTCGAGGTGCCGCAGAGCGAGACAACACCGTTCTACCCCCGCAGTCCGTACGGGGCGGCGAAGGTCTACGGCCACTGGATCACCGTCAACTACCGGGAGTCCTACGACCTGTTCTCGGTCTCGGGCATGCTCTTCAATCACGAGAGCCCGAGACGGGGGCTCGAGTTCGTCTCGCGGAAGATCTCGCACGGGGTCGCCCGGATCAAGCTCGGCATGGACCAGGAGCTGCGGCTGGGCAACCTGGACGCACAGCGCGACTGGGGGTTCGCGGGCGACTACGTCGAGGCGATGTGGCTCATGCTCCAACAGGATCAGGCCGACGACTACGTCATCGCCACCGGCGCCACCCACTCGGTGCGCGAGTTCTGCGAGCTGGCCTTCGCTCGAGCCGACCTGCATTGGGAGGACCACGTCGTGGTCGACCAGGAGTTCTTCCGGCCGGCCGAGGTCGACCTGTTGGTCGGCGACGCCGACAAGGCCGCCCGCCAGCTCGGCTGGAAACCGCGGACCTCGTTCAAGGAACTGGTCGAGCTGATGGTGGACGCCGACCTCGACCTGCTGTCCGGCAAGCTGCGCGGCATCTCCTGACCCGATGGGCGGCGCCGCACCCATCGCGGTGCTCTGCGGGGGTGTGGGAGCGGCGCGCTTCCTCCGCGGACTGCTCGACGCGATCGGTCCCGAGGCAGCCCGGTCGGTGCACGCGATCGTCAACGTGGCCGACGACCTCGTCCTCCACGGCCTGCACATCAGTCCCGACCTGGACACCGTCACCTACACGCTGGCGGATCGCATCGATCCCACCCGGGGCTGGGGCCTGGCCGATGAGTCGTGGCAGGCGATGGAGATGCTCGAAACGCTGGGGGGCGAGACCTGGTTCCGGCTGGGTGACCGGGATCTCGGCACGCACCTCTACCGCACCCAACGTCTGACCGGGGGCGCCGCACTCTCCGAGGTCACCGCCGAGATCGTGCGGGCGCTGGGACTGACCCTTCGGATCCTCCCCGTCACCGACGACCCGGTCCGCACGATGATCACCGCCGTCGGAGGCGAGAGGATCGGCTTCCAGGAGTACTTCGTGGGGCGGCAGCACGGGGTCGAGACCGAAGCCGTCGACTTCGACGGTGCCGCGTCGGCCACGACGGCGCCGGGTGTGCTCGAAGCACTCGCCGGCGCCGAGACGATCGTGATCGCTCCCAGCAACCCGATCGTGTCGATCGGCCCGCTGCTCGCCATCCCAGGCATGCGCGAGGCGCTGGAGACGGCCCGGGACCGTTGCGTCGCGATCTCGCCCCTCGTCGGCGGCGCGGCCCTCAAGGGGCCGGCCGAGCGACTGATGCGCGAGCAGGGCCACGAGGCCAACGCCGTGGGTGTCGCCGACCTGTACGCCCCGCTGGCCTCCGCTCTGGTGATCGACCACGCCGACGCCGACGACACCTCGCGCATCGCCGCGCTCGGCGTCGAGCCCGTCGTCACCGACACGATCATGGGTGACCCGGAGCGGGCCCGAGCGCTGGCGCTCACTACCCTCGGGGCATGCCCGTGAGCCGTATCGAACTGGTCCCCGTCGAAGGTATTCCCGAGATCGCTCCCGGCGACGACGTGGCCACAGCGATCATCGACCACGCCGAGCTCGCCGATCACGATGTCCTGGTGGTCACGCAGAAGATCGTGTCGAAGGCCGAGAACCGCATCGTCGAGGTGGACGCTGACGACCCGCTGAGCCACAAGCCGCTGGTGGAGCGAGAGGCGGTCCGGGTCCTCCGGCGTCGCGGGGATCTGGTCATCACCGAGACGCCGCACGGATTCGTCTGCGCCAACGCCGGGATCGACCGGTCCAACGTCGTCGCCGGCACGGTCGCCCTCCTCCCGGAGGACTCCGACCGGTCGGCTCGCCGCATCCGCGCCCGGGTCAGGGCCAGGACGGGCCTGGACGTGGCCGTGATCATCTCCGACACGTTCGGGCGGCCCTGGCGACGAGGGGTGACCGACGTGGCCATCGGCGCCGCCGGGATCCGGCCGGTGGTGGATCTGCGGGGCACCGACGACGCCTTGGGCAACGAGTTGCAGGTCACCGAGGTGGCGGTGGTCGACGAGCTGGCGGCAGCGGCCGAGCTCGTCATGGGCAAGGCCACCGGCTGTCCGGTGGCCATCGTGCGCGGGGTCGACCCGACCTGGTTCGGCGACGGAGACGTCCGCGGCGACCTGCTCCGCCGACCGGCCGACGACCTCTTCCGGTAGACGAGCCAGTCAGGCGCGACGACCCCGCACCGGCGAGCCGAAGACGCGATAGTGACAGGCGGCGCGGAAGCCGAGCCGGCGATGGAGCCGCTCGCCCATCGGGCTGGCCTGGAGCGACACGGTGACGCAGCCGAGACGATGGGCCAACCGTTGGCCGTGTCGGGTCAGCGCCGTCCCGTACCCCAGCCTGCGAGCGCCCTCGACGACACCGATGTTCTGCAGATCGAGGACCAGGTCGGCCTGGACCGCTGCCATGGTTGCGACGGGTCGGCCCTCTGCGTGGCCGGTGAACCAGTGGAGCCGATCGTCGCCGAGCAGGGCCTCGGGGAACGCACCGACGACCTGGTCGGCGTCCATGTCGAAGGCGTCTGCGGCCGTCACGAGATGCCGGCGGAATTCGCCATGGTCGGACACGGGGCGAATCTCCAGCGCCGTCGGTGGTCCTTCGGCCGACCCGTCGTCGTCAACGGGGTCCGCCATCATCCATGGTTCGGTGTCGAGCAGGGTGAAGCCCTCCGACCGCAGGGCTTCCTCGGCGGCCGCGTCCACTCCGTCCCGCAGGTAGACGTGGAATGGAACACCGAGCGTTGCCGCCCAGGCGACGAACTCCCTGACCTCGGTTCGGGGCACGTCGAGGGCGTCGATGACGAACGCGGTGTTGAACGATCCCGCCGGGCTCCCGGAGAACGCAACGTGCACCGCACCGCGCTGCTCGACGATGCCCTCGGCGGAGGCGCGGGCGTACAACGCCCGCGCCACGAGGTGGCTCCGGGTGGCGACGGTGCAGGGATCCAGGCTCATCCGGTCGGGTTGCTCCCGGCCCGCCACTCCAGGGTGGAGCGCAGACCCTCGCCCAGCTCGGTGAAGGGGTGCCATCCGAGGTGGATGCGGGCCCGGTTCACGTCCAGCACCAGTTGATGCCCCGGTTCCCGACCCGAGGCCGCGCTCGTGACGGTGAGACCGACACCGGTCGCGGCCCACGCGACCTGCTCGACCGTGGCCGCCTGGCCAGATCCGATGTTGACGAGCAACCCCGATCCTCGCTCCCCGGCGCGCATCAGGGCGTCGACGACATCGTCGACGAAGAGGACATCGTGGGCGACCTCGCCGGCCCGTAGCTCGAACGATGCTCCGGAGTGCGACGCGTCGATGATCTGATCGATGAGACCGGTCCCGATCGCGGGGTGCATCCGAGGGCCGTACACGCTGGTCAGCGCCAGCGCGACGAATTCCATTGCCCGATCGCGACGGTAGGCAGCGAGGGCATCGAGCACGGCGCGCTCGCCGATCCCCGAGACGGTCGGCACCGTGGCCTCGGACTCGGTCAGCCGGCGACGGTCCGGAGACGGCTCGTAGAGCGCCCCGGCATCCATGGCGACCACCACGCGGGCCACGCCGGCCACTGCTGCCGACTCCAGTAGCGACAGCACGCCGGCGAGTGCCTCGATCGATGCGCCACCGGTCGCGCTCCCGCCGAAGCCGGCCAGGCAGGTGACGACATCGGGCGAGACCCTGGCCACCAGCTCGGCGGTCCCATCGTCGCCGACATGGTGCTGGTGGATCTGGAGCGAGCCGCCCGACTCGCGTGCGGCAGCGAGATTCGCCAGCCGGCCGGTGGACAGGTCGTCGACGACCACGACGGTCTGACCGTCGAGCAGGAGTCGCTCGACCAGATGGGAGCCCAGGAATCCGGCCCCGCCCACGACGAGGTGGCTCATCGTTCGGGGAGGCGCTCTCCGACGTGGACGGCCCCCTCGGCAACCTGGGCATCGTCGCCGGTGACGCACAACTGGGTGAGTGATGCGGCGGCGCCGATGCGCCCGCGAGGCCCGATGATGCTGTCGACGACCGTCGCTCCCGGTCCGACCTGGCCGCCGTCGAGCACGACCGAGTCCAGAACACTGGCGCCGGCGCTGACGGTTGCGTCCCGACTGATGACCGAGCGGCGGACGGTGGCCGTCGGATGCACCACCGAAGTGTCGTGGACGGCGAGTTCGTTGTCGCGGGTGCCGTCGATGAGGTCGAGCGACACGTCGAGAAAGGCCCGAGGGGTGCCCGCGTCGATCCAGTAGCAATCGTCCTGCAGCGCGTAGAGCTGACCCTTCTCGACCAGGCCGGGGAACACCTCCCGCTCCATCGACACCGGCCGACCGGCCGGGATGGCGGCGAGCACCTCCGGTTCGAACACGTAGGTTCCTGCGTTGATCCACCGCGAGGGAGCCGTCTCGGCGGGGGGTTTCTCGACGAACGCCTCGACCCGGTTCCCGTCGTCGATCGGCACCACCCCGAACCGGCTGGGGTCGTCGACCTCGGTCAGATGGATGGTGGCCTGCCCACCGGTGGCCTCGTGCAGATCGATCAGCTTCCCCACATCGAGATCCGTGAGGACGTCCCCGTTGAGGACGAGCAACCGTTCGTTCACGCCCGCCTCGCTCGCCGCGAACTGCACGGCGCCGGCGGTGTCCAGTGGCTCGGGCTCGACGGCGTAGCGCAACCGGACCCCATCGACGTGGCCATCGGGGAACGCCTGCTCGAAGGTGTCGGGCCGGAAGCCGAGAGCCAGGACCACCTCGTCGACGCCGGCGCCGGCCAGACCGGAGATGGAGCGCTCGAGCATCGGCCGGTGGACGACGGGAAGCAGCGGCTTCGGCCGCGACAGCGTGAGCGGTCGGAGCCTGGTACCGAAGCCGCCCACGAGGACGACCGCCCTCACCCCGTCTCGGCTTCGCTCGTGTCGGCTGGGGCGGTCGTGGTGCTGGAGGACGTGCTGGCGCCGTCGGGCACCGGGGGTTCGTCGACCTCGGTGCCCTCGGGTGCGAAGACGATGGCGATCTGGTCACCGCTGCGCGGGCGGTAGGCCCCGGGGTCGTCCGTGATGGTCTGGACCTCGACCTCGTCGAGGGCGGCGCCGGCTTCGTCGTTGGCGGACCAGACGGTCAGGAAGACGGCTCCCTCCTCGCCCTCGCAGTCATCGCCTGCGGCTCGTTCGATGACGGGGTCGACGCTGTTGACGACGAGCGCGTCAGCGCTGAGCTCCATGCCGACCTCTTCGGCCCAGCGGTCGAGGCGCCCGTTGCGGTCGGCGTTCTCGGAACTGAGGGGGATGGTGAAGTCCTGGTCGGTCTCGGGGTTGGGCGGGGACGTGGCCACCCACGCAGTGCAATCGAAGATCCCGTAAGTCGCCACGATCTGGTCCACCGCCGGCGTGGTGTCGTCGGGGGCCGCAGCGGAATCGTCGTTGTCGACCTTGGAGATGACGACGAGGCCGACGCCGAGGATGCAGATCACGGCGATGGCCAGAGGAAAGCCCAGATTGCGCTCCCGGGAGGTGGTCGGGCCGCTGCTGCCACCGGCGCGGGCGGCTTTGCGGACTTTCTTGGCCGAAGATGAGCTGCTCATGACCCGGAACAGAGTAGCGGGCCCCGCCCGTCAGGCCTGACCACCGGGGCGACCGGCCACCAACTGCTCGAACAGGGCCTCGTAGGCCGTAGCGACCGCTGCCGGTGAGGCCCCCCGGGCCACCCATGCCCGGCCGGCCCGCCCCATCTCCCTGCGGCGATCCGGATCGTCGATCAGCCGGTTCAGGCCGGTGATGAACCCCTCACGATCGTCCGGCGCCGCACTGATGCCACCCCCCGACTCGTCGAGCATGCGCGTGACCTCGGTGCGGTCGTCCACGCTGGCCACGACCGGCCGGCCGGCAGCCAGGACGCTGTACGTCTTCGACGGGACCGACGCCTTGGCCAGACCGGCCCGCAACAACACGGTCTGGATGTCGGCGGCGGCCAGGACCTCGGGGAGGCGCTCACGGGGCTGCAGCGGGACCAGAACCAGGTTGGGGAGATCACGAGCCGACTCGACCAACCGGTCCATGGCCGACCCACCACCGTTCACCACGAAGACCACGTCGTCGCGATCGGCCATTCGTCGAGCGGCCTCGACGAGGAGGTCGAGCGACTGGGAGAAGCCGACATTGCCGGCATACATCACCACCGTGCGATCCCCCAGGCCGAACTCCTCCCGATAGGCGTTGTCTCGATCCCCGACGCCGATCGTGGTCGGTGTCGACGAAGTTGGGAATCACCCGGATCTTGTCGGTGCTGCCACCTCGTCCCGGACGGGTGCGAATCTTCTCGACGAGGTTCTGGCGGAGATCCTCGGAGAGCACGGTGACGGCATCGCTGGTGCGGTACACGTGCCGCTCGAGCGCAGCGAAGACGCCGATCACGCGGCGGGAGCGGAGCGCCCCGACCTCGACCGCCACATCGGGGAACACGTCCTGGACGTTGAAGACGAACGGGATCCGACGGAGTCGGGCCGCCATCCACGCCGGCAGGCCGAGCGTGAGCGGCGGGCTCATCGCAAGGACCACGTCGAAGCGACCCCGAGCCACGGTCGTCCGCAACCCGGCGAGGGCCGTGAACCCCGCGAACGACGCTGCCCGCGAGATGAGACTGGACCGGTCGCCTCCGGGGAAGGGATGCACCCGCACGACACGACCCCACCGGGTGGTCTCCGACCGGGCGATGCGGCCGTCCCAGCCAGGCTCGATCCGGTGGTCGCGGTACCACGGGAGCGAGGTCACGACGTCGAGGTGATGGCCTCGATCGGCCAGCTCGGTGACCAGGCGGGTCATCACCTCGCCGGTCGGAGCGACATCGGGGTGGAAATGGGGACAGAGGACCAGGATCTTCACGTCAAGGAACGACCCCACCCGAGGCGACCCGGGCGTAGAGATCGGCCAGCTCGTCGGCGACGGGCCCGGCATCGAACGACCGGGCGTGGGCTGTTCCGGCCGCCACCATCCGGTCGATGTCCTCGCCGCCGCCGAGCACGCGAAGGATGGCCGACACCCACCCGTCGAGGTCATCCGGATCGACCACCAGGCCCGCCGAACCGACGGTTTCGGGCAGCGCCGCAGCGGTGGACGCCACCACCGGGGTGCGGGCCCGCATCGCCTCGACGACGGGGAGGCCGAAGCCCTCGTAGCGGGAAGGGAAGGCCAACACCGTTGCTTGCCGAAGTAGGACTTCCAGGTCCTGGCGAGCGACCCGCCCGAGGTGGCGGTCGGCCGGGGTGAGACGCTCCCGGACGGTCCCATCGTCAGGACCGGGGCCTCCGGTGAGCACCAGTTGAAGATCGGGACGCTCGGCTCGGCATCGGGCGACGACATCGATGAGCAGGGCGTGGTTCTTGTGGGGGTAGGTGATGGCCGGGTACAGCACGAACGGACCGGTGAGTCCCAGTCGGGCCAGGCGGTCCTGGTCGCCCGAAGGGTCCGATGCGAGCAGTGGCACGACGGGCGGCACGACCGTCACCTGGCCGGCCTGATCGGGAACCGGCCGGCCAGGCCGTCAGCGACGAACCGGGTGGTGACGTGGATGGCGTCGGCGCCGTCGACCGCGCCGGGGAGCTGGTGCTGCAACCACCGTCGCTTGATCGCTCCGAACGCCTCGGGCCGATCGAGGGGTTGCAGATCGTGGATCGTGACGAGTGAGGCCGGTCGGGCCCGGCCCGGCAGGGTGCCGCCCGTGTGGTGGACGACGTCGAAGTCACCAAGGCGACGAGGCAACCAGACGGACTCGACCCCGACGCGACCGGGCCGCCCCAGCGCCACGTCGGGGCCCTCGACCGTGGTGAACCGGCGGGCCAGCTCCGGGTGGGCCACGTCGAACCCGGGCGCAACGAACAGGGTCAGGTCGAGCTCGGGTCCGCCCGGGGGCGCGGGCCGGTCGGAGAGTGCCGCGAGGTAGCCACAGATCAGCTCCTCGCTGCCGCCGACCACGCCGGGTCGGAGCCACAACAGATTCACGGCGACACGGACGGTCACGCCAGCACCTCGCGGTACCCGTCGACGACGAGCTCGGCGCTCCGACGCCACGTGAACTCTGCAGCGCGGGCCCGGCCCATCCGGCCGAGGCTGCGGGCCAGGCGGGGGTCGTCCAGAACGTCGGCCAGCGCTGCCGCGATCGTCGACGGATCGCGTGGTTCGACGAGCCTCGCGGCCTCGCCCGCCACCTCCTCGGTGGCCGTGCCGATCGACGTCACGACGGGTGTCCCCTGGTTCATCGCCTCCAGCACGGGAAGCCCGAATCCTTCGCGCAGGCTGGGGAAACAGAACACGGACGCTCCCGCATAGAGCGCCGCCTGTTCGGCCCGGTCGACGAACCCCAACACGTGGATCCGGCCGACCATGCCGGCGATGACGGTGTCGAGCTCGTCGCCCCACCCCGGAGGGCCGACCAGCACCAGGTCGAGATCCCGCCGGTCCAACTCGACGAATGCGGCCAACAGTCCGGCCAGGTTCTTCCGAGGCTCCCGGGTGCCGGCCCACATGACGTAGGGCCGCCGCAGCCCGTGTTTGGCCCGGGCCAGCTGAATGGCCTCATCCGTGGTCTCGATCGATCGGGTGCCCAATGGCACGACCCGCAGGCGGTCGGGTGCGAATCCGGCCTCGAGGCAGTCCCGACGGGTGGCTTCGGATGAGCAGAACACCAGCGCGACGTCCCGCTTCGCGACCTCGAGATGTTGGCGGAAGAAGTGCACCCCGCGCGGCGTGAAATGGTCCGGCTCGTGGCGCCACGCCAGGTCGTGAACGGTGAGGACCACGGGCACGGTGGCGGGCGGGATGGCGACCGCGGTGGCGTGGATGACGTCCACCGGTCCGGTGGCCCGCTCGACCGACGGGCGGCGGAGACGAGCCCACGACTCGTAGAGCACGAGCCGGGGCAGCGACAGCGACTGGACCGGGATGGGCGACCGGAAGGCGCGGGGTGGCTGGGTCCCATGCCGTGCGGCCACACCGACGGGGACGACGTCGCCGCGCCGGCCGGAGTGCACCGGCCAGCTCCAGGGCTGCGACCGCCGTACCGCCCGGCACCCGGTGCCACAACTGCTCCATGGTGAGCGCGACACGTACCGGGTCCGACATCAGGGGATTCTGACATGGCCACCACTACAGTCGTCGCATGTCCGAGTTCTGGACCAAGCGGCGGGTGCTGGTGACCGGTGGGGCCGGGTTCCTCGGCCGTTCGGTCGTGGCCACGCTGGAACGGCACGGCGCCGCTTCGGTGATCGCCCCTTCCAGCAGCGAATTCGATCTCCGCTTGCGGGACGCGACCGCGGCCATGTTCGAGGCCCATCAGCCGGAACTGGTGATCCATCTGGCGGCACGGGTCGGCGGCATCGGAGCCAATCAGGCCCGCCCGGCCGACCTGTATCTCGAGAACCTGCTCATGGGGACCTACGTCCTCGACGAGGCACTCCGGCAGGAGACACCCAAGACGGTGATGGTGGGCACCATCTGCTCCTACCCGAAGATCACGCCGGTGCCCTTCCAGGAGGAATCGCTCTGGCAGGGGTACCCCGAGGAGACCAACGCCCCCTACGGCATCGCCAAGCTGGCTCATCTCGTCCAGCTGCAGGCGAACCGGTCCCAGTACGGGCAGTCGGCCATCTACCTCATGCCGACCAACCTCTACGGGCCGGGCGACAAGTTCCACCCGGCGGTGAGCCACGTCATCCCGGCGCTCATCAAGAAGTGCATCGATGCCGCCGAAGCCGGCGCCGACCACATCGATGTGTGGGGCACCGGATCGGCCAGCCGCGAGTTCCTCTACGTCGACGACGCGGCCGAGGGGATCGTGTTGGCCGCCGAGCGCTACGACGACGATCAGCCGGTCAACCTCGGCGCCGACCGCGAGTGCACCATCGCCGAGCTCGTCGGGATGATCGCCGAGTTGACCGGGTTCACCGGGGAGATTCGCTGGGACGCGACGAAACCGGATGGGCAGCCTCGCCGAGCGGTCGACCCGACCCGCGCCAAGAAGACGTTCGGGTTCGCCGCGGCCACGGGCTTCGACGAGGGCTTGGTGCGCACCATCGAGTGGTATCGGGCCCACCGCGACGAGGCCGAGGCGCGCGCCGTCTGAGCATCGCCACGACGACGGCCGTGCCTCAGACGACCGCCTGCTGCTCCAAGCCGATCATCGTGGCGAACGTCTCGAACGGGACGGGTCGGCTGAAGTAGTACCCCTGGCCGTAGTCGAATCCCAGCTGCTTGAGCAGGTCGAGCTCGCCACCGCCCTCGATCCCTTCGCCGATGGTCTTGGCTCCGACACCCTTGGCCAGATCGAGGATGCTCTCCAGGAACGTCGCCCGGTTGACGTTCGTGTCCACGCCGCTGACGAACGCCCGGTCGACCTTGATGATGTCGAAGGGCAGGTGCTGGAGGTACGCCAGGCCCGAGTAGCCGGTACCGAAGTCGTCGACGGCGAGCCGAAACCCCTCCGACTGGAGCCGTTCGAGCCGGGCTCGGTCGGCGAGGTCCTCGATGAGGACCGACTCGGTCAGCTCGAGCACGATCGTGTCGCGGGCAACACCGAGCCGTTCGGCGATGGCCAGCAGTTCGTTCACCGACTCGTCGGTCTCCAGCTGCCGGGCCGAGAGGTTGATGCTCATCGTCAACGGCTCGGTGTCGTCTCGCCGCTCGTTCCACTCCATCGCCTGCCGGCATGCCTGCTCGAACACCCACAGACCGATGCGGTTGATGAGGCCGCTCTCCTCGGCCATGCCGATGAAGGCACCCGGTGCGAGCACACCCCGACGCGGATGATGCCACCGAACGAGGGCCTCGGCTCCGGTGATGCGATCGGTGGCGAGGTTGACGATGGGCTGGTAGTGGAGGACCAGCTCATCGTTGGAGATCCCTCGGCGCAGATCGTTCTTCAGCTCGAGCCGCTCGAGCATGTCGGTGTGGATCTGCTCCTCGAACATCTCGAAACGGTTCTTCCCGGCGTCCTTCGCCCGATACATGGCGGCGTCGGCGTTGCGGATGAGATCCTCCGCCGAGTCGGCGTCGCCCGCCATCGCCACGCCGATGCTGGCACCGAGGCTGAGGTCCTGGCCCCGCAAGAGCAAGGGGGCCTGCAGATCCTCGAGAAGTCGCTGGGTGACCTGGTGCACGTCGGTCTGGGTGTAAGCGTCGCGAAGAAGGACCGCGAACTCGTCGCCACCGAGACGGGCGGCATGATCGGACAGCCGGAGGCTCGTGCGCAGCCGATCGGCGACGACGGTGAGGACCTCGTCGCCGAAACCGTGACCAAGCGTGTCGTTGAGCATCTTGAAGTCGTCGAGGTCGAGCAACAGGACGGTCGGGCTGGGGGCGTTGGGGTTGTCGAGAACCGCTTGGAGGGTGTCGATGAATCCGGTCCGGTTGGGAAGTCCGGTGAGCGGATCGGTGATCGACTGGTGCTCGAGGTCCTTCTCGAGGCTGCGGTGCTTCGTGATGTCGCGTGCATTGAGCACGATGCCATCGACGGCGGGCTCGTCGCGCAGGTCGGTGAGCGTGACCGCCAAGGTGTGGTAGCGACCGGAGGCGGCCTTCACGTCGAGCTCGAGATCGACCCGGGTGAAGGGTTCACCGATCAGCGCGAGACGGTCCTCCACCCGATCGCGGTGGCCGGGTGCCACCAGATCGAAGACGGTGGTACCGACCAGCGAGTCGGGTCGGTAGCCGAGGACCGACGTGACCGAGGGGGTCACGAATGCGAAGAACCCACTGCCGTCGATCACCGCGATCACGTCCGACGAGTGTTGGACGAGGGAACGGAATCTCGCCTCGCTCCGTGACAGCCGGTCGTCGGCCGCTTTCCGATCGGTGATGTCCCGGGCGGTGACGACCAACCCGTCGATCTCCCCGTTGTCGGAGTGGTCCCGACCGAGGAGCTCGAACCATCGCAGGGCGCCGTCGGCCCGGCGAATCCGGACCTCGATGGGCTTGAGGGACGTGCCCGCCCTCGTCGTATGCAGGAACCGGTCCACCGCGACCCGATCTTCTCCCTGAGCGAGGAGTCGGAGGCCGGTACCGACGACATCGTCCTCTCGGCGTCCCAGCACCGGTTGGACCGCCGGGCTGACGAATGCGATCTGGTCACGGGCATCCAGGACCATCACGATGTCGGAGGAGTTCTCTACGAGCGTCTTGAACCGGCGCTCGGCGCGTTGGCGGTACAGCTCGTCGGTCAGTCCACGGAGTTTCAGCGACGCCGCAAGCTCAACCGCCAGGTGGTCGATCCCGTCCAGGTCGCCGCGCCGAAGAGCTGCCGAGCAGGTCACCGTCAGGGATCCCTCGACGGCCTCGTCGATCACGACGGGCGCTTGGTAGACGAGCACCTCCACCTGAGTCGACGACGGCGAGTCGATCGGCACTTCGTCGTACCGCGACACCGGTTCGTACTGGTCTCTCAACGATGCCGTCGTCTCCACCGTGGAACCGACGAGCGAGCGAGCGCCACGACCAACCGAACAGGCGACCGTCGGACGTGCACCCGTGAGGTCCACATACGACACCCGCGGGTTCGCTTGTTCCGGCAGGAGCGCCAGCGCTCCGTCGACCGCCGCCTGCAACATCTCGTGACGATGCTCTGCCTCGAGAACGTTGCGCTCGACCAACCTCAGGTCAGAAGATCGCATTTGCCGAAGGCGCTCGCCTTGCAGGAGCGACACAACCCTCGCGAGCGCGAGGCAGGCCATGACGATCGGCAAACCGACGACGAGGGCCCACGTGATCTCTCGACCGACCAGCAGTTGCAGACCGGCGATCGTTGGCGCGAGGAACAGGGTGAGCGCCAGCATTGCGATGAGCGAATCGTTGAACCGCGCTTCGTCGGCGATCGGTCGATCGGTTATCTCGTGAGCCGTCGGGTCGATCGCGGCAGCGGCGAGGAGGACGAAGATGAGTGGAAGGGTCGCCTCGTGGATCGGGTACGAGATCTCCCCCGCCGTGAATGCAATGACGAGCATGTCGTTGATTCCGAATGCGATCATGCCGCCCAAGAGGAAGTAGTACGACCGCGGCCGCCGGCCCCGCCCCACCGCCAGCCGCGCCGGCGCCGGCGAGAATTCCCAGGCTCAACAGCCAATAGAGCGCATTGAAAGCACGCTCGTCGAAGGGAACGGAACCATCCGTCAGGTAGGGCCCGACGAACTCCCAGTAGCTGATGGCTCCGACTCCGACCGCTACGACGAGGGCGTCGAGCGCGTGGGTCCCTTCACCGAGAAGCGATCGCCGACGTACCAATCGTGCCATGGCAGAAAAGATCAGGAGGTAGGTGCCGACCACGAAGGGGTCGCCCCACGAGGGAATGACGTAGAGCTCCCCTGCGAGTTCCGCCTCCCAGACGCGGATCACGTTTCCCACGATGGCGAGTAGGCCACCCAGGCCGATCAGGAACCACGCCGTCCTCGACCCTCGAGGGAGCTTCCGCGCTCGGGCGACAACGGCAACGGATGCCGCCAGGGGAAGGAGCAAGCTCAGGAGATCGCGAACCGCAACGGGGCCGAACTCATAGAATGCCGTTGCGACGAAGGACCCGATGAGCCACACGCGCAACGAGATTCGCATGGGGGGACCATCGGCCGGGGCCCCGGTTCCATGAGACATCCCGCCCGTACCTCGATTTCGGGCACAGGTTTGCCCGGCTATAGGATGCGGCGCAGGCGGGAGGGCCGGGGGCGTGCGAGGCTCATACCTTTGGCATTCACAACCCAAAACAGCGGCGAGAGTGCGTTCCCTGCGTCCTTCTCGGCGGCCTGGCAGTCGTTTCGCGATCACGTGTACGCCGCCAGCGCAGGCGGATCCACGACGCAGCTCGGGTTCTACGACCGTGCGACAGGCACCTTCCGGACGCTCTCGCTCCGTTCCCTCCTCGACGACGTCGCAGGGCTCGCGGCCTCGCTACAGGAGCGGACGGCTCCGGGAGCAGCGGTCCTCGTGCTCGCCAGAGCGCCGGAGACGATTCTGCGCGGCTACCTCGCATCCCTCCTCGCCAACCGGCCGCCGGCCATCTACCCGGCCCGACTCGCCTCGGAGCCGAAGGAGCAGGCCCAGGACCGACTCGAGGGTCTGCTGGACACCCTCGGTGCCGACGTCACCATCACCGAGTCGGCACGCGTGGAGACTCTCCACGGACTGACGACCGAGATCCTCCTCGTCGACGGCGAGCACGAACCGGTTCGGGCCAAGGATCTGATCGCCGCAGAGTCTCCTTCGAGGGGCGACGTCGCCCACTACCAGTTCTCATCCGGATCGACGCGTCGCCCCGAGGCAATCGCGGTCAGCAACGCCAACCTCCTCGTGCACCTGGAGGCGCTCGCCTCACGGATCGGGATCGAATCGGGCGACGCTCTGGTGTCCTGGCTACCGCTCGGACACGACATGGGCCTCGTCGGCAAGGCATTGCTCGCATTCCATCAGTCGGTTGATCTGCGGCTCATGAGCCCGTTCGATTTCCTGTCCCGACCCGCCGCCTGGCTCAGGGCCATCGCAAGCCACGCCGGCGTCGTCACGGCGTCTCCGAGCATGGCGTTCGATGTGGCCACTCGACGGGTGGAGGACTCGGCCCTGCAGGGACTGGACCTCGGAACCTGGAAGCGGGCGTACTGCGGCGCCGAACCAGTCCACATTCCCACCCTGGAGCGCTTCGTCGCCAGATTCGAGCCGTACGGCTTTCGCGCCGCCAACCTGAAGCCGACCTACGGTCTCGCCGAAGCCACACTCATGGCGACGATGCCGGACGGCACTACACCGGCCCGCTACCTCGAAGTCGGAACCCGATCCTTCTCACACGGCACACGGATAGACGTTCACCAGGAATACCTTCTCGGGTCGGGCGTGCCGAGAGACAAGCATGCGCTTCTCCAAGCATGCCTGGGCCATCCTGCGCAGGGCACGCTCGTCACCCTGCGCGACTCGGCCGAGAACCCGATCACCCAGGACCACATCGTGGGCAGCGTCCATGTCGATGGCCCATCGATCTCTCCGGGAACGAGAACCGAGGACGGATCGGTCGAGCGGCCCGCAGGGCCCTTCGAGACGGGCGACCTCGGCTACTTCCACGACGGCGAGCTGGTGATCGTCGATCGCGTCAAGAGCATCATCATCTGGAACGGTGAGAACTACAGCGCCGCTGCATCCGAGCATGTGCTCGCCACGGAGTCCGAGATTCCCGTGAACAAGATCGGTGTGCTCGACCTCGAGCACGAAGGCGAGCGTCATGTCGTGACCGTCGTCGAGATCGCTCGTGGCGAAGATCCCGTTGCCGCCGCCGCCGCCGTCGCGTCCGCTCGTGCAAGCCTGCCGCACCCGGTGCACGAGGTCACGGTCCTCCCTCCGGGATCGATGCCCCGAACGACGAGCGGCAAGCTCCGACGCCACAAGCTGCGGGCCGATCTCTCCTCGGGTCGGGTCGACCCGCTGTTCCACATGAGCGACCTCCCCATCGGCGATGGCGCGGTCGCTTCCGCCAAGCCGACCGCCGCTGAATCGAACGTGCTCGATCTTGATCTCGAGGACGCAAGGAGCGTCGTCTACGCCCTGATCCGGGAGGCTCTGGCCGTCAAGGGTCGATCGGTGCCTCTCCTGCACGACGAACTGAACCTCCGAGACGACCTGGCCCTCGACTCGGTCGACCTGCTCGAGATCTGCCTGGGGGTGGAGGAAGCATTCCACGTCGCGGTCGACGAGCCTGCGCTCGAGCGGATCAGGACCGTCGGCGACGTCGTCGCGCTTCGACAGCACCACACCGATCAACCATCGATTCACGCCGTACTCGACGACTTCCAGCAACAGATCCCCCAGGTCTGGCGGTCCGTCTCTCACCAAGAGAACCGGATGGTCACGATCGAGGACCACCTTCTGGTCGATCTGGCCTCGCTCAACTACCTGGGGCTCGACCTTCTCCCTGAGGTTGCCGCTGCCGTTCCCGAGCTCCTTCGGGACTGGGGTGTGCACCCGAGCTGGACCAGGGCCGTCGCGTCACCCGAGCCGTACGAGCGACTGGAAGCCGGCTTGGCGCAACTCGTCGGCGCCACCGACACCATCGTCTTTCCGACCATCAGCCTGCTCCACATCGGGGTCCTCCCCATTCTCGCCGGCCACGGAACACTCATCGTCGACGTTGGAGCCCACAACAGCATCCAGGAGGCGTCCGATCTCGTTCGCGCCCGAGGCGGAACCATCCGGCGATTCAGATATGAGGACCTGGATTCACTGGAGGAGGCGCTCCGCCGGTCCAAGCCCGGCCCTCGCGTCATCGCCCTGAACGGGGTCTACTCGATGACGGGCGAGATTCCGCCGCTGGCAGCCATCGGCGCGCTGGCTGAGGCGTACGACGCCGAGGTCTACGTGGATGACGCACACGGCATCGGCGTCATCGGCAGCTCACCGACCGATTCGGTGCCGTACGGTCTGGGAGGCGGCGGCGTGATCCAGCACCTCGGCTTGGACTCGAACCGTTTCATCTACGTAGCGGGGCTCTCCAAGTCGTTCTCCTCCATGGCCGCCTTCGTCACCGTCCGGAGCGACGCGGAGCGTCGCCGCCTGCAACAGGCATCGACGCTCGTCTTCTCGGGACCCGTACCTGTCGCATCCCTCGCGTCCGCACTGGCCGGCCTCGAGGTCAACGATCAACGCGGCGACGTCCTTCGCTGGCGCCTCCTCGAGGTGACGAGGGACCTCATCGACGCGGTGGAGGGCGCCGGCCTGCAACGCGACGGAACCAGTGAATTCCCCATCGTGAACGTTCCGATCGGTTCCGTGGACAAGACGATTGCGGCGACCCGCCTCATGTGGGATGAGGGCGTGCTCCTGACCCCGTCCGTATTCCCCGCTGCACCGCTCAGCCGAGGTGGGCTTCGCATGAGTGTCACCGCGTCGCACACCGACCACGAGATCGCGCTCACGCAAGCGGCCATCTCCCGTTTGGCAGAGTCGATCCCACGGACCGACCTCGGCCGCCCACCGCGACGCATCGAGACCTGAACCGCACCCTGCGACGGCCGGCGAATGCGATCGAGTCGAACCCACCGGCGCCCGATCTCGTCAACGGTGGCGCTCGATAGGCTCGGCGCAATGCAGGTCCTCATCCTCCTCGCCCACGGTTCCCGCGCCGATGCCGCCCTCGAGGCGCACCGTCACCTGGCCGCCTCGGTCGCCGACGCCACCGGTCAGATCGTGCTCCCGGCCTTCCTCGAGATGGCGCCGCCCGACCTCTCGTCCACCATTGACGCAGCGGTCGCCGACGGTACCACCCGGATCACGGTCCTCCCCCACTTCCTGGGACCCGGCAACCACGTGAGCCGCGACATTCCGGCTCTGGTCGAGGCCGCTCGCAGCCGCCATCCCGGCGTGACGATCGCTGCTCGCCGACTACACCGGAAACCGGCCCGAGATGCTTCAGACAGTGGTCGAAGCCGCGCGCTCCGCGATATCGACGGATTCTTGAATCGGTCAGTGCGCGTCGCCAAACATCGTCCGCTAGTCTCGCAACTTCCCAGCCCCTGAAGCGCACCAAGCGGAGTAGCTCACATGCGTCGTATCAGTACCATCCTCGGAGTCGGCCTCCTCGCCCTGGCTCTCTTCTCGTTTGCCTCTCCCGCAAGCGCCATTGATGACATCTCCATCCCGATCGATGGAGTGGTGCGGGGTGCGCCTGGCGATGTGATCACCGTCGCCAGCACCACCGTGGACCCGGAACTGGTTGGCGCAACCTGCCAGGCAGAGCTCACCGACCGGAACAACGAGTCCACCCATCCCAACAACGACCTCATCATCACGTCGGGCGAGTCGACCAGGACGCTCGAGGACGTCGAGACCGAGGCCAACTCCGTCACCGTGGTTCCGGGCACGATCACCCTCGGCGAGTCGGTGGTCGTTCAGATCCGGCTCGGAAGCGACGGCGTGAGCAGCTCCGGACTCGACCTGGTCTTCGATTGCACGCAGGCGCCCGCCACCACCGTGCCCGCTCCGACCACCACCGAGGTCCCCACCGAGGTGCTGCCCGAGACGCAGGTCCCGGCCCCGACGCCGCTTCCCGAGACCGCGGTCGTCGCTGCCACTGCAGCGCAGCCGACCTTCACCGGCTGATCAGCTGATCGTGCTCCGGCGGCGAGCCTCGCTCGCCTGGTCGGCCATCGCGTTGACCTTGACGCTGACATCCTGCGGCTCGCCCGAGCGGCCGCAGGTGTCAGCGTCATCGTCGGTGCCCGAGACTTCGACCACCGTGATCGACGCGCCACCGACGACGGTGCCTGCGACGGAGCCCGCACCAGCGCAGGGCACCATGGTGGCCCGGGCCGACGTGAGCGAGCTCACCGCCCACACCGAGCCGGACGAGGCGTCGGAGGCGGTTGCGCAACTCGCCAATCCCATCGCATCGGGTGGCGCCCTGGTTCTGCGGGTGCTCTCCCCCGTCTCGGCGGCCGCCGATCCCTGGCTCGAGGTGATGCTGCCGGTCCGCCCCAACGGCACGACCGGCTGGATCCGATCGGATCAGGTCGACCTGTCGGTGAATCCGTACCGGATCGAGATCAGCGCTTCCGACTTCAGTCTCGACCTGTACGAGGACGACCAACTGGTCATGTCCACCACCATCGCCGTCGGCACGGGTGACACGCCCACTCCCTTCGGCGAGTTCTACCTGGCCGAACTGCTGCAGCCGCCGGACCCCAACGGGAGCTACGGGCCCTACGCGTTCGGACTGTCCGGATTCAGCGAGGTGCTGGACAGCTTCAACGGCGGTGACGGCGTGGTCGGCATCCACGGCACCGATCAGCCCGAAGCCCTCGGCACCACCGTCAGCCACGGCTGCGTGCGCGTCGAGAACGACGTGATCGAGGAGATGGCGACGACGGTCCCCCTGGGCACCCCGGTGATCATCACCCGCTGACGATCCATCGTCGCCCGCACCCCGCAGGTCAGACGTCGATCGATGCCACCAGCTCGGCGAACAGCGCGGGGTCCTCGACCGGGGCGACCGGCGGTTCGAACAACGCGGTGTTCACCTCGGGGTCGTAGAGCGTCAACTCGACCTCGGGCACGCCGTCGCCGGTGCGATCGAACCAGGCCACCACGTTGGTGGTCGTCTCGCAGTACTGGGCTCCGGCGAAGCGGCCCAACGTGTATCCGGGCGTGATGGTCACGCAGCTGGTGGGCAGCCGGCCGACGACCCGCGGTCCCATGTCGAGCCCGGAGGCATCCGATCCCAGTTCCTGCGGGATGAACGAGAGGTTGGTGAACGCGAACGGACCCAGCTCCTGCACCCGGACCCGTCCTCCGTCGACGACCAGCGTGTTGGCGCCCGTGTCGGCAGCGAAGGCGCACCGCGGTTCGGCCCCGAGACCGACGCAGACGTAGTCGAGACCCTGATCGTCGACATAGAGCACATCGGAGAACCGGAAGGCCGTGCGGTTCGCCCCGTCCTTGGCGACGAGATAGCCGTAGGGAGCTCCGTCCTCGGGCCGGATCTGCCAGGTGGCGGTGTAGCTGGCCCGGGGACCGCCGGTGCCTGTGACGTCCCGTTCGCCCTCCGGTAGGGGCGGCAGCGTCAGGAGCGGCAGGGAGGTCGACGTGGTGGGGGCCTCGGTGGCGGAACCGCTGTCGGCCTCGACCAGCGTGGTTGTGGTCGCGGCACCGTCGCCGGAGCCGGTAGGTGGCTCGGGGTCGGCGGACGAGTCCCCGCCGGAACACGACGCAGCGATGAGTGCTGCACAGATCACGATGGCGCGAAACGAGCCGCCGACACGAGAGGTCACGGCGCTGGACGGTACCGGATCGGACCGCCGGACCGGTGTCACCCGACCCGGCTCGCTCAGGCCATCACCCCTGGTCCGCCGCCGGCCCCTCGTTGCGTACCGCTTCGACGCCGCTGATGGCGTCGCGGAGCTTGTCGATCCACTCCTCCTCGTGGCGGGCCACCATCCGGACGCACCATCCGAGCGCATCGGATCGGCTCCGGGCCACACCAGCGCCGATGAGGGTGTCCAGCACCGCTCGCTCGTCCATGCGCAGCCGGGTCATGACCGGCACCGCCGCCGTCGTGAACGCCGTCTCGGTCCCCCCACAGGCCGCTCCCCAGGACACCTTTCGTCCCCACGTGGACTCGGCCCGCTCGGCGATCCGGATCCGGGCCTGCCTGGTCTCCTCGCGAAACGCATCGATCCGGCTGGCCTCGGCGACCGCATCGGCCTGCTGCGGCACGGCCAGCGCTCCGACCACCATGATCTCCTCGCGATCGACTCGGACCCGGACCGGCTCGGTGAACCAGTCGTCGGGCACCTGGCCGGCGAACCAGCTGGCCACTTCGTCCTTCGTCCAGGTCTTCGCAGTCATCGGTGGCACCTCGGGTGGGCTGGGGGCGGGAGCACTCCGAACGAGGTGGGAATGCCCCCGTCCGAAGATACGTTCAGTGTAATCAAGTAACTGTGTACGAGTGCAAGTCGTGCGCTCGGCCGATCCCAGGAGCCGCTCGTGAGCCCCACTTCGCCGTCCACCCAGACTCTTCCGCTCGTCCCGCTGCCCGGTGGGGTCGCACTGCCGGACACGGTCCTCACCATCGCCCTCGAGTCCGAGGCCGCCCGACGTGCCATCGACGCCGCCGGCGACGGACCCGTCCTCCTGGTTCCCAAGCTGGGCGACCGCTACGCCACGGTGGGCGTGATCGGGTCCATCGCCTCCCGCGGCCGACTTCCCGACGGGACCGACGCCGTCACCATCCACGCCGGGCGCCGGGCCCGCCTCGGGGCGGCGACCACCTCCGCACAGCCGGGACTGTGGATCGAGTCCGAGGTGATCGACGACAAGTCGACCGCCGCCACCGAGGAGCTGGCCGCCCACTACCGTGCCGTGGCCGCCGAACTGCTCGAGCACGTCGGCGGGCGCCGCCTGGCATCGGCGTTGGCCGGCGTGACCGACCCCAGCCTGCTGGCCGACTCCATCGGCCACTGGCCTGACCTGGCACTCGAACGCAGGGTGCAGCTGCTGGAGACCACGGCGGTGGACGACCGACTGGTCCTGGCGACGGAGTGGGCCAGCGAGGCGCTGGCCGACCTGGAGCTCCGTCAGAAGGTGCGAACCGACGTGACCGAGGGACTGGAGCAGGAACAGCGCGAGGCCATGCTGCGCCGTCAACTGGCCGCCATTCGCAAGGAACTGGGCGACGAGGAATCGGGCGACGAGTTCCAGGCCCGCCTCGACGAGCTCGGTGCCGCACTGCCCGGCACGGTCCGCGACGCGGTGCAGAAGGAGCTGGACCGGCTGGACCGCACCGGCGACCAGGGCACCGAGGGCAGCTGGATCCGAACCTGGCTGGAGACGGTGTTCGAGCTGCCGTGGGGCCGGCTTCAGGACGACGAGCCGGCGGTCTCCGAGGCGCGGGCCGTTCTCGACGCCGACCACACGGGACTGGACGAGGTCAAGGACCGCATCGTCGAGTACCTGGCCGTGCGGGCCCGCCAGCGGGCCAAGGCGAGCGCAGCCGATTCGAGCTCGGACGACGCTACGGACGACGAGCCACCTACCGCCACCGCCGGCCGGCCCCGACGCGGTGGCACCGTCCTCGCACTGGTCGGACCGCCAGGGGTGGGTAAGACCTCACTGGGTGAGTCCGTCGCCCGGACGCTCGGCCGCGACTTCGTGCGCCTGTCGCTCGGCGGCATCCGCGACGAGGCGGAGATCCGGGGCCATCGACGCACCTACGTGGGCGCCAGGCCCGGCCGGGTGGTGCGCGCCCTGGCCGAGGCCGGCTCGATGAACCCGGTCGTCCTCCTCGACGAAATCGACAAGGTGGGCAACGACTGGCGGGGCGACCCGTCGGCCGCGCTCCTCGAAGTGCTCGATCCGGCCCAGAACCACACCTTCCGGGACCACTACCTCGAGTTCGAGCTCGACCTCAGCGACGTCGTCTTCCTGGCCACGGCCAACACCCTCGAGACCATCCCCGGACCGCTCCTGGACCGTCTGGAGATCATCACCATCGACGGCTACCACAACGCCGAGAAGCTCGAGATCGCCCGGACCCACCTCCTCCCCCGGCAAGAGACGGCTCTGGGGATCGAACCCGGCGAGGTGAGCATCTCCGACGAAGCGCTCGAGGCCGTGGTCGCCGATTGGACCCGGGAGGCCGGCGTGCGAGGGCTGGACCGCCGGCTCGAGCGACTGCTGCGGAAGGCCGTGACCGACATCGAACTGGAACGGCGCCAGGTGCCGCTCACGATCGACACCGACCACCTGGTCGACCTGCTCGGCCAGCCGATCGACCGCGACGACCTCACCGACCGTGAGCTGCGGCCGGGCGTCGCCGTGGGTCTGGCCGTGACCGGCGCAGGCGGCGACGTGTTGTTGGTCGAGACCAACGCGGCCGACAGCAAGCCGGGCCTGACCCTGACCGGGCAGCTCGGCGACGTGATGCAGGAGTCCGCCCGTATCGCGCTGTCCTACCTCAGAGCCAACGCCGCCGAGCTCGGGTTCGACGCCGACTTCGATCGGCATTTCCACGTGCACTTTCCCGCCGGTGCCGTCCCCAAGGACGGGCCGTCGGCCGGCATCGCCATGACCACGGCGCTGGCCGGCCTGCTGTCGGATCGACCGATGCGGCCGCGGACGGCGATGACGGGCGAGATCAGCCTTCAGGGGCGGGTCCTGCCCATCGGCGGAGTGAAGCAGAAGGTGCTGGCCGCCCATCGCGGCGGCATGACCGATGTCATCCTCCCGGCCCGCAACGGTCGGGATCTGGACGAGCTCCCCGACGAGGTCCGAGAGGCGGTCACGATCCACCTGGTCGACGACGTCGCCGAGGTCCTGGAGCTGGCCCTGGCCGCCTGACCGGCCAGCTGCTCTCCACTCGTGAACGTTCGCGGCTCTCTCAGCCGCGAGAGTTCACGAGTTCGGGGTGGAGTCGAGGGCTTCGGCGAAGGCGGCCAGCGTGGTCGTCACGTCGTCGTCGCTGACGTCCAGGTGGGTCACCAGGCGGAGGACCGGACCGGGGAGCACCACCACCCCGCGCGGGCCAGCGCGGCCGCGATGACCGCCCCCTCGCGGCCGCCCAGAGGGGCGAAGACCATGTTGGTGTGGGCCTCGGCGTCGAGCCCGAGGGTCTTCAGCCCCTCCGCCAGCGCCTCGGCGCGGGCGTGGTCGTCGGCCAGCCGGTCGACGTGGTCGTCCAGCGCCAGCAGTGCAGCCGCAGCCAGCACGCCCGACTGGCGCATGGCACCGCCCAGCATCTTGCGCCAGCGCCGCGCCCCGCGATCAGCGGCTCGGGGCCCGCGAGGACCGAGCCGGCCGGAGCGCCGAGCCCTTTGGAGAAGCACAGGGAGACCGTGTCGGCTCCCGCCGCCAGCTGAGCCATCTCCATTCCCTCGACCACCGCAGCGTTTGCCAGCCGGGCGCCGTCCAGGTGCATCGCCAGGCCGTGATCGCCGGCGAAGGCAGCGGCTTCGGCCAGGAAGGTCGGCGCAACGCTGCGACCGTGGTGCGTGTCCTCCAGGCAGAGCAGCCGGGTGATGGCGAAATGGGGGTCGTCGGGCTTGATCTTGGCCGCAAGCTGGTCCAGCCCGACGGTGCCGTCCGCGGCGAAATCGACCGGTTGCGGCTGGATGCCGCCCAGCACCGCTCCGCCGCCCGCCTCCCACTTGTAGGTGTGGGCTTCCTGGTTCACCAGGTACTCGTGGCCGCGCTGACAGTGACCGAGGAGCGCCGTCAGGTTGGCCTGGGTCCCACTGGTGACGAACAGCGCGGCTTCCTTCCCCAGTCGCTCGGCGGCGGCGTCCTGGAGACGGCGCACCGTGGGGTCGTCACCGAACACGTCGTCGCCGACCTCGGCCTCGGCCATCGCCGTTCGCATGGCGGGCGTGGGACGAGTGACGGTGTCCGAGCGGAGGTCGACGGCCACGGATCAGCCGGACAGGACCGGGATCGGAACCCGGCGCCGGCGCGGGATGCGCACCACCTCGTCGAGCTCGCCGATGAGGTGGAACGGTGAGGCCTCGGTCACGATCGTGGTCACGACCGAACCGGCCGGATAGGGCTGCGGCGCGTCGAAGTGCACCAGCTTGTTCTGCCGGCTCCGGCCGGTGAGCCGACTGGGGTCCTTCTTGCTGGGGCCCTCCACGACGAGTTCCTCAATTCGGCCGATCCGGTCCCGATTTCGCCGCAGCGCCGAGCGCTCGACGACCACTCGCAGGCGGGCCATCCGCTCGGCGGCGACGGTCCTGTCGACGAAGTCATCGACCAGGCCGGCCGCCTCGGTCCCCTCGCGGGGCGAGAAGACGAAGGTGAAGGCGCTGTCGTACCCGACCTCGGAAGCCACCGCCAGGGTGGCCTCGAAGTCGTCCTCGGTCTCTCCGGGGAACCCGACGATGATGTCGGTGGTGACGGCCAGGTCGTCGATGCCGGCTCGGGCCTGCGCCACGCGATCCAGGTAGCGGTCGGCGGTGTAGCCCCGATGCATGGCCGCCAGCGTGCGATCGCTGCCCGACTGCAGCGGGAAGTGCAGGTGCGGGCACACGGCGGGGGTCTCGGCCATGGCCGCGATGGTGTCACTCCGGAGGTCCTTCGGGTGCGGGCTGGTGTAGCGCACCCGGTCGATGCCCTCGACCGAACCGACGGCCCGCAACAGATCGGCGAAGAGCGGTCGGGCCCGCCGATCGCCGTCGGCCACCCAGCGACGCCCGGCGATCTCGGCGGCAGCCGCGTCGGATCCGTGGTCGTCTTCCCGCCGCAGCTGCAGCGTGAGATCGCGCCCGTAGGAGTTGACGTTCTGGCCCAGCAGGGTGATCTCGTGCACACCGTCGCGAGCCAGCGTCTCGACCTCGCCGACCAGCTGGCCGAACGGACGGCTCATCTCCTCGCCCCGCACCGCAGGCACGATGCAGAAGGCACATCGGTTGTCGCAACCGACCTGGATGGTGACCCAGGCCGCATGATCGACCTCGCGCCGGGTCGGGAGCGCCGACGGGAACTCCTCGGCGTCATCGGCCATCGCCGCCGCTTCGAGGATCTCGACGACGGGACCGTCTGCCTCGGCCTGGCGGCGCAGTTCCGCGGCCCGACCGACGTTGTGGGTGCCGAACACGACGTCGACGTGACCGGCCCGCTCGCGGATCCGGTCCCGGTCCTTCTGGGCCAGGCAACCGGCCACCATGACCTGGAAGTCGGGGTCGGCCGTCTTGCGGGCCTTCAGCTCACCCAGATGGCCATAGAGCTTGTTGTCGGCGTTCTCCCGGATGCAGCAGGTGTTGAGCACGACCACGTCGGCATCGGCCTCGCTCGTGGCCGCCTCGAGACCATCCTCCAACAGCAGGCCGGCGATGCGTTCGCTGTCGTGCTCGTTCATCTGGCACCCGTAGGTGCGGATATGGAACATCCGGGTCACGGGCTCAGCGTATCGGTGAGCCCGTGACCCGCTGGAACGGGATCAGGAGTTCAGCCGAAGGGGCAGAGCGGAGCGCAACTCCGCTGAACTCCCAAGAGGCTCGCCGCGAGCGAGCCCCCTCAGTCCTCGAGACTGATGGGGACGTCGTCGGCCTCGGAGAACTCGTCGTCCTCGGTGAGATCGACCTCGTCCTCGTCCTGCCCGGTGATCCCGGATTCGACCATGATCTTGTCGGTGATCTCGACCATGATCTCGGGGTTCTCGATCAGGAAGTTCTTGGAATTCTCCCGACCCTGGCCCAGCTGCTCGCCTTCGTAGGTGTACCAGGCGCCGGACTTCTTGATGATGCCCAGGTCGACCCCGATGTCGAGCGCCGAACCCTCTCGGCTGATGCCCTTGCCGTACATGATGTCGAACTCGGCCTGGCGGAACGGCGGGGCCACCTTGTTCTTGACCAGCTTGGTGCGGGTGCGGTTGCCCACCACCTCCACGCCGTCCTTGATGGCCTCGATCCGGCGGATGTCGATGCGCACCGACGAGTAGAACTTGAGCGCCCGCCCACCCGGGGTGGTCTCGGGTGAGTTGTGCACCATGACCCCGTTTGCGAAGTAGTTGTGGGTGTCCGCGATCTCAAGGTCATAGCGCGACCTCGGCTGGGTTGAATTCAGGCACTTGTCCTCGATACCGATGATCGGCATCGGCATCAGCCGTTCCACCGGTTCCACGAACACCGGATCGACACTGAACCGGCCGCTGATAGCGGGGAAGCAGCTTGTACTGCATGGACGGATGCACGAAGGGTGCAATCAGTGCGTGGAACTTGGCCGTCTCGTCTTTGGAGAACGTCAAGGATGCGATATTTCGAGCGCCCTTGGACCTCAGTGACGGCCGAAGATCCCAGGTATCGCTCAGATACCGCACCAGCCGCTCTCGGCTGCCTTCCTCGATTGCCTCGACACAGATCTCGGCGCGGCCGCTGCCGCCTTCTGTGCGATGTTGTCTTCCCTCGGTCCGAAGGGTGAATCCGCCGTCGTCCATGTACCAAACGGCAAGCGACAGGGGCGTGAGCATCTTCAGGTAGTCGTCACTCAGCACCTTTCCTGAGCCCGTGTAGACCGCTCGACGAAGCTCCGCCAGCTCCGGTAGTGGCTTCACGTCGTGGAATACTGCCCGGCGCTCATTGGTGGAGCGCGAAACCGCCACGTTGGCGAACAGGCTGGCCTTCCAGTCCGCGTACCCTTCCTGCTTCTGCCCGTGCCCAAACCGGAGCCGCGCGCGGCTGTCCCGTTCTGATTCCAGGACAGTGCGCTATCGCCCATCAAGCCGCCGAGCACAACTTCCCACTGGAAATCGGACAGGTAGTGAGTGACGTCCTGCAGGACCCGATCCCCCACCTCGAGCTGTGCCGCCTCCCGGAAGCCTCCTGGCGTCGAGATCAGATGGTTCGGGGTCACAGCAAAGCTGCGTGTGCCACCTCGGTCAGCCGTCGCCACCTTGAAGCGCATGAAATAGTCGGTCTTGCCGTTGTTGAACCATTGGACAATGGGCTTGGGGACGAGCCGATCGGAGTCCGGGTCATAGCTGAGTACCTCGACGTCCATCTGCTGGTTGACGATCTTGGCAATCCGCTCCTGAGTCCCGTCGGCAAGCGTGATCAGCGTGTCTCCTTGCAGACATCCGAACATGACCCCGATCTTCTCGCGGAGCTGGTTGATGAAGATGCAGATGGTGTCGGTCTTGTTGAGGTTGGCGGTGAGCTTGCGCAGCGCCTGGGACATGAGCCGAGCCTGCAACCCGACGTGACTGTCGCCCATCTCCCCTTCGATCTCGGCTCGGGGGGTGAGGGCGGCGACCGAGTCGATGACCACCACGTCGAGCGCACCCGACCGGATCAGGGTGTCGGTGATCTCGAGGGCCTGTTCACCCGTGTCGGGCTGAGAGATGAAGAGCTCGTCGACGTCGACGCCGATGGCTCGGGCGTAGACCGGGTCCATGGCGTGCTCGGCGTCGATGTAGGCGCAGATACCACCGTTGCGCTGTGCCTCGGCCACGACGTGCATGGCCAGGGTGGACTTGCCCGACGCTTCGGGGCCGAAGATCTCGACCACGCGACCGTGGGGCAACCCACCGATCCCGAGCGCGATGTCGAGCGCCAGAGCGCCGGTGGAGATCGACTCGATCTCCATGCTGCCCTTCTCGCCCATCTTCATGACCGAACCGGTACCGAACTGCTTCTCGATCTGGCCGAGGGCCATGTCGAGTGCCTTTTCCTTCTCCACGGGGCGGGACCTTCCTCTTGTGTTCTGATGGGTGGGGGACGGAACCCGTCCGATGTCCTGATGTCTGGGGCCGAAGCCGCCTGTCGGCAACCCTACGGAGGGGGTGTGACAGTGACTGCAGGCCCCGGGCGAATGACAGCAGTGTAAGTGCGAACACTCGTTCGGGCAAGGACTCTCGAGAAGTTCTCCCCGAGCGGGGAACGACGGCGGCGTGACAGGCGTTGCAGGAAGTACACAACGATCGTCAATCAAGCCAGAAAGGCACATTCATGACCTTCGAGGCCACCGAAGACGAGCTGCGAGCCCGCCTCACCCCCGAGCAGTTCGACGTCACGCAGAAGGCCGGCACCGAGCCCGCATTCACCGGCGAGTACTGGAACATGAAGGACGACGGCACCTACCACTGCATCGTCTGCGACGCCGAGCTGTTCAGCAGCGACACCAAGTACGACTCCGGCACCGGCTGGCCCAGCTTCTGGCAGGCCATCGGCGAGGACCGAGTCGAGACCCGCACCGACAGCAGCCACGGCATGGTGCGGACCGAAGCCGTGTGCGCCACCTGCGGCGCCCACCTCGGCCACGTCTTCCCCGACGGCCCCCAGCCCAGCGGCGAGCGCTACTGCATGAACTCCGCGTCCCTGCGCCTGGACCGCAACCCCGCCGACAACTGACCACGCCCGTCGCCCTTCGGAATCTCGGCCTCCAAAACCGGACTGAGTCCGGTCAACAAGGCCGAGATTCCGAACCGGTCAGCTGAGCCAGCGGCCCAGCGGGGTGCCCCACAACAGCTTGATGATGCGCTGGGTGACCTTGTCATTCTTGAATCGATAGGGGTAGGTGGCGGCAGCCTGCTTGCCGCCCAGGCGATCGACGATCACCGGCTGCGGATGGCAGAACCCGCGCAAGCCGGCCAGGCCGTTGGCCACGCCGACCCCCGAGTCCTTGCGCCCGCCGAACGGCGCCTGCGGCACCCCGTAGGTGACGGCCATGTCGTTGATGCAGGTGCTGCCGGCGTGGAGCTGGTCGGCCACCCGCTGCGCCCGTTCGACATCGCCGCTCCATACCGTCGAGCTCAGCCCGTACGCGGTGTCGTTGGCCAACTCGATCGCCTCGGCCTCGGAGTCGACGGCCACGATCGGGATGATCGGACCGAAGGTTTCCTCGCTCATGATCTTCATCGAGTGGTCGACGTCGGTGAGCACGGTGGGCTGGAGGTAGAGGCCCTTCAGGTCGGGGTTCCGTCGCCCTCCGGTGAGCACGGTGGCTCCCTTCTCCTCGGCGTCGGCCAGGTGGTCCTCGATGATCTCCAGCTGGCGGTCCCAGAAGATGGCGCCCACGTCGAACTCGCCGGTGTCACTCTGGCGCAGCGCCTCGACCCGCTGGACCACCTTGTCGGTGAACTCGTCGGCGATCGAGCGCTGGACGTAGACCCGCTCGGTGCCACAGCAGTATTGGCCGGTGTTCATGAACGCCGCCGCCAGCGCTCCCCCGGCGGCCACATCGACGTCGACATCGTCCAGCACGACCATCGGATCCTTGCCGCCCAGCTCCAGCGTGCACGGCACCAACTGCCGGCCGCAGGCCTCGGCGATGATGCGCCCGGTGGCCACGCTGCCGGTGAAGTGGACCTTGTCGACCCCACCGTTGACGAGGGCCGCCCCGGTCGTGCCATCGCCCAGGACGAGATTGAAGACACCGTCGGGCAGGCCCGCCTCGGCGAAGAGGTCGCCCACCATCTTCCCGCCGAACGGGGTCACCTCGGACGGCTTGGCCACCACCGTGTTGCCCGCCATCAGGGCCTGGACCGACGCATTGAGCGTGAGGATGAACGGGCCGTTCCATGGTGTGATGACGCCCACCACGCCGAGCGGCTGGTAGTGGATCGTGGCCTTCTTGAGGAAGCGCAGCATGCCGTGCAGCTTCTGTTTCTCGGGCGACAGGAACCGCTCGGCGTTCTTGGCGTAGTAGCAGAGGCTGTCGCACCCGGCGAAGATGTCCATGTTGATCGCCTCGGTGCGGGCCTTACCCGACTCGGCGATCACCGCATCGATGATGTCCTCCTGGCGCTCGATGACCAGCGCCCGCATCCGGTCCATGTAGGCGGCACGCTGGTCGAACGACAGCGCGGCCCACGCCGGTTGGGCTGCTCGGGCCGCGGCGACGGCATCGGCCACGTCGTCCTCGGTGGCGCATTCGATGCTGCCGATCGGCTCGAGCGTGGCCGGGCTGGCCAGCTCCAGCACCCGGCGCCCCTCGGCGGTGGCGGTTCCCTCGGTCACGATGGCCACGGCGGCCTCCCTGTCGTCCGCGCCCCATCTGACGGGGCGTCAGAATCAGGCTACTCAGCCTCGCGCACCACCTCCGCCTCGCGACTCGGTCGAGGCCGAAGGTGAACCCTCTCGGTGCCTGGCCCCGTCTTGCTCGCTATGGGGTGAGCACGCTGGGTGCCTGACCCCGAGCGTGCTCAGATGGTGACGCGGGTGGGCCACCAGTCGAGCAGGTCGGGGTCGCCGAAGACGTCGAGGCCGACCGGGCGGCGGTTCCATGCGAAGAGCAGCAGGTCCGAAGCCGTGCCCTTGGCCGCCATCTGCGCCTTGGCGTGGGCCCGTTCCAGATCGACCCCCTCGGGGACGAACGTCACGGTCCACTCCCCTCCTTCGATGTCGTCGGCGTCGGTGGCGTGCAGGTGGACCGACTCGCCCTCCCCGATGATGCCTCGCGCTTTCGCCCACGGACCGAGGAACACCTCGAAGAGCTCGTCTATCCCGTCCACCGCCTGGGCGGTCGGGATCGGCTCGGCTTCACCCGCGGCCAGCTGCGCGTCCCACCGGTGGACCGCGGTCTCCTGGGACATGCGCCGAAAGTAGAACTCGGCGGTCGGCAATCCGGCCCAGTTGGGCCGGTGCTCGGTCGGATCGACCTGCTCCAGCTGCTCCAGCAGTGCGTCCGCGCACTGCTGGAAGAGCGCCCGACCGTCGAGACCCTCCGGAAGCACCACCTCCCCGTTCAGCTCGGCGCCGGGCCCGGCGGCGAGGTTCTGCGTGGCGAACGTGTAGACGCCGGCCAGGTGCCCGACCAGCTCGTTCACCGTCCAACCCGGACAGTTGGCCACTGCGTTGCCGTAGGCGTTGTCGGGCACGGCCAGTATCCGGTCGATGTCGGAGCGAAGGTGGGTCAGATGATCGGCGGAATCCATCCCCGCATCCTCGCGCGACGCGCTCAGGCCTGCAGGCGCAAGCGGAGCAGGTTCAGGACGCTGATGACCGAGAACTGGCGAATCTGGTTGCGGTCGCCGGGGAGCCGGACCATGGTCGATTCGACCTCGCCCCCGACCGCGGTTGCGAGCCACACCGTGCCCGGCTGCTGGCCCTCCTGCGGGTCGGGACCCGCCACGCCGGTGACGGCAACCCCCACGTCGGCACCCAGCACCCGGCACGCCCCGAGCGCCATCGAGCACGCGGCGTCCTCGGACACGACGGGGCCCGGGCCCACGCCCAGCACGTCGCGCTTCACCTCGGACGCGTACGACACGATCGAACCCCGGAACACGTCGCTGGCCCCGGGCACGTCGGTGATGCGCTTGCCGACCAGACCGCCGGTCAGGGACTCGGCGGCGGCCAGCGTCAGCCCCTGCGAGCGGCACAGGTCGAGCACCACTGACTCCATCGTGTCGTCATCGACGCCGAAGATGATCTCGTCGATCAGCGGCCGGATCACGGCCTCCTCGGCGTCGAGGACCCGCTGCACCTCGTCCTCGCTGGACGCCTTGGCGGTGATGCGCACCTTGAGCCCCTCGATCCCGCTGGCCAGGAACGCGATGGTGGCATGGCCGGCGGCATCGAGCTCGTCGATCCGCGGGCCCAGTCGCTCGGCCAACCCCGACTCGGACCAACCCCAGGTCTTGAGGGTCCGACTACGGATCACCGCCGACACGCCGGCTCGTTCGGCCAGCTCGGGCACCACACACTGGTCCACCATCTGCTTCATCTCGAACGGCACGCCCGGGACCGCGTAGATGACCTTCTCGACCCCGCCGACGGTGATGGGACAGCGCAGGCCCGGCGCGGTGCCGGGCTGGACGGGTAGTGCCTGTGCCCCCTGGGGCAGGTCGGCCTGCCGCAGGTTGTTGGACGCCATCTCACGGCCGCGGCTTCCGAACATGGCCCGGATCCGGTCCTCGACCTCGTCGTCCCGCTGCAACGGGACGCCCATGACCTCGGCGATGGCGTCACGGGTGATGTCGTCCTGCGTGGGTCCCAGACCCCCGCAGACGATCACGGCGTCCGACCGGTCGAGCGCGACGCCCAACATGTCCACCATCCGCTCGTGGTTGTCGCCGACCTTCATCTGGATGTGGCTGTTGATCCCGGCCAGCGCCAACCGCTCGCCGATCCACGACGAGTTGGTGTCCACGATCTGGCCCAGCAACAACTCGGTGCCGATGGCCACCACCGAGCAGCGGAAGGTCACGGCATCTCTCCCTGATCGGTCGTGGCCGACGCGCCGTCGACCAGGTACTGCACGCCGGAGACCACGGTCATGACGACGGCGGCCCACAGCGTGCCGTTCCAGAGCCACTCGATGTCGGAGGTCCACGGCAGCGTGGCCCAGCCCACCGCAGCCAGTTGGAGGAAGGTCTTGATCTTGCCACCCTTGCTGGCCGGCACCGCCAGTCCCCGGCGCAGCCAATACGAGCGGAAGACGCTGATCACCACCTCGCGCACCACGATGATGGCGACCGGCACCCACCAGAACACGCCGGCGATCACCATCGAGATCATCCCGCCCAACGACAGGACCTTGTCGGCAAGCGGGTCGAGGAACGCTCCGGACCGGGTGGTCCCCTGGCGGCGGGCGATATGGCCGTCGACCCCGTCGGTGGTCGAGAGCACGAACCACACCGAGACCGTGAGCCACGAGGACGGCTCGTTGACGATGAGCACGAACGCCACCGGAGAGAGCAGCAACCGGCCGATGGTGACTGCGTTGGCCGGCGTGGCGATGGCCGACGGCCCGAAGACTCTCTCGCTGTCGGTCTCGGTCATCGTGTCTCACCCGCCATCAGATCGGGTCCGCGGGCGTCGGTGATCTCCACACTATGGAACGACCCGACCGGCAGCGTGGGCGTTACCTCGATGATCCCGTCGATCTCGGGCGCTTCCCGGTGACTGCGGGCCACACCGGGCTCGTCGACCAACACCTCGACCCGGCTGCCGATCAGATCGATCCGCTTCTCGGCGGTGATCCGGTCCTGCAGTTCGGTGAGCTCGGCCAGTCGTTCGCGCACCAGGCCGTCGTCCACGCTCCGATCGAGGTCGGCGGCATAGGTCCCGTCCTCGCGGGAGTACGGGAAGAACCCGCACCAGTCCAAGCGTGCCTCCTCGACGAAGGCGAGGAGCCGATCCTGGTCCTCCTCGGTCTCGCCGGGATAGCCGACGATGAAGCTGGAGCGCAGCGCCGCGTCAGGGGCCAGGCTCCGGATGCGTCGGATCCGCTCGAGGAACCCCGACCCTTCTCCCCAGCGCCGCATGCGTCGTACCAGGGGCCGGGACACGTGTTGGAGCGACAGGTCGAAGTACGGCACCCCGGTCGCGATGATCGTGTCGATCAGCTCCTCGGTCAGGTCCGATGGGTACAGGTAGAGCAGCCGGACCCGTTCGACCCGCTCGGCGACCGCCTGCACCAGCGGGATGATCGAGCGCTCCCCCTGGCCCTGGTCCCGACCGAATGAAGCCAGATCCTGGGCGACCAGCACGATCTCGGGAGCCCCCAGGGCGACGACCTCGGCCAGGAGATCGGGGATCGACCGGGACCGCTGCGGTCCCCGGAACGACGGGATGGCACAGAACCCGCAGTTGCGGTCGCAGCCCTCGGCGATCTTCAGATAGGCCCAGGGCGCCCGTGCCGGCGGCCGGGGCAGCTCGAGCAGGTCGAATCCGGCGACGTCGGTGCCGGTCCCGCCGCGCTCGGCCTTGGACCCGATCGTCACCGGCACCCCGAATCCGGCCACCCGCTGCACCTCGGGCAGTGCGTCGGCCAGCTCGTCGCCGTAGCGCTCGGCCATACAACCGGTGACCACGACCTCGGCGTCGGGGGCGACGTCGCGCACCGTGAGCACGGTGTCGATCGACTCCTGCCGGGCCGCTTCGATGAACGCGCACGTGTTGACCACGACCAGGTCGGCCTCGGCCGCGTCGTCCACCTCGACGAGCCCATCGGCGTCGAGCAGGCCGGAGAGCTTCTCGGAGTCGACCTCGTTCTTGGGGCATCCGAGCGTCACGAGGGAGTAACGACGGGCCGTCGGTGCGTTCATGCGGCCTGCAGCCTACGGCGCGGCCGGATCGACCCCGGCGGCGGCGAACCGCTCGTGGAGCTTGGCCCGCACCTCGTCGGTGTCGTAGGCCTGCCACTGCCGACGCTTCTTCGTCGCCCGCGCCCCGAACCCAGGGCGATGACGACCGCCATGATGAGCAGTGCGATCACCACCTTCTTGAGCTCCATCCTCGTAGGGTACTTCGATGACGGAGCCCGAGCTGTCGACGGTCGAGGCCCTCCAGGCTGCCCACACCGGCGACATCTGGCTGTTCCGGGGCCGCAAGCTGGCCGATCGGGCCATCCATGTGGCCACGACCTCGCCGGTGAACCACGTCGCCATGGCCGTGGCCTTGGACGACCTCCCGCCGTTGCTGTGGCACACCGAGATCGGCCGGTCCCTCGAGGACGTCTGGACCGGCGACCACAACCGCGGCGCCCAGCTCAACCTGCTGAGCGAGGCGATCGAGGTCTGGACCGAGCGCTACGAACAACAGGCCTGGGTACGTCCACTGGACGCCCGCATCACGACCGAGATGGAGGATCAGCTCCTTCGCGCGATCGCCGCCTTCCAGGGCCGGCCGTTTCCGCGCACCCGGCAACTCGCCGGCAAGTGGGTGTCGGGCCGGCTCCGCCGGGAAGCTTCCGAGACGGCCGTCTACTGCGCTCAGCTGGTCGCCATCACGTACCGCAAGATGGGCCTGCTCGATCCGAAGCGGCCGGCCAATTGGTACGACCCCGGCCGGTTCTGGAGCGGCCACGATCTCGAACTGAACGGCGGCACCCTGGGGACCGAGATCCCGGTGGCGCCCGCGAGCTGAGCTGATCGCCGACGGCGGTCGCCGGCCCTCAGCCCGCGACATCCCACAGGTGGTGGACCGGATCGTGCAGCAGGTAGCGGGCGAACGACTCGACGGTGAAGGACGCGCCGTCGGACCGGCGGCCGGGGCGCTGCCACTGCTCGTCCCGGATGGCGTCGAAGCGGACCGCCAGGGCCTCGCCGGCGGCGACGAGCTCGTCGGCCACCGTGGCCGGGTCCTGCAGGCCGTAGGACTCCTCGACCGCAGTCTCGTCCTGGTCCCAGTTGGGATAGAGCGGGTCGTCCTGCTCCAGCATCAGCTGCAACCGTCGGTCGTAGAGGCCGAAGACGTCCCGCACGTGGCAGCCGTATTCGAGCGCTGACCAGGTCTGCTCGTCGGGCCGATCCCGGACCTGGTCACCGGCGAGCACCGCCGCCCAGGCCGCAGCGTTCGCCCGCAACGCGGCGCCGGTCGCGGTGACGTCGACCGCCGCAGCCTCGAACCCGCACTCCGGGCAGGTCCGGTGCAACACCCACGTCCAGTCCTTGTCGTCCGGAGCGATCGCCACGGCGCCGAGCCTACGCGGGCCGGTCCGGGCACGAGCCGGCCGCAGCGACCGTCAGAGCGTCACGCCGGACCACCCGTCAGGCCGCGCTGGGGCACGTCCAGGGAGCACTCCAGCCCAGTTCGAGTGGCGTCGTCAGCGGGTTCCCCGCACTGTCCAGCGGGGTGATCGCGAAGTCGCACTCGGTGGTCGTGAGCGAGACCTGGGTCTCGAACCCGTCCTTGGGGACCGTGACGATCTCGGTCATGTTGCCGGGATCCCCGCCCTCGACCTTCCATTGGGTGGTCTCGGTCGAGCCGTTCCAGCTCATGAAGATGTCCGTGGCCCCGCCGGCGCCGGGCCAGACGATGGCGTCGGGCGGCGCACTCGGCGTGCCGACCCAGTCGGAGCGAACGGTCCGGTACGACCTGACCAGCGGAAACTCGGCGTCGAGCACCACGTTGCCCGCCGCGTCGTACTCGGTGAAGCCGGCTCCCGTGCCCCAACCGACGAGCGCGTTCCCGTTGGGAAGCCAGTCGACGTTGCCCATCGTGTTGCCGTAGATGTCCGGGCTGTGACGGAGCTCCTGGACCATCGTGGCCGTCAGGGCCCCGGTGTCGATGGTGTATCGGACGCCGCGGGACCAGTCGCGCACGTTGGTCAATCCGTTGTCGAAGAGTCCGATGCTGCCGTCGGGCAGGATGCGGGCGTCGTGCTGCCGGTAGAAGCCGCCGTCGTTGGTGAAGGCCAGCTGCGGCGTGCCGTTGGTGGGAGCGTTGCCCCCCAGCTTCCACAGCACCTCGTCGGTGGACATGTCGACCATGTAGAGCGCGTCAGCGGTGCGGGCCGACATCAGCAGGTTGCCGTTTCCGTCCAGCTCCAGCGAGTTGACGTGGAGGTAGTCGATGGTGGGCAGGGTCAAGGGCAGGACCGTCTCGGTGACGGGAATGTGATCGAGGCTGTGCCATTCCCAGACGACGGTGTCGGTGGCCCGGTCGATCTCCTGGATGACGGCGTCGTACACCGTCGCGGTGGCGCTGCCGCCGTAGGCGGACATGTCCACCGTGACCGGGTCGTAGATCAGGAAGAACAGCGACGTGGCGGTGACCACCACGTCGTGCAGATCGGCGAGCGGGCTGTATTGCGGTGAGAAGACCCCGATCTCCTCGTAGCTCGAGTCGAGCACGGTGATCGAACCCTCCGACACGCCGAGCTCGCCCGGGAACAGCTGCCCTTCGTACATGACGAGGGCCGGTTGCCCGTCCCAGTCCACCACCTTCAGATCGGCGGTCACCGGGAGGCCCGTCACATCGGGCCGGTACCACACCGGCTCGCCCGTGTCGTCGTAGATCGTGAAGCCGCGCGGCGTTCCGGGCGGGGTGGCGTTGACCGAGGTGAGGAGCAGGCCGTCCCCGGTGGCACCGGATCCCCCGACCACGTTCACCTTCGGCGGCGTGAGCGTCGTCGACTTGTAGGTGTGGTAGCCCTCCGCGGGTGGCGGCGTCGCACAGGAAGCCCCCACCATCGTGAGGACCGCGAGCACCGCGGCCAGCTTGGCTCCCAGCGTGCGACGTCGAAGTGACATGGTCTACCTCCCGGTTATCGCGGACTCGCGAGAGAGGTGAATTGGCGACCGGCTGCCGCGCGCCCTCTTCGGTGTCCGCTTCCCTGTCCGACTTCCTCGTTCGACCGGACGCTACCAGCCCCTCCGGCGCCCCACCACGGATCGTGCCGGTGACGCCTCGGCGCACCGGGGTTCGCCCTACGAGCCGATCGTCTCGGGGTGGGTCGGGGTGTACACGACCCCGCCGAGAATCCTCACCGCGCCGCCCGGATGGGCCAGGCTGTCCCGGAAGCGGTCGGGCGCAAACGGGTAGACGAGCTGTCCGGCGAAGTCCTCGGGCACGGGGTCCGGGGATCCGTACGACACCGGCCGCTTGTCCTTCGGCATGTAGTAGGTGCCGAACAGCAGGTCCCAGAGCGGCAGGTGGGCCGAGAAGTTGGTGTCCCAGGCCTCGGGGTCGTCGGCGTGGTGCCAGTGATGGAACTCGGGGGTGATCACGATGCCCCGCAGCGGCCACAACCGCCATCGCACGTTGGTGTGGATGAACGGCATGATCACGGCGAACACCACGGCGAGGCCGGCCACCGTCAGGGGATCGAAGCCCAGGCCGATGACGATGAGGCCGGGGACGACGCTGAAGGCAACCTCCTGCACGGGATGGTTCCGACCGCCGACGGCCCAGTCCATGACCCGGATCGAGTGATGGATGGCGTGGAATCGCCACAGCGTGGGCACCGTGTGGAAGAGCCGGTGCATCCAGTACAGGAGGAAGTCGTAGATCAGCCCTCCCAGGAGGGCGTGGACGAGCGGTGGAAGATCGGCCAGCTGGGTCTTGAACAGGCCTGGAACCTCGTCGATGGCATCGGGGCCGCGCCCGACGCCCAGCGCCGACGCGACGACCAGCAGCACCAGTGCCGACGCGGCGACACGGAACCAGGTGCCCACCACCGCCCACAACAGGTCGACCGACAGCCCGGGCCGCCGCAGCGGTTGCTCATGGCGGGGGAACAGCACCTCGATCCCGTGCAGCACGACGAAGAAGAACACGATGCCGCCCAGCCCCGCCACCCCGGTCATCGTGCCCACGACCGCCAGGATGACCGCCGTCGCCCAGCCCAGGACGCGCAGGCCGGTGTTCCACCGAACCCGCGGCCGAGGTAGCAGGACCCGCGCCGTCACGTCGACGCGGTGTGCGCCAGCGCGAGGCCGGGCCCGGACCACCGGCCCATCGCCAACTGACCGGTGCCCGACAGCGTGATGTAGGCCGTCGTCAGGTCGGGACCGCCGAAGCAGATGTTGGTCACCAGCATGTCCGGCATGGCGATGTGCTCGTGGCTCGATCCGTCGGGCGCTACGACGGTGATACCGCCGTTGGCCAGCGTCCCAAGGCAGACGTTGCCGGCGGCGTCCACCGCGAGGGAGTCGAAGAGCTGCATACCGGGCAGCCCGCAGAGCAGCTCACCGCCGGCGTTGAGTGCAGCGGGATCGGCGGCGGCCACGCCGGGACCGGTGACCTCCCACGCCCAGAGCCGGCCGGTGTAGGTCTCGGCGACGTACACCCGGCTGCCGTCCGGGGACAGGCCGACACCGTTGGGTGCGTCGAGGGGGAAGATCACCTCGGAGATGGCCGAACCGTCGGCCTTGGCGTAGAACACGCCGGTCCGGTCGCTGCTGCGCTCGGCCCTGACCCCGTGATCGGTGAACCAGAATCCCCCGTGCCGATCGAACACGAGATCGTTGGGCGCCCGCAGCTGCCGGCCCTCACATTCCGCGTAGAGGGTGACGGCCTCACCGGTCTCCAGGTCGACGCGCTGGATCGAGCCGCCCTTCCAGCTTCGTGGCAGCGGCCCCGGGATCGTGAGCCCGCCCAGGTCGGTCCACTCGAAGCACCCGCCGTTGTTGCAGACGTACATGGCGCCATCGGGTCCCAGGGCCGCACCGTTGGGGCCGCCGCCACATTCGGCCACGACCTCGACCGAACCGTCCGCGTCCACGCGCGTCAGGGTGCCGCGAGCGATCTCGACCAGGATGACGCTGCCATCGTCCATGGCCACCGGCCCCTCGGGAAACTGCAGGCCGGAGGCGAGGATGTCGAGGTCCATGGCCTCAAACGGTACTCGACCGCGTCACCGGATCGGCGGGCCGGGCCTCGTCCTCGGCAGGCGAATACACGAAGGGGAGCGTGGCGACCCAGAGCAGGAGGAGCACGATGCCCTCGACCTCCTTCAACTTGCGATCGGTGATGATGAACACCCACATCAGCGCCGCCACGAACACCATTGCGATCGACCCGAACACGACGAGTTTGGCGTCGGACACCTCACCGGTGCCGACCAGGGCGATCGTCGCACCGACCGCCAGCGAGTTGAACAGATTGCTCCCGAGCAGGTTGCCCAGGACCAGCTCGCTCTCGCCGTGCCGGGCCGCCGCACCGGCGGTGACGAGCTCGGGGAGTGAGGTGCCGATCGCCACCAGCGTGAAGCCGACGAAGCCGCCGGAGAGACCCAGCCGGTCGGCCAGGGCGACCGCGCCCCACACGAGGAACCAGGCGCCGCCCACGATCACCACCAGGCCCACCAGCGTGCGGCCCAGCTCCCTATTGGCCTGCACCTCGCCACCGATCAGCTCGCCCACCTCTTCGGGCATCCGGTCGTCCCGTGCGCCACTCATGATGACCGCCAGCGAGATGACCAGGGCCACCGCCAGAATTCCTCCCTCGACCTTGGTCAGGCCGTTCTGGACGAGGACGGCGAACAGCACCATCCCCCCGAGCGCCAGGGGCGCCTCCCGGCGGACCGAGGCCCGCGTGGCCGGGATGGTGGCGATGATCGACGCGACGCCGAGGACCAGCGTGAGGTTGGCCAGGTTGGACCCGATGATGTTGCCGACGCCGAGATCCACGTCGCCCCGCCCTGCGGCGACCCCGGAGACGAGCAGTTCCGGGGCGCTCGTACCGAACCCGACGAGCACGGCGCCGACCACGACCGGGGAGACCCGGAAGAGCGATGCGACCCGGGCCGCTCCGATGACGAACTGGTCACCGCCCCACCACAGCGCCGCAACTCCGGCGGCGACGGCGACGAATTCGAGGAGCACCGGGCGATGCTACCGGCGGGTCAGGATTCTCCGGGACCGTCCGACTCGGGGGACGGGCCGCCTTCGAGCTCCTCGACGGTCATGAGCACCTCGCGCGCCTTGGACCCCTCGGAGGGGCCGACCACACCCTGCTGCTCCAGCAGGTCCATGAGCCGCCCGGCGCGTGCGAACCCCACCCGCAGCTTGCGCTGCAGCATCGAGGTCGAACCCAGCTGCGAGCGAACGATCAGCTCCATGGCCTGACCGAGGAGGTCGTCGTCCTCGCTGCCGCCGCCGCCCCCACTGCCGGACCCGCCGGGGATCCCCGGGGATCCCTCGGCCGCTTCCTGGACGGCGTCGTCGTAGACCACCTCGGGCGCCTGCTGCTTCCAGGCGTGCACGACATGGCGGACCTCGTCCTCGGTCACCCAGCACCCCTGCAGGCGGAGGGGCACGTTGGACTTCCCGTCCATGAGCAACATGTCGCCCTTCCCGACCAGCTTCTCGGCGCCGATCTGGTCGAGGATCACCCGGGAGTCCTGAGCCGACGAGACGGCGAAGGCCAGGCGGGCCGGGATGTTGGCCTTGATCACCCCGGTGATCACATTGACCGACGGGCGCTGGGTGGCGATGACCAGGTGGATGCCGACCGCCCGCGCCATCTGGGCGATGCGGCAGATGGACTCCTCGACGTCACGGGCGGCCACCATCATCAGGTCGTTGAGCTCGTCGATGACGATGAGGATGTAGGGCAGGCGCACCGGCTCGGGCTGCTCTTCCGCGGTGATGACCTTGGCCATGCGCTTGGCCATCTCGCCCGAGTCGACCGCCTCGTTGTAGCCCTTCATGTCGCGGAAGCCCGCCTCGGCCAGGAGGTCGTATCGCTTCTCCATCTCGCGCACGGCCCACGACAGTGCGTTGGCGGCGTTCTTCGGCTTGTCCACCACCTGGGTGAGCAGGTGGGGCAGACCGTTGTACTGCCCCAGCTCGACCCGTTTGGGGTCGACCAGGATGAGCCGGACCTCGTCGGGTGTGCTGCGCATGAGGATCGACGTGAGCAGCGAGTTGATACACGACGACTTGCCCGCGCCGGTGGCGCCGGCGATGAGCATGTGCGGCATCTGGGCCAGATCCATCATCACGGACCGGCCGTGGATGTCGCGTCCGGTGGCGACCTGCAGGGGCTCGGTGGCGTTGCGGGCCTCGTCGGAGCCCAGGATGTCGCCGAGGGCGACCAGATCGCGGCTGACGTTGGGTACCTCGACGCCGATGGCCTGCTTGCCCGGGATGGGCGCCAGGATGCGCACGTCGGGTGCCGCCATGGCGTAGGCGATGTCGCGATGGAGCGAGGTGACCCGGGCGACCTTGACGCCCGGGCCCAACTCGAGCTCGTAGCGGGTCACGGTGGGACCGACGATGGCGCCGACCAGGCGGGTCTCGACCTTGTGCTCGGCCAGCGCCCGGACGACCCGATGACCGGCGGCTTCGACCGAGGACGAGTCGACGTCACGGGTTTCGCTGCGCTCGAGCAACGACAGCGAGGGCAACGCGTACGGTCCGACCGGTGTCGGCGCGTCGTCGAGCCGGCTCCGCAGATCGATCTCGGCGGTGGCGTCCTTGGCCGGCTTCTTCTTCGCCGGCTTCTTCTTGGTCTTGGCGGGCTCGTCCCGGAGGTCGATCTCGGCGGAGGGGTCCGACGTTTCGGGGTCGGACTCGGGGGCGGCTCCCCGGGACTCACCGATCGGTCGGCCGTCGACCAGCACACGCGGACCGTCGGAGGCGGGGCCGTCGCCCACCGGCCGCTGATCCTCGGGCAGGACGAACAGGGACTGGAGCGCACGGGTCAGTCCGGCCCACGCCGGGGTCAGGATCGCAACGGACACCCGCACCACGGTGCGCACGGTGGTCTCGGCCACGAGGAGCACGCCGAACACGAGCAGCACGGTCAGGACCAGCGCCGCGCCGGGCACGGCCATGAGGGCCTCGAGTGGAATGGCCAGGCCGGCGCCGATGAACCCACCGGCCTCGCGGAGACCGTCGAGGTCGTTCCAGGGCGGCTGATCGCCGAGGAGGTGGAGCAGCCCGCAGACCGAGAACAGCAGGAGGGTCGGTCCGACGATGGTCCGGTCGGCCCGGATCTCCGTGGTGTCCTGGGGCCCACGGACGAAGGCGATCCCGACCAGGATGATGGCCGGCGGAACCACGTAGCGCAGCAGGCCGACCGCGGCGCCGACCCCGCCGTCGAGCGCCCGGCCGGCCGCTCCGGCCCAGCCGAGGTAGGTGCCCATCGCCAGGAGCACCCCGAGCGCGATCATGACCAGACCCCACGCGTCGGCACCGTGGCCGTCGGTGGTCTGCCGCAGGGCGCGGCGCAGCATCGGTTCGGTCGACTTCGTCGCGGCCGTGCGCTTGCCCTTTGCGGCGCCGGAGCCGGACCGGGATCGGCGATGCGCAGGCGTGGTCTTTCGACGGGTTGAGGTAGCCACCGTGCCGGAACCTAGCACTGCTGGCGCGGAATACCACGCACACCGGTGGCGCTCGCGCGCTACGCGCGGACTTCAGCGTCTGAGCGCGCGCGTTCGACCGTGCAACGTGACGGCGAGCGATGAGCCTGCTAGTCCCGCGACTCGGTCACACCGAGCGAGGGATCCGGGTCGAGCTCCGGTTGCGCTGCCGACCGCCACTGGCCACGACCGCCCTTCTTGGCCTCGAACATGGCATGGTCGGCCCGCCGCAACAGATCGGCGGGCCGGTCGTCGAGCGTTGTGGTCAGGGCGACGCCGACCGACGCGCCGGCGACCACCTCGACCCCTTCCACCACGATCGGTCGGCCCAGCGTTCGGACGATGCGGTCGGCGATGGTCTCGGCCTCCTCGGACCGCCCGATCTCGCACACGACGACGAACTCGTCGCCGCCCAGGCGGGCGACGGTGTCGGTGGGCCGCACCACCCGCTCGAGCCGCTGCGCCACCGCCACCAGCGTGGCGTCGCCCGCTGCGTGGCCATGACTGTCGTTGATGACCTTGAAGTTGTCGAGGTCGACGATCATCACCGCCGTCTCGCCCCCGTCGCGCAGTCGACGGGCGACGCTGCGCTCGATCCGGTCGGCCAGCAGGTTGCGGTTGGGCAGACCGGTCAGGGCGTCATGTGCGGCGCGGTACGCCAGATCGGCTTCGGCCCGCTTCTGGTCGGTGATGTCCCAGGCGACGATCTGCACCGCCTCGCGACGAGCGAACGACACCGGCCGCGCGACCAGCGCAACGAACGACGGGCCGTCGGCACCGTCGACCCGCACCTCGAGGGCCTGGGCCTCGGGGCCCGACCCGGTACGCGGATCGATGGTGGCGAGCTCGGCCGCGGGGACCCAGGCGTCGAGGCGACGGCCGACGAGCACCTCGGCGTCCTCGACGCCGAGCAGGGTGGCTGCGGCCCGGTTCGCGAACAGGATCTGATGGTCCGAGACGACCAGCGTGGCGTGGGGCGATTCCTCGACCAGGTTGCGGTATCGCTCCTCGCGGTCGTTGTCGGCCGCGTCGCCCCGGTGCTGATGGCTGTCGTCGCGACCGGTGAACACCACTCCGCCGACCGCCGGATCCTCGAGCCGGTTGACCAGGGTGCCGGAGAACTGGCGGGCCGACCCGTCGACGTGGACGAGCTCGACGGTCACCGGCTGCTGGGCGTTGGGCTGCGCCACCACGCGGTCGAGCAGGGCGATGACGTGGGCCCGATCCACTTCGGCCACGATCTCGAGGAAGCTCTTCCCGATCCGCTGTTCCCTGGCATAGCCCAGCAGGCGCTCCTCGCTGGGCGAGGTGAACAGGACGTCGGCCTGGGAGTCAAGCACGACGACCAGATCCTCGGTGGCGTCCATCAGGAGCCGGAGCTGGCGCCGGGTCCTGGTCAGCGACTGCTCGGCCGCCACCCGGGCGGTCGCATCCGTGACCAGGCAGGCGATGGCCGCCACCGAACCGTCGGCTCCGTGGATCGGCCCGAACCGCACGTCGACCCAGCGCTCGGACCCCCCGCCATTGAGCAACCGCCGGGTGCGGGTGCGGGCGGCGCTGCTGCGGCTGTCGTCGGAGAGCAGCCGCTCCAACTCGTCACCGAGCAGCTCGGTGGCCTCGGTGCCCAGCAGCTCGGCGGGACGAGCGCCGAGCAATTCGGCGACCGCCGGATTGACCGACAGGTAGCGGCCCTCGACGTCGAGCACGGCGAAGCCGAGGCGCAGGCGCGTGAACAGCGACCCCACGTCGAGTTCGTCGGGCGTCGCAGGGACACCCTTCTCGCTGTTCATCACCGTTCTCCACCGCCGTCGGAGAGTCAACGGCGAGCATACGACGGCCGGCTCGGCCCATGGTGGAGTCCGTCAGGAATCCACCCGGGAAGACCGTGGAGTCCGTCAGGAATCCACCCGGGAAGACCGTGGAGTCCGTCAGGAATCCACCCGGGAAGACCGTGGAGTCCGTCAGGAATCCACCCGGGAAGACCGTGGAGTCCGTCAGGAATCGGGACCCGGCATGGCGCTGACGCGCCGGGCGGGCTCCCGGAGTCCGTCAGGACTTGATGAGGTGCACGACCGGAACGATCGGAGGGCGCCGTCCGGTCTGGGCGTTGACCCACTGACCGGTGGTGCGTCGGACCGCTCGTTCCAGGGTGGACTCCGTGACGTCGTCACTGTCGAGCGCGTCGTCGACCGCATCGGCGACGGCATCGGCGAGAGCGTCGAGGACGCCATCGCCGTCGACCCACCCCTGCGAGACCACCTCGGGTCCGGAGAGGATCGTGTGGTCGGCCGCGTCGACGGTCAGGAACACGGCGACGAATCCTTCCTGCCCCAACTGGATCCGCTGGTCGAGGAGGCCCCGACCGACGGTTCCCCGGCCGTGCAGGTAGACCGGTCCGGGCGCCGCCACCGCGTCACGACGACGCACGCCGGACCCGTCGATGACGAGTTGGTCGCCGTCACGGCACTGCACGATGTGATCGGCCTCGATCCCCACCCCTTCGGCCAGGTGGCCATGGCGCTGGAGGTGCCGGGCCTCGCCGTGGACCGGGGTGAAGTACTCGGGCTGGGCAACCGTCAACAGCGTCTTCAGCTCGTCCGCCTTGCCGTGGCCGGTCGTGTGGACGGTATGGGTGCCGGAATGGATGACCTCGGCTCCCACGTCGATGAACGCGTTGATGACCCCGGTGATGCGACGCTCATTGCCGGGAATGGGCGTCGAGCTGAGGATGACCGTGTCGTCGGCGCCGATCTCGACCCACTTGCTCTCGCCCTCCGCCATCAACGAGAGCGCGGAGCGGGGTTCGGCCTGGGAGCCCGTGCCGACGATGAGCACCTCGTGCGGCTCCAGCTGCTGGATGTCCTCGATGTCCAGCACGCGTTCATCGGGGATCCGGACCAGACCCAGGTCACGGGCAACGCCCAGATTGCGATGCATCGAGCGTCCCAACGGCACGATCGACCGACCGGCGGCGAGGCCGGCGTTGACGATCTGCTGGACGCGATGGAGATGGGAAGCGAACGTCCCGACGATGATGCGCCGATCGGGCCGGGCCAGGATCATCTCTTCCAGCGAGGCGCCGATCGCGGTCTCGGAGGTGGACCAGCCGGCCGACTCGCTGTTGGTGGAGTCGGAGAGCAGGAGGCGGATCCCCTCGTCGGCGGCCAGACTGCCGATCCGGCTGAGGTCGGGCATCCGTCCGTCGACCGGGGCCAGATCGAGCTTGAAGTCGCCCGAATGGACGATCACGCCGTGCTCGGTGTGGATCGCACTGGCGAAGCCGTGGGGAATCGAGTGGGTGATGGGGAGGAACTCGAACTCGAACGGTCCGATGTCGTAGGCCTCGTTGTCGGCCACCGAACGCAGCTCGGTGCGGTCGGTCAGCCCCTCGGCATCGAGCTTGCTCTCGATGAGGCCGAGGGTCATCTCCGACCCGTAGACCGGCACGGCGAACTCGCGGAGCAGCGTCGGGATGGCGCCGATGTGGTCCTCGTGCCCGTGCGTGGCCACGACGGCGACCAGCTCGCTGTCCATCTCGTGCAGGTAGCGGTTGTCGCAGATGAGCTTGTCGACGCCGGGCGAGAACTCGTCGGAGAACTCGAGCCCGCAGTCGAGCAGGACCGCCTGCCCGTCGTATTCGACACAGGCGCAGTTGCGGCCGATCTCGCCGAGTCCCCCGAGGAACGTGATGGTCACGGGTTTTGTCATGGTGGGGGTCAGTCCTGTCGGCAGGGTCGGGGAGGGATCACTGAGCGTTGCTGGATCGGTGCGCCAGCACCGCGTCCCAGACCTCGGCCGCCCGCACGTCGAGCCCCTTGGGCTCGGGGCCCATCGGGGGGCGGCAGCCACCCACCGGCAGGCCGAGATGCCGCAACATGGCCTTGGTGGGAATGGGGTTGGGACTGTCGGGGCCGGCTTCGAAGTCGAAGGACTCGAGCATGGCCCCGTTGAGTCGCCGGGCCGTGTCGACATCACCGGACCGGAAGGCGGCGACCATCGCGCTCATCTCGGGACCGACCCAGTGTGACGCCACGCTGACGACGCCGACCGCACCCACCGCGAGCAGTGGCAGGGTCATGGCGTCGTCGCCCGAGTAGACCTCGACCCGGTCGCCGGCCTCGGCGATCAGCCGGGCGGTCTCGGCCGGGTTTCCGGCCGCGTCCTTGACGGCGACGATGTTGGGCACGTCGTCGAAGAGACGCAACAGGGTCGGCGTGTCGATCTTGCGGCCGGTGCGCACCGGGATGTCGTAGAGCATGACGGGCAGGTCGGTGTGGGCCGATGCCGACTTGAAGTGCTCGTACAGGCCGTCCTGCGACGGACGGTTGTAGTAGGGCGTCACGCTGAGAATGGCGTCGACACCGGCCTCGCCGGCGGCGCGGTGCAGCGCCGATGCGGCCGCGGTGTCGTTGCTCCCCGCTCCTGCGATGACCGGGCAGTCGACGGCGGCGCGCACCGCGCCGAACAGATCGATCTGTTCCGGAACGGTCAGCGTGGGGCTCTCACCGGTGGTGCCGGCGATGACCACCCCGTCGCTGCCGTGCTCGACCAGCCAGCGGGCCATGGTGGCGGCCGCTTCGAGGTCGAGGGCGCCATCGTCACCGAACGGCGTGACCATGGCGGTGAGAACCGCGCCGAAGCGCGGCGAAACAGCGGTGTCCACCCCTCAACCCTACCGGACCATGCGGATCTGGGGTCGATCCTGCACCGTGGCGGTGCACTCGTGACCCCAGATCCGGCCGGGTCAGGCCTTGTCGAGCCCCACCAGCGCGAAGGCGTCGACCTCTTCCTCGGTATCGGCCCAGTCCTCGAACTGGATCACGCCGAGCTCGCCGAACTTCTGCCGCAACCAGCCGTCGCCGGCATCGAGCAGGCCGAGCTTGCGACAGTTGGGGACGATCTTGGCGAACAGCATGACCTGGAAGGCCTGCTGCATCGGAGTGCGCTGCACCAGCTCGACGGCGTCCTTCACCGGGACACCCATCCGCTCCCAGACCTCCTGCTGGAGGAACCGGTCCCGCATGCGGACCGCCGCCTCGAAGGCGAACTCCTGGCGCTCGATCAGCTCGGCGGTGGTCAGCTCCTGGTAGTAGTCCTTCAGCGTGATCACCCCGAAGGCCACGTGGCGGGCTTCGTCGCTCATCACGTACCGCAGCAGCTGCTTGAGCAGCGGTTCGGTGGTGAGCTGGTGCATGAACCCGAATGCGGCCAGCGCGAGCCCCTCGACCATGATCTGCATGCCCAGGTAGGTCATGTCCCAGCGGCTGTCCTCGACGATGTCGTCGAGGAGCATGCCGAGATGGGCGTTGACCGGGTAGTGCCCACTGAGCTTCGTGTCGAGGTACTTGGCGAAGACCTCGACGTGACGGGCCTCGTCCATGACCTGGGTCGAGGCGTAGTACTTGGCGTCGATCCACGGCACGGTCTCGACGATCTTGGCCGTGCACAGCAACGCCCCCTGTTCGCCGTGCATGAACTGGCTGAGCGTCCAGTTCTGCGACTCGACCGCCACCTGGAGCCACTCCTTCTCGGTCCACGTCTCGAACGGCGTGCCGGCGACGTCGAACTCGGGCATCGCACCGTTGCCACCGTTGAACTGGGCCTGGTTGGCGATGGCGACCGCTTCCTGGTCGACCTCGAGCTCCCACGGCAGGTCGGTCTCACCGTTCCACTGCGCTCCCTTGGCCTTCTCGTAGAGCTTGGTGAGGCCGGGGCGGGACCCCTTGTCGTAGTCCCAGGTGAAGATCGCCTCGGCGTTGTCCTTGACCGAACGGATCGTGGCATCCGCATCGGTGTTGGAGACCGAGAGGATGGCCTCGAGGTCGTTGACGTCGGTGCGACCGATGATGTCCTGGTTCTCGGACGGGGCGCTGTGCTCGGTGGTGCTCATGGGGCGGTGTACTCCTGGTGAAGGTGGGTCAGGTGGTGGGCTGATCGAGGGATGGGATGGTGGCTCGTTCGGACGGGTCGAGTGACGCGGCGAGCGGAGCGAGGATGTGCCGGCGGGTGACCCGCCGAGCGGTGGCCGCATCGGTCAGATCGATACCGGGCTCGGGCAGGAAGGTGTAGCTGACGACGACGCGGGCGCCGAGCTCGACCAGACGGTCGCCGGTGGCGGGGTCGACGAAGCGCTGCAGCAGCGGGCCGAGGACGACCCGGGCCGTGGCCAGCAGGAGCTCGAGCCGCTGGAATGACAGATGGGGCGCCGCCACGTGCGGCTCGTGCTCGAGCAGGTATTGGAACGCGGGGCTCTCGGCGCTGGCGGTGGCCGCGCCGTGGACGCCGGCGACCGCCAGCTCCTCGAGCGACTCGGCCGACCGGAGTTCCTCACCCAGCTGATGGAGGAGCCGGCTGATGTTGGCCTGAGCGGCCGAGCGGAACAGCTCGGGTTTGCCGTCGGGAAACAACCGATAGACGGTGGCTCGGCCGCACCCGGCGACCCGGGCGACGTCGTCGACGGTGGTCTTCATGACGCCCCACTGCCCGACACATTCCATGGCGGCCAGCAGCAGCCGCTCGCGAGCGGAGAGGGCGGCGAACGCGGCCGAGCCCGAGGGCGGGGCCGGATCGGTGCGATCCAGGGCGACGGTGCCGCGCGGCGTGGACATGGACGAGACAATAAGACGTCGTGCGTCTCATTGGAACCCCTGAGGCCGTGACTTCCGTCACACAGCTCCCTCCCTGCCTCGGAACTCGCGGCCACCAGGCCCGGAACTGGCATCTGGGGCCGCGAGTTGCGGGAGGTGCGGGTGGGGAGGGCGCTTCAGGCCAGGAGCGCTCCGAGGAGCTCGGCATCGACCAGCGTGCGGACCTGGTCCTCGTCGCTCAGATCCCACATGCCCGGACTGGTCACGTACGACATCACCATCCGAGCCAGATGGTTGGCAGCGTCGGCGGGATCGACGTCGGGGAGCAGCTCCTCGCGCTCCAGATGACGAGCCAGCGCGGCGGCCATCACATCCTGGAAGATCGGCTGCACATTCTCGAGGCGGGCCATCACCGCTTCGGGCTCTCGCACCAGCAGCTGGCCGAGCACGTCATGACCGGCGATCTCGCCCCGGCCCCGCATCAGGACCTGGACCAGCCGGTCCCGCAGGGTCGGATCTCCATCGTCGTCCAACCCGAGCCCATCGATGAACCGGCCCACCTCGAACGCCACCGCCTCGGTGACCATCTGCTCGCGGCCGCCGGTGAAGTGCCGGTAGATGGTGGCCCGGGACACGCCGGCGGCCGACGCCACCGCCTCGACGTTGAACCCGCTCATGCCGTGACGGCCGCTCAGGACGACCGTCGCCTCGAGAATCCGGGTCCGGACCTCGCTGGACGGATCCTCGCGCACCGGATCGGGGCCGGTCGGACCGGAGCTCACCGGGTCAGTTCCAGCGCTCGCCGCCGGCGGAGGGCCGTACCATCCGGTCCATGGTGCGGGGACCGACCGGCTGCGGGGTGCCCGGCGGCGGCACGTCGTCGTCGCGACGGTCGATCGGCGCGTCCCAGTCGGGCACCTCGGCCCGGCCCTGTCCCCGAGCGATGCGCCGCAGCACCAGCGGATAGCCGATCAATCCGATCAGGGTGAACGCGAACCACTGACCGGCGTACGACAGGTGGGACGGACCGCCGTCGGCGGTCGGCATCGGCAGGGGCTCGGGATACGGGCCCGGTGCGGGTGGCTCACTTCGGCCCATCTGGACCCACGCACCGAGCAGCGGCAGCTGCGTCTGCTGGTCGAGGCGCGCCAGATCGACGCGGTTCATGATCTCGAGGGTGCCCTCGTCCGGGTCGGTGGGACCGATCCGCTCCCTCGTCTGCGTCGTCTGGAGCCAGCCGGTCAGCTCGACCTCGTCGTCGGGCGCTGCCGGGACCTCCCTCCCGGAGGGCACGAACCCGCGGTTGACCGCCACGGCCGTGCCGTTGCCCAGATCGAGCGGCGTGATCACCCAGAGCCCGGCCGACCCGCCCAGGCTGCGATTCCGGACCGCGACCTGTTCGTCGGGGATCCAGCGCCCCCGCAGGATCACATGCGTCAGCTCGATGGCGTCGTACTCCGCGTCGCCGGTCCGGTCGGTGAGCACCAGGCCCAGCTCGGTGAACGGCGCTTCGGCGCGGGCCTCGACCCGGTCCGCCACCTCTTGGCGCTGATTGTGGCGTTGCAGCTGCCACACCCCGGCGCCGGCCATCGTGAGGAGGAGCGCGACGACCAGGATGTGGGACAGGATCCAGAGGGGCCGCCGGGCGAACGCGTACACGTCGCCAGGCTAGGAGGGTGGTGGAGGCCCCGCGCCACCCATGCGACCCGTCACGTCGAGAACCGGTGCGCCTCGTACTGCTCCCGGAGGGTCTTCTTGGAGAACTTGCCCACCGAGGTCTTCGGCACCTCGTCGATGACGACGACGTCGTCGGGCAGCCACCAGGTGGGCATGTGACCCTCGAGGTGGGCGTGGATCTCCTCCTTCGTCGGCGGGTCGGCCGGGTCGGCGGCGACGACGCACGCCAGGGTCGCTCGCCCCACCGCTCGTGGGGAAGCCCGATCACGGCGGCCTCGGTCACCTTCGGATGGGCCATGATCTCGTTCTCGAGCTCGACCGAGCTGATCCACTCCCCTCCCGACTTGATGACGTCCTTGGTGCGGTCGACCAGCCGGATGTACCCGTGGGGGTCGACGGTGGCGACGTCGCCGGTGCGGAGCCAGCCGTCATCGGTGAACGAGTCGGGCGAGCGGTCGTCGTTGTAGTACGAGGCGGCGATCCACGGGCCGGCCACCTGGAGCTCGCCGCTGGACTCACCGTCCCACGGCTGCTCGCCCTCGGGCCCGACCACCCGGAAGTCGACGCCGGTCACGACCTGACCGACGGTGGTGCGGAGGTCGGCGGCCTCGTCGTCGGAGAGATCGAGGGTGCTCTTGATGCGACAGACCGAGGCGATCGGGCTGGTCTCGGTCATCCCCCACGCCTGCAGGATCGGCATCCCGATCTTCTCCCGGAATCCCTCGGACAGGACCTTGGGCACGGCGGAGCCGCCGCAGGGGATGGCCCGCAACGAGGTCACGTCGCGACCATCCAGCTCGGGGAGCACGCCCATCCAGATGGTGGGTACCCCGGCGGCGACGGTGACGCGCTCGGACTCGATCAGGCCCGCCAGCGTGGGGGCGGAGAGGTCGGCCCCGGGCATGACCAGGTTGGCGCCGCAGGCGACCGCGGCGTGGGCCAGACCCCATGCGTTGGCGTGGAACATGGGCACGACCGGGAGGATGGTGTCGCTCTCCATCGCCCCCAGGTTGTCGGCCTGCATGGCTCCCATCGTGTGCAACCAGGTGGAGCGGTGGGAGTACACGACACCCTTGGGATGACCGGTGGTCCCGGACGTGTAACACATCGATGCGGCACGCTGCTCATCGGCGACGCGGAACTCGACGGGGTCGGCGGCCGCCAGCAGGGTCTCGTACTCGTGGACCTCGGGACCGCCATCGAGCACGGGAAGCTCGCCGGGCACGTCCGGCATGACCACCAGATGGCGCACGGTCTCGAACGTGGGGATGAGCGGGGCGATCAGACCCAGCAGCGACTGGTCGACGAAAATCACCTCGTCCTCGGCGTGGTTGACGACGTAGGTGAGCTGCTCGGGAAAGAGCCGGATGTTCAGCGTGTGCAGGACCCGGCCGGTGCAGGGCACCCCGAACCACAGCTCGAGGTGGCGACCGGTGTTCCAGGCGAACGTGCCGACCCGCCCGGCCTCGCTGATGCCCAGGGCGTCGAGGACGCCGCCCAGCTGGCGGGTGCGCGCCGCCCAGTCGCCGTAGGACATCCGATCGATCCCGCCGGGGCCGTTGGTGGCAACGTGTTTGTCGGCGAAGAGCCGCTCGGCCCGATCGAAGAAGTGCGGCAGCACGAGCGGCCGGTCCTGCATCAGTCCCTGCATTGGTTCCCCCTGGATGATCGGCGCCCGTCGGCGCGCCGCCGAGCCTAACCCCACCACCGAGCGGCCCGGCTCACGACGCCACCCGGGCGGGCACGGGGTCCACCATCCGGTTCCTGACGACGAGGAGCCGCACGAGGATCATCGTCGCCATGACGACGCCGACCAGGCCCGCCGAGATCAGTGCGATGTCGCCGGTACCGACCCCGTAGACCCCCCAGAGGAACGCCTCGCTCCACGCCAGCAGCCAGGTGGCCGGCGCGATCCCGATCGGGATCGCGGTGCGATACGCACTGACCACCGCCGGGGTCAGCTGCACGCCGTAGAGCAGCCCGACCACGACCCCGACCGCGGGCCAGCCCAGCGCGATCAGCACGGGGACAGGCACGAAGCCCACGGCGAGGAACCCGACGGCCACCCGCCGAAGCGACGACCGGTCGACGCTGCCCAGGACCCAGATGATCATCAGATAGGCGATCGCCGACATCGTCGAGACCGGGAGCACCTCCCACAGGCCCGTGCCCAGGCCATAGACGATCCACCAGGCGTTGGCCGCCACGCTGATGCCGGCCCACACCGGCGAGACACCTTCGGTGTGGCGCGTCCGGACCAGGCGAATGGCCTGCGGGAACGCCATGACGGCGCCGAGCACGTTGGCCAGCACCACCGAGACGGTGAGGATCCCCTCCATCCCGAAACCCTACCCACGCCGGCTTCCCGACCGGGCCAGCAACCCACGCTCCCGCACGGGGCACGCCGGGTCGGAGGGCCCACGCGTTTTCGGTGCGAGCCGTGCCACAATGCACCACTTGGACGAGACCGCCGGAGATCCCGACTCCGCCCCCACCAGCACGGATCACGACCGGCCCGTCCGACCCGCGCCCAGCAAGCGCACGCTCTGGCTGATCATGACGCCCCTGGCCATCCTGGTCGTGATCTCCATCATCGGCGACTCGATCTCACCGTCGCTCAAGGACAGCAACCCGCTGCTCCTCATGGCGATGAACGCCCGCAACCGCATCCTGCTCCTGGTCGTGAACAAGGTCGGCGCGGTCGAGTACTACGTGGTCGGAACGGTGCGGCTCCTGCTGTCGGACCCGCTCTTCTACCTGCTGGGCTGGTTCTACGGGCATCGAGCCATCGAGTGGGCCGAGCACCGCTCCAGCTCGACCGCCACCCTGATCACCCAGCTCGAACGCTGGTTCCGTTACGCGGCCTACCCGCTGGTGGCGATCGCGCCCAACAACATCATCTGCCTCCTGGCCGGCGCTTCGGGCATGCGGCCCCGCAACTTCTTCGCCGTCAACATCGCGGGCACGCTCGTCCGGCTGTTCGTCATCCGCGAGTTCGCCGGCTGGGCCGAGGTCCAGGTCACGGCCGTGGACAACTTCATCACCGACTACCGGCCCTGGTTCCTGGCCTTCACCATCGTCGCCGCCGTGTTCGCCGGACTCGGCCAGTTCCGCGATCTCGGACGGCTCCCGTCGGAGTTGGAAGATGACGACGAGGCCGTCACTCCCGACCATGACGGGGCCGACAGCGACCCCGTCGAAGACTGAGCCGCCCGACCGCGGGCCCTCAGGAGTTCAGCGGGAAGAACAGCGCAACGCTCGAAATCGCTCAACTCCCAAGGCCCGCCGAAGGCGGGCCCCTAGTCGAGAAACGGATCGAGGCTGATGGTCACGCCGGGGTGGTCGGCGATCTTCCGGACCCCCAGGAGGACGCCCGGCATGAACGACGACCGGTCGATGGAGTCGTGCCGGATCGAGAGGGTCTGGCCCGTGGTCCCCAACAGCACTTCCTGGTGCGCCACGAGGCCGCGCAGCCGGATCGAGTGCACGTGGATACCCGCCGGGCCGGGGCCGCCCCGGGCGCCGGGCAGGACTTCGTTCTCGGTGGGGTCCTCGGCCCAGTCCTCGGACACGCCGGCCATCCGTTCGGCCGTGAGCATGGCCGTGCCCGACGGCGCATCGACCTTCTGGTCGTGGTGTAACTCGATCACCTCGGCCGTGTCGAAGTAGGGCGCCGCCATCTCGGCGAAGCGCATCATGAGCACGGCGCCGATGGCGAAGTTGGGTGCGACCAGGCAGTTGCTGTCGACGAACGCCGCTTCGAGCGCCGCCAGGTCGGCCCGATGGAATCCGGTGGTGCCGACGACGGCGTGGATGGCGTGCTCGGCCATGAAGGCCAGGTTGGCCCGGGCCGCGCCCACCTCGGTGAAGTCGACCGCCACCTCGACGCCCTGATCGACCATCTCCTGGGCCGAGCCCGCGATGGGCAGGTCCTCGATCACCCCGGGGGCGACCTGCCGCAGGTCGATCCCCGCATGGTGGGGATCGACTGCGGCCACGAGTTGCAGATCGCCGGCGTCATCGACGGCCTGGCAGACGGTGGAACCCATCCGCCCGCCGGCGCCGAAGACTCCGACCCGGGTCACGGCGAGCTCAGCTGCGACGCCGGGAGCCCGACGAGGGGCCCAGGTCGCCGAGGTCGTCCTCGAGGCCCGCTTCGAACTTGTCCTCGAAGCTGACCTCGACCCGATCGGAGCCGGACGAGGACGACGACTCGCGATCGCGGTCGCCCCGGCTGCTGCCGCGGTCGCGATCACGGTCGCGATCGCGATCCCGGCCGCCGCGGCCGCCCCGATCGCGACCACCTCGGCCGCCGCGATCACGGTCACGGCCACCTCGGCCGCCACGATCGCGCCCGCTGGGCCGGTCGTCGCCGCCGCCATCATCGCCGCCGCCCTCGTAGGACGTGGGGGTCAGCGAGATCTTGCCCTGAGGATCGACGTCGTCGACCCGGACCTCGATCTCGTCACCCAGATCGACCTCGTCCTCGACCCGGTCGATGCGGCGGTTGCCGCCCAACTTGGAGATGTGGACCAGACCGTCACGGCCCGGGAGGATGTTGACGAAGGCGCCGAACTTGGTGATGTTGACCACCTTGCCGGTGTAGGTCTGACCGACTTCGGCGGTGGGCGGGTTGAGGATGAGCTTGATCTGCCGCTCGGCCTCGTCGACGATCTCGCTGGACGTGGAGGCGATGGCCACCACTCCGACGGTTCCGTCGTCGTCGACGCTGATGTCGGCGCCGGTCTCGGCCTGGATGGCGTTGATGACCTTGCCCTTGGGTCCGATGACCTCACCGATCTTGTCGATGGGAATCTCGAAGCTGACGATCTTGGGGGCGGTCTTGCCCACCTCGGGTCGGGGCTCGGCGATGGCCGCTTCCATGACCTCGAGGATCTTCAGGCGAGCGTCCCGGGCCTGATCCAGCGCACCGATCAACACGTCGGCGGGGATGCCGTCGATCTTGGTGTCGAGCTGGAGGGCGGTGACGAACTCGGACGTCCCGGCCACCTTGAAGTCCATGTCGCCGAACGCATCCTCGGCTCCGAGGATGTCGGTCAGCGTCACGTACTTGCCCTCGTGCAGGACGAGGCCCATCGCGATACCGGCGACCGCTGCCTTGAGGGGCACGCCGGCGTCCATGAGCGACAGGCTCGAGCCGCACACCGACGCCATGGACGTGGAGCCGTTGGAGGCGAGGACGTCGGAGACGGTCCGAATGGTGTAGGGGAACTCTTCGAGCGAGGGCACCAACGGGAACAGGGCCCGCTCGGCCAGGAGGCCGTGACCGATCTCGCGGCGCTTGGGTCCACGCATGAACCCGGTCTCGCCGGTGGAGAAGGGCGGGAAGTTGTAGTGGTGCATGTAGCGCTTGCGCTCTTCGGGGCTGATCCCGTCGATCATCTGGTCCATGCGCTGCATGCCGAGCGTGCTCACGTTGAGCACCTGGGTCTCACCGCGCTGGAACAGGCCGGAGCCGTGTGCCGTGGGAACGACGCCCACCTCGGCGGACAGCGGCCGGAGATCGGCCGTGCCTCGTCCGTCGATCCGCAGTCCCTCGGTGACGATGCGATGCCGCACCAGTTCCTTGGTGAGCGAACGGATCGCGGCCTTGAGGAGCTTGGTCGCGTTGTCGACGTCGTCGAACTTGGGGCCGACCTCGGCGAGGATGGCGTCGCGGGCTTCGCCCTCGGCCGCCTGCCGCTCGGCCTTGTCGGCGATGGTCTGGGTCTGGGCCAACCGATCGGCGCCGGCCTCGCGGACCGCCGCCATCATCTCGTCGGTGTAGTCGGTCTGAGCGACGAACTCGACGGTGGGCTTGACGCCGACCTTCTCGATGAGCTGCTTCTGGAGCTCGATGCTCTCCTTGATCCACTGCTTCGAGGCCTCGAGGCCCGCGGCCAGCGCGGCCTCGTCGACCTTCGGGGCGCCGTTCTCGTAGAAGGCCCAGGCGTTCTCGGTGCCGCCGGCCTCGACCATCATCACGGCGACGTCGCCGTCGTCGAGCTGGCGTCCGGCGACGACCATCTCGAAGGTGGACATGTCACCCTCTTGGTAGGTGGGGTGTGCTTCCCATTCGCCGTCGGTGGAGTACGCGATGCGCACCGCTCCCAGCGGACCGTCGAAGGGGATACCCGAGATGGACAGCGCAGCCGACGCGGCGTTGATGGCCAGCACGTCGTAGGGGTTGGACTGGTCGGCGCCCAGGACGGTGCCCACGATGTGGACCTCGTTGCGGAACCCGGCCGGGAACGACGGGCGTAGCGGCCGGTCGATCAAGCGACAGGTGAGGATGGCCGAATCACCGGCCCGTGCCTCGCGTCGGAAGAACGAACCGGGGATCTTGCCGGCGGCGTACATGCGCTCTTCGATGTCGACGGTCAGGGGGAAGAAGTCGATGCCTTCCCGAACGGACTTGGCCGCGGTTGCGGTCACAAGGATCATGGTGTCGCCGAGCTGAGCCTTGATGGCTCCGTCGGCGAGTCCGGCCAGTTTGCCGGTCTCGAACTGCAGTTCGAGGTCGGTCCCGCTGATGGGACCGGTCACAGTGATGGCTTCCGCCATGGTGTGGTTCCTTCCTCTGAGCCGCTCGGCTCAGATGGTGTACCGGGTCGTTCCCGGTGAGATCGTCAGAGACCTTCTCCGACGATCGTGGCTCGTTCTCGTCCGAGCCGCTCCGAACTCCCGTGTGGGGAGCCTAGAACGCGACGAAGCGGCCCGAATGGACCGCTTCCCCGCAGAGATCTCAAATCAGCGCCGGAGTCCGAGCTTGGCGATCAGGGCTCGATACCGCTCGACGTCGTTGCCGCGCAGATAGTCGAGCAGACGGCGTCGCTGGCCGACCAGCATCAACAGTCCCCGCCGGCTGTGGTGGTCCTTCTTGTGGACCCGCAGGTGCTCGGTGAGATGGTTGATCCGATCGGTCAGAAGTGCGATCTGCACCTCGGGGGAACCGGTGTCACTCTCGTGCAACCGGTTCTCGGCGATGGTGCCCGCCTTGTCCGGCAGGTTGTTGGCGTTCGACAATGGCTTTTCTCCGATTGGGTATCCGACCCGGCCTCTCGACGCGTCAACACCGAGCTGGGAACACGAGGCCCCGGCAGACCGGCGTTGCGCCGTCAGACGCAGTGGTGGAGGGTGGGCGAGCGTCCACGAAGGACACCACCCGGGGCGCGGTCGCGCCAGCCGGCAACGCTAGCAGGTGGTGCCCGGTCCACAAACGTTGCCGAAGCCCGGGCCCCGGGCACCCCCTACACCCGTTCACGACTCCACAGGTAGCGGGGTTGACGGAGCTCGGTCAGGATCGAGTCGTCGGGCCCGCGCCTCGAGCGCCGGCGTCAGCTCGTGGATCCAGGCGTCGGGTTCGTACAACGCCTCCTCGATGTCGTCGAGCACACGCTCGGACGAATCCACACCGGCCTCGGCCAGCGCGTCGCGGATGGCGAAGCCGAGCTCGGCGGGTAGCAGGTCGGACACGATCGACGGCAGCGTCTCGGGGTCCTTGAGCAGCCAGGAGTGGCTCGCTCCGTGCACCGTGATGAGATTGCCGTCGGCTCGGCGCACCGCGTCCCTGGCGGTGCGGTGCGGTACGGCGAGGTCGCGATCGCCGTGGATGGCGAAGACCGGGACCGCGGCCTCGGCCAGGGCGTCCAGGTGTATCCGGCTGCTCCGCGACCTCAGGATCGAGATCGAGGGGCCGAGCATGCGCCACGGGCGGAGCACATGACCGATCAGCGCCGGGATGACCAGGCGCCCGAGCTTCCGGGCCTGCACGGGGTCCTGCAGGATCGGAAGGGTGGTCATGCTGTCCACCGCCAGGGCCACGCCGACGAGGGAGAGCACCGGCGGAGCGACGCGGAACAGGTAGACCATCCGGTCCCAGGTGTCCCCCACGATGGCGTCCAGCAGGATCACGGCGATGGCCAGATCGGGATCGGTGGCCGCCAGCTGGGTCACCAGCCGGCCACCCATCGAGTGCCCGGCCAGGATCGCCTGGCGAACGCCGAGCTCCCGGAGGGTGCGGCCCAGGAGCTCGGCGTAGCTGCCCAGATCGGCACCCCGGGCGGGAAGGCCCTGCGTGGCGCCGTGGCCGGCCGTGTCGACCGCGATGACCTTGAATCCCATCGAGACCAGACGGCTGAGCGTCTGCGCGTACAGCAGCCCCTCGGCCGTGAAACCGTGGACCACCACGAGCGGGACCCCGCGCCCACTGACGCTGATGCCGACCTCGTGACCGTCGGAGAGCGTGATCCGGTGCCGAGCCAGGCGCGGGGTGGCCCCGCTGGCATCGGCCATCTCTTCGGTCGGGGTCTCGACCTCCGGCCCGGGGACCGGATCGGACACTGCGGTCACGTCGCTCCCATCGGCGGACGGGGGCACACGCGTGTGAGGTCATTCGCCCCCGACCCCGAGCATCGCACGGGCTCGCTCGACGTCGAGGCGCATCTGGTCGACGAGCTCGTCGACCGACGCGAACTTCACTTGGCCTCGCAGGCGTTCGACGAACTGCACGCCGCCGTGTTCACCGTAGAGGTCCAGATCGGCGTCGAGCAGATGGGCTTCGACCAGGCTGTGGGGCTGGTCCTCGTAGAAGGTCGGCCGCCGGCCCAACGAGGCGGCCGCGGCGTGGATGTCGCCGTTCGGCCGCACGTACCACGCGGCGTAGACGCCGTCCGCCGGGAGTTGGATTCGGTCGGGGACCTCGAGGTTGGCCGTCGGGAAGCCCAGTTCTCGACCCCGCCGGTCTCCCTGCACGACGGTCCCCCGGACCTCGTGGTGACGTCCCAACAGTGTCGCGGCGCGGCCGACCTCGCCCTCGATGAGGCTCCGGCGGATCAGCGTCGACGACACGCGTCCGTCGGGGGCGGCCTCGTGCCAGTCGGCGCCGACCAGCTCCATCCCTTCGACGTCGAAGCCGTGGCGGGCGCCCTCGGAGCCGAGGAGCTGGACGTTGCCCCGACGCCGGTGCCCGAAGTGGAAGTCGGCCCCGACCACCACGAGTCGTGCCGAGAGGCAGTCGACGAGCACGGTCTGGATGAAGTCCTCGGCCGACTCCCTGGCGCGTTCCTCGTCGAACGGCACGACCACCGTGAGATCGACGCCTGCGATCTCGAGCAGCTGGAGCCGCTGGTCGAGGTCGGTCAGCAGCTTGGGGGCGGACTCGGGTCGCACCACGCTGGCGGGATGGCGGTCGAACGTGACGACAGCGGTCTCGAGCTCGCGCCGCCGGGCGGTCTCACGGACCGCTGCGATCACCGCCTGATGACCCCGGTGCACACCGTCGTACGCGCCGATCGTGACGGCGGTGCCGGAGCGGCGCGGCGGGCACGCACTCGGGTCGCGGATGATCTCCATGGAGGCGTGAGCCTACCGAGTACGTCCGACGCGACCGGTCAGGTCGACGTCGCCTCGGCGTCACCCGGTGCCGGGGCCAGCACCATCACCGGCTTGGCCAGCGTCTCCTTGTGTCGGCGGTACACCGCAAGCACCGCTCCCCCGCCGTCCAGCACCACCCACGGTCCGTCGCCGTCCACGCCGAGGTCGGTCGGGCGCAGGACCCGGCCGTGACGCACCGAGGTCGCAACGTCATCGGGGACGCCGACCTGGGGCATGTGGGACAGGCCCTCGGCCGGCGGCCGGGTGATCGCTTCGTCGAGCGGCGCGGCCTGGTCCAGGGTGAACGATCCCACGGCCGTGCGGCGCAGGGTGGCGACGTGCGCACCCCCTCCGAGCGCCGTTCCGAGATCGGCGGCGAGGGTCCGGACGTAGGTGCCCGAGGAACAGTCGATCCGGGCCTGCCATCGACCGGCGTCGGCATCGACGGGTGCGACGTCGAATCGGTCGATCCGAACGGCGCGGGGTGGCCGGTCGACCTCCTTTCCCTCGCGAGCCAGCTCGTGGAGTCGACGACCGTCGATCTTGATGGCGGAGACCATCGGTGGGATCTGCTCGATGTCTCCCAGGAAGGTGGCCGCCGCCCGGCGAACCTCGTCCGGGTCGAGGCGACCCATGTCGTGGGTCGCCGTGACCTCGCCCCCGCGTCGAGCGTCGTGGTCTCCACACCGAACTGGATCTCGGCCTCGTAGGACTTGTCCATCCCCGTCAGGAATTGGAGCAGACGGGTGGCGCGACCCACCCCGAGGACCAGCACGCCGGTGGCATCGGGATCGAGCGTGCCGGCGTGACCGACCTTGCGGGTCCCGAATCGGCGGCGGGCTCGGGCGACCACGTCGTGCGAGGTCATGCCGGGAGCCTTGTCGACGACGGCGAACCCGTCGGTCACGGATCGCGTTGTTCGTCGATCCGACGGAGGATCTCCTCGATGCGCGCGCCCTCGCGCACCCCGGAATCGGGCCGGAAGGTCAGGATCGGCGTACGTCGGAGCCGGGTCTGACGGTTGATCGCGCCCTGGAGCGCGACGCGGTGGGACTCGAGTCGCCGGGCCACGGCCTCCTCGCCACCGATGCTCTCGTCGGAGCCGACCGGGTCACCGACCGTCAGCGACGAGAAGTACACGCTCGCCACCGTGAGCTCGTCGTCGACGGTCACGCCGGTGATCGTGACCAACTCGAGATCCTCGTCGTCGATGCGGCCGAGCTCCTCGGCGATGACCTCGCGCAGGAGTTCGTTCAACCGATCGGTTCGTCGGTAGTCCTTCGACGGATTCCGTCGCCGTGCCATCAGCTCCTCCTCGTCCTCGTCATGCGGTGTCGAGCCAGTACCGCTGCGTCTCCAGGACCTCGGCATCGGGCGTGGTCCACACCCAACGCTCCAGATCGTCCATGACGTCCTCCGCCTTCGACGCACTGTTGCTGACGGTGGCGAAGGCCAGCACGGTGCGTTGCCACGACCGCAGGCCCCCCACCTCGGCCGCGCTGACCGACCAGCGTCGCTTCGCCCCCTCGAGCACGCGCTTCACCGCCGAGCGCTTGGCCTTCAACGACCCGCTCTCCGGCACGTACAGCTCGACGGTCAGGGTGAGTACGACGAAATCCGCCACGCCAGCAGGGTACGGGGCTAGTCGGTGGACGCGTGAGCGGCTTCTCGGGGAATCTCCCGTTCCTCGTAGGTCTCGATGATGTCACCGGCCTTGAGGTCCTGGAAGTCCGACAGACCGATGCCGCACTCGAAGCCGGATTGCACTTCGCGGACGTCGTCCTTGAACCGCTTCAGCGAGCTGACGGTGCCCTTCCAGATGATGGTGCCCTCGCGGAGGAAGCGGACCTTCGAACCGCGGGTGATGACCCCATTGGTCACGTAGCAGCCGGCCACCTTGCCCACCCTGGGCACCCCGAAGATCTCGCGGACCTCGGCGTCGCCGGTGACCACTTCCTCGTACTCGGGTTCGAGCATGCCGAGCATGGCCGCCTCGATCTCCTCGAGCACCTTGTAGATGATCTCGTAGGTGCGGATCTCGACGCCCTCTTCTTCGGCCGCCTCCCGCGCCTTGCGATCGGGACGCACGTTGAAACCGATGATGGTGGCGCTTGACGCCGCCGCCAGCCGGATGTCGGTGGGGGTGATCCCGCCGACGCCCCGCAGCACGAAGGCGAGCTTGACCTCGTCTCGCTCGAGCTTCTTCAGGCTCTCGGTGAGCGCCTCGAGCGATCCGGTGACGTCGGCCTTCAACACCAGGTTGAGCGTGGCCGTCTTCCCGGCCTGAATGGCGTCGAAGATGTCCTCGAGCTTGGCTCCGCCGGCCACCGCGGCTGCGTCGCGGCCGAGGCTCATCTGGCGCTGCCGGTGCTCGCGGGTGTCGGCCACCTTGGACGCGACCTTCTCGTTGGGGGCGACCACGAAGGCATCGCCTGCGGACGCCACGTCGGACAGGCCCAGGACCTGGACGGGCACCGACGGCCCGGCATGCTTGACCTGGTTGCCCTTGTCGTCGATCAGCGCCCGGACCCGACCCCATGCCGGTCCGGCCACGAGCGGATCGCCCACGTTGAGCGTGCCCCGCTGGACCAGGACGGTGGCGACCGGTCCGCGACCGATGTCCAGGTTGCCTTCCAGCACGACGCCGGTGGCTCGACCGTCGGACGGCGCACGGAGGTCCTCGACCTCGGCCAGCAGCACGATGTTCTCGAGCAGCTCGTCGATGTTGAGGTTCTGGAGCGCCGAGATCTCGACCATGACGGTCTCACCGCCCCAGGCCTCGGGCACCAGATCCCGCTCGGCCAGCTGGGTCATGACCCGATTGGGATCGGCGTTCTCGCGGTCGATCTTGTTGACCGCCACGATGATGGGCACGTCGGCGGCCCGTGCGTGGTCGATGGCCTCGATGGTCTGCGGCATGACGCCGTCATCGGCGGCCACGACCAGGACCACGAGGTCCGTCGCGCCGGCACCTCTGGCCCGCATGGCGGTGAACGCCTCGTGGCCCGGGGTGTCGATGAAGGTGAGCGGCTTGCCATCGTGCTCGACCTGGTAGGCACCGATGTGCTGGGTGATCCCGCCGGCCTCACCGTCGGCCACGTTGGCCGATCGGATCTGATCCAGGAGCTTGGTCTTGCCGTGGTCGACGTGACCCATGACCGTCACGACCGGTGAGCGGTGGGGATACGACTCGGTATCGGCCCCTTCGTCGTCGGGAACCTCGAGCACCTTCTGGAGCTCGACCTCCTGTTCCTCGCCCGGGTCGACGAGCTTGACCTCGGCGCCGATCTCGGCGGCGAACAACTCGATCATGTCGTCGGACAGCGATTGGGTGGCGGTGACCATCTCGCCCTGCTGCATCAGGAACCGCACGACATCGGCCGCCGTGCGATTGAGGCGCGGTCCGAGGTCGAGCGGCGTGCACATGCGCTCGAGGACGACCTCACCTTCGGGAACAGCCGCATCCTCGGGCGTGTACGTGGGCACGTCCATCGGCTGGAGTTCTTCGCGGTTGCGACGACGGCGCCCCTTGCGCCGCGGTCGGCGCGGACCGCCGCGAGGACCACCACCGGGTCCTCGACCGCCGGCACCGGGAACCGATTGACGCGGCATGCCACCGGGTCGGCCACCGCCGCCACCGGAGGGCCGGGGCCCCGGGCGTTGCGGTGGACCGCCGGCGGGCCGGCCGGGTGCGGCGGGCGCGCGCCCGCCTCCGGGCGGCGCCGGGATGGGCCGGCCCGAGGTGGACCGGGGCGGGCCCGGCGGCGGGGGGATGATCTTGCCCGAGTTGGAGCGGGGCATCTTCTCGGGCGACGCCGACTGACGCCGCTCGGGGGGCGCCCCCAGGTCCATGTGCGGGCTGGGAGCGGTCTTCTCCGGTTTGGGTTTCACCGCCGCCGGCTCCTCGGCAACCGGCGCCGGTTTGGGCGGCTTGACGCTCCCACTGGAGGTCACCACCCGCTTGGGCTTGTCGCTCGGCGCCTCGACCACCGGTGCCGCATCGGTGGGTGGCACGGCATCGGCCGGAGGCGGTGACTCGGCCGGGGCCTCGGCGACCACGGGAGCCTCGGTCGTGGCCGGCTCGTCGACGGGCTCGGCTTTCGGCTCGGGCGCGGTCGGTGCCGGCGCCTCGACGACGGGTTCGGGGGTCGGAGCCGGTTCCTCGGCCTTCGGAGCCGGCTCGGCAGCCGCCTTCTTCGGGGGTGGCTTCTTCGACGACACCGTCTTGGCCGTGGACGCCTTCTCGGGCGGAGCTTCGGGCTCGGGCTGAGCCTCGCGGATCAGGCCCTCCTTCTGGGCCTTCCGGCGGACCCGGTCGGCTTGGGCATCCACGATGCTGGAGGAATGGCTGCGCGCGCCGATACCCAACTGCTCGGAGAGCTCGAGAATCTCTTTGTTCGTCATGCCGAGCTCTCGAGCGAGCTCGTACACACGGATCTTCGCTGGCAAGGTGTGACTCAACCCTTTCGTGCCACTCGCACCACATCGGCGACGGGGGGCTTCCGTTCTATCCTTTCACGGTCACGGCGAGAGCACGAAGTACATGCTGCCGCGGCGTGAAATCGGTCACAGCGAAGGTCGCCGTGACCAGCTGGTTCGTCTAGCGCTCTTCGGGAGTGGCTTCGGCCGGACCGTCCTGTCCGTCCTCGGTTTCGGTCGACGTCTCGACGTCGGCCTCGGTCGGCGCCTCCGCCTCGGCGGGCGGATCCTCGTCGGGTCCGTCGTCGCTCTCGCCGTCGGCGGCGTCGGCCGTGCCGACCTCCGACGAGGCCTCGTCCGACTCGCCGGCCGCGCCGTCCGATCCGGCTTCGTCGGATTCGGCGGCCTCGCCCTCCGACGCGTCGTTCTCGGCGACCGCGGCGGCTTCGTCGGATTCGGCGGCCTCGTCCTCCGACGCGTCGTTCTCGGCGAGCGCGGCGCTCCAGTCGTCGGCCGAGATGGCGGGACTGCCGTCGGCCGGCTGCCACTTCTGCTCGCCGGTCTCGGGGTCGGTGATCCACTCCCCCTCGGCCCAGTCCTGATCCTCGTACGCCGCGTCCTCGGCGACCTGCGTCTCCGAGCGGATGTCGATTCGCCAGCCGGTGAGACGAGCGGCGAGTCGGGCGTTCTGCCCCTCCTTGCCGATGGCCAGCGACAGCTGGTAGTCGGGCACGATCACCTCGGCCGTGCCGGTGTCGGGGTCGATGTTGACCTCCTTGACCTTGGCCGGTGACAGGGCCTTCATGACGAACTCGCGGTTGTCGTCGCTGAAGGGCACGATGTCGATCTTCTCGCCCTGCAGCTCGTTGACCACCATGCGCACCCGGGCGCCGCGGGCACCGACGCAGGCACCGACCGGGTCGACGTTGCCGTCGTTGGACCAGACGGCGATCTTGGTGCGGTGCCCGGGCTCGCGGGCGCACGCCTTGATCTCGACCACGCCATCGGCGATCTCGGGAACCTCGAGCTCGAACAGCCGACGGATCAGTCCCGGATGGGTCCGACTGACGACGATCTGGGGACCCTTGGCGGTTCTCCGGACCTCGACGATGTAGGCCTTGACCCGGCTGTTGGCCTGAGGGCGTTCGTAGGGCACCTGCTCGGCCTGGGGCAACAACGCCTCGACCCGGCCGAGGTCCAACAGCGTGTAGCGCGAGTCACTCTGCTGGATGATGCCGGTGACGATGTCGCCCTCGCGGCCGGCGTACTCCTCGAACTTCAACTCGCGCTCGGCCTCGCGGATGCGCTGGGAGAACACCTGCTTGGCCGCCTGCGCCGCGATCCGACCGAAGTCGTCGGGGGTGACGTCCATCTCGGGTCCGATGGGTTCGCCGTCCTCGTCGAGCTCCTGCGCGAACACCCGGATCTCGCCGGTGTCGGGATCGATCGTGACCCACGCGTACTCGTACGCCTCGGGCATGCGCTTGTAGGCCGACTCGAGCGCGTCGGCCAGCGCAGCGAACAAGGTGTCGATACCGATGCCCTTGTCCGTTGCGACGGCTTGGAGCGCCTCGAGAAATTCCGGATTCATGAGCGGCTGGCCTTCCTGGTGGCAGATCCCGTCGAGTCCCACGCGAACGTGGTACGGGCCTTGGCGATGTCGAGCTGACGAAGCGTGCGTTGCGCCCCCTCGGGGTCGTCGATCGCGACCGTGATCTCGTCGTCGTCCGCTGCGATGAGGATGCCGTTGACGCGGCGGTCGCCCTCGACTCCCGGCCCGCACTTCACCGTGACCGATTCACCGATGGCGCCACGGAAGTGCTGCGGAGTCCTCAGGGGTCGTTCGATCCCGGGGCTGGACACCTCGAGCGTGTAGGTGCCGGGGATGGGGTCGATCTCGTCGAGGCGCCGGGAGATGATGCGCGTGGCCGTTGCGAGGTCATCGGAGCTGACGCCGTCGGAACCATCGACCAGGATCCGCACCATCTGCGGGCCCGCCTGCAGGTCGTAGAGCTCCAGGTCGAGGGACGCGAGGATCTGCTCCACCACCGGACGGACCGCGCCGTCGATACGTTCGGTTCCGGCTGCCTTCATGGAGTTCACCTCGCTTCTGTCCTTTTGATCATCTCGACGTCGGTGCTGGATCACACCGACCCGGCCACAAGGCCGGTACAACGAACCAAAGGCGTGGGCCGAGCCCACGCCTTTGCACCGCCTGCCGAGGCAGGCGAACTGGGAGAGTATATCCGCGCCGGTCGGCGACAATCCCGACTCGTGAGGCCAACGGGGCCGGGAACCTCCCCGTGACCGGTCGTCACCGCCGGTACCTTGGTGCGATGCGCTGGTCCTCCCTGTTCGTTCCCACCCTTCGCGACGCCCCGGGTGACGCTGAATCGATCAGTCATCAGCTCCTGGTCCGGGGAGGGTTCGTCCGCCAGTTGTTCGCCGGGCACTACACGTTTCTTCCGCTGGGCCTTCGTGTGCGCGCCAAGGTCGCGGACATCGTGCGCCAGGAAATGGACGCCATCGGCGGGCAGGAGTTCCTCATGCCGGCGATGAACCCGGCGGCGATCTGGCAGACGTCCGGGCGTTGGGAATCCATGGGGGACGTGATGTTCCGACTCTCCGACCGTTCCGGCGCCGACCTCGCCATGGGCGTGACCGCCGAGGAGGTCTTCGCCACGGTGGCCGGCGAACTCACGTCGTACCGCCAGCTGCCACAGATCTGGTATCAGATCCAGACCAAGTTCCGCGACGAGGCCCGCCCGAAGAGCGGCCTGCTCCGCGTCCGCGAGTTCGCCATGAAGGACTCGTACAGCTTCGATCTGGACGAGGCCGGACTCGACCGGGCGTTCGACCTCCACCACGACGCCTACGTCAACGTGTTCCGACGGCTCGGCCTCGACGCCGTTCCCGTCGAGGCGTCATCGGGCAACATGGGCGGCAGCGACAGCGTCGAGTTCATGGTGCCGGCCGACGCGGGCGAGGACGACGTGGTCCGCTGTACCGCGTGCGACTACGCCGCAAACATCGAACGCGCCACGTCGGCGCTGGCCCCGATCGACGACACGACGGGCCCCTCGGAGCTGGAGCGCTTTCCCACGCCGGGGGTCCGAACGATCGCTGCACTGGTCGAGATGGACGAGAACGCACGGCGCCCCGGCAGATCAAGACGCTGGTCTACGAGCTCGACGGGTCCCCGGCCCTGGTGGTCGTCCGCGGCGATCACCAGGTCAACGAACAGAAGCTGGCCGACGCGACCGGCGCCACCCTGCTGCGCCCGGCCACCGCCGACCAGGTGCACGCCGCGCTGGGCGCCAACCCGGGCAGCCTCGGCCCGGTCGGCGTGACCGACCTGCCCATCTACGTCGATCCCGCCCTGCGCGGCCGGGCTCGGATGACGACCGGAGCCAACGAGGACGACTGGCATCTTCGCGGCGTCGATGTGGATCGCGACATCCCGGGCCCGGTCTGGGTCGACCTGCGAGAAGTGACCGCCGGCGAACCCTGCCCACGATGTGGCACCGCCCTCGAGATCATCCCCGCGATCGAAGCCGGACACATCTTCAAACTCGGCCGTCAGTACGCCGAAGCCTTCGGAGTGACGGTGCTCGACGCCGAGAGCGCCGCCCAGACCGTCATCATGGGGTCCTACGGCATCGGGATCGATCGGGCGGTCGCCACCATCATCGAGACCCACCACGACGACGCCGGCATCGTGTGGCCGGTGAGCGTGGCGCCGTTCGAGGCGGTCATCACCGTGGTCTCACTGCGCGACGAGGCCAGCGTCGCCGCGGCCGAACGCCTCTACGGCGAACTCCGCGCCGCCGGGATCGACGTACTCCTCGACGACCGTGACGCACGAGCCGGGGTCAAGTTCGCCGACGCCGAACTGGTCGGCATCCCCTTCCGGGTGACGATCGGCCCGAAGGCGCTGGCCGACGGGCAGGTCGAGTTCACCGCACGGGTCGACGGCGAGACCGAACGGGTCGGGATCGACGGGATCACCGCCCGACTGGCCGACGCCATCTCTGCCGCCAGCCCCGGCTGACTCCTACCGATCCTGGTCGGCCGATTCCCACTCCGCCGCGGCGCGTTCCCATTCTGCTGCGGCTTCGGCCCAACCTGCTTCCCACTCGGCAGCGGCTCGGTCCCACTCGGCTTCCCACTCGGACGCCGCTCGGTCCCACTCGGACGCGGCTCGGTCCCACTCGGCCTCCCACTCGGACGCGGCTCGGTGCCACTCGGCCTCCCACTCGGCAGCGGCCCGATCCCACTCGGCCTCCCACGCTGCCGCCGCCCGATCCCATTCGGCCCGCCACCCTCGATCAGCTCGCTCCCAGGCCGCTTCCCACTCGTCGGCCCGAGCCACCCAGGCCCGCTGGATCGCTTCGAGTCGATCCTCGAGGTTGACCACGGCGGTCGCAATGTCCGATCCGCCGGCTGCGACCTCGGCCGTGAGCACATCGACGCCGTCGACCAGATCCTCCAGCAGTGTCGCCAGTCCGTTCAGCTCCTCGTCCTCCACCTCGACGAGCAGCAAGGCGTACCGATGCAGCGTGCCGCTGGTCGCCACCAGCGAGCGGTGAGCCGAGTCCATCGAGCTCTCCCCGTCCGCGCCGGTCACCGCCGCAGCGCTGTAGCCGACCTGATCCACCACCCTGACGAGACCGGCAAGGGACGCCATCGGACGGGCGTCGCTCGGCGCGGCCGGCAGCGTGATGTCGGGCTGCGGCGCGGGCACGGTCGTCGTGGTCGTTCCACCTGCCGTCTCGCGATCGGCCTGGGCGCAGCCGGCCAGGACGAGCGCCGCCAGGCACAGGGCTGCGATCGCCTGGGTCCACCTGCGGTCGAGTCCGATGATCTTCATGGCGTCTACTCCGTTTCGGACGATGCGCTACCTCTCTGTCGCATCGGCACGGAGCTTCGGTTCATGAAGAAGCCGGGTTCGTCAGGCCTCGGTGCGGTGCTGGCGGATCAGCTCGACGGTCGCCTCGGAGGCGTTGACGTCCTCACCCTGCTCCTGTAGCAGGGCAACCCGATCCTTCTCGGCCTCGCGGGCCGCCTTGACCAGGTCGACGCGCTCGAGCGCGGCGTCGACGCCGTGCTCGACGATGAACTCGGCCCACTCGACCAGCGTGTCGACCATCTCGTCCTCGGGGACGACAGCGACGTTCTGGCCTCGCACGAAGAGATGGCCGCGATGGCGACCTGCCGCAATCCCGAGATCGGCGTCACGCGCTTCACCCGGTCCGTTCACCACGCAGCCCATGACCGCAACCTGGAGAGGGAGCTTCCGGTCGCCGAATGCCGAGCGGGCCTCCTCGGCCACCGCGATCACGTCGACCTCGGCCCGACCACAGCTCGGGCAGGCGATCAGGTCGATCCCGGTCCGTTGTCGGAGACCCATCGACTCGAGCAGGGTGCGGCCGGCCCGCACCTCTTGAACGGGGTCGGCGGTGAGCGAGTATCGGATCGTGTCACCGATCCCTTCGGCCAGGAGGGTGGCGATCCCGGCGGTTGACTTGACCAGTCCCTCGGGCGGGGGCCCGGCCTCGGTCACGCCCAGATGGAGGGGATGGTCGGTGACCTCGCTGAGCTGGCGGTAGGCCTCGATCATGAGCGGTACCGACGATGCCTTGACCGAGATCTTGATGAGGTCGAAGTCGACGTCCTCGAAGTAGGAGATCTCCTGCAGCGCCGACTCGACCATGGCCTCGGGGGTCACCCGGTCGCCGTACTTGGCATAGAGGTCGGGATGGAGCGACCCGCCGTTGACGCCGATGCGGATCGGAACCGCGCGGTCCTTGGCTTCGCGAGCGACCGCCTTGATGTGCTCGGGTTTGCGGATGTTGCCGGGATTGAGCCGAAGGCACTGCACCCCGGCCTCGAGGGCCTCGAGGGCCCGGCGGTACTGGTGGTGGATGTCGGCCACGATGGGCACGGGCGAGCGGGGCACGATCCGAGCCAACCCCTCGGAGGCTTCGGGCTCGTTGCAGGTGCACCGCACGATGTCCGCACCTGCGGCCGCAAGCCCGTAGATCTGCTGGAGCGTGCCGTCGACATCGGCGGTCTTCGTGATGGTCATCGACTGAACGGTGATCGGGGCCCCACCGCCGACCGGAACCGAACCCACCATGATCTGGCGGGTCGGTCGTCGCTCGAACGAGACCTCGGGTATCTCCACGGGGCTCCTACTGGATGGGATCGACGATGTCGAGATACAGCGCGCCGACGCCCACCGTGACCAACACGGCGACGACGATGTAGGCGATGGGCAACACCTTGGTGACGTCGACCGAGTAGTTCTCGTCGCGCCGTCGCCGCCATCCCTCGTAGACGGCGATCACCGCGTGTCCGCCGTCGAGGGGCAGCACGGGGAGGAGGTTGAACACACCCAGGAAGATATTGAGGAGGGCAAAGAAGATCATCAGCCCGCCGATGTCGGTGAACTGACCGCCCAGGCGAACGGCTCCGTAGATCGACAGGATGCGACCCTCGTCCTCTTCGCTGATGGTGCCCGCCGGCTCGGGTGCGCACGGTCCGTCCTCGGGCGCCGACTCGACCGGCGCGGTGGTGACGACCTGCTCGAAGAATCCGGTCAGCCGCGACGGCGAGAAGAACTGGACCAGACCCTCGACGCTGCGCCAGGTGATGTTGCCGAAGTCGCCGACGGCACTGCCCGCGGATCCGACCACACCCTGGGTCTCGCTGGGATAGTCACCCGGCGAGAGCCCCAGGAACCCTCGCGTGGGCTGTCCGCTCAGGTCGGGTCCGAGCGTGACCGGCAGGACACACTCGGCGGAGTACCGCTCGATGAGAATCTCGGTCTCGTCGCCGGGTCGGGTGGCGGATGCCACGGCGAGGTCGGCGTACGAGCGGGTGGGCTCGCCGTCGATCCCCAGAAGGATGTCGTCGGCCTGGAGTCCCAGCTCGTCGGCCGGCGATCCCGGCTCGACTTCGACCAACCGGTCGCCCAGCTGGGTCGACAGGACGACGGTGGAGACCGAGCCGTCGCCAGAGGGGCGATCGACCTCGAACGAGACCGTCTCGCCGCCCCGGAGCTCGACCTCGTCCTTCAATTCATCGAACGTGGCGACGGGCTCACCGTCGAGCGACCGGATCACGTCACCCTCTTGGATGCCCGCGTCGACCGCCGCGGTGCCGTCGACGACAGCGCCCACGGTCCACTGCTCCTCGTCGACGCCCCCGACGAAGAGATGGAAGGCGAACAGCAGCAGCACGGCCATGATGAGATTGGCGAACGGCCCGCCGAGCACCATGGCGAGCTTGTCGCAGCGACCGAGCCTGCCGGTACGTGAAGGGTTCGATGGCCGGATCGACCTCGTCGATGTTGTACATCCCCGGCACCTTGACGTAGGCGCCGGCCGGGATCGCCTTGAGGCCGTACTCGGTCCCACCCCGATGGAACGAGAAGATGCGTGGCCCGAAGCCGATGAAGAACTCGGTGACCTGCATACCGGCGCGCCGCCCCATGGCGTAGTGCCCCAGCTCGTGGACGAACACCAGCAGGACCACACCCAGGATGATCAGGAGCCAGTTCCAGCCGACGAGGGCCCCGAAGAGCAGGAGCGCACCCGCGAACAGCGACGCTCGAACACCCGCAGGTGGCGTGAGCTCCGCCTCTGGGGGAGACGGCGGCGGCGGCTCTTCCGGCGAGGGCGCCTGGAGCGGTTCAGCTTGGGTCACTCGGCCTCCCGTGCCGATCGGTGGTCAATCTCATCGATTGCTGATCCTTGAGGGTACGGCGCTACCACGCCGCAATGACATCGGCAGCACGCCGGCGGGCGGATTCGTCGGCGTCGATGACGTCGTGCACGGTCAGCGGAATCGCTCCATCATGCCCTTCCAGCACCGTGGAGAGAACCCTGGGAATGTCGATCCACCGGATGCTCCCGTCGAGGAAGGCCTGCACCGCCACCTCGTTGGCGGCGTTGATCCAGGCCGGCACCGACCCTCCGAGACGGCCGGCCTCGAAGCAGAGCGAAAGGCAGGGAAAGGCGTCATGGTCGGGTGGCTCGAAGTCGAGCCGCCCGACCTGCGCCCAATCGATGGGACCGAAGGGGGCATCGAGCCGGTCGGGATACGCCAGCGCATAGCCCAGGGGAAGCCGCATGTCGGGCATGGACAGCTGGGCGATGGTCGAACCGTCGCTGTACTCCACCATGGAGTGCACGATGGACTGGGGATGCACGACGACGTCGATCGCATCCAGTCCCACGCCGAATCCCCTCTCCCCGGCCGGCGGTCCATAGAGCTCGTGGGCCTCGATCACCTCGAGCCCCTTGTTCATGAGGGTCGAAGAGTCGACCGTGATCTTCGGCCCCATGCTCCAGGTCGGATGCGCCAGCGCCTGCTCGACGGTCACGGAGGCCAGGGACTCGGCCGAGCGGCCGCGGAACGGGCCTCCGGACGCGGTCAACACCAGACGCTGTACCCGGTTCGAGAATGCCTCCGCCCCTCGCAGGCACTGGTGCAGCGCCCCATGCTCACTGTCGACCGGCACGAGCTCGGCCCCCGGCGTGGCCCGCGCCTCCTGCACCACCGGCCCGGCAGCGATCAACGACTCCTTGTTGGCCAACGCCAACCGCTTGCCCTGCTGGAGCGCCGCCATCGTCACGCCGAGACCGGCGAAGCCCACCACGCCGTTGACCACGACATCGGCCCCATCGATCGAGTCGACCATGGCATCGGTCCCCACCAGGAGCTCCGTGCCGGCGGGGAGCCGATCGGCCACACCCTCGGCGGCGGTGGGATCGCTCAACGCGACCACCGCGGCGCCCGTGACCCGGGCCTGCTCGACGACCAGGTCGGCCGAACGGGACGCGCCGAGCGCCACGACCTCGAAACGATCCCGCTGCGCTGCGACCACCTCGAGCGTCTGGGTCCCGATCGAGCCCGTCGAACCGCAGACGGCGATGCGGCGGCGGGTCACCGCCGGCTGCTTCGAGCGGCGGTCCGGGCGGGCGTGAACGCGGCGATCGTCTGTGGACGGGGCACTAGAGCCCGAGGAGCAGGGCCATGAAGTAGGTGGTGGGCAGCACGAACAGCAGCGCATCGAACCGATCGAGCAGGCCACCGTGGCCGGGAAGCACCGCCCCCATGTCCTTGACGCCGAGGTCGCGCTTGATCAACGACTCGCTGAGATCGCCGAGCGGTGCCAGGAAGGCGGCCGCAAGCCCGAGGAGCGCTGCGTTGGCGATCCCCTCGAATCCCCCGTAACTGCTGAACAGGCCGTTGCCGACGACCAGCGTCGTGACGACGATGGCCGAGAGCATCCCCCCGACCAACCCTTCGACGGTCTTGTTGGGGCTGACCGCCGAGAGCGGGTTCTGCCCGAACTGCCTGCCGATGAAGAAGCCGCCCACGTCGTAGCCCACCGTGGCGATGACCGCGGCCACCAGCATGGGCGCCCCGAAGCCGTCGGTGGCGAGGATGAGCGCGGCGAACGACCCGAGGCCGCCCACCCAGGCGATCCCCAACATGGTCGCGCCGAGGTTGAGGACCGGCCGCTCTTCCTGAACCCCGACCAGATACCAGACCAGGCCGAACACGACCGTCAGGAACAGCACGACCGGATAGGCCGCATACCCGTAGTTGTACGCGGCGAGCAACAGGCCGCCGGTGGCGGCGAGGCCCAGGAGCGTGGCCGGCTGGTGTCCGGCGAGCTGCAGCGCGTTGTAGTACTCGGCGGCGGCGACGACGATCAGGATCGTGACCAAGGTCACGGCCACGGCCGGTCCGAGACTGAACGCGATCGAGCGCGACCGCGGCCAGGCCCACCCCGACGGCTACGGCGATGGGCACGTTCCGGCCTTCGGAGGGCGCCGCGGCCGGCGCCTGGTCTCCACCATCGGGCGCATCGGACTCGGCCGGCTCGGTGTTGGAAACGCGCGACGCCGATGCGGACGTGCCGATGCGCATCGTGGCCGGCTCCTCGGGCGTGTCGAGATCGTCGAAGCTGAAGAAACGGTCCTCGGATTCACGATCGGAATCGGTCGGGATCCCGACCGATTCACCCAGGACGTCACCCAGGTCCTGCTCGAAGTCGTCGTCCTTGTCCCGCCAGCGCGGCGTGGACGTGGAGAGCGACCAGCCGGCGGCGTCGTCATCGTCGGAGACCAGCGCCTCGGGAACCTCGCCGGTCGGCGGGTCGGTCCAATGCGGCATGAGGCTCCCCGAGCTCTCGCCCGGATCGTCGCCTTCGCCCGACTCGTCCTCGACCGCCGCCTTCACGATCGGCACCGCACCGAAACGTGACGGGTCGGAGGACTCGGGAAGGGGGAAGCGCATCACCGGCTTCTTGTCCTCGGAGGGGGACTCGGGAACGTCGCCGAACTTCGGCTCGTCATCACCGCGCCGCTGCACGACGTCGTCACGATCGACCGCGGCCGCGGCCTCCTCGGCGCCGATGATCCGGACACCTTCGGTACGCGGCGGCTTGGACTGCTCGGACTCTGTCGAATCGTCGTCGCTCACGCCAGCTCCCCTCTCAGGCTCACTCTTCCATGAGCTCCTTCTCCTTGGCGGCGAGAATCTCGTCGACCAGGGCCTCGAATCGGTGGGTGTGCCCATCGATCATCTTCTCGGCTCGGTTCACGTCATCTTCGCCGAGATCGCCGTCCTTCTGCATCCGTTCGAGCTCTTGACGTGCGGTACGGCGGTGGTTACGGATCCCCACCCGCCCGTCCTCGGCCATCTGCTTGACGACGCGCACGAGCTCCTTGCGTCGCTCGGCGGTGAGTGGCGGGAAGCTGAGTCGGATGACGATGCCGTCGTTGGACGGGCTCAGTCCCAGATCGGATCGCTGGATGGTCTTCTCGATCGCGCCGACGGTGTCCTTGTCGAACGGCGAGATGACCAGCAGGCGCGCCTCCGGCACCGAGATACTGGCCACCTGTTGCATCGGCACCTCGGCGCCGTACACCTCGACGGGCATCTTCTCGATGAGCGCCGGAGAGGCGCGTCCGGTACGCACCCCGGCCAGTTCGCCCCGCACGTGGTCGACGGCGTGTTGCATGCCGTCGGTGGCTTCCTCGGAAACGAGGTCCACGAGTTCGTCGCTCATCGCTGCACCCTCTTGGCGCTCTCGCTCATGCCATCACCTTGGCACACCCGCTCGGCCATATGGGGCCAAGCCACTCACGACACCAGCGTACCGACCGACTCCCCGGCGAGAATGGACCGGATGTTGCCCTTCCCGAACAGGTCGAAGACCACGATGGGGAGGTCGTTGTCCATACAGAGACTGATGGCGGTGGAGTCCATGACCTTGAGCCCCCGCTGGAGCACGTCGATGTGGGAAACCTCGTCGAGCAGCTCGGCGTCGGGGTCGGTCTTGGGATCGGCCGTGTAGACCCCCTTCACCCCGGAATGGGTGCCCTTGAGGATGGCCTCGGCGTCGACCTCTACCGCTCGGAGCGCCGCGGTGGTATCGGTGGTGAAGAAGGGGTTGCCGGTGCCGCCGGCGAAGATGACGATGCGGCCCTTCTCGAGGTGCCGCACCGCCCGACGCCGGATGTACGGCTCGGCGATCTGCGACATGTGGATGGCCGTCTGGACCCGCGTATCCTGGCCCATCTGCTCCAGGGTGTCCTGGAGGGCCAGCGCGTTGATGATGGTCGCCAGCATGCCCATGTAGTCGGCCTGGGTGCGGTCCATGCCGGCGCCGGCGCCGGTCATCCCGCGCCAGATGTTGCCGCCGCCCACGACGACGGCCATGTCCACCCCCAGCTCGCTGCGCACGGCCACGATCTCTTCGGCCAGATGGCGCACGATGGCGCCGTCGATCCCGGAGCCGTCCTCGGACGCGAACGCCTCGCCGGACAACTTGAGGACGACGCGCTGCCAGCGCACCGAGGGGGACATGTCGTCGCCCATGGGCTCAGCCTCCGATGTAGGCCTGGACGTACCGCACGATCTCGCCGTCGCCGACGAACTCGCGGATCTTGGGCTTCTTCTCGCCCAGGAGTCCCTGATCGAGCAGCACCCGGTCGCCGAACCATGCGTTGAGCCGACCCTCGACGATCTTGGGGACCGCCTGCTCGGGTTTCCCCTCGGCGCGGGTGACTTCTTCGAACTCGTGACGCGCCTGGTCGACCGCGTCGGCCGGCACCTCGTCACGGGTGAGTCCCATGGGCTTGGCGAAACCGATGTGCAGTGCCAGCTGGTGGGCATCGTCCTGACTCAGCCCCGTCGTCTCGACGACGACCGCGTTGGTCCCCCGGCCGTCCTGGCTGTGGAGGTAGGTGTCGAGGATGGCGCCCTCGCCGGCTTCGAGGCGAGCCACCGTGCCGACCTCGATGTTCTCCTTCTTCGTCACCTTGAGCTGGTCGAGCTGTTCGGCGAATCCGCTGACGGCGTCCTCGCCGTCGGCCAGGACCGCCGCCGCCATCTCGCCGACCAGCGCGACGAAGTCGTCGGACTTGGCCGAGAAATCGGTCTCGGCCTTGAGCTCGACCACGGCGGCGAGGTTGTCGGCGGTGACCAGCGCAACGGCACCCTGGTCGTTGGCGCGGTCGGACCGGTCGCCGGCCTTGGCCAGGCCCTTCTTCATCAGGATCTCTCGAGCTGCGTCCATGTCGCCGTCGGCATCGACCAACGCCTTCTTGCAATCCATCATGCCGGCGCCGGTCTCGTCCCGGAGCGCCTTCACGTCTTTGGCGGTGATGCCGTTGTCACTCATGATCCACCTTCCTGGAACTCCTCCGTCGGTGCGCTTTCGGCCGCCAGTTCAGCCACCGACTCAGCGGGCTTGGCAGCTTCTTCCGGCGCGGCCGCGACCTCGGCCCCGGCAACCGCCGCCTCGGTCTCGGCGACGACGGCTTCTGCCGCTGCCGGCGACTCGACTGCGGCCGGAGGTGCCTCGGTGGGGGTTGGCGGAGCCTCGGCGGCGGCCGCCTGCTCCTTGGCGGCGGCGACCCGCGCCTCGCGCTCGGCGGCCTGCTTGGCTGCGGCCTCCCGGGCGGCAGCCTGCTGGGCCACGTGCTCGGCCTCTTCCTCCTCGGTGCGCTGTTCGACGATCAGGTTCTTCTGGGCGGCGATCTGACGGCCCTCGATGACCGCATCGGCCATGATGCGACTCATCAGGTCGCCGGCCCGGATCGCGTCGTCGTTGCCCGGGATGGGGAAGCCGATCTCGTCGGGATCGCAGTTGGTGTCCACCACGGCGATGATCGGGATCCCGAGCTTGTTGGCTTCGGTGACCGCGATCGCCTCCTTCTTGGTGTCCAGGATGAACACCGCGTCGGGCTGGGACTCCATGTTGCGGATACCGATCAGGTTCCGCTCGAGCTTGGCCAGCTCGCGACCGATCAGCAGGGCTTCCTTCTTGGGCATGGCCTCGAACTCACCGGAGTCCCGCATGCGCTGGTACTCCTTCATCTTCGCCACCCGCTTGGAGATGGTGGCGTAGTTGGTGAGCATGCCGCCCAGCCAGCGTTCGGCGACGTAGGGCATGTTGGACTTCTCGGCGTACGAGACGACGCTGTCCTTGGCCTGCTTCTTCGTGCCGACGAAGAGCACGTTGCCGCCCTTGGCGGCGGTGTCGCGGACGAAGGTGTAGGCGGCCTCGATGCGCTCGAGCGTCTGGCGCAGGTCGATGATGTAGATGCCACCGCGCTCACCGTGGATGAAGCGCTGCATCTTGGGGTTCCAACGCCGGGTCTGGTGTCCGAAGTGCACACCAGCGTCCAGCAGCTGTCGCATGGTTACGACGGGGGCCATGGCCCACTCCCTTCCCAACGGTTTCGGCGAAACCCCGGACCAAGCACCGAGAACGGCGACCGTGGGACGGCCCGGGGTGGACTGATTGATCGTGCTCACGAGAGCGGCCCGACCGGGTGCCGGACCAGCGAGAGAGTGTAGCCGCGTCCCGTCGCCGGCCACTCAGTCGGTGGCGGCGGGATCCGGAACCAGCACGACCGCCGGAGGACCGAACAACGGGGCGGGGTCCACGTATGCGCCGCCCACCTTCACACCGAAGTGCAATGCGGAGCCGGTGGTCCCGATTCGCTGACCGTCGGTCACGGGATCGCCTCGCGTGACGGAGACGTCGGCCAGGCCTGTGTAGGTGGACCGCCGCCCGTCCGGATGCTCCAGAGCGACGACGAGCCGCCCGGCGACGTCGCCCACGAAGGCGACCATTCCCGCCTGCGCCGCCACGACGGACCCACCCGGCCGGGTGCGGTACTCGATCCCACGGTTCCCCGGACCGTACGGGTGCTCGGGAGCGCGGAACGGATCGACGATCACCCCCTCGACCGGCACGAGGTAGGTCCCGGTTGCGACCGCGTCGTCGGACCACGTGACCGGCGGTGGAATCGTGACCTCAGGGGGTCTGGGCCAGTCACACCCGCAGAGGAGCGGGCCGAGAGCCATGAGGGTGACGGCGACCCGGGCGAACGGTCGATGGATGGATCGGAACGGGGTCGGGGGCCTCACGGGGCGCACCTCCGCCCGGCCACACGGCCGGGTCTCGTCGTTGACGTCGACGGGGGGAAAGTCGCGTCACCCAGATGACGGCGTTGCCTCGGGCGATGGCGCTGCGCCGGACGACGGCGTCACGAGCGACGGATCGCCGCTCGGGACCGCTTCAGCGATGCTACCGACGGTGGCGCCGGATCGGCACCCGTCGGATCAGGCGGATTCGCGCTGGGCGGCCTGCATCCGAGCCTTCAGGTGCAGGACGGCCTTGGTGTGGATCTGGCACACCCGGCTCTCGGTCACACCCAGGACCTGGCCGATCTCGTTGAGCGTCATGCCCTCGTAGTAGTAGAGGGTCAGGACGATCTTCTCGCGCTCTGGCATGGTGTTGATGGCGCCGGCCAGCAACTGGCGCATCTCCTGGAGCTCGAAGGTCCCGCCGGGCCCCATCCCCTTGTCGGCGATGGTGTCGCCCAGCGTGATCGACTCGCCGCGCTCCCCGCCGGCCAGCATCTCGTCCAGTGCGACCAGTCCCACGAACGAGATCTGCGACAGGAGGGTCTGGAGCTGGTCGATGGTGATGTCGAGCTCCTCGGCGACCTCTTCGTCGGTCGGGCTGCGATGCAGTCTCGACTCGAGCTTGGCGTACGCCGTCTCGACCGACCGGGCCTTGGACCGGACCGAACGTGGCACCCAGTCGATCGAGCGCAGCTCGTCCATGATCGCACCCTTGATGCGCGAGATCGCATAGGTCTCGAACTTGTAGCCCCGTTCCAGATCGAATCGCTCGATCGCGTCGATGAGTCCGAAGATCCCGTAGCTGACCAGGTCGGCGTGCTCGACGTTCTGGGGCAGGCCGACCGCGACGCGGCTGGCCACGTACTTCACCAGCGGGGAGTAGTGGACCAGGAGGCGGTCACGAAGCGACTGGTCCTGCGACGCAACGTAGTCACGCCACAGCCGGTTCAGTTCATCGCTCGATACCTGTTGCTCCACCGCGTCCGCCTGTTGTCCTATGCCCGGGGATGAGTTGATTCGTAGACCGCGCGCAGGCGTTCCCTGCTCACGTGTGTGTAGACCTGCGTCGTCCGAAGATCAGCGTGTCCAAGCAATTCCTGTACAGAGCGTAGATCGGCACCTCCGTCCAGAAGATGAGTGGCGAAGCTGTGACGGAGCGCGTGAGGGTGCGTCGGGGCCTGGGCTCGGCGGTCGAGAATCCGCCGAACGTCACGCGGACCGAGCCGGTTTCCGCGCTGATTCCGGAACAACGGATCGGTGGGCGTCATCGAGCCGTCGTGCGAACGATGCCGTCGGAGTGCCGCCGCAGCCGGCTCGCTCATGGGGACGATCCGTTCCTTGTCGCCCTTGCCCACGACCCGCACGGTGCGTTGCGCCAGGTCGGTGTCGGCCGGTCCGAGCGCGCAGACCTCGGACACCCTGAGGCCGCTGCCGTAGAGCAGCTCCAGGATCGCGTCGTCTCGCGCTCGCCTCGCCGGACTGTCGCCTGCGGTGGTCGCGGGTCGTTCGTCGAGGAGCGCCGTGAGCTCGTCGGCGCGCAACACCCGCGGAAGCCGACCGTCTCCGCTGGGAGCGTGGAGGCGCGCGGTGGGATCGGTGTCGACCATCCGCTGGCGCAGGGCCCAATCGAAGTAGCGGCGAAGGCCGGACGCCCGGCGCGCAATCGTGCGGCGGGCGGCCCCCGTGGTGGTCATGAACGCGAGGTAGCGACGCAGCAGCACCGGGCTGACCTGATCCGGGGTGGTGACACCTCCTCGGGCGGCCCACTCGGCGAAGCGCTGCACGTCGCGCCGGTAGGCGACGCGGGTCGACGGGGCGACCGATCCCAACGCGCGCTCGTAGTCGTCGATTCGCCAAGCCACGGCAACGAGCATACCTCTACTCGTCGCTCCTTGCGCGAGTTCAACCACTCTGTGTGGTTGCAGGCGACGTGACGTTGCCTCGATCAGGTGCCGGACCAGGCCGCCAGGGTGTCACCGGTCGGGAGCTTCAGGTGCACCTCGATCTTGGTGGGACCCGGGATGATCCCGCACAGACAGGTCGCGAATCCGCCGTTGCGGTGGATCTCCCGCTCGACCCCGCGGCGGTACCGGTCCGACATCTTCCTGGTGAGGGCGCCCACGCGGACGCCGTCGACCTCGGCCACCACCCATCCCCGATCGATGGCCAGGAATGCCAGCTGCCGTTGGTGGACCCTGTCGAAGAGGAACTGCTGGTGGAGCTCCTCTCCGGTCAGCTCGACCCGCGTGGTCGACCGCGGATCGTCGGGAATCGTCGGGAGCGGTCCGTCGTATTCGGCCAGGAACGGTTCGGTGTGGGCCAGCGCCACGCCGAGATGGGCCCACTCTCCGTCACCCATCCGGAAACCGCCGATGATCTGGGCTCGGCACCGGAGCCCGTCCCATCCGCCCGCTCGAGCCCAGTGGAGGAAGCGGTGATACCGCTCGGTCCGGTCGCGGGGTATGTATCCCAGCACCTCACCGTCGCAGACGACGGCGATGGCGTCAGGGTGGTCGGAGCGGGACGGTTGCGGCACGAGGTCGACGATGATGCGCCGTCGCTCCTCGGCCGGACCCTCGTGACCGAGGGGCCCGGCCAGCCGGGCCAGGGCGGCCGCGCACTTCGCCTCGCCGTGCACGTCGTAGTAGCCGCGTCGGCCGTGGAGCATCAGCGGCCGGGACGGCGTCGAGCCATTGCGTTCGCCACCCGGTCCGACGCGTTCGCCACCGCCAGTCATCGAATCGGACCCTAGTGCCGCAACCGCCAACGTCTGCCGTGTTCATGCCCGCCCGGACCGCGGCTCACGATTCCGGCGTAGGGCGGACCAGTCGCCGGATCCAACCCGAGCCGTCGTCGTCGATCCATCCCGCGGCGACGAGGACCTCAACCGATCGGAGGAGCTCACCCAGTCCCAACCCGGTGCGGACCGCGAGATGGTCGACCGTGGACGGCTCCCATCCGCAGGCGTCGAGCACCCGTTGATCGTGCGCCGAGGGCCGTGGCCGGCGGTCGGTGGCGTCGGCGGGTCGGGGCGCCTCCATGCCCAGAGCGAGGAGGATGTCGTCCACGCCGAGCACCGGCGCAGCACCCTCGGCCAGCAGTTTGTTGGTGCCCGCCGACGATCGGGACGTGATGGGACCGGGCACCGCCATGACGGCCCGGTCACGGCGGAGAGCTTCGGTGACCGTGTACATCGAACCTCCGCGCTCGGGGGATTCGACGACGACCACCACCTGTGCAAGGGCCGCGATGATCCGGTTGCGGGAGGGAAACCGCCACCGCTCGGGCCGGGTACCCGGACCCGCCTCGCTGAGCAGCAGGCCGTGCCGCTCCACCTGACCCCACAGGGCACGATTGCGGGCCGGGTACACGACGTCGAGCCCGGTGGCCACGACGCCGACCGGTGGCGCACCGTCGGCCGCAAGGGCGCCCGCGTGCGCTGCGGCATCGATACCCAGCGCCAGACCCGACACCACGCGCACGCCGTTTCCGGCAAGGTCACGGGCCAGCTCCCACGCCGCCGACGAGCCGTACGTCGTGCATCTCCGCGTTCCCACGATGGCGACGCTGGGTCCGCCGAGTGCCGCGGGCGATCCCCGGGTGAACAGGATCGCGGGCGGCTCGACGTCGTCGGCCAAGCCCGCCGGGAACCCGGGTTCGCCGACCAGGCGGACGGCTCCCCCGTGACGGGTCGCCGCGTCCCACACCTCGGCGACCGACACCTGGGTCACCCGAGTCCGCCACACCTCGGCCTGGGAGGAGGCCGTCGCAGGGTCGATCTCGGCGAGGATCTCGCGTACCGCTCGGACGTCGGAACCGATGACGCGCCACGCTTCGGGCGCGTTCCAGCGCTCGAGCACGGCCCGCAGCCGCCGCGGGCCCATGCCCGGCAATCCGCTGAGCGCCGCGGTGAACGCCTGCGACGGCAACTCGGTGTCCGACGTCGCGTTGGGGTTCATGCGGCCACCCTGGTGGTCATGACCGGCGCCCGCAGCGCCAGCGCCATGGCCAGACGCTCACCGGAGACGACGGTGGAACCGCCGTCGAGATCGGCCAGTGTTCGCGCCACGGCCCTGATCCGCTGCATCCCGCGGGCGGTGAGCCGCCCCGACCGGACCGCTCCCTCGAGCATGCTGGACGCATCCGGAGCCAGAGGCACGAATTCCTGGAGCTGCTCGGTTGACATCCGGCCCGCCGGCGGGTGGCCGCGCTCGACCGCGGCAGGCGCGAGCGGCGGTGACCCGGTGGGCGACCGAGTCCGTGGACTCCCCCGGTTCGGACGAGAACAGTGCGTCGGGATCGGGCCGACCGACGGGCACGCGCAGGTCGAACCGATCCAGCAGGGGACCGCTGAGGCGCCGCTGGTACCGACCGATCGCCGCCGGGGAACAGACGCAGGTCCCCGAATCGGCGAATCCGCACGGGCAGGGATTGGACGCACCCACGAGCAGGAAGCGGGCGGGCAACGTGACCGAGGCGCGGGCTCGGCTGATCCTGAGCACCCCCTGCTCGAGCGGCTGGCGCAACGTGTCGAGCGCGCTGGGGGCGAACTCCCCCATCTCGTCGAGGAAGAGGACGCCTCCGTGGGCCAGGCTGGCCTCACCGGGTCGCATCCAGTGACTTCCCCCACCGACGAGCGCCACCGTGCTGGCGCCGTGGTGAGGGGCCCGGAACGGCGGGTGCTGCACCAGTCCCGGACCGGGGCGCGGGACCCCGGCCGCCGAGTGGACCCTCGTCACTTCGATGGCACTGGCCCGATCCAGGGGCGGCAGGAGTCCGGGCACGCGGCTGGCCAACATGGTCTTTCCCGCGCCCGGGGGTCCCACCAGCAGGAGATGGTGCTCACCCGCCGCCGCCGCTTCGAGTGCCAACCGAGCCAGCGGCTGGCCGCGCACATCGCGCAGATCGGGTGGACGCGGAGCCGCGGCGACGTCGGGCTGGCGCGGCGGCGGGGGCCAGGGCCCATCGCCCCGCAGCGCGTCGACCACCTCCTCGAGGTGGCGCACCGGCCGCACCCGGTCGGCCCCGACGAGCGCAGCCTCGGAGGCCGACGCGGCGGGCACGACGCAGACCGCTTCGTCGACCGCATCGACCAGAGGGAGGACGCCAGGGACCGATCGGACCGTGCCGTCCAGCCCCAGCTCCCCGACGAAGCCCAGCCCCTCGATCGCGACGAGCGGGACCTGCTCGGAGGCGGCCAGGACCGCGACCGCGATGGCGAGGTCGAGCCCGGCGCCCACCTTGGGAACCCCCGACGGGGCCAGGTTGACGGTGATCCGGGTGGGCGGCCACTGGCAGTGACTCGACAGCAGCGCGGCTCGGACGCGGTCCCGAGCCTCGCGACAGACACCGTCGGGCTGACCGACGACGGCGAACCCGGGCAGACCGTTGGCCACGTGGACCTCGACCGTGACCGCACGGCCGTCGACGCCCAGCAACGTGGCGGAGCGAGTGGAAGCAAGCATCGGCGATGCTCCTCGATGAGAGGAATCTCCGATGGCCGTCACGCCGGCCATGAGCACAACCCACCGTACGAAGGGGGTGTGACAGTGCCGGTTCCCGCCCATCTCGCGGCCATGGAGCCCAGTTCTGGGCCCGGTGGCCGCGAGTCCGGCGGGGCGCTGGGGCTAGAGGGCCTCGCGCGTGTATCTGGTGACGGCCTCGATCTCCTCGGGATCGAGCCGGGCCGCGTAGGCGGGCATCCCGTTCCGGCCGTTGGCGATCAGGTCGATCTGGTCGGCGATGTCGGGGTACGCGACGACGACCGCGCCGTCGGACAGCTTGGGGCCGAAACCCCCGCCGCCGTCGGCGCCGTGGCACCGGGCGCATTCGTTCTCGTAGACCGTCCGCCCCGCCTCGAGGACGGGATCGACCGCTCCGTCGGGTCCTGTGGGAGCGTCCGGGGATCCGGGCGAGCAGGCGGCACCGCCCAGCGCGATCGCGGCCGTCAGGAAGATCCATCGCATGCGCATCATCGGCCCTCGAACTGCGGTTCGCGCCGGTCGAGGAAGGCCTGGATCGCCTCGGCCGTGTCGGTCGTGCCGAAGTTCACCGTCTGCGCTCGGGCCTCCTCCTCGACCGCCTGCTCCATCCCGTTCGCCATCGAGTCGTTCAGCATCTTCTTGCTCATACTCAGCGCCAGGGTCGGTCCGGTGGCAAGTCGGGCCGCCCACTCGGCGACCACACCATCCAGTTCGTCGTCGGGCACCACCCGATTCAACAGGCCCATGGCATGCACCTCCTCGGCCGAGAGCACGTCGGCGAAGAAGGCCAGCTCCTTCGCCCGGTGGAGTCCGACCAATCGCGGGAGCAGCCAGGTGCCACCGAAATCGACCGACAGTCCGCGCCGGGCGAAGATCTCGCTGAACCGGGCCGACGACGACGCCACGACCAGATCCGCGGCCAGCGCCAGGTTGCAGCCGGCGCCCGCCGCCACCCCGCGGACCTTCGCGATGACCGGCTGAGGGAGGCGGTGGAGCGCCAGGGCCACGTCGCTGACCTGGCGCATGGCGGCCAGCGCCGGGCGCTCCGAGACCGAGGAGCCCATCGTGCGCACATCTGCGCCCGAACAGAACTCACCCCCCGCACCGGTGAGGACCACGACGCGATCCGCGGGATCGTCGTAGATGGAACGGAAGGTGGTCAGGAGCTCGTCCCACATCGTTCCGTCGATGGCGTTCTTGACCCGGGGTCGATCCAGGGTGACGGTCACGACCCCGTCGGAGCGCTGCACTTGGATGGTCTCCATGGCGCCGCACCATACTGGAGCCGTGGGATTCGACCCGTACCGCGAGGAGCGGCGCAGCATCGTCGATTACGTCCTCGTCGTGGTGACGCTCATCGTCATCGCCGGCATGGTGGCCTGGGCCTTCCTGGGCTGATCAGAAGGCGTCGACCAGGACGTCGACGACCGGGTCGGGGCCGCCCAGGAGCACCGCAGCGACGTCGAATCGGACACGCCGGGCGTGGGTGTCGGCTTCGGCCATCCACTCGCTGGCCAGTCGCCGGATCCGCAGCTGCTTGTCGCGGGTGACCGCCTCGGCCGGGGTGCCGAACCGATCCGAGCTGCGGGTCTTCACCTCGCAGAAGACGAGCAGGCCACCGGACCGGACCACGAGGTCGAGCTCCCCGCGACGGCTCCGCCAGTTGCGATCGACGACGCGGAACCCGCGTCGGGTGTACCAGTCTGCCGCCAGGTCCTCGCCCCGGCGGCCGCGTGCTTGGCGCGCTGCCGTCATCGTGCCTCCCGACGACCAACGGCCGCCGCGACTCGTTCACTCCGGCAGGAGGGTGACACCAACCCGGTCGTCCGCGGGGACGACCGAGCGGCTCAGGCGTCGCGCTTCTCTGCGACCTTCGCCCGCTTCCCGACGCGGTCGCGCAAGTAGTAGAGCTTGGCCCGACGGACGTCGCCGCGGACGGTGGGCTCGATCTGGGCCAGCACCGGAGAATGGACCGGGAAGGTACGTTCGACGCCGACGCCGAAGCTGAGCTTGCGAACGGTGAAGGTCTCGCGGAGACCGGAGCCCTGCCGCCTGATGACGACGCCCTCGAAGATCTGGACCCGTTCGCGACTGCCTTCGACCACGCGCACGTGCACCTTCACGGTGTCGCCGGGGGCGAAGTCGGGGATGTCCTCTCGAAGCGAGGCCTGATCGATGAGATCGGTCGGGTTCATGGCGCGGAAGCTCCTGCCGAATCCTGTGCGAGGGGGAAGGGGGACGATTGTCCGGATCAGAGAGCCTAGCGGCGCCGGGCGGCCCTTTGCGAAGCCACCCCTCAGGCGCCGTCCGGGTCGACGGCATCGGGATCGAGGTGGAATTCCTGCAGCACCGCTCGATCCTGGTCGCTCAGCCCGCCGCGCGCCTCGATCAGGTCGGGGCGCTTCCGCATCGTGCGCCACAGGCTCTGGGCCCGCCGCCACCGGGCGACCCGGCCGTGATCGCCGCTGGTGAGCACCTCGGGCACCGCCCTCCCCCGGAACTCGGCCGGGCGGGTGTACTGCGGGTGCTCCAGCAGGCCGTCGGTGAACGACTCCTCGGTGGCCGACGCCGCGTTTCCCATGACGCCGGGGACGAGCCGTCCGACGGCCTCGAGCACGACCAGCGCTGCAACCTCGCCCCCCGACAACACGAAATCCCCGATGCTGAGGGTGTCGTCGACCAGGTCCTGCTGGACGCGATGGTCGACGCCCTCGTAGCGGCCGCACAGAAGCGAGAATCCGTCGACGGCAGCCAGAACCTCGGCCATGCGCTGATCGAAGCGGCGGCCACCCGCGTCCAGCAGGAACAGCGGCCGGGGCGGGTCGACCGTCTCGACCGTAGTGAAGATCGGTTCGGGCATGAGCACCATGCCGGCACCGCCACCGAACGGTGCGTCGTCGACCGACCGATGTGGATCGCGGGTGGCCGCACGAAGGTCGTGGACACGCAGGTCGAGCAACCCACCTTCCCGTGCTCGGCCCAGCAGACTGCGGCCGGCGAAGTCCCCGATCATGTCGGGGAAGATGGTGAAGACGTCGATGCGCACGAGCCGGACCTACGCGAGCTCGAAGAGCCCGTTGGGGCACTGCGTGACCACGACACCATCGACGACGTCGACGACGAACCGCGACGGGACGAGGACCCCCGAGTCGAGGACCAGGAGGTCGCTGGCCGGGTTGTCCTGCACCGCGGTCACCGTCCCCCGGTCCACCCCGCCGTCGCACAGAGGCAGCCCGATCAGATCGTCGACCCACAAGACGTCGTCGTCCTCGTCCTGCAGCGGAGGCGCCGTGAGCTCGGCGCCGCGTAGTGCCTCGGCCTGGTCGCGGCTGGACACACCGTCGAACCGCATGATCCAGCGGGCCTTGTCGGGACGGGCCAGGCGAAGCACCAGCGCACGATCGCCGACCCAGAACCGGGCGCCGGGCTCGGTTCGTTCGGGACGGTTGCTGACCAGGGAGACGATGACGTCCCCCTTGAGCGCGTGGGCTCGGCCCACCCGACCGACGATCAGCCGGTCGGAGGAATGCGTCGGGTCAGTCGAGGAACTCGACGTCGACCTCTGCTCCGTCGCGCACGGCGGCAGCCCGGACGACCGTTCGGATGGCCTTGGCCACCCGACCGCGCCGGCCGATGACCCGGCCCATGTCTCCGTCGGACACGGCGACCTGGAGCTCGAGGCGGCCGCCGTCGTCGTAGACCGACACGCTCACGCCGTCGGGGTCGGTCACGACCGCCTTGGCCAGGTACTCACACACGGCGACGGCTGTGTCGACGTTGCCGTCGCCGCCCTCGGCCCGGTTGCCGTCGACCTCGTCCTCGATCTCGTCGACCTCTTCGTCGACCTCGTTGGCGTCGCTCATGCGTCGGCCTCCGCCGTGTCGTCGGCGGGCTCGGCCGCGACGGCGGTGGCCGGTGGGGCCTCGCCCTTGAACTCGGCCCAGGCGCCCGAGATCTTCAGGAGCTTCTCGACCCGCTCGGTGGGCTGCGCGCCATGGCGCAGCCAGTGGACGGCCTTCTCGTTGTCGATCTTCACGCCCGAGGGCTCGACCCGGGGCTGATAGGTCCCCAGGATCTCGATGAAGCGCCCATTGCGCGGGGAACGGCTGTCGGCAACGACCACTCGATAGGTCGGTTGCTTCTTCTTGCCCATCCGCATGAGGCGGAGTTTCACTGCCACGTTTGTCTTTCTCCGTGTTCTTGGACCGATCGGCCAGGCTACTCGGAACCGGCCCCGGTGACGATCTGGATGGAGCGGATCAGCGGGGCGGGGGTCCGCCGGGGCCACCCAGCTCGTCCGCCAGCTGGCCGAAGTCGGGCAGGACCAGATCCTTCGCTCCGCCCTTCGGGGTGACCCGACCGCCGCCCTTCTGGCCGGACTTCGGTCCTCCCTTGGGCGTGGTCCGTCCACCGCCCTTGCCCTTCTTCTTGCCCTTGCGACCCTTGCTCCGCTTCTTGGAGCCCATGCCGCTGAACTGCTTCATCACCTTGCGCATCTCGCGGAACTGGCTGATGAGGTTGGCGACATCGCTGGACTTGGTCCCGCTGCCGGCGGCGATTCGCTCGCGTCGGGAGGGGTCGACGATGTCGGGATCGGCGCGCTCGGCGGTGGTCATCGAGCGGATGATGGCCTCGATCCGACCGATCTCCCGGTCGTCGATCTCGACGTCCTTCACCTCTTTGGGGACGCCGGGCATCATGCCGAGAATCCCCTGGAGTGGACCCATCTTCTTCAGCTGCTGCATCTGTTCGAGGAAATCGTCCAGCGTGAACTGGCCCTCGAGCAGCTTTCGAGCGGCGTCCTCGGCCTCGTCGGCCTCGAAGGCCTCCTCGGCCTTCTCGATGAGGGTGAGCATGTCGCCCATCCCCAGGATGCGCCCGGCGAGACGGTCGGGGTGGAAGAGCTCGAAGTCGGCGATCTTCTCGCCGGTGGAGGCGAACGCGATGGGCCGTCCGACCACCTCTTTCACCGAGAGGGCGGCACCGCCGCGGGCGTCGCCGTCGAGCTTGGTGAGGATCACACCGTCGAGCTCGAGGGTCCGATGGAACGACTCGGCCACGGTGACGGCGTCCTGGCCGGTCATCGCGTCGACGACGAGGAACGTGTAGTGCGGCTCGACGGCGTCGGAGATCTGGCGGACCTGCAGCATCAACTCCTCGTCGATGGCCAGGCGACCGGCGGTGTCGACGAGGACGACGTCACGCCCCAAGCGGGTGGCCTCGACCATGCCGGCGGCGGCGGCCGCGACCGGATCGGTGGGCTCACTGAAGACCGGGACGTCGATCTGCGCGCCGAGGGTGCGCAACTGCTCGACTGCTGCGGGTCGCTGCAGGTCGGCCCCGACCATGAGCGGGTTGCGGCCCTGCTTCTTGAACCACTGTGCGAGCTTGGCCGTGTTGGTGGTCTTACCCGAACCCTGCAGGCCCGCCATGAGCACCACGGTGGGCGGCTTGGAGGCGAAGGTGATCTTGATGGTCTCGCCGCCGAGGGAGGTGGTGAGCTCCTCGTTGACGATCTTGATGACCTGCTGGGCCGGGTTGAGGGCGCCGGAGAGCTCGTCGCCGACACAGCGCTCGCGGATGCGGGCCAGGAGGTTCTTGACGACCTCGAAGTTGACGTCGGCCTCGAGGAGGGCGACGCGGATCTCGCGCAGGGTCTCGTCGACGTCGGCTTCGCTCAGCTTGCCGCGGCCGCGCAGCCGGGTGAAGATGCCGTCGAATCGGTCGGAAAGTGCCTCGAACATGTCCGGGGGAGGTTACCGCCCGGCTGGGCACCCGCGGCTCACTCGAGCCGAGGGTGGTGCCGCGGATCAGCCACCCAGTCCCGCCGGGTCGATGCCGCACCCCGTGAGGACGACGACGACCCGCCCCGTCGCCGCCGCCGAGTCTTCGGTATCCATCGCGGCCAGGTCGTCGAAGTCGACGGTCGTGAGGAAGCACTCCGACTCGGCTGCGGTGAGGCCGAGCCGGTCGGCGAACGCCTGGGCCACCTCCTGGCGCAAGGTCTCGTCGTTGAACAGGTCCTCGACCTGCTCGGCCGTGCCGGGGTCGCTCACGTCGGGCGGCGGCTCGTCACCGCCCTCGCCCAAGCTGATGTCGTTCAAGTCGATCCCGCACTCCTCTTCCACCACCGTCTCGATCGTCGCCTCCATCTCGGGAGTCATCGCCGCGCTGGATTCCGCGGCCACCAACGTCTCCGCAAAGACCTCCTCCAGCGACTCCATCGATGCGAAGAACTCGACCCAGTCGGTCACAGCCTCCAACTCGGCGATGGACCGGTCCAGACTCGCCAGCCCTTCCCTGGAGCCGTCGGCCAGCACCTGCATCTCCTCGGCGACCGACTCCGGTGCAGCGGCCGCAGCAGCCTCGGCATGGGCGCTGGCCGCCTGGTACGACCCCCGCCCTTCTTGCATGGCCCCCACCAGTGAGGCTCCGACCTCCTCGGCTTCGGCCCCTTCGATCCCGTCGCCCCCCTCGAGGAGCTCGAACATGGCCGAGCCGAACCCGATGCCAAGGATGCTGGCGGCCGCTTCGCCGAGCGAAGCCGTCATCGCGTCCATGGCCGAGCAGAAGTCGCCATCGGGGCCGGCCGACGACTTGGCCGCTCCCGTCTCCGCGCCGTCATCGGTCGTCGCCGCTTCGTCGACCGCGTCGCCCTGATCGACCGCTGCGTCGTCATCGCCGCAGGCCCCAACTCCGACGAGGCTGACCGCCAGGAGCACCGCAAGCGCCGTCCGGTGGAGGCGGCTCATTCGAGCGCGAACAACACGTCGACGAACTCGTCGCCGTCGAAGGCCACGAGGTCGTCGGCGGTCTCGCCCAGACCGACGAGCTTGACGGGGATGCCGAGCACCTCGTGGATGGCCACGACGATGCCGCCCTTGGCCGAACCGTCCAGCTTGGTGAGCACCACGCCGGTCACGTCGACGGCCTCGGTGAACTGCTGGGCCTGGACCAGCCCGTTCTGGCCGGTGGTGGCGTCGAGCACGAGCAGGACCTCGGTCACGTTGCCGGGATCACGATCAGCGACCCGACGCACCTTGGAGAGCTCCTCCATGAGGTTGACCTTGGTGTGGAGACGACCCGCCGTGTCCGCCAGGACCAGGTCGGCGTCGCGGGAGGCGGCGGACTGCACGGCGTCGAAGATCACCGCGCTGGGGTCACCACCCTCCTCTCCCCGCACGATGTCCGCTCCGACCCGGTCGGCCCACATCTCGAGCTGTTCGGCGGCCGCGGCGCGGAAGGTGTCACCCGCGGCCATGACGACCCGATGTCCATCGTCGATCTGCTGCTTGCCGATCTTGCCGATCGTCGTGGTCTTTCCGACGCCGTTGACGCCGACGAAGAGCCACACGTTGGGCGCGGCACCGGGGTCGAGGGACAGTGAGCGGTCCGCGCCGGCCAAGCGGGTTTTCAGGTCGGCCTTGAGGAGCTCGAGCAGCTGGTCGGGCTCGGTGATCCCCTGCTCGTCGACTTGTGACCTCAGGTGATCGAGCAGCTCGGTGGTGGGCTGGACGCCGACGTCGGCGCGGATGAGTGCCTCCTCGAGCTCGTCCCAGGTCTCCTGGGTGATCCCCGAGCGGGACAGGACCGATCCCATGTAGCCCGAGATGGCCCCGCGCGCCTTCCCCAGGCGATCGCGCAGCGTCGGCCGTTCGAGGACGGCGACCTCGCCGGGCGGCTCGGCCTCTTCGGCCGGGGGTGCCTCCTCGGGCGGGCGCTCCAGGGTGGCGGTCCCGCCACCGACCTCCGGGGACGGGGGTGGCTCGAGCTCGGCCGACGAGCGGCCACGGACGAGCCAGACGCCGCCGCCGACGAGAATGACAACAGCGAGGATGACGAGGACGAGAACAATCGGATCCATGGTGACCGGAGAGCCTATCGACGGCACCGGGCCCCGTTGACCGATCGGGGGCCGCGGCGGGTGGTCAGCGGGTGGCGCCGTCCAGCGTGACGTCCACCTCGATCTGTTCACCGGTGCGGGCGATGGTGAGGGTTACCTGGTCGCCGGGCGCACGCCCACCGATGTCGGTGGCCAGCTCGCTGGGGTCACGGATCGAGCGGCCGTCGACCTCGACGACCCGATCGCCGATCGCAACGCCCGACCGCTCGGCGGCCGAGCCGGCCACGACGTCGGTGATGAGGGCTCCGGCGTCACCGCCGGCCGGGGGCTCCATGCTCACGCCGAGGAATCCCAGCTGCACCGACTCGCCGGCGACCAGTTGGTCGGCCACGGCCTTGGCCGTGTCGATCGGTACGGAGAACGAGACGCCGTCCGCACCACCCGACTGCGAGAAGATCGCGGTGTTGATCCCCATGACTTTCCCGTCCAGGCCCACCAGCGGACCACCGCTGTTGCCGGAGTTGACCGGGGTGTCCGACTGGATCATGCCCAGGTAGCCGTCGCCGACGGTGTTGAGCTCGCTGTTGACACGGGACACGATGCCGGCGGTGACGGTCTGCTCCAGCCCGAACGGGCTCCCGATGGCCACGGCTGTTTCGCCGGCGCGGGGCGGCTCGTCGAGCGCCAGCTCGGCCACGGTCAGGGTGACGACGTCGGAGGGGTCGATCGAGACGACGGCGACATCGGCCACGTCGTAGGTGCCGACCACCGAGCCGGAGACGAGCGTGCCATCGGCCATGCGCACCTCGACGGTTCGGGCGTTGCCCACCACGTGGGCGTTGGTCATGATCAGGCCCTGGGCGTCGTAGACGAACCCGGAGCCGAGACCCGAGCCCGTCTCGATCTGCACGACGGCGGGAGCGACCGCCGCGGCCACATCGGCGACCGGCTCGCCGGACCCTCCGACGATCGGAGTCGGCGACGGCACGGTCGCCGACGCCACCTGCTCGGTTCCCCCGTTTGCCTGCGGCGCATCATCGGCGGTGGTTCGACCGATGACGACACCGCTGGCAACGAGTGCGCCACCCGCCAGGAAGGCGAGTGGCGCAGTCCACCAGCGACCTCGATGCGACAGCTGCATCTTCGAATCGGATCCGGTACCTGAAGGCCCATGGACAGCTTCATGGGAGGGAGAGCGACCTTGGTCGGTACCGGGTCCCGGAGGAGGGAGCCAGACCGGGGAATCCGATTCGGGGTGACTGGTTGTGTGATTCGGGGGATCTGGGAGAAGGATGGTCCCTTCGGTGGGTGGAGCGTGATCCCCGATCGGGTCAGGGTGTGATCGGGCTTGCATGTACCGAAGGTACCGATGCCCGTCGAAAGTGGAGATAAACGGGGCCCCCGTAGGCGTAGGCCGATCGGATCATTTGGCTGATCGGCGGCCGCGACCGGCGACACACCCACGTCGTCCCTCGTGGGTCCGAAGTCCTCCGGGGTGGTGGCGCTCAACGACACCGTGAAGGTCGAACCGACGCCGAGCTCGGAATCGAGTTCGATCCGTCCCCCGTGGGCCTCGACGATTTGCCGCACGATGGTGAGCCCCAGCCCGCTGCGACCTCGTGAGGCACTTCCGTTGGTGGCGCTGCGCCAGAAGCGCTGGAACACGAGGTTCTGCTCGGAGTCGGCGATCCCCGGACCTTCGTCGGACACGCGGATCAGGGCCCGGCGGTCGTCGCCGAAGCCCTCGGTCCGGGCTGCCACCGTGACGGTCGACGCCTCCGGAGCGAGCCGCACCGCGTTGGCCACCAGGTTGGCGATGGCCCGCTGGAGCGCCACCTGGTCGCCGCTCACCCAGACGTCGGCCTCGGCGTCGGCGACGAGATCGATCGAGCGAGCCTCGGCGACCGCTGCGAAGTCGCTCTCGATCAGCTCGACCATGTGAGAGACGTCGACGGGCGCGTTCCCCAGCTCGGGACGTTCGTGCCGTGCGTACAGCAGCAGGTCGTCGACGAGCGTCGACATGCGCTCGGCGGCGCGGCCCACGACGTCGGCGGTCTCGCGGAGCTCATCGGTGGTCACGTCGTCGTCGGAGAGCGTCACGTCGAGGTTGGTGCGGATCACCGCAAGCGGGTTACGCAACTCGTGCGATGCCTCGTGGATGAACTGGCGCTGGCTCTCGAAGGCCACGTCGAGCCGGCCGATCATGTCGTCGAACGTGTCGGCGAGGTGTTTGAGCTCGTCGTCAGGACCGTCGAGTCCGATCCGCCGCTGCAGATCGGTGGCCTGGATGTCCTCGGCCACCTGGGTGATGCGATCGATCGGTGCGAGCACACGACCGGCGACGAACCAGCCGACGCCGAGGCTCCCGACGAACAGGATGGCCAGTGCGCTGAACGAGTAGGTCCGCAGATTCTCGAGCGTCGTGCGATTGACCTGCTTCTCGAAGAACGCCAGTGCGTCGATCTCTTCGCGTTCGCTCACGCCGATGACGACCCCGGCACGGGTCGGGACCGCCTGCACGACCTCCTGTCGGCGCGTCACGGGTTGGCCGGACACCGAGTTGGCCACCCCGAGATAGATGGCCCCCACCACGATGGCGGCGAGGCCGAACAGCATCAGCGAATAGATCAGCGTCAACCGGAACCGGACCGACCCCATCCAGTTGGGGAGCCGGGTGGTGGTCGCCAACGACCGCTGCAGACTCACGACGAACCGTCGACCAGTCGGTAGCCGCTCCCGACCACGGTCTCGATGACCGGTTCCACGTCACCGTCGGCCGCCAACTTCCGCCGGAGGGTACCGACGGTGACGCGGACGGTGTTGGTGAAGGGATCGGCGTTCTCGTCCCAGACGTGCTCCAGCAGATGCTCCTGGGACAGGACGTTGCCGGGTGGGTCATGAAGTACCGCAGCAGTGCGAACTCCTTGGCGGTGAGATCGAGCTCGACGCCGGCCCGACGCGCGGTGTGCTTCGCCGTGTCCAGCGTGAGGTCGCGGACGCGGAGCACCGCATCGGTCTGCTCGCTGTCACGGCGGAGGAGCGTGCGGACCCGGGCCTGGAGCTCTCGCAGCGCGAACGGCTTCACCAGGTAGTCGTCAGCACCGTGGTCGAGCCCGGACACACGATCGTCGAGACTGTCTCGGGCGGTCAGCATGAGCACCCGAACGGTGGATCCGATGTCCGAGCGGATCCGTCGACAGACCTCGAGCCCGTCGATATCGGGCATGGTGAGATCGAGGCACACCAGGTCATACGGGTTGAGCCGCACCATCTCGAGTGCGGCGTTTCCGCCATAGGCGACGTCGACCGCATAGCCCTCTTTCCTGAGGCCCCGTGCCACGGCGTCGGCCAGCTCGGATTCGTCATCGACAACAAGCAGCCGCACGTCGGCCACGGTACTGATTCGGAACGCCGTCCCCAAGGACGGTCGTCGGGCCTGAACGCACATCGGCCCGGCGCGGCCCGTATCGTGGCGGGAGCCTTCGTCGCCTCACGACACCGACCCTGGGACCGACGGGCTAAAGATCAGCGAAACCAACCCAACCGCTCGCCGCTTCGGCGTGAGCAAGAACGGCAAACGTGAGCCACCAAGCCTCCCCTGAATCCGCCTCTCCGGATCCGTCCGCCAGCGCGGTCGAGGACGCAGCCCGACTGGAACGGGCCCTGTTCGAGATCAAGAAGATCATCGTCGGCCAGGACCGCACCATCGAACGGCTCCTGGTCAGCCTGCTCGCGGGCGGGCACTGCCTGCTGGAAGGTGTGCCCGGCCTGGCGAAGACCCTGGCCGTCGAAACGTTGGCCACGGTGTGCGGCGGCAACTACTCGCGCATCCAGTTCACCCCCGACCTGCTTCCCGCCGACGTCATGGGAACCCGCATCTACCGCGCCTCGACCGAGCAGTTCGACACCGAGCTGGGACCGGTCATGGCCAACTTCGTCCTGGCCGACGAAGTCAACCGGGCCCCGGCCAAGGTCCAGTCGGCCCTGCTCGAGGTGATGGCCGAACACCAGGTCTCGATCGCCGGCGTCACCTATCCGGTCCCGGAGCCCTTCCTCGTCCTCGCCACGCAGAACCCGATCGAGAGCGAGGGGGTCTATCCCCTCCCCGAGGCCCAGCGCGACCGCTTCCTGCTCAAGATCCTGCTCGACTACCCGACCCCGGCCGAAGAGGTCGAGATCGTGTTCCGCATGGGAGTCGAGCCGCCGGTCCCCTCGCAGGTCCTGGACCCGGCGACCATCCAGCGTCTCCAACACGCCGCTGCGCACACCTATTGCGACCGGGCGGTCGTCGACTATGCGGTCAGCCTCGTGATGGCGTCGAGGAACCCTTCCGCCTACGCGTTGGGTGACATCGATCCCTACATCACGTTCGGCGCCAGCCCCCGGGCCAGCCTCGGTCTCGTCGCGGCCGGGCGAGCGCTCGCCCTCATGCGGGGCCGCTCCTACACGACCCCCCAGGACGTCTACGACGTGGCTCCCGATGTCCTCCGCCACCGCATCGTGCTCAGCTACGAAGCGCTGGCGCAGGGGCTCGAGGCCGACCAGGTCCTGACCCGCATCCTCTCCACCGTTCCGGCTCCGCGGGTGGCCCCCGAGCAGGACGGTCAGCTCGCGGCCCGCACCGGGGTGCCCTCGACACCCTCGCTGCCACCACCCCCCGGTAACGGCGGGGCGCCGGTCGCGTCGAGTGCGCCGACCCAGCCCGTCCCGACGGCGATGGCCACGCCGACCCCGTGGAGCGACCGCACCCCGTCCCCCGGTGCGCCGACCGCGGCGCCGCCATCCTCGCCCGACGCTCCCTCACCCGCGTGGCCGCGCCCGTCGACGAATCCCGGCGTCACGGACGGGACCGGCCGTGACGCGGCCCGCGCCGTCTGCACCCGAGTGAGTCCACCAGCGGGCGCCAACGCGCTCCCCTCACCGATCGCCGACGGTGCCACCCAGCAGGTCCTCCGCAAGCTCGAGCTGGACGTCACCCGACGCCTCGATGGCCTCCTGCACGGCGACCATCGCGGTCTGGTCCCGGGTCACGGCAGCGAGATGGGCGAATGCCGGCCCTACGCACCGGGCGACGACGTCCGCCGGATCGACTGGAACGTCACCGCTCGGATGATCCAACCCCACGTACGCGAGTCCATCGCCGATCGGGAGCTCGAGGCCCGAGTGCTGGTCGACCTCTCCCCCAGCGTCAACTTCGGCACCGCCGTGTGCGAGAAGCGGGACCTGGCGGTGGCGGCAGCCGCCGCCGTCGGCTTCCTGACCGCCCGGGCCGGCAACCGTTTCGGGGTCACCGTCATCGGCGGCGAACGCGATGTGGACATCCCGGCCAAGTCCGGGCGCCCCCACCTCATGGCCAGCCTGGCGCAGGTGATGACGATCCGTTCGATCGACGGCACCAGCGGCACCGACCTCGGCCTGGCCATCGAACGGTTGGCGTCGCCGGTCCACCGGCGAGGCCTGGCCGTCGTGATCAGCGACTTTCTGGGACCCCTCGACTGGATTCCCGCCATGCGGAAACTCACGGTCCGCCACGAGGTGCTCGCCATCGAGGTGGTCGACCCGCGCGAGCACGTGCTCCCCGACGTCGGCCACCTGCTGGTGATCGATCCGGAGACCGGCGCCCGCCGGGAGATCAACACGCACAGCACCAAGGTCCGCGACGGGTTCGCCGAGGCGGCCCGCCGGCGGAGCCTCGAGATCGAGTCGGCGTTGCAGTCGTCGGGGGTGGACCACCTCGAGCTGTCGACCGATCGCGACTGGCTGCTCGACCTGGCCGGTTTCGTCGACACCCGCCGCCGACGGCGTGAGAGGCGGGCCGGCGGATGAGCTTCTTCGCCCCCGAGCGCCTGTGGCTCCTGATCGGCGTGGTCGTGCTGGCCATCGCCTACGTCGTCCTGCAAGGGCGGCGCTCGCGCTACGCCGTGCGGTTCACCAGCATGGAACTGCTCGACGTCGTGGCACCCAACCGACCCGGTTGGCGCCGCCACCTCCCCGCCGTCTCCTTCCTCCTGGCGTTGGGCGCCATGGTGGTGGCGTTCGCCCAGCCGAGCATCGAGGACAGGGTCCCCCGTGAGCGGGCCACCGTCGTCATGGCACTGGACGTGTCGCTGTCGATGGAGGCCGACGACGTCGACCCCAACCGGTTCGAGGCCGCCAAGGCGGCCGCCACCAACTTCGTCGGCCTCATCCCCGAGAAGATCAACCTGGGCCTAGTGGTGTTCGACGGCGTCGCCCGGGTCCAGGTGGCGCCCACCACCGACCGCCAGCTGATGATCGACGCCATCGCTCGGCTGGAGCTCGGCGAGAGCACGGCGATCGGCGAAGCGATCTTCGCATCGCTCGACGCCATCGCCAGCGTGCCGCCCGACGAGGAGGGGACCATCCCGCCCGCTCGCGTGGTCCTGATGTCCGATGGTGTCACCCAGCAGGGCCGGCCCAACGAGGACGCGGCCGAGGAGGCCCGGACCCGGGGGATCCCCGTGTCGACCATCTCGTTCGGGACGCCGTTCGGCCAGATCGTCTACGAGGAGCCCGGCCAGGCCCCGCAGCTGGTGGACGTCCCGGTAGACCAGGAGCAGCTCCGCATCATCGCCGACGCCACCAGCGGCACGTTCTTCACGGCGGAGTCGGCGGGAGAACTCGAGCAGGTCTACACCGACATCGGCTCCTCGGTCGGGTTCGTCACCGCCGACCGCGAGATCACGCACTGGTTCGTCGCCGGCGCCTTGGCGCTGCTTGCGCTCACCGCCATCCTGAGCCTGGCCTTCTTCTCCCGCCTGCCGTAGCCCCGCTGCGCACGCTGGGGGTCAGGCACCGAGCGTGCTCACTTGTGCCAATGCAGGCCTGCACCATCCGGTAGCAGCTGACCCCGGGAGAGTTCAGGTAGCGGAGGGCGTTCGGTGCCCGGTCCAGGTCGTCCCGTCCCACCAGCATTGGAACCGATCGTCCTCGGGGTCGGGGTACCAGCCGGCCGGCGGGACCCCGGAATCGGCACGTGCGTCGCCGATCGGCGAGGGTTCGACGTGCGGCAGGTGATCGAGCGCGTCCTGTGCCGCCTCGGCCCATCCCACCCGATTCCAGTTCGTCGTAGCCACCGATCCCGGCAGCTGCGGGACGTACCGGTGATCGACGACCTCCGCCGCGTGCTGGATCTTGCTCCGGTTGGCGAGGTAGACCGGCACGACGATGATCCACATCAGCACTGCGCCCACCGCCCACATCATGGGAGTGTTGTTGGCGATTCCTCCGACCAGGCCCTTCCGAGCACCGATCGATTTGGCGTCGGTGTAGATCCACACCGCCGACACCAGGAGGAACCCGATTGCGAAAAGGCCCGCTCCGATCGGAATCACCGGATCCGGCTCCTGTCCGATGAGAAGGTTCGTGGGAACCACGGCGCAAGTCCTCTCGACGACCGCCCGCCGCAGGTCTCAGCCTACCCGTGACCGCTGGCGCCGGAGGGTCGTGGCCGGATCATGGTTGGCCAGCGGACCGCCCACGCCGAGTTACAGATCGGGCAGGCACGGTCCCGATCCCAAGTGGTGCAGGCCGGCCAGATCGCCCGTGCCCCAGTCCAGCACAGCGGACCCGGCGGCGTTCATCACCTGGGTCTCGTCTGCAACGTGACCGAGGCCGAGGACATGCCCGAGTTCGTGTTGGATGACAACGCGGACCTGTTCAGTGCCTTCGGGACCGGCCAAGATGCGCTCAGCGTCGTCGCGATCGATCACGGCGCCGCCGCTCACGTAGCCGAGCCGTCCATCAGGATCCGAGCGGGCGATCCCACCCCCCAGCCCTGCAATGAACCCCCCGAGGCCGGGAACCTCGTCCTCCGTAGACCACGAGATCAACACCGGCGCCCAGCGGTCACCGTAGCGATCGGGCTGGTACGGCTCACGTTCCTTGGACCATCGCTCGTCGGACAACCCGTCGTCGATGAAGACCAGGCCCGTTCCAGCCGTGATGCGCTCCACTGCTGCTCGGATCAGCTCGCCACCGCCGGGCGGAGCGCCGGCCGGATTCACGACATACCGGATCGGCCGACACGGGTCAAAGGCGACTGGCTCGTCGCCCTCCCTCTGTGTGTGCGAGAACTCGAACGCTCCCGCGGGCTCAGCAAGCGGCGGCGGCACTCCCAGCGGGTCAGCCGATGCAGCCTCGCCGGCCGGCGGATAGTTGTCCGGCCGGCCTCCGCCATCTGAGGCAGAGCCGAACGAACCACCCCCGTCCCGGTACTGCACCCATGCCATGCCGGCCACGAAGACGACGGCGAGAGCCGGGACGACCATACCGACCAGCCGGCGCGGGGCAGCTCGCCGGCGCACCCGCCGAGTCCGCTTTGATCGCTGGCGCCGCTGCGCTTCCTCCTCGGCCAGGCGCCGGACCAGGTTGGCCTCGCGCTCGGCTCGTGCGGCCGTTCTCGCCCGCTCCTCGGCACTCGGCTCGTGGACGACGTGCTCGCCCGCCTGGAGTAGCGAATCGAAGGGGTCACCCCCGTCACTCGGTGTCCCCCCGCCCTCTCGACCGCTGCCGCTTCCCACGGGCTGGAGACTAGTCACCGCCACCGAAAGGCCGGTTCGGCCTCGGCACGACGAGTCGGGCCGCTCCAACCTGAACCCTCTGGGTGCCTGACCCCGAGAGGGTTCAGGTTCGGGGGCGGCGGGTGAGGAGCCAGGCGGGGATGCCGCTGTGGACCTCGTCGGTCACCTCGAAGCCGTACCGCGCGTACCAGGCCAGGTTCGCCTCGTTCATGGTCTCGAGATAGGCCGGGAGGCCCTCCTCGTCGCAACGATCCAGCCCGGGCGTGATCAACCGTTGTCCCAGCCCCTCGCCCTGGGCCGATGCATCGACGCCCAGCACCGCCAGGTACCAGTGCGGCTCGTCCTTCGGATGCCGAGCACCGACCGGACCGTAGAGCCGCAGCGCCCGGACGATCCGTCGCCGCTTCACCCCGACGAAGCGGGCGGCGGTCCTGAGCGCCTCGACGCCGGTCTCCATCTGATGACCCGGGGGCGGGGTCCACAGCGCAGCGCCACGCCCCTGCGGGTCGGCATGAACCACACCGTCGAGCTGCAGCACCCGATGCAGCTCGAACCGCATCAATCGTGCGACCGAACCCGGCCGACGGGCCGGATCGGGTTCGACGTGGACCATGGCGGGATCATCGGCGAACGCGCTGGCCAGCGCCCGGACCACGCGATCGGTTCGTGGATCGCCCGCCGCGAACTCGACGAGCTCGTCGGTCAACGCGTGGTGGGCGGCGCCGTCAGGACGTCGACACCTTCACCGGTGACCAGCACGGTGTGCTCGAACTGGGCCGATCGGAGACCGTCGACGGTCACGGCGGTCCAGTCGTCGGCCCAGATGCGCTCGGCGGGCCGGCCCATGGTGATCATCGGCTCGATGGTGAAGGTCATGCCCGGCGTCATGACGGTGGCGGCCGCAGGCGTGTAGTAGTGGGGCACCGCCAGCTCGTTGTGGAACTCCTCGCCGATGCCGTGACCCACGAAGGCATGGACCACACCGAGATCGTGCTCGACGGCGTGGGTCTCGATGGCATGACCGATGTCGGAGATGGGCCGACCCGGCCGCACGGCTGCGATCCCCAGGTCGAGGCATTCCTCGGTCACCCGCACCAGCTTCTTGGAGGCATCGTCGACCTCGCCGACCAGGAACGTGACACTGGTGTCGCCGTGGACGCCCTCGCGGTACACGGTCACGTCGAGGTTCACGATGTCGCCCTCTTCGAGCGGCCGGTCGTCGGGGATCCCGTGGCAGATCACCTCGTTGACCGACGTGCACAGCGACTTGGGGTACGAGCGGTAGCCGAGGGGGCTGGGGTACGCGCCGGCCTCGATGGTCAACTCGTGGCACACCTGATCGAGGTGTTCGGTCGTGACCCCGGGGGCCACCTCGGATCCGAGAGCGGCCAGGACCTCGGCCGCCAGGGCCCCCGACCGGCGCATCCGCTCGATGACCTCGGGAGACTTGACCAACGGATCGTTGCCGCGGGACGGAATACCGCCGTTGTTGATGTACGGCGGACGGACGATGTCGGCCGGGACGTCGCGCACGGGACTGACCTTGCCGGGACGCAACGTCCCGGTGGAGGACTGGTGGCAGGCCTTAAACTTCCGTCCGCTGCCACACCAGCAGGGGTCGTTCCGGCGCGGAACGGACAGCAGGGCGAGCGGCATGCGCACCAGCATACGGGCTGAGGCCGACCTTCGTCCCGTGCCTCCGGCACCGGCGGAGGCGCTCAGGTGGTCAGGTCGATGTCCGCCGGTTCACGGGTGAGGTCGATGTCGACCGGCTGCCGCTCGGCGACCACCTTGGAGGAGCCACCCGGTTGCATCGTGACGCCGTACAGGACGTCGGCCGCCTCCATCGTGCGCTTCTGATGGCTGACGATCATCAGCTGAGCGTCCTGACGGAAGTCGTCGACGAGCTGCAGGAATCGGTGGAGATTCACATCGTCCAGCGCGGCCTCGACCTCGTCCATGACGTAGAACGGTGAGGGCCGGCTCCGGAACACGGCGAACAGATAGGCCAGCGCGGTCAGGGACCGCTCTCCACCCGACAGGAGGCTGAGCTTCTTCACGTTCTTGCCCGACGGGCGGGCCTGGATCTCGATCCCGGTGGCCAGCAGGTCGTCGGGTTCGGTGAGCCGAAGGGACCCCTCCCCGCCGGGGAACAACGTGGAGAAGAGCTGGGTGAAGTTCTGGGCGACGTCGACGAACGCAGCACGGAACACGTTGACGATCTCGGCGTCGATCGCCCGGATCACCTTGGTTAGCTCGCGTCGACTGGAGCGCACGTCGTCGAGCTGCTCCTGGAGGAACTCGTGTCGCTCTTGGAGCGCCTCGAACTCCTCGAGCGCCAGCGGGTTGATGGGGCCCATCAGCTTGAGGTCGCGCTCCAGCTCGCGCACCCGCGCTGCCACGCTGACCCCCTCATCCAGCTCGGGACACGGCGCGTCGATCGTCCGGTCGGGTTCGATGTCGAGATCGCGCCGGATCATCTCGATGTGTGACTCCAACCGCAAGGTCTGCTCGGCGTGATCCAGCTCGGCCCGACGTTCTCGTTCGCGCTGCTCCGCCAGACGGGTCTCCAGCTCGGACCGCTGCGCCCTGATCTCGTCGAGCTGGGCGGCTACCGCCCGGGCGGCTTCGGACTGGGCCTGGCGGCGCTGTCGTAGCTCGGTGAGGTGGGTGTCGACCTGCGTCGACACCGCCCCGACCCAGGTGGCCAGCCGGTCGTTGAGGACGGCCCGCCGGTCGAGCACCGCTTGCCGGGCTCGGCCTCCTGGCGCTTCTCCTCGTAGCGGCTCAGCCGCTGGTCCAGCTCGGTGAGGCGCGACTGGAGCAGCTCTCGGCGTTCCGTGGCCGCTCCCGCCCGCACCTCCAGGTCGGTGCGCCGAGCAGCGAGCTCGGAGACGCTGCCATCGAGCTCGGCGCGCGAGGCCGCCATGGCGCGACTGGACTCCAGCAGCTTCGACTCGGCCGCTTCCAGGGCCGGCAGTCGCTCGGCCAGTTCCACCTCTCGTTGGCGGTCCCGCTGGATCCCGGTCTCGAGATTGCGCCGGTGCCCCTCGATGGTCTCGACCTCGCTGAGGAGCTCACGGCCGCGGCTCTCCACCTGGCGGAAGTGCTCCGATGCCTCTCGGTGTTTGGTCTCGGCGGTGCGGGCCTGGGCCTGACTCTCGCGCAGGCCGGTCCGCGCCATCTCGAGTGACCGGGAGGCTTCGGCGGCGGCCGACTCCAGGCTCTCCAGACGTTCGGTCTGACGCCGGCACTCGGCCCGAGCCTCGTCAAGGGCGCCCGCCGTGGCCCCGGAGCCGACCGAACCCACCCGCCAACCCGTCGATCCGAATCGGTCACCGGCGCGAGTGACGACGAGGACGTCGGGTTTGGCCAGAGCGACCTCGACCGCCTGTGTCCAACCGCCCTCGACGGCCAGCGCCAGACCCACGAGCGCGTCGAGGAGCCCGTCGACCTCGGGTCGCCGACCGCGAACGTGGGAGCGCACGGCATCGGCGGTGGAGAGCGGCACCATCTGCATCCGGCCGCCCGCCAGCGGCAGCACCGACCCGGTCAGGGCGTTCTCCTTGAGGATCTCGAGCGCCCGCGTCGTGCTCTCGACCCCGTCGATCACCATCGCGTCGAGGGCCTCGCCCGCCGCTGCTTCGAACGCCGCCTCCCAGCCCGGGTCGACATCGACCAGCTCGCGGAGTGTGCCGAGCACGCCGTCGAGATCGGCGAGCCGTTCGGCCCCGGCCCGTGACCGGGCCTCGTCCAGCGCCAGAGCGAGCGCTTCGACCCGGCTCTCCCAGGCTCGCAACTCGTTGCGTCCGTCCTGCAGCTCATCGGTCGCAGCGTCGGCGGCCTCTGTCGCCTGCTGCACCATGGTCTCGCAGTGTTCGGTGGCCACGGCTTCGCGACGGATCAGTGCGTCCGCAGCACCGACCTGCTGGGCCGCTTCCTCGATCGAGGCCGTCACGGCGATGCTGTCGTCACGCAACGCGGTGACCCGCTCGGTCGTCCGGGCCTGGTCGGCCCGGGCCCGTTCGAGCGACGCCCGAAGGGCGGCCAGCTCGCCGCGCACCTCTCCGGCGTCGGCCTCCGCCGCGTCCGGGTCCTCGTCCCACTCGAACTCGAACGCGGACCGACGTCGGGCCAGCTCGGCCTCCTCGGCGACCAGGGCCTCGAGCTCCGGTTCGATGGACGCCTCGTCGCTCGCCACCGCGGCCAGCTCGGCCACGGCGCGGGCCCGATCGTTGGTGAGGGTGGCGACGAGGGCCTCGTCGACGAACGAATCCCGCTCGCGCTCGATCCCACACGCCCGCTCACGGAGCAGCTCGCCCAGCCCGATGCCCTTCTGGGCCAGGGACTCACAACGACCGAGCGCATCCCCCAGGTCGTCGGCGCCCATCGCCGCCAGCTCGGATTCGCGAGCCACGATGGCCGAGTCCAGCGACGCCAGCTCGGAGATCAACCCCTTCGCGGTGGCCTCCAGCTCTCGCCGATCGGCCGCGGATCGCTCCAGCCGGGTCCGCATGCGACCCAGCTCGAGTCCGGCGGCGTGGATCCGCAGCGCCTGCAGCTCGGCCACCACGTCGCCGTGTCGTCGCGCCGCGTCCGCCTGCCGCTCCAGCGGTCGCAGCTGCCGTCGTACCTCGCGCAGCAGGTCGGAGAGGCGGGAGAGGTTCCCTTCGGTCGAGACCAGACGCCGCTCGGCCTTCTCCTTGCGGCGGCGGTATTTCAGGACGCCGGCCGCTTCCTCGATGATGGCCCGACGATCCTCGGGGCGAGCGTTGAGCACCGCGTCGATCTGACCCTGGCTGATGATGACGTGTTGCTGACGGCCGACGCCGGAGTCGCTGAGGAGCTCCTGGATGTCGAGCAGGCGGCAGGGCACGCCGTTCAGGGCGTACTCGGAATCACCCGACCGGAACAGCGTGCGCGTGATCGTCACCTCGTTGAACTCGATCGGCAGGATGCCTGACCCGTTGTCGATGGTCAGCGACACCTCGGCCCGACCGAGCGGCGCCCGTGTGGCCGTACCGGCGAAGATCACGTCGTCCATCTTCTGCGAACGCACGGCGGTGGGGGCCTGCGCCCCCAACACCCAGGCGATGGCGTCGACGACGTTGGACTTCCCGCTGCCGTTGGGGCCGACGACCACGGTGACCCCGGGCTCGAGCTCGAGGACGGTGGACTCGGCGAACGACTTGAACCCCTTGAGGGTGAGCGCCTTCAGGAACACGGCTCAGACCTGCGTCTGTTCGCAGTAGTAGGTCCACTGACCACCGATCTTCGATCGGACGATCTGACCTCTGGCCCTGGCGCTCATCTCCCCCGCCTTCCCGTACACGGTCAGATGGTCCTGGTAGACGCCGGGTTCACCGAAGAGATCGGCATACCCGTTCTCCTCCAGCGTCGTCCCCCGGTACTTCACCGCGTCGTGCACGACCTCGACGACCGCCCGGTACAGCCGGCGGATCTCCTGGGTGCTGAGCGAGTCGGGCGTCCGGTTGTACCGGAGACCGGCGTGGAACAGGATCTCGTCGCTGTAGATCTGACCGAGGCCCACGAGAAACGTCGGATCCATGAGCAGGAGCTTCAGTCGATCGGAGCGCTCGAGCAGGGCCCGGCCGAACGCGGTCCACGAGATGGGTTCGTCGACCGTGTCGGTGCCGAGCTCGGCCCATTCGGGTCGCGCGGTGGCCAGTTCGTCGGTCGGCACCAGCAGGATCTCCCCCGTCTGGTCGGGATCGATGTACCGGAGCTGTCCGTGTTGGGTGAAGATCCAGGTGATCTCGGTGCCCTTCTCGGCCGCTTCCTTGTTGGCCCGCCGTCGCAGACCCCCGGTGGGACCGAGGTCGACGACCATGGCGAGCTCGTTGTCCAGGGTGAACAGCAGTGACAGTCCCCGCCGGGTCACCGACTGGACCTTGGCATCGACGATCTGCGAGACGAAGTCCTTCTTGTTCCGGAACTGGGGAAGGCACTTCATCGACGCCACCTCGACCGTCTTGATCTTCCTTCCGGAGACGTCGCGTTCGAGATCACGTCGGTACGTTTCGATCTCGGGAAGATCAGGCATGAAGAACGGCTCCAAGGGGCGGGGGTGGCGGTGCGGCGGTGGCGGGTCGGATGGGTGGATTCATGAGGCTGATGATCCGGTACAGGCGGCAACGGCTTGCGCAGCGGCCGCCTGCTCGGCTTCCTTCTTCGAGCGACCGGTGCCACGACCACGGATCGGACCGCCGAGGTCGACCGTAGCGTGATACACCCGCTCGTGATCGGGTCCCTCGTGTTCTACTCGATACTGGGGGGTCGGCAGGGACTTACGGGCTGCGAGCTCCTGGAGCCGGGTCTTGTGGTCATGATTCCCCGGGCTGGATTCCGCCTCGACGATGGCCTCGCCGAGCGTTTCCAGGAGGAAACGTCGAGCCGCTTCCAGGCCGCCGTCGCGGTGGATGGCGCCGACGACCCCCTCGTAGGCGTCGGAGAGCAGCGACGGCTTGTCCCTGCCCCCGCTGCCGTCCTCACCTCGTCCCAGACGGAGCGCGGTCCCGAGTCCGACGGAGCGAGCCGCCTCGGCGAGCACCGGCTCGGACACCACCCGGGCGCGCATCTTGGCCATCTGCCCTTCGGGCAGCACCCTGGCGCTCTCGAAGAGCCGCTCGGCGACGACCACCGACAGGACGGCATCGCCGAGGAACTCCAGTCGCTCGTTGGACTCCGATCCGTCGTGTTCTGAACACCAGGAGCGGTGCGTGACGGCGGTGACCAACAGCGCAGGATCGGCGAACCGGTGGCTCAGGCGGTCGGCCAGAGCAGCGATCTCGGGATACGACGCCAGATCCGGAGCCGCGGCCTCACCCAAGCTTCGCGAAGACGTAGTCGACCGCGTCACGCACGGTCTTCAGGTCCTCGAGGTCCTCGTCGTCGATCCGAAAGCCGACACTGCGCTCCCCCAGCTCCTCTTCCAGTGCCTCGACCAGCTCGATCAACGCAAGCGAGTCGGCGTCGAGGTCGTCGGCGAACGCGTCGCCCTCCCCGATGCTGGACGGCTCGATCTCGAGGATGTCCGCGAGCCGGTCGCGCACGATCTGCAGGACCTCGGCTCGATCGATCGGACCGCCGGTCACGTGGGTTTCTGCGGGCACGGTGGCTCCTCCGGTGGGATCAGGCGCCGAATACGGCCGCGCACCTTACCAAACCGCTCGCTCTCAACCGTCGGCCGGACCGACCGCGGCGGCCAGGGCCGTCACCAGGTCCATTTCGACCAGATCGACCGCAGTACGAAGGGCGTTGCAGATGGCCTCCGGGCTGGACGCGCCATGACTGATCAACGAGACCCCCTTCACGCCCAACAGCAGGGCGGCGCCGTAGGTGTCCGGGTCGAGATCGTGGAAGATCTCGGTCAGGCCCGGCAGGATGGGTTCGACGGCGGCCCGGCTCCGGTCGTCGGCGTCCATCAGCGCCCGGAGCCGGTCGAGGACGGCCCCGATCCCGCCCTCGAGTGTCTTGAGGGCGACGTTGCCGGTGAACCCGTCGGTCACGACGACATCGACGTCGGGGGACATGAGGTCGCGCCCTTCGACGTTGCCCACGAAGGTCGCACCGATCCGCCCACCCAGGGGGCCGTCGGACAACAGGCCGTGGGCCTCCTTCGCCAGCGCATTGCCCTTTCCGGGCTCTTCACCGATCGAGAGCAGGCCCACCCGCGGCGTCTCGACCCCGTAGCGCTGCCGTGCGTACACGCAACCCATCTGGGCGAACTGCACGAGCCACGGTGCCTGACAGTCGGCATTGGCCCCGGCGTCGAGCAGCACGGTGGGCGGGCCACTCACCGACGGGATCGGGGTGGCGATCGCAGGACGCGCCACACCACGGAGGCGTCCGATCCGGAAGAGCGCACTGGCCATGGCGGCACCGGTGTTGCCGGCGCTGACGGTGGCTGCGGCCCGATCGTCGCGTACGGCCTCTGCGGCGCGGACCACGGTTGCGTCCTTGCGGCGCCGCACGCTCGACCCCGGATCGTCGGCCATGCCGATGACCTCCGAGGCGGGGACGATCGGCAACCCGTGGTGTGTACCCAGACGCTCGGGAGGACCGACCAGCACGACGTCGATGCCGTGATCGTCCCGAGCCCGGCACGCTCCCTCGACGACCGCATCGGGCGCGTCGTCGCCGCCCATCGCGTCGAGAGCGATCGGCAACATCAGGAGGGCGACCGATGGTTGCGTCGGGGCACGGGCAGCCGAGAGCTCGGGCCGTGACCGGCAACGTTGGCCGGTTGGGGCACTACTCGACGTCGACCGCGTACCGGCCCTTGTACCAACCACAGTTGGGGCAGACGACATGGGGCAGCTTGGCCGAATCGCAGTTGGGACACACGCTGCGCGCCGGCGCGTCGAGCCGCCAGGCGGATGCTCGGCGACTGCGGGTCTTCGACTTCGACGTCTTCTTCTTGGGTACTGCCATGAGATCCTGCGCTCGTTCCGGGAACGGCGCATCGTAGCGGCTCGGTCGGTCCGTCGCGAAGCGGACCGCGACGGACCGACCGTTGCGTTCAGTCGTCGAAGGTCAGCTGATCGAGGGCCGCCCAGCGGTCGTCCCGGCGCTCCTCGAGCATCTCCGGGTCGTCCGCCGCGACGAAGGCCTCGGGCACGGGCCCGCGACAGTCGCTGCGGCACAGGACGGTGAGCGGGAGCGCACACCTGGCCTCGTCGTGGATGAGCGGCCCGAGGTCGATGGTCCCGTCGTCGGCGATCGGGCCGATCTCTTCCGATGACGGACGGTGGTCGAAGTGCTCCTCGACGTCGATCTCGGTGCTGCCCTCGACCGGCTCGAGGCAGCGCCGGCACTCGGCTCGCCAGGGGACCTCGAGTCGCCCCGTGACGTCGACGCCGGTAGAGCGCGACTCGAGCACGACGTCGAGGACGACGGACCCGGCCGATTCCGCACCCGCAACGGGAGCTCGGGCCGGTTCGATCTCGATGGTGCGCCGGACCGAGTCTCGCTGGCCGGGATGTCGGAGGAGGTCGGTGACGACCAGCCTGACGGGTTCGATCAGGCCTGTTCCTGGTCGAACACCGGCGGATCGACGGGGGCCTCTTCGGGCTCCGCCTCGGCGGGGGCGCCGGACGCACCCAACTTGTCCCGTCCGCTGGCGACCATCTTGGCCGTCCGCTCGAGGATGATCTCGAAACTGCCCAGCTTCTGGTCGCAGAAGTCCTCGACCTCGTGGCGCATCTGCCGGGCCTGCGCCTCGGCGCGATCGAGGATCTCGCCGGCGCGCTGCTGCGACGCCTTGACCACCTCGGACCGCTGCACCATCTGGGCGACCCGGGTCTGGGCATCGGCGATCATCGCATCGCCCTCGCGCTGCACCTTGGACAGGTACTCGTCGCGCTCCTTGAGCAGCCAGCGGGCCGCCTTGAGCTCGTCGGGCAACCGTTCGAGGGAGCCCTCGATGAGCTCGAGCACCTCGTCGCGGTTGATCATCACCGAGGCGGACAACGGCATGGGCCGACCGGCGGCCACCAGCTCCCCGGCTCGGCGGAGCATGTCCTCGACCTCGGCCAGGTACGGGGCGGTGGACGGTGTTCTGGCACTGGTGTCGGTCATGTCGAGTACCTCTCGTTCAGTCGTTTCGCCACCGGCGGGGGAACCATGGAGGTGACGTCGCCGCCCAGCCGGGCGACCTCTCGGATGAGCTTCGATGCCAGGAAGGAATGGTCGGACGCCGAGGGAAGGAAGACCGTGTGCACACCGGAGATGGCGTGGTTCATCTGGGCCATCTGCAGCTCGCTCTCGAAGTCGGACACGGCGCGCAGGCCCTTCACGATGAAGTCGCAGCCCTCGCTGCGGGCCAGATCGACGACCAGCTCGGAGAACATCGTGACCCGCACCGCAGGAAGGTGGGCCACACACTCGTTGAGCATGTCCTCGCGCTCGTCCAGATCGAAGAGTGGTTCACCCTTCTGCGGATTCCGCATGGCGGCGACGACCACCTCGTCGAACAACGAGGCCGCGGTCTCCATGATCTCCATGTGACCGTTGTGCACGGGATCGAAGGATCCCGGATAGAGCACTCGTGACACGGACAACTCCTGCTGGTGAGCCAGTCGATGGGTGAGGGAAAGGGTCGGGGTTGGCGGACAACCGCGTCAAACCGTGGCGACGATCGACCGGCACCTCGTCTCAGGCGTTGGTCACTCGCCGCGCGTACGCCACCACAGTAGTGCCATAGGTGCGTTCCTTCACCACCCGCCACCCGGCGCCGAGGTCCACCGAACCGTCCGCCTCGACCACCAGGAGCTCGGCGTCGACGGCGGACCCGAGCTGAGCCAGGGCATCGAATCGATACGGAGGGTCGGCCAGGACCAGATCGACGGGCCCGGACCGGCGAGCGTGGGCCAGGGCATCGGCCCGGACGACCGTGGCCCGATCGGCGAGGCCGAGTGACGCCAGATTCGCCTCGATCAGTTCGACGGCGCCGGGCTCTCGGTCCACGAACGTGCAATGGGCCGCGCCCCGCGAAGAGCGCCTCGATCCCGAGCGCTCCGGTCCCGGCGAACAGGTCGGTCGCGACGGCGCCCTCCAGCGCGTCGAGGCTGAACAACGTGTTGAAGATGGCCTCACGCACCCGAGCCGACGTGGGTCGGATCGCCGATCCCTTCGGGGACCGGATGGTTCTGCCCCCGAGCTCGCCGGCGATCACGCGCATGCCCGCACGGTACCGTCGAGCCCGACGCTACGGTGCCCGGGTGGACGTTCCCGAGCACATCGTGTGTGTCGACTGCGGGGGCCGCTGCCACCGGCTGAGCTACCCGCCGCCCGAGGAAGGCTTCGTGCCCGGCGACGTGGTCGCCTACCGGTGCGAAGACTGCCTCGACCGCTGGGACATCGTGATGGACGACACCGACGACGAGCCCTCGCCCTACTCGTAGCCCGGAGGAGTTCAGCCGTGCTGAACTCCCAAGGACCCGCCGGGCGCACAGCGCCCTCTTCGCGGGTCCCTAACTCTTCAGCAGGTATTCGGCGTCATCCGGGTCGAGGAAGAGGGCCACCTCGTCGCGCAGGTCGGGAACCGCGCCGAGGTCCGGCTCCGCGTCGACCAGGGCGAACGCGACCTCCCGAGCGCGCTCGACCGTGGCTCGATCCCGGCGGAGGGAGGCCAGACGAAGGTCGTTGCGGCCCTTCTGCCGTTCGCCCATGATCGTCCCCTCACCCCGCAACTCCAGGTCGACCTCGGCCAGGTCGAATCCGTCGGTGGTCCTGACCATGGCCTCCAGTCGGGCCTCGGCATCAGGGGTGGCCCCCTCCCCCACCAGGTAACAGCGGGACGCGTCTACGCCGCGGCCGACGCGGCCCCGCAACTGGTGCAGCTGGGCGATCCCGAAGCGGTCGGCGTCGAGCACGACCATCACGGTGGCGTTGGGGACGTCGACGCCGACCTCGATGACGGTCGTCGCCACCAACACGTCGAGCTCGCCGGAGCGGAACGCCGCCATCCGCTCCTCACGGTCCGCCGCGGGAACCCGGCCGTGGAGCAGGGCCAGCCGGAGACCGGCCAGCTCGTCGGACGCGAGCCGGTCATGCGTCTCCTCGGCCGACGCCACCTCGAGCTTCTCGCTCTCACCGATCAGCGGACACACCACGTAGACCTGTTGGCCGGCCGCAACGGCCGCCCGGACGTCCTCCCACATCGCCTCCTCCGCGTCGGATTCGGGTCGCACCCACGCAGTCCGCACGGGCGTACGACCGGGTGGCAACTCGTCGAGCACCGAGACGTCGAGGTCGCCGTAGACCGTCATCGCGGCCGTCCGGGGAATGGGGGTGGCCGTCATCACGAGAACATCCGGCATCGCCTCACCCTTGCCCTTGTCGCGCAGCGCTGCCCTCTGTTCGACGCCGAACCGGTGTTGTTCGTCGATGACGACCACACCCAACGAGGCGAACTCGACTGCTTCCTGGATCAGCGCATGGGTGCCGATGACCAGATCGCAGCTTCCGTCGGCCAGCGCGGCCAGGATGCGGCGCCGCTCGGCTGCGCCGATCCGGTTGGTGAGCAGCTCGACCCTCATCGGACGGACCCCCATGAGTGTGCCGGGATCAGGAACCTCGAACTGCTCGAGCATCGGTCGGACCGCGCTGGCGTGCTGCTCCGCCAGCACCTCGGTGGGGGCCATCAACGCTCCTTGGTGACCTCCCGCGATCCCCACCAGCAGCGCCGAGACCGCGACCACCGTCTTCCCCGAGCCGACGTCACCCTGGAGAAGGCGATGCATCGGGGCCGTCGCGGCCAGGTCCTCGCGCAGCTCGTCGATCACCCGACGCTGCGCGTCGGTCAGGGGGAACGGAAGGGACGCATGGAACGACGACAGGATCTCCGCGATGGCGGGGTCGACGTGGCGGATCCCGGTCAGCTCGGACTCGAAGCGGCGCTTCCGGAGCACCAGCGCCAACTGGATGCGCAGCAGCTCGTCGAAGACGAGGCGGGCCCGCGCCTTGGTCACGTCTCCCATCGACTCGGGCTGGTGGATCGCGGTGAGGGCGGACTGGCGGTCGATCAACTGCTCGCCGGCCAGGATCTCGGCCGGCACCGGGTCGGCGACGCCGCGGGCCGAGGAGCGGCGCAGGGCTTCGGCGACCCACTCGGCCACGTCCCACGTGGTGAGACCGGCCTTCTCGGACTGCGGATACACCGGGATGATGCGGCCGGTGCGATTGCCGACCAGATCCACGACCGGATTCGTCATCTGGGGCCGACCCCGGTACAGGTCCATCTTCCCGAAGACGACGACCCGCGCTCCCTCGTCGAGCTGCCGCTCGCGCCAGGGCTGGTTGAAGAAGGTCAGATCGAGCGTGCCGCTCTCGTCGCCCACCTTGGCCGTGACCATCGTGCGACGGTTCCGGGTGCGACGGGCCTGCACCGAGCGGACCTCGACCATCACCATCGCCTCGTCGCCGGGCACCAGGTCGACGATGCGTTCCTGGCGGGTGCGGTCGATGTAACGGCGGGGATAGTGCAGCAACAGGTCGAGAACCGACCCGATCTCGACGGCCGCGAGGGACTTCTGCTTCTTGGGTCCGACGCCTCGGAGTTGGGCGACGGGAAGGCCGTCGAGGTCGAGCAGGGTGAGCGGCGCGGTCACGGATGCTCCTCGACCAGCGGCTCGGTGACCCGATCGACCACCGAGGCGAACCGTTCGGCGACGGCGATCGCCTGCTGGGGCCGGTCGGTGTGGACGTGCAGTCGCCACAGCTCGTCGTAGCCCGCGACCGCGATCGAGTCGCCCAGCTCGCGCCAGGCGCGCTCGATGCGATCGACGGCGACGGCCGTCCCCTCGACGGTCAGCATGACCTCGACCCGGTCGCCGGCCGAGCCGGCCGAGACGACCGGCGGTGGGGACATCGAACCCCGGCGTTCCGGGGCCGCACCTCCCAGGGCCAGCACGAACCCGTCCAGGACACACAACAGCCCGGCCCCGCCCACGTCGACGACGCCGTGGCGGGCCAGCACCGGGAGCAGCGAGGGGGTGCGAGCGAGCGAGGCCTCGGCCACGCGCTGCGCCGCCATCATCAGGGCGAGCGCTCGGCGATCGTCGGCCGCCGCGACGGCGGTGGCGGCGTCGGCGGCGACCGTGATCATCGTCCCCTCGACCGGCCGATCCATCGACGCGTGGGCGTCGTCGGCCGCAGCCATGAACGCTCGATCGAGCGGTTCGGGAAGCCCAGAGAGAAAACCCCGCAGCCACTCGGCGAGGATGACCCCCGAGTTGCCGCGGGCGGCCCGGATGGCCGCCGGCTCGGCGGCCGCGACCACCTCGGGGAGTCCCGGCGGTCGAACCCCGTCCACGCCGCCGACGGAGGCGGCCGCCTCGCTGACCGCTCCCAGGGTCGCCGCCATGTTGCGCCCCGAGTCGGCGTCGGCGACCGGAAACACGTTGAGCTCGTCGAGCCAGCGTTCGTGCCGCACGACACGAGCGTGGGCTCCGGCCAGCATCCGCACGACGGCAGGCCCGTCGATCGGGGCCATGGACGTGCCGTCGCCGCTCGATCGATCGCTCACGCTCGGACCACGGGGACACTCGCCACGGGTCGGATCGTAACCAGCGCACCTTCGACCGACGCCGACCACTCGGTGCTGGGCCCGAATCCCACGGTCGGAACGACGGCTCGCTATCTTCTGGGACATGCCAGCGGAGAAGCCGAAGCTCATCGACGGAGCCGAGCGACGAGAGGCCAGTGCCACCAAGCCCACCCGGCGTTCGATCCTCACCGGCGGCCTCATGGCCACCCTGATCCGGCTTCGCCGTGTCCCCGTGCTCGGCGTGCTGGCCCGAGCCGGACTCCGCCTGATCTGGCGCATGGAGATCCCACCGTCGGTCACGATCGGCGACGGAACGATCTTCCTCCACGGCAACAGCACCTTCATCCATCCCAATGTCCGCATCGGCCGACACTGCGTGATCGCCCACCTGGTCACGATCGGGCTGCAGGATCTCTCGGACACCGGCGGTGCCGCGACCACGCCGGTCGTTCTCGAGGACCACGTCATGCTCTCTCCGGGGGCCAAGGTGCTGGCACCGGCCGGAGGCCTGACCATCGGCCGCGGCACGCTGGTGGCCGCCAACGCCGCGCTGGGCGAGTCGACCGGCGAGTGGGAGATCTGGGGCGGGGTCCCGGCCCGCAAGGTCGCCGACCGGACGCCGCCCCCGACCTTCGCCAAGAACTTTCCCGGCGAGGGACCCGGCGAGACCGGCCCGCGGTGAACGCCACCCGGCGTCCCAGCCCCGTCGTCAACGCCCTGATCGGACTTCGCGCCGTTCCGGGCGTCGGCACGATCACCCGCAACCTCATCCGGCTCGTCAATCTCCAGCACGTGCCGGCGACGGTCACCATGGCCGAGGGGAGCGCCTTCGTGCACGGCACCGGCACGACCGTCTGGGCCACCACGGAGATCGGCCGGTACGTCACGATCGCCCACGAGGTCACGATCGGGACCCAGGACGCCTACATGGACGCGACGGTGCCCTTCGGGCCGATCGTGATCGACGACCACGCCGTGCTCTCCCCCGGATCGCGGATCCTGGCTCCGACCGCAGGGATGACCATCGGACGTGGCACGCTGGTGGCACCCAACGCCGTGCTCCTCGGATCGACCGGGGAGTGGGAGATCTGGGACGGCATCCCGGCCCGCAAGGTCGGCAACCGGGAACCGCCGGCCGGATTCGAGGAACGTTTCCCCGGAGAGGGGCCCGCCGGCCGATGAGAACGAACCGACCGAGAACCAGGAGAGCCCCGTGCAAGGTGTGATCAAGTCCTACGATCCGACGACCGGCGACGGAGTGCTCGTACGCGACACGGACATGGCCGAGTTCGACCTGGCCGACGACGCACTCGAGGGGTCCATCTTCCGGATGCTGCGCCAGGGCCAGCGGGTCGTGTTCGACCTGGACGGAACCGACCGGGCCACTGCGCTCCGACTGGGTTCCGAGGTCGATCTGGGCACCCCCGGGGTTTCGGCCTCCGACTGATCGCTCGGGCCGGAATCGAGGCGCCACCGCCGCGATCCGTCGATCGCCGATCGGGCCGTGACGCATTGTCGCCGCCGAACGGTGGGCGGTACCTTCGAAGTCTCCGCTGGGGCCGACCCAGCGTGCATACGCGGCTGAGGAAGAAGGTCTCTCCATGAGCGTGGTTCGCCAACTCGAGGCGCAATTCGGTCTGACCAACGTGGAACTCCACGTTGGTCTTTCCCAGGACCAACTGTTCCACCGGGCGATCGAGCACGATCGCGGGCGGGTGCGTCCCGACGGGCCCGACGACGAGCAAAAGGCCTTTCCGACGGCGCTCGGCAACGCCGGCCCGCTCGTCTACTACACCGATCCGTCATGCACGGGCCGACCGGTCCAGGACACCTTCGCCGTGGCCTGGCCCGAGATCGAGGACGAGATGTGGTGGAAGCCGGACTTCAAGAAGTTCGACCCCGACCACTTCGAAGCCCTGCTCCCCCGCGTCGTGCAGCACCTCAACGATCGCAACGCCACGCTCTACGTCGCCGACGTGTTCTGCGGGGCCGACCCCGAGATGGCCCGCCCCTACCGCTTCGTCGGCGAGTACGCCACGCACGCCTACTTCTGCAACATCATGTTCCCCAAGAACGTGCGGGACGACGCCGATCGCGAGACCGAGGGATGGACGCTGTTGAACGTCCCGTCGTTCCGCTGTGACCCCGACCGCGACGGCACCCTCAGCGAGCGGGCGGTCATCGTCGACGTCCGCAACCGCGTGGGGCTGGTGCTCGGCCGGGCCGACTACTGCGGCGTCAACAAGAAGACCATGTTCACGGTGATGAACTTCGTCCTGCCCAAGGACGACGTGCTGCCCATGCACTGCTCGGCCAATGTCGGCGCCGACGGCGACAGCGCCATCCTCTTCGGGCTCTCGGGTACCGGCAAGACCACCTTGTCGGCCGACCCCCAGCGCGAGCTCATCGGCGACGACGAGCACGTCTGGGGCCTGAAGGGCATCACCAACTTCGAGGACGGCTGCTACGCCAAGTTGATCGACCTGGACAAGGAGGCCGAGCCCGTCATCGCGGCTGCGCTCTCGTTGCCGGGCACCCTGATCGAGAACGTTCCGCCGCTCCCGGGTCAGGCCATCGAGGAGACCCACCCCCAGGACCTGGACCTCATGGACGGCAGCGTCACCGAGAACACCCGGTTCGCCTACCCGCTCAGCGCCAACCCCAACGTGGCCGAGGGTGCCAGCGGTCCGCACCCCCGGACGATCGTGCTGCTCACCGCCGATGCGTTCGGTGTGCTGCCGCCGGTCTCGATCCTCACCGAGGAAGAGGTGATGTACCACTTCGTCACCGGGTTCACGTCGAAGCTGGCCGGGACCGAGGTGGGGGTCACCGAACCGCAGGCCACCTTCAGCGCCTGCTTCGGCGCTCCGTTCATGTCCCACAAGCCGTCGGTCTACGCCGAGCTGCTGCGGATCGAAATGGAGCGTCACGAGACCCGGTGTGTTCTGCTCAACACCGGCTGGTCGGGCGGCGCGTACGGCACCGGCCATCGGATCTCGATCGGTCACACCCGCCTGCTGCTCAATGCCGCGCTGCACGGTGAGCTCGACCACGAGAAGACCGAGCTGCACCCAATCTTCAATCTGCGCATGCCCGAGCACTGCCCCGGCGTCCCGTCCGAGATCCTGAATCCCCGCAACACCTGGGACGATCCCGAGGCCTACGACGCCGCGGCGCTCAAGCTGCGGGACATGTTCCGGGAGAACTACGAGGCCAAGGGATTCGCCGAACTGGGCATCAAAGCGGTGATGTAACCCCCAGTATTGCACCCTCCGGTTCCTTGAGTTGGGTGTTATCAACTTTGGTGCTAGCCTGAGCGTCGACATCCCAAACACGCCCAGGAGGCCCCTCATGTTGACCACCCGATTCGATCCGTTCTTCTCCCCGTTCCCCTCGACCCGCTCGGTCAGCCGGACCCGCTCGATCCCGATCGACGTCATCCGCCACGACGACCACCTCGAGGTCGTGGCCGACCTTCCCGGCGTCGACCCCGCCGCGGTCGAGCTCACGGTCGAGAACCGCGTCCTGACCCTGGCGTTCGAGCGCCCGGTTCCCGAGGGGGCCGACTTCGCCGTCCAGGGTCGGCTCTACGGCTCCTACCGCACCGAGCTCTCGCTCTCGAACGCGCTGGACGGCAGCGGCACCGATGCGTCCTTCGACGCCGGCGTGCTGACCATCTCGATCCCGTTCGCGGACGAGGCCAAGCCGAAGAAGGTCATGATCTCGACCACCGCCGCCGGCGAGCTCCCCGCCGAGGGTGAGGGCAGCGACGAGGGCGATCCCTCGACCAACTGACCGGCCCCCCGCCGCCCGGACGGGCACTACGCTTGACCCCACACCAACCCAGGGGGGTCCGCCCATGTCGGTCAGTGCATACATCCTCATCCAGACCGAGGTGGGCAAGGCCGCCAACGTGGCCGATCAGGTGCGCGAGCTGACCGGCGTCGTGTCCGCCGATGACGTCACGGGTCCCTATGACGTCATCGTGCGGGCCGAGGCGGGCACGGTCGACGAGCTGGGCAAGATGGTGGTGAGCAAGGTGCAGATGCTGGAAGGCATCACCCGGACGTTGACCTGCCCCGTCGTCAACCTCTGACCGGAGCGGGCATCAGCCCAGCACGACCGCCCGCAGGCCCAGGCCCATCAGGAACAGGCTGCCGAATCCGTACAGCAGGTACTGGTGGGCCTTCATCTGCTGGCGGTAGCTGTAGAGGATGGCCACCGCGATGATGGCGACGAACCCGTAGAACTGGTGGAACTGGTCGACCTCGAAGCCGTCGTTGAGGAGCCAGACGCCCAGGGCGACCTCGACGAAGATGGTCAGCTGGGCGGCGAGGACGAACCACCACAGCACCCGGTGGCGCAGCGGCTCGAGCCAATGGGCGGCCAGCGCCCAGATGCCGGCCAGCGCGTTGGCACCGATCACCACCCACGCGAACGTGGTGTGGAAGTCACGTAGGCCCATCGATCTCCTGGTGCCGGGGAAGCGCGGGTCTCGGAGTCAGCCGGGGCCGACGGCATCGGTCGGGCGGTTGGCCTCGGCCATGGCCATGGCTTCTTCCATCGCCTCGGCCGCCGTGTCGACCAGATCGGTGATCTCGTCCTCGGAGAAGCCGGCCAGCGATCGGAACGTCCGGGCCAGATGGACCGGGTTCTCCTCGGACTCCCCGCGGAAGCCGCCGAAGCTGAAGAGTTTGTCGACGGAGCGCTGGAAGTCGAGCGCATGCTGCTGCCGATCGGGATCGTCGGCGGTGAGGCGCCGGAGCCAGTCGGATCCCATCTTCACGTGGGTGACCTCGTCGGCCAGCATCCAGTCCTCGCAGTAGTACAGGACGGGATCGGACACCGCTCCCCCGAACTCGCGCATCGTGTTGAAGACGTCGATGGCCAGGCCCTCGAGCGCCCGGTTGACACCGGTCAGCCGCAGGACGGGGTCGGGGTTGCAGGCCGCCTCGTAGAGGAGGGTCTGCTCGGCGAACTCACCGATGGTCGAGCCCATGTGATCGCTGAGCTTCACGGAGATCTCGACGTGGCGGGCCTCGTCCCAGCACTGCCGGGCCATGTCGAGCTTCAGCTCGAAGGGGACGTCGCTGTCACCGCTGCCGACGTTGAAGTCCCAGCAGGTCCGACCGGCACCCTCGAGCGCCTGGATCTCGCCAACGAAGATGCCATGCATGAGGCCGCGCACGGCATCGGGGGTCTCGGGGTTGTCCTTGCCGAAGCCACCTCGGCGGCGGCTCTCGTCGAACGCGGTCTGATTGCGAGGGTCGAACACGACGTCCTCGATCCGCATGCGCTCGAAACGATCGTCGCGTGCCAGTTCCTCGACCGGAAGCATGCGCTTCACGGCGCCTCCCCTCGTTGCGTGGAGATCAGGGTAGCGGAGGGGTTCGCAGCCCGGTCGCTCAGCTCCAGGGGGCTACCAGAGCGACCCGGCCATGGGCTCGCCGTCGCGCTGGTGACCGTGGCGGATGTAGAACTCGATCCCGAATGCGTCGGCGAAGGCGTCGTCGGGAAACTGGAGGAAGAACGAGTCGGGGCCGATCTGGCTGGCGTGGGCCTTCATGGCCGCCTTCTTGCGATCGAGCACGCTCCTGACGTCGACGGCGTGCGTGATGAACCGCTCCTCGGTGCCGAAGGTCTCGGTCTCGCTGACCTCGGGTGGCTCGATGCCCGCCTCGATCAGCTCGTCGGCCCGTTCGACGAACTGGCGCTTGATCCGGGTGCGGTTCATGGTCGCCTCGTACACCTGCGCCACCCCGGCCAGGGTGGCCGCCGCGAGACCGACACGGTGGACCTGGATGTGATCGGGGTGGCCGTAACCGCCGTTCGAGTCGTAGATGGTGAAGATGTCGGCGTTCACCTCGGCGAGCAGCGCTGCGACCTGCCCGGCAGCGTCGTCGGGGTCGGCCTGCCAGAAGCACTCGGGGTTGTCGTTGGTGGGCTCGCCCATCATTCCCGAGTCGACGTAGTCGAGCAGCTCGACGCGGGAGGCGCCCAGGATGGCGCCGGCCTCGCGGACCTCCTTGACCCGACGGTCGCCGAGCTCCTCGCCGTGAGCGAGCACGCCGGGTTGCGGCTCGCCGTGTTCGCCGCCGGTGGCGACGATGAGCACCACGTCGAGTCCGAGATCGGCCGCCAGCGCCATGGTGCCGCCCGTGGCGATGGCCTCATCATCGGGATGGGCGTGGAAACAGGCGAGCGTCGGCACGATTGGAGCCTAATGGTGACCCGTGCCGATCCCCTCGGGACGTCCCTACCGCGTCAGCACCGGCGAGCCGTGATGGGCGACGAGCTTCCAGCCTTCGGCGGTCCGCACGAAGACGTTGGTGGCCGCAATGGCCTGCGTGTCGCCCCGATCGACGAGGTCCTCCGCCAGCGTCACCCACGCCGTCGAGTCGTGGACCTCGATCGACTGGTCGGTGAGGATGAACTGGTTCCGGCCCGGACCCTCGAAGATGCGGCTCCAGGACGCTTCGATCTGCTCCCAGCCGCGCAGGATGGGCCACCCGGGATGGACACAGACCGTGTCGTCGGCGTGGCTCCAGACGTCGCGCATGGCGTCGAGATCGCGCTCCTCGTGGGCGGTGTAGAACGCGGCGTTCGCGGCCTCGACGCCGGCCGGGTCGGGCTCGACGGGGGCGGCCGGCGCTGGTGGCGCTGCCGCCTCGTCGACGACCAGCGGATCGAGGTCGACACCCGTGAGCGCGAATCGGGTGAGCCGGCGGTTGAGGTTGTTGAGCATGTGGAACGGCCCGAAGACCAGACCGGGGCGCACGTGGGGTCGATCGTGCTGCACCGCTCCGACGACGTCACGGGCCACCTCGTCCGGCGAGACCTTGGGCGCCAAACGGAGCAGACGCAGGCGGCGGAGCACGGGAAGCGTGTACCCCTCGTTGTCCTCGACCCGGTTCCACATCTCGGTGTCGACCGGGCCCGGAGCCACGACGGTCAGACCGACGCCGGTTCCTTCCAGCTCCATGCGGAGTCCCTCGGCCATGTTGGTCAGGCCGGCCTTGGTGCCGCTGTACGCAACGGCGCCGGGAAAGGTCATGGCGCCGGCGATGGAGCTCATCTGCACCAGGTGGCCGGTGCCACGCTCCAGCATGTGCGGGAGCACGTCGCGAGTGAGGAGGACCGCCGCCTCGAAGTTGAGCCTGGCCACGGCTCGGAGCCGGTCTCGATCGAGGTGGACGAACGCATCCGAGTCCTCGATCCCGGCATTGTTGACCAGCACGTCGATGCGACCGAGCTGTTCGAGACAGGTCGGGATGAGACGGTCGACCTCTGCCGCCTCGGTGAGGTCGGCGACCAGATACTCGCCCCCGGCGCGGTCGGCCACGGCCGACAGCTTGCGCTCATTGCGGGCAACCACCAGGACCTGCGCCCCGGCGGCGGCGAAGTGTTCCGCCATCGCCGCGCCGATGCCCTGCGACCCGCCGGTGACGACGACGGTGCGGCCGTTCAGGTCCATCGGGCGGCCCCGGCACGTTCTGCCGACACGGCGACGGCCGCCGAGATCAGGCGATCGCTCCGGACTGCCGCAGCGCATCCACCTCGGACGCGTCGAATCCCCAATCGGTGAGGACCTCGTCGGTGTGCTGGCCCGCGTGGGGCGGTGGCAGGTCGAGCTCCGGCTCGGTGCGACTGAAGCGCGGCGCCGGCGATGGCTGCGTGATGCCGTGCCGCTCGGCAAAGGTGCCGCGAGCCACGTTGTGCGGATGCTGCGGCGCCTCGCCCAGACCCAGGACGGGAGCGAAACACACGTCGGTGCCGGCCATGGTGGCCTCCCACTCGTCGCGCGTCTTCGTCCTGACCACGGCGGCGACCTTCTCCTTCAGGTCTGGCCACTGCTCGCGATCCATCTGGTGGGGTAGCTCCTCTCCGGCGAGACCGAGCTTGTCGAGCATCTCGGCGTAGAACTGCGGCTCGATGCTGCCGAGAGAGATGTACAGACCGTCCGCGGTCTCGTAGACGTCGTAGAAGTGGGTGCCGCTGTCGAGCATGTTGGTGCCGCGCTCGTCCTTCCAGAAGCCCATGGCGCGGAAGGCGTGGAACATCGTGGTCAGGACGGCGGCGCCGTCGACCATGGCGGCGTCGACCACCTGACCACGGCCCGACGTACGCGCTTCGACGATCCCGCAGACCAGGCCGAAGGCGAGGAGCATGCCGCCACCGCCGAAGTCACCCACCAGGTTGAGCGGCGGGACCGGGGCCTCGCCCCGGCGACCGATGGGATCGAGCGCGCCGGCCAGAGCGATGTAGTTGATGTCGTGACCGGCCATCGGCGCCCACGGCCCGTCCTGGCCCCATCCGGTCATGCGCCCGTAGACCAGCGCCGGGTTGCGGGCGAGGCAGTCGTCGGGCCCGAGGCCGAGGCGCTCGGTGACGCCGGGCCGGAATCCCTCGAGCAGCGCGTCGGCCTGCTCGACCAGGCGGAGCACGGTCTCGACCCCTTCCGGCGACTTGAGGTCGACGCCGATGGAGCGACGGCCGCGGTTGAGCACGTCACCCGGCGGCTGCTCGGGGTCGCCGCCGCCGGCCTGCGCGGCGCGGTCGAGGCGGATGACCTCGGCGCCCATGTCGGCGAGCATCATGGCGCAGAAGGGTCCGGGGCCGATGCCGGCGAGCTCCAGCACCTTCACTCCGGCCAGTGGCCCGGCCATCAGCCCGCCTTTCGGACGGTGTCGTGGATGGCGTCGGCGATGGTCGGCCAGTAGGCGCGGGGAAGGTCGTGGGCCATGTCCTCGATGAAGAGTGTCTCGACGTCGGGCAGGACCTCGGCCGTGCGGTGCCCGCCGCTGACGCTGACCAGCTGGTCGAGATGCCCGTGCACCACCAGCGCCGGCTTGTCGAAGCGGGCCAGGCCCTCCTCCCTGCTGGGCGAGGTGAGGACGGCCAGGAGCTGGCGGGCCTGACCCGGCGGGTGGTTGCACCGGTCGTACTGCACGGTGATCCGTTCGGTGGCCAGCTCCTCGTCCCAGTGGTCGGGCGAGGAGATCACCTTGGCCATCTCGACGCCCTGGGCGATGGCGATCTCGCGGTCGGGGGCCTGGGGCTCGACCATCTTGATGACGACGTCGGGCGACGCCTCACCGACGTGGGACTCGCCGGTGGTCGACATGATCGAGGTGAGCGAGAGTGCACGGTGGGGATGGTCGACCACCACCTGCTGGGCCACCATGCCGCCCATCGACGCACCGACGATGTGGGCGACCTCGATGTCGAGGTGGTCGAGGAGCCCGACCGCGTCGTTGGCCATGTCGGCCAGGTGGTAGGGCGGGTTCACGTCACCGCCGAAGAAGAGCGCCGCGATCTGGTCGTCGGCGTCGGAGCAGACGTCGTGGAACTTGGTCGACAGGCCGACGTCGCGATTGTCGAACCACACCACCCGGTAGCCGCGGGCGACGAGGTCGTCGATGAACTCGTCGGGCCAGACGGTCATCTGGGCGCCGAGACCCATGATCAGCAGGATGGCCGGGTCGTCGGGTCCACCTCGCTCTTCGTAGAAGATCTCGATGCCGTTGACCGATGCCGTCGTCATGGGCTCAGTCTCTCGGCGACCTGACCACGCGGTCAAGACGACAGGTTTCCGAGCGCTACGGTGCGGCCGCATGGACGAGCAGGTTTCCTGCGCACCCTTCGACGCCGTGCCCAATCGGATCCTGCACGACATCATCCGGTTGCGGATCGACGTGTTCGTCGTCGAGCAGGAGTGCCCCTACCCCGAACTCGACGGCCGCGACGCGGAACCGGGCACGGTCCACTGGTGGGTCACCCGCGGCGATCGGGTCGTGGCCACGTGCCGGATGCTGGAGGGCGACGGGCCCTCCGAGCACCAGCTGGGCCGGGTGGCCACCGATCCGTCGGTGCGCGGCGGACCGACTGCGACGAAGCTGGTCGACGCGGCGTTGGACTCGGTGACCGGACCGGTCACGATCGGGGCCCAGGCCCCGCTCGAGGGCTGGTACGCCCGGTTCGGTTTCGTCCGGAGCGGCCCCGACTACATGGAGGACGGCATCCCCCACCTCCCCATGCGCCTCGAGAGGTGAACCCTCCTGGGGTCAGACCCCGAGAGGGTTCACCTTCCGAGTGAGCACTCCTGGGGTCAGACCCCGAGGGTGCTCAGTCGGGGCGGGTGATCTCGAAGATGTCGGTCGCGTGGCTGTACATGTTCCCCGCATGGCGGCCCACGGCGCCGAGCGCGGCCTGGTCGATTCGCGTGCCGTCCAGGAGATCGTCTTCAACGTGGAACTCGACCGCCTCGCCGATGACCAGCGCGTTGCCGAAGTCGGGGTGACCGATGTCGACGATGTCGCTCACCGTGCACTCGATGTTGGCCTTGCACTCGCCGACCATCGGCGGGCGGACCGACGATGACGGCACGGCGGTCAGGCCCACCGCCTCGAACTCATCGATGGCGGCGGGAAAGGTCGCCGCCGTGGCGTTCATGGCCTCGACCACTTCGCCGGTGACGATGTTGATGGTGAACTCCGCCACCTCCCGCACGTTCTGCAGGGTGTCCTTGCGGCCGGCCCGACCCGGAGCGAACACGAACATCGGCGGGACACCGGCGACGCAGTTGAAGAACGAGTACGGGGCCAGGTTCGGCGTGCCATCGGCGGCGAGGCTCCCGATCCAGCCGATCGGACGAGGAACGACCAGCCCGGTGGCCAGCTTGTACGGATCGACGCCCGAGAGATCGGCGACGGTGAACCGGGTCTTGGGTGTGGCGTCGTGGTCCACGGGGCTCGCTTTCGTCGGCCGGCGTGCGCCGGCGCTGGCTTGGGCACCCTATCGACGGCGTCGACCAACGCACCGTGGACCGCCAGAGCGACCGACGACGCCGGGGAACCCGAGGCGATACGGTCCGGCTCATGAAACCGATCTTCGGCGTCCACACCGGTCTTCAAGACACGTCCATCGCCGAGCTCCGGTCACTCTGGACCCGCATCGAGGAGCTCGGCTTCGACTGGATCTCGATCTGGGACCACTTCTACGCCGCCGATCTGGTCAGCACCCACTCTCACGAGGCGGTGGCCGCCCACGCCGCGCTGGCCTGTCATACCGAGCGGGTCCGGTGCGGCTCCCTGGTCTACTGCGCCGGCTACCGCCACCCAGCCGTGCTGGCCAACGCCATCTCGACCATCGACCATCTGTCGGGCGGTCGAGCCGATCTCGGCCTCGGCGCCGGGTGGGCCCAGCCGGAATACGACGCCTACGGCATCGACTTCCCCGACGCGGGCACGCGGCTCGACCTCCTGGAGGAGGCGATCGTCTGCATTCGATCGCTCCTCCGCAACGAGGTGACCGACTTCTCCGGCGAGCACTTCACGCTCACCGACGCCCACTGCGACCCCAAGCCGGTGCAGGCCGAACTCCCGATCTGGGTCGGCGGTGGTGGCGAGAAGCGGACCCTGCGGATTGCCGCCAGGTATGCGGACGGATGGAACGTGCCGTTCGTCTCGCCCGAGACGTTCGCCCACAAGCGCTCGGTCCTCCACCAGCACGGCGCCGACGTCGGCCGGGACGCTGCGCAGATCCGGTGCGCCGTGAACCTCGGCGTCGCCCCGGACGATGACGCGCTGAACCGACAGTTCGGCGCCATCGCCGAGATGGTCCGGCCCGGCGTCCTGATGGGGTCACCCGAGCAGATGACCGACAGCATCGGGCGCTACGCAGACGCCGGCGTCGACCAGATCAACCTGGCCATGCGGGCCCCGTGGGAGCACGACCTGCTGGAGACCCTTGGCGAGACCATCTCCCGGATGTAGGGCCCCACGCGAGGGCCTCGCCGACCGGGCCGGCGTGAGCAGAGCCGCATTCGACGGCGAGTGGCTGGTAGTGGTCAAACGAGGAGGGATCCTCGATGAGGGTCGTCGCCCGCTGGGCAAGCTGCCCGAGGTCTCCGTCCGTGCTCCCACCGGCCTTGTGCGCCGGCTGCCTGGAGCAGGCCGCCTGTCGAGTGGTTCGTGAGAGGTGAGTTGAGGCGCACCAGATCTGGGCACGGAGCGGCCGCGATGGCTCAGGCTGGGCGATATCGGACGCTGCATGGCCGACGACCGGCGAGGAGTAGACGTGACCACCCACACCGAACAGGTAGCCGGCACCGAGGCTCTCAGGCGTGTGTACGACATGAGCTTCGGGCGGGTCTATCCGATGTACGTCGAGAAAGCTGAGAACAAGGACCGCACCAAACGCGAGGTGGACAAGATCCTGCGCACCTCGACCGACCGGTCGTGAACGGCGGCAAGATGCCCACCCTCAGAACGATGTGAGACGTCGTTCGGTCCGTCCTGCCGACGAAGCGGACCGATTTGAACCCCCACGTCCCGGCCAGCGTGCACCAATGACACCCCACGGTGGGGTCTCGTCGGGTGCTCGGGGGAACCGGCGCGGAAATAGCCTGAGGTATGCCGACGCCGCTACCAGCTCCCGGCCGCGAGAACCTCGCAATGCCGGACCTCGACGAGATCAACTTCGTCGCACTCGGGATTCGCTCCGGCTGCATCGACGGCCCGAGCTCACGCCGCTGCAGCTCACGGTGCTCGACGCCCTCACCGAGTCGATGACAGGCGTCAAGGTCGATCTCGATCAGTTCGAGCCGATCACGGCCGCAGCGTTCGCCGAGGGCCTCGCAACCCGAAACGAGATGTTCCGGACCAGGCTTGTGCACGTCATCGAGTTGGGTCGGATGATCTTGCCCGACCCTTCGCCGGAAGTATCGGCCCGGGTGATCGAGTTCGCAGCCGAGCTCTCGCTGTCCGACGATCTCATCTCGCACATGCGCGAGTACGTCGCCACGTCCAAGCGACTCGTTGCCAACGACATCGACCGCAGTGCCTACATCAGCAACCTCGACCTGTCGTCGTTCACGCCGCTGCAGTCAGCCGACGACAACGTCTATGCATGGACCAACACCGTCGTGCGTGAACCGCTCGCCAAGAGGTGGCGTGCGCTCGGCGACCTCGAACCCGGAACGCTCGGGCGCTCTGTGTTCAACTTCTACCGGGCTCGGGGATTCCGCTTCCCGGGCGAGGCAGGTTCTGCGCCTCCGATCCTCGCGCAACACGATTGGGTGCACGTCCTGGCCGACTACGGATCGACCGTGGAGTCCGAGCTCGAGGTCTTTGCGTTGATGTCGCGAGCGAGCCACGACCCCATGGCCTTCACGCTGCTTGCGATGGCGATCAACCTCTTCGAGACGGGCGGGCTCGAAAGCGCAGCGGGGATCTTCCAGGCCGACGCAGGTCACCTGGCCAACAACGGCGGCATGCCCACCCGGCTCGGCGACGCGTTCCGTCGCGGTGCTCTCACCGTCGGCCAGCCCGAGTTCTTGGCCACGGACTGGTGGTCACTTGCCGATAAAGCGATCGAGGAGGTGCGCCAGCACTTCAATGTCGTTGCGAAGTCCGAGCGTGCGATTGCCGGTGGCTCGGTCGGCCCCTGGGAGCCAGGTGGGATCTCACCGTTTCAAGACGCAACCGGCCGACAGCTCGCCGAAACCGAGGGCTGGGACTACGACAGCTTCGGAGCTTCGGTGCTTTGAACACAGCAACCGACCCGCCCGCCCGGACGGCTGAGCCTGGACCAGGTCATCCTTTCAGCGCGTGGGTGCTGGAACACCTCCCCGATCCGGCAGCGAACGGCAACAGGCGGCAGGGAACGGCATCCCGCGGCATCTTGCGACGGGCCGAAACGCGATGTGCCGCTCGCTGCCGCTTCTTGCCGCTAGCAAACCATTTGCAGCGTGACACCCTGCGGCGCTACCGGGGAACGTCGAGGATGAGGCCGAGCACCTCTCGGATCTGTACCAGTACCGCGCCTCCGACATTGCCACGCGTGTTCTCGATGCGGCTCGAGGCAACGGCGCGGCATGTGTTGGCACTGAGCCGCCGACGCGCCGTCCAACCCATTCTCGGGATCAGCCTCGAGCTCCACTTCGGACTCGAACCCGCGAAGCGCAGAGGTCACCGGGACGACCTGAACCACACTCGGATCGGCGTCGAGCACCCGCTGCGCCGTCACCACAACCGCCGGATGACGAAAGCCCGCTTCTCGTCCAGCCGGCAACCCAAGGTCGATGTCAACAACGTCACCCGAGGTCAGCATCGAGCCAGCTGACCTCCTCAGCGGTGAGATCGCCACGCAGCTGAGCACCCATCTCATCCTGGCGCAGCCGCCGTACCGCGAGCGCCACCGTGTCCCCCACCGTGGCGCCAAGAGAAGCTGCGAGCTTCTTCAGCTCCTGATGGGTCGAGGCGTCGATACGCACGCTCGTACTCCGCATACGATTATGTTAGCAGATCTGCATACACTGTCGTTTCAGTCGTTTCAGCGGCATGCAATCTGACGAGAACGGTTCTCCCCCCGGCTCGCCCGACGCCTCGATCTCCCCCCTGAAACAAAGGGAGACGACACCGTCCCGCTGGCGTTGGCATGGTCTTGATCCGGTCCTCGAGGCGGCGCTCCCGTTCATGTCACTCGGCGCCATGACACCACGCCGAAGCTCGGCCCTTGATCTATTTTCAGATATCTGATGATAATGAGTCATGCCTCGTCGTCGACCCGGGTCACTGCTTCCTCTCGAGGTTGGGATCCTCTCCGCGTGCCTCGAGGCCGGGGAGGCCGGCTCGCACGGGTTCGCGTTGGCCAAAGCGATCGCAGATGCCGGCGACTCACGTGAGTTGACCGCCACCGGCACCATGTACCGGGCGCTGCACCGCCTCGATGCGGCCGGACTGGTCGAGAGCTGGTGGGAGGACCCCAATGAGGCCGCTGATGCCGGCCGGCCCCGCCGGCGCAGCTACCGCATCACCCGCGCTGGGGCTGCCGCGTTGACCAAAGTCCGCGACGAGACGACCAACACGGTTGCGTTCACGCGAGCCAATCCGGGGCTCGCGACATGAACGCTGGACACGGTGATCGGTCGATCCGGTTCGCTCGGTGGTGGGTTCGGCGCTACACCGCCGGCCTCCCTACCCATGAGAGCATGTCGCGTCGAGCCGAGATCGACAGCGACCTGGCGGAACATCGCCAGCACCGCGCGCTCGAAGCATGGACTCCGAGCCAGATCGAGCGAGAGCGTCTCCGCCGCCTCACGCGTGGCATGGCCGCCGACCTGAGCTGGCGTCACGAACTCCTGACCGGCAACTGCCAAGTCCGAGGCCTGGTCAGGGTGTCGGTCGTGTCGATGACCTCTGTCGCCTCGATGACGCTTGCGCTGTTTCACTTCGTGTTCGCGGCGTATCTGCTCGGCTCCACCTCCCTCGCTGACCAACGGTTCCTCGGCGGGCTCGACAACTACGCCGAGGAAGTCGGCAGGCCTGTGGCGAGCGTGGTCGCAGCGCTCATCGTTGCCGGTCTCGGCGTCGTGCTCGTCGCCGCAAGCCTCGCTCGACCGGTCTCACCCCTCGTCGCCAACGCCGTGACCATGCAGATCGCCGCCGTGGCCGTGCTGTTCTTCTGGCTCGGCGCGTGGCCCGTCGCCCTGGTCGCGGTCATCGGCTCTGCGATCGACCTCGCCACCCGGGCCTTGAACCCGACACCACAGCCGTGAGCCGGCGGTGGGTGCTTCCCGCCGCCGGCATCTGCGCCGCATTGATCTGGGCCGGATGCTCCTCCACCGAGGCCACGGCACCCCCTGAACCGTCAGCCGCTATCGGCTCCGCGCCGACGACATCCGCGGGTGACGCGCCTGAGTCGGCGGTCTCCACGATGGACGACCACATCGGTTGGCTCATCGGTGTCCTCGACGCGGGCGAGTTCGACCCAGCCGAAGTGACCGAACGCTTCGATCCCTCCTTCCTCGCTCAAATTCCGGTGGCCGCGTTGAACGCCCCACTGGGACAACTCGCTCCGCCAGGCAGCGCCCCGTGGCGAGTCCTGAGCGACACACGCGACGACCGAACGGCAGAGATTGCCGTCGAGTCAGCCGATGGCACCCACCTCACGATCACCCTGGCCCTCGCCGGCACCGAGCCGTATCGAATCGAGGGTCTCCTGCTGCAACCCACAGAAACCGAACTGCCAGAGGGGTACACACTCACCCGACTCGACACTGACATGGCCGCGCTCGCTCCCGAAACAGCCCTCGGGATCTACGACGTCACCAACGGCAGCTGCGAAGTCATCCATGAACACAACGGCGACCGACCATTGGCCATCGGGTCGATCTTCAAGTTGTGGGTCCTCGCCGAGCTCGCCAACCAGATCCACAAGGGCTTCGCCGATTGGGACGAACCGCTCGCCGTGCAGGCCGATCTGCGCAGCAACCCAGCCGGCGGGGTGTTCCAACTCGACGATGGCGACACCCTCACTCTGCGCGAACACGCCGAGGCCATGATCTCGATCTCGGACAACACCGCCACCGACCATCTCATCGACCGGCTCGGCCGAGAGCCCGTGGAAACCGCCATGGCTCGTGCGGGAGTCGTGGAACCATCACTCAACCAGCCGTTGCTGGCTACCCGAGAGCTCTTCTGGCTGAAGTACCTGGCCGAGGCGCCCAATCCGCCCGACTGGTACGACGCCGACACCGACGGCCGCCGAACCATTCTGGCCGCCCTCGACGGCGAAACCGTTCCCTGGGTCCTCAACCCCGCCCTCGCAACCGAACCCAACGCCAAAGGTCTGACCCAGGACCAACCCCGCAACCTCGACATCGAATACTTCGCTTCAGCACAAGATCTCTGCCGGACACTCATCCACCTCGATGATCTGTCATCTGAGTCCGGCCTCGAACCCGTAGCCGACATCTTGTCGATCAACCCGGGGGCAATTCGACGACACGACGTGGACCGACGTCCGGTTCAAGGGCGGATCTGAACCAGGGGTCTTTGCCCTCGCATGGTGGCTCCGCCGCTCCGACGGTCGCACCTTCGCCGTCGCCGGAGCGCTCAACAACCCCGAAGTGGCCTTCGACCAACCCGCCACGACTGCCATCATCGCCAACGCCATAGCGCTGCTCTGAAGCAGGCGGGTGCGACCCACCCAGATCAGCGCCGGTGGGAGCCACAAACGACACGACAACCGACGATCACGAACCGGACGATCGAACACCTATTCGTGTCGGAGGGGCGACGTGAACCCCCACGGTTAGGGCAGGAGGGAGGCCTCAGGCTTGGGTGATGGCATGGTTTGAGATTGATCGGGGAGCCTCGGAGGACTGTCACCCCCCTCTGAGATAGTGGGGATATGACGACGGTTGGTCACGAACAGCACCAGGAACCGCTGGGGGGATCTGACCGGCCGCCTGCATGGGGTGCTCGACGACCTCCACGGCCTGGATCTGGACACGGCGACGGATTCGGAGTTGGTGGCCGCGATGCCCCAGCTGGTTCGGGCCGGCCGCCGGTTGGGGTCGGTCGAGGCCGGGCTGTTGGACGCGGTGGATCGACGGCGGGCGTATGCCCCCGACGGGCACCTGTCAGCCAAAGCCCTCGTCCGCCATGTCGGCCAACTCCCGGGCTTCGAAGCCCACCGCCGCTGGCAGACGGTGCGCATGTTGCGCAACCTCCCGAAGGTGGCGGCCGCGTATGCGGCCGGTGAGGTCGGGACCGGCCAGGTCGAGGAACTGGCCCGAGTGCACGCCAACCCGCAGGTCCGGGACCTGATGCCCGCCGCCGAGGACCTGCTCCTCGAGGACGCCCAGAACAGCAGGTTCGCTGAGTTCCAGATTCTGGTGCGGGCGTGGCGGGACTACGCCGACCAGGACGGCGCCGCCGACCACGCGAAGAAGGCGCATGATCGGCGGGACTACCGGATGACCGAAGAATTCGACGGGGGCTGGCGCAGTGTGGGCCAGTTCGGGACGACCATGGGATCGTTCGGCGCTGATCTCCATGAAGCGTTCACCCGGGCCGAGACCGAAGCCGACTGGGAAAAAGCCCGAGCCGAGCACGGCGATGCCGCCACTGTCGATGACCTGGCTCGCACCCCGGGTCAGCGTCGGGCCGACGCCTGGTGGGCCACCATGTGCATGGCCGCCATCGCCAACTGTCCCGACGGCGTCAACATCGACCCGGTCCTGAACCTGGTCATGGACCACGACACCTTCGAACACCACTCGGCCGGCACCCGCCCCGACCCCACCCAAGATCCGGGCGGCTACCGGACCCGACGCTGCTCGACCCTCTCAGGCAAACCCATCGATGTCCACGACGCCCTCGGCGCCGCACTGGTCGGCCACGTCCGCCGGGTGGTGTTCGACTCCCGGGGCGTGGTGGTCGACATGGGCCGCAAGAGCCGCCTGTTCACCGGCACCGCCCGCGAAGCCGGGAGCTCAACGGACGCTGAACTCCCGCCATGAAGGCCCGAGCGGTGTGTACCTGGTTGTCCTGCGACACCCCCTCGCATGCGTGTGAGATCGACCACGCCCTGGAACGGGGCCGCGGCGGACCTACCAACCAGGCCAACGCACCCCCGCTGTGCAAACCCCACAACCTGTTCAAACAGAACCACCACTTCACCATCACCCTCGAAGACGACGGACAGTTCCACATCTGGCGCCCGGACGGCACCGAACTCACCTGATCTGGATGGCGAAGCCAGCGCAGCGGATCATCGCTGCGCCAGAAAGCACCGGCACATCTGGCGCCCGGACGGCACCGAACTCACCTGAGCAGTTGTGCGCCCAGTCCGTGATCGCGGCTGGTGTCCGCACGCCCCACCAGAACAGGTCGGCTCCGTCGACGAACACGACGGGAGCCACCGCCTCCAGCTCAGCTCGATGGCGCTCGGCGAACGGGTACGGCTCCGACGGCGCAATCACCAGGTCGGGCGAGGCGGCCGCCATCTCCTCCAGCGACACGGTCGGATACCGATCGGGATGGTCGGTTGTCACCGACCTCACGCCGAGCGCCCTGAGCACGTCGGCCCCATACGTGTCGTCGGCCAGGCTCATCCACGGCTTCCGCCAGATCGGCACGAACGCCGAGCGCGGCGAGGCGGGCTCGGAAGGGAGCTCCTCGACCTCCCCCAGCAACCCGGCGACGCGAAGCTCACCGAAGCCCAAGTCGACCGCCCCCGCCAGCGCCGCCAGCTCCAACGCGACGCCGGCCACGGTCCGGACATCGATCACGTGGATGTCGAGGCCGGCGGCCGTCAGCGCCTCGGCGTCCTCCCACCGATTCTCCTCACGGCACAGCACGACGAGATCCGGCGCCAGCTCGACGATCCGGTCGAGATCGGGATCCTTCGTCCCCCCGACGGCCTCGAACTCGGGCTGCTCGCAGAACCGGGTCACGGCGACGGGCTCGATGCCCCACGCCAGCAACGTCTCGGTCACCGACGGCACCAGGCTGACCACTCGCAACGGCCCGGCTCCCACGGTCACGGGTTCGGGCACCGGCTACATGCGCCCGAGCAGGTCGGCCTTCTTGGCGTCGAACTCGGCCTGGCTCAGGACGCCTCGCTGGCGCAGCTCGTCGAGCTTGTCGATCTGCTCGACCACCGACAGCTCGGCGGCGGGCCGGTTGATGCGATCGAACTTCCGGTTCTCGTTGTCTTCCATCTGCTTGTAGATCTCGGCCTGCACCAGGGTGGGGTTCCGGATGTCGGAGAACTCACTGCGACCGGTTTCACCGGCGGACTCGATGGCCAGGTCGCCGAGCTTGATCAACCGCTCGAAGATCTTCTGGTTGAAGAAGACGGTGTTGATCCGCTCCAGCGGGATCTCGATCCCCGACTTGGTCAGCACGCCGCTGCGATAGATGACCCGGTCGGTGGTGACCGTGAAGTTGGTCGAGATCCACTGCAGGTACTTGTAGACGAAGAACCCCAGCGCCGCGAGCACGACCAGCCCACCGACCCAGTCGAGCACCTCGACATTGTTCCAGGCCAGCAGAGCGATCCCGATACCGAGGGCGATGACGAGACCGAGGACCGGCTTGACGAGGAACCACCAGTGTGGTCGGAGGTCTTCGACGATCTCTTCGTTGGGTCCAAGCAATTTCCTGGGATATGCCACGTTCCGAGGTTAGCCCCAGCCCAGCTCGTGGAGGCGGTGATCGTCGATGCCGAAGTGATGGGCGATCTCGTGAATGACGGTGATGCGGACCTGCTCGACCACGTCGGCGCGACTGTGGGCGATGGCACAGATCGAATCGCGGTAGATGGTGATCCGGTCGGGGAGCTCGAGGCCGCCGTACTGCTCCCGCTCGGTCAGGGGAACCCCCTCGTAAAGACCGAGCAGCCCGGGTTCGGGGGCGTCATCCTCGATCATGACCACGACGTTCTCCATCTGCTGCGCCAAGGCCTCGGGCAGGCTGTCGTAGGCGCGCCCGACCAGCTCCTCGAACTCGTCCGCGTCGATGCGCCCGGCATGGTCCTGCCCCATGAGGGTCACGCTACTCTGACCGTCCTTCGGGCCCACCGGCTCCAACCGTGCGGCCCTGTCCCCCTGCCCCGTTCGGAGACGATCGATCATGGTTGTTCGCAGCCCCAAGGACTTCTTCAAACCGCTGGCGGTCGGCGCGCCGGACCCGGTCCACGAGATCCCGTTCCCGCCGTCGCGGATGATCCACTTCTTCCCGCCGTCCAACGAGAAGATGCGCTCGAAGATCCCCAAGATCGCCCCCACGGTCGACATCCTGCTCGGCAACCTCGAGGACGGTGTGCCCGCCGACGACAAGGAAGCGGCCCGAGCCGGGCTGGTCGAAGTGGCTCGCAGCGTCGACATGGGCGACACCCAGCTCTGGACCCGGGTCAACAGCCTCGACTCACCCTGGTTCCTGGACGATCTCTCCACGCTGGTCACCGAGGTGGGCGCCGCGTTCGACGTCGTCATGATCCCCAAGGTCGAAGGCCCCGAGGACATCCATTTCGTCGACCGGCTCCTGGCCCAGCTCGAGGCCAAGGCCGGGCTGACCAAACCTCTCCTCGTCCACGCCATCCTCGAAACGGCACGCGGGGTGGCCAACGTCGAGGAGATCTGCGGCGCCTCACCGCGCATGCAGGGCCTGTCGCTGGGTCCGGCCGACCTGGCCGCGAACCGGCGCATGAAGACCACCCGCGTCGGCGGCGGCCATCCCGACTACGTCGTGCGGGAAGACCCACCCGCCGGCGACGACGGCGAAGCCGACACCGACGCCGAGCGCCCCACCTACCAGCAGGACCTCTGGCACTACACCATCGCCCGCATGGTCGACTCGTGCGTGACCCACGGCATCCTGCCGTTCTACGGCCCCTTCGGCGACATCGCCGACACCCGGGCCTGCGAGGACCAGTTCCGCAACGCCTACCTGCTCGGCTGCGTCGGCGCCTGGAGCCTCCACCCCGTGCAGATCGACATCGCCAAGCGGGTCTTCAGCCCCAGCCCCGAAGCCGTCGCGCAGGCGCAGCGGGTCATCGACGCCATGGGCGACGGTACGGGGGCGATCATGCTCGACGGGAAGATGGAGGACGACGCCTCGGTCAAGCAGTGCCGGGTCGTGGTCGAACTGGCCAAGTCCCTGTCCTCCCGCGATCCCGAACTGGCCGCGACCTACGGATACACGTCATGAACAACAGCATGTCCAGCGACTCGACCCCCAGCACCTCCACCCCGGGCGATCTCACGCCCCGTCGCAGCGTGTTGTACATGCCCGCAGCCAACGAACGGGCGCTGGAGAAGGCCAAGACCATCCCCTGCGATGCCGTGATCTTCGATCTCGAGGACGCGGTCGCCCCCGACGCCAAGGAACAGGCGCGCGGTCAGGCCGTCGCCGCCGTCTCCTCGGGAGACTACGGCTACCGGGAGCTCACCATCCGGTGCAACGGCCTGGACACCCCGTGGGGCGCCGACGACCTGGCCGCCGCAGCGGCGGCCGGTCCTGCCGCCGTCGTCATCCCGAAGGTGTCCGGCCCCGGACACCTCGGCCTGGTCACCGACGCCCTCGAAGCGGCGGGAGCGCCCGACCACACGATGATCTGGGCCATGGTCGAGACCCCCGACGCCATCTTCGACGCCCGCGCCATCGCCCAGTTCGAGCGGGTCAACGTCCTGGTCATGGGCACCAACGACCTGGTCAAGGAGCTGTACGCGTCCCACGTCCCGGGCCGCCAGCCGCTGCTCCCCCACCTGGCGACCGCGCTGCTCGCCGCCCGGTCGGCCGGCAAGGCGATCCTCGACGGCGTCTACAACGACGTCAAGGACCCCGACGGCTTCCTGGCCGAGTGCCAACAGGGCGCCCAGATGGGCTTCGACGGCAAGACCCTGATCCATCCCAGCCAGGTCGAACCGGCCAACGACACGTGGGCGCCATCGGACGACGAGATCGATCACGCCCAGCGGGTGATCGAGGCGTTCGACGAGGCGACCGCCGAAGGTCGAGGGGTCGTCACCGTCGACGGCCGCATGATCGAGAATCTGCACGTCGAGCAGGCCCGACGCACCCTCGCCGTCGCCGACGCCATAGCTCAACGCAGCTGACAGGACCCGCCAGTAGGGTCGCGGCGGTGACGCACGAACGGCTGCTCGAGGGACTGGATCCCGCCCAACGCGGCGCCGTCACCAACCCGGGTCAACCCTTGCGCATCCTGGCCCCGGCCGGTTCGGGCAAGACGCGGGTGCTCACCCGCCGGATCGCCTACGGCGTCGCCACCGATCGGGTCGATCCCGAGCGCGTCCTTGCCGTCACCTTCACCCGGAAGGCGGCGGCGGAGCTCCGACATCGGCTGGCGGCACTCGGCCTTCCGTCCACCGTCGCCGCCGGGACGTTCCACTCGGCCGCCTGGGCACAACTGCGTCAGTGGTGGTCCGACCAGGGGGTCGAGCCCCCGTCGCTGTTGCCCTCCCGCACCGGCTTCCTCCGGCGGGTGGCCCGGGCCGAGGGGATCCGGCTGGGCGACGCGGGGACCGAGATCGACTGGGCCTGCGCCCGCATGATCGGTCCGACCCGCTATGGGGCCGAAGCGGCACGCGCCGGGCGGAGGCCCGAGTCGCACCCCGATCAGGTCGTCCACCTGTACCGGTCCTACGAGGCGGCGAAACGCAGCAAGCGCGTCGTCGACTTCGACGACATCCTGCGGATGGTCGTCCACACCCTCGACACCCAGCCCGAGCGGGCCAAGGTCCTGCGGTGGAGATTCCGTCACTTCTTCGTCGACGAGTTCCAGGACGTCAACCCGCTGCAATTCCGGCTCCTCGAGGCATGGCTCGGCGATCGCGACGACCTCTGCGTCGTCGGTGACCCGTACCAGGCGATCTACCGATGGAACGGCGCCGACGCCGGGTTCCTCAACGACTTCGAGGACGTCTTCCCCGGGTCCACGACGGTGGCGCTCGATCACAACTACCGCAGCTCGGCCGGCGTCCTCGCCGTCGCCCGGGCCGTCCTCCCTGCCCCCGATGCTCCCCGGGTGATGGCCGACGCCGGTCCCGTGCCCGAGGTGCGGCGGTTCCCCACCGGTGCCGACGAGGCGCAGGCGGTCGCCGAAACCCTCCGCTCCGGTCGGCTGGCAGGCCGGAGCTGGGGCCAACACGGGGTGCTCGTGCGCACGCACGGACAGGCGTCGCTCATCGGCGAGGCGCTCACCGCTGCCGGTATCCCCTACCGCATCCGCGGCGCCACCGGGTCCACCACCCGGGCCGACGTGAAGAAGGTCTTCGAGGACCTCCCGCCCGAGACCCCGCTCCACGTCGCGCTGGTCGACTGGACGACCGACGAGGCCGAGGGTCGCGGCGGACCGGTCATCGAGACACTGGTGCGCCTGGGCCGGGAGTTCCAGGCGATGCAACCCGACGCCGGCATGGACGAGTTCGTCACCTGGGTCACCAGCATGGTCGGCGACGACCGGGACGAGGGGGCGAACCAGGTCGATGTGGCCACGCTGCACGCTGCGAAAGGTCTCGAGTGGGACACGGTGCTGCTCGCCGGCCTCGAGGAGGGTCTGGTCCCCATCTCCCACGCCAGGACCGGAGCCGAGCTGGCCGAGGAGCAGCGCCTGCTCTACGTGGGGGTCACGCGGGCCCGACGCAAGCTGATCTGTTCCTGGGCCGCCCAGCGGAAGTTCGGCAGCCGCACCAGCCGGCGCGAACCGTCACGCTGGCTCGGACAGATCCAGCGCACCATCGACGGCCTGGCCCAGGACGATCGACCCGTCCCGCCGCCAGAGACGGTCATCGATCTCCGCCCGCCTCCGCCCTCACCCCGCGACGAGCTCCGCAAGCGCCTCGAGGCGTGGCGATCGGACACCGCCCGCCACGCCTCGGCCCTGCCCGCAGCGATTCTCAGCGACCGCCAGCTGGAGCAGGTGACCGAGCTCCTCCCCCGCGACCCGGATGCACTGGAAGCGATCGGGTTCGGCCCGTCGCACCGCCGCCTCTACGGTGTGCCGATCTGTGCGATGGTGAACGACGTTGTGAACGACCCGGCGGTGGCCCCGTGAACTTCCGATTCCGCGAGCGTGTCGGCGCTGACGCGGCTCCGCGTGTTCCCGGCCTTCGCCGATCCCGGATTCTACGAAGGGCTCGACCTGCCCGACGCCGCCCCGCCCGAGGTTCTCGAGATCCGTGCCGATCTCGATCCCGCCGAGGCCGACATCCGGTATCGCTACGAGGGCGACCTTCCGCCGGGGGCGGGTGCGTTCATCAAACCCGAGCGACTCACGTGGATCGAGCGGTCGCTCCACCATCCGGACGAGTGCCTCATCGAGCTGACGCTGACGCCCGACCACTACGCCGATCGCATCCGCGGCAGTGCCACCCACCGGATCATCGCGATCGAACCGGGCGACGGCGACCCGGCCGGCAACGGCGGGCCCGCCTGCTGGTGGGAGACCGCGGGCACCATCACGATCCGGATGCCGTTCGTGGCGCGAGCGGTCGAGCGAGCGATCGTCGAAGGGCTCGGCGAGAACCTGCGCGCGCTGGTCGAACCGCTCGAGGCCTACTGCACCGACTGACCGAGCCGGAAACGGGGAACCTCACCGCCATCTGATGTGGCTGGGGCTCCCCATATCGGGCCGGGTTGGTGGCGGCACTAGCCGCTGGGCTCGGGGTCGGTGGCGAGGAGCACGACCACGACCGTCGCGTCGACCGTCTCGAGCACGTGCTCCACCGCGTGCCCCAGGAACGGCCGGCCCTCGACGTGACGCAACGACGCACCCAGAATGACCAGGTCGACGCCGTTGTCGCCGGCCGCCGACACCATCACCGAACCGGCCGGTGAACCCGAGCGCACGTCGGTGCGGGGACTGACGCCGTACTCGGCCGCCGCGCTGGATCGCATCCTGGACGATGCGCTCGGCGGTGTCGAGATCGGCCGCCGACGACGTGACCCCGGCCCGCCGCATGCTGAGCAGATCACCCAAGCCACCCATCCGGCTGTCGGGCCGATCGACGACGTGGGTGAACACCAATTCGGTCCCCAACGACTGACTGATACTGCAGGCGATCTCCTGAGCCGCCCGCGAGGATCGACCTCCGGTGACCGGCACCAGGGCCCGGCTGAACGCCGCCGGAAGCCGGGTGCCCTGATTGCGGGCCCGACGGACGACGACCATCGGGATGGGTGCATGGCTCAGGACCTCGTCCAAGACCGGGGACAGCAGTCGTCCCTCCTGCCCGGTGTCGGCCAGACCCAGCGCGCAGACGCCGTACCCCAGCCGGGCCTCGGCCAGGATGGCGCCGGCCAGGTCGTGCGACTTGATGCGCTTCTCGTCGAACTGGCGGTCGAACAGCACGTTGCGGATCGGCTCGAGATCCGCAGAGGTCGCAATGTCTCCCACCGTGGCCACCGTGGCCGGCGCTTCGTCGGGCCAGGCGTACTGCATGACCTGGGCCGCCACGATGCTGTTGGGCGAGCCGACCGTCGGCAACAACATGCGCTTCGAATTCACCACGACGTTGCGCGCCAGCGCCTCCTCACGCTCGAGCCGTTCCCGCTCGGTGGCGGTGCCCTCCCAGCCCCGCACCGACAACCGCAATCCGACCGACGCCACGAGCGAGGTGACGAGCGGCACCAGCACGATGACGGCGAACGCCGTGTCGGAAAGCACACCCAGCGACACACCGACGGTGGCGATCACGATCTCGAGCGCCCCGCGTGCGTTGAGTCCGGATCCGAGTGCCATGCCCTCACGATTGGTGAGACCACCGATCCGGGCGCCGGCGTACGCTCCGCCGAACTTGGCCACCACCGCGACCAGGACGATCACCACCGCCCACATCAGTGCCTCACCCCGGAGCAGGCCGAAGTCGGCCCGCAGACCGGCGGTGGCGAAGAAGAGGGGCGCCAAGACCGACGCCGTGATGGAATCGATGTGCTCGGCCACCTGCCCCTGCTGGAACCGCGACCGGTTGACGACGATGCCGGCGATGAACATGCCGAGCAGGGCTTCGACGCCCAGCCACTGGGTGACCACGCCGAATCCGAGCGCCACGATCATCGTGGCGGTGATGCCGCCGCCCACGTTGACGCCGCCCCGCCGGGCCCGGCGCAGCAGGTAGTCGACGATGCGCTGGCCGACGGTGAAGGCGAACAGGACGAACAGCCCGAGACCGAGGAGGGTGACGGCGACATCGGCAACCGAGATATGACCCGAGGCGGCGATACCCGCGAAGACGCCGAGCAGCACCCACCCGACGACGTCGTTCGCCATTCCGGCCGCGACGGTGATCTGGCCGAAGTCGCGTCGCATCAGTCCCAGCTCGGACAGGATCTTGCCGACGACGGCCAGCGAGGAGACGCTGAGCGCCGCTGCGATGAACAGCGTCAACGTCGTCTGGTCGTCGAGCTCGCCGCGGAAGACGGCGGGGAGCCCAACGCCGACCGCCAGTCCGGCCACCAGCGGCACGATCAGGCTGGAGCCGGCCACCCACGCGGCCGCCCGACCCAGGCGGGAGATGATCCCCAGATCGGTCTCGAATCCGGTGACGACCAGCAGCATGGCCGCCCCCAACCAGGCGACCCCCTGCAACGCACCCGACTGGATCTCACTGTCGGGCAGGAACCACTCGAACCCGCTCTCCCAGATCCGTCCGAAGACCGAGGGCCCCAGCAGCACGCCGGCCCCCAGTTCGCCGATCACGGTCGGCAGGCCGACCGCCCGGCAGAGGTAGCCGAGACCGCGAGCCAGCGCGAGCAAAGCGAAGAGCTGGGTCCAGAAGACCAGCAGTTCGTGCTCGCTGAGCGATGTGAGCATCAGCTCCGACCCGGCTGGCCCGGTTTGGCATCACGAGCCGACCGCAGCGCCGAGAGCACGGTGGGATCGATGGTGACGAACAGCCCCTCGGCCTCGGCCGTCAGCTCGCCATCGGCCGAGCAGGTCCCCTCGACGAACACCTTGCGTCCGTCCACTCGCACCATGCGGCCCTCCATGACGAGGTCCCGGTGCAGAGGCGTCGGGCGCCGGTAGTTGACGATCAGCCGAGCCGTCATCCCCGCGGTTCCCGACAGCGTCTGGGTCGCGCCGAGCAGTTCGTCGAACACGGCAGCCACGTAGCCCCCGTGCACGCAGCCCGGCGGGCCCTCGTAGGCCGACCCGAAATGGACGTTGGCGATCACCCGGTCGCCCTCGATCTCCACCCGCAGAGGAGGGGACAGTGGGTTGGCCAGCCCCAGGATGGGACTGTGGTCGAAGGTGGCGTTGGGATCGGCGCCGGCCGTGGCCGACTCGGCGAAGCCCTCGTAGGTTCGCCCCGAGGGCCACTTGGCCATCTCGGCGATGAGATCACCCATGCGGTCGGCGGCGATGGTGAGGAGATCGGTGGGCGCCTGGGACGCCACCATCAGTTCGATCACGTCACGCATCTGGCCGGCCATGCGCCGCAACTCGGCCTGGTGAGCGCTGACGTCGTCGACCTGGGCCCAGCGGGATTGCAGCCGTTGGCGCTGCGCTGGATCGCCGGTGAACAACGGCGCTTCGTCGCTCATACGGTCGGAGAACAGGCCGAGGACGGGAGCGTGGTCGGATGGCTTCTGGCCCTTGCGAGCGTTGCGGTCGACGAGATCGCTCGACCGATCGAGCGGCCAGCGACCGACTGGCGAGCAGGTAGTCGATGCGGAGGCCCATCTTCTTGTGGAAATTGCCGCCCCGATAGTCCCACCAGCTGTACAGCCCGCCGTCCTCGTAGCGCTGACGAAACACGTCGACCAGGCCGAATCCCTTGATCTCGTCCAGTGCCTTGCGCTCGCGGTCGGACACGTGGGTCGCCCCCTCGAAGGCCTTCGGTGTCGTACACGTCACGGTCCTCGGGGGCGACGTTCCAGTCCCCCAGGACCACGACGTCGGTGGCGGGGTCGGCGACGGCGTCGAGATGGGTCCGCAGCCGCGCCAGCCAGGAGAGCTTGTACTGGTAGTGGTCGTCCTCGAGGGACCGGCCGTTGGGGACGTAGACGGTCGCGACCCGGACGCCGCCGCACGTGGCGGTGAGCAGTCGAGCGTCGGTGTCGGGTTCGATGCCGTCGGCGAAGCCGTAGACGACGTCGTCGATGCCGACCCGGCTGAGGATGGCCACGCCGTTCCAGCGCCCCTCGCCGTGATGCACGGCCTCGTAGCCCAACCCTGGAACGTCAGCAGCGGGAAGTCACCGTCCGCCATCTTGGTCTCCTGCATGCACAGGACATCGGGCTGCACCCGTGCCGTCCACTCCTCGACCCGCGGGAAGCCGGGCCTTCAGCGAGTTGACGTTCCAGGTGGCGATGAGCACCGTGGAAGACTAGTGGTGCCTCAACGCAGGGGGTGCCGAGCGGAAGCCGGTAGCAGGTCGTCCCGTCACCGGAAATGGGGCATTCAACCCTGTAATCGACCCCGTCTACGGCCGATAACACCAAACGATGGTGCCGCTCCCTCCGTTTCGTCTGCTCTTCGCCGCCGGGATCGTCGTCGGCGTGCTGGGGACGGCGTGCGCACCGCGGACAGCGAAACCGGCGGCCGCGCCGGGGCGGAGCCGACCGTCCTGCCGGCGGCGGCACCGGAGCGGCCCCGGGCGCACTGCGCGTCGTTTTCCCGGAACTGGCCGCCAGCTGGGACCCGGCTCTGGCGACGACACCCGGTGGCTTCCCAGCAGATCCAGCACGTCATGGAGCCGTTGATTCGATACGAGGCCGACGGCACGTTCCGGCGCGGTCTGGCCCGAGTCCTGGGCCTACGACCGAGGAGGCTGACCTTCGAGATCGAGCTCGAACCCGACGCCCGGTTCTCCACCGGTGCGTCGCTGACGTCGGAGGACGTGGCATTCTCGGTCACCGACTGGCATGCCGGACGGCTGTTCGGTGATCGCTACGACATGATTGCGGCCACCACCATCGTCGACGACGACACGCTCGAATTCGAACTGTCACGGCCTGCGCCCGAGCTGGAGCTCCACCTCAGCCAGGCCGCCGCTGCGATCGTCCCGGTCGAACTACGCGAATCGGACCCGTAGGGACTTCTTCAGCGCCCCGTCGGGGCCGGGCCCTACCGGATCTCGAGCTGGTCGCCGGGGGCCGAGCTCACCCTGGCCACCAACCCGGTCTCCCATCATCTCGATGACCTGGCATTCGACACGATCGTCATGCGGGCGGAGCCGGACGCCGTCGCCCGGCTGGCCGAGTACCGAAGCGGCGCCGCCGACCTGGTCCCCATCAGGAGCTGGGACATTCCCGAGCTGCCCGCCGATCAGGTCGTTCTCGCCGCTCCACATCGGCTGACATTCGTCGGGCTGAATCGACACCGACCCGTCGCCGACCGCGAAGGGCAGGAGGCCCTCGCCGCCGTGCTGGACTACCCGGCCATGGCCGACCTGGCCGAGGGAACCATGGCCATTCCGTACGGCGCCGACGGACTCACACGCCCCGCCGTTGCGGCCGGCTCCGCTCCGGCCCTCGACCAGGCCGAACTGATCTTCGACGCAACCGACCGCGACCATCGGCGACTGGCGGAATCGGTGGAGGCCGCGGTGGCCGGTCTGGGCCACGTCATCCAGGTCGTCGGATTGGATGCCGACGTGTTCGACGAGCGACGAGCCGCGGGCGACTACGACCTGATCCTGGTGCGGACCGACGCCCAGCAGACCAGCGCCGATCTCCCCGACGATGCCGAGCTACCTGCCTCTCGTCGCCCACCGGACCCCCTTCGCCCGACATCCCTCGGTCGGGGATTTCCATCCCCTCCCGACCGGCACCTGGTGGTTCGACGACCTGACCACGGTGACGGGCGCGACGGCGAGCCGGAAGCCGAGGCGGCGGAGCGGTAGCCTGCCCGGCGTGACCGCCGACCAGAATCTCGATCCCAACGCCTGGTTGATCGACGAGGCCCATCGCCAGTACCTCGCCAATCCGGCCTCGATCAGCGCCGAATGGCGGACCTACTTCGAACAGGCCGACGGCGCAACGCCGGCGTCGTCCGAACCGACCTCCACGGCTGCACCGCCCGCCGAGGCGACCGCTGCGGTACCGCCCGCGCCGTCCCCTCCTCCGGCCGCACCCGCCCCGACGTCTCCCCCGGCGGTCGCGGCCGCAGCCGTCGATCCCGCCCCGGGACCTCCACCAAGACCCGTCGAGCCGACGGCCACCACACCCGAGCCGGAGCCTGCGCCCACCCACGATCCCGACGCCGGAGCCCGAGGAGCCCGGGGAGCAGATCCGCGGCGTCGGCGCCCGCATCGTGGCCAACATGGAGGCCAGCCTCGAGGTCCCCACCGCCACCAGCTTCCGCGAGGTCCCGGCCCGCCTTCTCGAGGTCAACCGCAAGGTGATCAACGGCTATCTCGGTCGCACCCGCGGCGGCAAGGTCAGCTTCACCCACCTCATCGGCTACGCCATCGTGCGCGCCATCTCCGACCACATGCCGGCCATGAACGCCTACTACCACGAGGGGTCCGACGGGAAGCCCAGGGTCGTCCGGCCCGACCATGTGGGCCTCGGCCTCGCCGTCGACGTCGCCAACGACGACGGCACCCGCAGCCTGATGGTGCCGTGCATCAAGGATGCCGACACCCTCACCTTCGACGGGTTCCTCCAGGCCTACGAGGACCTCATCACCAAGGTCCGCACCAAGAAGCTCAGCCCCGACGACTTCGCCGGCACCACGGTGACCCTGACCAACCCCGGCACCATCGGCACGATCCAGTCGGTGCCCCGGCTGATGCCAGGCCAGGGCCTGATCGTCGGCGTCGGCCGGCTGGGCTACCCGACCGCGTTCCAGGCGGCCGATCCCGCCACGGTCGCCGACCTCGGGCTGTCGAAGGTCATGACCATCACGTCGACCTACGACCACCGCATCATCCAGGGCGCCGAGTCGGGTCTGTTCCTCCAGAAGCTCCAGGACCTGCTGATGGGCGAGGACGACTTCTACGAGGACGTGTTCGCCGCCCTGGGGGTGCCCTACGCCGCCGTCAAATGGCGCACCGACCGCAGCCCGAGCGACTCCGAGACCGGCATGGTCGAGAAGCAGATGGCGGTCAACACCGTCATCAACATGCACCGGGTTCTGGGCCACAAGATCGCCGACCTCGATCCACTGCGCTGGAAGAAGGACCCGACCATTCCGGTCGAGCTCGACCCCGCCACCTACGGACTCACCATCTGGGACCTCGAGCGCGAGTTCCTGACCGGGCCCGCGAACGGCGTCTACGCACCCGTCGGGGGCCGTCGCCGGATGCCGCTGGGAGACATCCTGGGGGTGCTGCGAGACGCATACTGCCGAACCGTCGGCATCGAGTACATGCACATCCAGAACCCGGCCGAGAAGCGCTGGATCCAAGAGGCCGTCGAAGGCGCCGACACCGCGCTGCACACCGACGAGCAGCTCCACATCCTGGGCCGACTCAACGCGGCCGAGGCGCTCGAGAAGTTCCTTGCCACCAAGTACGTGGGCCAGAAGCGGTTCGGCATCGAGGGCGCCGAGAGTGCCATCCCGCTGCTCGACGCCGTGCTCGACGCCGCCGCCAACGCAACGATGGACTCGGCCATCCTCGGCATGGCCCACCGCGGCCGGCTCAACGTGCTCATGAACATCGTCGGCAAACGCTCGGAAGAGCTGTTCCACGAGTTCGAGGGGTACATCGAACCCGACTCGATCCTCGGTTCGGGCGACGTGAAGTACCACCTCGGCCAGTCCGGGACCTACTCGGCCCGCAGCGGCGCCGAGCTCCACCTCGAACTGGCCGCCAACCCCTCGCATCTCGAAGCGGTCGACCCGGTCGTCGTCGGGCATGGCGCGGGCCACGATGGACATGATCGAGCCCGGCGGGAGCGACGAGTACCCGGTGCTTCCCGTCCTCATCCACGGCGACGCGGCGTTCGCCGGGCAGGGTGTCGTGGCCGAGACCCTGAACCTCTCCATGATCAAGGGCTACCGGGTCGGCGGCACGATCCACGTCATCATCAACAACCAGCTCGGCTTCACCACCACGCCCGATGCGGCCCGGTCGACCGAGTACTCCACCGACGTGGCCAAAATGGTGCAGGCCCCGATCTTCCACGTGAACGGTGACGATCCCGAAGCCTGCGTGCGCATGGCCCGACTGGCCTTCCGCTACCGCCAGGAGTTCCACAAGGACGTCGTCATCGACATGATCTGCTATCGGCGTCACGGGCACAACGAGGGCGACGACCCCAGCTACACGCTTCCCACGATGTACAAGAAGATCGACGAGCGCCCCTCGGTCCGGTCGTTGTACACCGACGCACTGGTGAAGCGGGGCGACATCAGCCTCGAGCTGGCCGACCAGGCCCTGGAGGACTTTCGGGCCCGGCTCCAGCAGGCCCTGGACGAGACCCGGGAACATGCCCCCGCCGGCGAGGTGCGGGTCCCGCCACCACCACCCCCGCGTGGCGTCCTCCCCGCCGTCCCCACCGGGGTCGAGCGACCGACGCTGGACCACCTGTACCACCAGCTCGCCACGCTGCCCGATGGGTTCGAGGTGCACCCCAAGCTGGCCCGGCAGCTCGAGCAACGTGACGAAATGTACGCCGAGGGCGAGGTCGACTGGGCCCTGGCCGAGTCCCTGGCCTTCGCCTCGCTGCTCACCGAGGGCACACCGGTGCGACTGAGCGGACAGGACAGCCGCCGCGGCACCTTCTCCCAGCGCCACTCGGTCCTGGTCGACTACCGGACCGGCGAGGAATATGTGCCCCTCATGCATCTCGCCCGCGATCAGGCTCGGGCGTCGATCTACGACTCCCTGCTCTCCGAATACGCCGCGCTGGGATTCGAGTACGGCTACGCCGTGCGCAATCCGGCCGCACTGGTCATGTGGGAGGCCCAGTTCGGCGACTTCGCCAACGGCGCCCAGATCATCATCGACCAGTTCCTCGTGGCCGCCGAGGACAAGTGGGAACAGACCTGCGGGCTCACCATGCTCCTCCCCCACGGCTTCGAGGGCCAGGGACCCGAACACAGCTCGGCCCGCATCGAGCGCTTCCTGCTGCTGGCGGCCGAGGACAACATCCAGGTCTGCAACGCCACCACCGCGGCGCAGTACTTCCATCTGCTCCGTCGCCAGATGCACCGGGCCGTCCGCAAGCCGCTGGTGGTCTTCACCCCCAAGTCCCTGCTTCGGGCCAGTTCGGCGCGGTCCCCCGTCGCCGAGCTCACCATGGGCAGCTTCCACGAGGTGATCGACGACGACGGCGTCACCGATCCCGGCGCGATCCGCCGAGTCGTCTTCGCCAACGGCAAGGTCGCCTACGACGCCATGGCCGTCCGCGACGACCGGTTCGCCCCGGTCGCCATCGTCCGGGTCGAGCAGCTGTACCCGTGGCCGGCGGCGCAGATCGCCACCGCCCTGGCCCGCTACCCCAACGCCCGCGAGATCGTCTGGCTGCAGGAGGAACCCGAGAACATGGGCTCCTGGAACTTCGTCAAGGGACGCCTGTACGAGCGGCACGGCGACACCCACGAGATCACCCGGATCAGCCGGGCCGAATCCGGCTCCCCCGCCACCGGCAGCGCCGCGATCCACAAGCAGGAACAACAGGACCTGCTCACAAGAGCCATGGCGGTAGGAAGCGACTAGCCCAATACAGTTGTCACCGTGACGCTCGCCGACCTCGAGTTCGACAACCGGTTCACCACGGCGCTCCCGGCCGACCCCAGCGACCTCAACCGCCCTCGCCAGGTGCACGCCGCCGCCTACACGCGCATCCGACCCACCCCGGTCAGCCGGCCGAGCACCGTCGCCGTCTCCGACGAGATGCTCGAGCTCCTCGGCCTCGACCGCTCGGATGCCGAGACCCCCGAGTTCGCGGCCGTGTTCTCGGGCAACGCCCTCCTGGACGACATGGACCCGTTCGCCATGAACTACGCCGGTCACCAGTTCGGCAACTGGGCCGGCCAGTTGGGCGACGGGCGCGCCATCGGGCTGGGCGAAGCCGTCGCCGTCGACGGCACCCGGCAGACGCTGCAACTGAAGGGGGCCGGCCCCACGCCGTACTCCCGCTCGGCAGACGGACGGGCGGTGCTGCGCTCGTCGGTCCGCGAGTTCCTCTGCAGCGAGGCCATGCACCATCTGGGCGTGCCCACCACCCGGGCGCTCAGCCTGGTCCTGACCGGCGACCAGGTGGTGCGCGACATGCTCTACGACGGTCGCCCGGCACCCGAACCCGGTGCGGTGGTGTGTCGGGTCGCACCGTCGTTCACCCGGTTCGGCAACTTCGAGCTCTTCGCGGCCCGGGACGACCTGGACACCTTGCGGACCCTGGCCGAGTTCACGCTGCGCACCCACTTCCCCGAGCTCGGACCGCCGGGTCCCGAGGCCTACGCCGCCATGTTCGCCGAGGTCAGCCGGCGGACCGCGCACATGATCGTCGACTGGATGCGGGTCGGGTTCGTGCACGGCGTCATGAACACCGACAACATGTCGATCCTGGGCCTGACCATCGACTACGGGCCGTACGGCTGGCTCGAGGACTACGACCCCAACTGGACCCCCAACACCACCGACGCCGGCACCCGCCGCTACCGGTACGGCCAGCAGCCGCAGGTGGCGCAATGGAACCTGGTGCGCCTGGCCGAGGCGCTGCATCCGCTGATCGAGGACGTCGAACCGCTCCAGGCCGCCGTCGAGGACTACGCGGCGACCTTCAATCGGACCTGGCAGTCGACCATGGCCGCCAAGCTGGGCCTGGACGAGTTCGACGCCGACACCGACGAAGCCCTGATGGCCGACCTCTTCGCCGTGCTCCAGCTGGCCGAGACCGACATGACCATCTTCCACCGCCGCCTCGCCGACGTCACCGCCGATGGGGAGACGGCCACCACCGCCCCGGCCATCCCGGAGCCGCTCCTGGACGCGTACTACGTCCCCGAGCAACTCACCGCCGAGGTCACCACCGCCACTCGCCGACTGGATCGACCGCTACCGCCGACGCGTCCGGGAGGACGGCACGTCCGACCAGGAACGACGCCGGCGGATGAACGCGGTCAACCCCAAGTACGTCCTCCGCAACTACATGGCCCAGCTGGCCATCGACCGCGCCACCCCGTCGGAGGACCACGAGGACGGCGATCCCACGCTGGTCGACGAGCTGCTCGAACTGCTGCGCCGCCCCTACGACGAGCAGCCGGAACAGGAACGATGGGCGGCGAAGCGACCCGACTGGGCCCGCGATCGCGTCGGGATGCTCCCAGCTCTCCTGCAGCAGCTGACCGAGACGACCGTTCCCGCAGGACGGCACGTACGCTCCCGAGCATGGGGTCGACCATCGAGTTCGGCGACGACACCGACGCCACGGGATACCTGGCGCTTCCCGACGGCGGCTCCGGCCCCGGCGTCATCGTGGTCCAGGAGTGGTGGGGCCTCAACGACCAGATCAGGGGAACGGCCGACCGGCTCGCCTCCGACGGGTTCGTCGCGCTGGCCCCCGATCTCTACCACGGTGAATTGGCGGGTCATGACGAGATGGACAGGGCCGGCGAACTGATGAGCAACGCTTCCACCCGACCGCGCGGCTCACGACATGTCGGTCTGCCGTCGACGTCCTGGCTGACCACGCGGCGACGATCGGCCCGAGCGTCGGCGTCGTGGGATTCTGCATGGGCGGCATGTTGACCTTCCTCCTCGCCGCCGCCGACCCGATCGCATCGCCGCCGCCGTGCCGTTCTACGGATTCCCACAGGGCGACACCGAACCCGATTTCGGGCCGATGGAGCCGGCGTCCGGGGTCACATGGCCGCGGGCTGACGACTTCTTCGGACCCGAAGCCGCCCGTGACCTGGAGCGCCGCCTGAGGGCGATGGGCAAAGATGTCAGCTCACCGTCCACGACGCCGGCCATGCGTTCATGAACGAGGACAGACGCACTCGGCACGTACGACCCGGGCCTCCGGGCTCGCATCTGGCCCGAGATGGTCGCCTTTCTGCACGAGCAACTCGGGATAGCCGGGGCCATGCGAACCGTCGCCTCCGATGACCACCGTTCGCATCACAGCACCGAGCTCGACCGTGGGCGTCTGGTGCCCTCGTGGGAGCGGCCCGAACGTGCGGACCGGATCCGTGACGCGGTTGCGTCGGCGCAGCTGGGTCCGGTGGTCGCCCCGGAACCGCTGGACCGCAAGCTCTGGCCCGGGTTCACGACCGCGAGTACCTCGGCCTTCCTCGAGGGAGCGCTGGGATCGCTGGGTGACCTCGGGCTACGACGCACCCGCCGCCATGGGCATCGCCTGGCCCGGCCGGCGACTGGGCCGGCAGCGGCCCGAGGATCTGCTCGGCCAGATCGGCTATCACAGCTTCGCGGCCGACTGTTCCATCGTCGCCGGGACGTGGGCCGCCGCCGTCGTCCAGCGCGGCGATCGCCCAGACCGCAGCCCGGATCGTCGCTGACGGCGACCCGGTCGCCTTCGGTCTCTGCCGGCCGCCCGGCCACCACGCGATGAGCGACCAGTTCGGCGGCTACTGCTACCTGAACAACGCGGCCGATCGCCGCCCAGCTGCTCGTCGAGCGCGGCGCCGACCGGGTCGCCGTCCTGGACCTGGATCACCACCACGGCAACGGCACGCAGGACATTTTCTTCGCCCGGCCCGACGTGGCCTTCTGCTCGCTTCACGTGGACCCGCTCCACCGGTTCCCTTGGTTCCTCGGTCACGCCGACGAACGAGGGGCGGGCTCTGGCGAGGGGTACTCACGGAACCTGCCTCTCCCGCTGGGAACGGCGGCGCCCGCGTGGATGGAGGCGCTCGAGCAAGGACTGTCTTGGCTGGGAACCATCGGCATCGACGCTCTGGTGGTCTCGTTGGGGGTGGACACGTCCATCGACGACCCGATCAGCGAATTCGCCCTGACCACCGCCGACTTCCCGGCTGTCGGTCGCCGAGTGGCCGTCACCGGTCTCCCTACGGTCTTCGTCATGGAGGGCGGCTACGCCACTGACGCGATCGGCCCCAACATGGTCGGCGTGCTCGAAGGATTCCTTCAGGGAACCTGAGCGGCCGACCTGGGTCGCTGTCGGGCGGTCGCTCATATCGACGGCGGGCCGGGCCGACGAGGTGGTTGATGGAACTCGTGAGGAACCATACCAGCGCCCGCTGACGTTCTCATGCCGTGACCGACACGATCGCCGAGGTTCGCCGCGGAGCCGCCGAGGAACGCCGAGCCCACCTCCGTCATCGGCGTGGCAGTCGGTGGATGCACTGGATCAACTTCCCGTTGATCGCCGTGATGATCTGGAGTGGACTGCGCATCTACTGGGCCAACGACGTCTACCGAATCGGTCTGGGCGATTGGACGCTCTTCGCGTTCTTCCCGGACGGGTTCAACGAGAAACTCGACCTCAACCGCCACCTGGCCCGCGGAATGGCCTTCCACTTCACCTTCGCCTGGTTGTTCACGCTCAACGGTCTGCTGTACGCCCTCTACACGTGGCGTACCGGCGAGTGGCGCTTCCTTGCGCCGGATCGGCGCTCGCTGAAGGAGTCGGTCAGGTGCTGCTCCACGACCTCCACCTGCGCAAGGAATCGCCGCCGACCAATGGCCGATACAACGCCGCTCAGCGACTCAGCTACTCGTTCATCATCCTCCTGGGCGGCGTGGCGGTGCTCTCTGGATTCGCCATCTACAAGCCCACCCAACTCAGCTTCGTCACCACGATCCTGGGCGGCTACGAGACGGCACGGGCCATCCATTTCGCGGTCACCATCGCCTTCCTCCTCTTCTTCTTCGTCCACGTCCTCCAGGTGATCCGCGCCGGCTGGCGCAACTGCTGGAGCATGGTCGTCGGCTACGAGTTGGACCGGGAGGTGAGGGCCCGAGATGAGCGATTCCGCCGCAGAGTCCCTGAGCCACGAGGAGTACCGCCGGCAGTCCCGCCGCGCCCTCCTGGTGGGCGGGTCCGCCACCGTCGCCGGCCTGCTCGGCTGGCGGTGGATCCAGACCCAGCCGACCGACGACCGCATCCCCGGGGTTCTGCGCAGCGTCCACGAGACCAACGAGTCGATCTGGTCTGCGCTGTTCCGCGAGGGCCACCTGGCTCCCACCTTCCCGGCGGATCAGGCCTCGGTGCTCAGGGTCAACGGTCGCCACGGCATCCGCGAGGAGATCGACCTCGCCTCATGGGAGCTCCGCGTCGAGGGACACGACGGCGTGCTCGCTGGGAACGCACACCCTCGCCGACCTGCAGGCGCTCCCTCACCACGAGATGACCATCGAGCACAAGTGCGTCGAGGGCTGGAGCCAGATCACCACCTGGGGCGGCGCCCGGTTCAGCGACTTGGCGGCCAGTACGGAACCGAAGCGGATCGCGACTACGTCTCGCTGGTCACCCCGGACGGGGAGTACTACGTCGGGCTGGACCGGGCCACGATGATGCACCCCCAGACGCTGCTGGTCGACCAGATGGTCGGCCGACCCCTCGATCAGGAGCACGGAGCGCCGCTGCGCCTGGCCACCGCCCTGAAGTACGGCATCAAGCAGATCAAGCGCATCGGCTCGATCCGATTCACCGACGATCGCCCGGCCGACTACTGGGCCGAGCGGGGCTACGACTGGTACGCCGGCCTGTAGGGACCCGCGGAGCGACGCTCGCGCCGGGCCGACTCCGCGGGACCGCCCACCACCGTCACACCCCTGGCCTACGGTGCCAAGGGTGGGGAGTCCCGAATCGCCCAGCTCCGTGTCGTCGACCGAGGTCGCCGACCACCTCGCGTGCCGACACAAGCTGGCCCTGGGTCGCGCCGCGGCCCCGATCGCCCCCGACTCGGTTCGGATGGTCGGGCCCGGTTCCGGCGATCCGACCCACGACCTCATCATGCTCGTCGACGCTGCGTTGCGGTCCGAAGCGATCGGAGGGGACCGGCCGCCGGAAGTGGACTGCCGTCGTCCTGGGGAGGGGACCGGTCGGTTCCGATCCGGGACATCGAGGCGTTCGTCCGCCGGGAGCGGGCCCGGGCCGAGGCATTCGTGGCCGATCCTTATCCCACCACAGCCCGCCCGTGCGACCACTGCCGTCGATGTCCCCATCGGGCACCCGCTGCCAGGCCGAATGGAACGAGCGGGACGACGTGGCGTTCGTCGCCGGCGCCTCCGGACAGGGTGGTCGAGCAACTCTGGACCACGGCATCGCCTCGGTGGCCCAGCTCGCCGACGCCCCGGCCGATCCACCTCCGGGCATCGACGCCCGCCGTTTCCGGTCGCTGCAACGCCAGGCTCGGCTCCAGATCGCGGCCCGATCCGGGCCCGACCGCCACGAGGTGCTGCCGCCCGACGAGCATCCCGGCGGCGGCTTCTCGCTTCCTCCCGCCGCCCGACACCGGTGATCTCTTCTTCGACCTCGAGGGCGACCCGTACCGGGGCAATGGCGGTCTCGAGTACCTGTGGGGGATCTCCGATGTCCACGACACTACCGATCGTGGTGGGGCCACTCACCGTCGGACGAACGCGCCGCGTTCGAGGCGGTCATGGACGCTGCTCACGGAGCACCTCACATCCCATCCCAACGCTCACGTTTCCACTACGCACTCCTACGAAATCGACGTGGTACGCCGGCTGGCCCTGCGCCACGCCAGCCGTGAGGACCAACTCCAGCGCATGTTCACGAGCGGCGACTGGTCGACCTGTACCGCGATCGTGCGCCAGACCATCGTCACCTCGCGGCCCGGCTACGGCATGAAGCAACTCGAGCACTTCTATCGACCGGGCGGGAGACCGAGGTGCAGGACGGCTGGCCAGTGTCGTCGCCTACGAGGCCTGGCTGGCCGATGGCGACCCGGCGCGGCTCGACGACATCCAGGCGTACAACCGCGACGACTGCATCTCCACCCGACAGCTCCGGGACTGGATCGAAGCGCGTCGGCCTCGAGAAGCGTCCAGGCGATTCGGACCATCTCGCAGCTGCCGCCGTTCTCGCCGACGAGCCACCCGGCGTGGTCGCTGCCGGGCTCGGATCGGGCCGAGATCCGATTGGCCCAGCGCTTGCGAGACGGGCTTCCCGATGCCCTCGACCAGCGGGACGAGACCGAACGACGCAATGACCTGCTCCTTCAGCTCCTGGAATGGCACCGCCGCGAAGCTCGTCGGCGCGCGTCGGCCCGAACGGCGGCGGGGCGGCCCGACGCCGAGATCGGGGCACGGGCCGAGGCGTCGTGGTCGCCACCGTCGAAGCGGTCGTGGCGGGCGGGCCGCAGGGGCGGGCATTCGATGCGGTCCTGCGCCGCGTATCCGTCGATCACCACCCGAAGTGCTCCAGCCGCTCCCGGGTGAGACCGCCGCCGACGTGGTGGTCCGTGCCGGATGTGCGCTCGACGCGGCGCGCTCGCCGTCCAGGCCCCGCCGGGCACGGGCCTCACGTCCACCGTGGAACGGCTCGCCCGTAGCGCTGCAGGCCGACGGTCGGCCGGGTCGGGTTCTGCCATGTCGACGCGGCAGCCCAGCAGACGATTGCGGAGGTGGTCCGAGCCCAGCCCGACCTCACCGCCGGCTCCGATCATCGACTTCGCCGACGCCGAGTGGAGCGGCGCGCTCGACGTGCTCGTCCTCACCGGAGCCGGCCGAGCCAGCCTGGCCGACCTGGGCGCAATCGCCCGCAGCGCTTCGAGCCTGATCGTGTGTGGAGACCCCGCCGGCCTCGATCGCCCCCGGCTCCGTGGTCGGCATCCCGTCGCGCTCCGTCGCTCGGCGCTCGCCCACCTTCTGGACGACGGGGGCACGATTCCGCCCCGCCTCGGGGTCCTCCTCGACGAATCCGACCCGACTCCACCCGGACATCTGTCCGTGTGGTCTCCGACATCGCCTACGACGGTCGGCTGCGTTCGGCCGCCGCCGAGCCTGATCCGGGCCACGAGGAAACGGGCCTGCGCTGGGTACCGGTCGACCACACGGGCCGGACCACGGCCAGTCCCGAAGAAGCCCGAGCCGTCGCCACTGTCGTCAGATCGCTCGCCACCGGCGGCCGGCACGACGACGTCCTGGTCATCGCACCGTTCGGCGACCAGGCCCGCCTGCCTGCCGACGGTCTTCCCGAGGGTTGCCGGGTGGGCACCCTCGAGCAGGTCCAACACGAGACCGCTCGTGCTCGTCGTCCTACTCGCTGACCTCGTCCGCCCCGGAGGGCATCCCCGGGGGGCGCAACCAGATCTACAGCCGACATCGCCTGACCGCGGCACTGTCGTGCGCACGGCAACTCGCCGTCGTCGTGGGCAATCCGAACCTGCTCGACGCGCGGTGCCGGACACCGCGGCACGTCGCTCAGCTCAACGCGCTGCTCCGAGTGATCGAGGCCGGCCATGACCTGCGGATTCAAGCGCCCGCCCACCGCTCGCCGTCACCATGAACTCACGGGACGACCACGTCTCCGAGAACCGTCGGTTCTGGAACGAGTATGCACCCAGCTGGGTGGCGAGGGCCCACCGAGCCTGGAAATCCGAGCCATCGTGGGGCGTCTGGTCGGTTCCCGAAACCGAGCTCAGGCTACTCCCCGACGGCCTCGATGGTCTGGACAGCATCGAGCTGGGTTGTGGCACCGGGTACGTCTCCGCCTGGCTCGCCCGACGAGGTGCCCGGGCGACCGGGCTCGATCTGTCCGAAGAGCAGCTGGCCACCGCCGCCGCACTGAGGCACGATCACGACGTGGACGTGCACTTCGTCCACGGGAATGCCGAGCAGACGCCCTTCCCCGACGAACGATTCGACTTCGCCATCAGCGAGTACGGCGCCGCCATCTGGTGCGATCCACATGTCTGGCTCCCCGAGGCTCGCCGCATCCTTCGCCCCGGGGGTCGCCTGGTCTTCTACGGCAACCACCCGCTGGCACAGGTCTGCCAGGCCCCCGACGGCAGCGGGACCACGGTTCAGATGCATCGGTCCTATTTCGAGCTGGGCCGCACCGACTGGACCGATGCACTGGTCGACCCTGGAGGTATCGAGTTCGACCTCCAGATCGGCCAGTGGACGGATCTGTTCACCTACCTCGGGTTCGTCGTGGATCGCTACGTCGAGGTCCAGGCACCCCCAGGGGATGAGGAGGTAGCAGTCGGAACCTCGAGGTCCTGGGCTCGCCGATGGCCGGCCGAGCAGGCCTGGCTCGTCAGTCTGCCCTCGAGCCTGAGTCCGTCGGCCAAGCCGGCCCAGCTAGAGCTGGCCGCAGTCGGCGATGACCACGTCGGCGCTGGTGGTGCCGCTCTGGCTTCCCACGGCTTCCATGGCCTTCACGACGTCCAAGCCGTCGACGACCTTTCCGAAGACCGTGTGTTTGCCGTCGAGCCAGCTGGTGACGACGGTGGTGATGAAGAACTGTGACCCGTTGGTGTTGGGGCCGGCATTGGCCATGGACAGCAGGCCGGGCTCGGTGTGCTTGAGCGTGAAGTTCTCGTCGGGGAACTTCTCGCCGTAGATCGACTTGCCCCCGGTGCCGTTGTGGTTGGTGAAGTCGCCACCCTGGCACATGAAGTCGGAGATGATGCGGTGGAAGCCCGAGCCCTTGTAGCCGAACCCGGGTTCGCCGGTGCACAACTGGCGGAAGTTCTCGGCGGTCTTGGGAACCACTTCGTCGTACAACACGAAGGTGATCCGGCCGGCCGGTTCACCACCGATGGTGATGTCGAAGAAGACGTTGGAGTTGCTGGTTTCGTCGCTCATGAGATCGCACACGGTATCGGACGCGAGCTTCGCTCTGTCGCAACCGGGCCGTAGGATGTCTCCCACAACCGAATCCGGGGAGCTCGGGAAGTCCGGGCTGAGAGGACGACACCACCGTCGTCGACCCGCTTGAACCTGATCTGGGTAATTCCAGCGGAGGAAGTCATGACCAGATACGTCCGTGCGCTCGCAGCGCTCGTCACCCTCGCGTTCGCCCTCACGTCCTGCGGAGGCGACGCCACGACCATCACCCTGCTGGCCCACGACTCGTTCGCCCTGTCCGATGAGACGCTCGCCGCCTTCACCGACGAGACCGACATCTCCGTCGAGGTCCTCCAGGTCGGGGACACGGGGACCATGGTGGCGGAGGCGATCCTCACCGCGGGCGAGCCGCTCGCCGACGTGATGTTCGGCATCGACTCCACGTTCCTCCAGCGCGGTCTCGACGCCGACCTGTTCGCCGCCCACGAGTCCGAGGCGCTCCCGTCGGTTCCCGTCGACCTTCAGCTCGACGATCAGCACCGAGTGACGCCGATCGACTACGGCGACGTCTGCGTCAACTACTGGATCGACGCGGTTCCCGGAACCGCCGCCCGCCTCCCTCGACGATCTCGTCGCTCCGGACAATCGGGGCCAACTGGTGGTCCAGAGCCCGGAGACCTCGTCGCCGGGGCTGGCCTTCCTCCTGGCCACGATCGCGGCAAAAGGCCCAGCGTGGGAAGAGTTCTGGGCCGGCCTCCGCGCCAACGACGTCAGCGTCACCGCCGGATGGGAGGACGCCTACAACGGTGAGTTCATCGCCGGCGGCGGGTCACGATCGATGGTTGTGAGTTACGCGTCGAGCCCGCCGGCCGAGGTGCTGTTCGCCGATCCCCCGATCGAGGAGGCGCCGACCGCCGTGGTGCTCGACTCGTGCTTCCGCCAGGTCGAGTTCGCCGGAATCCTCCAGGGGACCGAGCACGAGGCCGAAGCCGGGCAGCTGATCGACTTCATGCTGTCGCCGACGTTCCAGCAGGACCTCCCGCTGTCGATGTTCGTCTTCCCTGCGGTCGAGGGCACCCCGCTGCCGGCGGAGTTCGTCGAGCACGCCGAGGTTCCACCCGAACCGCTGGTCCTGGACCCCGCCGAGATCGAGGCGAACCGGGACGCGTGGACCGAGCGCTGGGTCGAGATCGTGCTGGGCTGACCGTCCGCCCATGAACCCTCGCCTCGTCAGCGCTCTACGTCTCGCCGTCGTTGTGGTGCCGGTTGCGTTCCTGACGGCGTTCTTCGTCCTCCCGGTGGCCGCGGTCATCACCAAGGGCCTGACCGGGGACGACGGAGGGAGCTTCGCCGATCTGGCCCGCTCGTCGCGCTTCCGCGGGATCATCTGGTTCACCTTCTGGCAGGCGGCGGCGTCGACCGCCCTCTCGCTGGCCGCCGGTCTGCCTGCCGCGGCGATGGTCGCCCGGTTGACTCCCCGCCGGCAGCGACTCGTTCGCGCGCTGGTCATTGTGCCGTTCGTCCTTCCCACCGTGGTCGTGGCCGCAGCGTTCGAGGCACTGTTCAACCGAGCCGGCCTGGTCGACGGCTCGATCCGACTGCATCACACGGTCTGGGCCATCCTCCTTGCGCACGTGTTCTTCAACTACGCCGTCGTGGTCCGCACGGTCGGAACCTATTGGACCGGCCTCGACGGTCGGCTCGAGGATCAAGCTCGGGTGCTGGGCGCGAATCGGTGGCGTACCTTCACCCGGATCACGCTCCCCCGTCTTCGACCCGCTATTGCGGCCGCTGCATCGATCGTGTTCCTGTTCTCGTTCACCTCGTTCGGGATCGTCCTCATCCTCGGTGGCCCGCGGCGGGCCACGATCGAGACCGAGATCTTCGCCAAGCGATCGTCCGAACGGACCTCGCCACGGCCGCCGCAGTCGCGGTGGTCCAGCTGGGCTGCGTCGCGGCGCTCATCATGCTGTCGACCCGCCTCGAGCGCCGGAAGGGACCGATGCGGGGGAACACCCCGGGCCCAGGGTGGAGCGATCAGTCCGGGAATGCTCGTCGGCAACGTCGTGACGATGGTGCTGCTGCTCGGGCTGCCCATTGCGGTGCTGGTGGAACGTTCGCTGGCCGTGGGCTCGGGATACTCGCTGCGCCACTACGGGGCGCTCTTCCACCGCGTGCCGCAGCTCCCGGCGTCGGCCGCCGTCGCACTGGGCAACTCGGTGCTGTACGCGGTCGTGGCCACCGCCCTCGCCGTGCTGATCGGCCTGCTCGGGGCCCTCGTCGTGGTCTACGGCCGGGGCGCCCTCGGTCACGTCTTCGACCTGGGCCTCACACTCCCGCTCGGCACGAGCGCGGTGACGATCGGGTTCGGCATGCTCCTGGTCCTCGACCAGCCGCCACTGGATCTCCGCACCTCGCGCTGGATCATTCCGATCGCCCACGCCCTGATCGGGATTCCCTTCGTGATGCGCACGATGGTGCCGATCCTCCGGGGGATCGACCGACGACTTCGAGACGCCGCTGCCATGTTGGGAGCGACACCGGCACGAGTGCGCCGCGAAGTCGACGCCCCGATCGCGGCGCGAGGACTGGTGGTGGCCGCTGCCTTCGCCTTCGCCATCTCGCTCGGCGAGTTCGGTGCCACGGCGTTCATCCCGCCGTCGGGTCGAGACGCTCACGGCTCCAATTGCGATCTTCCGCCTCCTGTCGACGCCCGGGGCGCTTCTCCGCGGCCAGGCGATGGCCCTCTCCGTAGTGCTCATGGTGCTGACCGCGCTGGCAGCGGTACTGATCGAAACTCGCCGGAGCCCGAACGGGGGGACGTTCTGATGGCCCTCTCGGTCGACCAGCTCGCGGTGTCGTTCGGCGAGCACCGCGCGGTCGACGGCGCCTCCCTCGAAGTTGCGCCGGGCCAGATCCTTGCGATCCTCGGCCCCAGCGGGTGCGGGAAGTCGACGTTGCTGCGGGCCATCGCCGGACTCCAGCCGCTCGACGCCGGCCGCATCTGCTGGCAGGGCAACGACCTGAACGGCGTCCCACCCCATGAGCGAGGCGTGGGGCTGATGTTCCAGGACCACGCGCTCTTCCCTCACCGCGACGTCGCGGCCAACGTCAGCTTCGGCCTGCGGATGCAGGGGCGGCGTGACGCGGCCCGGAGCGAGCGGTCGGCCGAGATGCTGGCGCTGGTGGGCCTCTCGGGCTTCGAGTGCCGAGCGATCGACACGCTGTCGGGCGGCGAGGCCCAGCGCGTCGCTCTGGCCCGCGCCCTGGCTCCCGACCCTCGTGTCCTGCTGCTGGACGAGCCGTTCGGCTCGCTGGATCGCCGGCTGCGCGACCGTCTGGTCGAGGAGATCCCACCCATCCTGCGAGCCGCCGATGTCGCCGCCGTCCACGTCACCCACGACCACGACGAGGCATTCGCCGTGGCCGACCGTGTCGGCATCATGATCGACGGACGGATCGACCGCGTCGGCCCGCCCCGTGAGGTCTGGTCGGACCCGCAGCACGCTTCCGTGGCCCGCTTCCTGGGTCATACGAATCTGGTCGAGGTGGGCGATGGCGGGAGCGTTCCCTGGGGGACCCTGCCGCTGGAGTCGGGCCTGTACGTGGTGCGGGCGGACGCATTCTCGCCGGCCGCCACCGGCGACGACGCCGACCTCGGTGCCGTGGTCGAACGATCGGTCTTCGCCGGGGGCCGCACGCGGGTCACCTTCCGGAGCGAACCCGGTGGCCACCGTCTCCACCGCCGACCTCACCGGCGAGTTGGCTGCCGCCCTCTCGCCCGACGATGCACTCCGGCTCGTGATCGACCCGTCGAGGACCGCCCGCGTCACCGCCGACTGAGCTCCGTCGGAATCTCGGCCTCGACAGGTCTGCCCAGCAGCCTCAACGAGGCCGAGATTCCTGGATGGCGGCCATGGCGGCGCGGATGCGAGGTTCGCTCACGGTGCCCTTGGTGCCGACCGTCTGGGCGAAGACGCTGACGCGGAGCTCCTCGAGGTCCCATCGCAGTCGCGCCATCTCGCCGGCCGCGACCCGGCCCTGACGGAGTCGGCCAGTTGGCGGAACTCATCCTCGAGTTCCGTGACCGATGCGAGCAGGCGCAGATCCCGACCGACGTCCGCCTTGGCGCGCTCGAGCCGCATCACCATCGCATCCAGGTAGCGACGCAGGTCGGCCAGGCGGTCGGATCCGGTCGCCGTCACGAATCCGGGGTACACGAGCCGATCGAGCTGTGCACCCACGTCGGTCGCAGTCGCCGCCAGTGCCGGTCCGGTCGGTTCGTCCAACGCCCGTCGGACCCGGCCAACTCCGACGAAGACCCGATCCAGCTCCTCGGCCATGCCGTCCATGACCGGGGGAAGATCCCGACGCACGGCATCGACCAGATCGGCGAAGGCCGGCTGGTTCCAGGCCAGAGCCGCCGTGGTCGGCGATCAGGCGGCCCACGGCGCAGTCCCAGCAATCCTGGAACAGCGCTCCCATGCCGTCGTGGGGCATCTCGGTCAGCGAGAGGCCGTCCCCGAACGCTTTGCGGAACCGTCGCGCCGGCGGGGCCACGACCAGCTGCACCAGCCGGCGGCGTGCCATCGGACATCGAGCGCAACTGCTCGATCCGTGTCGGGAAGATCCGCACACCGACCGAGGTGCCTTCGTCGACCAGACCCGGATAGCCGCGTGCCGCGTCGGACCCGCCCACGACCCTCGGGATCGTCCCGAACTCCCATGCAGCGACAGCCCTACGCTCCAAGTGCCGGGAGCCCTCGCCGACCGCCGCCGACATCTCATCGCGCAGGTGGCTCTTCAGCGCCACCACACTCTTGCTGCGACCCACGAACCATCCCGCTCGCCGTCCTCGGCCGCGAACGTGACCCTCAGATGGTCCGGGACCCGGTCCAGATCGAACTCACTCTCGCTGATCGGCATGCCGGCGGTCGGCGTCAGATGGGCGGCGAGGAGCGGTGAGCAGAGGTCCGTCGTTCGGGGCCGTGCCGGGCCAGGAACTCACCGGCGCACGGTGCGACCGGGCTCACCGCCTGGCGCAGGGACTTGGGGAACGAGCGGATCATGCAATGACCAGCGGCTCCCGTAGTCCGGGCACCTGCCAGTCGAAGGGCGCCTGCCGTAGCCGGTTGAGCTGCCGGACCGGCACGTGGACCGTCACGCCGTCGTCGTCCGCAGCGGGGTCGTGGCGGTAGGACCCTGAGCTCGATGCCGTCGAGCGCCCATCGGTTCGGGTTGGTCGGTCGTCCCCGTGTCGAGCCGCTCCGGGCTCGACGAGGTCGGCGAGAGCGGCCGTGCAGCAGCTCCGGATCGGTCCGACGAGCCGCCTTCCACCAGCGATTGAAGCGGGGGCCCGACGTGACCTCGGACGCCCACCCGGTCGTCGTAGAAGCCAGGAGCGGGTCGTGCTCGGTCAGCAGGCCTCGCCGCATGCGGGCTTCGGCGGCCTCGATCTGCGCCAAGAGCTCCTCGTTCTGCGGCCGCGAACACGTGGTGCTCGCTGCCCTCGTCGAGCCACTCGCCTCCGCCAGCCCATGCTCGAGGAACATGGTCCTGGCCTCGGCCGGATCCACCCGGGCGAACGGCACGGGCCGGGCCGGCACATCGGCAGTCCGTACAGCGTGGCCCGCTCGTCCACCATCGCCTGCGCCTGCTCGGCGTCCCACCAGCGGGTCGCCGTAGGAGTACTTGACCAGGTGCGAGCCGGCGGTCTCGGCCCACTCGGGACGAATCGCCGCCGCAAGGCGGGCCCAGATCTGGTTGGTCTCGACCAACTCGGCGGCCATGACCCAGTGCGGCGGCCGCTTGGCCAGGCTCGAGTCCCGGGCCAGGACGAACCGGCTGTTGCGGGCGATCCTCGGTAGTCGCGGCGGGTGCCTTCATGGAGGCCGACGTGGGACAACAATCCGGCCAGCACCGCCTGGTGGATCCGGTCGGCGTCGGCCGGGCTCCGGTTCGGCCGGATACCCACCGCTCCCGCCATCTGGCGGAGCTGCCGGTTGATGTCCTGCCACTCCCTCACCCGTCGGTGGTTGAGGAACTCGCGCTTGCACCGCCGGCGGAACTGGTTTCCGCTGTCGGCCGCGCTGCTGCTCGCGGACGTACTCCCAGAGGTTCAGCAGGGTGACGAAGTCGCTGGACGGGTCGGCGAAGCGGGCGTGGCTGCTCGGCGGCAGCCTGCTGGTGCTCGGCGGGCCGCTCCCGTGGATCCTGCAGCGACATGGCTGCGGCCAGGACCATGACCTCCCGTGGCGCATCCCAGCTCGGCCGCGGCCAGCACCATGCGGCCGAAGCGCGGATCCACCGGCAGGTCGGGCGAGCTTGCGGCCCACGGGGGTTACCCAGCGGGGTCCGCCGGCGCTCGGCGGGGTCCAGCGCGCCCAGCTCCTCGAGCAGCGTGATCCCGTCGGTGATGCTCCGCGACGGGGGCGGATCGACGAAGGGGAAGTCGGTCACGTCGCCCAGGCGCAGGGTGGCCATGGTGAGGATGACCGACGCCAGGTTGGTCCGCATGATCTCGGGTTCGGTGAACTCGGGGCGGCCGTCGAAGTCGTCCTCGTCGTAGAGGCGGACGCAGATGCCCGGCGCGACCCGGCCGCAGCGACCGGCGCGCTGGTTGGCCGACGCCTGCGAGACGGGTTCGATGGGCAGCCGCTGGACCTTCGTCCGCCGGCTGAAGCGCGAGATCCGGGCCGTTCCCGGCGTCGACGACGAAGCGCACGCCGGGCACCGTGAGCGACGTCTCGGCCACGTTGGTGGCCAGGACGACGCGACGTCGGTCGTGGGCGGCGAAGACCCGGTGCTGCTCGGCCGCCGACAGCCGGGCGTAGAGCTGGAGAACATCCAGGTCGTCGGAGCTGACCGGTCGGCCGAGGGCCTCAGCGGCCTCACGGATCTCGCGTTCGCCCGCTGCAGAAGACCAGGATGTCGCCCGGACCGGCCGCGCCGCAGTTCTTCGACCGCGTCGCAGATCCCGGTGGGTTGGTCGCGGTCGGGCTCGGTCGCCGTCACCATCGAGCGGCCGATAGCGGATCTCGACCGGATAGGTCCGGCCGGAGACCTCGATGACCGGGCGTCGTCGAAGTGACGGGCGAAGCGCTCGGTATCGATGGTGGCCGAGGTGATGATCAGCTTGCAGATCGGGTCGTTGGGGCAGGAGCTGGGTGCAGGTACCCGAGGAGGAAATCGATGTTGAGACTGCGCTCGTGGGCCTCGTCGATGATCAGCGTGTCGTAGCGCTCGAATCTGCGATCCCGCTGGGTCTCGGCCAGCAGGATCCCGTCGGTCATGATCTTCACCGTGGTGTCGGGCCCGACCTGGTCGGTGAAGCGGACCGTGTACCCGACCTCGGCTCCCAGCCGGGTCCCCAGCTCCTCGGCGACCCGTTCGGCCACGGTCCGGGCGGCCAGTCGCCGGGGTTGGGTGTGGCCGATCAGCCGGCCGCGGTCCCCCGTCCCATGTCCAGGCAGATCTTCGGCAGCTGGGTGCTCTTCCCCGAGCCGGTCTCGCCGGCCACGATCACGACCTGGTGCGCGTCGATCGCACGACGGATCTCGTCGACTCGCCGACTGATCGGGCAGCTCGTCGGGATAGGCGATCCGTTTCACCCGGCCACGGTAGGCCGGGCCCTGGGCCGTTCGGCCCATCTGCACGGCGACGTCCTCATGGCCGAACCAACCCCGCCGATGGCTCCCTACCAGGCGGAGACACCAAGGAGTAGGCCCCGTGACGTGGGAACGCGATGTAGTGATTGTCGGCGGATGCGGCCACGTGGGCCTGCCCCTCGGATTGGCGTTCGCGGACCGGGGCCTGACCGTCGACCTCTACGACATCGACGAGGATGCGGTCGACGCCGTGAACGCGGGGATCCTCCCGGCTCACGAGGAAGGGGCCCAGGAGGTCCTGGACCGGGTCATCGGCGATCAGATGATCGCCACCGCCGACCCGGAGGCGGTCTCCCGCGCCGAGCACGTCGTCATCGTCATCGGTACGCCGGTCGGTCGGCTGCTCAACCCGCTGCCCGACATGGTGCCGCGGGCGATCGCCCAGCTGGCGCCCCTCCTTCGGCCCGGCCAACACATGGTGCTGCGCAGCACGGTGTACCCCGGCGTCACCCGAGCGGTCGAGCGCCTTCTGGTCGACGCCGACATCGACATCTCGTTCTGCCCCGAGCGCATCGCCGAGGGGAAGGCGATGACCGAGCTCTACGAGCTGCCCCAGATCGTCGCCGCCCGGGACCCGGAGACCATGGCGCGTGGCGACCGGCCTGTTCTCGACGGTGGCTGCGTCGACCATCGAGCTCGAGCCCGAGGAGGCCGAGCTGGCCAAGTTGTTCACCAACGTCTGGCGCTACATCAAGTTCGCCGCGGCCAACCAGCTCTACATGATCGCCAACGACATGGATCTCGACTTCGACCGGATCCGCGGCGCGATCAGCCAGGACTATCCGCGGGCAGCCGACATGGTCGGACCCGGTTTCGCCGCCGGACCCTGCCTCCTGAAGGACACGATCCAGCTGGCCGACAGCGACCGGCGCAACTTCGCCCTCGGTCAGGCCAGCGTGGTGATCAACGAACAGCTGCCCAACTACGTCGTCTCCCGGCTCGGCGATCGATTCGATCTCTCGAAGAGCACGGTCGGGATCCTCGGCATGGCGTTCAAGGGTGAGTCCGACGACATCCGATCGAGCCTGGCCTACAAGCTGAAGCGGGCCCTGATCTTCAGCGGAGCCGAGGTCCTCTGCCACGACCCGTACGTCGCCGACGATCCCGAGCTGGAGGACATCGAGAAGGTGCTCGACCAGGCCGACGTGCTGATCATCGGCGCCCCCCACCGGATGTACGCCGCGCTCACCACCGAGCTCCCGATCGCCGACCTGTTCAACGTGACCGGCCGAGGGGTCCAGGTCTGATGGGGTCGGAGCCGGGGGTCGACCTCGGCGCGCCGCGCGTCTCGATCGTGATGCCCGCGTACGACGAGGCCGACGCGATCGAGCCGGTCCTGGCTCGCATCAACGAGCAGGTCACCCTCCCCCACGAGGTCCTGGTGGTCGTCGACGACCCCGACGACACGACCGTGGCCGCCGTCCGGGCCTTCGACCCCGACGAGACCACCTCGCGCATCGTCGTCAACGACGTCGCCCGGGGTCCGGCTCACGCGATCCGCGCCGGATTCAAGGCCGCCGCCAGTCCGGTCGTCGTCGTGACCATGGCCGACGGGTCCGACGATCCCGCCCAGATCGACGTGCTCACCCGACTGGTCGATCGCGGCGTGGTCGTCGCCGCCGCCAGCCGCTACATGCGCGGCGGCCAGCAGGTCGGCGGATCGGCAGCCAAGAAGGCGCTCTCGTCGGGGGCCGGGGCATCACTCCGCTTCCTGGCGCGGACCGGCATCACCGATGCGACCAACTCGTTCAAGGCCTACGACAAGACGTTCGTCGAGTCGGTCGGCATCCACTCGACCGCCGGATTCGAGGTGGGCCTCGAGCTGGTGGCGAAGGCCCGCCGTACCCGGCTGATGATGGCGGAGATCCCGACAATCTGGCTGGATCGCTCCATTGGGAGCTCGAACTTCCGATTGGTGTCCTGGCTACCGCACTACCTGCGCTGGTATCGCTTCGCGTTCGGACCTCGTCTCTCCCCCGATGAGGTCTGGCAGCTCTGCGAACCGGGCGGCCGATGATTCGATTCGCACCAAGGAGCATCACATGAAGCCAGAGGGCCACCAGAAGCGAGTCCTCGTCACCGGATCCGCCGGATTCATCGGTGGCTACCTGGTCGCCGAGTTGCTCGACCAGGGCTACGCCGTGGTGGGCCTCGACAACCTCTCCAAGTACGGCGACGTGACCCGGACCTTCGACGCCGCGTCCGACTACACCTTCGTGCAGGGCGACGCCGGCGACGCGGATCTGATCCGGGAGCTGCTCACCGACTGCGACCACCTGATCGCGGGCGCGGCCCTGATCGGTGGCATCTCCTACTTCCACACCTACGCCTACGACCTGCTCGCCAAGAACGAGCGCATCATCGCCGCCACCTGCGATGCGGCCATCGACGCCCACGAGGCGGGAACCCTCGAACGGGTCACCTACATGAGCAGCTCGATGGTGTTCGAGTCGACCGACCGGTGGCCCAGTCGTGAGGGCGACGAACGCGACGTTCCCCCGCCCCACTCCTCGTACGGGTTCCAGAAGCTGGCCGTCGAGTACTTCGCCCGCGCCGCCTGGGACCAATACGGGCTCCCGTACACGATCGTGCGACCCTTCAACTGTGTCGGCATCGGTGAGCGCCGGGCCCTCGGCGACGAGACCATCACCTCCGGCAACGTCGAGCTGGCGATGAGCCACGTCGTCCCCGACCTCGTCCAGAAGGTGCTGAAGGGACAGGACCCGCTGGTCCTCCTCGGCGACGGCTCCCAGATCCGCCACTACACCTACGGCGGCGACCTGGCGCGCGGCATCGTGACCGCCATGGCCCACCCGAAGGCGATCAACGAGGACTTCAACCTGTCGACCGCCACATCGACGACGGTCCTGGATCTGGCCGAGACGATCTGGAAGAAGATCAAGGGCGACGAACCCTTCCGCTGGGAGGCCTCCGATCCGTTCGATCACGACGTGCAGCGTCGGGTCCCCGACGTGAACAAGGCCCAGAAGATCCTCGGGTTCGAAGCGACGACCGATCTCGACGAGATGCTCGACGAGGTCATCCCCTGGATCGCGCAGGCGCTGGCCGACGATCTCATCTGAGCGAGGAACGCACCATGACCTCGGTCGAATCATCGCTCTCCACGCTGTACCAGCATCGTTTCGACGATGCGGACCTCGCGTTCAAGGCCGCCACGTGGTCGATCCTGTGCGAGGACTACTTCTCGCGATGGATCCGACCGAGCGACACGGTGCTGGACCTCGGAGCCGGATCCTGCGAGTTCGTCAATGCGGTCGACGCCCACCGCCGGCACGCCGTCGACCTGAACCCCGACACCAAGGAAGCCGCCGCCCCCGGCGTTGAGGTCCACCTCGCCCGGAGCGACGAGATGACCGGGATCGATGCGGACTCCGTGGACGTCGTGTTCTCGTCGAACTTCTTCGAGCACCTCCCCGACCCGGATGCGCTGATGGCCACGCTGGCCGAATCGAGACGTGTGCTCACGCCGGGTGGTCGCCTCATGGTCATGATGCCGAACATCCGGTACGTGAAGGAGCGGTTCTGGGACTACGTCGACCACCGACTGCCTCTGACCCACGACGGGCTGGTGGAAGCCCTCGAGCTGGCCGGTTTCCACGTCGACACGGTCGTGCCCCGCTTCCTGCCCTACACCGTCCGCAGCTCGTACGGATCGGCACCTGCGTCGTCACTCCGGATCTATCTGCGCCTTCCCCTGCTCTGGCGTGTCTTCGGGGCCCAGATGTTCGTCGTCGCCCACGCGGAATCCTGAGAGCGCGTGACGACCCTTCTCGACCCCGCACGGACCGACCGTTCACCTGAGCCCTCGGCGGCCGGCGGGCGGGTACGGCCGTCCATCTGGAGCCGCCCGGTCGGTGACTGGATGCTGGCCGCGCTGGTGGCGATCACCACGTGGACCGACATCAATCGACTGGTGACCCCGTGGGTCGACGACTCCTGGCGCTACACACTGACCGCTGCCCGCGACGAGGGCGTCGACTTCGGCCGGGACCTGGCCTTCACCTACGGCCCGCTGGTGTTCCTCGACGGCGGCCCGATCTACACCGTTGCGACCGGCGCCGCGGCATTCGCCATGCGATTCGCCCTTGCGACGGCGACGGCCCTCCTCGTGATCCGGGTGGCCAGGGACATGCGGTGGGACCGGTGGAAGCAGGTGGCGGCGGCCTGGGTGGTCGTGGCCGTGATGGTTCCGCCCGACCGCTACGGCGAGGTTGCCGTCATGGTGACGTGCGGTTGGATCATCCGGTCCCTCGTGATGCGCGGGTTCCTGCCCTTCCCGGCCCAACTCGCCGTCGCCGCCGGTGCCGGGGTCTGGATCGTGGTCAAGCCGAGCGCCGCCGTGGTCCTCCTCGGCGTGGTGTGCGCCGCCGGAATCCCCCGCCCGAACACAGCGACCGATCCGGACCGCACGACCGAAGGACTGAGTATCGCCCTGCTGGTCGGCGCCGCCGGTCGCGCCGTGGCGTCGATCGCCACCGCCGTCGCCGCGACGTCGGTGACCTGGGTGCTGGCGGGTCAGGGACTCGCATCCCTCCCGGGATTCCTCGAGGGGTGGCTCGACGTCTCGGGTGGATTCGCCTCGGGCATGGCGCACGGCAACGACGCGTTGATCGCCGCCGAGGCGGCGCTGGTGATCTCGGCGACGTTCTTCGGCGTCATCGCGCTCGTTCGGCTGTTCCGCACCCCGACGGCCACGGCGTGGGCGCTCTTCCTCGTCACCGAGCGCGTTGCTCTTCTGGGGGCGCCAGATCGGGATGGCGCGGCCGGATCGAGCGCACATGAAGGACATCGGCGTCCTCGTCATCGTCCTGACGGTGGCCCTCTGGCCGACGCTCGGCAAGCGCACGCGGCGGATCCTGATGACGATCTCACTCCCCCTCGTCACCGTGCTGTCCCTCATCCCGATCCCGGCCGTGTGGGACACCGTTCCGGTCGTCGGTTCGATCCGCAACTTCGTGGGCGAGGTGGTCGATCTCGCCGACGGCGAGCTGATCGAGGACTTCCGGGTCCAGATCGCGGAGCACTACGACGTATCGGACGGAATCGTCGACCGGATCGACGGGCGACCGGTTCACATCTCCCCCCAGAACACCAACGTTGCCTTCGCCTACCCGGAATTGGGCTACTGGGTGTTGCCGACCGTCCAGCACTACGTGAGCTACACCGAGGAATTGGAGCACCGGAACGTCGAGGTGCTCCTCGGCCCGGAGGGCCCCGACTTCGTCCTGCACCAGCCCGTGACGGACGTCGAATTCCACCACCCGGCATGGGAATCTCCGCTGCTGATCCACACGCTGTGGTGCAACTTCGAGCCGATCGAGGAGGAGGGTCGGTGGAGCCTGCTCGCCCCGACCGGCTCCACCTGCGACCCCCCGACCGCGCTCGGCGAGCCGGTACCGGCGGAGTCGACGGTGACGATTCCCGCTGCGGCTCGCAGCTGCCCGGGCATCGTCACCTTCCGCATCTTCGACGCCGCCCACGTCGGCCTGGACGAGCTGGCCCTGCTCGTGTTCCGCCAACCTCGGCCCTTCGTCAGGACCCAGGGGGAGGACTGGCCGATGGTCCCCGGCACGGCGAATCAGCCGCACATCATCGCGGCGCCCGGCTCGGACCGCCGGTGGCTCGGTCGCCAGGTGCCAGCGCAGGAACGGCTGGACCTGGAGCTGGAGATCACCGAACTCCACACCCTCTTCGGATCCGGGGCGAACCCGCCCACGATCCAGTTCGAGTGCTGGACGAAGTAGCGGGTCAGCTTGCGGACCCGTTCCGCTGGAAGATGCCGACACAGGCCGCCGCTTCCTCGATGCCGTAGAGTCCACCGCCGTTCTCGGCGACGGCCCAGCGCGCCCGCTCGACCTGACGCGGTCCGGCTTCGTGCCGCAACTGGGTGACCAGCTCGTGAATCTGGCCGAGGCCGGTCGCGGCCAGCGGGTGGCCCTTGGACTCCAGTCCACCGCTGGTGTTGACCGGCGTCGACCCGCCGATGGCCGTGGCGCCCGATTCGCTGAACGCGCCGCCGTCGCCCGTGGGGCAGAGTCCCAGGTTCTCGACCTGCTGGATCTCGCCGAACGCAGTGGCGTCGTGGACCTCGGCCACCGAGACGTCGTCGGGTCCGATGCCGGCCGCTTCGTAGGCCTTGCGGGCGATCCGTCGGGTGGCGTGCCGTTCGTGATCGGAAGGATCGCGGTCGGATCCACTCCCCAGCACGCTGGCTCGGATGGCCACGGCTCGATCCCGGTCGAAGCGGTCGAGGGCGTCGCCGTTGCAGAGGAGGACGGCGGCGGCGCCCTCGCTGGACGGCGCGCACATCGGCAGCGTCAACGGCCAGCAGATGGTGCGCGCCGCGAGCACCTCGTCGATGGAGAACGCCTTCCGGAACTGTGCCAGCGGGTTGTGCACCGAGTGACCGTGGTTCTTGGACGACACCGCCGCCAGCTGTCTCGGGGTCGTCCCGAAATCGCGCATGTGCGCCCGCGCCCACGACGCGTAGAGGTCCATGAAGATCGAACGCGGGACCGTGCCGTCGTCCATGTCCGGGTGGACGTACCCGGACGAGAGCTGCATCACGCGCTCGACGGCCTCGTCGCGGTGCATGACGTCGAGGCCGGCCTCGAACGAGGCGGCGAGCCTCACCTTGTCCGTCGCGACGATCTTCTCCACCCCGATCGCCAGCGCAACGTCGCTGGCGCCGGCCATGAGATCCCTCACGGCAAGGTGGAAGGCCGTCGAGCCCGTCGCGCAGGCGTTCTCGACGTTCACGACCGGGATGGACACGACGCCGTGGGGTCGCAACGCCACCTGTGCACCGATCGAACCCTGGCCGATCAGCATGGACTGCGTGAGCGACCCGTAGTAGGCGGACTCGATGTCACCGACGGTCGCACCGGCGTCCTCGGTGACGCCCGCCAGGACGGCGCCGACCATGGCATCCAACGAGTCGTCGGGATGCGGGCCGAAGCGCGTCATCGCGACACCGACCACGTACAGGTCATCCATGGGCCTGCTCCTCCAATTCCAGCTCGGTCACCGTGACCGGCCAACCGGTGATGGCAGCCAGCTCGTCCAACGCACCCTCGGGCGTCTTCACCTTGATCGTACGCATTCCCATCGCTCGGGCCGGCTTCAGGTTCACACCGAGGTCGTCGAGAAACACGGCGTCGGATGGATCGACGCCGGCGCGTGCACACGCGGTGCGGTAGAACGCCAGCTCGGGCTTCCGGCACCCCATCTCGGACGACTGGCAGACCACGTCGAACCGCGCCAGCAAGGCGGCGATCTCGGGCTCGCCTGCGTCGAGCGGTGCGATGTTGTTGGTCAGGAGGGCCGTCGCGGCCCGCCTCCTGCAGGCGGCGACCGCGCTGAGCATCACCGGGCGTGGGTCGCCCACCAACAGTCCGAGCACATCGGCGCCCGGCACGCGGTGGCCCGCCGCTTCGCTCTCAGCGGCGAACGCCGCGTCGAATCGTGCCGGGTCCAGCTCGCCCCGCTCGAGGCGGGCCCAGGCGTTACCGTCCGGGTTGGTGGCGTTGACGGTGCGAAGGAAGTCCCGTGGCAGACCCCGGTCGCGCTCGTAGCGGGCGAACGCTTCGAAGGGGCTGGTCGTGAGCACACCACCCATGTCCCAGAGCACGGCGCGAACGGGACGAGGGTCAGGAGGCATCGCGTGGTGGCACCTCGTCGGGCACCGGCGCACCGCCTCGACGGTTGCGCCGGATGCCGCTGGTGAAGATCCACGCGATCAGGACCACCGACGCGATCGCGACGATGATCCCCAACCAGGTCGATGCGTCCGAGCTGTCGAACAGCCCGGAGGGTGGCGCCACCGCCTCGACACGGATCCCTTCCACGGTCGACTCGAGTGTTGCGGCGTTGTCCTCGGGCGTGTCGTCGGCGAGCGGGGTCGTCACCACGGCCGAGACCTCGACGTCTTCGGAGGGCAGGGTGCGGGGCACACCCCACGAACCCGTGACCACCTCGGTCGCGCCGGGTGGGATGAGCAGGAAACGGCACCGCCCGCTGAGGGGACGGCAGGAAGCGGCATCCGACCCGGAGAGCGTGTCCAACTGGAGTGGCTCGGGCAGACTCAGGTCGAGCTCCACCTGGGCCGCCTCGACCGATCCGCGGTTCTCGACCGTCACCTGGAACCGGGCCACCTCGCCGGCGACCGGCTCGTCGACGGGGTCGAGCGAGACGCCGACGTCGACCGTCGCCAGCGGGACCGTGGTGGATCCCGTTGCCGCCACCGCTCCCCCGGGCGTTTCGCCCTGCACGGTCGAGGCGATGGCGATCGACCCCCGACCGTCCGGCTCCTGGACGACGATGGTGGCCCCGACCTCGCTGCGGTCTCCGGCCGGGATCGTGCCGATCTCGATGACACAGGTGTCGTCGCAGCGCCACCCGACATCGGAGGACACGACGTCGAGGTCGGTGCCCGTCGGCGGGGACAGCGACAGCGCCGCGTCGTCGAGGGGTTGGTCACCGTCGTTCCGGGCGACGATGGTGACGTCGACGAACTCTCCGACGCCGGCTGCGGCAGTGTCGCTGGAGACCTCGACGACCAGGTCCTCCGACAGCGGCAGGAGCGGCGGGGCCGACGGCGCAGTGGTCGGCGGGACCGTGGTGGTCGTGGTGGTCGTCGTCGACGAGCTGGTCGTGGAGGTCGTGGGTGGGGCCGTCGTCGGCGGGGGTGGCGGCGGGGGCACCGTGGTCGTGGTCGTGGTGGTCGTCGTCGTGGTCGTCGTGGTCGTCGTGGTGGTGGTGGAGGTCGTGGTCGTGGTCGGAGGCACCGTGGTCGTCGTCGTGCTCGTGGTCGTCGTCGGCGGCGGCGCCGTGGTGGTCGGAGGAGGCGGAGCCGTCGTGGTGGGTGTCGGCACGTCACTCGTCGGGGTCGTACTCGGCGGGGTCGCACGTGTCGGGGTCACGACCGACGCCAGGTTGTCCTCGGGGACGGGATCCTCGAGGTTCTCCGAGAGGATCAGCGTCGCCGCCTCGATCTCGTTCCGTTCGGTGGTCTCGTCCACCCTGGCCTCGAGCCAGAGCGCGTAGAACGGGCTGGCGGGCTCCAGGTCCTGTTCGGGGTGGTCGAAGGTGCAGGTCGCCCCCGCCGGAGCGGGAAAGCCGCCCGCACAGCGCCATGGATGCTCGTTGTCCGAGGCAGAGACCGAGGCCCCCTCCGGCACGACGAACTGCACGATGGCCCCTGCGGCCGGGAGCGTTCCCGCATTGCGATAGGTCACGTCGTATCGCACGCTGCTTCCCGGTGGCGTCGTCGTCGACAACGGGTCGAGGTCGACGACCAGGTCGACGTAGCTTCGCACCGACGAGAAGGCGCACCCGATGATCTGTCCCCGGTCGACCTCCAGCTCGAAACCGCCCGGAACGTCGAGACCGGCGATCTCCGGATCCGGCCCGGCTCGCCGGCAGGTCGCCCCACTCTCGCCCTGCACGCTGCCGTCGAGGGGGAGCTGGTAGCCGTCCTGACCCGCCTCCTGCAGGAGCACGCGGTCGACGTCCGGCCAGCGCAGCACGACCAGGCCGGCCTGATCGGTCACCTGTTCGTCGGCGAGGTCGCCGCCGACCGACAGGCGATACTCCCAGCCCTCGCCGGCCGAAGGATCGTCGCCCACGAGCTCCCGCACGCGTTTGTCGACCGTGACCGTTCCGCCGCACTGCACTGCGGCGAGGTGATCCAACGTCGCCGCCAGACCGTCGCGATCGGTCCGGTAGTAGTCGCCCAGCTCGAACGAATCGAGCCGGCCCTCCAGCGGTCCGCTGATCGCCTCCAACGCGACCGGGTCGGCCCCTTCCACGCCGATCGCCACGATGCGGGTTCCCTCGGCCTTCAGCTCGTTGGCCGCAGCGATGGCGGCGTCCAGGTCGAGGAGATCCACCCCCTTCTCACGGGCGCTGTCAGCGTCGTTGGTGGTGGGTGAACCGGTGGTGATCACGACGAGCGTCCGCGGTGTCGCATCGCTCTCGTTCACCGCCCTGATCCCGGCTTCCCAGTTCCGCTCCGACAGCTCGACCTGATCGCTGTCGGATGACGTGAACCCGAACGGGATCGACTCGAGACCCGCTTCGAGATCGGCGCGACGCTCGCCTCCGGCGAGACCGGCGACGATCACCGGGCTCCGCGCGGGAAAGTCCGCCACTCCAGCCGGCTCACCGAAGTCTTCGTCGCCCGTGGGATCTCCGTAGGTGCCGAAGGACCAGAACCCCACCGGCGTGGGCGTGATGCCGATGGCATCGATGTAGGACCCTGCTGCCTCGGTGGTCACCGACAGGTTGGGCACGGAGCGACCGGGATCGACGGGAACGGAGCGGTCGATGAGCAGCCCGACCGGCTCGCCGCACTGGGCCGGCTCCGGGTTGCCGGTCGGCTCGGCCCAGACGCGCGTGTCATCCTCCGGGGGCCAGCTCTCGGGCAGCGCGTCGGAGGCATCGTCGTCGCCGGTGAAGGCGGGAATCGCCACCAGGGCCGCGCCGACGAGAATGGCGACGACTGCGGCGCCGACCAGGACCTTGGTCCCCCTGGGGGCCGAGGCCGAAGTCGTCGCTGCCAGCGGCGCTGCCACCGGCCCGCCCTCGGCGATCGGGTCGTCGTCGCCCGAGGGCAGCTCGATCGACCCCGGCTCGCGCTCGAACACCATCCGACCCGCCCTGGTCACCGGATCGTCGTCGTCGGGTCGCGAAACGGGATCTTCACCGCGGCACGGTGGGGATCGGCAGCGAGTCGCTCACAGAATCGACGAGAATACGGGCTCCGAACTCACCGAACCAGACACGGGATCGCTGACAGCCCACGTCGACCGTGCTTGACTCGATGCATGCTCAAGCATGTCGTCGTCGACGGATCCAACATCGCGACCGAGGGACGGTCCGCACCCAGCCTGCACCAGCTCGACGAGGCCGTGCGTGCCTTCCTCGACGAGTTCGACGTCGAGAGTCTCTCGGTCGTGGTCGACGCGACGTTCGGGCACCGCATCGACAAGTCCGAGCGAGTGGAGTTCGACGACGCCATCGCCGCCAACGAGCTCGTGACCCCGCCGGCGGGTGCCGTCGGACGGGGCGACGCCTTCGTCCTGCAGATCGCCAGTCGCGTCGAGGCCACGGTCCTCTCCAACGACTCGTTCCAGGAGTTCCACGCCGAGTACGAGTGGTTGTTCGAGGAGGACCGCCTCATCGGGGGCAAGCCGGTCCCCGGTGTCGGCTGGGTCTTCGTGCCCCGCGTCCCCGTCCGCGGCCCACGCTCCGGTCGGGGCCGCAAGGATCGCAAGAGTGGCGGCGGCTCGACCCCGCGACGACGAGGCGCGAACGACCGTGAGTCGCCACCGCAGAAGAAGGCGCGCCGCGACACCCCCAAGCTCGGGCCGCCGCCCGTGCCGACGCCGGACACACCTCCTCCGGCCCCGCCGGCCGAGGACCGCACCCGCGGGCGAGGCACCCGCGGCAACCCGGCCGACGTCGGGTCGTCGTTCGAACGCGCCCACCCGGTGGGTTCGACGGTCGAGGCGACGGTCGAACAGTTCGCTTCCCATGGCGCGTACGTCCGCGTCGGCGACGCTCGGTGCTACGTTCCGCTGAACGCCATGGGCGATCCTGCGCCGCGTAGTGCGAAGCAGGTGCTCACGCGAGGCGACGAGCAGTCGTTCGTCGTCGAACGTGTCGACTCGTCCACTGGTGAGATCGACTTGGCGCTTGCCGGGTTCGAACGCACGACCGGGGCCGCTTCGGCGTCCCCACCAACACGAAGCAAAGAACCAACCCCGCAATCGGAGGAAACCATGGCAGCCGCCAAGAAGAAGTCAACAGCGAAGAAGAAGAAGGCCCCGGCCAAGCGCAAGACCACCGCCAAGAAGAAGGCCCCCGCGAAGAAGAAGGCCCCCGCGAAGCGCAAGACCACCGCCAAGAAGAAGGCCCCCGCGAAGCGCAAGACCACCGCCAAGAAGAAGGCCCCGGCCAAGCGCAAGACCACCGCCAAGAAGAAGGCCCCGGCCAAGCGCAAGACCACCGCCAAGAAGAAGGCCCCGGCCAAGCGCAAGACCACCGCCAAGAAGAAGGCCCCCGCGAAGCGCAAGACCACCGCCAAGAAGAAGGCCCCGGCCAAGCGCAAGACCACCGCCAAGAAGAAGGCCCCGGCGAAGCGCAAGACCACCGCCAAGAAGAAGTAGCCACGAGCTCGAGGGCGCCGCTGCGGCGTCGTTCGATCCGTCACGGAGCCCCCGGTCGATGCCGGGGGCTCCGTCGCGTCGCAACCGGTCGCAGCGCTACGCTCTCCGGCCTATCCGAGGAGTGCCCATGGCCGCACAGTTCATCTACACCATGCGCAAGGTCGGCCGTTTCTACCCGCCTGACCGGGATGTGCTGAAGGACATCACGCTGGCGTTCTATCCGGGCGCCAAGATCGGTGTGATCGGCGGCAACGGCGCCGGAAAGTCGTCGCTCCTCCGCATCATGGCCGGCATCGATCAGGACTACACCGGCGACGCGAAACTCACCGACGGGTTCACCGTCGGCATGCTCGAGCAGGAACCGCACCTGGACGACACGAAGGACGTCGAGGGCAACGTGTTCGACGGCATGGCGGGAACCGCCGCACTGCTCCACGAGTACGACCAGGTACTCGCCGGGTGGAGCGATCCCGACGCCGACTTCGAGAAGCTCGGCGCTCGGCAGGCCGAGCTCGAAGCGCAGATCGAGGCCGAGCACAGCGTGGGACCTGCAACGCACGATCGAGATCGCAATGGACGCGCTGCGGCTTCCTCCCGGTGACGCCGCGGTCTCCACGTTGTCCGGCGGTGAACGCCGCCGAGTGGCGCTCTGTCGCCTGCTCCTCGCCCAGCCCGACCTGCTCCTTCTCGACGAGCCGACCAACCATCTCGATGCCGAGTCGGTGGCCTGGCTCGAGCGTCACCTGCAGGAGTACCCGGGCACGGTCATCGCCATCACCCACGATCGCTACTTCCTCGACAACGTGGCCGGCTGGATCCTCGAGCTCGATCGCGGGCGCGGCATTCCCTTCGAGGGCAACTACTCCTCCTGGCTCGACCAGAAGCGCAGCCGGCTGGCGCAGGAGGAGAAGGAGGAGTCGGCTCGCCAGCGATCGTTGAGCCGTGAGCTCGAGTGGGTCCGTATGGCTCCCAAGGCGCGGCACGCCAAGGGCAAGGCTCGTCTCTCGGCCTACGAAGAGCTGCTGGCCGATGCCGCGGCCGACGACCGGCCGCGACAACCCGGTCGAGATCCACATCCCCCCGGGCCCACGCCTCGGCGACGTCGTGATCGAGGCCGAGGACCTCTCGAAGGGCTTCGGCGATCGGCTGCTGATCGACGATCTCACCTTCACCCTTCCCCGGGCCGGGATCGTCGGCGTCATCGGACCGAACGGGGCGGGCAAGACCACGCTGTTCCGGATGATCACCGGCGCCGAGCATCCCGAGCCCGACGCCGGCACCCGACAGCGGGACGCTCGAGCGTCGGTCCGACCGTCGGACATGGCCTACGTCGACCAGAGCCGTGACGTGCTCGACGACGAGCGAACCGTCTTCGAGGAGATCACCGAGGGCCACGATGTGGTCACCGTCGGCGACCGCGAGATCGACGGTCGGGCCTACGTCGCCTCGTTCAACTTCAAGGGATCCGACCAGCAGAAGAAGGTCGGCGCGCTCTCGGGCGGTGAGCGCAACCGGGTGCACCTCGCCAAGGTGCTCAAGTCGGGTGGCAACCTCCTGCTCCTCGACGAGCCGACCAACGATCTCGACGTCGACACGTTGCGAGCGCTCGAGACCGCGCTGGAGCGTACCCCGGGTGCGCCGTCGTCATCAGCCACGACCGCTGGTTCCTCGACCGCATCGCCACCCACGTCCTGGCCTTCGAGGGGAACTCGACCGGTGCGCTGGTTCGAAGGCAACTTCTCCGACTACGAGGCCATGCGTCGACGGGAACTGGGCGACGAGGCCGACCGACCCCATCGGATCAAGTACAAGCCACTGGTGCGCTGACCGACCGCGGCCGCCGCCTTCTCAGCTCCGGGCGGTCGCTGCCGATAGGGACGCATGGCGACCAAGACCGCTCCCAAGGCCAAGGCTCCCCGTCGCAAGGCGCCCGCCAAGGCCCCGTCCGCAGCGAAGACCAGCAAGAAGCCGAAGCCCAAGAAGCCGCAGTTCACGAGCCGGGGCGTGACCCGCCCGGTCGAAGCGGGGAGCGCCGTCGAGTGTGCCTTCTGCGGCGAACGGGTCAAGTTCCGGGCCAAGATCCGGCAGTACCAGGTCATCTGCAACGTGTACGTGAAGAAGCAGTGGGACCGGGTCGAGCACTACCACGACGAGTGCTACGTCAAGGCCGACTCCCCGTACGGTCCCCCCGAGGAGTAGGCGAGCCCGGGCAGCAGCGCTTCGCTCCGGAGCGGGCTCCCGGCTTGTGCCCCGAGCACCGGGCGGCTGGGATAGGGCCATGAGCCCTCCCGCCGCGACCGATGCCGACCATCTGCTCGCGGTGGACGTCGCCCGGGAGACGGGCCGCCTCCTGGTCGAGCTCCGGGAACGACTGACCGCCGACGGGGTCGACGGACGCACCCTGAAGGACGAGGGCGACCGCCGAGCCCACGAGTACATCGTCGGTCGCCTGACCACCGAGCGCCCCGACGACGGGCTGCTCTCCGAGGAAGGCGCTGACGATCCGGAACGCCTCGGCCGGCGCCGGGTGTGGATCGTCGACCCGCTCGACGGCACCCGTGAGTTCTCCGAACCGCCCCGCATCGACTGGGCGGTGCACATCGCCATGGCCATCGACGGCGACCCGGTCGTGGGAGCGGTTGCGCTGCCGGCCGAGGACCTCGTCCTCTCCACCGCAGCTCCCGAGGAGCTCCCCCTGGCCCACGACGGACCACCGCGGCTGGTCGTCAGTCGCACGCGGCCGCCGGCGGCCGCCACGCACGTCGCCCAGCGGCTCGACGGCGAGCTGGTCCCCATGGGATCGGCCGGCGCCAAGGTCATGGCCGTCCTCCTCGGCAGGGCTGACGTGTACGCCCACTCGGGCGGGCAGTACGAGTGGGACTCCTGCGCACCGATCGCGGTGGCGCAGGCGTTCGGGGCCCACACCTCCCGCGTCGACGGGTCGCCACTCCGCTACAACCGGCCGGACCCCTACCTGCCCGACCTCCTGGTCTGTCGGCCCGAATTGGCCGACTCCTCCCTGGACGCGCTCGCAACGTTCGAGATGACGGCGTGAGCGAGCCCGTCGTCGTCTCCGCCACGGCGGACGGCATCGCCACCATCACCCTCAACCGCCCGCATCGGCTCAACGCATGGACGGGCCGCATGCACGCCGCCTACCGCGACGCGGTCGCGGCCGCCGAGGACGATCCCGCCGTGCGCGTCATCATCGTGACCGGCGCGGGTCGCGGGTTCTGCGCGGGCGCCGACGTGGCGGCGCTCGAGAAGGAGGCCGCGGCCGGGCACTACGACGACGGTCTCGACGAGGAGCCGGCCCGGCCCGGTTGGGGGGTTCGGCCCGACTTCGACCACCCGTTCGCCTTCCACCTGGGTCTGACCAAACCCGTGATCGCCATGATCAACGGACCCGCGGCCGGCGTCGGGCTCGTGCTGGCCTGCTTCGCCGACGTCCGGTTCGCGGCCGCCGACGCCAAGTTGACCACCGCCCACGGCCGGTTGGGACTTCCCGCCGAGTTCGGCCTGTCGTGGCTGCTCCCTCGCCTCATCGGTGCCGGGCGGGCCGCCGATCTGCTGCTGTCGAGCCGGATCGTGACGGGCGACGAAGCCGCATCGATGGGGCTGGTCACGCGGGCCGTCCCCGTCGCCGGGTTGACCACCACCACCCTGGCCTATGCGACAGAGCTCGCGACCACCATCTCCCCCACCTCACTCTGGTTGACGAAACGCCAGCTCTACGCCGACCTCCACGGCGATCTCGGCCCCGCCATGAGCCGGTCGGCCGAGCTGCTCGACGCCGCGATGGGCGGCCCGGACTTCGCTGCCGGTGTACGCGCCCTGCGCGACAAGACCGACCCGGAGTTCGCGTGCACCACCGATGCCGCCACGTCCCCATCGGACCACCCCTCGCCGCCCACGTCCGACCGCTCCTGGGGCGCATTCAGCGCCGCCGCTCCGTGGACGATCACCCGCACGCCCGAATGGCGACGCCACTGCACCCTGATCCGCAATGCGGTCGCCGCGCCGCACACCCCAGCTGATCGCGCCGTCGACGCCTGCCTCCCGTGAGTCGGCTGATCGTGGTGGCCTGGCACATCGGAGGCGCTCTGGCCGGATGGCGCCTCCGCCAGCTCCTGCCGGGCCGGCGGCCCGAGTCCCGAGCCGATCTCTCGAGGCGGCTGCGCCTCGCCGCCGAGGCGCTCGGTCCGACGTACATCAAGCTCGGCCAGATCATCTCCTCCGGACGCGGGATCTTCCCGACCGAGCTGGTGGACGAGTTCGCTCTGTGCCGCGACCGGGTTCCCGCCATGCCCTACGCGACGGCGCGAGCCGTCGTCGAACAGGAACTCGGCGCCGCACTCGAGACCGTCTTCGCATCGTTCGAGCCCGAACCGATCGCCGCCGCGTCGATCGCTCAGGTCCACCGCGCGCCACCTACGCACCGGCGAGCACGTGGTGGTCAAGGTGCAACGGCCCGACATCGGTGCCGTGGTCGCCGAGGACCTTGCGGTCATGGCCTGGCTGGCGCCACTCCTCATCGGCCGGATCCCGGTCGCGGCGCTCGCCAACCCTCCGGTCCTCGTCGAGGTGTTCGCCGACACGATCACCGAGGAGCTCGACTTCAGGCTCGAGGCCGAGAACATGCTCGACGTCGCCGCCGCGTTCACCGCGGTGGGCCAGGACGGGTACGTCATTCCCAGACCACACCCCACGCTGATCACCCAGCGGGTGCTGGTCATGGAGGAGCTGGAGGGCTTCTCCTTCGAGGCGGTCGACGCCATGCGGGACGCAGGGGTCGACACCGAGGCGGTCGTGCGCACCGGCATGATCGGGTTCATGGAGGGCTGCATGCTCCACGGCGATCTTCCACGGGGATCTCCACGGCGGCAACCTCCTGGTGCTCCCCGAGGGACACATCGGCCTGCTGGACTTCGGCATCACCGGCGCGGATGCGGCCGCCGCAGCGACTGGCCTTCCTCCGCCTCCTGGTCGCCGCCTCGACCAACGACATCCGCACCCAGATCGAAGCCATGCGGGATCTGGGCGCACTCCCACCCGACACCGACATCGACGGACGTGATCCGCGAGCTGGGGCTGGACCAACCGCTCATCGATCCGATCACGCTGAGCCAGGACGAGCTGATGGGCGAGATCAGCCGGATCGTGAAGGCACTGCTCGCCATGGGCGCCCGGATGCCGAAGGTCCTCATGCTCTTCGTGAAGAACATGGTCTTCCTCGACGGCGCCATCGCCACGCTGGCCCCCGACCTGGACATCTTCGCCGAGATCGAGAAGATCTCGCTCTACTTCGCCACCCATCACGGTGAGGCGATCGCCGCCCAGATCGGGATGAACGCCGACGACTGGGAACTGGACATGGACGGGATGCGGGCGTCGATGGGGATCGACCCGTCGGTCGAGGAACTCACCTACCAGGACCTCACCGAACGGCGCGACCAGATCCGCGACAAGCTGAGGAGGGGGTAGACCGTGCGTCTCGTCATCGCCCACTGCTCGGTCGACTACGAGGGTCGACTGGCCGCGCATCTCCCCATGGCCACCCGACTGATCATGGTGAAGGCGGACGGCTGCGTGGCCGTCCACGCCGACGGGGGCGCCTACAAGCCGCTCAACTGGATGAACGCCCCCAACACGCTCGTCGAGGACGAGGAGGCCGGTGAGTGGCGGGTCCACAACCCGAAAGGCGAACGGCTGACCATCCGTATCGACGAGGTCCTCAGCGACCAGTCGGCCGACCTGGGCGTCGACCCCGGGCTGCAGAAGGATGGCGTCGAGGCCCACCTTCAGGAGCTCCTGGCGGCCGATCCCACGGCGCTCGGCGAGGACTTCCAGCTGGTCCGCCGCGAGTACCCGACCGACATCGGCCCGGTCGATCTGTTGTGCCGAGATGTCGACGGGAATGCGGTGGCGGTGGAGATCAAGCGACGGGGCGAAATGGACGGCGTGGAGCAACTCACCCGCTACATCGAGCGGCTCAACCTCGACCCCCGCCTCCGTCCGGTGCGGGGACTCTTCGTGGCCCAACAGATCAAGCCGCAGGCCAAGGTGCTGGCCGGGTCACGCGACATCGACTGCGTCGAGGTGGACTACGACGAGCTCCGCGGCGCCGAGACGGTGGCGATGAAGCTGTTCTAGGCGAAGGTGCAACGCCCCGCGTCGAGTACGACGCGCCCGTCGTCCCCGGCGGTCTGGAACACCGCTTCGTTGCCGTCGACCCACATGGTGATCGTCAGCGCTTCGCCGGGGAAGACCGGGCTCGAGAAGCGGCCCTCGATCGAACGGAAGCGGGCCGGGTCGCTGTCGCACAGGGTGTGCAGCAGGGCGCGGCCGGTGAATCCGTAGGTGCACAGGCCGTGGAGAATCGGCTTGGGGAACCCGGCCAGTTCGGCGAACTTCGGATCGCTGTGCAGCGGATTCCGGTCGCCCGAGAGCCGATAGGTCAGTGCCTGGTCCTCGCGGGTCTGGTAGGTCACCGAATGGTCGGGCGCACGATCGGGCGGGACGTTCTTGGGCCCGGACGGACCACGATCCCCGCCCCAGCCACCCTCGCCACGGATGAACAGCGACGCGGTCTGACTGAAGAGCTTCCTGCCGGTCTTGGCGTCGGAGGTGGTGCCGGTGATGGCGACCACGGCGCCCTTGCCCTTGTCGTAGATACCGGTGAGCTCGGCCACACAGCTGCCCGTACCGGCGACCGGAATGGCGCCTTCGAGCTCGATCGACTGCTCGCCGTGCACGAGCATGGCGGGGTTGAACGAGCCAAGGTGGTCGAAGACGTTGCCGAACCCCTGCAGGATCACCGCCTGCGTGGGCAGCACCTGCTGGTCGACGTCCTGGCTGTTCTCGGTCGTGAACTGGAGCTCGTCGAGACCGGCGCCGACGCCGACGGCGTAGAGCAACGAGTCCTTCGAGTCCCAGGAGATCTCGACCGGGTCCGACGTGGATCCGACTGCGTCCGGGTTGATGGCCATGCTGGGACTTCCCCTCGTCAATGCGTACTGGTGGTGTGCTGGTGGAGTCAGACGGTGCGGCCGGGCATCCCCGGGTTCTGCGCCTCGAATCCGGACATGTCGGCGTTGAGCGGCGCCTCGGCGCTGAGCTTCGCCACGATCTCGCCCATGGCGGCCGGGTCGTCGCTGAATACCTCGGGCTTGCCGCGGTGCCAACCGTCGGCGATGGCGATCTTGTCGCCGCGAACGTCGAACACGCGGCCGGTGACCTTCACCGACTCCGGACTGGCCAGCCAGGTGACGATCGGAGCGATCCACCGCGGCGACATGGCGTCCTTGGCTTCCTCGTCCTCGTCAGCCGCTGGGTTGCCGCCCAGGTTCTCGGTCATGCGGGTCAACGCAGCCGGCGCGATCGCATTGACGGTGACGCCGTAGCGGTGCAGCTCCTGGGCCGCGATGACGGTGAAGGCGGCGATCCCGGCTTTGGCGGCGCCGTAGTTGGTCTGCCCGATGTTGCCGTAGATCCCCGACGGCGACGAGGTGTTGATGATGCGAGCGTCGTTCTCGTGGCCGGCCTTCGCCTGCTCACGCCAGTAGGCAGCGGCGTGGCGGGCCGGCGCGAACGTGCCCTTCAGATGCACGTTGATGACGGCGTCCCACTCGGCTTCGTCCATGTTGACGAGCATCCGGTCACGCAGGATGCCCGCGTTGTTGATGACGATGTCGAGGCGACCGAATTCGGCGATGGCCTGCTCGACCATGCGCTTCGCGCCATCGAAGTCGGCGACGTTCTCCCCATTCACGGCGGCGTCACCACCGTCGGACCGGATCTCCTCGACGACGGTCTGGGCCGGGCTGGCGTCGGTTCCCGATCCGTCCATGGACGCACCCAGGTCGTTGACGAGGACCTTGGCGCCCTGGGCGGCCAGCATGAGGGCGTACTCGCGGCCGATGCCGCGACCCGCTCCGGTGATGACGGCCACCCGACCGTCACAGATGCCACTCATGGTGCACTCCTCGCGCTTGCGTGTTTCTTGGGTTCGCCCACCGGCGGTCGGAAAGGCCTGATCCGGGAGGCGGAGGGCGTCCTCGTCCCCCTCTTCTACCTGATGGACCGTCAGATTCTCGACTCAGCGGGCCGGACAACCGCCGGGGATTCGCCACTTGCCCCCCATTCTCTGCGATCGTTCCCCCCGTGACTCGGCGGACTTCGCTCATGACCGTGTTCGTGACCTTGGTGGTCGTCCCCATCGTCGCGACCGTGGTCCTCGCCGCGCTCTGGGCGGTCGACGCCGGGGCGCACGAGGGTCAGATCATGCGGAACACCGTCGTGGGCAGCGTCGCCGTGGGCGGGCTCTCCGCTTCCGACGCCCGCACCGAGGTCCAGGCACTGGCCAACCAGATCGAGACCACCGAGGTCGTCATCGAGCTCCCCTGGGGCACCGAGGCGGTCACCAACGCCGAGCTCGGCGTCGAGATCGATGTCGAGGCCACGCTCGACGACCTGCTCGACGCCGGACGCGACGGACGGATGTTCGATCGTCCCGTCGACTGGCTGGGAAGCCTGCTCTCCAACCGTCGGGTCGAACCCGTGGTGGAGGTCGATCCGCAACGCGCTGCGGCCACCCTCGCCGCCCTCGAGGCGGAGCACCGGATCGAACCCGTCGAGCCCGACTTCACCGGAAACGAGAACGGATTCGAGCTGATCCCGGGCACGAAGGGGGTGGCCCTCAACGTCGATGACGCCGTGGCCGACCTGCTGCAGCAGGCGAGGTCGGCCACGGTCGCTCCCAGCCTGCTCGTCCACCAACGCGACGTCCATCCCCTCATTCCCGACGAGACGGTCGCCGAGCTGATGGCGGACGCGCTCGATCAGTCCGACGGCGAGTTGTCCATCACCATCGCAGGGACGACCGCGCCGGTCCCCGCCCGCCTCTTCCGCAGTGCCTACCGACTCGACATCCAGGACGACGAGGCATCCCTGGCGGTCGACACCGACGAGGTGGGCAGTGGCCTCGCCTTCCTGTTCTCGCTCAGCGATCTCGGCCAGACCTCCACACCGGCCACCTTCTCGGTCGACGAGGCACAGGCCGTCGTGATCGATCCCGGCACGCCCGGCACGACCTGTTGCACCCCCGAGTCGGCCGAGCAGATCGCTGCGGCGCTCCTCGCCGGTGAGGCCGAGGTCACGGTCGAGCTGCGCGAGGTTCCCGATCCCAACGACGCGGTCTGGGCCGAGGGGTTGGGCATCCAGTCCATGGTGTCCGAGTTCACCACCCGGCACGCCGCCGGCCAGTCGAGGGTCACGAACATCCAGCGGATGGCCGACATCGTCCGGGGAACGGTGATCGAACCGGGCGAGGTGTTCTCGCTCAACGAGACCGTCGGCAGGCGCACACGGGAGAAAGGCTTCGTGGGCGGCGGCGTCATCTACAACGGCGAGTTCACCAACGACATCGGCGGCGGGGTCTCGCAGTTCGCCACGACCCTCTTCAATGCCGCATGGTTCGCCGGGCTCGAGTTCGAGGAGTACCAGGCGCACACCATCTACATCTCCCGGTACCCCTACGGCCGAGAGGCCACCGTGTCCTGGCCGGCGCCCGATCTGAAGATTCGCAACACCACCCCGCACGGCATCCTGATCTGGCCCAGCTACGACGCCGGGTCCATCACCGTCCGCCTGTACTCGACTCCGTTCGTCAATGTCGAACAGACCGGGCAGTACACCAGCAGGGGGACCAGCTGGTGCTCGGTGACGACCGAGCGGACTCGTACCTATGCTGATGGGCGGAGCGCGGTCGACAGCACCACCGCCTCGTATCGAAGCTGCTGACCAACCGGCACACCGGCCTTTCCGTCAGCGCCTCGCGGTGACACCAGAGACGATGGAGCGGCGCATGTCGGACGAGTTGCAGTACGCCAGCCGGATGAGCGACGCCGACGCGCTGATGTGGAGCATCGAGAAGGATCCACTCCTCCGATCGACGATCACCACGGTCATGGTGCTGGACGCCCCGATCGACCACGCCCACTTCCTGCACACGATGGAGCGGGCCACGCGCATCATCCCTCGGTTGCGCCAACGCGTCCGGTCCAATCCGCTGTCGCTGGCCCCACCCCGATGGGAGGTCGACCCGCACTACGACCTCAACTACCACGTGCGGTGGACCAAGGCCGCGGGAGGCGGATCGTTCCGCGACCTCCTCAGCATGGCCGAGCCCATCGCCATGCAGGGATTCGACCGGGCCCGACCGTTGTGGGAGGTCGCGGTGGTCGAGGGGCTCGACGACGGTGGCAGTGCGCTCGTCATGAAGATCCACCACTCGATCACCGACGGCGTCGGGGGCGTCCGGATGATGCTGGAGATCTTCGATTTCGAACGCGACGCCGAGCTGAAGGAGCCGCTCCCGGACGCGCCCGAAGCCAACGTGCTCAACCAGGCCGAGCGGTTCATCGATGCCACCGTCCACGAAACCCGGCGCCAGGTGTCTTCGACGCAGCGCACGATGGCCGCGGGGATCGGCCGCTTGGGCGATCCCGGCGAATCGGCCAAGCGGATGGGCCGCACGGCAGCATCGCTGGCGCGCTTCCTCCGACCGGCGGCCGAACCGATGAGTCCGCTCATGACCGACCGCTCGCTGAGCCAGCGGTTCGATGCGCTCAGCCTTCCTCTCGAGGGGATGAAGATCGCGGCGAAGAAGGCGGGCGGGCGCCTCAACGACGCCTTCGTGGCCGGCGTCACCGGCGGCTACCTCAGGTACCACCTTCGCCACGACACGCCCACCGATGCGCTCCGGATGGCGATGCCCATCAGCGTGCGGGACGCAACCAGCGAGGGGCAGGCGGGAAACCAGTTCGTCCCCGCTCGCATCGAGGTGCCCATCGCCACCGAGGATCCGGTCGAGCGGATGGGCGCCATCCGCGACATCGTGCAACTCACCAGGAACGAGCCGTATCTCAGCCTCAGCGACCAGGTCGCGGGTGTCATCAATCGCATCCCCACCACGGTCACCACCGCCATGTTCGGGTCCATGCTGAAGGCGGTCGACTTCACCACCTCGAACGTCCCCGGCTCGCCGGTCCCGGTGTTCGTGGCCGGCGCCGGCCTGACCCGGCACCTGGCCTTCGGGCCCATGGCCGGGGCGGGTGCCAACATCACCCTGCTCTCGTTGGGTGACGACATCCACATCGGATTCAACACCGATCCCGCCGCCGTACCCGATCCCGAGGCCTTCATGGAGGACATGGCTGCGGGGTTCGACGAGGTGCTGGCGGTCGGCTGACGGAGGGTGGTGCGCCGCTCCCCACCACTGGCGGGAGTCGGGGGTCCGGACGATATCGTCAGGTCGGTGATCAGTACCGATGTGCTCGTCGTGGGTGGCGGTCCGGCCGGCGCCGCCGCTGCCGCTCGCACGGCGTCGCTCGGACTGGACACGATCCTGGTCGACAAGGCCCGATTCCCGCGCGACAAACACTGCGGCGACGGCCTCACCACCGGCGCACTTCGCCTGCTGGAGCAGATGGGCCTGGACCCGGCCGACGTGCCGTCGTGGCAGGTGGTCTCGGACATCCAGCTCTACGGCCCCGACGGCCACCGCACCCGACTCGAACTCCCCCCCGGTCCCGGCTCCTACGCCGCCGTGGCACGACGGGCCGACCTGGACACCGCCGTGCTGCACCTGGCCGAGACCGCCGGGGCCAGGGTGCTCCAGGGAACCGCCTGCACCGCGGTCGTCGAGCTCGACGACCGGGCCACGGCGAGGCTGGAGCCGGCCGGCACCGTCGAAGCTCGCTACGTCATCGCCGCCGACGGAGCGTGGTCGCCGGTCCGCAAGATGCTGGGTCTGGCCCGGCCGGGCTACCGCGGCGACTGGTATGCCTTCCGCCAGTACTTCACCGACGTCACGGGCCCGGCGGCGCAGAGTCTCTGCGTCTCGTTCGAGTCCGAGATCCTCCCGGGCTACTCGTGGAGCTTTCCCCTCCCCGACCGGGGCGCCAACGTCGGTTTCGGCATTCGACCCGACTCGTCGACCCGCATCCAGGACATGGCCGGCCTCTGGCCCCGGCTCCGGGATCGTCCTGCCCTGCGGCGGGCCCTCGGTCCCGACGCTCGCCCCGAGGGCCCGCATCGGGCCTGGCCGATCCCCGCGTCGATCGACGAGGCGATGCTCACCGGCCGGAGGACGCTCTTCGTCGGTGACGCTGCCGCGGCGTGCGACCCGATGACCGGTGAGGGCATCGCCCAGGCGCTCCTGACGGGGAGGATGGCCGCCGACGCATTGGCTCACGCTGGGCCGGTCGCGTCGCACCAGGCGCGCGCCCACTACGAGCGTGCGGTGCGATCCGCCCTCGTGGCCGACCATCGCATGGCCTCCATCCTCGGATCGGTGCTGTCGACCAGGTGGGGCTGCCGGGCATCGATCGCGACCGCCACCCTCACGCCGTGGACGCGACGCAACTTCGCCCGCTGGCTCTTCGAGGACTACCCCCGAGCCGTCGTCCTCACCCCGCGGCGCTGGCACCGCGGCATGTTCACCGGCCCTGGCGCCTTCGCCGCGCCGGACCTGCCCGCCGCATCCCAGCAGCGGTCCCGGACGCTGGCCGGTTCGGCCGCCTCGTGATCACCACGGCGGTCGCCCGGTGCATCGTGGTGCTGGTGGTCCTCACCGGCCTCGGCGCTGCGGTGCTGCACCAAGCGCCGCCCGTCGCCGCCCAACGAGGACCGACCACCACCCTCGATGAAGGGCTGGAGGGAAACCTCGGTCGGATCATCCCCCGCCCCAACAGCGGCCGGGAACCCGAGTCCCCCAGCGATCGGGGCGGATGGCTCCAGCTGACCGTCCTGGCGGTGATGGTCGGCGGCCTGGTCGTGATCGGCGGCCTGGTCGCCCGCGAATCCCGCAAGGCCAAACCCGACCCTCCGGCGAACACCTGACCGAGCAGAGCTCCCCGGCCACGCCAACCGAAGGTTGGCGCAAGCTGAGCGCTAGCTCACCCAGCCGCCACGCCAACCGAAGGTTGGCGCAAGCTGAGCGTTAGCTCAGCCGCCGTCACGCCAACCGAAGGTTGGCGCAAGCTGAGCGTTAGCTCAGCCGCCGTCAGACCAGTTCCCGCAGCCGGCCGACCAGGGCGACGGGGTCTTCGCCGATGGGGGTCACCATCAGATTGGTGACCCCGGACTCCTTGTAGGCGGCCAGGCGCTCCTTGACGTATCCCTCGGGACCGCAGAGTGAGGTGGCCTCGAGCAGCTCGTCGGGGACCTTGGCCGCTGCCTCCTGCTTGTGGCCGGCCAGGTACAGGTCCTGAATCTCGGCGGCTTCCTCCTCGAAGCCGTACCGCGAGACCAGCGCGTTGTAGAAGTTGCGGCCCTTCGCCCCCATCCCGCCCACGTACAGCGCCACCATGGGGCGGGCGAAGTCGCGGATGGACTCGGTGCCCTCGCCGATCGCGAGCATGCCTCCGGCGACGACGTCCAGCGGCGGGAGCTCGGCACTGCGCTTGGAAGCGCCGGCTGCGAGATCGTCACCCCAGACCTCGTGGGCCCGCTCCGGAACGTAGAAGAGCGGGAGCCATCCGTGGGCGATCTCGGCGGTGAGGGCGACGTTCTTGGGCCCCAGCGATGCGATGTACACCGGGATGTCGGCCCGCAGGGGGTGGTTGATGATCTTCAGGGACTTCCCCAGGCCGGTGCCCTCTCCCTCCGGGAGCGGCATGGCGTAGTACCGGCCGTCGTGCTCCAGCGGCGCCTCCCGGGCCCAGACCTTCCGGCAGATCTCGACGATCTCCCGGGTCCGCCCCAGCGGAGCGTCGTACGGCACGCCGTGGAAGCCCTCGATGACCTGCGGGCCCGAAGCGCCCAGTCCGAGCACGAAGCGGCCGTCGGTCAGGGTGTCGAGGCCGGCAGCGGTCATGGCGGTCAGCGTGGGCGTGCGGGTGTAGATGGGGAGGATCCCCGACGCGATCGTCACCCTGTCGGTGATGGCCGCCAGGTACCCCATCAGGCTGACGCCGTCGTAGCCGTAGGCCTCGGCCACCCAGATCATGTCGAGCCCGGCCTTCTCGTAGCCGGCCAGTTGCTCCGCCGCGGCCTTGACGTCACCCGCGTAGTTGAGCTGGGTACTGATCTTCATCGTGGTCTCCCCTTCGGTCGGTGATGATCTCGCGCCGTGCACCGGTCCGTACGGCGACTGGTTCGGTCGATCTGCGTCTCAGCCGGTCAGCAGCCAGAGGGCACCGAGGACGGACAGAAGCAGGCCCAGGTAGCCCAGCAACAGGGCGCCGACCGTCAGCGGCATGCCCTTTCGGGCGCCGCCCGACACCGAGGGCAGGCTGCGATGGGCCAGGACGACGGCGCCGAGGGATGCGACTCCCAGTACCAGAACGGCGACCCAACGGACCTCGAATGGCCAGAACCAGGTGGCGGCTGCGACGAGCGCGCCGAGCACGGCAAGGGTGAAGGCTCCGGCGGCCTGCGGGTCGGTGGACGCGTCCGGGGCAGCGACGAGCACGGTGACGTCCGGGTCGTCCGGCGTGGCGAGCTTCGCCGGGTCGATCGACCCGATCTCGACGCCGTTGTCGAACAGGACGCGGTACCGCTCCCAGGTCAGTCCCACCGACACCAGCACCGTGCCCGGGGTGCCGGCGGGCACGCCGGGAAGATCCTCACGCGCCACGACGGTCTGCTTGCGGCGGAATTCGGTGGTCGCGGCTGGCACGGTGCTCCTCACTCAGCGGGATACGGATGCGCCGGCCCACACCTGACGTGGGTTTCCGCATCCATATCTGGCCTTGATTCAATCAGAGACGGAAGCGGGAGAAGAAGTCCCAGAACACCTCGTTGGCCACCTGGTCGTGGTTGTTGTTGCCGAGGAGCGACGGCGGAAGGATGTCACCACCCCCGAACCACTGGTGGCCGCCGCCGATCACCTCGTGGACGACCACGTCGGTTCCCGCCGGGCAGGCGTGATCGTGGACTCGGACCGTCGAACCGTCGCCGGGGTCGCGGTCGGGCACGACCGTCACGTCGGGTGCACCGGCACAGCCGTTGTGACGAAGCCAGTGGTCCACCGCAGTCGGCGTCGAGATCGCGCCGAACCACCCCGCCCACGGCACCAGCGGGTCTCGCGTCCCCTGCATGATCAGGAAGGGCGCCGGCGGACCCTGCGTCTCGGGGCACATGGCCGGATCAGCCAACGGACCGCCCACCGAACCGAACGCGGCGACGCGACCGGGCCGAGCGCACGCGTACTGGTGGGTGAGCATGCCACCGTTGGAGTGGCCCATCATGTAGATCCGGTCCGAATCGACCGCGAAGTCGGCCTGCACCTCGTCCAGGACCAGGTCCATGAACCCCAGGTCGTCGACCTGGCGTGCGGGCCAGAACTGCCACACCAGATTCCTGGCCTCGGGCATCACGACGATGAACCCCTGGTCGTCGGCGAACTGCCGCAACCCCATGAACACATCCATCAGCCAACCCCACGGCGAGCCCGCTCCGTGGTTGAAGACCACCAATGGCAGCGGTCGGTCTCCGGTGTAGTCGGCCGGGGTCCGGACGAAGTAGCGGCGATCGTGGCCGCCGAAGGAGACGATCTCGGCATGATCTCCCGGTCCACGACGCACGTCGGTGAGACGCCACCGGACGGTGAAGACCTCGCCATTGCGTCGGGCTGTGGCCTCACCGGTGTAGGTGTCGCCCTCGCGGCTCACGACCCCGAAGAACATCGTCGCCTCGAGCCGCTCGGTGGCGGTCGCCACGGTGACGGTCCCATTCCAGAACGGGCTGACTCCGAACACCCGCTGCAGGTCGAACTCGACGGTGGTGGACGCAGCAGCAGTCCCGAGTTGACCCGAGCCGCTTATGGTCGTGGCCTCGGTGTCGAGGTCGGCGTCGGTGACGTCGATGTCACCGGAGGTGAGCGGACCGGACGCGTCGAGCCACGATCCACCCACGACCCCCTCGGCGTGCATGGTGAGCCCGACCCGGTCGACGCGGACGGCATGGTCGTCGGGCGGCTCGCCCGCATCGACGGACGCCGCACCGGATCCCAGCACCATCGCCGTGGCGGCGAGCGCCACCACCACGCGGCCAGCCCGCCCGATCAGCATGGATCCCCCTCCTTGCACCGCCGCCGACGCCATTCCGGACGTTCACGGACGTTGCACCCTGCACCGTAGGCGGCCGAACCGTCGCAGACATCTTCATCCACGCGACGGATACAGTGGACCCATGGCAAACGCGTACCACTCACCCGTCCAGCCGGTCATCACCCTCGGCGAGGACGAACGGGCCACCTTCATCACCCGGGTCTACGGCCACCTCGCCGCTGCGGTCGCAATGTTCGTCGCACTCGAGCTTGCGTTCTTCATGTCCGGCTTCGCCGAGACGATCTACGACTTCGTGGCCGGTACCAGCTGGCTGCTGATCCTCGGTGGGTTCATGGTGGGCAGCTGGCTCGCCACCAACGCGGCCCACGACGTGCTCAACGTCCAGAAGCAGTACGCCGGCATGGTCGGCATGGTCGTCGTCTACGCCCTGCTCTTCGCTCCGCTGCTCTACATCGCCGACGAGACGGCTCCGGGCACCATCGCCAGCGCGGCGGCGGTGACCCTGGCCGGCTTCGCCGGACTCACCGTCGTGGCGTTCACGACCCGGCGCAGCTTCGAGTTCCTGGGCAAGTACCTGATGTTCGGCGGCATCATGGCGCTGGTCGCCATCGTCGCCGCCGTGCTGTTCAACTTCGAGCTCGGCGTCTGGTTCTCGGTTGCGATGATCGCGTTCGCCGGCGCCGCCATCCTCTACAAGACCCAGCAGATCATCCGTTCCTACCCCGACACCGCCTACGTCGGGGCCGCGGTGCAGCTCTTCGCCTCGGTGATGCTGCTCTTCTGGTACGTGTTGCGCTTGTTCCTCGGCCGGCGCTGACGGCAGACTCGACCCCGTCACTTCACAGGGGGCTGAGCACATGAGCGGCTGGAACTACGCCGATATCTGGGAGACCGTCGCCGAGATCGTCCCCGACGCGATCGCCGTCGGTCAGGGGGATCGGCGCCTGACCTGGGCCGAATTCGACGCCCGGGCCAACGGCGTGGCCCGCGCCCTGATCGACGACGGCGCCACCCATCAGGACAAGGTGGCCCAGTACCTGTACAACTGCCCGGAGTACCTGGAGTCCTTCTACGCCGCCTGCAAGGCCGGGCTGGTGCCGGTGAACACCAACTACCGCTACATGGACGACGAGCTCGTCTACCTGTGGGACAACGCCGATGCCGTTGCGGTGGTGTTCCACGGTGCCTTCGCCGAGCGGATCGAGCATCTCCGTGATCGCGTCCCTCGCGTCAAGACCTGGCTCTGGGTCGACGACGACACCGGCGAGTGCCCGGAGTGGGCCACCCCGTACGAGCGGGCGGCGGCCACCACCACCGAACGCACCAAGGGGCCGTGGGGACGGTCGGGTGACGACCTGATGCTGCTCTACACCGGCGGCACGACCGGGATGCCCAAGGGCGTCATGTGGGCCCAGCACGAGCACTTCCTGGCGACGTCGGCCGCCAACACGCCCGCTTGGCTCGAGGGTGCACCCGGCCCGGACACCGTCCGCTCGATCGTCACCGGTCCCGGCCTCGTCTCGCTGCCCGGCTGTCCCCTGATGCACGGGACCGGCCTGTTCACCCAGCTGATCAACCTCAGCACCGGCGGATCCGCCGTGCTCACGTCCGGCCGCCACTTCGACGTCGAGGAGTTCCTCGACGTGATCCAGGATGAGTCGGTCAACATCGCCGTCATCGTCGGCGACGCCTTCTCGAAACCCATCCTGAAGGCCCTGGACGCCGAACCGCAGCGCTGGAATCTGTCCAGCCTGGTCGCCATGGTCTCCAGCGGCGTGATGTGGAGCGAGCCGGTCAAGGAGCGGCTCCTCACCCACCACGGCTCGATGATGCTCATCGACGCCTTCAGCTCGTCCGAGGCGGTCGGAATGGGCCAGTCGGTCTCGGCCGCGGGCGCTCAGGGCGAGACCGCCCGGTTCACCCTGGGCGAACGGGCCCGGGTCATCGCCGAGGACGACACCGATGTCGTGCCCGGGTCGGGTCAGCGGGGTCGCGTCGCGGTGAAGGGGTACGTGCCGCGCGGCTACTACAAGGACGAACAGAAGACGGCGGAGACCTTCCTCGAGCTCGACGGAGACCGCTACGTGCTGCCCGGCGACTGGGCGACCGTCGAGGAGGACGGCACGCTCACCTTGCTGGGACGCGGCTCGGTGTGCATCAACACCGGCGGCGAGAAGGTCTTCCCCGAGGAGGTCGAGGAGGTCCTCAAGACCCATCCCACCGTCGACGACGCCGTCGTGGTCGGGGTGCCCGACGAGCGCTTCGGCGAATCGATCACCGCGGTCGTCCAGCCCCACGCGGGCGAGACGACCGACGAGGACGAGCTGGTCGACCACGTGAAGGCCACCATCGCCCATTTCAAGGCGCCCCGACGGGTCGTCACCATCGACACCATCGGCCGCGCCCCCAACGCCAAGGTCGACTACAAGCGTCTGCGCAGCTACGCGATGGACCGGCTGGGACTGGAGTCGTAGCCCCGACCGCAGCTCCGCCCGATGGGTCCCTTCGTCGACCCAGCCGATAATCTCCCTCGCCGAACGAATCGACGGAGGAACACATGGCTGACATCGGCTACGAGAACAAGGTCGCGATCATCACCGGCGCCGGTGGCGGTCTCGGCCGCGAACACGCCCTGCTTCTCGCGGCGCGTGGCGCTCGCATCGTGGTCAACGACCTGGGCGGCAGCGTCGACGGATCCGGCTCCGAGGCCAGTGCGGCCCAGCAGGTGGTCGACGAGGTCGAGGCCGCGGGCGGCGAGGCGGTCGCCAACACCGACTCGGTCGCCACCCCCGAGGGCGGCGAGGCAATCGTGCAGACCGCCATCGACGCATTCGGCCGGGTCGACATCGTCATCAACAACGCCGGCATCCTGCGGGACAAGACGTTCCACAACATGACTCCGGACCTGCTCGACCCGGTGCTCGACGTCCATCTCAAGGGTGCGTTCTACGTCACCCGTCCGGCCTGGGTGCACATGCGTGAGCAGGGCTACGGCCGTGTCGTCAACACCGCCTCGTCGGCGGGCGTCCTGGGAAACTTCGGCCAGACCAACTACGGCGCGGCCAAGATGGGCCTGGTCGGCTTCACCCGCGTGCTGGCGGTCGAGGGCGCCAAGTACAACATCAAGGCCAACGCCATCGCCCCCATCGCCAAGACCCGCATGACCGAGGATCTGCTCGGCGCCCTGGGCGACAAGCTCGAACCGTCCGAGGTGGCACCGGTCGTGGCCTGGCTGGTGCACGAGGACTGCCCGGTGACCGGTGAGGTCTACTCGGTGGGCGGCGGCATGGTCGCTCGGATGTTCGTCGGCCTCACCGAGGGCATCTACGAGCCCGGTCTGACCGTCGAGACGGTCCGTGACCAGTTCGACAAGATCCGGGACGAGTCCAACTACACGGTCCCGTCCCAGGCCAGCGACGAGCTGCAGAAGCTCCTGGCGCTGTTCTCGGACTGAGGGCCGAGCGGGTAGGCGCTTCGCGCCCGGGGGCCGGCGCCTCCGCTGCGCAGAGGTTCGGAGTTCAGCGAACGGGAGCTCCGCACTGTCCCTACCCGCTGAACTCCTATGCGCCGAGCGGCCCGTTCGGGGCGGGCCGGAAGAGCGCTGCCGACCACAGGTCCACCAGGAGGTCGACGGTCGTGTCCTCGTCGAGGGCGGGATCGTCGGCCACCTGACGCGCCGCCCGACGGGTCGTGTCCATCAAGAGCTCGACCACCCGGGCCGGCGAGTGCTGCTCGGGTACCCGGCCCGCCACCACCAGCCGGCGGCTGATGCCGGCGACGGCCTTGGATCGCGCCGCATCGACGGCATCGCGGTGGTGGGGCGCCACGGCGGTCGCCTCCTCGAGCACGCGGGACAATCCGGCGCGGCGGACCCAGAACCCGACCATGACCCGGTTGATCGCTTCCACCCCGGCTTCCGGTCGGGCGACCAGCTCGTCCCAGACCTCACGAGGACCGACAGGAACTGATCGAGATGGTCCTCCGCCAGCACGGCGAAGAGCGCTTCCTTGGACCCGAAGTACCGGTACAGACCCCCCATCGACAGCTGCGCCCGTTCAGCGATGTCGGCCATCCCGGTGAGGACGTATCCGTCGAGCGCGAACACCTCGGCGGCCGCAGCCAGAATCTGGCTCCGCGTTCGATGCCCCTTCGGAGTGGTGGGATAGGTGGATGCCATCGGATCGACCGTTCGTTCTGGACTCCACCACCCGGTCCCGGGCCGACAGGCCACCAAGCCCGCTCGCCCCTCAACGGTAACGGTCCGATTCGCGAACGCACCAGGTTGAAATCGACCCAGAGGTTCAAGAACCCCAGGACTGCGGCCGATATCGGAAGGGTGAAGCGGCCCTTCCCTCAGGCGATCGACGACGTCCTGCGCGACCTCGATCGCGCCTTCGTCGTCGGCGCCTACGGGAGCGATCGCCTGATCGGGAGCCCCACCGGGCTCTTCGTCACCACCCCCGTGGACGATCGGCCCGCTCCCGACGCGGCTCGTCATGCGGCGGACCTGGCCGCCCGGACGCGGAATCAGTTCGCCACCCACCTCGCCTGGGTCCCGTTCGTGACGCCCCTGGCTGTCCGCCAGCAGGGCGACCAGATCGTGCCCGACGCATCGGCCACCGTCGTGCCGCTGGACCTCCTCACGATCACCCTCTCGATGGGCCCGCAGGTGATCGACGCCCCGTCGTTGGGTGCGCTGCGTGGACTCCTTGCGTCGGCGGCGACGATCTGGACCGAGTTGGATTCCACGTCGCTCCCCGTCTACGCGTTCGCGCCGTAGCGACCGGATACGACCGTGACCCGACTCACTCGTTCCTCCCGCCACCCCTCTCGACGCCGCTCCATCTCGGGGTGGGCGAGGTGGTCCGTCCGACCCATGGCGGCCATCCCCCGCCCCGATTCACCGGATTCATGATCGCGGCTCCGGGCCCCGAGGCGGAGGCGCGGCACCGCGCCCCCTCCAGCGCGATCCTGCTCGGGGCGGCCGCAACCGCGATCGGCGCATCCGGAACGGCGTTCGCCACCGGCGACCTCACCGCCGCGATCGCTGCGGCGGTGGTCGGCGTGGCCGTCACCCTGCTGATGTCGTTCATCGGCTGGACCAACACCAAGGCTTCCACGATCGGGGCCCAGCAGGATGCGCTCACCGGTCTGCTCAATCGCATCGGCCTGCTCGAGCACCTGGAGAACGTCCTGGCCTCCTCCCGTCGGGCCAACACCACCACCGCGGTCTTCTTCTGCGATCTCGATCGATTCAAGGTCATCAACGACTCCATGGGCCACGACGTCGGTGACGAACTGCTCTGCGCCGTGGGCGAGCGCATCGCCCAGGTGGTCCGCACCACCGATCAGGTCGCCCGATTCGGAGGTGACGAATTCGTCGTCGTCTGCGACGGTCTGATGGAGCCTGGTATCGCCAGCACGATCGCCTCGCAGATCCTGAAGGCCTTCGACAAGCCGATCCCGCTCAGCGGCGGCGGCCTCGTCGTCGTGCCCAGCATCGGCATCGCGACCAGTTCGGACGCTCACCGTCGCACTGCGAGCGAGTTGCTGCGGGACTCGGATGCCGCGATGTACCGCGCCAAGCGAAGTCGCTCGGGATTCGCGATCTTCGACGACGAACAGCGCCGCACCGTGATGGCCCGCCTCGACGTGGAGCGGTCCCTCCGCGACGGGCTCGAGAACGGCGAGCTGAGCGTCTACTACCAGCCGATCGTCAACCAGGACAGTCACCTGACGGGGCTCGAGGCGCTGGTGCGCTGGAACCGGCCCGGGATGGGTGTGGTCAGCCCGGGTGGGTTCCTCGGCGTCGCCGAGGAGGCGGGGCTGATGGCCTTGATCGGCGAATACGTTCTGCGCGAGGCCTGCGCCCAGGCCGCGCTCTGGAGCCACCGTCTCGGAACGGCGTCGTCGGTCCACATGGGCGTCAACGTCGCCGAGCCCCAGCTGGTCGACGCCAGCTTCCCGGCCCGGGTCGAGGAGATCCTCAAGTGGGCCGGCCTGCCGGGCGAGCAGCTGATGCTGGAAATCACCGAGGATCTCATGCTGGGCCACCTCGACGACAGCTTCCGAGTGCTGCACGAGCTGAAGGAACTGGGGGTGCGACTGGCGATCGACGACTTCGGCACCGGACGCAGCTCGCTCTCCTACATCAAGCAGCTCGACATGGTGGACATCCTGAAGATCGACAAGTCCTTCGTCGATGACATCGCGACGAGGGCGGTCGATCTCCAGATCATCGAGGCCATCGCCAGCCTGGCGCACGCCGTCGGCCTGCGGGTCATCGCCGAGGGGGTGGAGACGAACGACCAGCGCGAGCGGCTTCGTGCGCTCGGGATCGAGAACATGCAGGGATTCCTCTTCGCCCGACCCTCGACGGCGAGCGAGCTCGAACGGATCCTCGGCATCCCCAGCTCCGACACCGCGGCCGTCGACGGGTCGCCCGACGAAGGTGAGCAGCTCGGCCGGATCGCCGACGCCGTGGTGCAGGAGAAGCCGGCGGAGAAGCTCTGGACGCCGACCCCGAAGGCGAACCTCGCCGACGGCCCCTCCGATCCGGGCCCGCGTGGGACTCCCCTGCCCCAGCGGGCCTGACCGGTTCCACCGCTCGATAGTCTCCGCCCATGAACGGGTTCGACCGCGCCATCGACCGGGGGTTCGAGCGCTCGACCCGTCGCGTCCCCGCGCTGGATCGGCTGTTCTACGCGGCCAGCGAGGCCGCCGATTTCAGCGTGCTCTGGCACCTGATCGGGGCCAGCCGGGCGCTCGCCGACCAGCGCGAGGAAGCGGCCGCCATTCGACTCAGCGTCTGCCTCGGGGTCGAGGCCGCCCTGGTCAACGGTCCGGTGAAGTCGCTGTTCAACCGTTCCCGACCGGTCGACCCCACACCACGGGCTCGCCAGGTCCGTCAACCGCTGACCAGCAGCTTTCCCAGCGGGCACGCCAGCGCTGCCGCCATGGCGGCCACCCTGCTGGCCGACCGCAGCCGGGTTCCGGCGCTCTGGTACGGGGTCGCCACCGTCGTCGCCTCCAGCCGGGTCCACGTTGGGATCCACCACGCGTCGGACGTCGCGGCCGGCGCCGCTCTGGGCCTGATCCTCGGTCGGGTGGCGCTGCGGCTCTGGCCGCTGCCCCCGACCCCACCCACTACGACGCAGTAGGTTCGGTCCATGGGTGATCGTGAGGTCCGCAGCATCGGTCGGATGTCCGATCTCGAGGCCCTGATGTGGACCCTCGACAAGGATCCTCACCTCAGCTCCAACTTCGCCTGCCTGACGATGCTCGACACGATGCCCGACATCGACCGGTTGCGCGACCGGCTCGAACGGGCGACACGGCTCATCCCCCACCTGCGCAGCCGGGTCAATCCATCGGTGGCCCGACTGGCGCCGCCGTCCTGGACCGAGGATCGCTCCTTCGACATCACCCACCACGTTCGAGCCATGGCGCTCCCCAAACCCGGATCTCGAGCCCAGCTGCACGAGCTCGCGGCGACCCTGGCCGGCGACCCGTTCGATCGCTCCCGACCCCTCTGGGAGTTCGTGCTCGTCGACGGTCTGGACGACGGCGGGGCCGCAATGATCTGGAAACTCCACCACACCATCAGCGACGGCATCGGTGGCGTCCGCATGTCCGAGCAGTTCCTCGACATCGAGCGTGACGCTCCCCCTCCTCCCGACCTGGAGCCTGCACCCGACCCGGGACCCGAGCCGACCTTCACTGACAACGCGATCGCCACCGTTCGGCACAACGTCCGCCGATCGGCGGACTCGGTCGAGCACCTCACCCGCACGGCCTGGGGCGCCGCGGTCCACCCCAGCCGCTGGGTCCAGGCCGGCCCCGACGCCGTTCGCATGTCCCGCTCGGTCGCCAAGCTGACCACCTCGACGCGGCCGTTCTCACCGCTCTGGACCGAGCGTTCCCTTCGTCACGGGTTCGAGACGGTGTCGGTTTCCTTCGACGAGGCCAAGGGTGCCGCGGCCCACCTCGGGGGGAGCCTCAACGACTTCTTCGTGGCCGGTGTCGGTTCGGCGGTCGCCCGGTACCACGCGTCGGCGCGACGCTCCCATCGAGTTCGCCCGCATGGCCATGCCGGTCAGCACCCGGTCCGACCGCGCCGCGGCGGGCAACTCGTTCGCACCACTCCGATTGAAGTTGCCACTCGATGGGGATCCCGTCACGCAGTTCGGTCTGGCCCACCAGACGCTCGACACGGAGAAGAGCGATCCGATGATCGGCGCCGTGGAAGGGTTGTCGGGATTCCTCAACCTTCTGCCCACCTCGGTCCTGGTCCGGGTGACACGCGCCCAGGGCGAAGCCATCGACTTCGCCACCTCCAATGTCCGAGCGGCACCGTTCGAGCTGTTCGTCGCCGGCGCAGCATTGCGGGCGACCTATCCCATCGGGCCGCTGGCGGGCTCGGCATTCAACCTGACCCTGATGAGCTACCACGGCCGTCTCGACATGGGACTGCACGTCGACCTTGCGGCCATTCCCGACCCGGCCGAACTGCGCACCCTGTTGGAGGAGTGCTTCGAGGAGCTGATCGACGCGGCCTGAGGCTCGCGCCGGGCCCAGGGGACGGAGACGAATCTTCGCCTAGTGGCTGCGCGGAGAGGCGCTTCGCGCCTGGAGCGCGCCTTGGGAGTTCAGCGGGTTAGAGCTTCGCCCTGTACCTGTCCGCTGAAGCTCTTAGTTGGCGGAGACGGCTTCAGCGCTGGCGAGGAGCGTGCGGACGTCCAGGAGGAGGTCGGCCACCTCTGCGGTGGAGACCAGCTCGCGGGAGCTCATGTCCCCGAGGCCGCGGTCGATCAGGTCGAGAATCGCATCCATTCGTTCCTGGTCCACTGCTTCGGTCATGAACTCCTCCAAGGCCCTTGCGGTCTTCCGGTGCTCGGGAAGAGCGCTCGGATCTCGCTTCGTGGGCGTCACTGTACCGAGCCCACACCCCAAGCGGGAGGTCAGGGCCGGATTTTCTCCGGAAAGGGCCGCTCGACCCACCGCCGGTGAGTGCGGGCTAGGTTGCCGAACCTATGAGCGACGTCGAGCCCGCTGCTTCGACCACCGACCCGCATCCGCCGCTCGGCGTGACCTTCGCCAGCCTCGGAGCCCTGGGGTCCGGTGCGGTGCCGTCCCTGGCCCGCCTTGCCGCGGATCTGGGCTACCGGTCGTTCTGGGCCGCCGAGGCCAACGGCACCGAGGCGTTCAGCGTGCTGGGCGCAGCGGGCGCGGCGGCGCCGCTCGATCTGGGTACCGGGGTCATCCCGGTGCAGCTTCGCACCCCTCCCCTGGCCGCGATGGCCGCAGCGACCCTTCAGGGGCTCGTCCCGGATCGCAACGTGCTGTTGGGCGTGGGCGCCTCCTCGCCGGCGGTGGTGCAGCAGTGGCACGGGTCCGAGCTCGGCGACCGGCCCGTTCCCCTCGTGCGTGAGTACGCCGCGCTGGTGCGCGAGTGCCTCTCGGGCGAGACCGTCTCCTTCGACGGCGACTTCTGGTCCGTCCCCCGCTTCCGGCTCGCGCAACGACTCTCCCGGACGCCGCACCTGGTCATCGCGGCGCTCGGACCCCGAATGCTCCGGCTGGCCGGTGAGATCGCCGACGGTGTCCTGCTCAACTATCTCCCCGCCGGCCACGTCGGCTGGAGTGTTGGTCACGTCCGCGAAGGCGAGCGTCGCGCCGGCCGATCCCCGGGCAGCTGCACGATCTATGCGTACGTCCACGTCGGCGTGTGCGACCGCGAGTATGCCGCCGAGAAGGCCCGGCGCGACCTCTTCTCCTACGCCGTGGTGGACGCCTACGCCGAGAGCTTCCGCACCGCCGGCTTCGGGGCCGAGATCGACGAGATTCGGGCCCGGCACGCCGAGCGGGACCGGGCCGGTGCCATCGCGGCGGTCAGCGACGCAATGGTCGACGCCATCGACATCTGCGGCGATGCGGCAACGATCGCCGCCGCCATCGGGCAGTATCGGTCCGCAGGGGTCGACCATCCCGTCCTGATGCCCCTGCCCTGGGGGGAGGATCGCCGGGCCGTGGTCGACGCCACCCTCGACGCTGGGAGGAACGCATGAAGATCGCCGCCGTGACCGGAGCCGCCGGAGGGATCGGGGAGGCCCTGGCCCGAGAGCTCCACGCGGACGGGGTCCGGGTGGCCGTGCTCGATCGGGACGGCGAGGGCGCGGCGTCCGTCGCGGCCGATGTCGACGGTCTCGGCATCGCCGTCGATGTGACCGATCGGGCGGCCATCACCGACGCCATCGATCGCGTCGAACGCGAGCTCGGTCCCATCGACCTCTTCTGCGCCAATGCCGGCATCCTGGTGCTGGGGGGCTACGAGGTCGCCCCTGACGACTGGCAGCAGATCTGGGACGTCAACGTGATGGCCCATGTGCACTCGGCCGCCGTGCTCGTGCCGCGCATGATCGAGCGCGGTGGCGGTCACCTGCTCCACACCGCGTCGGCCGCCGGTCTGTTGGCACAGATCGGATCCGCTCCGTACACCGCCACCAAGGCGGCGGCGCTGGGGTTCGCCGAGTTCCTGGCCATCACCTACGGGGAGCAAGGCCTCCAGCGTGTCGGCCCTGTGTCCCCAGGCGGTGCGAACGGCCATGACGGCCGGCCACGACTCCGGGGGTGTCGCCGGGCTCGACGGCATGCTCGAACCGGCCCAGGTGGCACGCATCGCCCTCGACGGCGTGCGCAACGGCGACTTCCTGATCCTGCCGCATCCCGAAGTGGCCGAGTATGCCCGCCGCAAGGCCGACGACCCCGAACGGTGGATCGCCGGCATGCAGCGACTCAACGCCAGGTTCGGCCTCCCCACATGACCGGCGCTGCGTCCGGCTATCCGCTGGCGCGGACCGATCCGGCCCGGTCACCCGTTCACCACGGGTCGCACGGAGGGGTGCGGGCGTCCGACGGCTACGCACACCTTGACCCCCGGCAGCTCCCTGCCGCGCTCGGCGCACCTGCACGGTGCGCTCGCGGTCGACGCGCCCGTCGAGCTGGACCTCATCGAAGGCGACCGCGACCATGCCCCGTTCCCCGACGACGACGCTCCCGGTCGACGGTACGCCGGCTGGCAGGTCGAGCACCTGCGCGACGTGCTGGTCGGAGCCGGCTTCGGCGGGATCGAGATCGAGCGGAGGGACGGCGACAGCCTGCGCGTCACCGCTCGACGTCTGCTCTCTCTCCCCGACAGCGTCGGTCCCGGCATGCGGGTGCTCTTCTGCGGCCTCAATCCCAGCGTGCACGCCGCGCGCGCCGGCGTGGGGTACGTGGGACCCGGCAACCGGTTCTGGCCGGCCGTCGAGCAGGCCGGGCTGGTGACGCGGCAGCGCGATCCATGGCACGCCCTCGACCACGACGGCGTCGGCATGACCGATCTGGTGAAGCGCACCACCGCGCGGGCCAGCGAGATCGATCGATACGAGTTCGCCGCCGGACTCCCCCGGCTGGACCGACTGGTGGCGTGGCTCGAGCCCCGGGTGGTGTGCGTGGTCGGCCTGTCGGGCTGGAGGGCGGCGGTCGACCGCCGCGCCGGCACCGGTCCGGCCGGCGAACTGGGCGGCCGGCCGGTCTGGCTCATGCCGAGCACCAGCGGGTTGAACACCCACACCACCAAGGCCGACCTCGTCACCCACCTCCTCGAGGTGGGCGCGGCTTGCGGGGGAACGGGCGCATAGCCTGCGGGGCACCATGGAGATCCGACTCGAGCCCCACGACGAATTCACCCACGAGGTTCCCGACGACGCCACCTACAACGAGAGCGTCTACGCCAACGTCATCGATCCGGAGTCGGAGGTCGGTGCATTCTTCCGGGTCGGGAATCGACCCAACGAGCGGTACGCCGAGGTGACGACCTGCCTCTACCTGCCCGACGGCCGGGTCGGCTTCATGTTCCAGCGACCCGAGATCCACGACAACCGGGCCTTCGATGCCGGTGGGCTGCGCATCGAGGTGACGGAACCCTTCACCTCGGTCGAGGTGGAGTGGAGCGGCAAGGTGGTCGTGCTCGACGACCCGCTCCAGATGGCCGACCCCAAGCGGGCATTCACCGAGAACCCCTGGGTGCCCTCGTCGGCCTCGATCGCCTACTGCGGGACCGGTGCGATGTTCGGCGGCGAACGGATGGACCACCGTGAGCGCGAGGGCGAGGAGTTCGCCAAGGCTCACTTCGAGCAGCTGGTGGCCGGTGCCGGGTCGATCACCGTCGGCGACGAGACCTGGCCCATCGACGGCTACGGCCTGCGCGACCACAGCTGGGGTCCCCGGACATGGCAGGGGCCCTGGTACTACCGCTGGCTGACCGCCAACTTCGACGACGACTTCGGATTCATGGCGTCACGAGTGGCGCGCGCCGAAGGGCCGGGAACCCGCGGCGGGTTCGTCTGGGAGGACGGCCGGCTGACGCTCTGCCACCACCTCGACCTGGCGACGGAGTGGACCGATGACCGATACCACCGGTCCATCACCGCCACGCTGGGCGCTCCCGACGGCCGGTGGTGGTCCTTCACCGGTGAGGTCCGCTCCCTGGTGCCCCTCCGCAACCGTCGCGAGGGGGCCGTCACGCGGATCAGCGAGGGCCTGACCCGGTGGACGATGCAGGACGGCAGGGTCGGCTTCGGGCTCTCCGAATACCTGGACCAGATCGTCGACGGCGCACCGGTGGGGATCGACGAATAACGGGACCCCGCGGTTGGCGCTTCACGCCGGGGCGGGCTCCTCGAGATCAGCCTACTGAAGTCCGGGACGCTGCGGTGGGGCTTCGCGCCGGCAGACGCGGTGGTGCCGCCTGACCCAAGCCTCCGATTGGCTCCACCCCGAAGGGGTGGAACACCAAGGGTCAGGCGACACCGCGCTCGGCAGCTACCAGGGTCCGCCCAGGTGTGCCACCGCGCCCGTGCCGCAGGAACGCACCTGCGGCAGAGCTCGAATCAGGTCGTCTCGTCACCATCGAGTGCGTCGACGGCCTTGCCGGCGAGATCGTCGGCCTTGTCGAGGTGCTCGGTGAATTTGCCCCCGGTCTTGTCGTCGACCGCATCGGTCGCCTTGTCGACCCCGTCGACGACCTTGTCGCCGTGCTCACCCACCAGGTCCTCCGCCTTGTCCTTGAGGTTCTCGGCGGTTTCCTTGGCCTTGTCGAAGATTCCCACGTGCTGCTCCCTGTTGATGGTCTCGGCGCGTCGACGCGCCGAGGGACTCGGTACTCAGACGCCACGTCGGCCCCTAAGGTCGCGAAGAAGTTACGCGAGGGATGCGAACCCGGCGACCGATCCGGTGGATCGCTCCGGCGTGTGGTCCTTTCCCCCTTCCCACCACCGAAAGTGAGCCCCATGAGCACGTCATCGCTCGGCACGTTCCGACTCGGCGCCGTCGTCGACCCGGAGACCCACGATCGCCGGGACGAACCACTGCTCTACGAGTCGGGCGACCTCACCACCCACGGCGTCATCGTGGGGATGACGGGCTCGGGCAAGACCGGTCTGGCCGTCGATCTGCTCGAGGAGGCCCTCGCCGACGGCATCCCGACGCTGATCATCGACCCCAAGGGTGACATGGGCAACCTGCTGCTGACCTTCCCGCAGCTCCGGCCCGAGGACTTCCGGCCGTGGATCGACGAACGGGTGGCCGACCAGCAGGGGCAGACCCCCGACGAGTTCGCTGCGGCCCAGGCGCAGCTCTGGACCGAGGGACTGGCCGGTTGGGACCTCGGCTCACCGGACATCACCGCCCTGCGCAACGGCGCGCACTTCACCATCTACACCCCCGGCTCGGACGCCGGCGTCCCGCTCGACCTGATCGGCTCCCTGTCGGCCCCGTCCGACGGGAGACGCCGAGGATCGCCGCGACCGCATCGAGAGTGCCGTGTCGAGCCTGCTGGCCCTCCTCGGGATCGAGGCCGATCCCCTCTCCAGCCCCGAGCACATCCTCCTCGCCAACCTGATCGATCATGCCTGGACGGCCGGTCTGACCGTCGACCTGGCGTCGCTCGTCGGCATGGTCCAGGATCCGCCGATCCGCAAGCTGGGCGTGCTCGAGCTCGACTCCTTCTACCCGAAGAGCGACCGCACCAAGCTGGCACTGAAGCTCAACGGCCTCCTCGCCTCACCCGCATTCGCATCGTGGAACCAGGGCGTGCCGCTGGACATCGAGCGCCTCCTCTACCGCGATGGCAAGCCGGGCGCAGCGATCATCTCCATCGCCCACCTCGGCGAGGAGGAGCGCCAGTTCGTCGTCACCCTGGTCCTGTCCGAGCTCATCAGCTGGATGCGTCGCCAGCCGGGCACGAGCGAGCTGCGGGCGCTGGTCTACATGGACGAGGTCTTCGGATTCGTTCCGCCCACCGCCAATCCACCGGCCAAGAAGCCGATCCTGACGATCCTCAAGCAGGCTCGTGCGTTCGGTGTCGGCCTGGTGCTCGCCTCCCAGAACCCGGTGGACCTCGACTACAAGGCCATCTCCAACGCCGGGACCTGGTGGATCGGCCGGCTCCAGACCGAGCAGGACAAGGCCCGCCTGATGGACGGCCTCCGCACGGCGGCCGGTTCGGCCGACGTGGAGGTGCTGTCCAACCGCATCAGCGGACTGGCCAAGCGCGAATTCGTCCAGCACTCGACGCGGTCCAGCGAGCCGGCCCTGTTCGGCACCCGTTGGGCGATGTCGTACCTGCGCGGGCCGATGACCCGCGACGAGATCGCCCGGCTCCGCCCCGACGATCTCGTCATCCCGGACGCGCCCGTCGCAGCGGGAGCGACCGCTGGCACCGGTGACGCCGAAGCCGGTGCGCCGGCACCGGAGGGCGACGCCACGCCGGTCATGCCCGAGATCGCCGACGGCACTGCGGTCACGTGGCTGGATCCTGCCGCCGAGTGGGCCGCCGCCGTCGATGCGGTACCCGGCAGCACTCGGTTCGAGGCCGGGGTCGCGGCTCGGGTCCACCTGCTCTACGACGAGACCAAGGCCGACGATCTGCGCCACGAGGAGGAGTACGAGTGCGTGCTCTTCCCGCTGTCCGGTCCCTTCGATCCCGAGGCCTCGATCGCGGTCGACTACGACGATCGCGATCTCCGATCCGAGAGCCCCGATGGAGCCACCTACGCGCTCGTCGACGCCAGGGTCGACACGAAGACCTGGTTCACGAAGGCCAAGACGGCACTGCGCGACCACCTGGTGCGGTCCCGGTCGATCACGGTCCAGGCCAACCGCGAGCTGAAGGTCTACGGGCGACCCGGCGAGTCCGACGAGGACTTCCGCGAGCGCTGCGCCGTGGCCGCCGACGCAGGCGCCGACGAGGCCAAGGCCAAGATCGCGACCCGGTTCGAGAAGCGGCGCGACACCCTCGAGCAGCAGTACGCCGCCGCCCAGGATCGGGTCGCCGAGGCCCAGGTCGCGCTGGAAGACAAGCAGGACCAGGAGAAGATGAACGTGCTGGCCGAGGGAGCCAGCATCCTGGGCGGCCTCCTGGGTGTGGGCGGGCGGCGCCGCTCGGTCGGTGCGGCCGCCCGCCGCGCGTCCAGCAAGCGGGGCCAGAAGACCCGAGCCGCCCAGCGGCTGACCACGGCCGAGAATCGGGTCGCCGACAAGCTCGGAGCCATCGAGGAGCTCGACGCCGAAGTCATCGCCGAGATCGAGGACATCGATCTCGAGTGGGACGACAAGATGGAGGCCATCGAGGAGCTCGAGATCTCCCTCGAGAAGTCGGACGTGACCGTCGACGACCTGCAGGTGGTCTGGATTCCCCGCTGAACGGCGTTCACCGGGTCCGGTACGCTTCCCCGCCATGAGCGCCACCGACGTCGACGTCTCTCTCAGTCCGTTCCTCCAGGACCAGTTCGAACCGATCAAGGACGAGCTGGACGTGGCCGGCCTTGCCGTCGAGGGCGAACTTCCCGCCGCGCTTCGCGGCGCGTACCTGCGCAACGGCGCCAACCCCGCCTTCACGCCGCGCGGCACCTATCACATCTTCGACGGCGACGGGATGGTCCACGCCGTCGAGCTCGCCGACGGCGAGGTGTCCTATCGCAACCGGTTCGTCGAGTCCAAGGGTCTGATGTACGAGCGGTCCCGGGGCCAGGCGGTGTTCGGCGGCCTCGCGAACCTCGGGGCGCTCGACCCCGACATCCCTCCCGACGTGGGCTTCGCGAAGAACACCGCCAACACCAACGTGATCCGGCACGCCGATCGGATCCTGGCGCTCATGGAGGGCGCTCGGCCCACCGAGCTCACGTGGGATCTGGACACCGTCGGCGAGTACGACTTCGACGGTGCGCTCCCCTTCAGCATGACCGCCCATCCCAAGGTCGATCCCGACACCGGCGAGCTCGTCTTCTTCGCCTACCTGCCGATGGAGCCCCACCTGAGCTACTTCGTGGCCGACGCCTCTGGCCGGCTGACGACCAACCAGGCCATCGAGACGCCGCGGCCGACGATGATGCATGACTTCGTCATGACCGCCCGTCACATCGTCTTCTACGACATGCCGGCGGTGATGGACTTCCAGGCCATGATGACCGGCGACGGGGTCGCCATCAGCTGGCAACCCCAGTACCCCGCCCGGATCGGGATCATGCCGCGCGACGGCGGCAACGACGACGTGCAGTGGTTCGAGATGGATCCGTTCTACGTGTTCCACTTCGTGAACGGCTGGGAGGACGACACGGGCCGCATCCAGATCGTCGGCTGCCGGGCCCCGGGTCTGCTCACGTCGTTCGGCGACGAACTGGTAGCGGACCGCACCCCTCCCGTCCTGTGGCGGTGGACCATCGACCCGGCCGCAGGCTCCATCACCGAGCAGCAACTCGACGACCGACCGACCGACTTCCCGCGGATCAACGACGCCCACGCCGGGGTCCCCAACCGGTTCGGCTACCTCGCCCACTCCCGGACCTGGGACGAGCGCGTCGAGTTCGACGGCATCATCAAGTACGACCTCGAGCAGGGAACCTCGGTCGACTCGGTCTACCCCGCGCCGATCATCGGCGGGGAGCCCGTGTTCGCTGCGGACCCGGAAGGCAGCGCCGAGGACGACGGCTGGTTGCTGAATCTGGCCACCGATCACGAGATCGGGAGGAGCGAGCTGATCGTGCACGACGCCCACGACCTGCAGATCGTCGCCCGCGTGCAGTTGCCCCAGCGCGTCCCGTCGGGCTTCCACGGCAACTGGATGCCAACCTGAACCCTCTTGGGGCCAGGCACCGAGAGGGTTCACCCTGGTGCGACGACGGTGTGATGCGCCGACGGGTCGCCACCTACTGCGGTGCCAGGTCCTCGATGGCCTGCTCGACCTCGACGCCGAAGGGCAGCACGGCCAGGGTCGGCGTCGTGACGCCGTTGTCCACGTAGCGCTGGATGTGGGCACGGCACTCCTCGGGACTGCCGTGCACGATCAACTGGTCGACGACCTCCTCGGGGATGGCGGCGAGCGCCCCCTGACGATCGCCCGCCTCCCAGAGGTCCCACATCTGCTGGAGCTCCGGGGTCCGACCGAGCCACTCGTGGAAGGCGCGATACACCGGCACGTTGAGGTAAGCGGCGATCGCGAACCGTCCCATCTGGATGACGGCGTCGCGGTCGGTGGTCGGTGCGACGAAGACCCGGCAGACGACCGTCTTGCCGTCTCCGCCCTCGTGGACGTACGGCACGACGGTGGAGACGTCGTCCGCCGACAACCAGTTGATGATGGCACCATCGCTCTCGCGGCCGGCCAGGCGCAGCATGCCGGGCCGGAGGGCAGCGATCAGCAGCTCCGGCGGTTGCTCGGGAACGGCCTTGAGCCGGAACCCGTTGACGGTGAACGAGTCGTAGGTCTCCTTGACCTTCTCGCCCGTGAGCGCCGTACGCAGGAAACGAGCCAGGTCGCGGACGCGCTTGAACGGCTCCTCGAACGGGACGCCGTTCCACCGTTCGACGATCACGTCCGAGCTGGTGCCGATACCGAACGAGGCCCGTCCCGGCGCGGCGGCGGCCAGCGAAGCGGCCGACTGGGCCATCAGCGCCGGCGCTCGGGTGTAGGCGGGCAGGATCGCAGTGCCCACGTGCAGGGACGGTTCCCAGGCGGAGGCCAATACCAGCGGCGTGAGCCCGTCGTAGGCGTCGGCCTCGCCGGTCCACACGTCGGTGTAGCCCAGCTCGACCAGACGACCGATCAGGTCACGCTGCTCGTGCAGCGGCACGTGATCGAACGGGATCGTCATTCCATACCCCACGGCGGGCCCCTCGGATCGGCACGAGGCCTCCGGTCGGACCTCGGAGCCGCGACCGTACCCCACCCCGATCACATCGGCGGACGGTGCCGCACGATCGACGACTGGCTGGCGGTGGCCATCAGGGTGCCGTCCTCGGCCCACAGGTGGACCTTTCCGTGGCCGAACCCGTGATGCACCCCGTCGACCTCGATCTCGAGCAGGACCCACTCGGTTGGCACCACCTGCAACATGCGCAGGGTGTTGTCGAGGCTGTTGCTCATCGTGGGTTGACCCAGCGCCTGCCAGATCCCCATCGGGACGTAGTCGCCCAGGATCGCGAGCGATCCGGCCGACATCTCCAGCAGCTCCGGCATCCGGGTCCACACCGCCGAGCGGCCGGAGACGGTGCCTTCATGCGGTTCCTCGGCGAAGTGGCGGCCGACGGCCAGCCGTTGGTCCAGGCGCTCCATGATCGTGCCGTCGACCGGGAACGGCGACTCCCGCGGGGCGCAGTCGGCCGGCCCGGGGATGTCCGTCGGCATCGATGCCCACTGGCCTCCGTACGGGAACGAACGGGCGCCGAGCGCGGCGTTGACGGTGAGGATCTCGCGTCCACCCACGCGTGCCACGGCGCGGGCCTGCGTGATGCTGCGACCGTCCGCCGCCACCGTGACGTCGATGTCCATCATCGACGGTGGGTTGGCGTACGAGAGGAACTGGCCGGTCGCCCACACCAACGGCCGGTCGGTCACCAGCTCCATGGCGGCGATGCACGCGCCGAGACCGCAGCCTCCGAACAGGAATCCTCCCGTCGTACACAGGGTGGGCACCACCGGGAGCTGCCAGCGGGCCGGGTCCGAGGTCGACCGCAGGTCGTAGAACGTCGTCGCATCCATCGATCCGGAAGTTAGTGGCTGCGCGGTAGGCGCTCCGCGCCCGGAGCGCACCTTGGGAGTTCAGCGGGGAGCAGGGCGGCTGAGCAGCTCCGGCCGCGCCGGAACGATTGTCGCCGGGCGCGGCGCTGCCGCGACACTGACGTCATGACCGACACACCGTGGCTGGGCGATGCCGTCTCACTCGTCGAAGCGTTCCGTTCCGGGGATCGATCACCGAAGGAGGAGGTGGAGGCGACGCTGTCGGCCATAGGAGCCAGCGAGCTCAACGCCTTCAGCCATGTCGACGAGAATCGGGCGCGGGCCGTCGCGGCGGAGGCCGATGTCCGGCTGCCGCTCGGCGGTGTGCCCTTCGGGGTGAAGGAGCTGGAGCCGTTCGCCGGTTGGCCGTACACGGAGGCGTCGGTGGCGCTGAAGGACCAGGTCGGCGACCACACTTCGTTGGCCATGGAGCGCTCCATGGCCGGTGGGGTCAATCCCGTGGGGCAGACCACGGCCAGCGAGTTCGGTGGACTCAACGTGAGCGTCTCGAAGCTCAACGGTGTCACGGGGAATCCGTGGCGACCGTCGCAGACCGCCGGCGGCTCGTCGGGTGGCAGCGCCGCGGCCGTGGCCGGAGGGCTCGTGACGTTGGCCAGCGGCGGCGACGGCGGAGGCTCCATCCGGATTCCCGCAGGGTTCAACGGGCTGGTGGGCATGAAGGGGACGGCGGGTCGTATCCCGCGTGGTCCCCGCACCGCGATCGCTCCGCTGACGGTGGTCCTCGGATGCCTGGCCCGATCGGTCGCGCGACGTCGCCCGGTTCTACGACGTCACGACCGGCTACGACATGCGAGACCCCTACTCCCTCCCACGCATCGAAGGCTGGGAACGCGACCTCGGAACCCGCGACCCGAAGGGGCTTCGGGTCGTCGTCGATCCTTCCCTCGGCGGCGGGATCGTTCGGGACGAGGTGGCCCAGCGGGTCCAGGCGGCCGCCGAGGCGCTGGCCGCCGACGTCGGACTGCGGATCGTGGACGTCCCGGTCGAGATCCCGGGCTTCGGGTTCGAATGGGCCATGTCCAATATGGCGAGCCTGGTGAACGAACTGGGCGACGCGTGGCCCGCCTGCAAGGACGAGCTGACGACCGAGATGGCGTTCGGCCTGACCATCGCCGAGCAGAAGTACGACCTGAAGATGGCGGCCGCGGTCGAGGCGCAGCGCACGGCGACCAACGAGGGGATGGCCGCCGTCTTCGACGAGGTCGACCTGATCATCTGTGCCACCAATCCCGACGTGGCGTACCCGGCCGACGTCACCCTCAACCTGGCCGTGGGCGACCGGGAGGTCGGACCCGAGAACAACGGGCACCTGACCATTCCGGCCAACATCGTCGGGAATCCCGCCGTCTCGATCCCGGTCGAGGCGTTCGACGGCCTGCCGGTGGGCATGCAGATCATCGGCCGCCATCAGGACGACCCGCTGCTCCTCGATCTGGCCGCAGCGGTGGAGCGGGAGCGGCCCTGGCCACTCGTCGCACCCGGCTCCCCACGCTGAGTGGCTGTCACACCCCCTCGGCATACTGGGGTCATGGATACCCAGCTTCGACAGCTTCGATTGGTCCCGGACACCGACCGGGAGACCTCCGGCCCGGCTCCGTGGCGGCTGAGCGAGGAGGAGAAGGAGGTCGGCCTCCAGGGGCTGGCCGCGGCTCGCGCCGCCCTGCGTTCCTCCCGGTCCATGCCCCACGCTGACGCTGCGTGACCCCCGCGGCGGCGGCGCCGCGCCGTATGCTCAGCCCATGCGTGATGTCGTGATCGTCGATGCCGTCCGTTCGCCCGTGGGTCGCCGCAACGGCGAGCTGTCCACCATGCATGCGGCGTCGCTGCTGTCCGAGGTTCTGCGGGGCCTCGTCGACCGCTCCGGCGTCGATCCCTCCGAGATCGGTCAGGTCCTGGGCGGATGTGTCGGCCAGGTCGGCGAGCAGGCCTTCAACGTCGCTCGCACCGCCTGGCTCCTGGCCGACCTGCCCATCGAGGTCGCCGCCACCACCGTCGACGCGCAGTGCGGGTCGTCGCAGCAAGCCACCAACCTGGCCGTCGGTCTGATCCAGGCCGGCGTCATCGACAGCGCCGTCAGTTGCGGGGTCGAGGTCATGAGCCGCATCCCCATGGGTGCCGCCATGAGCGACCGCAGTCTCGGGCGTCCGGTCCCCAAGTCCTACTTCGACCGGTACGAGTTCACCACCCAGTTCGAGGGTGCCGAACGCATCGCCGATCGGTGGGACATCTCCCGAGACGACGGGGACCGGTTCGGGCTCCGCAGCCAGCAGCTCGGCGCCCGGGCGTGGGCCGAGGAGCGATTCTCCACCCAGGTCCTGCCCATCGATGCCCCCAACGTCGACGACGACGGCAAGCCCGACGGCACCACGCACCGGGTCGAACGCGACGGCGGACTGCGCGACACCACCATCGAAGCCTTGGCCGGCCTGAAGGCCGTCGCCCGCGAGGACGGCGTCCATACCGCCGGTTCGTCGTCGCAGATCTCCGACGGCGCCGGGGCCGTCATGATGATGGCCGCCGACCGGGCCGACGAGCTGGGCCTGACGCCGCTGGCCCAGGTCGTCGACACCTGCCTGGTCGGGACCGATCCGGTGCTCATGCTGACCGGCCCCATCGACGCCACCCGTCACCTCTTCGAACGCACCGGCCTGGCCATGAGCGACATCGACGTCGTCGAGATCAACGAGGCGTTCGCCTCGGTCGTGCTGGCCTGGGCCAAGGAGTTCGAGCCCGACATGGACGCCGTCAACCCCAACGGCGGCGCCATCGCCCTCGGTCATCCCCTCGGGGGCACCGGGTCCATCCTGATCACCAAGGCCGTTCACGAGCTGCACCGGGCCGACAAGGAACACGCCTTGGTCACCATGTGCTGCGGCGGCGGCCTCGGCACCGGCACCCTCCTCCGCCGGATCAGCTGATCGGCGCGGCCCGGCCGCCCCCCGACCCCTCGTTCTCGCCTCCGGAGGCCATGTGATCCCACGGTTCCTGCTCACGATCGCGCTCGGCGCCCTGGCGATCCCCGGGTGCAGTGCCGACGACCCGCCGACCCCGACCACCGCCGCCCCGGCCACCGAAGCCGACGCCAATGCCGTCATGGTGCGCGTCGTCGACGGCGACACCATCGTCGTCGATGTCGACAACCGCGAGGAGCGGGTCCGCCTCATCGGCATCGACACCCCCGAGAGCGTGGCCGAGGAGCGACCCGACCAGTGCTACGGCGTCGAAGCCAGCGACGAGGTCAAGCGCCTGCTCCCACCCGGGACCGAGCTGGTCCTGGAGCGCGACGTCGAGCCGCGGGACCAGTACGACCGGCTCCTCGCCTATGTGTACCGGGCCGAGGACCAGCTGTTCATCAACGAATCGCTGGTACGCAACGGCTTCGCCGGCATCCTGAGCTACCCACCCAACGACACCTACGCCGAACGATTCCGCTCCCTCGAAGCCGAGGCCCGGCAGTTGGGCACGGGCCTCTGGGGTGCGTGCGGCGGCCCCGACGAGCCGCTCGAGTAGCCGGCTCGGGTTCGGTCTCCGGGTCCCCCGGCGATACCGTCGTCCGCAACAGGAGGCGGCTGTGACCGAGCTCAATCGACGACTGGGATTCGACGACGACGCCCGCGTGGCGATCATCAACTGTGACGATCTCGGTTCGACGCACAGCGCCAACGAGGCGGTGTACGACGCACTCCGCGAGGGGCTGGCCACCGCCGCCTCGTTGATGGTGCCATGCCCCTGGGCGCGCGAAGCCGCCCGGCAGTATCGGGGCGAGGACATCGGCGTACATCTCACCCTCAACGCCGAACTGGACCACTACCGATGGGGACCCATCACCCACGCCCCCTCCCTGCTGGACGGCGACGGCGGATTCCCCCGTACGATCGTCGACGTCTGGGACCACGCCGACATCGAGGAGGTCCGCCGCGAGTGCCGGGCCCAGATCGAGCGAGCCATCCTGTGGGGGTTCGACATCACCCACCTCGACAGTCACATGGGCCCCCTCCAGCTTCGGCCCGAGTTCTTCGACGTCTACCTCGACATGGCGGTCGAGTTCGGACTCCCCCTCCGACTGTCGGGCGAATCGACGCAGGAACAGATCGGTTTCCCGTTCCGCCGGCTGGCCGCCGAAGAAGGCATCCTCGCCCCCGACCACTTCGTCTACGTCCGCGGTGGCGTCGGATCGCGCAAGGATCTCGAGCGGGCGCTGTTCGACCTCCGTCCCGGCGTGACCGAGCTCTACCTCCACCCGGGACTCAACACCCCCGAGCTCCGCGCCGCCTACCCCGCCGACTGGTCGGGACGGGTCGACGACCATCATCTGCTCGTCCACGACCGCAACTTCCGTTCGCTCCTGCGCGACTCGGGCGTGGAGACCATCGGCTGGCGAGCGCTGAAGACGGCCCAGCTCGACGGCTGACGCCCGGCTACGAGATACCGGCGAAGAGGTCGTGCTCGGGTTCGGTGATCGCGACGCGCGTCCGGGCCAGGATGTAGTCCTCGTAGGGATAGACCTCACGGGCGACGTCCTCGGGCAGGCCGAACCAGAACGGGCTCTCCGGATCGACCTGCGTGCGATGAGCGAGCAGCGCGTCGCGCCGAACCGAGAACGTGTCGTGGATGTCGATGCGAGTGGTGAGACGATGATCCATCGACGGGCGGGAGAACCACCGCTCGTCGAACGGGGATTCGACGTCGAGCTCCTGCATCTTCATATGGGTGGCCAGCATCCGTCGACGGCTCCACATGGAGTAGTAGAGCTTCTTCGGCGTCCAGGCCGGACCGGCGGCGGGAAAGGCGTCGGCCTGGCCCGCCAGGTCGAAGGCGGGCAGGGTGATGTCGTGGACCCGGAGGTGGTCCGGGTGCTGATACCCCTGCTGATCGTCGGCGTAGGTGATGATCACGTCGGGACGATGGGTACGGATGATGGCGACCAACCGTTCGACGGCTTCCATGAACGGAGCATTGGCGAAGGCCTCGGGATGAGCGTTGGGTGGCGTGTCGGGCATACCCGAGTCGCGGTAGCCCAGCATGATGACCTCGTCGAAGCCGATCGCCGCGGCCGACGCGGCCAACTCCTCGGCCCGCACGTCGGTGAGCCGCTCCCGCACCTCGGGTCGATCCATGGCCGGGTTGAGGATGTCGCCCGCCTCACCCCCGGTGGCGCACACGAGCACCGTGCGGACGCCCTCGCGGCCGTATCGAGCCACCGTGGGGGCACCCTTGGACGCCTCGTCATCGGGGTGGGCGTGGATGGAGAGCAAGCAGCGATCGGCCACGGCTCGCCACGGTACCGCAACCAGCCGGCAACCATGCGGGGCCGGGATCACCGTCGTCAGACGACGCAAGGGCGAGGGGCGCCTCGGGTGAAGCCTTCCGAAATGCCGCCGACTCCGATCGCCCACTCGGTACCATGATCGTGAACAAGCGGGGCGCCGCCCCGTCAACGAACTCGGTGGTCGCCGTACCTGAATGCGGCTCCCCCTGCCTCGTCGGGTCGGCGTACCGTCCGACGTATTGAAGGAGGACCAGGGTGGACGACCCCGAAACGTGGAGATGGATCTGGCTGATCCTGACGGTGCTGTTCTTTCTCGGCGAGATGCTGGCACCGGGCACGTTCTTCCTCGCACCGTTCGGCGCGGGCGCCGCGGTCGCCCTCCTGCTCTCCCTGGCCGGCGTTCCGGCGGCCATCAGCTTCGTTGCCTTCCTCGGCGTCTCGGGCGCAGCCTTCGCCGCGCTCCGGCCGCTGGCCCGCAAACTCGACCGTGAGGGGCCCAACGACGGCATCGGAGCCCGCCGCCTGATCGGCGTGGACGGCTCGGTGCTCGAGGCGATCCCCGGCGGAAGCGACCTCGGCCTGGTCCGGGTGGGCCGCGAGGAGTGGCGGGCCGAGTCCGCCGACAAGACCGCACTGGCCGTGGGCACACCCATCCGTGTCCTCGAGGTCAAAGGCACCCGGGTCGTCGTGTGGCCCACCAACCGCCCGGGGGCACCACCGACGTTGCCCCCCTCCGATTCCAGCGCCACCGGTTGAGTGGCGCAAAACCCTCATATCCCCCATCCCATCTCCGACGCGGAGAGCGTACGTGTGTGTGATCGCACACGGGCGCTCGAGCGTCGTTTCAAAGGAGCAACCCTGTGAGCACCGCCTTCCTCGCCGGATTCATCGTCCTGGTGATCGCCGTCATCATCTTCGTGGCGCTGTCGGTCCGGATCGTGCGTCCGTACCAACGAGGCATCGTCGAGCGCCTCGGTAAGTACAAAGAGACCAACGACCCCGGTCTCCGATTGATCTTCCCGTTGATCGAGACCATGCGGACCGTCGACATGCGAGAGCAGGTCGTCGACGTACCGCCGCAGGAGGTCATCACCAAGGACAACGTGGCGGTCACGGTCGACGCCGTCGTCTACTACGAGCCGACCGACCCCAAGCGCCTGCTGTACAACATCCACAACTTCATCATGGCCGTCACCAAGCTGGCCCAGACCAACCTGCGTAACGTCGTCGGCGAGATGTCACTGGACGACGCCTTGACGTCTCGGGACACGGTCAACGCCGCATTGCGCGAGATCCTCGACGACGCCACCGACAAGTGGGGCGTGCGGGTGGTGCGAGTCGAGATCCAGAAGATCGACCCGCCGCCGGATGTCATGAACGCCATGCACGAGCAGATGAAGGCCGAGCGCACCCGCCGTGCCGTCGTCACCGAGGCCGAGGGTGCTCGCGAATCGGCGGTCACCCGGGCCGAAGGCGAGAAGACCGCCGCCATCCTCCAGGCCGAGGGTGTCAGGGAGCAGGCCATCCTCGAAGCCCAGGGTCAGGCCGATGCGGTCAAGACCCGAGCCGACGCCGAGCGGTACCGCCAAGCGGCGGTCGCCCAGGGTGAGGCCGAGGCCACCGAGTCCGTGTTCAACGCCATCCACCGCGGCGGCGCCACCAACGACGTGCTGGCCATCAAGTACCTCGAGGCACTGGGGCGCATCGCCAACGGTCGGGCCACCAAGATCTTCATGCCGGCCGACATGTCCAGCATGCTCGGTTCCATCGGCGTGATCGGCGAGCTGTTCCAGGACGGCGCCGGCGGCAACGGAACCGGCGACCGCCCGGCCCCGTAGCGCCGGGTTCGCCCGGCCCCGTAGCGCCGGGTTCGCCCGGCCGACTAGGCCGGGACCAGCTCGTCGACGCCTTCTTCGTCGCGCACCAACCGGTAGCCGCACAGGTCGGCCAGCATGGGACGGCCCTCGTCGGGGCCGGACGCGATCAGCTCGTCCCCGGCCTCGAGCCGGACGAAGGCCCGTGGGCGGTAGAGGAACCGCCCGGCCCGGCGGATGGCGAGCACCGAGAATCCGGGCTCGATCTCGAGGCCGAGCTGGCCCAGCTTCGCCCCATCGGCGGAGGAGCCGGGCGCCACCGGGCAGTGCATGACCACCTCGTCGGACTCGCCCAGGGCGATCCGCAGGATCGGGTGCACCTCGTCGAAGGTCTCGACCAACCAGACCATCTGCTGAGCCTGGTCGCCGATGTCCTCGGCGGCCCGGGCCAGCTGGAGCAGCCCGCGCAGCTGGGACGGGTCCAGTTCCTGCGCCCCGGCGCGGAGCACCCAGAGTTCGAGTCGATCGTTCATCTCGTCGAGTCGGTCCTCGAGGTGCCGTACCTCGGCGGCAAGGCCGCGATCGGCCAGGACCAGCGCCGAGTACGCCAGGCCGACCGACACCTCGCTGATGTTCTTCATCTCGACGAGGGTGTCGACCGCTCGGTCGAGGTCGGTCACCGCCGTGTCCTCGACCATCTCCGTCGGCTCCCACGGTGGGGCTCCGGCCAGCTCGCGCAGCCGGTCGATGCCCGCCGGTGAGCCCCGCAGGAACAGCACGTCGTCGGGCAGCACCACCAGATCGCCGGGCACGTCGATGATCCAGTCCCGCTGGCGCCGGACCGCCATCACCCGCATGCCGCACACGACGGGGAGCTCGAGATCGGCCAGCGATCGGTGCGCCATCTGTGAACCCTCGGAGATGAGCACCCGATGGCTCACCTCCTCGGCGGCGGACAGGTCGGCCAGGAACTCCTCGGGGATCCCGAGGCGATAGGTGACGATGCGGGCGATGTCGACCGCGTCGTTGGCGATGCGCTCGATGGCGGAGATCACCTGGAGCACGGCGGCCATGCCGTCGGCCTCCTTGGGCCTCCGCACCGCCAGGATCGAGACCCGGCGCATGTCGTGGACGAGCGCCGCTCATCTCCTTCTCTAGCTCGCGCACCTCCTCGGCCATCTCGGGATCACCGAAATAGAGCGCGGCGTACGCGAGGTCGACCATCAGGTCCGAGGTGTCCTTGGCCTCGGCCAGCATGGTCCGGAGATTTCGGGGTCTGTCGTCCATCAGAGGTGACTCCCAAGAGTAGTGGCGTCGGTCACGTGATCCCCACCGTCACGATGCCGAGAATGAGGGCGAAGGCGCCGACCAGATCCAGCGACGAGGCCACGATGGGGATGCCGTAGGTGTCCGGATCGAGCCCCAGCCGCACGGCGGAGATGGTGCCGTAATAGGCGACGAGGCCGACGAAGACGGTCGCCAGCACCCCACCGATCACGACGGCGCCGACCGTGCGAAGGAAGGTGGGGCTGGTGAGATCGACCGCTTGGCCCACGAGGTAGGCGACGACACCGACCAGCGTGAAGACCGGCATCGCCATGGCGAACACGGCGCCCATGTCGGCGCGCGCCTCACGAGCGGGAAATGGACGTGGCACCACCGTTCCGAGGTGCAGCTTGCTGGAGAGCCGGCTCGACAGGATGCCACCCAACGATCCGGCGGCGCCCAGGAATCCGGGGAGGAGCACGAGCAGCACGGTGAAGGTGAAGAAGGTCTCGGCCCGCTTCTCGATGATGATCCCACCGATCAGGCTGAGCAGCGCCGCGATCGACAGCGCGGGCAACGACTCGCGCAGGATGCGATCGAGGAGTGAAAGGCCCAACCGGAACGCCTGGACGGTGACGACGACGGCCACGACGACGACGAGCAGCGCAAGGCCCGCAGTGAGGCCGCCGCGGTCCACGAACCAGGTGGCCGCCAGCAGGGCGGGGATCGTGAAGACGTCACCCGCTGCGGTGACCAGCGGTGCGTTCACGTCGTCGAGGTCCCACCCCCACCGCACCGCGGACGCGGCCAGCGTGAGCGTGACCGCCAGCACGACGACCGATGCGAGGAGCCCGCCGACCACCGACACGACGATGTAGTCCTGGATGGGCACCGTGTTCTGGACGCCGAACGCGACGGCGACGGTCTTGGCCAGGATCCCGAGCACCACGGAGAGCGTCAGGCTGAGGATCAGCGCGGCCACCACGTTCTGACCGACGACGGTGTCGAGCCTGCGGGTGGTCGAGAACGTTCCGGTATGGATCGACGTGCTGAGTCTGCTTCCCAGACCTCCGAAGACGTTGCCGCGGAGCGCAACCGCGCCGGGAATCATGGCGAAGAGTCCGGGGAGTCGGAGCAGCTCGTCCTCGGCGGCGACCAGCGTGAGACCGGCGACGGTCGCAGCGATCACCGAGAGCGCGAGCGCGAGCAGGCTGTTCCGGACCCCGGCGAGGTCGGAACCGAGCAGGGCGCGCAGACGCGCCAATGGGGATCGGGTTCGAGCAGCCATCACGTCGACCCGAGTCGGGTCACCCAAGTCTGGCCCACGTTCGCAGGCGCGCCGACGATGGGTCCCCGGTGCCCCGTCCGGCGCCCCGGCCACCACTACCCTGACCCCGTGTTCGGCCGCCTGCTCGTCGTGATCTGTGTCGCCGCCCTTGCGGTGGGTTGCGGCGAAGACGGCCGTGACCTCCAGCCACCATCGCCCGACGCCACGATCGCGGACCGCCCGCCGGACACGACCACCACCATCGCCCCCCCACCCACAACGGTGGCGCCGGCTCCCACGATGCAGCTGCTGGCACCCGCGTTCGCCCCCGGAACGCAGTTGCCTCTCCGGTTCACGTGCGCAGGCGGAAGCCAGCGGCCGGCGCTGACGTGGCTGGACGTCCCCGCCGGCACCGTCGAGCTCTCGATCGTCGTTCGCCGCGTCGACGACCGGTCCATCCTGTGGGCCGTGACCGGGATCGACCCTGCGCTCCCGGGTCTGGATGGCGGGCCCGTCGCGGCACCCGCCCTCGAACACGTTCGCGTTGACGGCGAGGCAACGTGGGTGGGTCCCTGCCCCGACGACGACACGGTGCGGACCTACGAGTGGGAGCTCTACGCCCTCGCGTCACCCACCGGCCTGTCCGCCGACGCAACGGCGCAAGAAGCCGCCGATGCGGCGGACATCCGGTCCACCACTCGCGCCGTCATCACCGCCTTCTCCCCGTAGGAGCGAGGCGACACGGAGCACCGTGTCGAAGTCGTCGCGCGGGACCGAGATGGGGTCGGTCGGCGCCGGATCGGCGAACCACGCCTCCCAGTCGCGCCACATGTCGTCGAGCTCTCCGCGAGAAGGTCATCGGGGACCTTGCCGACCCGGGCGAACCCGAGGGTGGTGATGGAGAGGGGCGACCGGGGCGGGCCAGGATGCCGAAGGCGGCGGCGACCGACACCTGCACGATGCGAGCACGACAGGGGTCAGGCCCCGGGCTTGCTCGTTTGGAGGTGAGCACGCTGAGTGCCTGACCCCCAGCGTGCTCAGCGGAAGTCGCGGGAGCGGGTGGTGGCCTGGAGCGGCAACGGCTCGAGTTTGTCGGCCACCACGTTGATCACCCCGTCCTCGGTCCGTTCCAGCATCCCGCGCACCAGCAGAGCCGGCGCCGAGCGGGCCACCGTGCGGTACCGCGTCCAGCACCCCACCGAGCACACCACGTTGACGAATCCGGTCTCGTCCTCGAGGTTGACGAAGGTGATGCCGGCGGCGGTGGCGGGCCGTTGCCGGTGGGTGACCACCCCGCCCACCCAGATCCGGCTGCGGTCCTCGAGCCGGGCCAACCCGGCCACCGTGCTGACCCCCCGCTCGTCGAGATGGGGGCGGACGAACCGGGTGGGATGGCCATCGGGAGCGACCCCGGTGGCCCACAGATCGGCCACCGCCGTCTCCTGCGGACTCATCCCCGGCAGGGTCGGCGCCTCGACGCCGGTGACGATGCCCGCCAGCCGATCCGGAGTGGATTGCGCCGCCGCGCCGGCCGCCCACAACCCGCGCCGCCGATCGAGCCCGAAGCACGCCAGCGCGCCCGCGGTGGCCATGGCCTCGAGCACGGTCTGGTTGACCCCGGCCCGGCGCACCAGGTCTTCGACGCCGGCGTACGGCCGCCCCTCGGCGATGGTGGCGGCCAGGTCCTCGCCGATCCCCCGCACCGAGCCGATCCCCAACCGGAGCGCGGGCTGCGGGATCGACGACCGGGTCGGATCGGTCCCCCGAGGCAGCTGGAGCGGCTGCTCGGCCGAGACGGGTTCGAGGTCGGCCTCGGCGGCCGAGGCGTTGAGATCGGGGGTCCGCACCACCACCCCGTGACGTCGGGCGTCCTGCACCAGGCTGTGCGGCGAGTAGAAGCCCATCGGTTGGGCGTTGAGCAACGAGGCGCAGAACGCGGCCGGGTAGTGCAGCTTGAACCACGAGCTGGCGTAGACCAGGTAGGCGAACGACACCGAGTGGCTCTCGGGGAACCCGAAGTTGGCGAACGCGGCCAGCTTCTCGAAGATCTGATCGGCCACGTCGCCGGTGATGTCGTTGGCCGCCATCCCGTCGTAGAGCCGCTGCCGGAGCCGCTCCATGCGCTCCTGGCTGCGCTTGGACCCCATGGCCTGCCGCAGTTCGTCGGATTCGGCCGGGGAGAAGCCCGCCACGTCGATGGCCATCTGCATGAGCTGCTCCTGGAACAGCGGCACTCCCAGCGTCTTGCGCAACGAGGGCTCGAGCAGCGGATGCAGGTAGGTGATCGGTTCCTTGCCGTTGCGGCGCCGGATGTAGGGGTGGACCGAGCCACCCTGGATGGGGCCGGGCCGGATGAGCGCCACCTCGACCACCAGGTCGTAGAACGTGCGCGGCTTGAGCCGGGGCAGGGTGGCGATCTGGGCCCGGCTCTCGACCTGGAACACCCCGATGGAGTCGGCCCGGCACAACATGTCGTAGACCGCGTCCTCCTGGGGGATCTCGGCGATGTCGACGTCGACCCCGTGGTGGCGGCCGACCAGCTCGACCGCTCCGTGCAGCGCCGACAGCATCCCCAGCCCCAGCAGGTCGAACTTGACCAGGCCGGCGGCGGCGCAGTCCTCCTTGTCCCATTGCAGGACGCTGCGGTCCTCCATGCGACCCCATTCGACCGGGCACACCTCGGCCACCGGCCGGTCGCAGATGACCATGCCCCCCGAGTGGATCCCCAGGTGGCGGGGGAAGTGCTCGATCTCGCGGGCCAGCTCGAGGACGTCGGCCGGCACCGGTGGTTCCTCGACCGCGGCTTGCGGCTCGGGCGCCGGCGTCGAGGTGGGACCGGTCGGTGGTGACGCCGCCGTCGGAGCCGGCATGGCCCGCAGCCCGGCCCATCGGTCGAGGGACTTGGCGAAGGCGTCCTGCTGGCCGGTGGCGTACCCCAGCGCCTTGGCCATGTCGCGCACCGACGAGCGGGCCCGGTAGGTGATCACGTTGGCCACCTGGGCGGCATACGAGCGCCCATACCGGGTGTAGGCGTACTGGATGACCTCTTCCCGCCGGCCGCTCTCGATGTCGATGTCGATGTCGGGAGGACCGTCGCGTTCGGGCGAGAGGAACCGCTCGAACAGCAGACCCAACGACACCGCGTCGGCCTTGGTGATGCCGATGGCGAAACACACCGCCGAATTGGCCGCCGAGCCCCGGCCCTGACAGAAGATGTCGGCCCGACGGCAGAACTCGACCAGGTCCCACACGATCAGGAAGTAGCCGGGAAACCCCAGCTGTTCGATGACGTCGAGCTCGTGGTCGATCTGGGCCCAGGCCGCCGCGGCCGACCGCTGTCCCCGAGGGCCGTAGCGCCGGGTGGCCCCTCGCTCGGTGATGGCCCGCAGCCACGACATCTCGGTGTGCCCCTCGGGCACCGGGAAGTCGGGCAGTTCGGGAGCGACGAGCGAGAGGTCGAACGCACACTCCCGGCCCAGCTCGACCGCCCGCTGGACCACACCCGGGTACCGGGCGAACCGGCGCAGCTGCTCGGCCCCCGACCGGAGGTGGGCCCCCGCAGCGGCGGGCAACCACCCGTCGATCTCGTCGAGCGACCGCCGGGCCCGCACCGCCGCCATGGCGGTCGCCAACCTGCGTCGGCCCGGCTCGGCATAGTGCACGTTGTTGGTGGCCACGACCTCGATGCCCTCGGCGACGGCCACCTGGGCCAGCCCGTCGTTGCGAGCCGAGTCGAGCGGGTCGCCGTGGTCCCACAGCTCGACTCGCACCCCGTCACGGCCGAAGAGCTCGACCAGCTGCTGGACCTCCCGGCGTGCTGCGGCGGGACCGTGGTCGACCAGGGCCTTGGGGACGGTGCCCTTGCGGCAGCCGGTGAGGGCCACCAGATGGCCCGTCCCATCGCCGATGTGGTGCCCGACCTGGTCCAGCGACAGGCGGGGGGCGCCCTTCTCCCCCGCCATCTGTGCCGCGCTGAGCGTGCGACTGAGCGCGGCGTAGCCCTGCGGATCGCGAGCCAGCACCACCAGATGTCGCCCGCCGGGGTCGGCTGCGCCCGGCTCGGCCTTCGGCCCGTCGAGGGTCAGCTCGGCGCCGTAGAGGGTGCGCAGATCCCAGGCCCGGGCCGCCTCGGCGAAGCGCACCACACCGTAGAACCCGTTGTGGTCGGTCAGCGCCAGCGCTTCGAGCCCGAGACGGGCCGCTTCCTCGACCAGCTCCTCGGGGTGGGAGGCGCCGTCGAGGAAGCTGAAGTTGGAGTGGCAGTGCAGCTCGGCGTAAGGGACCCGGCCCTCGTGGCGAGTGGCCTCGACCTCGGACGGATCCGGGGCCTCGTAGGGTTTCCGGGTCCGCGACCAGGCGGGAGCGTCACCGCCGTCGCCGGGGAACGATCCGGCCCGGTAACCGGGCGTGAGCGGCGCGTCGGAGAGCCGCCGCTCGAGCTCGGACCAGGGCACCGGTGGGTTCCGCCATCCCATCCCCGGCAGGGTAGGCGAACAGGTGTTCGCTCACAAGAAGGGTTGCGGCTCGGATCGACGTCGTACTAGGTTCACCGCAACCTCACCCCGTCACCAAGGAGCCTCTCGATGCCGAACGGCAAGCCCAACATCCTGGTCCTCTGGGGCGACGACATCGGGATCAGCAATGTGAGCGCCTACTCGGACGGCCTGATGGGATACCGCACCCCGAACATCGATCGGATCGCCGACGAAGGGGTCCGGTTCACCGACTACTACGGCGAGCAGTCCTGCACGGCGGGTCGTGCCGCGTTCATCTGCGGCCAGAACCCGATCCGGACGGGCCTCACCAAGGTGGGCATGCCCGGCGCCGACGTCGGCCTCCAGGACGAGGATCCGACCATCGCCACCGCGCTCAAGGAGCAGGGCTACACCACCGGCCAATTCGGGAAGAACCACCTGGGCGACCAGGACCGGTTCCTGCCCACCAACCACGGCTTCGACGAGTTCTTCGGCAACCTCTACCACCTGAACGCCGAGGAGGAGCCCGAGCTCCCCGACTACCCCACGGAAGAGGACTTCCCGCATTTCAGCGAGCGCTTCGGCCCGCGCGGCGTGATCCACAGCTGGGCCGATGGCCGCATCGAGGACACCGGCCCGCTCACCAAGAAGCGGATGGAGACCATCGACGACGAGATCCTCCCCGAAGCGAAGCGCTTCATCACCGACGCCGTCGAGGCCGACACACCGTTCTTCGTCTGGTTCAACACCACCGGGATGCACTTCCGGACCCACATCGCCGACGAGATCCGCGGCCAGGCCGGGCGCTGGCAGTCCGACTACCACGACGGCATGGTCGAGCACGACAAGCGCATCGGACAGATGCTCGACCACCTCGATGAGCTCGGCATCGCCGACGACACCATCGTCGTCTACAGCACCGACAACGGCGTGCACATGAACACGTGGCCGGACGGTGGCATGACCCCGTTCCGCAACGAGAAGAACTCCGGCTGGGAGGGGGCCTTCCGCGTCCCGGCCATGGTGCGCTGGCCCGGCCACATCCAGGCCGGTCAGGTGCTCAACGGGCTCATCAGCCACGCGGACTGGTTCGTCACGTTCCTCGCCGCAGCCGGTGAGCCCGACATCGCCGAGAAGCTGCGTGAGGGTCACCAGCTCAACGGTCGTGCCTACCGCGTGCACCTCGACGGCTTCGACCAGCTGGACTACCTGACCGGTGAGGTCGATGAGAGCCCACGGTTCTACTTCTTCTACGCGACCGACGACGGCGACCTCACCGCGTTGCGCTATCAGCACTTCAAGTTCGTCTTCCTCGAGCAGCGCACGCAGGGCACGCTCCAGATCTGGGCCGAACCCTTCGTCGAGCTGCGCATGCCCAAGATCTTCAACCTGAGGACCGACCCCTTCGAGCGGGCCGATGTCACGTCCAACACCTACTACGACTGGATGCTCGACCACGCGTTCCTGCTCGTTCCGGCCCAGGCGTTCGTGGCCGAGCACATCAAGACCCTGGTGGAATTCCCACCCCGCCAGGAGCCGGCCAGCTTCAGCATCGACCAGGTCCTCGAGAAGCTGCAGGCCGGCATCTCCAGTTCGTGACCGACCTCCTTCCCTCGTGGCAGGAGGGATCGACCCGCTCGTCGATCCTCGGGTTCTTCGACGAGGTCGAGGGCATCCCCCCGACCGACCGCGTGGCGGTGTTCGACAACGACGGCACCTTGATGTGCGAGAAGCCGAACTACGTCCAGCTCGAGTTCATGCTGGCGGAGCTCAGCCGGGCGATCGCCGCCGATCCGTCGCTCGCCGACCGCGACGAGTTCCACACGCTCGTCACCGGCGACCGCGCCGCACAGGCGACGATGGGACTCGAACGCGTCGCCGGAGCGCTCGTCTCACTGTTCGAGGGACTCACGCCCGAAGCGTTCGACTCCCGGGTCTCCCGCTTCTTCTCGGACGCGCGTCATCCCGAACGGGCCGTGCCGTTCCGACGGATGCGGTACCAGCCCATGCTCGAGCTGATCGACGAGCTGCGGTCGCGGGACTTCGACGTCTACGTCGTCACCGGTGGCGGGGCCGAGTTCGTCCGGACGATCAGCGACGATTTCTACGGTGTCAGGCCCGAGGGGGTCGTCGGTTCACAGATCGACTACGAGCTCGATCGCAACGACGAGGGATCGATCCGGCTGGTGCGCACCGGTCACCTCGTCGGCGCCGGCGCCAACGAAGGGCCGGCCAAGCCGCCCAACATCCAGCGAATCCTCGGCCGCCGGCCGGTCGTCGCCGCGGGGAACTCGGCCGGCGACGCCGAGATGCTCGACTACGCGATGTCCGCCGACGGTCCGTCGCTCGCCCTGCTCGTGAGCCATGACGATGCCGATCGGGAGTATGCGTATGCCGGCGAGGCGGCCACGTTCGCGTCCGACGAGGACATCCTCGAGACCGCGGACCGAAGGGGCTGGACGGTGGCCAGCATGCGGGACGACTGGTCCACCGTGTTCACCGACGCGTGAGCGCAGCCGGCGGAGACGAGATCTCCCGGTTCTACGACGAGCACCCGTACCCCCCACCCGTCGATGATCTCGACCATGAGGTCGACGCGTGGAGCGACGGCGCCCGGCGTCGGGTCGAGCACGCCCGGCTGTGGCCGTCGCTGCCGTTCCGCGACGATCACAGGATTCTCGTTGCGGGCTGCGGTACGTCGCAGGCGGCGCGGTACGCACTGCGGTACCCGAAGGCGAGCGTCGTCGGCATCGACATCAGCCCGACGAGCCTCGACGCCACCCGCCGCCTGGTCGAGCACCACGAACTGAGCAACGTCGAGCTGCATGAGCTGCCGATCGAGCGCGTTGCGACACTCGGCGGGCCGTTCGACCACATCGTGGCCACCGGGGTCGTCCACCACCTCGCCGACCCCGGAGCGGGGTTGCGTGCGTTGCGCGGGGTGCTCGGACCCGCGGGCGCGATGCGGCTGATGGTCTACGCGACCCACGGGAGGTACGGCGTCCACCTGATGCAGGAGTACTGCCGTCGCGTCGGAGTGACGCCGACAGAGGCCCAGATCGCCGACCTGGTGGCCACCCTGCGCGAGCTGCCGGCCGGGCATCCGATCAGCGACCTGCTTCGCAAGACACCCGACTTCCAGCAGGACGACGCGCTCGCCGACGCGCTCTTGAACCCGCGGGAGCAGTCCTACTCGGTGCCCGGACTGTTCCGACTGATCGATGCCGCCGGGATGCGGTTCGGTCGATGGGTTCGGCAGGGGCCGTACCGGCCGTGCGGCGCGCTGACCGAGGTGCCGCACGGCCGGCGAATCGCCGCCCTGTCGGACCGGGACCAGTTCGCGGCGGTGGAGCTCTTCCGGGGCACCATCCGACGCCACAGCGCGGTGCTGTATCGGGATGATTCGCCCCTCCCGCCCCGGCCGATCGCCTGGGACGGCGACGACTGGCGGTCGTTCGTCCCGATCCGGCCCACGACCGTGGTGACCGTCGCCGATCGGCTCCCGCCGAAGGTCGCCGCTGCAGCGATCAACCGGGCCCACGTGGATCGGGATCTCGTGCTGTTCCTCGACGCCGACGAGAGGCGGATCTTCGAGGCGGTCGACGGCACGCGGCCGATCGCTGCGATCGACGGCGCCACCCACGATCTGTTCCAGCGCTTCTGGTGGCACGACCTGGTCGTGCTGGACGCCGCCGCGTCCCGACCGGGCTGAGGCAGCGGTCCCGGCCGCTCGATCGGCAACGGGCGGCAGGTCACTCCACGCTGCCGTCACTCACGATGCCGTCACTCCACGATGCCGGCCGCCACCGGCCCCACGATGCCCCGCAGGTAGAGCGCCCGCACGGCGACCGCCTCTCGGACCTCGCCGATCACGTCGGTCACGAACTCCCGGCGCCACGACTCGTCGGTGAGGGCCGAGACGGTGAACTGCAGCCCGCTGAATGCGGCGAGAAACCCCACCACGCGGATCAACGTACGCGTCACGATGACCCGATTGGGACCCGACGACGAGCTCCACAGGATGTCGGACTCCAGCTCACCCGGCCCCAGTTCGGTCCACTGGACGATGGTCTCCTCCCGCACCGCCACCAGTCCGAACGCGAAGTAGAACGCGCCGATGATGACCGACACCAGCACGATCTGGACAAGCTGGCTGAACACCAGGACCAATACCAGATTCCAGCGCTCCCGACGCACCAGCGGGGCGCGCAGTCCCTCGCCATTGCTCCACTCCTCGCCCAGGGGCGGTTGCACGGCTTCCGGACCCTCGGCCGCCAGCCGCCTGACCTGCGACCAGGACTCGAACCGTTCGATGCCGTCCAGTTCGCGGGGCAGCCTGATGAACAGGAACAGCAGGGTGACGCCGAGCAGCAGAGCGATTGTGAGCCGGAAGTAGTCCGCAGTGAAGTCGGCCGCCACCTGCCAGAGCTCGGCGTTGAGAAACAGGAACGTCGAGAGCACGAGCAGCAGGGGCAGGGCCCGCACCATCAGATTGAGGAGATTGCCGAACTGCCGGACCATCTGGCCGATCGCCCACCGGGTCATCGGGATGAGACCGAATGCCACCACGCCGTAGGCCAGTGCGAGGACGATGAGATTGGTGACGACGAGTCCGAGCGAGTCCAGGATCGTGTCGCCGCCGACGAGGACCGGGATGAGGGGCGGAACCAGCACGAACACGGCCAGCTCGGGCCACCCCACCCGATCCGGGAGCTGGAGGATGCGCCGCCCACGCAGCCGGTTGAGTGCGGCGGCGGCGCCCAGCACCACGACGATGGCCGCGGCGAACGGCAGCACCTCGTTCCAGCCCCGGCGGTCCTCGTCCAGCGCCGTGAGGGTCTCGAACAGGAACACGAGGACCAGGAAGGGCGCGGCCCGCGTGAACACGTCGGTGCTGGCTTGGTAGCCGGCGATCAGATTGGGGACGCCCCGCCGAACGAACCAGCCCTCGACGCTCTTCGCGGCGGCGAGTCGGCGCTCGGGATCCATGGCCCCAGTTTGGGCGACCGACCCGGCGGTGGCGGTGATCCCCGGTCGTCGCCGCCGAGGCCGTTCCCGGCTCAAGTACCGCTCGTGCAGGCCGATCGAATGACCAGATGATTGGACGCTCCACGCGCTCCGCGCTCGATGAGATGCGGGCACGTCATGCCCTGCGCGAAGCCGGACTGCGTGACGATGTCCCCCTCGAACGCGCCTCCAGCGTGACCAATGAGTCGTGGTTGACGCCCCACTTCGCCGTGCGGGTCAACCGGCACCCCACCCAGCGGCTCCGCCGTGAGGCGTCGCTCTCCACCTTCCTTCCCGCAGAGGCCGGCTACCCCGGGGTCGTCGCCCACGGCGGACGGTCGGGGGCGGACTGGCTGATCACCACGCGGGCCAATGGGCATCCGCTCAGCCGCTGGTGGACCGACATGACCGACGAGAGCAGGCGCTCGGCCATTCATCAGCTGGCCTACCGACTGAAAGCGATCCACGAGACGAAGCCACCCCCGGAAGCCGGCGACGCGCCTTCGCCCCAGCTGGTGGAGCGGCTGCGCCTCGTCGGCAGTGGTCCCGCTCCTCAACGCGATCGAGGAGCTCCGCCGGCACAAGTACGTCGACAAGCTGCTCCTGGAGCGAGCCGCGAACTTCGCCCGGCAGGCCGGATCGTCGCTGGACCCCTGGGACGACCACCACCTGGTCCACGGCGACGTGCACTTCGAGAATGTCGTGTGGGACGGTTTCGAGATCACCGCGTTCCTCGACTTCGAGTACGCCCGGCCCGGACCTCCCGACCTCGACCTGGACATCCTCTTGCGGTGCTGCGCCTATCCCCGGCATGCATGTGGCCCCGGACTACGAGGACACGGTCCACCGCGCTCACTTCGTGAACGTCATCCCGTGGATGGCCGAGGCCTACCCCGACCTGTTCGAGCGATCCGCGCCTGCTGGAGCGGGCGAGGCTGTACTCGATCGGCTTCGACCTGGCCGACCTCCGAGCCCACCCTCCGTCCGGCCCGTTCGCACAGCTGCCGGACCAGCACCCGATGCACCGACTGGAGCGCACCCTGAACGGCGAGGGCTACGTCGACCGATCTCCTGGGTTCCATCGATCGCTGAGGAGCTACTCGGAGCGGAGGCCTCATCCGCGTTCGGGACGATCAGCCTCGGTACCTTTGAAGGTGATGCGTTCGATCGAGCGGCGCCGTGGATCGGCTTGGTGAGATGCCGGCCGTTCCGCGGCCCGCCGGCGAAGCCCTCCGGTCGGTTGAGGGTTCCATCGACTGGGACCATGACCGGTGAAACATCGACGAAAGCGGAGACCGGGGCCTCTCATCCTTGGTTTCCTTGCGACGCTGCCGGTCGGGCGCCTTGCTCGTCTCGGTGGCCTTCCCTCTTGACAACAACGTCTCGGCTGCCGATCTGGGCGCCATGGTCGCGATCCCCAGAAGCGCAGGAACGACGGCGGCCACGACCACGACCGCCAGGGCCACGACATCGACCGCGTCGACCGCTACCACAACGAGCACGACGAGTACGACCACCACCATCCCCCCACCCCGGCGGGCGACGATGGCGTTCACCGGGGACCTGCTGCCCCACGGGCCCGTCGTACGCGCCGCCGACGCCCCCTCGGCCGACGGGTGGGACTTCCGGCCGATGTTCGAGGAGGTGGCTCCCTCCTCTCGCGGGCCGACCTCGCCATCTGCCATCTCGAGACACCGCTGTCGCTCGATGACACGGACCTGAGCGGGTACCCGACCTTCAACGCGCCGCGAGCACTCGCCCAGGCCGCTCGAGATGCCGGGTACGACGGCTGCTCGACCGCCTCCAATCACGCCTACGACCGAGGCAGCGGCCGGGGTCGAGGCGACCGTGCGGGTCATGGAGGAGGTCGGTCTCTCGCAGGCAGGTATGGCGACCAGCGATCTGTACGACATCGCGCCGGTCCTCTACGACGCCAACGGCATCACCGTCGCCCACATCTCGGCGACCTACGGGCTCAACGGATTCACGATGCCGGCCGACCGCCCCTACCTGGTCGACCTGATCCGACCGGCCGACATCATCGGCGAGGCGCGCCTCGCGCGCGACCACGGCGCCGACTTCGTGGTGGCGAGTCTTCACTGGGGTGACGAGTACCGGTCCGAACCCAGCGAGGCTCAGACGGCCTGGCTCGACGAGATACTCCCGGCCGCCGAAATCGATCTCGTCGTCGGCCACCATGCCCATGTCGTTCAGCCCGTCGACAGGGTGGGCACCGAGTGGGTCGTCTTCGGCCTCGGCAACTTCCTGTCGAACCAATCGGGGGCCTGCTGTGCTCCTGCCACGCAGGACGGCATGATCGCCACCGTCGAGCTGGTCGAGACCCGTCCCGGCGTGATCGAGGTGACCGGCGTCGCGTACACGCCGACGTGGGTCGATCGAGGCGCCGGTTACGTCATCCGGATCGCCGGCGATCCATCGGACCCGGGCCTACCGGCATCGACGAACGCAGCGCTCGCTGCGTCGTACGAACGAACCGTCGCCGTCGTCGGTTCCCGGCTGAGCGACACCGACGGACTCACCGTCCTTGCCGGCTGACCCCGGCCGCAGGCTGGCCTCTCAGCGGCGGACTCATCGGTGACGTCGACCGGGGCGGCGTACGCAATGGCACCGGGTTCGGGGCGTGGCCCGACGACCGAGGAAGGTGGACAGAGCGGCCATACGCTGAGGTCATGTCCGCCGATCCCCACCTCGACTCACCGGTGCTCCAGTCCGTTCCGCTCGGAACCCAGTGGCAGACCGTCGACCCGTTCCTGTTCTGCGCCCACCACCGCGACGCGTACCCCTCGGGCAACGAGCACCTGGGACCCCAGGCCGGCCTGGACGGCCGGCAGCTCGGCCAGGACTTCGATGGCATCGGCGGCTGGAACATGTACCACGGTCGCCGGGTCCCGGGCTTCCCCCAGCATCCGCACCGCGGGTTCGAGACCATCACCTACGTACGGCAGGGCCTGTGCGACCACTCCGACTCGATGGGGGCGGCGGCCCGGTTCGGGCGAGGCGACGTGCAGTGGATGACGGCGGGGGCCGGTGTCGTCCACTCCGAGATGTTCCCGCTGCTCGACCGCGACCTCCCCAACGACCTGCACCTGTTCCAGATCTGGTTGAACCTGCCGGCCTCGGACAAGTTGGTCGACCCGTACTTCACCATGCTGTGGGCCGAGGACATCCCGCGGGTCCGACGCACCGACGCCGACGGTCGCACGACCGAGATCACCGTGATCGCCGGCGCGTTCGACGACGCCGAGCCGCTCGCACCCCCGCCGGATTCGTGGGCGGCCAAGCCCGGCTCCGACGTGGCGATCTGGCACGTGAGCATGCCGGCCGGGGCGCGAATGGCGCTCCCTGCGGCCGAGGCAGACAGCGGTCGGGTCGTCTACGTGTTCGACGGGGACGGCCTGCAGATCGACGGCCACGACATCGCCGCCGACAGCGGCAATGTGGTCGTTCCGGACCGCGAGCTGGGACTCGAGGCCACCGGTGGCCCGGTCGAGGCCCTGATCCTCCAGGGCCGTCCCCTGGCCGAGCCGGTCGCGCAGTACGGACCGTTCGTGATGACCACCGAAGCCGAGATCCGTCAGGCCGTCCTCGACTACCAGGAGACCGGGTTCGGCGGCTGGCCTTGGGAATCGGACGACCCCGACCATGGACCCTCTCAGGGCCGCTTCGCCCGCCACGCCGACGGGCGGATCGAGAACAGGAATTAGCCGGGAAGATCGCGATGGGTGAAGGCCCACGCGGAACCGCCGACCAGCGCCGCGCCCAGCACGGCCAGGAGCGCGGCGTACCCCCAGTCGACGCCGTTGACCAGGGGGTCGAAGCCGAAGTACCAGTGCCAGGGTGACAGGACGGCGAGACCGTCGAGTGCGTCCGACTGGGGAGCGAACGACCCCCACAGGTAGACCACCAGCGCGATCGCGCCGGCGGTGACCATGCTCACGACGCGGCGGCCGGTCACCACGGCGACCAGCATTGCCAGTCCGGCCACGACGATTCCCAGCAACGCCAGGTGGAGGTTGATGGCGACGACCGATGAGGTCGGCACCCCGAGAGCACCCACCTGCACACCGACCGCGGTCCCCACTCCACAGAGCAGGACGACGAGGACGACGTGCAGAACGGTGGCCGCCGCCTTCTGCACCGCGATGCTCGTGCGGCTGAGCGGATTGGCCGCCAACAGGCCGATGCTCCGCTCCTCCTCCTCGGTCGCGAACGCTCGGGCGCCCGGACGAGATCGCCACGTAGAAGACGGCCGCGGGCGCCATGATCGAGTACATCTCGGCGTTCAGCCAGCCCTCGGGGGTGGCCAGATCTCCGAACATGCGGGTGAGCCCGTCGCCGAGATCGGCGGCCATCTCGGCCAGCGAGTCCTCGAGGCTGTTGTAGAGCGGACCCATCCAGAGGCCCAACAGGAACAGAACGGCGCCGGTGACGACCACCAGCGTCGCACGGTCGGCCAGGCTCTTGGTGAAGACGTTGGTCAGCCGCCAGGCCCGCAGGCGCGACACCGACGGCAGGTTGCGGGCGGTCACGGCTACTCCCGGAGATCGCGGCGATTGATGAGGAGGACGGAGAGCGCGGCCAGCGCGACGGCGATTGCGAGCATGGCGATCAGTCCCGGCCAGTCGATCCCCTCGTTCAGCGGGTCACCCCCCGAGTACAGGTACCACGGGGTGAACTCGGCGAACCGCTCGAGGTCGGGTTCGGTGGGCAGCAGGGTGGTGACCAGGTACGACACCGTGGCGACCCCGGCGGCGATGCCGGAGCCGATCGAGCTCCCGGTGCCCGCTCCGATGGCCAGGGCCAGACCCCCGAACATGAGGCCCAGACCGGCGACCTGCACGCTGGCCGCGAGCACCTCCTGTTCGGCGGTGTCGATGCCGGCCAGCGCTGCGATCGCCTCGACGCCGGCCCAGATGGCGACACAGAAGACCAGCACCCCGACGACGACGACACCGGTCTTGGCCAGCAGCACCCGGGTGCGGCTCACCGGATTGGCCAGCAGGAGACCGAGGGACCGGGACCGCTCCTCGCCGGTCGACGCGTTGGTGCCGCCCGAGATGCTGTACACCAGGATCATCAGCGGGGCCATCAGGCCGAACATCGCGCCCAGGATCAGCCCGGCACTGGTGCTGGTGTCGGTGCCGTAGATCGAGCGGATCGCCTCGGGCATCTCGTCCACGAAGTCCAGGGCGGCGTCGTCGAAGCTGGCGTAGACGCCCATCCCGAGCGCTGCGTACAGCAGGGTCCCGACGATGACGGCCAGCGTCGCGGTGGTGCGGTCCCGCAGGCCCTTGGCAAAGACGCTGGTGAGCATGTCAGACGCCCGACCCGTCGCCGCGGTAGTAGGCGAGGAAGATCTCCTCGAGGTCGGCCTCGCGACTGTTCAGATTGACCACGTCGTGCTCCAGGGCGACGCGGAGCAGGTCGGCGATCTCGCCGTCGAAGGACACGCTGACCAGCTTGCCGGTGGCCGCCGCCGAGCGCACCTGCGGGAGGGATGCGAACGCGCCGGCGTCCACCGGGGACCGGAACTCGAGGTCGATGCGGCGAATCGCCTTGCTCCGGAGCGACTGGACGGTCTCGACCTCGACGAGCCGCCCTTCCCGCAGGATCGCGACGCGGTCGGCCACCGCCTCGACCTCGGAAAGTGTGTGGCTGGACAGGAAGACGGTCCGCCCGTCGGACCGGACCTCGTCGATCATCGTCTGGAGCTCGTGCTGCATGAGCGGATCGAGTCCCGAGCTGGGTTCGTCCAGGATCAGGAGCTCCGGACGATTCATGAACGCCTGGATCAACCCGACCTTCTGCTTGTTGCCGGTGGAGTAGTCGCGCATCTTCTTGCCGAGGTCGGCGTTGAGTCGTTCGGCCAGCACGGCGACATGATCCTCGTCGACGCCACCGCGCAGGTTGGCGTAGTAGCGCAGCATCTCGGCGCCGGTCAGCCGGTCGTACATCTCGTACTCGGCTGGCATGTACCCGATGAGCGTGCGAATCCGGACCGACTCCTGAGCGGCATCCAGGCCCAGCACCTCGGCCCGGCCGCTGGTCGGCCGCAGGTAATTGAGGAGCGCACGAATCGTCGTCGTCTTGCCGGCACCGTTGGGCCCGAGGAAGCCGAAGACCTCGCCGACCTCGACCCGGAGATCGAGGTCCTCCACCGCTCGGACCTCGCCGTAGTGTTTGGTCAGCCCGTCGGTGCGGATCGCCGGGTCGTCGGTCATGACCGTGTGTGCAGCGCTCAGCCCGGGGCGACCAGCGGCCAGGGCTGTTCGCGCTCGATCACCCGGGCCACGTCGAGCAGGAGGCCGTCGCGATGGTGCGGGGCCAGCACCTGGATGCCGACCGGGAGCCCGTCGATCGTGCCCGACGGGACGGAGACTGCGGGGTTCCCGTAGACGTTGGAGACGATGGTGAGCGCTCCCATGGCAACGGCTTCGGGGAATCGCTCGACGAAGGCGTCGATGAGACGGTTGGGCAACCGGGGCGTGAGCCCGGCCGCGAGTCGGACGGCGCCGAGAGCTGCGGCGGTGGCCGCCCGGGCGGGCCGGCTGGCCGTGGCCCGGTCGATGAACGTCTCCTCCGGACTACTGGTGGAAGCGTCGGCCGGGAACGCGACGCCCGGATTGGTGGCCGTGACGATCACGTCGCAGACCTCGAACGCCGACGCCATCGCCTCGTTCGCCCGCACCCGGATCTCCTCGGCAGCAGCGGCGGTGTGGAGGTTGTACAGCGCCTCGGAGAGCCGAAGACCCAGCGCGATCTCGGCGGTGAGCTGGGGCGCGCAGGACGGCCAGCGGTCTCCGAGCTCGGCGAGCAGCGTGGCGAGGTTTCCGATCATCCACTGGGCGGCCAGATTCGGGACCTCGAGGTCGACGTCGACGCGCTTCATGCCGGTCCATCCGGCGAGCAGGTCGGCCTGCCGGTCGACGTGATCGGCCATCGCGGGCTCGAGCCGGGCTCCGGCGAAGGCGGGCACCACCGCCATGCGGAGCCCGCTCAGATCGTGGGTGTCGAGCTCTTCCTCCCAGCGTCCGTGGGACACGAGGGTGGACGGGTCCCAGGGATCCAGCCCGGCGCAGACGTCGAGGTAACGAGCGGCGTCCCGGACCGACCGGGCCAGGTTGCCGCTGACGACGGTGTTGGGCCGCATGAAGGCGCCGGGAGCGCGGGTGATGCGCCCGAACGTGGCCTTCATACCGAGGAGCCCGTTGTAGCCGGCCGGGATGCGGATCGAACCGCCACCGTCGCCTCCGCTGGCGAGGGAGACGAGGCCACCGGCGACGGCGGCCGCCGATCCTCCCGACGAGCCACCTGCGGTGCGACCCCGCCGCCATGGGTTGTGGGTCACGCCGTTGAGCCTGGTCACGCTGACGTTGAGCCCACCGAATTCGCTGGCGGTGGTCATGCCGACCGGGACCACACCGCCGGACTCGAACAGCCGCCGCAGGCTGTGGGAGGACGCGGTCGCCCGACGGTCGCGGAAGACGAGCGAGGCCTCGGTGTCGGGCCAGCCGGCAACGGGTGACAGCTCCTTGATCCCGGTGGGCACGCCGCCGAAGGGCAGCGCGACGTCGGCTTCGGCGGCCGCGGTGCGAGCCCGCTCCGGGTCGAGGAACGAGAAGCAGTTCAGATCGGACCGGTCGATCGCCGCCAGGGTCGCTTCGAGCTCCTCGGTGGGCGACCGCTCACCCGCCCTGAAGGCCTCGACGAGCGAGCAGGCATCTCCGGTCCATGGAACGTCAACCATGCTCGATCCTTGCATCCCCGACCACGATCGACACAGTGCGGGATCAGCCCGAGGCGGGTTCGAGGACGGCGACCGGAAGCCGCCGGTCGGTGAGCTCCTGGTAGGTGGCGAAGTCGGGGTAGGCGTGCACCAGGAGATCCCAGCACTCGTCGCGTTCCGGGCCTTCTCCGAGCTCGCGGACCGCAACCGCCCACCGGTCGGGTCCGACCTCGACATGGGCCTCGCCGGCAGCGGTCAGGTTTCGGTACCAGTTGGGCGTCTCGGGATTGCCTCCGTTGGAGCCGGTGACGAGGACGTCGTCGCCTCGACGGACCAGCATCAACATGACCGGCCGAGGCTCGCCGCTCTTCCGGCCGACGACGTCGAGGAGGAAGACCGGGCGACCCAGGAACTCGTTGCCCTTGGCGCCGCCGCTGTCGCGAAACTGCTTGACCTGTCGCTGCGTGCCCATCCGACCCAGTGCCGGGAGATACCTGCTCAAGAAGTTGGCCATCCGGCCGGTGATCGAAGCCATGGCCGCCGACCCTACCGTCGGGGAGCTTCCGGATCGGGGGCCGGTGCGGGATACGATCGTGATCTCACCGGCCTCCACGACCAGCCGGGCGGAGGCTCCGATGCCGCAGTTGACCTACGAGCGCGACGACCTGCTGGCCAGCCACGAGTACGCCGAGGCGCATGTCGTGGCGGGGCGCACGTTGCACGGCGGCATGCTGGCCGACGGCACCTATCAACCCCCGCGGGCGCTGATCCGCGAGCGGGCGCTCGATGCGTGGGAGGCCGCGCTCCGCGAGCGGGGCGGCGCACCGTTCCCGGCTTCGGCGGAGCTGCTCGAGGGGGTGCGACTGCCCACGGTGGACCAGCAGCTCGTGCTGTTGCGCAACGGCATCGGCCAGTGGTTCTGGAACATGCTGACCATCATCGGCAAGATCGAGGCGTTGGGATCGGCCCTCCGCGTGCTCCCGGTGCCCGACCTCCAGGCGCACATCGTGGAAGACATCTCCGAAACGGCGATCGGTCACCTGGACCGCGGCCTGTTCGAAGCACACGGCATCGACGAAGGGGGCATCCCCGAGGAGGGCGTCGGTGGCCACGACGAGATGTGGTTCGCGGCCCGCGACCTGGCCTTCGGGGCCGACGCCTACCCCGACGTCGAGCCCCAGCCCGGTCTGGCCCGCGAAGACGGCAACCGCTACCTGCCCGAGATCCCCGAGGAGGTCGAGTTCCTCTTCTCGTTCCTGGCCAACCTGTTGATCATCGAGTTCCGCGCCGAGCTGGGCTTCGCCGAGAGCCAGGCCATCCTTCGCACCCCGGACCTGTTCGCCGACCGGCGAGCCGAGGCCGAGCTGGCCGCGGAGATCGTCGAGCGCATCCGCATCGACGAGCAGATCCACGTCCGATCGCTGAACCTCTACCTCGGGGAACTGTGCAGCGTCCACCTGCGCACGACCGACGGCGGCACCGTCCCCGGTTCCGAGCTGGTCGACCGATTCTGGAACGGCATGGTGCGCTGGGCAACCATGGAGAAGCCGGTCCTCGACGCCGAGCGGTCGCGGCAGAACCTGCAGACGCTCATCGAGTCCCACCCGGACGCCCAAAGGATCCTGTCCGAGTTCGAGGCCGCCGGGTCCGGGTGAGCGACCGAGCCGACGCCCGGACGGGGCTGTCGCGTCTGCTGCCGATCCTCCGGTGGGGTCCCCGCTACGACCGGTCGTTGCTGCGCGGGGACCTCGTGGCCGGCCTCGCCGTCGCGGCGCTGGTCGTACCGAAATCGCTCGGCTACGCAGGCATCGCGGGCGTGCCGATCCAGCACGGCCTCTTCGCGGCTGCCACCGGCGCGTTGTTGTATGCGCTGTTCGGCACCTGCAAGCAGATCGCCACCGGTCCCAGCTCGGCCCTGGCCGCGGTCGCCGGAAGTGCCGTGGCCCTCGCCTCGGTCGCCGATGACGAGGCGGTCGAGCTGGTCGCTGCGATCACCCTCGTGACCGGCCTGCTCTTCCTGGTGCTCGCCCTCCTCAAGATGGGCTGGATTTCCCACTTCCTGTCGAAGGCCGTCATCACCGGCTTCCTCTTCGGCGCGGCGATCGAGGTGGTCATCGGAGAGCTCCCCAAGCTGACCGGCACGGATGCCAGCGGTGAGAACGCCTGGCGGAAGTTCGGCGACTGGTTCGGAGGGCTGAGCGACACCGACGGAGCGACGCTCCTGGTCGGACTCGTGTCGTTGGCGGTGATCGTCGGCATTCGGTTCTCGCCGATCAAGGTGCCCGGTGCGCTCGTCCTGGGTGGTCGGTGGGTTGGTCGCGTCCGTGACCCTGGGCTTCGAGGATGGGACGATCGCGCCCGCCTCCGTCGGCCTCCTCCTGATCGGGTTCTCCCAGACGGCCGGCGACGCCAGGGCCTTCGCGTCGAAACACCAGTACCGGATCGACATCGATCAGGAGTCGGTGGCCCAGGGGATGGCCAACCTCGGATCGGGGGTCCTGCAGGGCATCCCGGTGTCGACCAGCCTGTCGGCCAGCTCGCTCAACGACGAGTCCGGCGCAAAGACCCCGCTGGCATCGCTCACCACCGGCATCCTGATCGTCCTGACCCTGCTGCTGCTGGCCCCGGTCTTCTCCGACCTCCCCAAGCCGGTGCTGGCCGCCCTCATCATCGATGCGGTGGTGTTCGGCATGATGGACGTCGCCCAGATGAAGCGCCTGCGCCGGGTGGCCCGGGTCGACTTCTGGATCGCCATCGCCGCGCTCCTCGGCGTGTTGACCGCCGGGGTCCTCGCCGGGGTGATCATCGGCGTTGTCCTCTCGCTGGGATGGCTGGTGTACATCGCCGCCAATCCCGACATCCCGGTCCTCGGCCGCACGGCCGGCACCCAGGTGTTCCGGAGCATCGAGCACTACCCGGAGAGCGTGACCTATCCGGGCCTCTTGGTGGTGCGCTTCGACGCCGGCCTCTTCTTCGCCAGCTCCGATGCGCTCGAGGACCGGCTCCGCGAGCTGGCCCAGGAAGCCGATCCGAGGGTGGACACGATCGTGCTCAGCTTTGAAGGAGTCGACTTCATCGACTCGCAGGGTTCCGAGACCATCGGCGAGATCCACCAGCTGGCGACCGCGTACGGCGCCGATCTACGACTCGCCCGGTTGAAGCCCGAGGTCCTGGCGCTGCTCGAACGCGACGGTGTGATCGACCAGCTCGGTGAGCGACAGGATCTACGGGAACGTGTACGAGGCCGCCGCCGACCGGATCGCGGACGACGAGCGCTCCTGACGCCGAGTGAGCCCGATTTCGGCGGGGCCGGTCCGAACCGGGCCGGGATTGCCCTGGTGCTACGTTCGGGCGCGACGTCGACAATTAGCATGACGATGGCACAGGACCCCCGCATCGGCCGCGAGATCCTCCTACAACCGGTTCCACACGACCGCGCTGTGCTCACCCACCCGACAGGCGCTGCTCACCGGACGGAACCACCATTCGGCCGAGATGGGCTCGGTCGGCGAGGTCGCGACCTCGATGCCGGGTAACACGTCGGTGCGCCCCAACAGCGTTGCCACCGTCGCCGAGATGCTCCGACTCAACGGCTACAACACCGCCGCCTTCGGCAAGATGCACCAGACCCCGGTCTGGGAGACGTCGGTGTCGGGCCCGTTCGACCGCTGGCCGACCGGCGACGGTTTCGAGAAGTTCTGGGGCTTCGTCGCCGGGGAGACCAACCAGTGGGAGCCCACCCTGTTCGACATCGTCCCCACGCTGCTCGACGCAGCGGGGCTCCCGCAGCCGTACATGGTGAACGGGATCGCCCAGAAGCCCATCGAGGGTGTGGCGATGAACTACACCTTCGACGACAGGGATGCCGACGACCGCCACACCACGCAGTACTTCGAGATGTTCGGCAACCGGGGGATCTACCACCGCGGTTGGACCGCGGTGACCAAGCACCGCACGCCGTGGGAGATGGGAGAAACCGCCGTCGTCCCGGATCTCTCCGCGGACGTGTGGGAGCTCTACGACACCACGACCGACTGGTCCCAGGCCAACGATCTCTCCGCGGAGATGCCCGAGAAGCTCGCCGAGCTCCAGCAGCTCTTCCTGCTCGAGGCGGCCAAGTACAACGTGTTCCCGATCGACGATCGCACCGGCGAGCGGTTCAACGCCACCATCGCCGGCCGCCCGGAGCTCCAGATCGGACGCACCAGCATGCGACTCGTTCCGGGCATGACCCATCTGATGGAGAACACGCTGCTCAACGTGAAGAACCGGTCCCATACCGTCACCGCCCAGTTCGACGTGCCGGAGGACGGCGCCGACGGCGTCATCGTCGCGCAGGGTGGCCGCTTCGCCGGGTGGGCCCTGTACGTCCTCGACGGCCGACCGGCGTACTGCCACAACTTCTTCAACACCGAGCGGTACTACGTCAAGGGCTCGGATCCGCTGCCGGCCGGCGAGGTCACGGTCCAGTACCAGTTCGACTTCGACGGCGGCGCACCCGGTGCCGGTGGGACCGGCACCCTACTCGTCAACGGCTCGGTCGTGGCCGAGGGTCGGGTCGAGCGCACGGTGCCGTTCGTCTTCTCCGCCGACGAGACCATGGACATCGGTCAGGACACGGCCTCACCGGTGACCGACGACTATCCGAGCGGGCCGGCCAACCGGTTCCGCGGCTCGCTCGCCTGGGTGCAGGTCGACCTGGAGGACGATGACGTCAGCCATCTCGAGGATCCCGAGCTGACCTACCGCCGCATCCTGGCCCGGCAATAACCAACACGTCGTCGATCTCGTGAACTCGGGCGAGCGTGGGTGTCGCCTGAGTTCACGAGTTCAGCGGTCGGTCGCCGTCACGCCGTAGTGGTCGGTGTAGAAGCGGAAGCGTTCGCGCTCCTCGTCGGGGTCGAGGTCCATCTCCTCCAGCGAGTAGCGGTGGACTCCTCGTGAGCCCCTGGGTTTGGCCGCGGCGTAGGCGGCCACCGCCGATCGGGCCTCGTCGGTGAACGTCCAGCCGAGCGCTCGTAGACGTCCTCGACGGTGGCGACCGGGTCGCGCACCAGCGCATCGAAGTGGACGTCGACGAATCGGTCGTCGGGGAGCTCGCCCGAGGCGCGCTGCTCGATCTCCCGCTGGTACAGGTACGCGTAGCCCGGCAGCGAGCTGGGCGGGCGCATGGCGCATGTCCACCTCCGGCAGCGCATCCACTTGAGCGTGCCCATCAGGCTGACCGCCGACGGCAGCGTGCTGAGTGGATCCCGGTGGGTGCGGATGATGCTTGGCGTCGGGGTAGACAGCGAACAGCGTGCGCAGCTGGGACAGATGGCTGGGGGCCTTGAGCAGCCACCGGCGAGGGCCACTCCGCTGCTGCAGCGTCTGCAGGAACCGGCGGTGGAAGGCGTAGGCCGGCGTCTGGTCGGTCGTGTACAGATGACCCTCGTAGGTGGGCGCCACGTGGCATCCACTCCAGTGATCGGAGAGGAACTGGTGGAGGGTGATGAAGATGCACTCGTTGGGAGGATGGCCCGAGTTGGCGTGCATGGTCTCGTACTCGGGCTGCACGTCGTGCCAGAACCGCGTGACCATGTCGCCGAGCTCGGATCGGTCATGCCCCTCGACCGCGTCCACCGGGTGCTGCATCTCCCACATGGCCGGCGCCCGGGTGGCGGGGTCGCTGGCCATCAGCTCGTGGAGGATCGAGGTACCCGATCGCGGGCTGCCCACGATGAACACCGGCTCGTCGATCGGGGCGTCCAGGAGCTCGGGGCGCCGCCGCCACAGATCGGCCAACTGGAGCCGGTTGCGGAGGGCCTGGAGGATCTCGGTCCGGACCAGCATCCGACCGACCAGGTGGAGGTCGACTCGTGCCCGAGCGCCGCCACGAGCACGCCGTAGTGCACCCTCCAGCCGTCGCCGCCGAAGTCGGCGAGCTCGGTGGACCGCACGGCTTCCTCGACCATCGCGTCGGGGTCGAGCGACACGAGGTGTTCGGGCCCACCCACCGCGTCGCCATGGGCGATGAGCCGCTCGACCCAGCCCGGTCGTTGCGGCGGCATCCAGGGCATGGTCAGAGGAACCGGTTCCAGGCGGACTCGACGACGGCGCGAGAGCATCCGCCGACGATCGGCAGCATCGATGACGGGATGGTCGTCCGGCAGCCGGGCCCGCACGTCGCCGAGCGGCACGACCCGGGCGGAGGGGACCGGGTTGTCCCGAGCCCAGACCCATCGGTAGACCAGCAGACCCCGGGGGCGGCCGTCGAGCGTCGAGCCAGTTGGGCGTGCCGGGATCCTCGAGGGCGAGCACGACCCTGACCCTGCCGTCGCCGTCGATGTGCGCCTGCTGATCGCTCAGGCTGGTCTGGCGATCGGCGAAATCGCCCGACTCGAGCCAGCCGAGCGTGTGGATCGTGAACCCCCAGTAGTCGGCGTCGGGCTTCGCACACTCCAGCACCAGCGCCTGGCTGGGCTTCGAGCTCCCAGAAACAGCTGCCGTAGAGGATGTGATCGGCACCGCCCGGGGCCGACGCGGGCGGGTTCGCGACGTTGGGGGTGGCGCGGTGCCATCCCTCGGTCGTGTAGTGGTTCCAGAACGTGGCCGTCCGCTCGATCCAGGTGGCGGAGCGGTCGAGTCCGCGTGCGACGAGGCCGGGATCGAGGAACGGCGGCGGGATGCCCTCGGACCCGATGCGCTCGATGTGGAAGACGGGGCCGGCGTCGCGCTCCCAGTCGCTCTGGAAGACGCGGACGGTGAACAGCCGACCGTCGGGATGGGTGGGCAGCCAGTTGCCCGGCTGTTCCTCCGGCGAGAGACGCAGCTCGAGCAACCCGTCCGAATCGACGGTGAGGTCGTCCAGGCTCCGCTCGCTGAACACCCCGAACTCCCCCAGCTGCATCTCGCCCTCGTTGAGGGAGAACAGCGCCTGGCGGACGCCACGCACGTCGGCCCAGATGCGATAGCTCTTGGCCGGGTCGACGTTGGCCCGCAGGTAGGTGAGGTCGGGATTCGGCCCGCCCCACTGGTTGTGCGGCGTCTCGTACCGGACGAAGACCGGATGGTCGGGGTCGCCGGCCTCGATCTCCATCCGGGTGGCATGGGTGACCAGGCGGGTCAACCAGCGGAAGCCCTCCGCTCGGTCCTGCGGGCCGGCGGGAAACCCCTCGGCCAGGATCGACTCGCCGACCGCTTCCAGCCGGCGGCAGAAGTCCCGCCAGGCTTCGCCCGACATCAGCCGTTCTTCGTCGTTCCCCATCGCGTCCTCTCGGACCGGGCCGAGACCACCGGGCGCTCGGCGACCTGTCACGCAACCTACTGCGCGATGGGCGAGGGAACCGCGGTCGGTTTGACGACGAGCACTGACCCGTCGGCTTCGGCGAGGACCTGCTCGGCGGTGGAACCCAGTCCGATCCTGGGCTGACCCGCCGCGCCCGCTCCGATGATCAGCAGATCGGTGCGATAGAGCTCGGTCAAGCCGTGGATGGCTCGGGCCGGGGCGCCATCGACGAAGTGGGTACGGGCCACGCCGGCGACGCCGGCATCCTCGAGCGCCCGCTCGAACGCCGCCCGATGGGCCGACTCGACGTCGGTGACGAATCGGGCCGCTTCTCCGGGAGCCATGTCGATCGATCCGGCCTCCGTCATCGGGTCGGGCCCGGCCAGTTCCCAGGCGTGCATGACCCGGAGCTCGCCGTCGTGGATCTCGGCCTGCGACCGGGCCAGCTCGAGGATGAGCCGGTTCGTCGCTGGATTGTGGTCGGGATCGATGGCCGCAAGGACCCGTTTGCCGGTGAAGCTGGGCCGGAGGAACCAGACCGGGCAGGGACAGGTCCGCACCAGCCGGCGTGTGGAGGCCGAGCTCGCGCCGGTGCCGTCGTCGGCGACGAGGACGAGATCGTGACGGTCACGAACGACCCGGTCGGCGACCTCGACCGGAAGCGACCCGGTGGAGATCTCGACTCCCAGCCGGCCCGAGCTCACCTGCTCGGACCAGCCGGCGAGCCGGTCGTACAGCCGATCGATCTGCTGCTGACGGAACGCCGAGCGTCGATTGCGCGGCGTGGCCGCCCATTGCGAGGCGGGAACGTCCGGCAGATGGCCGAGCATGGTGACGTCGGCACCGGACGTCTCGGCCAGGGCCACGGCCTCGGTCAGCGCTGTCGGCGGGTCGGAGCGGTTCGTCACCGGGACGACCAACATGTTCTGGAATCGCTTCATCCGGCGACCTCCCGGCGACGACGACCGACCATCAGTGCGCCATCCCGGCGAGACCGACCTCGTGCAACAGGCCGTCCGAGACGTCGTAGACGAATCCCCGGATGTTCTCCTTGTGGGGCACGAACGGTGTCATGTAGAGCCGCTGGATGGACTGCCGCACGTCCTCGTAGGGATCGTGGAAGGTCTCCAGCGACCACCATGGTTTCACGCCCAGCTCGCGGCCGAGATCGTCGCGGAACCGAGCCTCGTCCACCTTCTGCAGACCGCAGTCGGTGTGGTGCACGAGAATGACCTCCTCCGTCCCGAGGAACCGCTGGGAGAGACACAAGGACCGGATCACGTCGTCGGTGATGACCCCACCGGCGTTGCGGATGATGTGGGCATCGCCATTGTCGAGGCCGAGCACGGCAAAGGCATCGATGCGGGAGTCCATGCACGCGACGACCGCCAACCGGCGCCGGGGCTCCACCTGGAGGTCGGCCGCATCGAACCCCTCGGCGTAGCGGGCGTTGCGGGCCACGAGCTCATCGGCGCTGGGCTGGGCGGGGATGGACATGATCTCCTCGGCTCGGGGTCAGATCGATGCGGGGCGCGTCGGCTGGTCGACGAGGAGGCGCCGGATCCGCTCGTCGGTCGGCGGGTGGGTCGAGAAGAGCCTGGCCATGTCCGGGCCCCGGCGGTTACCGGGGCGCGCCTCGGCGAGCGGGTTGTGGATGTACGCGTGCGCCTGGGCAGGCGGGACGTCCATGGGGATCCGGCTGGCCATCGCCTCGATGCGCTGGAGCGCGGCGGGCCAGCGGTTCGCCCGAACCGATCAGCTCGGCGGCGCCCCGGTCGGCGTCGAACTCGCGCGATCGGCTCACCGCCATCTGCAGGAGCGATGCGGCAACGGGAGCCAGCAGGCCTGCGGCCAGGAGACCGACCGGGCTGGCGCCCTCTTCGTCATCGCCACCCATCATCCCGGACCACAGCGCCATGTTGGCGACGAAGGAGATCGCCGTGGCGATGGCAGCGGCCACCGAGCCGATGAGGATGTCCCGATGGCGGACGTGCATGAGCTCATGGGCCATCACGGCCTCGACCTCGTCCGGAGGCAGGAACTCGAGCAGCCCACGAGAGGCGCACACGACCGCGTGCCGGGGGCCACGCCCGGTCGCAAAGGCGTTGGGCTGGGGATCGGGGCAGACGGCGACGGTGGGCATGGGGAGATCGGCACGCTGCGCCAGGCGAGCAACGGTTGCGTAGAGCTGCGGCTCGTCCCGCTCCGTGACCACGGTGGCCTTCGCCGAGCGGAGGGCCAGGCGATCACTGAACCAGTAGCTTCCGCCGACCAGCACGAGTGCGAGCACCAGCCCGATGACCAGCGCGTTGGTCGACCCACCACCCAGCACGCCGGCGACGCCGACGATGAGTCCGCCGAGGCCGGCGAGGAGTGCCGTGGTCTTGAGGGTGTTGTTGAGCATCGGTGCTTCCTTCCTTTCCTGGTACGGCCTCAGGCGGCAATCGGCTCATCGAGGACCGCGTCACCGACCGGGACCGACACCACCGGACAGGCGGCGGCGTCCTTGATGCGGTCGGCCACCGAGCCGCGCCGCCGCGACCACCACGTCGTGGACGATCGGTGGCCCACCACGATGAGCGACGCCTCCGCACTCAGGTCGACCAGCACCCGCTCGAGCGGCCCGAGATGAAGGGCGTGGTCGACATCGGTGTGACCCAGAACGTCGGCCAGCGTGGCCTCGGCCCGCTCCCGTGCCGTGCGCTTGGCGACCATGAGCTCGCGCCAGTACTCGCCGGCGACGTCGGTCGCCGGGAACGGCTGCTCGTAGCTCGTGACGATCCGGAGTCGCTCCCCGGTACCCGCCACTCGACCGGCGGCCCACGCGAGGGCCGCCGCCGACGCATCGCTCCCGTCGACCGCCACCACGATGGGCTTCTCGTCAATCGTTCCGTTTCTCATGCCGTCCCCTTTCGTAGCTCTTTCTTGCTTCCTGAAATCAGCCTATCTGAATAGACCTATTCTTTCCTCTTCGTCCGATGGATCGGCGGAATGGTGGCCCCGGCGGCGATGGCGAGGCATCCCGCAGTACCCTCCCGTGATGCTGCGCCGCCTGCTCCGACCACTCTGGGCCCTGCTCGCCGCCTTCTCGATGGCCGGCGTCCTCGCCGGGTGCGGGTCCGACGACGAGCCCGCCGACGCGGCCGCAGAAGACACGGCGACGAGTACGACGACGGAGCGGTCGACAGCCCCAACGACCGCACCGGGCACGGCCGGCGACTCGGCTCTCCCCGACGGCGCCGAAGAGCTGGCCGGTCGCTGGGCCCACTTCGACGTCGTCGCCTACGAGGACGACGTCATGCGGACGCTGATCATCAGCACCGGGTTCGCCGACCTGGAGGTGCGGGACGGCGAGCTCTGGAACGTCCAGCGCTTCTGCCACGCCGATACGGTGAGCGACCAGGACATCGAGGTCTCGATCTCCGACGCCGCCACCTCGGCGATCGTTCCCGTCGACACACCGGTCGAGGTGACCGAGGAGGACGGTCGGCTCCGGGTCGTGCGCCCCGCGACACCAACCGGCATCGGAATCGACCTGGAGGATCCGGCCAACGACCCGCTGCCCACCGACCCGAACGACCCCCGCATCGTCGACGACGATGGCGACGGCAATCCGGGCGTCACCTCACGGATCGTGCTCACCGAGGAGATCCAGGGCGAGCTGTATCTGGCTCGCCGGGAGATCTTCGCCTACGACGTGATCCAGGAGTCGCCCGACCGCATGGCGGGGACCATCACCGACAGCTCCGAGCAGCTGATCCTGGGGGCCAGCAACGACATCTTCCTCACCCCGGCCCAGTGGGAGCAGATCGACGATCCCGAGCGCAACCCGGTGATCTGGCAGCGGGTGGACGAGGACTGGGACTGCGAGCGCCTGGCCGCCGAACGGGACGAGCTGTTCCCGCCCAACCCCGAACCCGACTGGTAGGAGCGACCGCCCGTGGAGATCCAGCGAACCGGGGTGGACCGGTGACGGGAGGCGGCCCCCTTCCGCCCTCCTACGGTGAGGCGCGGCGGCGATTCCTGGACGCTGCGGCCCTGGCGGGCGCGTCGGTCACGGCCACCGACCACCCGACCGAGACCGGACCCGGGGGCGAGCCCCTGGCGATCGACCTCGCTCAGCTCGGCCCCACCGACAGCCCCGCCGCGCTCGTGGTCGTGTCCGGCACCCACGGCGTCGAGGGGTACGCCGGCTCGGCCATCCAGACCCACTGGCTGGGGCGGATCTCGCCCGAAACGCTCCCCGAGGGACTTCGCGTGGTCCTCGTCCACGCCCTCAACCCCTACGGCTTCGCGTGGACCCGACGGACCAACGAGGACAACGTCGACCTGAATCGCAACTTCATCGATTGGGATCAGCCGCCGCCGAACAACGACCTCTACGACCCCGTGGCCGAGACCCTGGTCCCCGACCGCTGGGACGAGGCCACCAAGGAGGCCACCACGATGGCCCTCCTGTCCGAGGTCGAGCGCCTCGGGTTGGACGAGATGCAGCGGATCGTGAGCGGTGGCCAGTACCGCCACGTTCGCGGCGTCTTCTACGGCGGCACCGGGCCGGTGTGGTCACACCGCTGGATGACCGACCACGCGCCGTCGGTCATCGACCCGGCGGAACGGGTCGGGATCATCGACCTGCACACCGGCCTGGGACCGTGGGGCCACGGCGAGCTCATCGTCCATGGCGGCCAGGCCGAGCTCATCTACCGACGCGCGCAGCGCTGGTGGGGTGACGTTCGCTCGATGCAGGACGGCGAGAGCGTGTCGGCCGAACTCTCCGGGGACTGGCTGGGCCGGATCGAGTCGCTGCTGCCCGGGGTGGAGGTGACGGCCGCGGCGCTGGAGTTCGGCACCGTCGACGCGATCCAGGTCCTCCAGGCCCTTCGGGGGGAAGCCTGGCTCCACGGCCAGGAGCGTTCGGTGATCGAGGGACCACACGGCGACCAGGTTCGAGCCGAGGTTCGGGCCGCGTTCCTGGACGACGGGCCGGACTGGTTGCCGGCCCTGGTGAAGCGCTTCGACGAGGTTGCCAACGCGGCCATCGCGAATCTGTCGGCCTGAGCCCAGCCGACCCCCGGCTCACTCGTCAGCCGCGCCGACGATCGCTGCCGCCGCGGCCAGAGCGAACGCACCCAGATTGGCCGCCGTGCGAACGTAGTGCCAGCGATTCCAGGGCCGCTCATAGGTGCGGCGCCGGGTGGTCCTGTCCCGCTCATCGGCGTCCGCGAGGTCGAACGCCTCGAGCGCGTCGTTGAGCGGAACGTTGCGGCCCGCGGTGACGCCCAGGACTCCCAGGAGGTAGGTGACGGTCGCTCCGGTGAGCAGCCATCCGCGACGGGTGTCCCCGGCCCGAAACTGCACGGCGGCAGCTCCGGCCAGCAGGGCGGGGATGCCCATGAACGGGATGATGAAGGCCGGGTTGATGATGGCCCGGTTGATGCTCTGCATCGTCGTGATGTAGGGCCCGTCGGGGATGCGACGGGTACCGGGAATGACCGACACGGCCCAGCCGTACCAGAGACCCGACATCAGTCCGGTGGCCAGGATGCTGGCGCCGAGGAGTGCGTTTGCGGTGCTCATCGGGTGGTCTCCTCTCAGGCGGTGGCGGCGACGGGAAGATCCCATGCACCGGCGGCTGCGGCGTTGGCGGCGTAGTCGGCGAAGTCGCGTGCCGGGCGGCCCAGCACCTTCTCGACATCGTCGGTCAGGACGGCGTTGCGGCCGTCGAGGGCCAGGGCAATGACATCGGCGATGTGCTCGGCCACCTCACCCGGGAATCCCTGCTGGGAGATGTCGGCCGCGTAGGCCTCCTTCGACATCGGCACGAACGTGACCTCGCGGCCGATCGCCGTCGACAGCGTTGCGGCGACATCGGTCAGCGTGAGCAGTCGCGGTCCGGTCAGCTCGTGCAGCCGACCGATGTGGCGGTCGTCGAGCAACGACGCCACCACGACATCCGCGATGTCGTCGGCGTCGAGGAACGGATCGGCCGTGTCATCGGTGGGCAGAGGCAGGACCCCGTGGCGGATCGGATCCGGGAAGGTCTCACTGAAGTTCTGGTTGAAGAATCCGCAGCGGACGATGGTCCAGTCGGCGCCCGACTCCTGGAGTCGGACCTCGGCTCGGCGGGCGCCCTCTTCACCGCGACCGGAGAGCAGGACGAGGCGTCGGACGTCGTTGGCCAGTGCGGTCTCGATGAACCGGCCGACGGTCTCGTCGGCTCCGGGAATGGCCAGGTCCGGGAAGTAGGTGACGTAGGCCGCGTCGACGTCGGACAGCGCCGGTGCCCAGGTGGTCGGATCCTCCCAGTCGAAGCGGACGTCACTCGATCGTGAAGCCGCATTCGTGGGCACACCGACCGCCCGGAGACGGTCGGCGACCCGGCGACCGGTCTTGCCGGTGGCGCCGATGACGAGGGTGGAACGGGTGGATGGGGTGTCGTTGGTGTGGTGCATGCCATGGAGTGTCCGACGGATCCGTCGAGGGCTCCATGGCTCAGACGATCGGGTGCATACGAGAACGTCTCGATCTCTCACGAGCCGGCGCATAACGTCGGGCCCGTCATGGACGCACTCGAAGGACTCCTCGACGGGCCCCGAGCCCGGGGCGCGTTCCTCCTGCGGACGTCATGGAGCGGACCGTGGGCGCTGCGCATCCTGGCCGAGTCGCCCCTCACGGTCCTGGCCGCGCCGAAAGGCGAGTTCTGGATCACCCCGGACGGCCAGGATCCGGTGTGTGTCCGGGCCGGGGACCTCGCCATCACCCGTGGCCCCGACCACTACGTCACCGGCGACCAGCCCGACACCGAACCGACCATCGAGATCCATCCGGGCCAGGAGTGCCGGTCGCTGACCGGTGAGCCGCTGGTCGAGACGATGTCGCTCGGCCTCCGCAGTTGGGGCAACCACCACGATGGCGAGACCGTCATGATGGTCGGCGCCTATCAGTCCTTCGGCGAGATCGGCGATCGGCTCGTCCGCGCCCTTCCACCGGTCGTCCACCTGACACCCGACGACTGGGACAGCGCATTGGTGCCGATCATGTGCAACGAGGTCATGAAGGACCATCCCGGGCAGGTCGCCGTGCTCGACCGCCTTCTGGACCTCGTGGTCGTCGCCGCACTGCGTTCGTGGTTCGACCGTCCCGAAGCCGAGGCCCCGGCCTGGTACCGCGCCCAGTCCGACCCCGTCGTGGGCACGGCGATCCGCCTCATGCAGACCAACCCGGCCGAACCGTGGACCGTCGCCAGCATCGCATCGGAATCCGGCGTGTCGCGGGCCGCATTGGCCCGGCGGTTCAACGAGCTGGTCGGCGAACCCCCGATGAGTTTCCTCACCTCGTGGCGCATCGACGTGGCGGCCGACCTGCTCCGGCGCCCCGACACCACGGTCGGCGCCGTCGCCCAGCAGGTCGGATACTCCACCCCCTACGCGCTCAGCACCGCGTTCAAGCGGGTGCGGGGCATCAGCCCCCAGGAGCACCGGGAACTGGTCGGGTCGTAGCGGGCAGGGCTGGGACCGGCCTTCGGGTCATCGAGCCCGATGGTCACCCGTAGAACGCTTCGACGTACCAGCCGCCGCCCTCACGCACGGCCAGGTGGGCGGCGCCGGTGTCGTCGACCAGCTGGAATCGGGCCCTCCGGCGGTGACGCTCGGCGTCCCACCAACGCTCCTCGGCCGGCCACGGTCCGGCCCACGCGGTGATGGCGCGCGGCGGTCCGCCGTCGACCCGGAGCCGGGCCGGCGGGGCAGACGCCAGGCCGCGACCGCTGACCTCGACCGGACGGCCATGCTCGTCGAGCACCTCGGCCGGGACCGGCGCTCCGTGCACCACCGCCGGCGCCGGTCCGGGAAGGCGACCGGGCCAGGGCACACCCTGGTCGTCGGCCACCGCCGCCGCCCGTGACTCGGTGAGGTCCACGGCATAGGCGGGCACCAACCGGAGCTGCTCGGCCGGGTGGCGCCCACCCCGCCGCTCGGGCACCTTCACCGCGTCGGCGCCCAGCAGACCCTGGACCCGCGCCAGCGTCCGGATGACCCGCTCGTCGGCTGCGGCATCACCGCCCCAGAACCCCAGCTGGCGGCCGGTGGCCGGACCCACCTCGTCGGGCCGCAGCACCAACCGCTTGACCGGGCCGGTGGGGCGGCGAGCCCAGGCTTCGGCCCCTCCCCCTCCCTGCTCCCCCGGGCCACCCATCGAACCGGACAACCACCCGTCGAGCTGCCAGCGCACCCGGTCGGCGATGGCCCCGGCCGACAACGCACCGTCGTGGCGCCACAGCCGGACCAGCTGCTCGCCGTGGTCGGTCTCGGCCTCGACCGCCAGCCGGGTGCAGGCCATCCCCCGTCGGTCGAGCTGCTCGGTGAGCTGATCGGCCAGCACCTTGGCCACGAAGGCCACCTGGTCGACCCGTTCGACCGGCGGATCCAGCTCGGTGCCGACCACCAGGTCGGGTGGCGGGTCGCGCAGGTCGGGCGGCCGCTCGTCGAGCCCCGACGCCAGCCGGTGAGCCACCGCCCCCTCGGCCCCGAACCGGCCCACGACGTCGGCCAGCGACAGCGCCGCCACCGCGCCCAGCGTGCGCAACCCCAGCCGGCTCCAGACGTCGACCAGGTCGGGCCGCTCGAGGCAGGTGGTGGGCAGGGGCGCCAGGAACTGCGGCGTCTCCCCCGCCACCACCACCCGCACGAACTTGGCAGGATCCTGATCACCCCCTGATTCAAATCCCCCCGAGTTCGGCGGAGCGACGGGGCCGGGCGGGGCGGCGGGGTCGGCGGCTCGGGCGGGGGCTCCGGCCTGGCGGGCGGCCTGGAGGGCGGCGAAGGTGCCGTCGGCGATGCCCACCGCACAGGTGCCCCGCTCTCCCAGCACGCCGTCGACCGCGTCGGCCACCTTGCCGGCCAGCGCTTCGTCGCCGCCGAAGTAGCGGGACGGACCTCGGGTGCCGGTGGCGACGGTGCCGGGACACAGGATCTCGAGCCGGGGGGTGAACGCCTCGATCGCCTGGGCCACCGCCTCGAACGCCGATACCTCCATGGCCTCGTCCCGATCGAGCACCAGGAGTTGGGGACACCGACCCTGGGCTTCGCGCCGCCGCAGATCGACCGTCACCCCCTCGGCCCGAGCCGCTGCGGACGCGGCCACCACCCGGTTGGCGTGGAACACCGCAGCGGGCACGTCGGGAGTGATGCCGGCGGCCACCACCGGCCAGTCGGGACACCACACGACCAGCGACCGGACCGGCTGGTCGATGATGGTGCCGGCCGGATGGTTCACGACGCCACGACGGTCAGGACGCCACGACGGTCAAACGGGGACGCTGTGGCACCTCCGGGTCGATCGTTTCTTCCTCCTCGGGCACCACGGTGAGCCCGCCCTGCGGATCGGGGAGCTGCACGTCGAGCCGGCGGCAGCGGGTGGCCCCCCGCCGGCCGGTGGCCTCGACGGTGAGGGTGCGGGCCCGCAGGAACCCGTGGCCGGCGCCGAGCCCCTCCCAGGCGGCATCGGTGACCCGTACGTCGATGTCGGCCGCCATGGGCCACCGGTGACCCCGGTCCCCGCCGACCAACAGCAGCACCGCACCCCGCTCCCGCACCCGGGCGCTCAACCGCTGCACCTGCCGACCGGGGAGCCCTCGGCGGGCGTCGAGCACCACCAGGTCGAACCCGTCGGTCAGCGCAGCCACGACCGCCCCCCACGACGCCATCGGGGGTGCATCGATCACCGCCAGGCGGTCCAGCGCCACGCCGACCTGCCCCGCCGCCACCAGCCCCAGCGACGGCAACCCCACCACTGCGGTCCACGAGCCCTGCTGTGACGCACCCGCCGCCAGGGCCAGGGTGAACGACTCGACCCCGACCGATCCGGTGACCGCCACCGTGGTCCCCCGCCGCAGCCCGGGGCCGGCCACGACCTCCTCCAGCCCGCCCAGCACCGGCAGGACCTGCTCCCGAGCCAGGGCCACCGGCTGGGCCCGCTGCGCGGCGTCGCGCAGCGCGGTCAGATCAGGAGTGCGCTCGGCCCAGGCCATGCCCTCCAGTATCGAACACCTGTTCGCCTCCCGCAACCTGGCCACACCACGAACTCGTGAACTTTCGTCGTTCCCTCACCACCTCGTTCCCTCACCACCGAATGTTCACGAGATGGGGAGGTGCGGGCGGGGTCAGAGGCCGGCGATGAGTTCTTCGTCGGTGGGAGGCACCACACCCGGCACGTAGTACGTGAACATGCCCTCGATCAGCTCGGCCAGACCCTGGCTGGTGGCCCCCCGGGCCAACTCGACCGTGATCATGTTGCTGAAGATGTGGACCTGATCGACTTGGCCGGTCTCGAACAGCAGGCGGGCCGCATCGTCGACCGGCCGATCCCCCGTTACGTCGTCGAGCGACGCATACCGCTCGTGGCCGCTGCCGCTGAGCGGGCGGTTGGTTTCGAAGCGGACCATTCCGGGCCGGCTCGAGGCCTTTTCGACAACCGTGACGTCCTGTCCCATGCGGTGAAGCTACCCCGAGAGCACCGGGGTCGACACGTCCGTCTTCCGCCGCAGGAGTTGGCCGCACCACACGGCGAGACCGATCGAGCACACGGCCAGGACGGTGTGGACCACCTTGAATCCGACGTCCCAGTCGTCCACCAGGATGCCGACGCCCCTCACCGTCCAGACGAGGACCGTCCACCCCACCAGCGCCGTCAACCACCGGCGATCGAGCTGTTTGCGGACCAGCCCCACCGCCGTTCCCACCGCCAGCGTCACGAAGGACACGGCGATCGCCACCCGAATCGTCCGACCGGTCGAGGAGAGGTCGTCGGCGGCCATGATGTTGCGCACCCGGCTGGTCCAGACCAGGAAGGTCCACACCACCAGGATCCACACACGCTGCGCACTCAGCCAGGCCATCACGGCTCGCGACGGTACCGACACGGCCCGGAAATGGCCCAGTTCCACGTTCGTACGGCGACGGTCCGGGCCACTAGCTTGACCACACGGTCAAGTACCCACCGGACCCGACGGGACCGCAGCGGAGGTAGGAAGCACCCCATGAGCGACATCACCCTCGACGAGTTCCGCAACGAGGCCATCAGCTTCCTCGACGCCAATGCCGAGAAGAAGCCGCCGGCCGAGGACTTCGCGTGGGGCAAGGGCACCGACGAGGTGGCGATCTTCGAAGAGGTCGAACGGTCGGAGGAAGCGGCGCTCATCGAGAAGGCCAAGGAGTGGCGGGCCAAGCGCTTCGACGCCGGCTTCGGCTGGATCGGCGGGCCCGAGGAGTTCGGCGGCCGCGACCTCCCCTCGGCCTACGAGCGGGTCTACGCCGGCGCCGAGAATCAGTACCTCACCCCCAACTCCAGCTTCTTCGGCATCGGCCTCGGCATGGTGGCGCCCACGATCCTGGCCCACGCCCGGCCCGAGGTGGCCGCCAAGTACCTGGGCCCGATGTACCGGGGCGACATCGTCGGCTGCCAGCTGTTCAGCGAGCCCGGCGCCGGCTCCGACCTGGCCTCGCTGCAGTCCAAGGCCGAGAAGGACGGCGACGAGTGGATCCTCACCGGCCAGAAGGTGTGGACCTCGGGCGCCCACTACTCCGACATCGGCGAGATCATCTGCCGCACCGACCCCGACCTGCCCAAGCACAAGGGCCTCACCGGCTTCGTCGTCGACATGCACGCCCCCGGCGTCGAGGTCCGGCCGCTGCGCCAGATGACCGGCGGCGCCGCGTTCAACGAGGTGTTCTTCGACGAGGTGCGGGTGCCCGACGACCACCGCCTGGGCGACGTCAACCAGGGCTGGACCGTCGCGCTCACCACGCTCATGAACGAGCGGGCCTCGATCGGCGCCGGCGGCTCGGGCGGCGGCATGGGGCTGGCCAACGTCACCCGCCTGGCCGAGATGGTGGAGCACTTCGGCCAGATCGACGACATCGTCCGCCGCGACGAGCTGATGCCGCTCTACATCGACTTCCAGGTGGCCAAGTACACCAACCAGCGGGCCATGGACAAGATCAAGGCCGGCGGCCTGCCGGGCCCCGAGATGTCCATCGCCAAGCTGGCGCTGACCGACAACCTGCGCTCCACCGCAGCGTTCGTGGCCAACGTGCTGGGCCCCCGCATGACCGCCGACACCGGCGAGTGGGGCACGTTCGCCTGGGGCAAGTTCGTGATCGGCATCCCGGGCATGGGCATCGCCGGCGGCACCGACGAGGTCCTGCGCAACATCGTCGGCGAGCGGGTGCTGGGTCTGCCCAAGGAGCCCGGCATCGACACGACGACGCCGTTCAAGGACCTCAAGGTCGGGACCCAGTCCGACTGATCGAGGGCGCGCACGATGACTGACGGGCTCCACCTGGACCTGGACGGCCAGGTCGCGGTGCTCCACCTGACCGGCGGCGAGAACCGGATGCGCACCGACTGGGTGATGACGGTCAACGCTGCGCTCGACGAGGTGGAAGCGGCCCACGCCGTGCTCGTCACCACGGGGGAGGGCAAGTTCTTCTCGAACGGGCTCGATCTGGACTGGCTGATGTCGGGCGAGGACACCACCGGGTTCTTCGAGGGTCTGCACGCCCTGTTCGCCCGACTGCTCACGTTTCCCACCGCGACCGCGGCGGCCATCAACGGGCACGCGTTCGGCGCGGGACTCCAGCTGGCGCTGGCCCACGACCACCGGGTCATGCGTGCCGACCGCGGGTATGCATGTATGCCCGAGATCGACATCGGTGCTCCGCTCACCGCAGGGATGAACGCCATCATGCGAGCCACCGTGCCGGCCGAGACGCTGCGGGAGATGATGACGACGGGCCGCCGCTACGGCGGAGCCGATGCCGTGACCGGGCGCTTCGTGCACGCCGTCGTCGACGAGGACCGCGTGCTGACCGAGGCGCTGGCCGCGGTGGAACCGTTGATCGGTCGCGACCCCGACACGATGCAGCAGATCAAGGTGGACCTGTTCCGCGAGTGGCTCCCCGTGATGGACCCCGAGCGCTGGCCGGCCTGACGACCTCGTGCCGTGACCGGCAACGTCGGCGATGTTCATGGCCGATCCGGGGCGGCGGTCGCAAGGACGCAGGAGCGCACACGTGCCAGTGTGCACATGAAGCGACGAGGACGTAGCGACCGTCGTTCCGGGCGGGCATGAACGCGGCAAACGTTGGCGGTTGCGGCGCTAGTCGACGCGCGGCGGGACCGGGATGCGGGTCAGGTCGGCGGCCACGACGACGTCGTCGTGGACCGCGCCGGCCTCCTCGACGAACCGGTCGGTGTCCTTGTAGCGCTGGGAGAAATGGGTGAGCACCAGCCGCCGGGCTCCGGCCTCGGCCGCCAGCTCCCCCGCCTGCCGCGCCGTCAGATGACCCGCTAGCTGGGCCAGGTCGGTCTCGGACTCGAGGAACGTGGCCTCGCAGACGAGCAGATCGACGCCCCGGGCCAGATCCCTTGCCCCCTCGCAGGGTCGCGTGTCCATCACGACGGCGACCGACTGACCCTGACGCGGCTGCCGCACCTCGTCCGGCTCGATCCATCGGCCGCCGACCTCGATGGCCTCACCCCCTTGGAGCCGCCCGACCTCGGGCCCCGGCACCCCCATGGCCGTGAGTCGATCGGGCAGCATGCGCCAGCCGTCGGGTTCGTCGAGGCGGTAGCCGTAGGTCTCGACCGGATGGTCCAGCGGCTCGGCGACCACGGTCAGCTCTCCCACCCTGGCCAACGGGCCGGCCGCGGCGATCGGGGCCGGCACGACCACGGCCTGGTCGTCGAAGATCGACGCATGGCGGAGCCGCTCGAAATACTCCTCGCCCGTGCCCGGATAGCTCACCCCCACCGGCGCTTCCCGACGGTCGAGCGCCATCCGTTGCACGACTCCGGGGAGACCGAGACAGTGATCCCCGTGGAAGTGGGTGATGCAGATCTGATCGATGCGACCCGCAGAGATCCCGGCCATCGTCATCTGGCGCTGAGTTCCCTCGCCGGGGTCGAACATCACGCCCACGTCGTCCCACAGCACCAGCAGCGCGTTGTGGGCCCGCTCCCGGGTCGGCACCTGCGCCGCAGTGCCCAGCACCACGACCTCCCGGGCGCTCATGAATCGGTCAGGTCGAAGAGGGCGCCCTGCGGATCCGGCGGTTCGTAGCGGCGGACTCCCGACCAGTGGATGCCGTCCATGAAGACCCAGCGCCGGCGGTGGATGGCCGTCGGTCCCAGGCCCTGGAGGGTCACCCGATGCCGGGGGCAGGGATACCCCTTGTTGAACTCGAAGTCGTACGCCGGGTAGTTGGGCGCCTCGGCCATCATGATGCGGTCCCGGGTCACCTTGGCCAGCACCGACGCTGCGGCGATCGACAACGACGTCTGGTCACCCCGGACGATCAGCGAGCTCGTCCCCCGGCCGACGAAGTCCCAATTGCCGTCGAGCAGGACCCGGTCGGCGTGGACCCCCAACCCGGCGAGCGCCCGTCGGGCGGCCAGCCGCTGGGCCTCGGACATGCCCAACTCGTCGCACTCGACGTGGCTGGCGTGACCCACGGCCCACGCTTCGGCCCAGTCGGTGATGCGATCGAACATGGCCTCGCGCTCGGTCTGGGTCAACATCTTGGAGTCGCGCACCTTCGTGATGCGCCGGTCCTTCGGTGCCACCACGGCTCCGATCGTGAGCGGACCGGCCCACGCGCCTCGACCCACCTCGTCGATGCCCACCACCACGGCCCTGCCGCGCTCCCACCACTCCCGTTCGGCCGTCAGCCCGGGGGCCTTGCCCCGCAGCGCCGACCGCAACCGGGGAACCGTTCCCGTCGAGGCCATCGGCCGCGATCGTAGTGGCACCCGGCGCAACGGGATCGACGACGGGCCGGCCCGCCCACTCCGCGGACGAAACGAGCAAGCAGGTGCCTGACCCCGGTTTGCTCGCTTCGGGAACGAAGACGGACGGGGCCTGACCCCGGGGGTATTCGTTTCGAGGGTGGGAACCGTGGGATCGGCCGGCGGTACCATCGGGGGATCGGACCCACGGACGAGCCGGTGCCGGGCCTGACCCGAGCACACGACGGGAGGCTCCCGGTGGACACGCGGGTCGAGATCCGCCGCCGGTTCGACCATGAGTGGGCTCGGGGGTTCACCGTGACCGCGGTGGAGCCGGACGGCTACCGGGTGCTCCGGGTCAGCGACGACTTCGTCCTCCCGGTGGTGTTCCGGCCCGAAGAGGTCCGACGAGAACGCAAACGATCGATGTGGTGGGTCTGAACCGGGCGCTAGCCGACACCCTCACCGAACATGTCGATGTAGCCGTCGACATCGATGGCGGTGAAGGTCTGGGTCTTCAGCGTGCCGCGCGCCGCCAGCGTGGTGGCCACGCGGGACATCGTCATCTCGTCGGGCGCCTCGATCACGTTGATGAAGTCGTACGGGCCGAGCAGCGCCCACTGGTGCAGGATCTTGACCCCCATCGACTCGACGTCCCGATTGACCTCGCGCAGGCGACTGGGGTTCTCCCGAAGCGTCGCGAAACCGTCCGGGCCGAGCGTGGAGAGCATGACGAACGTGGGCATGCCCGAACCGTAGCCGCCCCGCTCTACCCGACCGAAGAACGCACCCAGGCCAGGTAATCCGTCCCGGCCCCGGTGACCGGGACGACGAGCGCCTCGGGCACGTCGTAGGGGTGGCGATCGTCGATCCAGGCCACCAGCGCATCGGCCTGCGCCCGGGTGGTCTTCATGAGCAGCAGGAACTCACCCGACCGCTGCACCGCACCCTCCCACCGGTAGTGGCTGGTGATCTCGGTGCGCTGGACACACGCGGCCAGCCGCGCCGAGACGGCGGCCTCCGCCAGAGAGTCGGCCAGGTCGATCTCGTGCACCGTGGTCATCACGATGCAGAGGGCATCGTCCTGCACCACGGTGGCGTCAGGCGCCGACGTCTTCGGGCTGGTCCCGGGTCAGATCGGTGTCGACGGCGTCGCCTTCGGAGCCGTCGTCCTCGGTCTCGTCGTCCTGGTGCTCACCGATGAGCTGCTCGGCCAGTTCGTCGGCCTGGGCGCGGTGCTTCTTGGAGAAAAGGCCGATGAACCGATGCCAGTACATGCGGACCAGCACCACCAGGCCGGCAAAGCCCGCCACCAGGGCGGCGCCCATCATGCTGCCGGTCGCCGGATCAAGATATGCGTACATCTGGAACAGCATAGTGAGCGCACGGCTCACCGGTACGCATCGCAGCGGCCCGACCCCGCTGACCTACGCTGCCCAGCATGTCGACCGAGGTCACCGTCGTTCCGCACACCCACTGGGATCGTGAGTGGTACCTGCCGTTCCAACGGTTTCGGCTCCGCCTGGTCGATCTGCTCGATGGACTGCTCGACCACATCGAGCAGGATCCGTCGTACACGCACTTCCTGCTCGATGGGCAGATGGCGGTCGTGGACGACTACCTCGAACTCCGACCCGAGGCCGAACCCCGGCTGCGCCGCCTGGCCACGGCCGGGAGGCTGGCCATGGGTCCGTGGTACATCCTCCCCGACGAGTTCCTGGTCTCGGGCGAGACCCTCATCCGCGACCTGGCGCTGGGTCTCGAGCGCGGCGCCGCGTTCGGCGGCGCCATGCCGGTCGGGTACCTGCCGGACATGTTCGGCCACATCGCGCAGATGCCGCAGATCCTGGCCCAGTTCGGCCTGGAGCATGCCGTGGTGTGGCGGGGTGTACCGGCGGCGATGACCGAGCGAACCGCGTTCTGGTGGGAGGCGCCGGACGGGACCGCCGTCCGGGCCGAGTACCTGCCCCAGGGATACGGCAACGGCGCCGACCTCCCCGACGACGCGTCCTTCGTCGCGGCCCGAATGAAGGAGTTCATCGACGAGCACGAGCAGCGGCTGGGAGGACGACTGCTCTGGATGAACGGCACCGACCACCAGATGCCGCGGCCCTGGCTCGGCCGGGTCGTGAGCGAGGTGGACGAGAAGGAATCCGATCTGTCGGTCCGGATCGGTTCGCTGGCCTCCCATCTCGCCGACGCCCCCGTCGACGACCTTCCCCGGTGGACCGGCGAGCTGCGCAGCGGCGCTCGCGCCAATCTGCTGATGGGCGTCGCCTCCAACCGGGTCGACGTGAAGCAGGCGGCCGCCGGGGCCGAACGGTGGCTCGAGCGGGTCGCCGAACCGATGAGCGCACTGTTCGCCGACCGGTGGCCCGCCGCCGAACTGGATCTGGCGTGGCGGGAGGTCATCCGGAACTCGGCCCACGACAGCATCTGCGCCTGCTCGCACGACGAGGTGGTCGCGGCGGTGCTCCACCGCTTCGACGAGGCGCGCCAGATCGCCGAGGGACTCACCACGCGTGCGCTGCGCGATCTGGCCGATCGACTCCCGGTCGCCGGCCCTGCGGTCGTGAACGCCTCGGCGCGGACCCGTGCTGGTGTGGTCGAGCTGACCCTGCCCTACCCGCCGCCCGCCGGCGACGGCGAAGGTGGGCCGGACCGAGTCACCGGCCGTGCAGGTACTGGCCGACGCACCTCCCGAGGAACACCTCCACTCCATCACCCGCGCCGATGCCCCCACCGTCGTCGACCGTGAGATCGACATCCACTCCGACATCACCGAGATCGAGGTGGGCCAGTACGCCGACGGCACCCTGGTCATCACGATCCACACCGACCCGGCGGACGGGGGGCCGATCCTGCGTCGTGAGCTGATCGAGCGGCTGACGTCTCTGGCCACCGAGCGGCCGGACGGCCCGGTCGAGGTCCACCTGACCCGCCCCGGTCACCGTCGGGCCCTGACCCGGGTCGACGACGTTCCCGGCTTCGGCTGGCGCACCTGGGACGCGGCGCCCTCGGCCCATCCCACCGTCGAAGCCACCGAGACCGGTCTGCGCAACGGTCTCGTCACCGTCCAGGTCGATCGGCTGACGGGGACGTTCGCGGTCGACGGGCACGCCGGGATGGGCCGCCTGGTCGACGACGGCGACTGCGGCGACACCTACAACTGGTGCCCTCCCGCGGACCATCGCGCCGTCGATCGGCCGGCCGCCGTCGCGGTGGACGTGGTCGAACGCGGTCCGGTGCGCGGTCGTCTGGTCGTCACCCGCACCTATCCCCTCCCCGCCCGCATCGTCGACGAGGAGCGCGTCGGCCGGGTCGATACCACGGTCGTCACGACCCTCGAAGTTCGGCAGGGAGAACCCTTCGTCCGCGTCGGGATCGCGCTCGACAATCAGAGTCGCGACCACCGACTGCGGGTCTGGTTCCCGCTCCCCGAGGCGGCCACCACGTCCTCGGCCGAGTGCGCGTTCACCGTGGTCGAGCGGGGTCTGGTCGCCGAGGGTGGACCCACCGAACGACCCCTCGCCACGTTCCCGTCCCGTCGATTCGTGCAGGCGGGCGGGGTCACCGTCGCCCACGAGGGGCTGCTCGAGTACGAGCTGGTCGACATCGACGCCGACGGCGCCCATGCGCTCGCACTCACCCTGCTGCGCTGCACCGGCATGCTCTCGCAGGGCCCGATGACCACCCGTCCCCTGCCCGCCGGTCCGGAGGACCCGCTGGAGGGACCACAGATGCAGGGGGCGTTCTCGGCCGAGCTCGTGGTGGCGCTGGGCGACATCGACCCCTACCACCTCGCCGACGACGCCTTCAACCCCCTGATGGTGGCGTTGCCGCGCCGCGGTGGTGAACCTCGGGCCGACCGCCAGCAGGCCCTGGACGTCACCGGCGCCGAGGTCTCGGCGGTACGGCGAGTGGACGGCATGCTCGAGGTACGCGTCTTCAATCCCGGCACCGAATCGACGCGGGTCTCGGTGACCGGTCGGCAGGGGTGGGTCGTCGACCTGCGAGGCCGCACGCTGGATCGCTTCGACCAACACCTCGACCTGGCCCCCGGCCGCATCGCGACCCTCCGCCTCGAACCGGCCGCGACCTGAGCTCCCCCCACCCGTCCGAACTTCGGGGGATTCGCGCCGACAGGTGAACAGAATCCCCCGAAGTTGGCCGCGGTGGGGGTGCGAAGCGGTGGGTCAGGACTCGGGGAGGACCGTGGTCGAGGGGTGGCGGTCGGCGATCCACTCGCGGCGCGCCTCGCGTCGAAGCCGAGCCCGGTCCATCGTCGACAGCTCCGATGCGTACCCGACCGCCCGGACCGCGTAGAGCTTCACCCGGCCCACGCCGCGGATCGTCTGGCGGCGGAGACCGCGGAGCTCGTAGTCCTCGTCGGCCTCGACCGCTTCGGCGACCTCGGGAGACACCACCACGGTGCCCGGGTAGGCCAGTTCGACGATCCGACTGGCCAGATTGACCACCGGTCCGTACAGGTCACCGTCCTTCTCCAGGACGGGACCGGCGGCCAGCCCGACGCGCACATCGCCCAGGGCGTCGTCCTCGCCGTAGGTCTCGGCCAGGGCCATCGCCACGTCGACGCCCTCCCTGGCTCCCTCGATGGCGAACATGACCTCGTCGCCGATCGTCTTGATCACCCGACCACCCATGGCGGCCACCGTGTCGTAGGCGATGGTCTCGAACCGGTCGACGACCGCGGCCAGCGACTTGCCGTCGAGCTGCTGGCTGATCGTCGTGAACCCCACGATGTCGGCGAATCCGACCGCCGTCACCGGCTCACCCTCGGTGAGGGCGCCGCGGACCATCTTGCGGCGGGCGGCGGCCTGCAGGTGGCGCCGCCACGTGTAATCCATGACCTGGGGCATGACCGACATGAGCTGCCCCGCCCGGACGATGAACGGCTCGGTCAGCGCCTCGACCCGATCGACATCCGATCCGTCGTCGTCGATCTCGGCCCGCAGCTCCTCGAGCTGCTGATCCACCCCGGCCTCGATGGTGTCCACCTGCGACGCGGCGATCCGGGCGATGGAGCTGCCCATGACGCGGGTCATCTGGAGCGCGACATCGAGATCGACCTGCTCGGCCTCGAGCAGATTGGAGACGAGCTCGAGCATCTCGACGTCGGTGTCGCCGAACGCGATGTCGTCGTCGGCCACGTCGGCGAAGCCCAGCGCCCGCCAGAACAGCTTTTGCTGCTCGACGTCGTGGCCGCGCTCGGCCAAGTCGTTGACGGAGTACTTCGGCGACTCGGGCAGGACGAGGCAGTCCACGGCCAACCATTCCAGGGTGCCGCCCTCGATCGCAGCATCCAGCTCGACCTGCGAGACACCGGCGGCGCGCAGCAGCGACTCGACGCTGGTCTGGTCGGGGCGGGTGAGGCTGCGCCACCACTTCACGAGAACGAACCTCCGGACGGGTCGGTCGGCGTCTGCGGTGCCGGGTCGGCCTGAGCGAGCGAGGGTACGGCGAGGAGCGCGTCACCTCGCGCGTCGGTGCTGGACCAGTCCGGATCGAGCCCGGGACAGGTCAGCGTGCGACCGGCCAGGCCCTTGCTCTCCCAGAGGAGCGCCGGACGCTCGCCGTGCCAGCGGATGGCGAACCCGACCGAGCCGCCCCCGATGGCGACGTCGTGGGCCTCGAGCGGGTGGCCGAGCCAACGCATCCGGGGCGCGGGCAGCAGCATGACGGCGCCGTCGGACCGCTCGGTCGCGCCCAGGTCCCGCCACAGCGCGACCACCTCGGCGGCCACCAGGTGGTCGTCGACCCCCAGTGGCATCACGCCGGTGCGGCCGGTGGTGGCCAGCAGCCAGCGCAGATCCTCCTCGGGCCAGCGCCCCCGACCGATGGCGGCTCGGGCCGCGAGCATGCGACGCCAGGAGGACGCTCCGGCGGCTCGCTCGTCGAGCGCGCCGAGCAGCCCCTCGGGACCGCGGGTGGGGCCAGCCGCCCCGTCCGGCGAGAGCCGGGCGCCGACCTCGTCGGCCGCATCATCCTGACCGACCTTTCGGAGCACGGCCATTGCGCCTCGGCGGCCCGCGTCGGCCCAGCACCGATCCCAACGCGAGGCGTCACCCGACGTCCGCCGTTCGCTGCGGTCCAGTCCGACGAGCATGCCGGACACCTCGGGGAGCCACTCCCAGACCTCGTCCACCTCCAGATCCGGGGCCGCTCCACCCAGGATCTCCAGCGTGGCGCCCGTGGCGGCGACAGCGTGGTCGGACCCGTCGTCGACGAGACCCCTGGTACCCAACCGGGCCATCCACCGCGCGCCCAGCCCGGCGGCGAGTCTCCCCTGCCCCATGGCTCGAAGTGCGTCGGCCATCCGGGCATCGGCCACGGCCGGGCCCACCCCGACATCGTCCCGATCGGCCCGCACCGCCAGCAGCACCTGGGCCCGGCTGGCGGCGACGACATCGCCCAGGACCGGCTCGGGCAACTCGACTCGGCATCCACCTCGGGTATGGCGACCCCAGCCGCGCGCGACGGCCTCGCCGTCCGCCACCCGGGTGGGAGAAACGCCGGCGCCGGTCGACAGTGAGATCCTCGTGGTCAGCGTGTGCGGCAACGGCCGCACGAGCGCAACCCGCGTCGCTTCGGCTCCACCCGGCGTCGACCCTGCGGCCCCGACCGGTCCATCGGCGAGGGCCGCCAGGGCCCGGACCAGTTCGTCGTCGCCCGAGGCGAGCACGACGCCGGCCGGGTCGGGCAGCACGGCGGCCGCCCTCCCGTCGACCCGCACGGTCGTCTCGCCGGCGCCATCACCGTGCCAGGCGACGGCCGGCATCGATCCGTCGGCCGACGCCGGGCGGATGACGAAGGCCAACCCGACCGCATGCGGCGACTCGTTGCGCACCTCGACCACGGCGGTCGCGGCGCCGTCACGGTCGGCGGCGACGAAGGCGCGGTGCACGAGCGAACCCCCTTCCAGGCGCAAGGTGGTCTCGACGACCGGCGCCCGGTCCACCAGGTGCTGCCGGACCGAACCGGCGTCGGTCACCGACTGCCAGCCGGCTTCGGTGGCCACCATCCAGTCGAGCACCCAGGCGCAGTCCGCGAGCCGGACGGCCCCTCGACCGTCCACCTGCGCTCCCAGCTCGCCGTCGAGATCGGCGATGTACGTCTCAGCGGTAGTCAAGCTCGCTGCTGACCTCGCGGCGGATCAGTCCCCGGTAGGCATCGTCGGCCGTGCGCCCCTCGTGGCAGACCGCGGCGACCTCCTCGGCGATCGGCATCTCGATGCCGTAGTTGGCCGCCAGCTCGAGCACGATCCCTGCGGTCTTCACACCCTCGGCGACCTGGTCCATCTCCTCGATGATCTGCTCGATCGTCTTGCCCTTGCCCAGCTCCTCACCCACGTGACGGTTGCGGCTCTGGCCGGAGATGCAGGTGGCGACCAGGTCACCCATACCCGCCAGTCCGGCGAACGTCTCGGGGTGGCCGCCCATGGCGACGCCCAGTCGGGTCAGCTCGTTGAGCCCCCGGGTGATGACGGCCGCCCGGGTGTTGTCGCCGGTGCCGAGGCCGTCGGCCATGCCGGCGGCCAGGGCGATCACGTTCTTGAGCGCTCCCGCCACCTCGGCGCCGACGACATCGGGGTTGGTGTAGACCCGGAAGAGGTCCTGGCTGAAGATCTCCTGGAGCCGCTCGGCGATGAACGGATCGGACATGGCGATCACGGCCGCCGCCGCCGACCCGGCCAGGATCTCCTTGGCCAAGTTGGGGCCGGTGAGCACGCCGGCGGGATGGCCCGGCAACACGTCGCCGATCACCTCGGTCATTCGTTTGTGCGAGACCGCCTCGAACCCCTTGGCCAGGCTCACGACGGGGACCCATGCGCGCACGTGCGGCTGGGCGGCCTCGAGGGTCTGCCGGAACGCCTTGCTGGGCACGCCCATGACCAGTACGTCAGCGGCCGCGACGGCTTCGGCGAGATCGGCGGTGGCCCGCAGCTCGGGATTGAGCTCGTATCCGTCGAGGTATCGGCGATTGACGTGGTCGCGGTTGATGTCCTCGACCACCTGCGGATCGCGGGCCCACAGGATGGTCGGCACGTTGGAAGCGGCGAGGTGCGCCACCGTGGTTCCCCACGATCCGGCACCCAGGACGGTGACACCGATGTTCATGTCCCGACCCTACCGGCCCGGGACTGGTGGGTTCTCCTGCGCCTCGTACACTCGGGCGCCCATGGCCGCTGCACTGCTCGTTCCTGTCAAGGACTTCCGGCGGGCCAAGCTGCGCCTCTCTCCCGTGCTGGATGAAGCCGGCCGAATGCAGCTCGCTCGATCCCTGGCCACGCAGGTCCTCGATGCCGCCGACGAACTCGACCCGTTCGTCGTGTGCGACGATCCCGAGGTCCGGAGCTGGGCCGAAGCATGCGGCGCCCAGGTGATCTGGACACCGGGCCGGGGCCTGAACGGCGCGGTGCAGCTGGGGGTGGAGCACCTGGCCGACCTCGGCTTCGCCCGGGCGGTGGTGAGCCACTCCGACCTGCCGCTGGCCCATGCGATGTCCGCCCTGGCCGACTTCTCCGGCGTCACGCTGGTGCCCGACCGGTTCGGCGACGGAACCAACGTCGCCTGTGTGCCGACCGGCATCGGGTTCCGGTTCGCGTACGGTCCCGGATCGTTCCGCCGTCACTCCGACGAAGCCCGACAGCGGGGACTCCCCCTCCGGGTCGTCAGGGACCGGCGGCTCAGCTGGGACGTCGACCGCCCCCGCGACCTGACCCTTCCCCCCGACCTCGCCACCGAGTTCCCGCTCCCCCGGCCGGACCCGACCGCGGTCCATGGATGAGCTGACGTTCCTCACCTGGAACCTGGCCCTGCTCGAACGGTCGGCCCAGGCGCCGTTGCACTGGGGCCAACTCGAGAGCGAGGCCGCCGTCCGGACCTTCGTCCTGGACTGCCGCCCCGACGTCGTGCTCTACCAGGAGCTGCCGGGCCTGGTTCCGTTCGTCGAGACCCACGGAATGATCCGGTCCAATCCCCGCACCCACTCCGGCCATCTCGCCGTCCTGCTCACCCACGACCTGCTCGCCACCGACCCGGCGACCGTGACGTTGGACGGGGGTGCGCTCATGGTCACCCTCGACGAGCTCGACCTGACGATCGCCAACATCCACCTGGCCCCGGGCCGGCAGGGACGCACCCAGCGCCTGGCCACCCTCGAGGCGATCGCTCGGCGATCACCGACCGACCGCCTGCTGGCGGCGGGCGACAGCAACACACGCACCGCCGAACTGCCCGCCATCGCCGCCCTGGGCCTGACCGCACCCGATCTCCCCTCCCCCACCTGGGACGGTCACCACAACCGCTTCCGTCCCGAAGGGGCCCGGTTCACGGCGTCCTTCACCCGCTGCTTCGTGCGGGGCGACGTGGACGTGGTCGACGTCCGGGTCCACACCGAGCCGGTCGTTGCCGACGACGGCCATCCGTTCCATCTGTCCGATCACTACGCTCTGTCGGGAACGGTGACCCGGGCCTCAGCGGGAGCAGCGGTGCCATGAACGACTTGAGCACCAACCTCGACACACCACGATCGGCCATGGTGATCTGCGCCCACCCCGACGACGCCGAGTTCCAGTGCGGCGCCACGCTGGCCAAGTGGGCCGCCGACGGATGTGTGGTGCACTACCTGGTCTGCACCGACGGGTCGAAGGGCACCTGGGACGTCCACGCCGACATCGACGCGCTGATCGCGGTGCGCAAGGTAGAGCAGGCCGAAGCGGCACGACGGCTCGGCGCCACCGGCGAGGTTGCCTTCCTGGGAGTCACCGACGGCGAGCTGCAGTCCGACCTGGCCACCCGATCCGCCGTGGCCCGGTGGATTCGCCGGCTCCAGCCCGCCGTCGTGCTCGGCCACGACCCGTGGCAGCGCTACCGCCTGCATCCGGACCATCGCCACGCCGGCTGGCTGGCGGTCGACGGGGCCGTTGCCGCCCGCGACCCGTTCTTCTTCCCCGAGCACGAGCTCGACCACCACCGGCCGGACTGGCTCCTGCTGTTCGAGGCCGACGAGCCCGATCACGTCGAGAACGTGGCCGGATTCGAGGACGCAAAGGTCGAGGCGCTCCTGGCCCACGAGAGCCAGTTCGAGACCACGATGGTGATCGACATCGACCACACCGGAGCCCACGACGCCGACCAGCGCACCGCGTTCGCCGAGGGCGAGCTGGCCCGGCTTCGTGAAATGGGTGCGCCGGCCGGTGTGGAGCTCGGCGAGGCCTACCGCAAGCTGGACCTGCGATGAGGACGACAGCATGAGCCGGCTCCGGGTCTCCGAGCGGATCACGATCGAGCGACCGCTGCCGCTGGTCCGGAGCCACTTCGGCGATGTCGCTCACCATCAGCACACCGCCGTCCACCCCGACGTCCGCTTCCAGCTGATCGAGGACGACGGCAAAACGTGCGACTACCGACAGACGAGCAAGACCGGGCCGCTCAGCATCCACCAGGAGCTGCGCCTCGATCGCAGCGATCCCGACCACCTGACCAACACGGTGACCGGCGGGCCGTTCACCGGTGGCACGCTGCGGTTCAGCTTCGCCCAGGCGGGTCCGGGCGCGACGGCGTGCGAGGTGACGGCCCGGTTCGACGGTCCCCTGTCGGCGCCGGCGAGGCTCGTCGCCCCCCTGCTACGCCGGCAGCTCGGCACGTCACTGCGGAAGGCGCTGCGCGAAGACAAGACCGATCTCGAATCGGGTCGGTATCCCGCGCCGCAGTCCCCATCGGACGACCACGGATGAGCGCGCTCCGGCCGTGCGACGGCGGCATCGCCATCAACCCGGCCGGACCGCCCGTCCGGCTGGCCTGGGAGCGGTTCGGCACCACGGGGGCGCCCCTGCTTGCGATCAACGGTCTGGGCTCGCCGTCGGTCGCGTTCGAGGTGGGGTTCGTCAGCGAGTTGATCGAACGGGGCTGCTCGGTGGTGCGGTTCGACAACCGCGACACCGGGCGGTCCGATCGCTGCCCGGACCGCCCGTACACGATCACGGACATGGCCGCCGATGCCGTCGCCGTGCTGGAGGCCGCGGGCTGGCACTCGGCCCACGTGCTGGGCCAGTCGATGGGCGGGATGATCGCCCAGCAGGTCGCCGTCGACCATCCCAATCACGCCCGATCGCTCATCTCGTTCATGTCCACCACCGGGAACCCCGCCGTCGGACGCCCGTCGGCCGACGCGCTCCGGGCGCTGCTGACCGAGCAACCCGCCGACCGCGAGGGCTGGCTCGACCACCGGGTCGAGACCGAGCGCATCTGGGCGTCACCGGATCACTGGGATCCCGATTGGGTCAGGGCCAAGGGCGCATCCATGTACGACCGAGGCGTCGATCCGCACGGCACCGTCCGTCAGTTCGGTGCCGTCGCAGCCGGCGGGAACCGCGACGATGCGCTGCGCCTGCTGTCGCTGCCGGTCCTGGTGATGCACGGCACCGCCGACACGCTGATCACGCCGAGCGGGGGCGAGCACACCGCCGCCGTCATCCCCGGGGCGTCCTACGTCGCGATCGACGGTCTGGGCCATGACCTCACGCCCCCGCGATGGGCCGAGATCGCCGCCCTGATCGCCGAGTTCATCGACGCCTGACGAGCACGACCGGGGTCAGACCCCATGCGTGCTCGCTCCTAGCCGCCGGCGGGATCGAGGGCGCCGCCGTGGTAGCGCACGCTGGCGTTCCAGAGAAGGAAGCCGTTGCTGTTCTCGCCGTACGCGGCGTCGATCTGCTGGCGCACCTCGGCATCGCCGTACTGGGTGCCGCCCAGGCTGAAGTCCTGCAACCACGGCACCAGCGGAACCCCCCACGGTTCGACCACGTCGACGAACTCGCGCATCGACCGCTCGACGATCTTGCCCGGCTCGGCGTTGGGGACCTTGACGTTGTACTCCCCCTCACCGAAATGGGACGGGTAGAGCATGGGCGACATGTAGTCGAGGTGGGCCACCATCTCGCCCGCCTCCTGGCCGATCTGGTCACCTCGGTTCGCGGCGATGCCGAACACCGCCGCTCCCTGGTAGGTGCCCTGTTCCCGGAGCTCGATGTGCGTGCGCTCGAGGTAGTCGAGGATGGTGGCGGTCACCTCGTCGGAGCGGTCGTCCTCCGACGCCTCGTCAGGCCCCATGAGCCCGTCGAAGACCATCTGATTCAGATCGCCATCGGGGCGGCGGATGTAGTCGAACATGATGTCGTCGAACCCGAGCTCGGCCGCCTCGACCGCCACGTCCAGGTTGTACTGCTGCACGTCGGGGTGGGCGAAGTTGGTGAACCCGCCCCGGTAGATGTCCAAGGCCTCGCCGTCGGTGCCCTGCGCCAACATGTCCATCTGGCCGGTGTCGGCCGCGTGTTCGGCCAGGATCGGGTCGCGGAAGGCCACCACCCGACCGATGACGTGCATTCCCAGCCCGTGGAGCGTGTCCAGGGCCTCTTCGGGGTCGTAGATGGGTTGGTCAGCGCCGATCTCGTCGGCCAGGTCGACGTCGCTGTCGTAGCCGATGATGCCCAGCTCGTCCTTGATGTCGAGCTGGACGGCGTTGATGCGACCCTCGTCGATCAGTCGCATCACGCCGGCTCGCAGCTCGTCGTCGGCCCAGGCCGCCGCCGAGACGTGCACCGCCCGGATCTCCGGATAGGTGACCGGCACCCGGACGCGCTGGCTGGCGGTGTTCCCGGCCCGATCCGCGGCCTCGATCTCGAGGAAGCCCAGCGGCGGACGGTCGTAGGTCAGCTCGAAGGTGCCGTCGCCGTCGACGTCGGCCTCCTCGCCGTTGACCGTGAGGGTCACCTCTTCGTTCACCGATCCGGTGATGACGACCTCGGCGTCCATCTCGACCGACCCGGGTTCGGTGACGATCAGCTCGGGTTCGGTGCCGTCGACCGTGTAGGTCCAGTCGACCGTGGTGGGACCCAGCAGCGGCCGGGTCACCTCCATGGAAAGGTGGTAGCTCCGCTCCTCGAACTGCGGGATCAGCCAGCTGTGCACATCCCCGTCGACGCCGAGATCCTCGGCCGCCGGTTCCCCGTCGACCAGGAGTTGGACTTCTTCGATGCGGGTGGAGGGCGAGAGTGTGACGCCGACCTGCCGGCCGTCGCCCTCGGTGGGAAGCAGGAACTCGTTGTTCTCCAGGCCGATCAGGTCCACCTCGACACGGGTGTAGTCCCACGCCGCCCACGCCACATAGGCCACGAAGGCGAGCGCGACGGCCGCGATCAGCAGGTTGGACAGCGACGAGCCCAAGCTGCGGCCGCGGCGACGGCGGGTGCCCCGCTCGTCGAGCGCCTGCAGCGGCTTCGGCTGCAGCGGAACGTGGGTGGGAGTACGGGTGGGAATCATGGCGACGCGGCCCCTACAGACCGACAGCGAATGCTACGGCAGATCACCCCCGGACCCCACCCACCCCGGTAAACCTGAACCCTCTGGGGGTCAGGCACCGAGCGGGTTCACTCCCCTCCCCGTCGGAGACTTCGGCAGATTTCCGCACAGGTGTGGGGTATCTGCCGAGATTTCGCTCACCGGGTGTAGGCGGCGGCCAGGTTGGCGGCGGTCTCGGCGGCCTGGGCCTCGCTCTCGTACGTCGTCCGGGGCCAGAAGAACCCACGGAGTCCGTCGCCCTTGGTCCGGGGCACGACGTGCACGTGCAGGTGCGGCACGCTCTGGCTCACCCGGTTGTTCATCGCCACGAACGAACCCTGCGCGCCCAGTGCGGGTTCCATGACCGTGGAGAGGCGCCGAACCCGGCGAAACAGCGGATCGATCAGATCGACCGGCAGATCGGCCAGCGTCTCGTGGTGGGCGCGGGGCATGACCAGCGTGTGTCCGTGGAAGAGAGGTCGGACGTCGAGGATCGCCACGGCCAGGTCGTCGGAGAACACGACGTGCGCCGGCTGGTCTCCGGCGATGATCCGGCAGAACACACATCCGGCGGACGCGCTCACAGTTCGGCCAGCGCGGCCAGCAGCCGATCCGCATCATCGACCGTGTTCCAGAGGTGGACCGAGATGCGGACGCTCGAGCCGCGCACGCTGACGTGGACCCGCCGCTCGGCCAGGTGGGCCGCGACCGCGCCGGGCTCCAGCTGGTCCGGGAGCCCCAGCCCCACCAGGTGTGGCGAGCGGGTCGCGACCGGCGCCACGGTGAAACCGAGCTCGGCCGCACCGTCGAGGATGCGGGTCGTCAGGGAACGACCGTGGTCGGCCACCTCTGCCGGTGGGTGGCCGGCGAGATAGTCCATCGCCGCATTGGCCACCGCCACTCCGACGAAGTTGGACACCTCGCCGGTGTCGAACCGCCGTGCGCCCGGTCCGTACTCGTCGCCGTAGTTGACCAGGCCGGCGAAGTCCTCGCTCCCGGCCCGGGTGATCCAGTTGAACTCGATCGGCTCGCCGTCACGATGGCGGGGCGCAGCCCACAGGTACCCCAGGCTGTAGGGCCCGAGCAGCCACTTGTAGACGGCACCCACGACGAAGTCGGGATCGATGGTGCCGACGTCGATGGGCACGGCGCCGGCCGCCTGACAGACATCGACCACCAGGGCGGCACCGGCCTGACGGGCCAGGGCTCCGACCACGTCGAGGTCGACGACCGTCCCGTCGGTCCAGTGGCAGGCCGGCACGGCCACGATGGCGGTGCGCCCGGAGATCGCCTCGTCGACGGCGGTCGTCCAGTCCAGGTCGGGTGGTCGCTCGACGACGACCAGCTCGGCGGCGTTGCGTCGGGCCAGCTCGCGCCATGCGTACACGTTGGAGGGGAACTGCTCGGCGAGCACCACGATCTGCTGGCCGGAACGGACCGGGAGATTGTTGGCGGCGACCGCAACGCCGTAGCTGACCGACGACGTCAGCGCGATGCCGGCCGCGTCCCCACCGAGCACCCCGGCCAACTTCGGACGCAGCTCGGCGACCGGGGCGAAGAAGTCGCCGGCACCGATCTCCCAGGGGTGTGCCTTGGCCCCGAGGGCCCGGGTTCCGGCCTCGACCGCCCCGGTCGGAAGGGCCCCCATGTAGGCGCAGTTCAGGTAGGCGACATCGTCGGGAATGTCGAACGGATCGCGACCAGGCGTCATGCGCACAGCCTCGCGCACCCCCGGCCGGTCAGGGGGTGGCGCCGTTGCGTATCTGCTCGACCCAGCCGGCGACGGCCAGACCGGAGAGGAACTCGGCGATGTCGACGGTCAGGTCGTCCATCGTCACGCCGTCGAGGCCGGGGTGCAGGATGGCGGCGACCTCGGTGGCCGTCCGGGCCGGATCGATCGCAGCCCACACCATCGTGCCGACCACGTTGAGGTCGACCGGTTGCTCGGCGTCGGGCGGCAACAGACGAACGCGGTCGTTCACGACCTCGAATCCGACATGTGGTGATCGTCGATACTTCACGGAAGCCCCTGCTGCGGTCTCCCCATAGCTTCACCGGTCCTCGGTGCCGGTGCAAGGCGACAGCCGCGACTGGGCGCCGGGCCGACCACCGTCACTGTCACACCGCCGGGGTACAAGTGAGGGGTCAGCTCGCGGGCCGTTGCGGCCGCCTCCACCCCACCGCCCGGGAGCACCATGATTCCTCCGTCCCCCACGCCGCTCGAGAGCCTGCTCGATCTCCTCTGTACCGCCGCCCCTCCGCCCGTGCCCGTCGTCGTCGCCGTTCGTGTGGGCGACGACATCGAGCTCCAGGTCCACCCCTTGGACCAGGACGACCCGCTGGGCAGCGCCAGTCGCCTCGCGGTCGGCCCCGAGATCGACGCCGTGGTGGCCGCCGTACCGGCCTCGATCCATCCGGGCGGGGTGCGCCCGACCGACCTCGCCGGAACGCTGCTCCACCTGGTCGGGCGAAGCGGTGAGGCCCACACCCGGTGGGTCGATGCCGACGGGGCGGTGTGCCACCTCAGCGCCGACCCGGGGATCGACGGTGGGCAGCTCCACCAACGGGTGCGAGCCATTCTCGATCCACGGGGCGGGCGCTAGCGCCCGGTCCATGCGCACGGGGAGCGACCGCTGACCCGAAACCGGGCGACGGGAGGAGTCGGACGGCGCGACAGTGGAGCCATGGGCATCCCTGACGACCTGGACCGGCCGGACCAGCATCTCGATCCGTTGGTCGCAGCCCACTACGACGACGCGGTCGCCGACCGATTCGGTGCCGATGCGGTGGAGCCGGCCGTGGCGGTCCTGGCCGAGCTGGCCGGCGATGGGACGGCGGTCGAATTCGCCGTCGGGACCGGACGGCTCGCGCTCCCGCTGGCGGCAACGGGCACCGTCGTCCACGGAATCGACTTATCGGAACCGATGCTGGCGGAACTTCGCAAGAAGCCGGGGGCGGGAGACATCTCGCTGACGACCGGCGACATGACCGAGACCTGCGTGTGTGCCGATGCTGCGCTCGTCTATCTGGTCTTCAACACGATCGGGAACCTGCGCACGCAGCACCGGCAGGTCGCATGCTTCCGCAATGCGGCGGCGCACCTCCGACCCGGCGGCCGGTTCGTGATCGAGAACGGCGTGCCGAAGCTCCACCAGCTGCCGCCGGGTGAGACCATCCGACCGTTCGACGTGTCCCCGCATCACCTGGGCTTCGACGAGTACGTGGACCGCGTCGACCAACTCCTCGTCTCCCACCACTACTTCATCGACGGCGATCGGGTCCGCACCCTGTCGGGTACGTTTCGCTTCGTCTGGCCGTCCGAGCTCGACCTGATGGCCGAACTGGCCGGGATGACGCTGGAGGACCGTTGGGCCGGCTGGAACCGCGAGCCCTTCACGGGCGATGCGCCGTCACACGTCTCGGTCTGGCGGAAGCCCTGACGCCGGGAGGAATCGGCACGGTTTGCCGGCCACGGCACGAGATGAGTAGTTCCCGGGGCGCAGTACGGGCGTCGATGTGGGAAACGGGGCGAGCACTGTTGCCGGCACGAGCGGCCCGGCGTGGGTGTGGGAGGCTGCGCGTCTGCGAACGCGTCCGCGACCCCGTTGTGTGATGTGACGTGAACCCGGGGCGGTCACGTGAGACGGTCCGCTCAGCACGGCTGGCTGGTTCTGCTCGCATAGCTGCGACAAGGACCCGTCGCCAGCTCCCGCGGACGCGCGAGCCGCTGGCTCGAACACCACTGCAGGGAAAGGTTGTCGCAGCTATGCGAGCACAAACGGGTCCGTGAGGAGACCGGGCAGTTGTGACGACTGCGACTGGTCAACCCGCACCATCGACGGTGCGCCGCCGCGACAGCGGGCGCGTCGACACGCTCGTGCGCCCCCAAGCCCACCCTTCGAACCACCCGCTAGGACTGGAACTCGTAGATCGAGCCCACGCCCAGGAGCCCGGTCAGCTCATCCAGCGCGCGGCGACTCTCGTCCAGCAGGTCCGGGTCGGCCAGGTCCGCCGTCACCATCCGGTCACGGTAGTGACGGTCGACCCATGCCTCGAGCCGCCCGATGGTCCCAGCATCAACGCGACATCCTTCCGGCACTGCCGCCGTCTCGGTCTCGGTCAGCTCCACCCTGAGCCGCAGGCACGCGGGCCCGCCGCCGTTGCCCATGCTCTGGGTCAGGTCGACGATCTCGACGGCGTCGAGGTACCCGTCCGCCACCAGTCCTTCCGCAGCGTCCGAAACGGCCTCATCGGCCCCGACCTCGGACGGCGCCACCAGCACCGTGCGCCCGTCCTGTGTCGTGACCAGCTGGCTGTTGAACAGGTACGAGCGCACCGCCGCGTCCAGGTCCACAGCTGCGCTCGGTACCTCGGCCAGCCGGAGATCGGGTCGACGACGCCGCAGCCGCTCGATCACGTCCGCCTGATCGACGAACGCCAGCTCGTGGCAGAGCAGCAGGTCCCCGTGGCCGACCGCGATCACGTCGTTGTGAAAGACGCCCGCGTCGATCGCCGCCGGTTGCTGCCGGGCGTACACCACCGCATCCGCGGCCAGCCCGCTGCGGCGGACCACCGCCCGGGAGGCGGCTTCGGTCTGGCGGGCCCGGAACCGCCGGTCCTCGGATCCCGGCCCCTCGGTGGCGGCGCGTCCGAAGACGAACAGGTGCGTTCCCGGCGCTCCGGGAGGACCGAATCGGGTGTGGTTGGCCGCACCCTCGTCACCCAACACGTCCTGTGCGGGCAGCGGGTCGTGCACCACAGCGCCACCCGGCCCTCCGAACACCGCACGAAGGATCCGGGTGGTGGTCGGCGCCTCCAGCGAGCGGTGGAGCTGGCTGGTCAGGTTGGCGGGCGTCAGATGCAACCGCCCGTCGGCGGTGTCGGACGACGGTGCCACCGTCGCCGCGTTGGCCACCCACATGGGCGACGCCGAGGTCGTGGCCAGGAACAGGTCCGGTGCCTCGGCGGCCGCCCGCGCGACGACCGTGGCATCGTCGCCGTCGAAACCCACCGCCCGCAGGAATCCGACGTCGGGGCGCGGGTGCGGGGGCAGCACCCCCTGCGGCACACCCAGATCGACCAGCCGGCGCATCTTCGCCAGCCCCTGGAGCGCCGCCGCCCGAGGATTGGCGCCCGATCCGGCGTGCTCGGCGCTGGCCAGGTTCCCCGTCGCCAGCCCGGCGAAGGTGTGGGTGGGACCCACCAGGCCATCGAAGTTCCACTCACGGGTCACCACGGCAGGCCGGGACCCACCTGGTCGGGACGCACGACCACCTCGGAGGCCAACGACGCCACCGGGTAGGCACAGAAATCGGCCGCGTAGAACGCCGCCGGACGGTGGTTGCCCGAGTGGCCGATCCCGCCGAACGGCGCCGCACTGGACGCTCCCGTGGTGGGACGGTTCCGATTGACGATGCCCGCCCGGCTGCGCAGCAGGAACGTGTCCCACTCGGCCGGATCGTCGGTGACGATGCCCGCGGCCAGGCCGAACCGGGTGTCGTTGGCCACGTCGATGGACCGATCCAGTGAGTCCGCCCGGTGGATCTGGACGAGCGGGCCGAACCACTCCTCGTCGGGCACCTCGCAGCCCGTCACGTCGATCACCGCCGGGGTGACGAAGCCATGGTCGCCGCGCCGCATGGACAACAGCGTGCGACCGCCGGCGTCGACCAGCAGCTGCTGGGCCCGCAGGAGGCCGTCGGCCGCCGCGCCCGAGATCACCGGCCCGCAGAACGGCTGCGGCTCGTCGAACGGCGCACCGATCACAATCGACCCGGCCGCCCACACCAGGCGATCCACGAAGCGGTCGCCCCACTCGCCCTCGGGCACGACGACGCGACGGGCACACGTGCAACGCTGCCCCGCGGTGAGGAACGCCGACTGCACGGTCAGATGGACCGCCGCGTCCACATCGTCGACCGGGCGCACGATCAGCGGGTTGTTGCCCCCCATCTCCAGCGCCAGGAGCACCTCGGTCCGCCCGGCCAGCTGCCGGTGCAACGCCTGACCCGTGGCTGCACTCCCCGTGAACAACAGGGCATCGATGCGAGGCGAGCGGACCAGCGCCTCGCCGGTGGAGCGCGCGCCCTGGACGACCTGGAAGAGATCGGCAGGGAGGCCGGCAGCCATCCAGTGTTCCCGCATCTCCTCGCCCACCCGAGGCGTCAGCTCGCTGGGCTTGAACACCACGGCGTTGCCGGCCAGCAAGGCCGGGACGATGTGCCCGTTGGGAAGGTGGCCCGGGAAGTTGTAGGGCCCGAGGACGGCGGCGACGCCGTGGGGACGGTGGCGCACGACCGAGGCCAATCCGCCGACCTCGGCATGTACGGTGCCGGCCCGCTGGTCGCGGGAGCGGATCGAGTGCTCGACCTTCCCGATCATGGCCCCGACCTCGCTGGCGGCCTCCCACAGCGGCTTGCCGGTCTCGAGCGAGATCACCCGCGCCAATCGGTCACGGTCGGCCTCGAGCCGCGCTGCGAACGCGCGGACGATCGCGTCTCGTTCGTCCGACGATCTCCCGGCCCACTCCGGCATGGCGTGCTGCGCCCGCTCGAGCGCGGCATCGACCTCGCCGGCCGATGCGGTCGGACCCTCCCACACGGTCTCACCGGTGGCGGGGTCGACCGACGTGAGCGTGTCAGCCACGGGCCCGGCCCTCACCCGGCCGGATGGTCGACACGCGCACCAGCTCGCCCACGTCCACCCGAAGCCGGTCTCGTTCGGGCTCGGACAGCTCGACGATGGGATGGTCGGGGTCGGGCTCCGGGCCCTCGACGGCGGTGCAGCGGTAGCCCTCGAGCCGCCCCGTTCCGACCAGCAGCCCGACCGAGTCGGCTCCGATCCGCGCTCCCACCGAGCCCGGCTTCGCGACGGTGCACACGACCGACTCGGCCACGGTGCGCAGCACGTCGACGGGGGCGGCCACGGTGGGACCTCCGTCGAAGATGTCGACGTACCCCTCGTACCGCAGGCCTTCGGACTCCAGCATGCGCAACGCCGGACGGGTTCGCTCGTGGACCTGACCGATGACCGCCTGGGCGGCCTCGGGCAGCAGATCGATGTAGACGGGGTGCTGGGGCATCAGTTCGGCGATGAACTGCTTGTTCCCCCGCCCGAAGATGTCGTCGGCCTCGCCGAAGGGCAGATCGAAGAAGTGGATCCCGAGTCCCCGCCACAGCGGCGAGCGGCCGTTCTCGTCGATCACCCCGCGCATCTCGGCGATGACCCGGTCGGCGAACCGGTCGGGGTGTTCGGCCAGGAACAGCATGCGGCCCAGCGACAGCAGACGCCCGGAGTTGGCCCCCCGACGGCTGGGATCGAGGAACAGGCTGCAGAGCTCGGCCGCTCCGGTGTAGTCGTTGGTGAGGAAGAGGATCGGGTGGCTCTTGTAGATGCCCAGTTCGCGGCTGGAGTTGACCAGCGAGCCCACGCGGTAGCTCCAGAAGGGTTCGGTCAACCCGACGGCGGCGATGATGCCGCTCATGCCCCAGACGTCGCCATCGTAATCGAGTACGAAGAGATACGACTGCTCGCCGTGCACCCCGTCGGGTGCGGCGAACGCTCCGAGCGACCCCTCGACCCTGGCTTCGACGTGCTCGGGGTCGGGCACCAGGCTGGACATGCCGGTCAGCAGCTCGCCGCTCCGCTCGACCATGGCCTGGAGCGCCGGGATGTCCGCCCGCTCGACCGGCCGCAGGACGGTCACGAGGTGGTCTCCAACGGACGTGCCACCAGATCGGACACGACCAGCGCGGTCAGGGCGGCGCGTTCGACCAGGCTGGAGATTCGCATCCACTCTCCATCGGAGTGGATGCCGCCACCGTGAACCCCCATGGTGTCGACGTTGACCAGGCCGGCGGCCGCGAGGTCGTTGCCGTCGGAGCATCCGCCGGTGGCCTGCCAGGTCAGATCCGTCCCCAGCTGACGACCGGCGTGGGCCACTCGGCCGAGCAGCTCGTCCAGCGCAGGGGTCACCGACTTCGGGATCCGGCCGAATCCGCCGTGGAGGGCGGCCTCGAAGCCGTCGGCGGCACCGATCTCCGCGGTGATGCGGCGGAGCTGACCGTCGAACCAGTCGGCGTGCGCCCCCTCGGTGATGCGGATGTTGACGTCCGCCATCGCCAGCGCCGGCACGATGTTGTTGGACGTCCCCCCGCGGATCGTGCCGACGTTCACGGTGGCACCCGGCACGGCGCCATCCAGGTCGGCGATGGCCTGGACACCGCCGGCCAGGGCCACGATGGCGTTGCGGCCCAGGTGCGGCTCCCGACCGGCGTGCGCCGCTCGACCCCGCACCACGAGCGTGTAGTTGCCGCTGCCCTTCCGACCCGAGACCAGCGAGCCGTCCGGCAGCGCTGGTTCGTAGACCAGCCCGACCTCGGCCCGGCCTGCTGCGGCCGCGAGCGCCGCCTTCGAACTGGGCGAACCGATCTCCTCGTCGGGATTGATGAGGATGTCGACCCCGACCGGCTCCGGACCATCGGTCAGGACACCTCGCTCCTCCAGCACCTCGAGCGCGTGGCGCATGGCGATGAGTCCGCCCTTGAGATCCGCAACCCCGGGGCCCCGGAGGGTGTCGTCGCCGTCCTGGTGAACGTCCTGGAACGGGTGGTCCACTCCGAAGACCGTGTCGTAGTGGCCCACGAGCAGCATGCGCCGGTCGGCTTCGGGGCGCAACGACAGCGTCAGCAACGCTCCGACCGGCAGCGGAGCGAGCTCGCCGGATGCGTCGACGACCAGGTCGGCCGGCAGCTCCGACCGCTGGAGCGCCCCGAGCACGCCGAACTGCTCCACCAGCAGATCAGCGTTCCGGGCCAGTCCCTTCAGGTTGCGGCTCCCCGAGTTGAGCGACGCCAGGGCGATCAGCTCGAGCAGCATCGCGCCCTGCCGAGCCTCGAGGTCGGCGATCAAATCCTCGGGTGACGCCATCCGCGGAGTTTGGCACGAGTTCACCTGGACGCGTGGTTCTCTTGGTCCGACGTTGGGTCCACGTCCTATCGTGGCGCCACCGCAAGCGGGGAAGTCAGCCGAGTGACCGCGCCGGGCGTCGACGGGGGAGGGCCCGTGGCCGAGATCGTGTTCGACAACGTGAGCAAGGTGTTCGATCGCGACGTGGTCGCGGTCGACACGCTGACGCTGGACATCCCCGACCGGGAGTTCATGGTGCTGCTCGGCCCCTCGGGGTGCGGCAAGAGCACGGCCCTCCGGATGGTCGCCGGTCTCGAGTCGATCACGACCGGCACCGTCTCCATCGGCGGCGACGTCGTCAACGGTGTCGACGCCCGCGACCGCGACATCGCCATGGTCTTCCAGAGCTACGCCCTCTACCCCCACATGACGGTCCGCAAGAACATCGAGTCGCCGCTCCGGGCCAGCCGCTTGGTGGACGGCGCCGAGCGCGACGAACGGGTCGCCGAGGCCGCCCGCATCCTGGGTCTCGAGGATCTCCTGGACCGCAAGCCCGGCCAGCTCTCCGGCGGGCAGCGCCAACGGGTGGCACTGGGCCGGGCGATCGTCCGCCGGCCGCGCGCCTTTCTCATGGACGAGCCGCTGTCCAACCTCGACGCCAAGCTCCGCGGACAGACCCGGGTCGAGTTGGTCGACCTCTACCGGCGGCTCGAGACGACCTTCGTCTACGTGACCCACGATCAGATCGAGGCCATGACCATGGCCACGCGGATCGCCATCCTCAACGACGGGGCGCTCCAGCAGACCGGGACGCCGCGCGACGTCTATCGGGAACCGGCCAATCTCTTCGTCGCCCGGTTCATCGGCAGTCCTCCGATGAACACGATCGACGCCACCTACTCCGGCGGGGCCCTGGTCCTGGCCGACGGCACCCGTGTCCCCTTCAACACGTCCCAGCCGGTGAGCGAGGGCCAATCGGTCGTCGCCGGCGTACGGCCCGAGCACATCCACATCACGGCCGACACGACGGTCCATGCCGAGGTGGTGGCCGCCGAGTGGTTGGGCCACGAGAAACACGTCGCCATCGAGCTGGGGGAACAGACCGTCATCGCACGTGAGCCCGGGGACGGGCGCATCGTCGTCGGTGACACCGTCCCCGTGCGGGTCCACCCCGACCACGTGCACCTGTTCGACCCGGACTCGGGACAGCGACTGGCATGAGCCTGCTCGCCGGGAGCGACAACGCGTCCGGTCCCGTCGGGTCGCGGTCGAAGGTTCGCGAAACCCTGACCGCGTGGGCGCTGATCGCGCCGGCGTTCATCATCTTCGGACTCTTCGCGTTCCGGCCGCTCTACCGGCTGGTCCACCTCGGGCTGCACCAGCAGAACCGCACCGGGACCGCCGAGCGCTGGGTGGGCTGGTCGCAGTACCGCGAGACGTTGACCGGCGACGAATTCCAGGACGGGTTGTGGCACACGATCCAGTTCGTGCTCTACACCGTGCCGATCGGGCTCGTGCTGGGCGTCCTGCTGGCGGTGGCGGCCAACCGCCGCCTCAAGGGCATGAAGATCTTCCAGACGATCTTCTCGTCCACCGTCGCCACGTCCAGTGCGGTGGCCTCCTTGATCTTCTTCGTCCTGCTCGAGAAGTCGGTGGGCATCCTGCCCAACATCGAGACCGACATCGGCTGGGTCGACTGGGCCGTGGGGTTCGTCGATCTCCAGGACCCCGAATCGGCCATGCGCGGCGTGGCCCTGTCGGCCATCTGGCAGAACCTGGGCCTCACCTTCATCATCGTGCTCGCCGGCCTCCAAGCGGTGCCCGACGATGTACTCGAGGCGGCCGAGATCGACGGCTACGGCGCGATCCGACGCTTCTTCCGCATCACCCTCCCGATGATCTCACCCACCCTGATCTTCCTGGTGGTGGCCCTGACGATCAGCGGGCTCCAGGCATTCGCCCAGATCGACGTGCTCACCGGCGGTGGGCCCGCAGGGTCGACCGAGACGCTCGTCTACAAGATCTGGGAGAACCAGCAGAACCCGCCCACGTTGGGCGCCGCCGCGGTGACGTCGATCGGTCTGTTCCTGGTGACGATGGTGATCGCCGCCGTGCAGTTCTTCATGCTCGATCGGCGGGTGCACTATGGCGATTGAGTCCGTCGGTACCGGGCGGGTCGGACGCATCGTGCGCACCACCGGCTGGTACGCACTGTTGCTCTTCCTGGCGCTGATCGCCCTGTTCCCCGTCTGGACCACGATCCTGGCCGCGCTCACCCCGGCCGGGCAGCTGCTGACCGAGAAGGCCCAGATCACGTTCCCCGAGAACCCCGAGTGGAGCGCCTTCGGCAAGGGCTACGTCGAGGCCGAGTTCGGGCGCCGGCTGTGGATCAGCGTCGCCATGACGGCCGGCATCTGCGCCGCCCAGATCATCACGTCGATCCTGGCCGCCTACGCGTTCGTCTTCATGCGCTTCCCGTTCCGCCGGACCCTGTTCCTCCTGACCATGGCCACCCTCATGCTCCCCATCGAGGTCACGCTGATCCCCAACGTGCGCCTCATCGACGAGTGGGGCTGGGACAACTCGCTCCAAGGGCTCATCGTGCCCTCGATGGCGACGGCGTTCGGGATCTTCCTCATCCGCCAGGGATTCGCGGGGGTCCCGAAGGACCTCTTGGACGCCTCGAAGCTGGACGGGTACGGCCACTGGAGTTTCCTGTGGCGTGTCGCCGTGCCGCTGAACCGGCCCGTCATCGCCTCGTTCGGGCTCATCTCGTTCCTGGGCGCCTGGAATCAGTACCTGTGGCCGCGGTCCATCACCACCGAAGGCCGCTGGGAGACCATCCAGATCGGCCTGCGCTCGGTGTCCCGCAGCAACATCGACGAGATCAACGTCGCCTTCGCGGCTGCATTGCTGGCCGCCCTGCCGTTGGTGATACTCCTGATCGTGTTCAACCGTCAGATCGTCCGCGGTCTCACCGCAGGCGCCGTCAAGGGATGATGTACCCGACCGACGACCCCTCGGGTCGTCGCCCCTGCCCCACCCAAGGAAGCTCCTCATGACCCGCACCCGTTTCATCGTGGCCCTGCTGCTCTGCTTCGGCCTGATCGCCGCCGCCTGCGGCGGTGACGACGACGACGCCGCCGACACCGGCTCGGACACGGCGACCGACACCGGCGGCACCGACACCGGCGATGGTGGGACCGGAGAGGACGACACCGGAACCGACACGGGCGGCAGCGGCGAGCCCGGCGACGCCGATGCGGGCCTGACCGAGGCCCTGGGACTGCCCGAGTGCCCGGTCGGCGCCGGTCAGGGGGCCGGACCGACCGAGATCGTCGTCTGGCACACCTACGTGGGCGAGACCGAACAGGCCCACGAGGACTTGGCCGCCCGCTTCAACGAGAGCCAGACCGACTACCAGGTCCGCCTGGAGAACCTCGGCAACTACGGCGAGGCCTTCCGGGCCTACAAGGACGGCATCGCCACCGGGAACCTGCCGGCCATCGCCATCCTGGAGGACATCACCGTCCGCGACGTGGTCGACTCGGGCACCGTGCTGCCGGCCCAGAGCTGCATCGAGGCCGACGAGTACGACATGAGCGACTTCGTGCCGATCCTCAAGAGCTTCTATGCCGTCGACGGAGCCCTCTATCCGGGGGCGTTCAACTCCAGCCAGTTGTTGCTCTACTACAACAAGGACCACTTCCGGGCCGCCGGTCTCGACCCCGAGGACCCGCCCCAGACGCTGGCCGAGATCCGGGAAGCCTCCGAAGCGCTGGCCGCCGCAGGCATCGAGGGCCTGGAGGCGCCGCTCGCTCTCGCCGTCGAGGGCTGGATCGTGGAGAACTGGCGCACCGGGGCCGGGCTCGAGGTCGTCACGAACGACAACGGCCGGACCCTGAGCGACGAGGCGCCCACCGCGGCGTTCAACGACGAGGCGACCCTCACCATGCTCACCACGCTCGACGAGATGAACGACGCCGGTGAGCTGGGGCCGGCGACCGACGAGTTCGGGGAATACCTGGCCGTCGGTACCGGGAGTTCCTCGATGCTGATCCAGACCTCGACCGCCGTGACCACGGTGGTCAACATCCTCGGCGGTGAGACCGACAGCCTCAGCGAGCTGGCCGAGGGCACCGGGTTCGAGGATGTCGCCGCCGAGTTCGCCGATCTGAACCTGGACATGGGCGTGTCCCCCCTGCCCGGTCTCGAGGGCGCCGGGGCCGGTCAGATCGGCGGTGGGGCCTGGTTCATGACCAACACCGTCACCAGCGAGGAGCAGGCCGGCGCCTGGGAGTTCATCAAATTCATCAACGAGCTCGAGAGCCAGAAGCTGATGCACCTGAAGGGCAGCTACCTTCCGGCTCGGCAGGCTGTTGCCGAGGACCCCGACGTGGTGTTCGCCTGGGAGGAGAACGCCGCCGGCCAGTGGCTGAAGGTGGCCGTCGACCAGTTCAACGGGCTCGACCCCGCATTCCCCGGCCCGCAGATCGGCCCCTACACCGAGACGCGTCAAGCTCTGAGGGAGATGCTGGAGGCGGTCATCCTGACCGGCGCCGAGCCCCAGGCGGCGATGGACGCCGCCGAAGCCGAGGTCAACGACGCGCTCCAGGCCTACGAGGACGCGAACTTCTGATGGCCGAGCCCACCTCCCCTCCGAAATCCCGTCCCGGCGCGTCGATTTCCGACGCGGGTGTCGGGCAAATGCCGGCGAGTGCACCGAATGCCCACCGGTTCGAGGCGATGCCCGCCGAGCAGCGGGCCATCTGGGACCACTTCTGCGCCTGGCCCGACGCCAGCTACTTCCCGAAGACGATGGGATTCCAGGTCGAGGACGTGCGCCTGGACTACGCCCGGATCCGCATGCCCTACCGGCCCGAGCACGACCAGCCGGCCGGGGTCGTCCACGGTGGGGCGATCGCCACGCTGATCGACACGGTCGTGGTCCCCGCAGTGGCCAGCCCCTACGCCGAGAGCCCCGTCATGCTCACGCTCTCGATGACGGTCAACTACACCGGCGTGCTCGCCCACGAGGACGCCGTCGCCGAGGGGTGGACCACCCGCCGGGGCAAGTCCATCGTGTTCTGCGAGGCATCGGTGCGCACCGACGGCGGCGACCTGGTGGCCACCGGCTCGATCGTCTACAAGGTGCAGGCCTGAGCGACGGCGGGGATCGAGCCGAGAGCATCAAAGGACCGTTGGACGATCTCGGCCCGGTGGTCACCATCGACGGCGAGGAGGACTGGTTCCTGCCAGGTGAAGCCGAGTGTGGCCACCTGGCACCGGAGGACCTCGACGCTGTGTCAGTTCTCCAGCCGCAGGACCGGGCCCACGAGCCCGGTGTCCGAGTAGACATAGCAGGCCAGGTCGTGATCCCCGATCTCCCAGCCGGCCCGGTTGGGCTCGAACCAGCCGCCATCGGCGTCGAGGGGGAGCGCCTCCCAGTCGACCGTGTCGAACTCGGGCCCGCACGATTCGGCCACCCGGTCCTCGAACTCGGCTTCGGTCGGGAAGGGGCCGGGTGGCATCGTGACGATACGGATGATCTCCAGATCGTGGACGCCGGCGCAGTCCTGCTCCTGCAGCCGGGTGAACTCGCCCGAGGGTTCCTCGTAGCACTTCCCGGCTTCGATGTCCTGAGCCGACGTGGTGCCGCTGGTCTGCGTCACCGCATAGCCCAGGACGGCCGCCACCAGGCCGAGGACGAGGATGACGACGAAGATCGCCGGCTGTTTCCACCACGGGCGGACTGAACCGACGCTGATCGGACCCCCGTAGGCCGCCGGTCCGACGGCCATCCCACCGGCGTCCGGCGGTGGCGGTGGAGCGGGTGGGGCCGGCGATGGGGATGGCGGAACTGCGACTGCGGTGCCGACCCCGGAGGATGGGGCTCCAGGGGCGGGCAGGGGTGGTGGAGGCGGTGGCACGACCTGCCCGGCGTCGGGGGGCGGCGGGGGCGGGGCGGTCGACGATGGGAGGGGCGGAGGTGGCACGTTGGACGAAGGCGGGGGCGGCGGCGTGGTCGACGGGGTCAGCGGCCCGGGACCGAAGTCGGTCGGGTGGTGCGGGGCGTCGGTGGCGGCACCCGGTGGTGACGCGAACAACGGAGCGGCGTCACCGGGCGGAACGAACCCGGGCTCCGCCCCCGGCGGCGGCGGAAGCGCGGACGAAAGCGGCTCGACCGGGTCCAGGGGCGGCAAGGGCTCCTGGGATGGAAGCGGCGCCGGCGGCGGAATGGTCGGCGACAGCGGCGGCATCAGGGGCGGCGGAGGGCCGGACAGCGAGGATCCACCGAGGGACGCGGGGGCTCGCGAGACCCCGACGGTCAGCCGGGGTCCGTCCTCGGCGGCCAGGAACAGGATCGTCGTACCTGCAGGGAGCAGGTACGACCCGCCCCGGATGGATCGCCCCGTGCCGCCCAGGAAGCTTCCTTCACTGCTGTCGTCGACGAAGAGGAAGTCGTCGTCGATGTCGTCGATCCGGGCATGGATGCCCTGGACTCGGGGATCGTCGATCTGCACGTCGGCCGAGTCGGCGGAACCGAGGGTGAGCGATCCGCCCCTGGGCACGAGGTGGTCGAGGCCGCCGATGCTCACCACGCAACTGTTCCCCACGCTCCACTCCTCGTCGGCGTGGGTTGGAACTTACCCGTCCGCCGATTCACCTTCGCGTAACCCCCGGGCGCTCGTTCCCGGCTGCGGGCGCCGGCGAGACCCGGATGCCGACGGCAGGCCGGCGGATCGGCTGCGCAGCCGCCAGGCGAAGCAGCGGCACGACCGTGACTCACATGGCGAAGCGAGACCGGCGGATGATCGCCGGCCAAGAATGGATGATCGCCGGCCAAGAATGACTGTCACACCCCCGCGGCATGATCGTCCCAGGCCATCGATCGGGTGGCCGTAGGATGACCCCCCAGGAGGGCCCCGTGACTGTCACCCGCCAAACGGCTCGACGACAGCACCGCACCGGGCGCAGCAGCGTGGCAGGACCGGACCGGCAGAGAGCTGCGAAGCGCCCGGCGCGCAACGGCACCTCGACGTCAGCGTTCGGGGCCGGCAAACGGGAGAGCCATCGACGCGTCGGCGTTCTACGACCGGTTCCCCGCCCCCGAGATCAGCGACGACGACCAGCTCGGCCCGATTCCCGACCTCGACTTCCCGGTCGTGCTCCAGGGTGACGCCCGGACCATGACCCAGCTCCCCGATGCCTCGGTGGCGCTGGTCGTCACGTCGCCGCCCTACTTCGTGGGCAAGGAATACGAGCTGGCCGTCGCCGGCCAGTCCGAAGCGGGCACGGCGGGAGTGCCCGACAGCTACATCGAGTACCTCGAGCTGCTCCGCGACGTCTTCGCCGAGTGCCGCCGCGTGCTGGAGCCCGGTGGGCGCATCGCGGTCAACGTCGCCAACCTCGGCCGCAAGCCCTATCGCAGCCTGGCCGCCGACGTCATCCGGATCCTGCAGGACGACCTCCACCTGCTGCTCCGGGGTGAGGTCATCTGGCAGAAGGGCGAGGGGGCCACCGGGTCGGTGGCGTGGGGGTCGTTCCGTCGAGCGGCCAACCCGGTCCTACGGGATCTGACCGAACGGGTCATCATCGCCTCGAAGGGTCGATTCGATCGGGCCGTGCCCGCGGGTCGGCGCAAGAAGGACGGTCGGCCCCACGAGAGCACCGTCTCCAGCGACGAGTTCATGGAAGCCACGCTGGATCTGTGGCGGATCGACGCCGAGTCGGCCCGTCGGGTCAATCACCCCGCTCCCTTCCCGGTCGAGCTCCCCCGTCGGTTGATCGACCTCTACACCTACGCCGACGATGTCGTCCTCGACCCGTTCGCCGGTTCGGGCTCCACGGTCGTCGCCGCCCAGCAGCTGGATCGGCGAGGGGTGGGGTATGACCTCGACGCCGACTACGTCGCACAGGCCAATGAGCGCCTGGCAGACGAGCCCGACCGCGACGAAGTGGCCGACCGGTACCGGGTCCAGGCGACATCGGAGGGCAAGAAGGCGCACGATCTGGCCCAGGATGTGCTGGAAGCGGCAGGGTTCACCGTGGTCGAGACCGGACCCAAGGTGGGTGGGACCTCGTTCGCCTTTCTGGTCGCGGACGCCGAGGACAGCCACCGCTACCACGTGGACATCGCCGGGGCGTTCACGACGGTTCGGCCGGGCATGCTCCGAACCGACACGGTCTGGAAGACGCTGGGCAAGGCCCACGTCCTCGCAGCGACCGAGCCCGGCAGCCGGCTGCTGGTGCTCACCTCCCATCTGCCGAAGAAGGGCTCCGAAGGCCGCAAGGCGCTTCAGGCGGTCGGCCCGACCGGCGTGTTCGACGCCGTCGAGATGTTCGACTCCGACGGCGTCGGTCGGCTCGCCACCTACGCATCCTCTGATGCCGACGGCCCCGAGGTCGGGTTCTGGACCGAGGCCGACCTGGAGGCCGGCGCTCCCGCTCCCCCGGGCTGACGCGGGTCCATGGCCAGCATCAAGACCGAGATCACCGAGATCGTGACCGGGTTGGCGCTGCTGGGCTACCGCACCCTCGACCAGGCACTGTCGATCCGGCCCACCTACATCCGTCACGTCGAGGACGAACACTTCGACCGACTCGAGCTCGCCCTCGCCGACGGCGGCCACGAGGTCTCGTTCCGCACAGCGTGGGACAACGGCGTGGTCTTCGCCCGAGCCACCGACGGGTTGCGGGGACGACCGCCGTGGGACGTGGAGTGGAAGGGACCGCACCGGCCTCCGTCCTACGAACAGATCCCGGCGGACCTGCGGGTCGATCACGTCTACCTGCTGAGCTGCAAGTACGGGTCCAACATCGTGTTCAACGCCTCGCCGTGGCACCTGTTCGATCGCGGCCTGGCCGAGCGCCGCACCGAGCGCAGCGACTGGTACCTCGCGGTGGCGCCCGTCGAGTACCAGGCCCTCTACCAGGCGTGTCGGGACGAGCTGGGCGAGGTCGGCGCGCTCCCTGATCAGGTCGGCGACCTGGACCGCGACGCACGCCAGATCCTGAAGCGGGCGCTGGGTGGCAGCCGGAGCTGGCCGGGCACAGCCGCTGACGCTTACCGCGACTTCACCTACGCGGTCGCCCATGCGTCCGCGTTGCGGTGGCGGGAGCAGTTGCGGACCGAGCGGCAGCGCGAAGAGATGTTGTGGCGCCTGCTCCGGTTCCAGGCCGCGCCGTACTTCGTCCTCGGCGCCTCACCGTCGGATGATCCGCTCCGCTACCGGGTGGGCACACCATGGGACTTCCGCGACCGGTTCACGGTGCGCGGGTTCGACGTGTGGGCGGATGCGGCGGGCCAGCCGCTGGTGCGGTGGCGAGCCGACGTCATCGACGGCACCGACGACCGGTTGCGCAGTGTCGAGGGACACGTCGAGGTGCGCTGGAGTCACGGCCGGTTCGCCCAGATGCCCGAGGCGAAGGTCTACCTCGACACCCCCCACCACGACGTCGCCGGCTACCACCCACTGGACTGAGCGCCGGCGGTCGACGGGACGACCCGGCCCGCCCGCCGTGATGCTCACACGTCGGGAGCGACCTCGACCGGCGACTCGACCTGCTGGGGCCACGTGCCGGTGCTCGGCGGTGAGACGGTGACCGGCTCGGATTCGATCGGGTCGGCGACCGCCTCCGTCGAGCCCACCCGCTCCGAGGTCAGACGAACGACGATGCGCCCCAGCTCGCGAAGGCTCGAGACATAGGACGCGGCCCGGATCTCGCCGCCGTCCACGTGGCGCCAGGTGATCGGCACCTCGAGGATCCGGTGCCCGGCCCGCCGAGCCCGCGCCAGCGCCTCAACGTCGAAGAGCCAACGGGTGGAGCGCAGTGGCCTGAAGGCCACCTCGGCCGCGTCGGCGGTGAACAGCTTGAACCCCCGCTGGGTGTCACGCACGCCGGGGACGGCGACCGCCTGCGTGGCCAGGTTGCCCATCCGACCCAGCACCCGACGCACGACGGGTTGCTGCTCGCGCACGTCGGTGTCGCCGGCGGCGATCGACCCCACCGCCACGGACGCCGTCGCCGCGTCGATGGAAACGTCCGCCAGGAGTCGGTCCAGCTGATCCAGGGCGGTGGCGTTGTCCGCATCCATGAAGAGCCGCAGGTCGCCCGACGCCGTCAGCATGCCGGCCCGGACCGCTGCCCCCTTGCCCTGGTTCTCGCGGAGCCGCAGGACCCGCAGCGCCTCGAACGAAGGACCGTACGAGGCGACCACCTCGACGGTGCGGTCCGTGGATCCGTCGTCGACGACGATGACCTCGGCCACCCGGTCGGAACCGGCCAGGTACGCCGCCATCGAGTCCAGGGTCACGCCGATCCGTCGCTCCTCGTTGTGCGCCGGCACGACCACCGACAGCACCCCGCCCGCAGCGTCGATCTCGGCGATCGGCCGCTCGGGCGGTCCGGTCAGGAGGGGTCGGGCCAGCACCAGGGTCCACAGCACCCACAGCCACACCCCGACGACCACGAAGAACAGCGGGCTCCAGCCGAGCGCACCGGCTGCCACCTGCGCGAACCCCAGGACCCAGACCAGCGTTCCGGCTCGCACTCGCTGGATGGGCCCCACGGCCACCAGAACTCCGACGCTGATGAGGATCAGCGAGGCGTCGTAGAACATCGAGTGGGGCGACATCAGCAGCAGCGCCGGGGCGGCGACGGCCATGCGGACCGCCAGCGGTTGGTCGACCCGGCGCCACCACACCCACGACACGACGAGTGCGACGATGACGGCGAAGGTCCAGCCTGCGATCGACCACACTCCGCCGCCGAGAGCCTCAGCGAACCCGGGCGCGGAGATGCTGTTCTTGGCGTTGACCTGCGCGTCCAACTGGGCGAAGGGCACGACCCGGCTCCACCAGGATGCGAGCCAGTTCGGCTCGAGCCAGATCGCGCCCAACGCCCAGAGGCCGCCCGCCCCGATTGCTGCGCCGACGACGACTCGCCAGCGGCGTGAGAGGAACAAGAGGCCGATCAACGGGATCGCGTACTGCGGCTTGTAGAGCAGCAGGGCCAGCACCAGACCCGCGGCGACATCGCGATCCGCGTCCAGCAGTCGCCAGGCGATGACGATCAGGAGGAGCATCAGCGCGGTGTTCTGACCCGCGGTGACGGCTCGGAACATCGGGTAGAACGACACCACTGCTGCGATGGTGACCCACCACCGCGCCGCCAACCCCGGGAGCAACGGCTTGGCGAGCGCCAGCGCGACGAGGACGAACGCCGCCATGATCAGCGTGTGGAGCGCGTACGCGACCGGATACGACAGCGACGCGAGCGGCCCGTAGACCGCGGCGACGTGGGGCGGGTAGGCGAAGTAGAGCACGCCGGGGTCGTCGGGACCCCAGAGGTCAGCCTGGGCCTCGGTCTGCACGTCGACGTCGTAGAGCTCGGTGATGTCCCCGTCGCTGACGATGCGGGCCGCGCCGTAGAACGCGGGGAAGTCTCCGCCCAGCCGGCCCGACACCGTGCCGCCGCCCTGCTGCGCGGTGAGGACGGTGATCGCCAGCGCCAACCCGATGGCGAGCAGCACCGCGCGTGCGACGCGGTCAGCCAATCCGTCGTTGGGTTTCGTGGACACGGGACTCCTCGAGCGGCTCGTGTCCCATCGGCCGGACCACCCGACGCGTGAGCCGTCCGACCGACCGCAAGTTGCCGGGGCTACCGTCGCTCGAAACGCTCAGGAGGTTCCATGCCGTTTCCCGCTGCGACCACCGTCAACGTCGGCCCCGACATCGAGCTCTCGGTGCACGACACCGGCGGCGACGGCCCGGCCGTGGTGCTCTGCCACGGGTTCCCCGACCTGGCCCGCACCTGGGAGCACCAGCTCGACGCGCTGGCCCGGGCCGGGTACCGGGCGATCGCACCCGACATGCGCGGGTACGGCGGCAGTTCAGCCCCCGAGGGGATCGAGGCTTACGCCCTGACCGCGCTGGCCGGCGACCTGGCCGGCCTCCTCGACGGGTTGGGGATCGACCGAGCCGTGTTCGTCGGCCACGATTGGGGCGGCTTCGTCAGCTGGTCCATGCCCGTGCTGCATCCCGACCGATGCCTGGGCGCCGTCGGTGTCTGTACGCCGTACCAGCCGTTTCCCACCACCGATCTGCTGCGCACCCTGGTGAACGGCGAGGACGAGCGGATGTACATGCTGTGGTTCCAGGAGCCCGGCGTGGCCGAAGCGGTGCTCGACCATCAGGTCGAGCTGATGTACGACATGGTCATGCGGGGCGGGATCGACCCCTCCGAGGTGGCCGAGCTGGCCGTGGTGGACGGCGCGTTCGACATGAACCCGTTCCGACGGCTCGACACGATCGAGCGACGTGGCGACCTCGTCATCGACGCCGACCAGATGGCCACCTACGTCGAGACGTTCTCCCGCACCGGTTTCGGTCCGGGCATCAACTGGTACCGCAACATCGACGCCAACGTCGTGGCCGTCCCCGACGTGGGCCGCAAACCGCTGGACCTGCCCTGCCTGATGTTGTGCGCCGAATGGGATCCGGCCCTGCCGCCGGCGATGGCGGCCGACATGCCCGAGCGGTGCTCGGACCTGGAGATGCACATCATCGAGCGGGCCGGCCACTTCGTCCAGCTCGAAGACCCCGAGGCGGTCAGCGGCCTGCTGGTCGATTGGCTCACCCGCCGCATCCCACCCACCACGAGTTGATCTCGTGAACTCACGCGACACATACGCTCGCCTGAGTTCACGAGTTCGGAAGGAGTACGGGGGGTCAGCCGAACGTGCCGGACTCGCGGAGCTGGGCCACCTTGGCTTCGTCGTAGCCCAGGACCTCGGCCATCACCTCGTCGGTGTGCTGCCCCGCCGTCGGCGCCATCGTGGGTGCCGACTCGGGGCCACCGCCCACCATCTTCAGCGGGAGGGGCAACTGCTCGGCCCCCACATCGTCGATGCCGTAGAACGGGAAGCGGTCCTGGAACTGGGGGTCCTCGCCGACGGTCTTGGCGTTGTTCACGGGCGCGATCGGCGTGTTGACCTCGCCGCTGAACGCCAGCCACTCCTCGGTGGACTTCGTCTTGAAGATGTCCCGGAGCTCGGCCTGTAGCTCGCGGTTGCCGCGAGCGTGGTCGGCGTACTTCGACCCCGGCCAGCGCTCGTACAACTCGGGGCGGCCTACCCCTTCGCAGAAGTTCTTCCAGAACGCCTGCTCCGACGCCATGAACAACACATGGCCGTCGGTTGACTCGTACATCTGGTAGCGCACACCTTCCCGCATCCCGGCCAACCCGGGCGCCCGCCGCTCGTAGTCGTCCGCGGCGTTCCCGGTGACCTCGTCCTCGGGCCGCTCGTACGCCTTCCAGGTCTCGATCCGGTACCAGTCCATGTAGGCCGCGGCGTCGGACTGCGCCACCTCCATCTGGCAGCCCCGACCGGTCTCGCGGGCGTTGATGATACCGGCCAGCAGCCCCACCGCCGCCAGCATCGGGCCGACGTTGATGCCGATGTTGGGCATCTCGGGGATGTGGCAGAACCCCTCGTCGTCGTAGGCGGGCGGGATCATCCCGGCCCACGTGTCGTAGGCGATGCCGTGGCTGGGCAGGTCCTTGTAGGGGCCGGTAGCGCCGTACCCGGAGAGCGTCAGGAAGACCAGCTTGGGGTTGACCTCGGCCAATTCCTCGAACCCCAGTCCCAGCCGGGACATCGAACCCGGTCGCATCGCCTCGACCACCACGTCGGCGCCCCGAACCAGGTCCTTGTAGACCTCGACGCCCTCCTCGCTCTTGAGGTCGAGCGTGATGCTGCGCTTGCCCCGGTGCGTGTGCAGGTGCAGGAGCGAGACGTCGTTGATGATGGGCCAGGTCATCTGCCGGATGTAGTCACCGCTGGGTGGCTCGACCTTGATGACGTCGGCGCCCATGTCGGAGAGGAACGTGGCCACCTGACCGGGTCCCAGGAGGGAGCTCTCGATGACGCGAACGCCGGCGAGCAGGTTCGAGGCCGAGGGGGGAACGGAGTCGGACATGCCGCTCAGCCTCGTATCTGACGGGTCGTCAGATCAAATCGCGCGATCCGGACCCGTCGTCCTCGATCTGTACCGTCTCGCCGGCCGCGTCGGCGACCTCTCCCGCGGCTTCCGAGTCGGCCTGGATCTCGGCCGTGAGCTCGTCGAGCTGCTGGTCGCTCTGCTCGATCTCGCCGAGCAACTGGTCCATCATCTCCTGCGGCGACGCCGTCAACTCCGCCTCTCGCCGGTCGAGGTCGGCGTTCATCGCGGCGGCGGCATCGTCCATGCTCTCGCGGACCTCGTCCGCCTCGCCGCGGAACCACGTCTTGAGGGAGTCGAGGAAGCCCATCCGGCAATCGTAGACGGGTCCCCTGCGCGGGTCCTCGGGCGCGAAGCGGCTCCTTGCGCAGCCCGTAGGCTCACCCGATGGTGATCAGCCCTGCGCTCCGGCGCCGGACCCTCGGGTCGCTCGCGGTCGGACAGATCGTGGCCAGTGCCGCCATCACCGCCGGAATCACCGTCTCGGCTCTCGTCGCCGAAGACATGTTGGGCGACGACACATGGGCCGGTGTGGTCACCGCGTTCTTCACCGCCGGGGCCGCGAGCTCCTCGTTTCTCCTCGCCCGCTACATGAGCCGGCGGGGTCGGCGTCCCGGCCTGCGCCTGGGATACCTGATCGGCATGGTCGGCACGCTCGTCGCGTTCGCCGGCATCGAGGTGGACGTCCTGCTGGTGTTCCTGATCGGGTCCATGCTGTTCGGAGCAGCGCAGGCGTCCACCCTCCAGACCCGGTTCGCGGCCGCCGATCTGGCCGAGCCGCACCAGCGCAGTCTCTACATCAGCACGCTCGTGTGGACCGGAGCGCTCGGGTCGGTGACCGGCCCGTTGCTCGTCGGAGGGGCCAAGACCCTCGGCGTCGACAGGGGCTTCGAGGAGCTTGCCGGACCGTACGGCGTGGCGGCCGTCCTGCTGGCGCTGGCTGCGGTGGTCGTCACCCTGCTACTTCGGCCCGACCCCCTCGTCGTCAGCGGCGGCCTGGGCGGGCCGGCGGCCACGTTCCCACCGCTGAGCCAGTCGGTCCGGTTGATCTGGTCCGGTCCGGCCACCCGGCTGGCGCTGATCGCCATGGCGATGTCCCAGGCCGTGATGGTGGCCGTGATGACCATGACGCCGTCGCACATGAAGGAGCACGGCCACGACGTGGACCTGGTCGGGCAGATCTTCAGCATCCACGTGGCCGGCATGTTCCTGTTCTCTCCGGTGGTCGGCTGGGCCACCGACCGCATGGGGCGCCGCCCGGCGATCATGCTGGGCAGCGCAACCCTGATCGCGGCCACCGCGCTCACCGCACTGGCGTCCGGCCGCACGGGCTTCCTCGTCCCCGGACTCTTCCTCCTGGGCCTCGGTTGGAACTTCGGCCTCATCGCCGGAAGTGCCCTGCTGACCGAGTCGGTCGACGACACCAACCGCGTCGGGGTCCAGGGGTCGGCCGACATGATCATGAGCATCTGTGGCGGGATCGGCGGATTGAGCTCGGGGATCGTCAAGTCGATGGTCGGGTTCCACATCCTGTCGATCATCGGCCTCACCGCAGCGTTCGCGGTGCTCGCCGCGGTGACCCTCGACCGGCACCGCACGGGCCCCGCCGTCGTCCCTGTGGACTGAGTGCCCGGCCCGATGGTGCGCGATGCTTCTCCGCCGTGACCTCACTCGTCGCCGCCGGACATCCGGCCACCGTCGACGCCGCAGCCGAGCTCCTCGATCGTGGTGGCAACGCATATGACGCGGTGGTCGCCGCCGGGGCGACCGCCTCGGTCTGCGAACCGGCCCTGACCAGCGCCGGCGGTGGCGGATTCGTCCTCGCCCATCCGGTCGACGGGGACCCGGTGCTGTTCGATTTCTTCGTCGACACGCCCGGCCTGGGACGCGACGTCGCCCCCGACGCTGCGGATCTCACGCCGATCACCGTCCGCTTCCCCAGCGCCGACCAGGAGTTCTGGGTGGGGGCGGCGTCGATCGCCGTGCCCGGGGCACTGCCGGGCTGGCTTCACGTCCACCAACGGCTCGGTCGCCTGCCGCTGACCGACGTGTTCGCGCCCGCGATCCGACTCGCCGAGCGGGGGGTCGAGGTCAACGACTTCCAGAGCAGTCTCTTCGCCCTGTTGGAACCCATCTTCACGTTCTCTCCCGAGACCGCCTCGACGTTCGCGCCGGGCGGCAGCGTGCTCACCGAAGGCGACCGCTGCGCCAATCCGCAACTGGCACGGTTCTACGACGACGTCGCCGCGGGTCGATTGCTGCACGACCCCCAGTTCATCGCCTCGCTCTGCGACGGACTCCGCCCCCAGGGATCGGCCTTGACCCCGGAGGACATGGCGGGGTACCAGGTGATCGAACGGGCGCCGCTCCGCATCCGGTACCGCGACGCCGTCGTGCTGACCAACCCGGGACCGTCGTTGGGCGGCCGGCTCGTCGCCCATGCGCTGGAGCACCTCGACGGCCTGCCCCCCGGCAACCACCACGGCGACCGCGGTCACGTGATGGCGCTGGCCGAAGCGCTGGCCCGGATTGCGCCGGGCTCCGACTATCCGCAGGCCGTCCACGGGACGACGCATGTGTCGGTCACCGACGGCGCCGGGAACGTGGCGTCGATGACGACTTCCAACGGCACCGGCTCGGGGGTGGTCCTACCGGGGACCGGCGTCCACGCCAACAACATCATGGGTGAGGCGGACCTGCACCCGAACGGGTGGTTCACGTCGCCGCCCGGGACCCGAGTCGGATCGATGATGGCGCCGTCGATCCTGGAGCGTCCCGGACGGGACCCGGTGGCCTTCGGAACGGGTGGCAGCGAGCGGATCCGTAGTGCGCTCACCCAGTTCGTCGTCGATCTCGTGGACTTCGACATGCCGATCGCGGATGCGGTCGCCGCACCTCGGGCCCATGTGGAGCACGGCGTCCTCCAGCTGGAGCCCGGTTTCGCCCCGGCCGTTCTCGACGAGCTCCGCGAGCGGCACGCCGTGAACGTCTGGTCGGTACAGGACCTGTACTTCGGCGGACTCCACGCCGTGTCGCAGTCGGGCGAGCACTGCGGCGATCCGCGCCGCGGCGGCTCGTCGGCCTCGGTGAACTGAGCACCCTGGGGGTCAGGCACCCAGCGTGCTCAATTCGGACGTGAGCACGGAAGGTGCCTGACCCCGAGAGGGTTCAGGTTGTGGCGTTGATGGCCAGGTCGGTGGCCCAGCGGTAGTCGGCCTTGCCCATCACGGTGCGCTGTACCTGGTCGGCCACGACGATGTCCCGGGGACACTTGTAGCCGGCGATGTGGTGCAGGCAGTGGTCGTGGAGCTCCTCGACCGACGGCGCGCCGTGCTCGCCGGCTCGCAGCTGCACCACTGCGGCAACTCGTCGACCGAACCGCTCGTCGGGGACACCCACGACGATGGCGTCGAAGATCGACGGATGACTCTTCACCGCCTTCTCGACCTCCTCGGGAAACACCTTCTCGCCACCCGTGTTGATGACCATGGAACCCCGGCCCAGGACCGAGATCACGCCGTCGGCGTCGACGGTCGCCATGTCGCCGGGAACCGACCACCGGACGCCATCGATGGTGGGAAACGTGGCCGCGGTCTTTTCGGGGTCGTTCCAGTACCCCAGGGGGATCCATCCCCGCCGGGCGAGCTTGCCGACCTGGTCGGAGCCGGGAACGACCGGCTGGAAGTCGTCATCGAGCACACAGGTGTTGTCGTCGGCGATCAGGCGGGGCGGACCGCCCGGTTGACCGGGCTTGATCCGACCCTGGGCTCCGGTCTCGGACGCACCGAACCGGTCGATGACCTTCACCTGCGGGATCATCTCCTGGAGCTCGGCCTTGACGGCCGGCGACAGGATGGCGCCCGACGACAGGATGATCTTCATGGAGGAGAGGTCGTAGAGATCGCCCGACGAGGCGAGTTCGGCGGCCAGGGGGCGAGCGATCGCATCTCCGATCACGACGAGCAGCTCGGCTCGCTCGTCGGTGGCGAAACGAAGCGCCGCGCCGGCATCGAGGTGGCGATCGGTCGACAGCAGGCTGGTGCCACCGGTGAGCAGCGCGGTCAACGACGTCCACTGCGCGCCGCCGTGGATGAGCGGGCAGAGGGAGAACCGGCGCGTGACGGGGGTGCCCGCCGCGGCCCAGGCCCCGATCTCGTCAGCGCTCTCGAGCGGCATCACTCCCGCCCGGGGGGAGCCTGCCCCGCCCAGCGCGCCGAAGAACAGGTCCTCGTGCCGCCACATGACCCCCTTGGGCATCCCGGTGGTGCCGCCCGTGTACAACAGGTAGAGGTCGTCCCCCGAGCGCAGTCCCACGTCGGGCCGCTCGGGACTCGACCGAGCCATGCGGCCGTCGTAGTCGACGCCACGGGTGATCACGGTGTGCAGGTCGGGAAGGTCCGGCTCGGCCTGGTGCACCCGCTCGGCCAGGTCGGCTTCGGTCACCACCACCACGACACCGGCGTCATCGAAGACGTAGCGCAGCTCCTCGGCGACGTAGCGGTAGTTGGCGTTGACCATGACCGCCCGCAGCTTGAACACGGCCAGCATCGTCTCGACGAAGTCGCCGCTGTTGAAGAGGTGGACACCGACCCGATCGCCGGGACCCACGCCCAGGGAGGCGAGGTGGTTGGCCATCCGGTTCGCCCGTGCATCGAGCTCGGCGTAGGTCCACCGTCGGGTGGCGACCTCGCTCCCGCCGGTGATCAGGGACGGCCGATCACCGATCGCATCGACCGCCCCCTCGAAGAGATCGGCCAGGTTGAACGATCGAGCGCTCGCCATGACCCGATTCTCCGGGCCGGCGGTGCGCCGGCGCAAGCGGGGGCTCAGATGGCTTCCGACACCCGATGGAGCCAGACCGGGCGCTCGACCCCCCGGACCGGCACCGGGCCGACGGGTTCGAGTCGGATCGCGTCGGGGATGCCGTGCGCGGCGAGCACGACCTCGTCCGAGACCAACAGCTCGCCCGGTCCGGCGAGCGCGCTGATCCTCGCGGCGACGTTGACGGTGTGGCCGACGAGGTCACCGCCCCGAGCGACGGCCGAACCGTGGTGGAGGCCCATCCGTACGGCGAGGGGCATCAGTCGCTGGAGGCGAGCGTCCTCCAACCGGCCCGAGAGCGTGGCCGACGCACGCAGTGCGTGGCCGGCGTCGCCGAACCACAGCATCGCCCCGTCGCCCAGTTCCTTCACCACTCGGGCCGACCCGTCGGCGATCGCCTTCTCGGTCAGTTCCGACTGCAGGTCGAGCACCTCGACCGCCGCGCTGTCGCCGAAGGCTTCGGTGAACTCGGTGAATCCGACCACATCGGTGAAGAGGAACACGCCGGAGACCGACCCATCCGGCTCCGGCGGTGTCACTGCTGCAGCCTCATCGGGCGGCACCCACCACGTCGACCCGGCCACTGACCGAAGCGGCCCGGACATGGCAGTCGGCCGGTGCGGTCGGCGGAGCGCCGTCGCCACGGTCGACCGCAGCCACCACCCCCGGTGGCAACCGGACCTCGACGCTGCCGCTGATGGTCTCGGCGTCGACATCGGCCGCCCGGCTCAGTTCGATCGAGACCCGGCCCGAGACCGAGTGGGCCCGCACCGGACCGGCCACCGAACCCGCCTCGATCCGGCCGCTCTCCGTCGACAGGTCGGCGGATCCGGCGTGCTCGACCGAGACCCGCCCGTTCTCGGCCCGCACCCGGCACATGCCCTCGACCGAACCGATTTCGACCCGTCCGCTGCCGGACCGCACGTCGACCGACGTGGCGTTGGCAACCGACACGCGACCCGAGACCGAGGTGATCGCGGTGTCGCCCAACTCACCGCGAGCCTGGACCCGTCCCGACGTGGTGCCGATCGCCACGTGGGCGCCCGACGGCACCGTCACCTCGACGCGGGCCGAGTCGGCGGCCACGGTGGCCACCGATCCGTCGATGCGCACATCCGCGTGGCCCTTCACCGAGAACTCCGAGCCGGTGATGATCGTCACGCGGCCGCTGACCGCGGACACGCGCACCGTGGACGGAGGTGCTGCGGCGGTGGGCGTGGGAGCGGTCACGACCCGACCGTAGAGGGTGGAAGCGGTTGGGGGTAGCAGCTGTGACCGCGGCGACACTCCTCTCCCGACGAGCCGGTCCAGCCGGGTCAGACCCTCGAAGGGGTCTGACCCCGAATTCGAAGCCGGTCCAGCCGGGTCAGAGGAGGACGATCAGCGCCTCGGCCTTGGTGATGTCGCCCTCGACCGCAATCCGGCCGTCGAGGGCGGCGGCGGGTGCCGTGACCCGGCCGGCGACGAGGTCGGTCCAGGTGGTGACATCCATCGTCAGTTCGAGATCGCGGGGTTCTCCCTCGGCGCCCGGGCGGTAGTCGACTCCCTCTCGCCCGATCGTGATCATCCAGTCGTCGCTCTCGGCGCCCGCCACCTTCAGGCGGTAGGTGGCGGGCTCGACGTCGCGCAGCGCCGCGTCGTCCACCATCGACGTCAGCACCTGCAGCACCGGCTCGGGTTCGATCCGGTCCACCCCGGCCAGCGACGCCCGGAACCGGCCGATGAGGTCGTCCTCGTCGAACTCGTCGATCGAGTCGGCGGCGTCGAGCTCGCCCGCTTCGGTGGCGGAGTCGACGTAGCTGGCGTACTGGAGGATGCCCAACGTCTCGAACCCCTCCCGAACCCGCGGGGTGAGCAACCCGAGCTTGCGCAGGTTGGGCACCACCTTGGAGAAGATCAGGTTGCGGAAGAGCATTGCGTCGGGCGAGGCGCTGAACTCCTTCGTCGCCTGCTCGACGTCGAAGCCCATCCGCTCGAAGACGTCGACCGGGACGAACCGGTCTCGGATCGCCGCGCACGACTCCAACAGGAACTCCTCGCGGACCCTGAGGTCGACCGGGTCCATCTCGTCGTAGAACCCCTGGAGCGAGAGCACGCCGAAGGCCACGTGGCGGGCCTCGTCGCGCCGGCACCATCTCGGTGATCTGGGCGATGAGCGGGTTGGCGAACATCGCCCCGCCCAGGCTGAAGGCGGCCAGCGCCACGCCTTCGATGAGGATCTGCATCCCCAGGTACGTCATGTCGATCTCGTCCCGCCCGGTGACGTCGTGGAGCAACGACTGGAGGAACGTGCCGATCGGGTACTGCAGGTCGATCTGCTCGAGGTATCGCTGGTACACCTCGACGTGGCGGGCCTCGTCGGCCACCTGCTGCGCGGCGTAGTACTTGTCGTCGATCGACCGTGATCCGGCACAGATCTTCGACGTCGCCACCAGCGCCCCCTGCTCGCCGTGCATGAACTGGCTGATGGTCCAGGCGTGAATCTCCGCGTTGAACGTGCGGCGGTTGGCCTCGGACCCGCGCACGTAGCGTTCGACCTCGCCGACGGCCTCGCCGTAGTCGAGACCGGAGAACTGCCCGTCCTCCATCAGCGCATCGAGGCCGGGATCGACGTCGACGTCCCAGTCGATGTCGGTACTGGCGTTCCACTGGCTCAGCTTGGACTTCTCGTAGAGCTTGGTGAGGCGGTCCCGGCGGTCGCCGTAGTTCCAGACATAGGCGGCCGGGGCGCCCATCGGGACCAGGTCGGGAGCGGAGCCGGGACGGGACGGAGTGGTGAGAGGAGGAGTCATGGGGAGACCTTTCCGGTGGTGGGGACGGCGGGATCGGAGCGGGAGGGATCGGGTTCGGTTTCGGTATCGGCGGGCACGAGCAGTGCGCCGTGTTCGAGGATCTCGCGCAGCGTCGCCGAGACGTCCTCGAAGCTGGTGGCAAAGCTGTCCTGCGAGAGGCGGATGAGCAGCCCGTCCTGGATCAGATCCAACAGCTCGACCAGGGCGCGGGGGTCGATGCGATCGTTGATGTGGCCGGCGCTGATCCCGTCGGCCACGAGGGGGCCCATCAGATCGGCGACGAAGCCGTTGAAGCGACGAATCGAGGTGGTGACCTCGTCGTCCACGTCGGTACGGCTCCGGAGACGGGCCACGGTGCCCTCGTCGTCCGTTGGCGGACGGCTCAAGACGAACTCCTCGAGCACGTCCATCAACCCCCCGTAGGACCCGTGCGGGTCGATCTCGGGGCGGAACTGACGCCACTCGGTGGTGAGGATCCACTCGCCTGCGGCTGCGACCACGTCGCTGAGGCTGTCGAAGTAGTTGTAGAGCGTGCCGGCCGAGACGTCGGCCTCGGCGGTCAGGGCGCGGGTCGTGATCGGCTCGTGGCGCATCATGACACGCGACGCGGCCTCGACCAGCTGCTGGCGCACGGCCGCCTTGTGCTCTGCGGACACCTTCGGCATGGGCACCTCCTTCATCTCGTGAACTCGGGCGACACCGGCGCTCGCCTGAGTTCACGAGTTCGTCAAACTGAATGAGCGCTCGTTTTTCTAGCGTAGCGGGGCCGACGCGTCAAGGGACCCCGCCCTCGGACGCGCGGGCCGCTACGGTCCGGCCGGTGACCGATCAGCCGACCGGAGCCTTGCGCTGGAACCCCCTGTCCCGTCGCTGGGTGGCCGTCGCAGGCCACCGCTCCGACCGGCCGGTCGACACGCCGCCGGACCGACCCCAGCCGCACCGGCCGGCGCACGATCCGGGCTGTCCGTTCTGCCCCGGCAACGAGCACGAAACGCTCCCTCCCGTCGTCACGGTCCCCGACGGCGACCAGGGCCCATGGCAGCTCCGCGCCGTGCCCAACAAGTACCCGTCGTTCGCCGGCACCGAACCGCTGCCCGACCCCCCCGCCGAGACCGCGGCGGCCTCGGGTTCGTGCGAGGTGGTGATCTTCACGCCGGACCACGATCGCGACCTCGCCGACTGCACCCCGGATCGGGCGGCCGAGCTCCTCACCGTGATCGCGGACCGGTGCCGGGCCCACGCCGAGCTCCCCGCGGTGACGCACACCTCGATCATCGTCAACCGGGGCAGCACCTCGGGCGCATCGCTCACCCATCCCCACGCACAGCTGCTGAGCACCCCGTTCATCCCCCCGACGGTCCAGGTCGAGCTCGATGCGTTCGTCCAGGAACCCGACCTGCTCGCTACCGCGATCGCCCACCATCCCGACGGGGTGGTCGTCGGACGCGAGCGGGCCGTTGCGACCTGCCCACCATGGGCGGGGTTCCCCTACGAGACGTGGGTGATCCCGACCGCGCCGACCCACTCCATCACCGACGCCGCCGACGCCGAGCTGTCCGACGTGGGTGAGCTCCTCGTCGACGTGCTCGGGCGGCTGCGACGGGCCCTGGGCGATGTCGACTACAACGTCGCCTTCCGGGTCCCGCCGCCCCACGCCGACAGCCCCTTCACCTGGCATCTGCAGATCCTGCCCCGGCACGTGCCGTTGGCCGGTTTCGAGCTGTCGGCCGGGGTTGCCGTGAACGCGACGCCGGCCGAGGCGGCCGCCGAACATCTCCGAGCGATGTCGGCCTGACGAGTCAGCCGGTGCCCGCAGTTGGTCCGGGCGCTGGGCCGTCGGGCCCTGAACCGCCGGACCGTTCCGTCAGTGGGTGTCGATCCGACCGATGATCGGCCGGTCGGGTCCGTCGCTGTCCACCAGCGGGTCGACCGGTCGCGGCCCTCGCCGGGGGCGGAGCAGATCACCGCCGCCGGCCGCGGCCATGGTGCGCTCGACCCAGCGGATCGCGGACGCCACGACGAACCACAACAGCACCATGCCGAGCAGCAGCACGCCGATCACGATGATCGGCGAGTCCGACATGGTGGTGGCGACGTCGAGCACGCGGTGCACGGCGGATCGCCACCAGCCACAGTCCTCGGTACACGCTTCGGCCAGCACGGCGACCACGCTACCGTTTCGCCGATTCGGCGCGACCGATGGGGGGGACCGGTGGCGTGACCCGGCCACCCGGTGCCCCAGACCGCTCGTTCGGTCTCACCCGTCGATCAGGCGAGCAGTCGGTCACCTTCGACGGTGACGGTTCGACCCACATGGTCGTCCAGCTCGATGGCCTGGACCACCGAGTCCTCACACGACGTCGTGATGGTCCGTTCGCCGGCATCCGTCTCGACCACGGCCACGGCCCGCCGACCGGACGGATCGCTGGTGACCGTGGATCCCAGGACCGTGACCGGCCCCTGATACCCATCGACGGTTGCGGACGATCGGGTGACGCCGGCCACCCGGTCGGCCACGTCGACGGCGGCGTAGGGACGATTGCCGGGCTCGGACCCGAACAGCCCGGCGCCGTACTTGGTGATCATGCCGCTGATCGAGCTGACGTAGGCGGTGCCGCCTTCCACGCGGAGCCTCTCGACGGTGCGAACCAGCGCCATCAGGACCGCGTTGTTCAACGGGCCCCCGCCGAAGGTCATCCCGCCCGAGATGGTGGGGGCCGGGTCGAGTGGCACCTCGAGCTGCCTCGCCTGCATGCGCACTGCGGCCGGGAAACAGGAGTACAGGTCGTGCATCGCCGCCGCCGCCGGCGCCACCCCCGAGAGCTCCTCGATGGCCTGTCCGACGTGGTCGATGGAGACCGAGTGACCCAGCGCCGGGCGCTGCACCAGCGGCACCATGTGATTGGACACCGCACCGGCCAGAGGGTGGACGAGGCGGTCCTCGGCGATGCCGGCACGGCGGGCCGCGTCGGCGCTCGCGAACACGATGGCGGCGGCCTGGTCGACGTTCCACTGTGAGCACAGCAGTCGCGTGTAGGGCGTGGCCACCGACCGCTGGTCGAGGATCTCGTCGGCCGACGGCGCACTCGGGTCCCAGGCCCAGGGGTTGTCCGCCGCCACCCGACCGAAGGCGGCCCAGAGTCGGGCCAGCGCGACCCGGTGCTCGGCCATCGTGAGTCCCTCGGCCGCTCGCAGCGCCGAGTCCATCACCGCGTACTGTGCCGCAGGAAGGGCGAGCCCCCGATGGATCTCGAGATCGTGGAGGATGTCGTCCTCGGGCCGGAGGTGGGTCCCGGGCCGGACCGACTCGTCCTGGGCGGTCTCCGGCGCGTCGACGCCGACCTTTCCCGCCGTGCGGGCCCGGTGCCGCGCTTCGCCGCCGACCACGACGACCACCTCGGCCTCGCCGGACGCGATCGCGGTCGCAGCGCGGTCGAAGAGGGACTGCTGGAGAACGCCCACGGCCGCGAAGACGGTGTGGGCTCCGATGATCCCGCACCGCTCGGCGACCAGCGCAGCAGGATCCCGGTAGCTCCACATCCCTTCGGGGACCAGGATCAGTCCGGCGCGCTCGATCAGCGAGCCGGCGCCATCGTCGGCAGCGCGGCGCACCGACCGTGCCATCAGCTCGACCGCCTCGACCGCTGCCTCGGGCTCCGCTCGTTGCACGACCGCGCCGACTCCGGCGATGACCGGGGCCGATCCGTTCGCCCCCACGGCGGTCAGAATCCGGTCCAGGTCGGGGCCCGGCGCTCGCGGAACGATGCGATGCCCTCGTTGGCGTCCTCGGTGAACATGTTGAGCTGCACGGCCCAGGACTCGTCCTCGATCGCCTGCTGCCGGTTGCCGTCCAACGACTTGTTGATCAGCCACTTCGACAGCGCGTAGGCCCGCGTCGGCCCCTGGGCCAGGCGCTCGGCCCACTCGGTGGAGGCGGCGCGCAGCTCGGCACGGGGGACCACCTTGTTGACCAGCCCCAGACGCAGCGCCTCGTCGGACGGAATGTCCTCGGCGAAGAAGACGAGCTCCTTGGCCTTCTGCGGGCCGACCAGTCGGGGAAGCAGGTAGGAGCCCAGTGCGTCGGGGACCAGCCCCCGCCGGGTGAACACCTCGACCAGCTTGGCCTCCTCGGCCATGATCACCAGATCGCACGCCAGGGCCAGGTGGGCGCCGGCGCCGGCGGCGGTGCCGTTGACGGCGGCGATGATCGGCAGGTCGGAGTCCATCAGGGCGGGAAACGCCCGGTAGTACCCCTCGAGCATCATGCGGCGGGCGTCACCCATGACCCGTTCGGGTGTGCCCTCCTTGACGTCGCGGGGGTACTGATGGCTCAGGTCGGCCCCGGGGCAGAACATCTTCTCGCCTTCGGCGGTCAGCACGATGGCGCGGGCCTTGTACGACCGGTTCAGGCTCTCGACCAGATCGCGTATGCGGTCGCGGGCCGGCGGGCTCAGGGCGTTCCCCACCTCGGGTCGGTCGATGGTGATCCACGCCACGTCGTTGACGATCTCGAACCGGACCTGTTCTTCGAGCGATCGCTCGTCGGCCATGCTTCCTCCACTCCGGTGCCGCCACACTGGCGGACGGCCCGACCAATCGGTAAGTCTCCATGACGGCGACCGGTCGGTCCAAGCTGCGACCGGCGCCTCCTGCGAGAGGATCGGTGCGTGTCGGAGCTCGAGATGGTCAGGGAGATGCTCGCCATGGCGCCCCTGTTCGGCGACCTCGAGGACGACGGTCCGATCGACGTCGCCATGCTCCGCCGGAACATCGACCTCCTCGCGGGCGGTCTCGCCCTGCCCGAGGGGATGGAGCGCGACGAGGGTGACCTCGGTGGCGTGCCGACCGACTTCTTCACGCCGGCCGAAGCCCGGCCCGGCGCCGTGCTGTACCTCCACGGCGGCGGGTACGTCATCGGCTCCCGGATCAGCCATGGCGGTATCGCCGGCACGATCGCTGCTGCGTCGGGGCGCCGGACCGCCCTGCCCGAGTACCGGCTGGGGCCGGAGCATCCCCACCCGGCCGCCGTCGACGATGCGGTCGCCGCCTACCGCGGACTCCTCGAGCTCCATCCAGCCGAGCACCTGGCGATCGCCGGAGACTCGGCCGGTGGCGGGCTGACCCTTGCCACCCTCCTGGCCCTGCGCGACCAGGATCTCCCCCTCCCGGCGACGGGCGTGTGCCTCTCGCCCTGGGCCGACCTGCGTTGCACGAACACGTCGATGCGATCCCGGGCCGATCTCGACCCGATCTGCCGCTCGGCGAAGCTGCTGCACATGGCCGACCTGTACCTGGACGGGGCCGACCCCAGTGCGCCGCTCGCCTCCCCCGCCCTGGCCGACTTCACTGGCCTCCCCCCGCTCCTGGTGCAGGTCGGCGACGCCGAGGTCCTCCTCGACGACTCGGTCGCCGTCGAGCGTCGGGCGCGGGCCGCAGGCGTCGACGTGGACCTCGAGGTCTGGGACGACATGGTCCACGTCTTCCAGGCGTTCGTGGGGCTGCTCCCCGACGCGCAACGGGCCGTGGACCGCATCGGCGCACACCTCAACCGGCACCTGAGCTGAGCGGCCGGTGACCGACGAACCCCGGGTGCTGGAGTTCCACCCCGACGATCTCGATGCGGTGATCGCTGCCGTGGATCAACTGCGCTCGGCCCGATCGGGTTGGGTCAACCTGGCGCCGATGATCCCCGAGGATCAACGACGGCGACCGCCGTCCATCCTCGGCCGTGTGTTCACCGCCCGGGGCCCCGACGCTCCGATGGCGACGGTGACCGCCGGTCGCGAACGGCGCGACGGTTCGGTCGGGCCGACGTCGGTCGGGCTGGTGCATCCGCTGCGCGAGCGGCTTCGCCCGTGGTTGTTCGAGCACGGGCTCGCACCGACGGCCGACTGGCAGATCAAGCAGGACAACCCGATGCGGGGTGCGGTGTGGGAGATCGCAGCCGACGTTCCCACCGCTCCGATGGTGACCCACCTGATGGCGATGGCGACCGCTCTGGATCCGGCCGTTGGGACCGCGACCGACGCCGCCCCGCTCGACCCGACCCTCCGCACCTGGATGGCCGAGCTCCACCCCTGACCACGGTCGTGTCAGCCGGGGAGGACGAAGGGTGGGGTCTGACGGAACGACACGTGGAGGTGGCCGCCGTGGACGTCGGCCCACACGCCCGGGTAGGTGCGGTCGACCCACGCTCGCATGGGCGCCAACAGCTCGAGCTCGCGGTAGTAGCCCACCCCCGCGATGTTGAGATCGACGGCGCGGCCCTGCAGGTGATCGGAGTCGGACACCCCGCCGACGGCGCGGTTCCGATTGGGATCGTGGTACCCCGACGTGATGTGGAGCTCCGGATAGCGAGCCATGATCTCGTGCACGTAGCCGACGATGCGGCGATCGAACGAAACCGGGCCGTAGGGAACGAGCGATATTCCCTCATGGGTCCGGCCGTTGCGCCGGTAGGTGCGCTCGGTCGAGGTGCCGGGCGCGCCGGCCCGACGACCGGCCAGGACGTCGGTCAGCCAGCCCACCTCGCTGGGGGTGGCGACGCGGGGCGGATACGGCCGGTCGATGCAGCCGATCCTCTTCAGCGGACCGTCGGGATCGACGGCGTGCACGCAGAACCGATCTGCCTCACCGACCCGATCGGGGGAGATCCGCACGTCCAAGCCGTGATCCCGGCCGTATCCCGGGAAAGCCCGCTCGACGTCGGCCCGCGATCGGTCGGCGTCGACCCCGGCGACCCAGCGGCCGTCGGCATAGACCCGCACTCGGGCCGGAGCAGTTCCCGAACCCGGGTCGATGACCCAGCCTCGCAGCTGGATCGACCCGTCGTAGAGCAAGGTGGCCGACTCGAACCGCCCGAACGGCGGCTTCGTGCTGGTCGGAGCCCGAGGCGGCGCCGTGGGCGTCGGGGTCGGTGCGGGTGCGGCCCTCGGGGCGGATGCGGCGTTCCCGATGGAGCACCCCAGGGTCGTGTTGGGCGCCGGTGTCTCGCCGCCGTCGATGGCGTAAACGCAGAAGTCCCCTTCACCCTCGGGTGCGTCGAAGGTGATGTCGAAGCCGTGATCCGGCCCCAGGTCCGGATGGGCCGCAGCGACGTCGGGCCGCGGCAGATCCGCAGGGCGGGAGGTCACCCACTTCCCCTCGATGTAGATCCGCACGATGACGGCGCCCACCCCGAGGTCCTTGTCCCCCGCCCACCCGCGGATACGGACCTGTGAGCCGTCCAGCCGCTCGGCTCGTTCGATCTTGCCCGTGGGGGAGAACGGTCCACAGGCGGTGGCCACGAGCGCCAGCACGGCCAGCGCGATGAGATACGTACGTTTCGACATGGTGATCCAGGTTGTCAGCTGGACCGCTGCATGTCGGCGACCACGTCGAGCCAGAGCTGGGTGGTGAGTTCCAGCGATTCGACATCGATGCGCTCGTCGTGGCCGTGGAATCGGCGGAAGAACTCGCCGAGGTCGATCGCAGGCGACATGAGGCCCGCCCCGTAGGCGATCGCTCCGTGTTTGCGGAAGTGTCGGGCGTCGGTGCCCCCGGTGATGAGCGACGGCACCATCGTGGCGCCGGGGAACCGTGATGCGACCAGCCGGCTGATCGTGTCCCACATGGGCGTGTCGATCGGCGAGGACGACGACGGGTCGTCCTGCAGGATCTCGACCTCGACCTGGTCGGCCAGCGCTCCCAGGGCCTCGCTGACGTGACGATCGATGTCCTCCCCGGTCTCACCGGGAAGGGTGCGGATGTCGACATCGATCTCGACCCGATCCGGGATCACGTTGGTCTTCGTCCCACCGTGCACGACGTTGGGCGAGAATGTGGGATGTGAGCAGGCGTGGAGCGGGCGGGCCGGGCTCGGATCCATGGAGGCCAGGGTTGCGTCGATCGTGCCGGGGTCCAGGAGGGCGGCCTTGGTGTCGTCATCCAGGTCCATGGCCCCGATGCGCGCCTCCCACAGTTCGTCGAGCTGCGCGGCCGGCTCGTACGCCGCCAGCCGTCGCACGATCTCGGCCGCCTTCACCAGCGCATTGTCGGTGCCGTAGGGCTGGGAGCCGTGCCCAGGCGTGCCGTGGACGACCAGTCGCCTCCACGCCAAACCCTTCTCGGCCACCGACAGGGTGAAGGCGGGCGGCTCGCTGTTGGAGACCGGGATGCCACCGAACTCGGTCAACACGTAGTCGCACCCGACGTGATCCCAGTGCCGATCGAGGATCCACTCGGCACCGTGCACGCCGCCGGCCTCCTCATCGGCCACGCCGAAGTAGATGAGATCACCGGCCGGACGCTGACCGGACCGGGCGATGTGCCGGAACGCGACGGCCATCGAGGACGTGAGGTTGAGCATGTCGACCGCGCCGCGACCCCAGACCTCGCCGTCGATCAGCTCGCCACCGAACGGATCGTGCCGCCATCCCTCCGGCGACACGGGCACCACGTCGGTGTGGCCCATCAGGCAGATCGACGGCGCGTCCGGGTCGGTCCCGGCCATTCGGGCGACCATGGACCCACGACCGGGGAGCGGCTCGTACGTCTCGATCTCGATTCCCGGGCCCTCGAGGTAGTCGCGCAGCACGAAGGCGTTGCGCACCTCGTTGCCCGACTCGGGCGTCCCGTCGTTGACACACTGATTGCGGATGAGCGTCTGGAGCAGCTCGATGGTGTCGCCGACGGGAGTCATGCTCAGAGGGTTACCACGCCCCGCGCCAGCTCGCCCGCGTGCAGGTCGGCCAGGGCCGTGTCGAAGTCCTCGAGCGGGTAGGTGCGGGTGACCAGCTCGTCCAGCTTGAGACGCCCTTCCTTGTAGAGCCGCACGATCAGCGGGAAATCGTGGTTGGGACGGCCGGTCCCGTAGCGGCAGCCCATGATGTTCTTGTCGTTGTAGAGGCTGGCCACCATGAACTCGGCCTCGGTGCCGAGCTTGGGGACGCCGAGGATGACCGACGAGCCGCCCCAGTCGAGCATGTCGATGCTCTGACGGATCAGCGCGGGATGGCCCACGCACTCGAAGGCGAAGTCGACACCTTCGGGGCAGATCTCCTTGACGGAGGCGATGGTGTCGACGCCCTCGCCGGCGTGGATGAAGTGGGTGGCGCCGAACGCGCGGGCGATCTCCTCCTTGGCCGGGTTGGCGTCGACGGCGATGATGGGGAGCGCGTCCGACAGCAGCGCGCCCTGGATGACGTTGAGCCCGATCCCGCCGACTCCGATGACGGCGACCGACTGGCCGTGGCCGACCCTGGCCCGGTTGAGCACGGCGCCCAGTCCCGTGATGACCCCACAGCCGATCAGCGAGGCGACCTCGAACGACACGTCCTTGTCGATCACCACGGCCTGGGTGGCCTTCACCACCGTCGACTCGACGAACACCGAGGTGTTGGCGAACTGGAAGGCCTTCTCTCCGTCGACGGTGAACGGACGGCCCAGCCGTCCCATGGACGACTTGCAGTGCGTCGGCTTGCCCAACTCGCATGGCGAGCAGTGCCCACAGTTGCCGAGCGTGGACAACACCACGTGGTCGCCGACCTCGATCCCGACGACGCCGTCACCGACCGCCTCGACCTCGCCCGCTCCCTCGTGCCCCAGCACGACGGGCGTCGGGAACGGGATCGTGCCGTCGAGCACGCTGACATCGCTGTGGCACAGGCCGGCGGCCCGGATGCGCACGCGCACCTCGTCGGGCCGGAGGTCGCGGACCTCGAGGCGTCGGTGTACTCGGGCTTGTCACCGGCGTAGTAGATGCCTCGCATGGTGGGAGCTCCTGCTGGGTGCGGTCGGGATGGGTGGGAGAGTGCTGTCGGGGTCAGACCCCGCTGGTCGTGGGGTCTGACCCCGTGGGGTCTGACCCCACGGTAGGGGCAGTCAGCCGGGCCAGACGATGCTCTGCATCTCGGAGTAGGCGTGCAGACCGAACGACCCGCCGTCGCGCCCCACCCCCGACTGCTTGAAGCCACCGAACGGCGTCTCGGGGTTGCGTTGCAGGGTGTTGATGCCCACATTGCCGGCACGTAGGCGCTTGGCCATGCGGTAGGCCTTCGCGGTGTCGCCGGCGAAGATGTAGTCGTACAGCCCGTAGTCGCTGTCGTTGGCCAGTCGGATGGCCTCCTCGCCGTCGCGGTACGGAACGACCACCACGACGGGACCGAAGATCTCCTCGCGGACCATGTGCATGTCGTTGGTGCAGTCGGTCAGCAGGGTGGGCTTGACGAAGAACCCCTTGTCGAGGTCGTCGGGGCGGCCTCCGCCCGCGGCGACGGTGGCGCCCTCGTCGACGGCGGACTGGATGAAGCCCTCGACGCGGTCACGGTGGACGCCCGAGATGACCGGTCCGACGATGGTGTCCTTCTCCAGCGGGTCGCCGACCTTCATGTACTTGGCCGCCATGGTGAGGCCGCCGACCAGGTCGTCGTGGATGGACTCGTGGACGATGACCCGGGTGGGGGCGGTGCAGATCTGGCCCGAGTGGAATCCCCGACCGAGGCGATGCCCGTGATGGCCTGCTTCAGGTCGGCATCCTCGGTGACGATGCACGCGCCCTTGCCCCCCAGCTCGAGCAGCAGCCGCTTCATGCGACCGCCGGCCACCTCACCGATGCGCTGGCCCACCCCGGTCGACCCGGTGAAGCTGATCATGTCGACGTGATCGCTGGTGGTCAGCGTCTCGGCCTGGGCCACCTGGGTGCTGGTGACGCAGTTGACGACACCCGGCGGGAATCCGGCCTCGTCGAGTAGCTCGCACATGCGGATGACGGCGAGCGGATCCTGGGGCGCCGGCTTGACGATGACCGTGTTGCCCATGGCCAGCGCGGGGCCGATCTTGCCGGCCATGTTCACCATCGGGAAGTTGTACGACGTGATACAGGTGACCACGCCGACCGGGGCGCGGTGGCCGACGGCGCCGATCAGGCCGCCCGGGGCCAGCGCCGTCTTGTGGGTGGGAAACGGCTCGAGCGGGAGGATCCGGGGCTCGAGCGCACCCTGCGCGTAGCGGCGCAGCCGGGTGGCGGCGTTGGGGACCTGCAGCGTCTTCGTGATGGTGAGCGTGGCGCCGGTCTCGGCCTGGGCGAGCGGCACGAGGTCGTCGACGTGCTGATCGATCAGATCTGCAGCAGCGTCGAGGAGCGCGGCCCGCTCCTCGGGTTCGGTCTGCGACCAGGACTCGAAGGCCTCGGCCGCAGCGCTCGTCGCCGCCATCGCCTGGTCGACCGACGCTTCGGGCACGTCGCCGACGACCGCCTCGGTCGCCGGGTTGACGATGGGTGACGAGCCGTCATCGCCGCCGACGCGCTCGCCGCCGATGAGCAGTGGGTAGCGATCACCGAACTCCATGCTTGCCTCCACTCCCGCGGTCTCCAGCAGAATCTGACGCGGTGTCAGGGGACCGTACCGCCTGCGCTCCTGGTTGATCGAAGTCGGTGCCCGAGGCTCGCCTCCGACCGCACCGCTACCCGGGCAGGGGGTCGGGATCCCAGGCTCCATCGGGCAGCGTCTCCACGACGGAGACGGTGCCGTCGACCACATCGACCGTGGTCGTGTCGGGTGTGCCCGAAATGACCCCGAGGGCGTTGTAGGTGCCGTGTTTGGCCACCACGGTCCGCTCGTCCACCCAACGCGGCGGCCCGAACCCGTCGTCGCCGTCGCCGATGGCCCACTCCTTGCCGGACTCCAGGTCGGTCACGATCAGGTCCCAGCGCCCGACGAACGCGCGAGCGAGCAGCCCGGACGCACGGATGTTGGCCACGTAGCGACCGTCGGGGCTGACCGCAGGGTCACGATTGACGCCGGTGCTGGTCCGGAGTGGCTCCACCGATCCGTCCTGCCCCACCCAGGCGACCGGTTCGAACTGCTCGTCGTTGTAGGTCGTGTCGATCCCCATGATGCGGCCGCCGGGGGTGAACACGGTGTCGATCACCTGGGTCTCGGTCTCGATCGCCGACACCTCACCGGTCTCGACCTCGAGGATGTAGGGCGTGAAGTCGCTCCCGTCCTTCTGGGCGGCGAACACGATCCGCTCCCCCGTCTCGTCGAAGTCGCTGTGGCCCGCCTCGTCGAACCCGAGGTCGGCGATGTCGAGCAGCAGGCGCTCCTCACCCGTCTCGACGTTCCGGAGATAGAGCTGCTCGAAGAGGAAGATGCCCGATCGCTGCTGATCGGAGTGGGCGACGTAGAGGATCTCATCCGGGTGGCCGGGTCGCCAGCGGGCCGGTCCGCCCGTCTCGATCCCGAGGGGTTTGTTGTCGATGTAGAGATCGTCGCCGTAGCGGTACACGATGTCGCCGGGCACGGCTTCGGCCTCCTCGGTGCTGATGGACATGCGCGGACCGGGCTCGGGCTGGACGACGTCGTCCCCTCCCCCGCCGCCACACCCCGCTGCGATCAGAGCCATGCCCACGACGATCGCACCGGTGCCCCGACGGCGCCGGCCGGGAGATCGGCCCGGCGCCGAGGTGCTGCGGTGCATACCTCAGTATCCCCGACGACCATTCCGGTCGGTAGTCACCACCGGCTCGCGTCACCCCTGGGCGGTCTCCGTAGCGGGTTCGTCGGCAGGGTCGGACGTCCTGCGGCGCGGGTCGGCGGCGAAGGCAACCAGGATGTAGGCCGTGATGACCGGGGCGGTCGCTCGGGTGATGTCGAAGAACCGCCACCAGACCTGCCGGCTCAGCAGCACGGCCAGCAGCACGAAACCGAGCGCACCCCAGCCGACGTAGGTGGGGGTGCGCACGCTCCGCACGAGGAGGCCCCCCATGACGACGAGCAGGGCGATCACGATCACCAGGTCGACCGGCCGGTCGGTCCAGCTGGGAACGGCGCCGATGAATCCCTTCAGCGGGATGCCGAACTCCTGCACGCCGTCACCGGGGTCGAGCCGCAGCCTGATGTAGACGGCCCAGAGGCCTGCGGCGAGGGCGGGCCAGAATCCGAGCGCGAACGGGAGCTTCCCCGTGCGCCACCACCGCAACAGCAGGACGCCGGCCAGGTACAGGAACATGACCTCGCGAGCCAGGACCGCGAGGACGAACCAGGGAATGGCCCGGCGCGGCCGGTCCTCCTCCAGCGCCACGGTGCCCCAGATGGCGGCGGCGAACGCGAGGACCCCGGCGCCGCTGATGTCCAGCTCGAACAACACGCCGACGTTGAGCGCGAAGGCGAGCCCCCACCACGGGCTTCCCCCCATCCGTCGGGCCAGCCGGGCGGTTCCGGCCGTACCCAGGCCGAATGCCAGGATGTTGGTGAGCACCATCGTCCATGGGAGCAACGGCGCGGGCGTGAGCCCGCCCGCGCCCGTGATCATCGGATAGGCCATTCGCTGGGCCCGGTAGATGGGCCGGAAGATCTCGGCGGCGTGCTCCTCGGGCTCGAGATAGAGCGGGTCCAGGGCCTGGAGGAAGAAGAACGCGCCATCGTGGCCAAGACCCTCGCGAGTGTGGATCTCCTGGCCCAGTTCCTCCTCGGCGTGCCGCTGGATGTCCGACCATTCGTCACCGATGGTCAGGACGCCGGTGATGTCACCCCCATAGCTCCCGAACAGCGAGAAGAGGAAGGCCGCAACGGCGATCAGGACGCCGGCCGCGCCGACGTGCCATTCGTTCACGCTTCGCTCGCCGGTGGTGGCGCCCGAGGCGCGGTCGGTGTCGGTGGTGTTGGCCACGGTGCTCCGTCGGCAGCTCGAGCGCCGAGAGAAGGGTTGGCCACCCTCGTAAGGTGCTTGTCGATGCACGTGTCGATGACGGTCCCCACCGAGGATCTCCGCGAGGTCCGGACGATCTACCCGGAGATCGAGGCGGTCGGCTACGACCGGGCCTTCTCGTTCGAGGCGAAGCACAACCCGTTCATCCCGCTGGCCGTGGCCGGTGAGCACACGTCGTCGATCGAGCTGGGGACCGCGATCGCCATCGCGTTCGCCCGAACACCCATGACGCTGGCCAACGCGGCCTGGGACCTGCAGACGGTCACAGAGGGCCGATTCACCCTCGGATTGGGATCGCAGATCCGCCCGCACATCGAGCAGCGCTACGGCATGCCGTGGTCGAAGCCGGCAGCGCGGCTGCGCGAGCTGGTGCTGGGCATCCGCGCCATCTTCTCCACCTGGCAGGACGGCGCGCCATTGTCGTTCGACGGTGAGTTCTACACGCATACGCGGATGATCCCGGCGTTCGATCCGGGCCCCAATCCGTTCGGTCCCCCGCCGGTCTTCACCGCCGGGTTCGGCCCGCGGATGACGGCGGTGGCCGGCGAGGTGGCCGACGGATTCCTGGTCCACCCGGTGAACACCCGGCGGTCGCTGCAGGAGCTGACGATCCCCGCCATCGCCGACGGCGCACGTCGGGCCGGACGGTCGGCCGAGGAGGTCCAGGTCGTGTGCGTGACCATCGTCGTCACCGGACGCGACGAGGCGGAGATGCGTCGTTCCCGGGAAGCGGTGCGTGGGCAGCTCGCCTTCTACGGCACGACACCGGCGTATCTCCCGGTGTTCGAGCTCCACGGCTACGGAGACCTCCACCCCGAGCTGAACCGGCTGGCGAAGGAGGACCGCTGGAGCGAGATGCCCGACCTGATCGACGACGAGTTGATCGAGACGATCGCGGTGGTCGGAGAGCCGGGCTCGATCGCAACGAAGATCCGCGCCCGCTTGGCCGGCATCTCCGATCACGTGAGCCTGGTCAACAACCGCGCCCCCGACCCGCAGCACTTCGCCGAGGTGGTCGCCGACCTCCATTCGTGAGCCCGCTCGGGGTCGGACCCCCAGCGTGCTCACGTGGTGAGGGTGGTGCCGAGGTAGGCGGTGCCGGCCACCAGGACCCACGCCGCCAGGCCCAGCACCAGCGGCCGGCCGCCCAGCCGCCGGAGGCGATCGAAGCGGACGCCGGCACCCAGCCCGACCAGCGCCACCGTGAGGAACACCTTCTCGGCCACCTTGATCGCATCGAGACCGGCGTCGGGGATCACGCCGGTGGAGCGCAGCAGGATGGCGCCGAGGAAGCCGACCACGAACAGCGGCACGAGCGGCGGGCGCTCCTCCTCGCCGTCCCCGTCGCCGTCGCCCGCATCGGTACCGGTCCGGCTCCTCCGCCGGAGCGCGATCATGGCGATCATCGGCGCCAGCAGCACGACGCGGGTGAGCTTCACCACGGTCGCCGCCGCCACCGCCTCCTCCGAATCCTGGGCCGCGGTCGCGACCACCTGGCCCACGTCGTGCACGCTGCCGCCGACCCAGGTGCCGAACGCTTCGCCGGCCAGGCCGAGCGGCTCGGCCAGGGCGGGCAGCACCGCGATGGAGAGGGTCCCGCAAAGGGTCACCAGACCGACCGCATAGGCCGTCTCCTCCTCGTCGGCCTGCACCACGCCGTCGACGGCGGCGATCGCCGACGCACCGCAGATGGAGTAGCCGGTGGCGACCAGAAGTCCGAGATCGCCCGGCACGCCCAGAACCTGCGCCAAGACCTGCGTACCGACGAACGTGGCGGTGACGACGACGGCGACGACCAGCAGGCCATCGGAGCCGAGTGCGGCCAGGTCACCGAGCGACAGCCGGAACCCCAGCAGCACCACCCCGATCCTGAGGAGGGATCGGGAGCCGAATGTGATCCCGGGCGCCGCCGCCTCCGGCAACGTCGTGACATTGGCGGCCACTGCGCCGACGACCACCCCCATCACCAGCGGCGACAGCGAGGGGACGGCCAGACCGGCGAGCCACGCGATGACGGCGCCCGCGAGCAACAGGCGCAGGCCGGGCCACACGGCCCGGAATCCCGACGAGCAGCGCGACACGAGGGCGACGTCAGTCAACGGACACCGGGTGGGGGGTGAACTCGAGGCGGGCGTGCTCGATGTGCGGCAGCACGTAGCGGGAGAAGAGATCGCACTCGGCGGCGTGCGGGTAGCCGGAGAGGATGAAGGCCTCGATGCCCACGTCGATCAATTCGTGGATCTTGCCCACGACCTGGTCGGGGTCACCGACGATGGCCGCTCCGGCACCGGAACGGGCCCGACCGACGCCGGTCCAGAGGTGCCGCTCGGCGTATCCCTCGTCATCGGCCGACTCGCGGAACGCGGCCTGCCGCGCCACACCGGCGGAGGTGGAATCCAACGACTTGCCGCGGATGGTCTCGCCGGTCTCCGCGTCCAGCCGCGAGAGCAGCCGTCGCGCTGCGGCCCGCGCCTCGTCCTCGGTCTCGCGAACGATGACATGCGAGCGCCATCCGTAGCGCAGCGAGCGTCCCTTGGCCGCGGCTCGCTCGTCCATGTCCGCCTTCACCTCCAGCACCTTCTCGGTGGTGTCGGGCCACATGAGGAACACATCGGCACCGGCGGCCGCACATTCGCGGGCCGCAGGCGACAGGCCGCCGAAGTAGAAGAGGGGACTCTGGCCCGAAACCGTGCGCACCCTGGGTGGGTCGACGGTGAGATCGACGAAGTCGCCGTGGTAGTTCACCGGCCTTCCGTCCAGCAGCTCCCGCAGCGCGTACATGACCTCGGTGGAGCGCCGGTAGCGCGACTCGCCGTCCATCTGCTCGCCGGGCATCTCGCTGGAGATGATGTTGACCGCCAGCCGGCCGTCCATGATCTGGTCGATCGTGGCGATCTGGCGGGCCAGCTGCGGAACGATCACCTCGCCACATCGCACGGCGAGCAACATGCGCAGGGACGTCTGGGGGCCCATCGCCGCGGCAGAACGCGGTGTTGTCGATGCCGAGCGCGTATCCGGAGGGAAGGAGCACGTTGTCGAACCCGAACCGATCGGCGGTCAGGACGATGGTGCGACAGTGCTCGTACGAGCTGGCGAGCAGCGGATCGGGGACGCCGAGGAACTCGTAGTCGTCGTCGCAGAGGGCGCTGAACCACGCCATCTCGACGGCGGGCCGCGCGGGCGTGGTCTCCTTCGTCATGCCATGACCTCCTCGAGCATCACGGGTCGATTCCATTCGATGCTGCGGTGCGCGGCGACGCCCATGGCCACCGACCAGAGCCCGTCGTCCAACGTGACCTCGACCGGGCCCCCGTCGTCGATGGCGGCCAGGAAGCGCACGTGCTCGAGGTAGCTCGATCCGTGGTGCAGTCCCTTGTACTCGATGCTCTCGTCGCCGACCGATCGTTCTTCGACGCCACCGATCCAGTGCTCGCCGCGGCGCCCGACGCGCACCTCGTTCTGCGGCATGAACGCCTCGACCTTGCCGAGGTAGCCGACGACCGACATCTCTTCCTGGTGGTGGGTGGCCTCGGCGAACATGCACAGGTCGAGCAGCGCCCGGGCGCCGCTGGCATAGTCGACGATGACGAAGGCGTTGTCGAGGATGTCGGGCGTGCGACCGTCGTACTCCTCGTCGAGATGATTGACGTCCTGGCCGCCCGACGCCATGACCCGGACCGGTCGTTCGGCGAACAGCAGGTTCATGAGATCGAAGTAGTGGCACGTCTTCTCGACGAGCGTGCCGCCCGTGTTGGCACTGAACCGGTTCCAGTGACCCACCTTGTCCAGGAACGGGAAGCGGTGCTCGCGAACGGCGACCATCCGCGGATCGCCGACGGCGCCGTCTCGAACCAGGTCGATCAGCGCGTTCGCCGCCGGCATGTAGCGATACTCGAGACCCACCCAGGTCACGGCTCCCTCGGGCCGACGTTCGTCCAGCTCGATGACCCGCCGGCACGCCTCGACCGTCGTGCAGAGTGGCTTCTCGATGAGCACGTGCAGATCGGTGTCGAGCACGTGGGAGAGGATCTCGGCGTGGGTGTGGTTGGGGGTGGCGACGACGACGGCGTCGCATCGACCGCTCTCGAGCAGGTCGCGGTGATCGGCGAAGGCTTCGACGCCCGAACCGGCGGCAGCCAGGCCGTGCGCCCGGCTCTTCTCGTCGGAGTCGGCGATGGCCGTGACCTCGGCGCCGGGAAGCGCGATGAGGTTCTCGATGTGCTCGACGCCCATCATCCCGGTGCCGATGACGCCGTACCGTGCCATCCCTCCATCGAACCAGTCCCACCCGTGTGCCGATAGCCCCGATCTCCCGTTGAGGTCATAGGCTACGGCTATGGCTCCGATCCCTTCCACCGATGATCTGGACCTCGCCGGCCTTCGGCTCTTCCTCACGGTCGTCGAGCTCGGCAGTGTGTCGAAGGCCGCCACCCGGCTGGGCGTGGCCCAGCCGTCCGCCACGGCACGACTGCAGAAGCTGGAACGGTTCCTCGGCACCTCGCTCCTCGAACGTGGGCCGACCGGATCGATGCCGACCGCGACCGGCCAGCGGCTGGCCCCGGCCTGCGCCGACGTGCTGGCTGCCGGCACCGCGCTCGTCGACCGTGCCGCCGAGCTGCGCCACGACGACCGAGCCCAGCTCACGGTGGCGACCACGCGCCACGTCGCCTCCCACCGGCTCCCCGGCTGGCTCATGGACGCCGAACTGCACGAAACCCGCGTGCAGATCGTCGAAGCGGACACCTTCACCGTTGCGGGACTGCTCCGGTCGGGCGACGTCATGGTCGGCTTCGTCGAGGGACCTGGCGCCCCTCTGGGCCTGCGGTCCCAGCTGGTGGGGCACGAGGAACTGATCGCCGTCGTCGGACCGGCCCACCGATGGTTCGGTCGCCGCAGGACGGTGAGTGCCGAGGCGCTGGCCGCCGAGACGCTCGTCCTCCGGCCGCGGGGCTCGGGCACCCTGGATGTGATCGAGGCCGCTCTCGCCGGGCACGGCGCCGGCGCGGTGGGCGACTCCATCGAGGTGTCGTCGTCGACGGCGGCGCGCCTGAGCGCCGTCAACGGCGCCGGGATCGCGCTCCTGCCCTCGTGTGAGGTGGACGGTGACCTGCTCGACGCACGTCTCACGCAGGTCCGTGTCTCCGGTCTCTCGTTCGAGCAATCGGTTCGGGTCGCGTGGCGTGGCGATCAGCCGGCGTCGGCCGCGGCCCGTCGGTTGCGTGCCGCGTCGGCCGGCGGAGGGTGACCGGACCGGCGCCACCGTCCACTGACGGTCATGCCGGCGGGGTGCAGGCTGCGTCGGGCTACCCCCGAGTCCCGTCTCATCCCAGTGCGTCGGACAGATCGGCCACCAGGTCGGCCGTGGACTCGATGCCCACCGACAGCCGCACCAGGCCACCGGGAACCTCGAGATCCGACCCTTCGGTGGAGAGGTGGGTCATCAGCGCCGGCACCTCGATGAGGGACTCGACCGCGCCGAGCGATTCGGCCAGTGTGAAGAGCTCGACACGCTCGGTCACGCGCCGAGCGGCGTCGACGTCGGCCAGGACGAAGGAGACCATGCCGCCGAAGTCGGACATCTGACGGGCGGCGATGGCGTGGCCGGGGTGATCCTCCAGGCCGGGGTAGAGCACCTGTCGGACCGCATCGTGGTCGACCAGGAGATCGACGACGGCGCGGGCGTTGTGGCAGTGCCGATCCATCCGGACGGCCAGCGTCTTCAGTCCCCGCAGTACGAGATAGGCGTCGAACGGTGAGGGAACGGCGCCGACCCCGTTCTGGAAGAAGGCCAGGTGCTCGGCCAGATCATCGTCGCCGGTGAGGGCGAGCCCGCCCACGACGTCGCTGTGACCACCCAGATACTTGGTGGCCGAGTGGATCACGACGGCGGCCCCCAAGTCGATGGGACGCTGGAGGTAGGGCGTGGCGAAGGTGTTGTCGACCACACAGACACCGTCGCGCTCCCGGGTCAACGCGGCGATCGCTTCGATGTCGACGATCGTCAGGCGAGGATTGGTCGGCGTCTCGACCAGCACCAGCCGAGTGGACGGCCGCCAGGCCGCCGCCAGCGCATCGAGGTCGGTGAAGTCCACCACGGTGTGGCCGACGTCCATCGGCTTCAGGATCTTGTCGACCATCCGGAAGGTGCCGCCGTAGGCGTCGGTGGGCAGCAGCAGGTGATCGCCGGGCCGGAGAAGGCGCAGGACCGCGTCCGTCGCAGCCATGCCGGACGCGAACGCGAAGCCGTGCGCTGCGTTCTCGAGCGACGCCGGTCGCGGCCTCGAGCGCCGAACGGGTCGGGTTCCCGGTCCGCGAGTACTCGAATCCGCCGTGTTTGCCCGGACTCTCCTGGGCGAAGGTGGTGGCCAGGCTGATGGGGGTCACGACCGCTCCCGACGACGGATCGGGTGGCTGTCCGTCGTGGATGGCCCGGGTCTCGAAGCCGCGGCCGTCGGTCATCGGGCACCCGCGAGATAGTCGAGGACGTCCGACCGGGTGAGCACGCCGACCGGGTGGCCGCCGTCGAGCACCAGCACCGACGCGGCCGCTTCGAGGTGGGTGACGACCTCCTCGACCGGTTCGCCGGCACCGACGGTGGGCAGCGGTGGATCCATCACCTCGGCCACGCTCTTCTCCAGCACCGACGGGTCGCGGAACGCCGCCTCCATCAGCGGTCGATCGTCGTACCGAACCGCTGACCTCCCCGACCATCACCGGCGGCTCGGCCTTCACCACCGGAAGCTGGGACACCTCGAACTCGCGGAGAATCTCGATGGCCTGGCGCACGGTCTCCTCGGGATGGACATGGACCAGGTCGGGTAGGTCCCGGCGCTTTCGATGCAGCAGATCGCCGGCCGTCCGATCACCGATGCGCAGGAAGCCGAAATCGGCCATCCAGCCGTCGTTGTAGACCTTGGACAGGTAGCCACGACCGCTGTCCGGAATGAGCACGACCACCACGGCGTCCGAGCCCAGGTCGCGGCCCACTTCCAACGCAGCGTGTACGGCCGTGCCCGCCGACCCACCGACCAGAATGCCTTCGCTGCGGGTGACCGCTCGGGCCGTCGTGAACGAGTCGCGGTCCGACACCGCCACGACGCGGTCGACGACGTCCGGGTCGTACGTGGTGGGCCAGAAATCCTCGCCGATCCCCTCGACCAGGTACGGGCGACCGGACCCGCCGGAGTAGACCGACCCCTCGGGGTCGGCGCCGATGATCTGCACGTCGGGGTTCTGGTCCTTCAGGTACCGCCCCACCCCCGAGATCGTGCCGCCCGTGCCGATGCCGGCGACGAAGTGGGTCACCCGGCCGGCCGTCTGCTCCCAGATCTCGGGGCCGGTCGACGCCACGTGCGCCGCCGGATTCTCGGGGTTGTGGTACTGGCTGGGCTGGAACCCACCCGGCGTCTCCGACGTGATGCGATCGGCCACCGAGTAGTAGGACTCGGGGTGGTCGGGTGCCACCGCCGTGGGGCAGACGACGACCTCGGCACCGTAGGCCCGCAGCAGGCTGATCTTCTCCTGGCTCATCTTGTCGGGCATGACGAAGATGCAGTGGTAGCCGCGGCGGGCGGCGACGATGGCCAGCCCGACCCCGGTGTTGCCCGACGTCGGTTCGACGATCGTTCCGCCGGGGAGGAGCTTGCCGTCACGTTCCGCTGCGTCGAGCATGGCCAGCGCAGGCCGGTCCTTCACCGAGCCCCCGGGATTGAGCAGCTCGAGTTTCGCGATCAGTTGACAGTCCAGCTCGCTGCCCACCCGGTCGAGTCGGACCATCGGGGTGTTGCCGACCAACGAGAGGAGCGAGTCGGCCACCTCCATCGGCGGGCCGGCGTCGCTGAGCCGACGCACCTGCACGCCCTCGATCTCCCCCACCTCGGCGTCGGTGTGGAGCTCGACCAGGAAGCCGGCGTCGTGGAGCTGCCTGGCTACATCCGCCGCTCCGACCGGGTCGCGTCCGACCACCCCCACCCGGCGGGGCAGGGACCCCCGCAACTCGGCGAGGGTCTCGGGGGACACGGTCACCCCCTCGATCTCGACCAGCCGGCGGGCTCGCACTCTCAGCCGTTCGGGAAGTTCCGGACCATCGACGCTCACGAGGACATCCACGCCCCCGGTCTACCCGCTCCGGGACCCGAAGCGTGGCCAAAACGGGCGGAGGCCCGGGGCGAAGCCCGGACCTCCGTCGTTCACGATGGTGAATGGGTGGCTACACCTCGTTGGCCTGGAAGGTGTAGGTGTGCTCCCCGCACTGCGGGATGAGGCAGCTGTTGTCGAAGTTCTGACCGCTGAACACCTTGGTGTTCTGCATGGTGAACACGCCGAAGTTCAGGACGTCGGGCGGCAGGTCGAGGACCGGCACGCTGAAGTTGGGCGGCGGGATGCTGCCCAGCAGACCGTCGAACGTGGTGGCGAGACCACCCTTGGCGCCGATGCCGATGTAGAAGGCACCACCGAGCGCGTCGTCGCCCAGGCCGAGCAACGGGATGTTGCTCAGCAGCAGGGTGAAGCTGCTGCCCAGGTTGTCGAAGATCAGATCCAGGATCAGGCTGGGATCGAGTTCGCCCTCGGCCGAGGCGAGGGTGCTGTTGAGCGCATCCTCGAGGATGTCGGCCACGTCGTTGGCCGCGACGTTGACGCCGACCTGGTCCTTCTCCATGACCCAGGTGTAGGTCCCGACCACCTCGAGCTTGTTGTCCGACAGGTTGGCGACGTCGAGCGTCGAGACGTCGGTGAACGTCGCCGCGTTCTGGGCGGCGCCGGTCAGCGTCTTCGTCTGGCCCTCGTCGACCGAGGTGTCGTTGCTCCGACTCCCGGCCACCCAGGCGCTGGCCGAATTGGCCTCGCCGATCTTGACCCGGAACGCGACGTTCAGGACGTACGCTTCGTCCCGGTCCGTTCCAAGGAAGCTGCAAGCCAGGCCGAGGGTGCAGTCGTTGGCCTCGTTGACGGTCACCTGGGTGGATTTGAACTCCCAGGTCTTCACCGTCGGCGGCGGCGGCGGCGTACAGGCTGAGGCCACCATGGCCACGCTGATGAAGGCGGCGAAGAACGTCGCGCTCCGGCGTCGGGTACGTCTGGTCATGGGATCCCCTTCGTCGCGCGGCGACCCGCTGTCCCCGCTCGGCCTGCCCTACACAGGTGACCCGACCATACATGACCGTCGGCGGGTAGGCCATGAACCGACCTGCCTACATCAAGAGGACGGAGTCCCCGCGGCTGATCACACCCTCCTCGACGACGTTGGCGTACATGCCGACGTTCTGGTCCAGACTCGCGCACGATGTGTCGGAGGATGGACCGATCAGCCGGAAGTCCGTCGTCGATGGCGTGCGTCACCATCACGCACCTCGGGCACGGCGTCGTGAGCTCGATGGTGGCCGACCCGACCCGGGCCCGCATGCCGGCCCACTCGAGCTCGGGGTGGCCGTCGCGACCACCGGTGTCGACGACGACGTTGGGTCGAAAGCGGCGGACGTCCACCGCCGATTCGGGTAGCGCTCGTTCCAACGATCGGAGGGCGGACGTGGACATCACCAGGAGCGGAAACGCGTCGACGTAGGTCCCCGGAGGTGACTCGTACTCGAGAATCTCGGGAGGAAACACGCTGAGGTCGGGCAGGGGTTCCTCGGGCTCGCGACCGAAGACGGCCCGCAGCTCGTCGATCAGATCCTCGTGATCGGCCGAGCCGCGGCGGTAGTGATCGAGGTCGCTGGCCGGTCGGCGCGGCCACAGCGTCACCGGATGGTCCACTGCCCGACTGAGACGCTCATCGCGATCCGGGTCGGTGCACAGGATGACCGAACCGTCGGTCAGACCGACCTCCACCGCGCCGTCGGCCTCGCCGAGGTAGCGGGCGGAGAGTTTCATCAACCCGGCGATCTTCTTCGCTCCGCGGATCCCGCCGCGCTCCTCGTCACGCACCGCCCAGCCGCGGTCGCCGGCCAGGCCGACGCGGTCCGAGCTCGCACGAGGACAGCTCCTCGCCCTTCATCGACTTCACCGGGTAGCGCCACAGTTGCTCGACCTTCATGGGCCCAGCCTGCCACCGATCTGCCCACGAGGACCGGTTGGTTGACGCTCGCTCCGGCCGTCGCCTACCTTCACCGATCACATACCAATCCACGGCGGGGTGTCTGGACATGCACACCCATGCGACGCGTCACCGTCATCGCCGCCGTCCTGCTGAGCGCAGCCGCGGCCTGCACTCCGTCTCCGCCGCCCCGGATCTCGCTGATCGCCATGGAGCACTACGGCGGCCCACAGTCGGCGGAGTGGTCCGCCATCGCCGTGATGCCCATGAACGGCTCCGGCCCGCCGGTCGACCTCACCACGCCGGGCGTCCATCGTGACTGGTGGCCACGGCCCGCCCCCGACGGTACGCACCTCCTGTTCCAGCGGGATGCCATCGGACACCGGGGTTCGCTGACCGAACAGATCCTGTCGGTCGACGTGGCAACCGGGGACGAACAGCGGATCATGTCGATCCGGCCCGGCGATGAACAGCACAACCCCAACGGATTCACCCAGCTCGGCCACGCCGAGTGGAGCCCGGACGGCCGGTCGATCGTGTTCGCCGCGAACCGACCGGCCCAGACCACCTTCTCCATCTGGCGCATGGACGCCGACGGGACCAACCAGGTGCCACTGACCGCCGGCTTCGTCCTGTCGATCGATCCCTCGGTCTGTCCCGACGGTCGCATCCTCTTCGTCCGGGGGATCACGCAGGCGGGCTACGAGCCGTGGATCATGAACGCGGACGGTTCGGGTGCGGTGCCCATCGCCGACGACACCACGAACGGCAGGTCCGAGGAGTCCGACTACGACCCGTACTGCTCGCCGGATGGGACCAAGGTGGTGAACCTTCGCCACGCCGGTGGAACGACGTGGGACAACGTGGTGCAGTCGATCGACGGCAGCGGGTGGACGGTCGTCGGCGACGGCAGCGCAGAGGGGGACTTCGGCGTCGCCCGCTGGGTGACGAACAGCCAGCTGGTGACGAGCCACGGCGGTAGCCATGGAGCCGGCCTGGTCACGATCGATCTCACCGGTGCGCCGACCGTCACCGATCTCCTCCCGGCAACCGCCGCTGGCGATCAGTACCGGGACCCGGCGCCCTACCGCGGCCGCATGCCTGCGTAGCCGGTCGGCCCGGGTGCCCGCGACGACCGCTGCTCCTCGGCCGATCGTCGACGGGTTCGCCCTACGCTGAGCCGATGCCTGCCGACTTCTTCGACGCCGTCTACGCCTCTGCCGACGGCGACGACACGGCCGTGCCGTGGCAACATGCCAGCTCGCGTCCCCTGATCGACGAGTGGTTGGCCACCTTCGATCCGACCCGACACCGGAGAGCCCTGGTGGTGGCCGCCGGCCTGGGTGACGACGCAGCCGCCCTGGCGCAGCTCGGGCTGGACGTCGTCGCATTCGACCAGGCTCCCACCGCCATCGACTGGGCCCGCCGCCGCCACCCCGACGTGAACGTCGCGTGGCAGGTCGCCGACCTGTTCGATCCTCCACCCGAGTGGGAGGCGGCGTTCGATCTGGTCGTCGAGGTCTTCACGATCCAATCGATCCCACCGGATCGCCAGGTTGATGCCGCCGTAGCCACCCGCTCCTTCCTGGCACCCGGGGGGACGCTGGTCGGGATCGCGATCGTCCACGACGGCACCGTCGATCCTGACGGCCCCCCGTGGCCGCTCCACCCGGCCGTGGCCGAACGACTCGCCGACGGCCTGACCGAACGATCGCGTCACGCCGAGCAGATCGGTCCGACCGTGTCATGCATCCGCCTCGAGCTGGTGAGCGGCGAGTCGTGAGTGGCCGCAGGTCACCGACGCGTTCCGCTCGGGACGGCGGGTGGCATGATGACGGTCTTGAAGACCTCCGATGATGACTTCCAGGTCGCGATCACGCGCACGACGGTCGTGCACGTCAGCGGCACGGTCTCCGCTCAGGACGAGGACGGCCTGGAGCGGATCCTGCTCGACCTGATCCAGAATCACGGGATTCGTGACCTCGCGGTCGACCTCTCCGCAACCCACTCCGTCGCCGCGGGCGTCGCCGGGGTCCTCGAGGGCGTGCAGAAGCTCATCGACGATGTCGGCGGGAGCTTCCTCGTGCGGACGCCCCCCGAACCCTCGACCGAGCTCGTCGAGATGGCCGAGGACGTCTCGACCTTCGTGGCCCTCTCAGCTGACACCGAGATCGGCCGCCCGTGAGCCCAGCAGGCCTCGAACGGACGGCGGCCCGGATGCGGCCAGGCAGGTGCCGGCGGTGACGAAGCAGGGCCGACGCGAACTGCAGCGGATCGGATGGAGGGAGTGGGTGCTCCTCCCCGACCTGTGCAGCGTTCCGATGAAGGCCAAGGTCGACACCGGCGCTCGCACCTCGTCGCTCCACGCGTTCGATCTGACCATCGAGGAGCGGGAGGACACCGCCATCGCCCGGTTCGAGATCCACCCGGAGCAGCGCTCCTCCCGTTCGCCGGTCACGGTGGCCTGGCCCGTCGCGGAGTTCCGTCGCGTGCGTTCGTCCACCGGTCACGCCGAGGTGCGTCCGGTCGTCCGTGCGTCCATGGTGCTCGGCGGCCACCAGTACCCCATCGACATCACCCTCACCTCCCGCGACGCCATGGGGTTCCGGATGCTCCTCGGCCGCGCTGCCATCCGCAAGCGGTTCGTCGTCGACGCCGGCCGCTCGTTCCTCCAGGGAGAAGCACCATGAAACTCGGCATCATCTCGAGAGCCCCCGGCTCGTACAGCACCCAGCGCCTCAAGGCGGCGGCGCTCGAGCGGGATCACACGGTGCGGGTGCTCGACACGTTGCGGTTCGCCATCGACCTCTCCCGTGACGAACCCGACCTGCAGTACCGGGGCAAGCCGCTGAGCGACTACGACGCCGTCCTTCCTCGGATCGGTGCCTCCATCACGTTCTTCGGCCTGGCCGTCGTTCGGCAGTTCGAGCAGATGGACGTCTACACACCGAATCCCTCCAACGGGATCGCCAACTCGCGGGACAAGCTCAGATCGATCCAGATCCTCTCCCGCCACGACGTCGGCATCCCCGCCACCACCTTCGTACGCGATCGTGCCGACGTGCTCGCGGCCATCGACCGCGTCGGCGGTGCCCCCGTGGTCATCAAGCTGCTGGAGGGCACCCAGGGCATCGGGGTGATCCTCGCCCCGGACACCAAAGTGGCCGAGGCCGTGATCGAGACGCTGCAGAGCACCAAACAGAACGTGCTGATCCAGCGCTTCATCGCCGAAAGCCGCGGCACCGACATCCGCGCCTTCGTCGTCGGCGATCGTGTCGTCGCCGCCATGCGCCGACGAGCCGAGGGGGACGAGTTTCGTTCCAACGTCCACCGGGGCGGGTCGACCGAGCTGGTCGAGCTGGACGAGGAGTACGCACGCGTCGCAGTGCAGTCGGCCCAGATCATGGGGCTGCGCGTCGCCGGCGTGGACATGCTGGAGGGTGACGACGGGCCACTCGTCATGGAGGTGAACTCCTCCCCCGGGCTCGAGGGGATCGAGACGGCGACCGAGCTCGACATCGCCGGGGCGATCGTCGACTACATCGCCAATCAGGTGGCGTTCCCCGAGCTCGACGTTCGCCAGCGGCTCACGGTGTCGTCGGCCTACGGCGTGGCCGAGCTGGTGATCCACGAGGGCGCCGACGTGCTGTTGCAGTCGCTCGACGTGGGCGCACTCCGCGACCTCGACATCACGGTGCTCACCCTGCATCGCGGCACCACGGTCATCCCCAATCCTCGCAACTCGCGCGAGCTCCAGGTCGAGGATCGGCTGCTCTGCTTCGGCAAGTTCTCGAGCGATGCGGGACCTGGTACCGGCCCGCCGGCGTCGACGGGCCCGGCCCGAGGTGCAGCCCCTCCCGGACGATCCGATCCCGGACGCGGTCGAGTCCGCCTGATGCGTCGGACCGATCCTCGACAGGAGGGTTTCTGATGGCGCCACGCGCGCGTGCCCCCTTCACGATCGCAGACCACGACGTGCGCGCCGGTCGACGCGCCCAGATCGAGCTCCCCATCGCACGGCTCATGTCGGGTACGCCCGTCGCGCTCCCCGTCATCGTCCTGCACGGCCGCACCGACGGTCCTGTGGTCTGGCTGAACGCAGCCGTGCACGGCGACGAGCTCAACGGCGTCGAGATCATCCGCCGGGTCCTGGCGCAGGTGACTGCGTCCACCATCGCCGGCACGCTGATCGCGGTGCCGATCGTGAACGTCCACGGGTTCAACAGCGGCGATCGGTACCTCCCCGACCGCCGCGACCTGAACCGATCCTTCCCGGGCTCGGCCCGGGGATCGCTCGCCTCCCGAATCGCGCACCTGATGATGAAGGAGATCGTGGGTCGCTGCAGCGTCGGGATCGACCTGCATACGGCGTCGGACCACCGCGTCAACCTGCCCCAGATCCGTGCCGACCTCGACGACGACGCCACGCGCCGCCTGGCCGACGTGTTCGGAGCGCCGATCACGATGCACTCGCGGACCCGCGATGGTTCGTTGCGCCAGGCGGCGACCGACGCCGGCGCCACCGTGCTGCTGTTCGAGGGCGGAGAAGCGCTCCGGTTCGACCGACGACCCATCGAGACCGGCACCACCGGCACCCTGCGCGTACTGGCTGAGGTGGGCATGATCGAGAGCGCGCCGCCTTCCCCGCACGCCACCGTGCACGCTCGCTCCAGCCGCTGGGTCCGGGCGACCAACAGTGGGATCCTCCACCTCGAAATCGAGCTCGGCGACTCCATCGATGCGGGATCGCCGATCGCGACGATCTACGACCCGTTCGGCAAGCGCCGGGGCCGGATCGTCTCACCCATCGACGGCATCGTGATCGGTCACACCGAACATCCGCTGGTCAACCGCGGCGATGCGATCGCCCACATCGCCGCACCCGCCGTGGCCACTCAGCCGCCGAAGGGTCGGGCCAGCTCCTCGATCCCGCCGTAGAGGGACCGGAGCACCCGGCGACTGGTCCGGCGCACTCCGCGGTCCGCGCCTCGGCGACGCCCATTCCCTCCAGCAGGTCGAGGGGCGCTTCGACCAGGGCGCCGTGGACGCGCTCCGCCGCCTCGAGCACAGGCTCGATCGCGGAGGCACGGGTCGGATCATCGGCTACGCCGTTGCTCTCGATCAGCCGGTCCTTCAGGAAGGTGAAGTTCTCCCAGTCCTTGAAGACGGTGAGCTTGTAGTCGCAGCCGGGAGGGAAGACGTTGCCCTCGAGATAGACGGGGCCGTCATCGGTCAAGAGCACGTCCCAGCTGATCTGGACGTGGGCGGGCAGGCGGTTGTGCATCGCGATGCACGCCTCGACGACCTCGTTGAGCTCGGGTACGTCGATCCCTACCCAGTCACCGGGGCTCTCGGGCCGGATCGGTTGGCCGACGGCGCCCCGGTCGTAGTCGACCAGGTGCGTGTCGAGATCGAAGTAGGCGGTGCTGTGGGAGCCTTCCGGTGGCGGGAAGGAACACGGCGGCGATCAACTCGGCTCGATCCTCGACGTTGAGGGTCATGATCCGGAAGCTCCCGGTGGGGAACGGCTCGCGCATGCGCTCGAACCGCTCGACCACGGCGTTGAGGTAGGTCTGGCGGATCCAGTCCTCCAGCTGCTCGGGCGTGGAGACCGAGCGCTCCTCGGGCGACCGCTCGGCGTCGTCGCAGCGGTAGACCTCGGCATCGCCGTCCCACAGCATCGTGCGAAGGAGGTGCCCGGCCCCGCCCTTGGTGGGCTTGATGACGAAATCCGCCCGTGGGATCTCGCCCTTCATCACGCCGTCCTTGATCACGGCGAACTGTTCGGTCGATCGATGCCCCTCGGGAAGGTGCTGCTCGAAGAAGTCGTGCCAGAACACCTTCGACGAATGTCGGAGCGCGTGGGCCGGACTCCAGCCCATCTTGTGTTGTTTGTAGCTGTGCATGGTGAACATCGTCACCAGCATCACGTTGTAGTTGGCCCAACCCATGAACGTGAACGGCTGGAACAGCGGCGGGATCGGGGTCTTCTGGACGCGCTCGAGGTACGGCGGTGCGATTGCGACCGCGGCCAGCGAGAGATACGGCGTGGCGGCCATGGCCGTCGGCGTGAACGCCGCCATGAACGGCTCCGCATGTCGGCCGGTCTGCTCGTTGGAGACCCGGTAGACGAGGCTCTGGAAGAAGTGCCGCATGCCCTGGAAGCTGACGATGGGGTGCCCCAGGACGAGGGTGTAGTAGGCGCGCCAGACCCGCGCCGTGTCGCTCCAGTAGCCCTGGTACTGCCAGTTGGCGGCATCGGGCTGACCGAGCCGAGCGAAGTAGTCGGGCCAGATCGGGGTGCGGTCGACGGCGACATGATCGCCGGCCTCGGTGGCGGCATCCTGCACCAACCGCAGCGGCTCGGTCCGGGTCGCGTCGTCGGCGGGGATGCTCATGGGGCCATGGTAGTGAGAACCCGGTTCCGGGGGCCCGGTGGACGGCAGCCCCAACCGTAGGATCGCGTGGCATGGCCGACGCCGACGATTCCGTCCTCTCCCAACTCGACGCCCTCGGCGGCACCTACGACGTCGTTCCGTGTGACCCCGGTCTGGCCGACACAGCGGCGTTCTGCGAGGCCTACGGCTACGCACCGGAGGACTCGGCCAACGCCATCGTCGTCGTGGGCAAGGGCGACCCACCACCTACGCCATGTGCCTGGTCCTGGCCGATCATCGGTTGGACGTGAACAAGGTCGTTCGCAAGCGGCTCGGAACGCGCAAGGCGTCGTTCGCCTCCGCGGAAGCGACGGTCGAGCTGACCGGCATGAAGATCGGCGGCGTGACCCCGTTCGGCACCTCGACCGAACTGCCCCTCTGGATCGATGGCCATGTGATGGAGCGCGACCGGCTGATCATCGGCGGCGGCACCCGCGACCGGAAGCTCCTCGTGCCGCCGGCGACGTTGCTGCTCCTCCCCCGTGCGGACGTGGTCGAGGACCTGGCGCGCCCCGCCTGACCCCCCGAAATTCCGTTCGGAAGCGTCGGATTCCGACGCGCATGTCGGGGATTTGGGCGGGAGCCGCCCGTTTCGCCTTGACCCACCTGCGGGCCGGGATCACACTCGTACCATCGGGCTGGACGAGGCGACCTACCGGGAGCGCGAAGGCGCCTACTGGGCGTACGAGGGCGCCACGCCCCACGAAGAGCGGGTGACGCTCGACCGCACCGGGACCACCGTCCGCGTCCAAACGCTCGGCCAGGGTCCTCCGGTCCTGTTCGTGCACGGCGCCAGCAACTGCGGCACGAGTTGGGCGGCGCTGGCGAGCCGGATGCCGTCGTTCCGCTGCCTCCTCCTGGATCGCCCGGGCTGCGGTCTCAGCGAACCGCTGACCGAACCGTTCCACGACATCGACTCCTTCGCTTCCTTCGCCGACACGTTGCTCGTCGACGCGCTGGACGCGCTCGACATCGAACGGGCGGCGATCGTGTCCACCTCGCTCGGCGGGTACTTCGCACTTCGCACCGCCGCTGCGCAGCCCGACCGGATCGACCGGGTGGTGCACCTGGGCTGGACCATCGGCGCGCCCATGGCACATCTCCCGCTCGTGATGAGGATGGTGGGCGCGGTCCGGCCGGTCGGACGGCTGATGGCCCGCGTCCCCCTTCCCGAGCGGGCGGTGCGTTCGATGCTGGCTCAGATCGGGCTCCGCCAGGCGTTGGAGGCCGGGCGGGTCCCCCAGGAGTTCATCGACTGGTTCGGCGCCATGCTCCGATACACCCATACGGTACGCAACGACACCGACGTCATGCCGCCGATGTTCCGACCGACGGGCGGCATCGACGACGACCTGCTGTTCACCGACAACCTGCTCGGCAGCATGCGTGTGCCGGTCGACTTCCTATGGGGCGCCGAGGACCCCATGGGCGGTGCCGACATCGCCACCGACTTCGTCCCGCGGATCCCCGGCGCAACGCTGCAGCTGATCGAGGGCGGAGGACACGCGGTGTGGATCGACCACCCCGACGACATCGCCGCGGCGACGAACGCCTCCCTGTCCGCCGATCGGTGACCGCCGTCGGACCGCAGGCTCCATGCCGCGGCCTTCCGCCGAGCCGGACGGGACTACCCCAGCGGGTCGACCCGGAGCCGTTCGAGCCGCATCGACGTGATCCGCCAGACCCCGTCGGCACGTTCGTAGGTCTCGTGGTACCAGCCCGACCCACGGATGCCCCGAGGTGGTTCATCACCGGTCGCGTAGTCGACCGTGTCTCGCATGGCCCACGTCCCCGAGGCACGATCGGGACCGTCGATCTCGATCTCGGGCATGTGCCCGTGGTGCAGCGTGCGTGCGCCCGACAGGGCTCGGGACACCGCCTTCACGATCCGGTCCCGTCCTCGTACCAGGCCGGTTTCCGGGTCGCCGGTGTCATCGGACACGTCCATCACGGCGTCCTCGGCGAACACCTCGCCCCAGGCGTCCCACCGCTGCGTGTCGAGGAGCCGGAAGTAGCGGGCCTTCAGCTGCTTGATCTGCTCGACCGCCGCCAGATCATCGGGGGTCGGCGTGCGTCGCGTCATCCGTAGGCCTCCTTCCTGACGGAACCGGCGAGGTCACGGTAGATCAGACAGCCGGACCGGCAGCGCGACGGCGGTGCCCGACGGCGATGTGTCGGATGACACGTCGCCGCCGCGAACTCGACCTGGATTCGGCCGCATCGAAGGAGTGCACCAACCCGAGGAGCACCCCATGAAGATCCGTCGAGTTCTCGCTATCGCCGCCGGCGTCCTCGTGGTGGGGTTGGCTCTTGCCGGTCCTGCCGGGGCCGGCTCGGGCCGACCGAACGGCGGGACCGAGGGCCCGGCCCGCATCGATGCCGACGGCTTTGCCCTCACGTTCCTCGACGAGGCCGAGCAGGTCGGCCCGCCTCCGTCGACGAACCTGCCGCCACTCGACGATCCGTTCGACCTCCCACCCGCTCCGGGTGCGCAATGGAAGCCAACGCAACTGACGGTGACGACCACCGAGCGCCGTTCGCTCTGATGGCGGTGCCGGGTGTGGCCCTCCTCGGCGTCGGCGCCCTGGTGGCCATGGTGCGCCGGAGTGCGTGAACGGTCAGTCGACGGTGACGGTCTCGGGGAGACGACGCGTGAGGATGTCGGCGGCCTCCTCGACCATCTCCTCGACGATCGTTGCGGCGGGTTTGACCTCGTCGATCAGGCCGGAAACCTGACCGGCGAAGGGACCGACGTACTCGACGTTGCCGGCCCGGTTGAACATGTCGACGACGGCCGAAGCCAGTACCACCTGGAGCGGAAACTGGAGTGGTTCGAGGTTGGACTGCTCCCAGAGGTCGTGGAACTTGTTGTAGGTCGCCCTGGACGTCTTACCGGTGTAAATGGTGGTGCGGCGGGTGTCCTCGTCGCCCGCGTTGACGATGGCCTCCTTCTGAATGTCCAGTGCGCCGCCCTCGGCTGACGCCAGGAAGCGAGTTCCGACCCAGACTCCGGGGCAGCCCATGGCGAGCGCCGCGGCCAGGCCGCGTCCGTCGCCGATGCCGCCGGCGGCCAGCACCGGAACCGGCGATGCAGCGTCGATGGCCTGGGGCCACAGGGCCATCGAACCGACCCGTCCTGTGTGACCGCCCGCCTCGTGGCCCTGCGCCACGACGAGGTCGGCGCCCGACTCGGCGATCCGGCCGGCGTTCCGCGCGTTGCCGGCGATGCCCAGCACCTTCATCCCGGCGTCGTGGGCATCGTCCACCATGAATCCCGGACTGCCCAGGCCGGCACAGAACAGCGGCACGCCCTCCTCGATGCAGGCCTCCACCGCAGCGTGCGGGCGCTGGGTCGTCGTGGCGCTGGCGATGACCCCTTCGGCGGCGGGGAGCCCGAGCTCCTCCTTCGTCCTCAGGATCCACTCTCGGTGGGCATCCGGGAGCATCCCGAGCGCATCGTCCAGCGTGAGATCGCCGGCGTCCGCAGGCCCATCACCGGCGGCGACGGTGGCGGCGGGCAGGAGGATGTCCACCCCGAACGGCCGCGACGTCTGGCTACGGATCTGTCCGATCGCGTCGCGCAGCTCGTCGACGGTGTAGCCCGCACCGCCGAGCACGCCGAGGCCGCCGGCCTCGGAAACGGCGACCACCAGCTCGACCGGCGCTCCGGTCTTCTCGCCGATGAGGCTGGGACCCATCCCCGCACTCAGGATCGGGTACTCGATATCGAGCATGTCGCACAGCGGTGTGCGCAGCGTCCTCTTTGCCATGGTGACCCCCAAGATCGTTCGTCGCGGAGGCTAGTGGCCGACCGTCCGGTCCCGATCCGCTGCCCCGCCTCCGGCTCCGGGAGGCCCGGATCGCCGCTGCTCGGCCATCGCCGGGGATTCGCTGGGGGTGCGGCCCTCGACCCGGACCTGCTCGAAGACGAGCGCGACGAACAGCACCACGTCGACGGCGATGATCAGATACACGCCCTCCCACGATCCGGCCACGGCCAGGAGGACGCCCACGACGGCCAGCGCGGCGAGCCGCTCGGGCGGGATGACCCGGAACGCCCGCCAGATCGAGACCATGATGCCGGCCACGAACAGCGCCAACCCGCCCCACAACATGAGGCGAAAGGCACCGCTGACCTCGTCAGCCGGATGCAGTGCGATCTCCTCGAGCGCGGAGGCGGCGAGGATGATCCCCGCCACGATGGGTGCGTGCGCCCAGGTGTAGACGTCGCGCATGTACCGCCCCTCGGCCCGAGTGTCGTGCAGACGCTCACCTCGGTACTCCAGCGCCGGCGAGAATCGATCGAAGTACGACCACCACAGAAGGCCGGCCAGGACGCCGGACGCCACCAGGGCGGCCACGGTGTCGCCGGGGATCCCCTCACCGCCCTCGAGCGCAGTGACCACCGGCAAGCCGATCGCCACGATCACCTCGCCCAGGGCGATGATGACGATCAGTCCATGTCGCTCGGCGAAGTGGCCGGCCCGCACCACCCAGTCACCGCTTCCGGCCAGGATCATCGCCGCGTTGATGATGAGGACGCCGGTGACCCACAGCGCGATGCGCGCCCCGTCCTCGACCACTCCGCCGGCCACGATCACCACCACGGCCAGCATGCTGGGCCAGGCCCACTTGACGAACGTGCCGATCTCAGCCGAGCCTCGCTCGAACCCGAGCGCGAGGGTGACCAGACCGAGGGTCACGATGGCGGCCTGCGTGATCGAGAACAGCAACCCACCGGCGTCGAACGCGGTCGAGACCGATGCGGCCATCGGCACGCTCACCGCGGTGCCGATCAGGAAGATTGCCCGGACGGTTCGCCCGTTGCCCGATACTCGATTCGCCGCCCACGTGAACTGTGACCAAGGCAGCCACATCAACAGGAACAGCAGGGTGGCCTCCGCGACGCCCTCCCAGGTCGGGTGGTGCACCAGGTGGCCGACCAGCTGGGAGAAGGCGAAGACGTACGCCAGGTCGAAGAACAGTTCGACCGGGTCGGCGGTGAAGTCCTCGGTGCGCGGTGGTGTCTGGATCCCCTTCACGACCGCCAATCCTACGTGCGGGTCGGATCCACCACGATCTTCGCCGGCGTGTGGCCGGTGCCGATCTCGGCCAGCCCGTCGGACACGCCGTCGAGTCCGACGACCCGATGCACCTGGGGCACCACCTTCCCGGTGGCCAGCAGCTCGCCGAGGAACGTGAGGTCCTCGTCGTTGGGCGAGGCCGTGAACTGATGGAAGGAGGGCTGCGCCCGCATGAACCGGATCGCCGTCCCCAGGATCTTCGGTACGGGCCCGAGCAGGCGGTTCTCCTTCGGGCCGGTGATCACGACGTAGCGGGCGTCGGGCCGAAGGACGCTGAGCACGTCACGGCTCGTCCGGTTGCCGACGTTGTCGAACATGACGTCGAAGCGTTGCCCACCCGGAACGAAGTCCTCCTGGGTGTAGTCGACGACGTGGGCGGCACCGAGCGAGCGGACCATCTCGACGTTGCGGGTACTGCACACGGCGGTGACTTCGGCCCCCAGCGCGACGGCGATCTGCACCGCGAACGTGCCCACACCGCCGGCCGCGCCGTTGATCAGCACCTGATCGCCCCGTTGGACGCTCCCGTGAGTGCGGAGGCCCTGGAGCGCGGTGAGCCCGGCGACCCCGGTCGCGCCGGCTGTTTCGAACGACACATCGGCGGGCTTCGCCACGATGCGGTCGACGTCCACGGTCAGGTACGGCGCGAAGCCGCCCCCCTCGCACTCACCGAAGACTGCGTCGCCGACATCGAACCGTGTGACGCCGGGGCCGACCCCAACGACCGTGCCGGCCACATCGGCGCCGTGGATGGTTCGCTTCGGTCGGCGCAGGCCGGACATGAGCCGCATGAAGAGGGGCGTCCCGGTGACGAAGTGCCAGTCGAGCGCGTTGAGCGACGAGGCCCGGACGCGCACGAGGGCCTCGCCCTCTCCCGGGCTGGGAGTGGGCACCTCGTCGACGGTCACGACGTCGGCGGTGCCGTACTCGCGGGCGACGGCGGCCCGCATGGTGGCGGCCACGGCGGGCGTCGCGGCCGCCGTCTCGGTCCCGGCGGCCTCGGGGGTGGCGGATGGGCTGGTCATCGGGCATGCTCCTCGGTGTGCGTACGCTGTACGTACTACAACGTACAGCGTACGTAGTCAAGGATCTTTCTCAGCACGAGGACCGAGAGGAGCGATCGATGGGCACGGCGACCACGGCGGCACAGCGTGAGCCGCTCCACCGCGACGGCATCGTCGCCGTCGCCATCGCGCTGGTCGACGAGGAGGGCCTGGGCGCGCTCAGCATGCGGAACCTGGCCCGACGGCTGGGCTACGAGGTGATGTCGCTCTACAACCACATCGCCAACAAGGACGAACTGCTCTCCCTGATGGTCGACGCCGTGGCCGACGAGATCCCCGAACCGCCTCCGGGTGCGGCGCCGCTCGCCACCGTTCGAGCGACGGCGGTGTCGACCCACGACGTCCTCGTCCGACACCCCTGGGCTCCCGACCTGTGGCAACGCCACCTGCCCGGCCCGGCCCGCAATCGACTGATGGAGGATCTACTCCGGCTCCTCGACGAGAGCGGCCTCTCCCCCGACCTGGCCCACCACGGCTTCCACGCCGTGAACAACCACGTGCTCGGCTACACCCTGCAGGAGCTGGGCATGACCATGGACCAGGACGATGCCGAGGAGAAGGCCAGGGACTATCTCACCGGCATCGACACCGGGGAGTACCCGCACATGGTGGCCCACGTCCGCCAGCACCTCGACGGCGACACGGCCAGCAGCTTCGAGCTGGTGCTCGACCTGATCCTCGACGGGCTCGTCCGCCTCGACCAGTCACGATGACCGTGCCGAGCAACCAGGCCATCGCCTCGTTCGACCCGTTCGCCGGCCCGCCGCGCCTGCACGGCGCCCGCCGGGTCGGGATCCGCCCCGGGACCGAGCTGATCCACCCGATCGCCGCCACCGGCGAACGGCCGCTGCGCTTCGCGGTCTCGGATCTACCAGCGGGCATCGAGGTCGACGAGGAAGGCATCCTGCGCGGCACGGCTCCTTCCCGCGCCGGCGCCCACACGCTCGCGGTCCGGGTCGCCAACGGCGCTGGAACCGCGGAGGACACGATCGAGCTCCGGGTCGGCGACACGCTGGCGCTCACCCCTCCCATGGGATGGAACAGCTGGAACGTCTTCCGGGACGACGTGTCCGCCGAGGTCATCGTCGGCATCGCCGAGGCAATGGTGTCCACGGGGATGCGCGACGTGGGCTACCAGTACGTCAACATCGACGACCACTGGCACGCCGAATCCCGGGAATCCGACGGCACGCCTGCCGCCGACCCGGTGAGATTCCCCGACGGCATCGCGGCGGTGGCCGAACGGGTGCACGCTCTGGGGCTGAAGCTCGGCATCTACTCGGACGCTGCCGAGCTGACCTGCGGCGGCTGCTTCGGTGGCTACGGCTACGAGGACCTCGACGCCCGCACCTACGCGGCCTGGGGTGTCGATCTGCTCAAGTACGACTACTGCCACGCTCCCGCCAAGCAGTCGGTCGCGATCGAGCGCTACGGGACGATGGGCCGGGCGCTCGCCGAGTCGGGCCGTTCCATCGTGCTCAGCGTGTGCGAGTGGGGATTCCGCAAGCCCTGGACCTGGGCATCGCAGGTCGGTGGCTCGTACTGGCGCACGACCGGCGACATCTTCGACACCTTCAGCGGGCCCGTGGTCGGGGTGCGATCGATCGCCCGGCGCACGCTACGCCTGGCCGACGACGCCGGGCCGGGCCACTGGAACGATCCCGACATGCTGCTGGTGGGCAACCGCGGGAACGGGCTCAGCACCGGCAAGCTCCAACCGGTCGAAGGATGGCGCGTCCGCCCCGTGCTCTGGAACTTCAAGGGCCTGAACGACGAGCAGGCGCAATCGCACATGACCCTGTGGGCCATGCTGGCCGCTCCCCTCCTTGCGTCCCACGACCTGGCCGCAACGGAGGACTTCGATCTCGACCTGCTCCGCAACCCGGAGATCCTCGCCATCGACCAGGACGCACTCGGTCAGCAGGCCCGGCGCCGGCGGTCAGCGCCGGGGACGTGGCTGCTGGCCAAGCCGCTCGTGGACGGACGGTTGGCACTGTCCGTGACCAACCTCCGACGCCGGCCCCGCTCCGTCGAGCTCGACCTTGGGTCGCTCGGCCTCCCCGAGGGCGCCCATGTGCTGGACGCGTGGGCGATGGCCGAGCTCGGCCACCGGACGACGCTCACCGCCCGGCTCCCCGCTCACGGTTCGGCGGTCTACGTCTGCCGGCCCTAGCCCACGGAATCGATGGCGCGTTCGAGGCGCTCGCGAATGTCGGCCGCCACCTCGGACACGACGGGATCGTCGATCATCTCCATGGCACCGCTCGGGTCCATGGCTCGCACGGTGGTCGTCCCGTTCTCGACCGAGACGGTCACGTTGCACGGCAGGAGGACACCCACCTCGGGTGCGGCACCGATCACCGCATGGGCCGACGGCGGATGGCAGGCACCGAGGATCAGGTAGGGCTCGCGATCGACGTCGAGCTTCGCCTTGAGGGTCGACTGCATGTCGATCTCGGTGAGCACGCCGAACCCCTCGTCGGCCAGGGCGACACGGCAGGCCTCGACCGCCCGATCGAACGGAAGCTCGGTGGTATGGGTCATGGCGATCGCTGACATCGGGACTCCTCTGATCGACCGTGCACCGGAACCTAGCCCTCAGCCTCGGACCACAGCTCGTCGAGCAGCGGTCCGATGGCCAGTTCGGCCGCCCATCGGTCGAGGTAGTCGCGGTCCAACGATTCGGTGTTCGCCCGCATCATCGCAACCACATCGGCCCGCTGAGTGTCCGACGCGGAGACTGACTGCCACTCGAGCTTGGACAGGATCGCGTCCTCGGGCGTCGTCACGAACGTTGCCCCCGGCGAGAACGGCCGGCAGGCGGCGCTCGAACTCCGTCTCACTGAACGCTCTGCTCTTGCGGACGATCAGATCGACCTTCCAGCCCAGGAGAGCATCGATCGCGTCGGCATCGGGTTCGATGACCACGTCGATCTCGCGGGTCGTCCGCGGCTCGCCGTGGTACGCGCTGGCGAGCGATCCAGTGACCATGGAGCTCCTCGATGAGCTTCACGACCAGCTCCTCACCCTCGATGCCCGGTGATCGATGCCTGATCCCGTCCATCGCGATCTGACGCACGAGGCTCGACATGTCGAGGGCCATGGCCACCCGTTCGACCCCGGTCTTGCTGCGGAGGACCGCACGCTGCAGGCGAGCCGCCTCGGCACTCGTATCCATGGCCCTCACGACTCCAGGATACTTCACGGGGTAGGACAGCCGGCCGTGCCAGATTGGGACCGCATGGTCACCCCTCGAGACGCCGAGGCGCGCTACATCTTCCAGTAGGCGGTCATCGACGTGATCTTGCCCTCGTCGTCGAAGGTCATGACATCGATGGCCTGCACGACGAAGCCGCCGGAGTCGAGCTCGAACTGGAACGCGGCGGCCCTGGCGTCGGGGACGGCGTGCACCGGGCCGGTCAGCTTCGCCGACACACCAACGCCCGGCAGCGTCGCGTAGAAGGCGCGGAGGTCGTCCTGCCCGGTGCGGACATCGGCGCCCACCGGATCCTCGACGGTGCAGTCGTCGGCGAAGAGCGCCATCAGGGCGTCGACGTTCTCGTCGCCGAGCAGCGAGACGTACGTCTCGCAGGCTTGCTCCAGCTGGGCGCTGGTGAGTTCGGGCAAGGGTGACTCCCCTGTTCGTCGTCATCCGGTCGCGGAATGGTGGTGCTACCGGTGCTCGCCGAGGCTACGAGACGGCAGGGGCAGGTGGTTGTCCAGGGCCTCGAAGTATCGCAACGGGTCTCCGTCGTGGTCGAGCGCCAGCAGCTCGTCGCGGGTTCGGCGGCTGTTGAGCACCCGATGGGCCTCCCAGAATCCGCAGAGCAGCGTCCAGCCGGGCTCTCCCTCGGCCGAGCAGCGCCGTTCGGTCCCCGTGTCGACACAGATCGGTGGCAGTCCCGCCGCGGCGACATCCTTCTGAACGCCCGCAAGCGCCGCGTCGATCTGCGAATCGAGCTCCGGCAGCGTCGCGGTGACCCCGCGAGCCGACGGCGCCGTGCAGGTCGCTCTCGTGGGTGAACAGGTCGGCGAGGAGCAGGCCTGCGCCCGGCAGGAGGTCGGTCAGGGCATCGTCATCGCTGGCCCACCAACGAGCGAGGTCGGTGATCGAACGCTCCGCGTGCTCGTCCACCAGGCCGCGGAGCCACGGGTTCGGGTCCCCACCGCCCATGACGGCCTCGGGGATGTCGCCGGCGATGATCGCCATCGGCATCGAGACCAGGTGGGCCACCAACTGGTGGACCGTCCAGTCCGGACAGGCCGGCACCCGGGTGGCGAGCGCACCGTCGTCGAGGATGACGGCGGCGCCGACCACCCGCTCGCGGATGTCGAAGTACATGGAGACGAGTCGATCGCTCATGTCGGTACCTCCGCGGTGTGGTTGCAGTTCGGGTCCAGGCCCGTTGCCCGCGACTGAAGTCTAGTTCTAGTATCGGCGCATGACGTCTTCAAACGGCAACAGCGATCGCTACACGATCATCTCGGCGGACACGCACTGCGGTGCCAGCCATGCGACCTATCGCGAGTTCCTCGATCCGGCGTACCACGAGGACTTCGACGCCTGGCGCGGCGAGTACAAGAACCCGTGGAAGGACCTGCCGCGACACCGATCTGCGGCTGAGGAACTGGGACGACGACCGCCGCGACGACGACCAGCTCGGCGACGGTGTGGTCGGCGAGGTGCTCTTCCCCAACACCGTCCCGCCCTTCTATCCGGGGTTCGTGCTCTTCGCCGGGCCCCCGAAGCCCGATGAGTACGCCCACCGGCGTGCGGGCATCCACGCCCACAACCGCTGGCTCGCCGACTTCTGCGGTCGCCGCCCGGTGCAGCGGGCCGGCGTGGGCCAGATCTTCCTGAACGACATCGACGATGCCATCGAGGACGCCACCTGGATCAAGGAGAACGACCTGCGGGGCGGCGTCCTCCTGCCCCAGGTCGCGCCCGATGTCGACTGGGTGAAGCCCCTCTACGACCCCAGCTACGACCGCCTGTGGGCGGCACTCCAGGACCTCGATGTCGTCGTCAACCTCCACGGCGGCACCGGCTCGCCCAACTACGGCCGCTACCAGGTGACTCCGATGCTGCTCATCAGCGAGGTCAAGTTCTACGGCGTCCGGGCGTTCGTGCACATGCTGCTGTCCGGGGTCTTCGAGCGGTTCCCCCGACTGCGGTTCGCCATCACCGAGGTCGGGCCCTCGATGTTCCCCGACCTCCTGAGCGACCTCGACTCCGTCATCCGAAGCGTCCAAGCCGGAGCGATCGGCGAGCTGAAGTACCGCTCCGAGGACGCACTCCCCCGCACGGCCACCGAGTACTTCCACCAGAACGTGTGGCTCGGTGCGAGCTTCCCCGGCCCCGCCGACCTGGCCGCCCGCGAGATCATGGGCGACGACCGGTTCATGTGGGGCAGCGACTACCCCCACGACGAGGGCACCGCTCCGTTCACACGCGAACACCTTCGCCAGGTCTTCAGCGAGGTCGACGAGCCCGAGATGCGCCGGATCCTGGGCGAGAACGCCGCGAAGCTCTACGACTTCGATCTCGACGCGCTCGCACCGCTCGCTGCCGAGCACGGGCTGACGGTCTCCGAGATCCAGGAACCGCTCCTCGAGCTGCCCGAGAATCCGAACGGCGCCCTCCTGCGCGCCGCCGGCCAGGGTGTCATGGCATGAGACCGGTCCTCGACCGGTCCGGCACCGGCTGACCGCCCCCTCCCGTGCCTCGACACTCGACCCGGCCCCGGACCGCTCCCCGCGCGACGACATCCCCGACGTCGAGACCCTTCGGACCGACCAGCGTGAGCGTCGCGACCGCATCGTCGACGCTGCGGTCGGGCTGATGACCACGGTGGAGTACGGCGACATCCAGGTGAAGGACATCGCCGAGGAGGCCGGCGTCGCGCTCGGCACCCTCTACCGCTACTTCTCATCAAAGGACCACGTGATGGCGGCCGCGCTCGTTCGATGGTCGACCGGTTTCGGCGACCGGGCCACCGCCGGACGCGGAACGAACGCCACGGAACGGGTCGCGGCCGTCTACACCAGGGCGGCCCGAGCGTTCGAGCGCAAGCCGCTCGTCTATGGCGCGCTCATGCAGCTCCAGGCCAGTCAGGATCCCCACGCCCGCGCCTGTTTCGCCACGTTCGCAACGCGGCAGACCGCCGCCTTCGGGGCCGCGCTCCCGGACCTCTCCCCCGAGACCCGCACCGACGTCGTCAACGTCATGAGCGCAGTCCTGGCCGAAGGCCTCCGCGGCTGTGCAACTGGGTCGCTCAGCCGGGCCGAGCTCCGCCGCCGCATCGCCCGCGCCGCCGAGCTCGTCGCGGTGGCCTGAGGCGGAGTCGCCGGGGGATTCTCCGATCGGGCGTACGCTCGACGCCATGCGAAAGCTCACAACGTTCCTGGTCGTGACCGGTCTCCTCCTGGCGGCATGTGGTGACGACGACTCGTCCTCGGATGCGACGGGAGCCGACACCTCGGTGACGACGACGACCGCCACCGAGACCACCGACCCGACGGCCACCTCGACCACGACCGCAGCCGGACCTGCAGCCCCGTTCCGCATCGCCACCTACAACGCGGGGCTGGCCGAGGGATTCGTGCCGCTCGCGACCGAACGCCAGCCGCTGGTGGCCGAAGCACTCGCCGGGCTCGATGCGGACGTGGTCTTCCTCCAGGAGGTCTGGACCCCCGAAGCGGCCGCCGAGCTCACCGAAGTGACCAGCGGCGCGTTCCCCGAGGCCGTCTTCCCGGAGCCCATCCCCGACACCGAGCTCGGCGACCCGGCCTGCACCCTCGACGAGCTGGCCGACCTCGAGGACTGCATCGCACAGAACTGCGCCGACGCCGGCCCCGACGAGCTGGTCGAGTGCGTCCTCACCAACTGCGCCAGCCAGTACGCCGGGCTGTGCGAGGCGTGCCAGACCTGCATCGCCGCCAATGTCGGCAACACCATCGAGGAAGGCATCGCGAACTGCACCACGGCCAGCTCGGCCTTCGCCTACGACGGGTCGGTGGGCATCGGCCTGCTCAGCAAGGCGGTCATCCTCGACACCGACGTCCTGGTGCTGGAGAGCAGCCTGAACCGACGAGCCGTACTCCACGCCCTGGTCGACGTCGAGGGCTTCGGGCCCGTCAACGTCTTCGGCACCCACCTCTCGGCGGTGTTCTCCGACATCCCCTATCCCGGCGAGGGAACCTGGGAGGAGGAACAGGCGAGCCAGATCGCCGACGTGCTCGCCTACATCGACACGCGCACCGAGCCCGGCGACCCGGTCGTGCTGCTGGGCGACTTCAACACCGGACCGGAGGGAGCGCGGTACCAGGCCGAGATCGCCGCCAACTACGAGCTCCTCACCGCGGGGATGCTCACCAACCCCTATGTCGAGGCCGACGACGCCCGCTGCACCTTCTGCGGCGACAACCCGCTGGTGGGCGGTGACGCGGCGGTCGTGATCGACCATGTCTTCACCCGAGACCTGAGCGCAAGCGCCGAGGCGGAGCGAATCCTCGACGGGACGCTGATGATCGACGCGGACGGCAGTGAGACCACGACCGCCCTGTCCGACCACTACGGCGTGCTGCTCACTCTGACGCTCGACGCGGCCGGATGACCGACCTCGAGGATCAGCAGGCCAGACGGCGATGGTTCGACGCGACGATCTCCGATCTCCACGGCCGGTTCGCTTCCCTCACCGAAGGGGCTCCGGCCGGCTACATCCCCGAGCTGGCAACCGTCGATCCCGAGCAGTTCGCCATCGCCGCCATGACCGTCGACGGCGAGACCTTCGGAGCCGGTGACACCACTCATCGCTTCACCATCCAGTCGATCTCGAAGCTGCTGCTGTACGGGCTCGCCCTCGAGACGCACGGACGTGATCGCGTGCTCCGCCATGTCGGCGTGGCGCCGACCGGCGACGCGTTCAACTCGATCACTCTCGACGGGGACCGCGCCCCGAACCCCATGGTCAACGCAGGTGCCATCACGATCACCGACCTGGTCGAGGGGGACGACGTCGAGGCGCGCGTCGAGACGGTGCGAACGATGTACGAGCGCTACCTCGGTCATCGCCCCGAGGTCGACCGAACGGTGTGGGAATCCGAGCGGGCGACCGGCAACCACAACCGCGCCATCGCCTACCTGCTGCTCGATCACGGGATCATCGGCGATCGGGTCGACGAAACGCTCGACCTCTACTTCGCGCAGTGCTCGGTCCTCGTCACCGCCGGCGATCTCGCGACGATCGCCGCCACGCTCGCCAACTACGGGATCAATCCCGCCACCGGTCTGCGGGTCGTCTCGCCCGAGGTGGCCCGCGACCTCCTCACCGTCGCGCTGACGTGCGGCATGTACGACTACGCCGGCGAGTGGGCCTACTCGGTCGGGATCCCGGCCAAGAGCGGCGTCGGTGGCGGCATCCTCGGGATCCTGCCGGGCGTCGGTGGCATCTCGACCTTCTCACCCCGACTCGACGAGTACGGCAACAGCGTGCGCGGCCTGCGCGTCTTCGAGGAGCTGTCCCGCACGTTTCACATGCACCTGTTCGACCACGACCGCCCGTGGACCGAGACCGGCCAAGAGCGAGGCTGAGAACCTGCGTTGGACGCCGCAGTGGCGACACGTCTCCGGCACCCGTCTACAGTCCCCGCCGACGACAACGCTCTGAGGGGTTGCGAACGATGGAGAGTCCGACGATGCGCCACCGGGGCGGCAGGCCCCTGGGCACGGCGATCACGATCGGCGTGCTGGTGCTGCTGGGCGCCTCATGTTCGTCGGACGACGACACGGCTTCGTCGGACGACGACACCGCCGGTGCCGAATCCACCCCGGTGGTGATCGACATGGCGACCGACATCACCACCCAGGTCGACGTCGGGGAATTCACCATCACCGAGGGTGCCGACGTGGTGGGGTGCTCAACCGGTCGGTTCTTCAACACGGACCAGGACGACGGATCGGTCAGCAGCACGCTGACGTGCGAGTCCGGCCCCGGCGAGGGCGATCTGAAGGTGCAGTTCGAGCCCACGTTCGTCGAAGGGCAGGAGGACGAGTTCGAAGGACCGTGGAGTTTCCTCCCGGGCACCGGTGACTTCACCGGTCTCGAGGGAGGCGGCGAGTTGTCGGCCCTGCGTGACATCTCGGCCGGGACGATCGACCAGACCCTGACGGGAGACGTCGCCGTCGCCGAGAGCGCCGAGGCGGACAGCGCCTGAACGGACGGCCGTCACGCTCGCAGCGGCTCCGAATGGGCCGAGCTTCGCCAACTCCATCTCGGGGGTGCGGATGTCGGCATCCAGATCGTCGGACCTGTCGTTTGGCGGTATCGCTCATCTGCGACGCTCCTCGGTCGGCGACCAGTGGGCGTCATCGGGACGTGGCGCTCCACCGGGCTTCTCGGCCCCGACGGGCTGGCTGACCGAGTCACGCTCCGGGTGAGTGGAGCCGGGACGGCGAGGCGTCTAGCGGAGTCCGTTCCGGAGGCGCTCGAAGGCCTCCACCGCTGCGGCTTGGATGTCGAATCCATCGTTGCTGGCCGCCCACTGGAAGAACACCTCCTGCAAGGTGCCGACCACGGCCGATGCGGTCTGTCGAACCTCCAGTTCGTCAGGCGGTAGCCGGAGACGTCGTGCGAAGTCGACGCTGAGCCGGTCCGTTGCGCCGTCGTACGCATCGAGCAGGGCGCTGCGCAGCGCGGGTGTGCTGCGCAGCTCGCGGAGGTAGGGCGCTTCGATGGGGGCGGGCAGGAGATCGACCGCCTCGGCGCTCTCCGCGGTCTGCAGGCAGGCCTCGACGGGACGCAGATCGCCCGGGAGTTGCTCGAGCACCGTGATCGTCCTGTCGATCCGGTCCTCGAGCGGCACCAGGAACACCGCCGCCTTGGTCGGGAAGTACCGGAAGAACGTTGGCTCGCTGACCGCCGCGCTCGCCGCGATCTCGGCGACCGTCGTGGCCTCGTACCCCTTGGCGAGGAACAGTTCGATCGCCGCCTTTCGCAGCGTGAGGCGGGTCCGGTCCTTCTTCGCCTCGCGGAGGCCCGGCGCGCTCATGCCGGCGAGCCTAGCCACTCGGAGGTAGATTTGTCATTGACCCACGTTTGTAAGTGACTGACATCTCTGCCACGCCCGCCGCCCGAGGACCGGGGGCAGCCCCAACCCAACTCCCGCTGGAGGACCTGTGATGAGTGATGCCCTGGACGACATCGACGAACTGGTGTCGGCGGCCGACGACATGCCGGAGATCGAGCTGGCCCGGCTCGGAGCAGGCGTGGGAGCCGCGGCCGACCTGACGCTGGAGGACATCAACCCGGCCAACCCCCACCTGTTCGCCGAGGACCGCTGGCAGGATCACTTCGCTCGCCTTCGGGCCGAGGATCCGGTCCACCTCAACGAGATCGACACCGCCGGCCGGTACTGGTCGATCACGAAGTACGACGACGTGCGCGCCATCGACGGCAACTGGCAGGACTTCTCCTCTGCCCGCGGCATCACCCTCGGAGCGAAGCCGGGGGGCGCGGAGACCATCCAGGACGTCGTGAGGACGTTCATCGCCATGGATCCTCCCGAGCACACCGAGCAGCGGAAGACGGTCCGATCCGTCTCCGCCCCCAGTCACCTCCGCCGCATCGAGTCACTGATCCGCGAACGCACCGCGAACGTGCTCGATGCGCTCCCCGAGGGGGAGACCTTCGACTGGGTGGACGAGGTGTCGATCGAGCTCACCACGCTGATGCTGGCGACCCTCTTCGACTTCCCCCTGGACGACTACCGCAAGCTCACCCACTGGTCCGACATCGTCTTCGCGGTGCCCGAGCCCGGCGGGCTCGTCGAGTCCAACGAGCAGAAGATCCACGAGCTGCTCGAGATGGTGACCTACTTCGAGGGCCTGTGGGACGAGCGGCGCGGCAAGGAGGGCTTCGACCTCGTCACCATGCTCGCCAACGGCGAAGCGACGAAGGACATGGACCCCATCGACCACATCGGCAACCTGTTGTTGCTGATCGTCGGGGGCAACGACACCACCCGCAACTCCATGACCGGCGGCGTGTACGGCCTCAACAAGTTCCCCGACCAGTACGACAAGCTGCTGGCCGACCACGGTCTGGTGCAGAACCTCGTCCCGGAGATCATCCGCTGGCAGACACCGCTCAGCTACATGCGGCGCACCGCGAGCCGCGACTGCGAGATCCGCGGCAAGAAGATCCGCAAGGACGATCAGATCCTGATGTGGTACGTGTCGGCCAACCGGGACGAGGACGTCTTCGACGACGCGGATGCCATCGATCTGGAGCGCGAGAACGCGGATCGGCACCTCGCGTTCGGGTACGGCATCCACTTCTGCATGGGCAGTCGCCTGGCCGAGCTGCAACTCCGGGTGCTGTGGGAGGAGATCCTGACCCGCTTCGAGCGCATCGAGGTCCAGGACGAGCCCGAGCGGGTCTTCTCGACGTTCGTGAAGGGCTACCGGAGTCTGCCGGTCGCCGTGACCCGCCGCTGAGCGTGAACGGCGCGACGGCATCGGAGGCCTGCTCTACTCGGGTACGACGGACCTCCAGCGGGTGATCGTCGCCCGAATGCTGGGCCTGCAGGGGCGGACAGCATTGCGCCTGATGTGCTCGGCTCGGCTGGTGGCGCTCTCGTTGCGCGGAATCGCCACGACCGACTCACCTCACCGATGCGAGGAACGTCTCGGCCCGTTCCGCCCGGGCGGCGAACGCGGTCGGGTCGAAGACGTCGACGAACTGCTCGATCCCGGGTTCGGTGCCCACGGCGGCACCCGCCTCCAGCAGCAGCGCGGCGGCGAGCGGGGTCCGGGTGATCGAGGCGTGCCCGACGGCCGCCCTGGCGGCCGCGCCGTCACCCTCGAGCGCAGCCAGGGCCGACACCGCCGCGACCGCGTCGAAGATCATGAACGGGTTGCCGTCGTCGCGGGCGAGCGAGATGAGTCCATCGAGGGCCTCGCCCGCTTCGTTCCGGCGGCCCGCCCGGCCGAGCACGACGGCGTGCGCGGCCCGGATCGACACCTCCCACCGGGCACCCGCGCCGAGCTCGACCGCGTGCTCGGCGAGCGCAACGGCGTCGTCGGCGTCCTCGAGCGGTGTCGCGGCGAACGCCATCGTGGCCTCGGCCAGGGCGGCCAGAGGAACGAAGTGGCAGGCCCGGGACGACTCGGCCGACCGGGCGGCGAGATGGCGAGCGGTGGGCAGCTCCGTGTCGAGGAGGTACGAGAAGGACAGGAACAGCTCGGCGACGGCTCGGTCGAGCGTATGGCCGGTCCGGCCGGCCGCGTCGATCACCTCGGTCAGCTTCTTCCTCGTCGGCTCCCGGTCGCCTCCCGCCAGGCGGGCGACGTAGATCTCGCTCGCCGCATCCATGGTGTCGACGACGCCCCACACGGGCAGGCGACGCTCGGGATCCTCGATCGTGAGGAGCTCGACCAACTCGAGGCGGCGGGCCGTGTCGACGAACTCCCCGATCTGACCCTGGAGCGCAAGCCGGATGAGGATCTGGCGGAGCGGCCCGGCCGGCGCCTGGTCCAGCGCTGCGGACACCTCGGCGTCGAACCAGCGCCGAGCCCGGGCGTCGATCACGAGCGGCCAGAGCCCGCTGACGATGGCGGCCCGATCGGCGTGGCGTCCCGTCCGCCCGGCCGCCTCGAGAGCCTCCCGGAGGTTGGCCAACTGCTCGTTGAGCTCACGGGCTCGCTGGGCGTCGAAGACGAGCCCGGCCGACGAGGTCACCGGTGGGGCGACGGTGAGCGCCCAGTCGACGAGAGCAGCGTCGGCGGCCGACGCCGCCGCAGGGTCGTCGGCCAACCGAGTGATGCCGAACTGCCGCACGGACTCGAGCATGCGGCAGGTGCCGTTGCGGTCGAGCACGAGCAGCGACTTGGCCGCGAGCTCCTCGACCAGGTCGGGGGCGAGATCCGGGGTCATGCGGGCCGCCGCGGATCGGGGCCACGGCACGGGAAGCCGCGACAGGCGCACGAGCAGAGTGCGCTCGTCGGGATCGAGCAGCTGGAAGCTCCACTCGATCACGGTTCGGAGGTCGGCGTGGCGGGTCGATCGCACGGCATCGCCTTGCTCCCGGCTCCGCCGCCTCGAACGGAGGGCGTCGAGATCCGAGCCCAGGGCGGTGGCCAGCTCGGCGGCCGGCACCTGCCTGAGTCGGGCCGAGACGAGCTCGATGCCGAGGGGCAGGCCGTCGACCGCTCGCACCAGGTCGTCGACCACGTCGTCGGCCAGGCCCGTCACGCCAGCCGACGCAGCCCGCTCGACGAGGAGGTCGGCGGCCGCCGCACCGTCGAGGGGACCGAGCGGGTGGACGAACTCACCGGCCAGCTCGAGCGGTTCCCGACTGGTGGCGAGGATCACGATCGACTCGGCGGCGTCACGCAAGCCTGCGGCCGCCTCGGCAGCGGCATCGATGACGTGTTCGCAATTGTCCAGCACCATCAGGGTCGGCGAGGGGCCGAGGTGCTTGGCGATCGTCGAGAACGGGGCGCGGACGCCATCGAGCTTTGCGGCGTCGAGCCCGATGGCGTCGCCGACGGCCGACAGCGGATCGTCGGCGGCGGCGAGATCGACGAAGTACGCCCGGTGTCCGGGCCGATGGGTCCAGCGGTGACCCGCATGGACGGCCACCCGGGTCTTGCCGGTGCCGCCGAACCCCAGGACGGTGACGATGCGCTCGGAGCGGAGTCGGTCGGTGACGAGGTCGACGTCGTCGTCCCGACCGACGAGGCTCGTGGGATACGACGGCAGGCCCCGGCCGGCGGCCACCGTCAGGGCCGGACCACGCGAAACCCGTAAGGGCAGCTCGTAGAGCTCGACCGGCTCCGGCAGATCCGAGACCCCGTAGCTCCCCAGTGGCTCGAGCCAACGGCCGATCAGCTCGGTGCACGCCTCCTGTGCAGCGTCCGACAACACGACGTGGGTCGGCTCGACCAGGTCGGTGAGGCGGGCCAGGTGGTTGATCGTCGGCCCGAACCAGTCGCCCAGGCGTGGCTCGGCCGGCCCCCAGTGGACTCCGACGCGGCTGCGGATCTCGATCGGCTCGGGCCAGGCTTCTTCGGCCAGCTTGTGCTGGTAGTCGTCCATGGCCGCCAGCGCGTGTTCGAGCTCGTCGAAGCGAGCCAGGAACCCGTCGCCGGTGTGCTTGAACAGCTCCCCCGACCGCTCGGCCACCGTCGCCGTCGCCAGTGAGTCGTGACGCGCAAGGGCGGCGGACATCCCGGCCGTCTCGACGTTCCACAACCGGGACGACCCGGCGATATCGGCCATCACGAAGGCATGGCTTTCCGCCCCGGACATGGGGGCACCCTACCGATCCCGCGCCAGGAAGCGGCCCAGCCGGGCCGGGAACGCGACCGGAGAGGGCCGCCTGCGCACCGCATCGGGCCGTTCCGTGGTGTCTTCAGGGGACGGCCCAGATTTCGGTGGTCGGCTCGGGCAGTCCGAACGAGAAGCTGGCGTGGACACCCACGGCGATCAGCCCGCCGAGGGGGAAACTCCGATCCCTCGCCGGGTCCCGGGCCTGTTCCGGGCGACCGAGGGCGGGCAGACCCGGAGCGGTGCCAGAGCGTCTGTGGTGTCGTGAGATCCGTCGTGTCACCGGCCAGTGCGAACAGATCGCCGTCGTGACCGGCTGACCACGTCGACCGGCCTGCTAGCTCGAGAGGGCGACCACGCTGTCCACCGTCGTCACCGTGACGAGACCCTGCCCCACGGCCGAGCCGGCCGGCGGGCGCGAGACGTTTTGCTCGTCGAGCGTCGCGATCTCCGAGCCGACATCGAGGGTCAGCACCCGCGCCCCGGTCGATGAGGAGATTCCGTAGACGGTGCCCGAGGTACCGCCGACGATCACCGTTCCGTTGACGACGATCGGGGCACCCACGAGTTCGTCGTTGGGGTCGCCACCCATGCTCCACCGCTGGAGGCCGGTGTTCGGATCGACGTTGACGAGCACGCCATTGGCGACCGTGAACGCCGCGTTCCCGGAGATGGCATACGGCGAACCATACGGAACCGTCCGGCCGACGGCGCCGGTCTCGGCATCGGCGATGAACGCCTCGCGCGACACCGCGTAGTTGCGGACGTAGAACCGGGAGTTCGCTGAATCGAGCGTGGCGTGCTTGCCGCCACCGCCGGAGCAGCCCGAGGGAATCGTCCACACCCGAGATCCGTCCAGTGAGATGCGGGTCGCATCGCAGACGTGGGTGACATAGACGCCCGTGTCGTCGACCGAGGGAGCATCGATGTGGCCGACGGCGGAGATGTTCCAGTTGATCTGCCCGGTGGCCACATCGACCGCGGAGAGCGTTCCGCCTGAACCGGCTCCGTGGGCGTACACCACACCGTCGTGCACGGTCGGCGGCGCCGAGTAGGAATACTGCGGCAGCTGCTGTTGCCACAGCTGGGTACCGTCGCCGAGATCGAACGCCCGCAGCACGCCGTTGTAGTTCAGCGCGAAGACCCGGCCACCCTCGGTGGCCAGACCGGACCACCAATAGGTGCCGCCGAGATCCCTGCTCCACCGCTCGCTCCCGTTCGCAGCGGACAACGCATGCAGGGTCGTCCCGTAGCCGGAGGCGGCGGTCCTGGCCGTGACCATGACCGTGTCGGCCGCGATCACTGCGTAGGAGGGCTGCCCCGGGAACGACACCTCCCAGCGCTTCTCCAGATCGCCTACCGAGACCTCGGAGTCGACGACCGACGCCTTCTGGGCCGGATCGATCTGGAATCCTGACGAGACCGTTCCTCCACCCGGGGGCGGAGGCGTGCATGCGCTTGCGATCAGCGCCGCGACCGCGACCAGCGCCAACGCCCCCCGAATCGCTCCCCGCCCTGCGTTTCGTCCGTTCCCATGCATGGCAGGAAGGTAGGGGTTCACCCTGGGGCCGGCAACCGGGAAGGGAGCGGTCGGTGCCGTTGAACGTGGTACCCCGTACGGGATTTGAACCCGTGCTACTGGCATGAGAAGCCAGCGTCCTAGGCCGCTAGACGAACGGGGCGCGGTGACGTCCGCCCCATGGGCGGCCGATATGTGAGCGGCAGAGACTACCGCCTGAGCTCGGGGAGGAGGACTTGAACCCCCAATGTCTGGACCAGAACCAGATGTGTTGCCAATTACACCATCCCCGAAGGACGATCGACGATCGTACCCGGTCTCCGAGCGCGATCGGAACCCGTTTGCGACCCGGCCGATCGTGCGGCCCGGCTCAGCTGGCCCACCGGTCCAGGCGGCGGTACGTGATCAGCTGGCCGACCGCCACGGCGCCGGTCTCCCGCACCAGCTGACTCATGGTGGTCGTCGCCCCGGTCGGCGAGACCACGCCCGCCAGTCCCACCTCCTCGGCGATGTCCCTGGCTCGGTGCGAGTGGGAGGGGTCGGACACCAGGATCACGTCGTCGACGTTTCTCGGCTCGAGGAACCGCTTGGCCGCCCGCAGCGATTCGTACGTGCTGGTCCCGTCCACCTCCAGGAGGATGGCCTGGTCGGGAACGCCGCGGTCGCGGCAAATAGTCGTACCCGGTCTTGGCCTCGGTGGTGATGTCCCCCTCCTGCCCGCCGCCGGTGACCACGATCAGCGAGGCCATCCCCTCGTCGTACAGGCCGAGGGCATGGTCGAGACGGCCGGCCAGCGCCGGCGACGGCGTGCCCGAGTACTGGGCCGCGCCCAGCACCACGATGGCCTCGGCCGGTCGGGCGTCGTCGGCCCGGGACGTGTTCCACACCTGGAAGAAGGTGACGGCGATGTAGACCGCGCCGAAGCAGAGCGCGAGGAGAGCCGCCCCCAGGACGAGCCGCCGGCGTCGGGGTTGCGGTCCCGGCTCCGTCGGACTCGCCTGACTCACTGGCTCACAACCTGGCTCGGGCCGATCGGAGGCGGGCCAGGACGTCGTCGCGGCCCAGCTCGATCAGGGACTGCCACAGCGGCGGTCCCGCCGACCGCCCGGTCACCGCCACCCGCACCGGCATCTGCGACCGCTTCTTGTTGACCTCGAACCGGTCGGAGAAGCCGAGGATGATCTCGCCCAGCACATCGGCGTCCCACTCGCAGTCGGTCAGCTGCACGATGGCCTCGTCGAGGATCTCGGGCACGTGACGGCCCTTGACCATCTCCTTCTCCCAGACCGCCTCGTCCATGACCGGATCGCCGAAGAAGAAGTCGACCGAGCTGGGCACGTCGGCCAGCGTCCGGACCCGCTGCTGGATGAGCGGAGTGACCCGCCTCATGCGCTCGGCGTCGTACTCGTCGGGTGACCAGGGGACGTCCGAGGCGGTGAGCCACGGTTGCGGCCCGCTCCAACAGCTCGTCGGGCGACATGGCCCGCAGGTACTCGGCATTGAAGTGCTCGAGCTTCTTCAGGTCGAAGAACGCCGCCGCCTGGTTCACGTCCTCGAGGCGGAAGAGCTCGACGATCTCGCTCATCGGGCGGATCTCGACCTCGTCGGGCGGACCCCAACCCAGGAGGGCGAGGTAGTTGGCCATGGCCTCGGGCAGGTAGCCGCGGTCGCGGTAGTCGCCCACCGAGACGTCGTCGCGTCGCTTGGACAGCTTCTTGCGCTGCTCGTTGACCAGCAGCGGAAGGTGGGCGAAGACCGGCAGCTCGCCGCCGCCGAGCGCGTCGCGGATCATCAGGATCTTGGGGGTGGCCGACACCAGGTCCTCGCCGCGGATGATGTGGGTGATGCCCATGTCGGCGTCGTCGACGGCGTTGGCCAGCAGGAACGTCGGCGTGCCGTTGGAGCGCCAGACCACGAAGTCCTCGAGGTGCTCGTTCTCGAACGACACGTGGCCCCGGATGACGTCGTCCCACTCGGTGACGCCGTCGCCGGCGACCCGGAACCGCAGGGCGTGCCCGTCGAGCAGCTCGGTACCGTCGACCGGTTCGTTCTCGGCGTCGACCAGGTAGGCCCGCCCGTCGGCCAGGAGGCGAGCGGCGGCGTCGCGGTAGAGATCCATGCGCCCGGACTGGTGCACGGGGCCCTCGTCCCAGTCGATGCCCAGCCACTCCAGCGCCTCGATGATGGCGTCGATCAGCTCAGGCCGGTTGCGCTCGGCATCGGTGTCCTCGATCCGCAGGACCAGCTCTCCACCCTGACTGCGGGCGAACAGCCAGTTGAACAGCGCGGCCCGCGCGCTGCCGACATGCAGGTAGCCGGTCGGAGCGGGCGCGAACCTGACGCGTGGCCCGCTCACGCTGCGAGCGCGAGCACGCTGCGCCAGTCGACGCGGGCGCGGCGGCGGATCTCGTCGAGATCGAGGGCGAGCACCTCGTCGGGAACGGCATCGGCAACGGCGCGACGCTCCTCGTAGTGATGGTTGTTGGCGATCTCGGCGAACGCCTTCGTGCGAACCTCGACGAGCGCGTCGTCGGCGGCCCGATCGAAGCCCCAGACCGCGGCGGCGGCGCGCAGGTCGTCCATGATCGGCGCACGACCGAACAGCGATGCCCGCTTCAGGCCGACGGCGACGCAGCCGGCGATGACGTCGCTCTTTGTCTCACGGGCGGACAGCTCGAGCTCATCGGCCAGCACCCGGGCGAGCCGCAGGGCATAGCCCTGGTCAGGGCCCTGACGGCCGAGGCGGGCGTCGGTGGGCTGGCCGCCGCGGAGCTCCCCCGGACGGTCCGCCATCCAGCCACCCGGCCGTCGCTGCGGCGCCTGGTAGTGCGGGGGATCGGTGGGGTCGGTCGGTACGTACTGCGGTGCGCCCATGACGAGTCATCCTACGTGGGCACCGGACCGGCGGAGACCTCGACCGGTACCCTTCGCCGGATCGACACCTCCACCGAATCCGGGACCGGGATCCGCCGGCCGCCTCCGGTCGCCGTCGTGCTGCTGGTCGGGATCCTGG